>NZ_JAPNOA010000054.1 GCF_026626885.1 Parathalassolituus penaei
GTTGTGAGGTGGCAAAAGCTTATTCAGAACGGCTTCGCGACGTTCAATGGTGGCCAGTTCCTGGCCGCCCACTGTAGGTTTTAAGGTGAAAAAATCATCGGACAACTATGCTGACACAGCGGGATCATCCCGATAAGCCAGAGCAGGCTCTGGGTTATTCAGAGGGGCCTTAACCCTTTGCCTTCCGGTAGCTATAGAGATTGTGCTGATTCGGCGATACCGATTGAGGCTGATCATCAAACCCGGCTTGTGATTGGCCGGTGATCAGACAAGTCAAATCATGCTACAGAGTTGGTAGAGGGTTTTAATCAGCCTTTGGCCATGATCTCTTGGAGTCATCCTGTTGCAGCAAAACAGTAATGTTTCCTTTGATATATTGCTTGCCTGCTTCTGTGTGGTGGTTGATTTTTTTAATGTTATTATTGTCATAACATATGTCTGCTTGCGTGACAGACCTTGATGTACCCAGAAAGCTTGGCTGCTGTTCAAGACTGTCAAGTCATAACACTTCTGGTTTAGGGACACGCAGAATAACTCTGCGCAGCTATCATTGCGCGAGTGCTGTAGTGCGTTTGATCCGTGTTGCTGCATTCGTCACCTTGCTCGCATGCACTGAAGTAGTACCCGTGCGAGTTGTTCAAGGTTTTCAAAGAGTCCCTATAAAGACAGCTTGTTTCTGTAATGAATTAATGATCGTAGTTGATGTGATAATTATTCTCTAGAGATACTAGGAATAACTTTGCACCGCTCAAATGCGTTGCAGCTCGCGCCCTTCTGGGCTGTCGGGATGGTGATGACTTGGTCTCGCCGGTTTTTGACGTAGCCCGCTATGCCATCAAACCGGCTTCGTTATTCATCACAATCCCGATAAGCCAGAGCGTACACCGGGTTATTCAGAAGGTTCCTGGATTCCGGCTTTAGAGCGATAGGCCGCAGTGTTCTCTGTAATGCAGCCTGAATTCAGGTGCCTGTTTTGTCAGTAACAGAGAGTTAAAAGCAAGGCAGACCAGTGATTGCCAATAGGGCAGTTTAATTGGCAATTTGGCCTGTGAAGAGGTTTTGTTGTTATGGATGTTTTGGAAATACTGGTACTGCTGATTGCGCTAGTGTTGATTGCATTGGTGGTGTCAGTCGTGCTCGTGATTGTGCAGGCGGTCGTTGGAAAGCGTTCTGCTAGCAAGTCCGGTAATGTTTCTTCTGCGATGGCGAGTATTCCTGTTTCGGAACGCGTTGATCCTGTGGTAACAGAATCTGCTGCTACGACAAAAGTTAATTCGTCGGACAATTCGAATGATAAGCTAGCTGACGTTTCGGCTATATCAGGTGATAATTCTCCAACTGATCAGCAAAACGGAGATGCTTCACAGTTGGCTTTTGAACATCAAGTGATTGCAGAAGAAAACAAGTCGAGTTCTATTCCGGAAGATGAGATCCGACGTCCAGCAGTCGATGCCAGTGCCCAGATTGCAACTTCTGCTGCGGGAGAGCGTTACCCTTACATGGCAGGAGGCCCATTGCTGTCTCCTATCGAACGTCTGTTTTATGGAGACCTGAAGGCTTCAGTCTCCGATCGTACTGAGATTTTTTGCAAGGTACGTGCTTCAGACGTTATCAATCCGAAAGCGAGCCTCAGTTTTGAGGAAATGCAGTTTGCTTCAGAGCAACTGGCAACCCAGCGCTTCGACTTTGTGTTATGCGATTCTCGCGATTTTTCCGTTGTGTGTGTGATTGAGCTTGATGGGCTTGGAGAGCGGGAAGGTCTGCGCAAGATCCAGCGTGAAATCCTGCGCAAATGTGCAGAATCAGCGAACTTGCCAATTTTGCTGGTGGATATGAAGCGTGGTTATACGATCAAGGAGATTCGTGATCGTGTGACCTATCTGCTGCCGGGCCAGGCGGACGGTTATATTGATGATGCGCGCAGTGGTGCTATACCGGCAGGTTCGAGTATTGCTGAGCTGGTGATCGAAGCTGATGATGAGCAAGAGAGCAACGTCGTTAACGAAGATCACAATGCTGAGGTCGTTGCCACTGCGTCGGCGGTGAGTGAGTCTGCTGCTGCGCACGCATCGTCAACCGCCAGTTTTTCAGAGACCGCGGCGGATCATGCTCATCAGACATTGTGCCCGCGCTGTCAGTCACCGTTAAAAATGACACTGGCGACCACCGGTGAGTTTGCTGGCCGTTATTTCTGGATCTGCAGCCAGTTGCCGCAATGTCCTTACGTTGCACCAATCAGTCCTCCGCAGTAATGCGGGCAAGAAAAAGCCACCTACGGGTTAATGCTGACCAGTTAAGCACCCGTCGGCATTCTTAAACGTCGTTACCGCATCGGTTGGTTACGATCTGTTCGGCTTGTTAATTGGCTCTACCGTATGCCTTCATGGGGGACCTTGTCCCCCGGCCGGCCTGGCCTCCCCCTGCTTAGCCCGACTGGGTTCGTGCTTCCGGTTTTCACCGACAACGGCGTTTCGACCCCGGCCAGAGGCACATCCCTGTGCCAACTGGCCTTGCGGTGAATCCCGGCTCGCCCAGATGGGCATTTGGGCAGCCAGCTGCGCTGGGCAAATTCGGAAATCAATGATCTGGCTGTTTAAAAGTACCTAACTGATCGGCATTACACCTACGGGTGGCTTTTTGCTTTGTGGGGGATTGGCAGTGTAATCGGAGATTCACCGCGGTGTGTCGAGGTTACCGGCTGCGGTCAGGAGGCCAGCAAGGTGACGGGTTGCCGGACCAGGTGCCAGACTGGCTGTGACCAGAAACAGCTCTTCGAAACGGCTGGCTTCGTTTTTCATGGGCAGCGGCTGCAGAAGTCCGCTTTGCAAGTCTTCCTGAATGCGACTTTCCGGCAACCAGGCAAATGCCAGACCGCGACGTACGATGTTCAGGCTGGTATTGATGTGAGTAACGGTCCAGCGCTGATGAGAGCCGAGCCAGCCTGCGTCCTGGCGATGTTTGCGGCTGCTGTCGCGCAGAACTACCTGGCGCCAGTGAGTGAGATCGCTGAAGTCGAGTTCTGACAGTTGTTGGAGCGGGTGAGTAGGGGCACTCACCGGCATAAAACGTTCGCGATGAATGGCGGCGCCGGACACGCCCATGGGCAGCGCTGAGGTGATCAGCAGGTCGATTTCACCTTGTTCCAGCATCTCGTTGCCACCGTTCAGCACAAACTCTTCCAGTTCGATACGAGTATCCGGAAACTCATGGGAAAACTGTTCGAGTACATGAAACAGGCGTTCGCTTGGGAAAATCATATCGGTCGCCAGGCGTACGATAGGTTCGACCCCTTGCCGAAAGCGTCCAGCCAGTTGATCAAGGCATTCGGCCTGGTTCAACAGGTTTTCAGCCCGTTGTAGCAGCAATCGGCCCGGTTCCGTCAGAATGGCTTTGCGTCCTTCGATCTCGAGCAAGGTAACGCCCAGCTGCTCCTGCAGCTTGTGCACACCATAACTGATAGTGGACTGGCTTTTGAAAATGGCTTCGGCTGCCTGGGCATAACCACCATGGTCAACAACTGCCTTGAACATGCGCCATTGTTCCAGTGTGGTTTTCATGTCGAAAGATCCTGCCGTGATAGAAATATGAACGGGCTGTATTTTGCATGGCAGTACCTTGGGGTGGCAACTGATGCCCGGAGGGATAGTCAGCGATCTGGAGATTTTGTATGAAAGGATCGGAACCGCCACTACAGGCGGATAATTGTAAGGCGCCGGGGGTGGTGAAAAACCCCATTATTCGCGGGTTGTTGCTGGCGACCGGCTGGTTAGCCGTGGTGTTGGGTGTGGTGGGTATCTTTTTGCCGCTACTGCCAACTACACCGTTTCTGTTGCTGGCCGCTGCCTGTTTTGTTCGAACATCCGGGCGGTTTTATCAGTGGCTGCTGGGACATCCGCATCTGGGGCCTTACGTGCTGGGATATCTGGATGGTAGTGGATTGCCACTCAAGGCCAAGGTTTACACTCTCCTGCTGATGTGGGGCAGCTTGTTGTTGTCGGCGTTTTTCATTCTCGATTCCCGTTATGCCCGGGTGTTGCTGCCACTGATTGGTGTGGGGGTTACGGTTTATATTCTGCGATTGCCGACTCTGAGACCGAACTCATCGGATTCGCATTCGTCGTAAGGTGGGCGAAGACATCGGAAGGCGGTATCCTGCCGCCTTCTTTGAAGGGGAATCTATGTTTCTGACTGATCGTTGCATGCTGGTAACGCTGGCATTTTTTATCCTTCTGGCGGTGCTGTTTTATCTGTTTCCGCAAATGGATTTACTGGTAAGCAGCTGGTTTTACGTGGATCACCAGTGGCTGGGCGACAGCAGCGCGGTTGCTACATCCATTTATGGCTTGTTTCGGTATCTGCCGTATTGGCTGATTCCGGTGTTGCTGATTTGTCTTGGGTTGACCTGGGTGCCGGGTGGTTTGCCAAAAAACGGTCGTCGAACCTGGATGTTTTTGCTACTGACCCTGTTGCTCGGGCCGGGTCTGCTGGTGCACGGCATCTTCAAGGATGGTTTTGAACGTCCACGGCCGCGTCAGGTGGTGGAGTTTGAGGGGACTTATCAGATGGTGCCGGCATTTGTGATCAATCAGGAGTGCCATCGCAAGTGCAAGTCGTTTGTCAGTGGTCATGCGGCGATGGGCTTTTATCTGATGGTGCTGGCCTGGGTCAGTCGCCGTCGGGTCTGGTTGTGGGCCGGGGTTGGAGTTGGCAGTCTGGTGAGTCTGGTGCGCATCACCCAGGGCGGACATTTCCTGAGTGATGTGCTGTTTGCCGGTGTTTTGTGCTGGCTGGTGTATTTGTTATTGGCTCGCTGGTTGTTGGGGCATTGGCAAATCCGGCCAGCTTCCTGACATCCGGGCGGTGTGATCGCCGCCCGTGTTTTGCTCTGTTCTGAACGGGTTATTCAACCACTACCAGGCTGCGGTTTTTCTCCAGTGTAGCCTGGCCAATACCTTTAACGGCGGTCAGATCTTCAACACTGTTAAACGGTCCATGTTCTTCACGAAAACGCACAATGGCTTCCGCTTTGACGGCACCAATACCGTTCAATGTACTGAGTTCGGCTGCGCTGGCGCTGTTGAGATTCACTTTACCGGCAGGGGCAACGGCTGCGGTGGCCGCTGTTGGTGCAACCGCGGCTGGGGTCGCGGCGGCAACCGTTTGTGGTTTGGCGGGAGTCTGGTCAGCGGCGGACGCGATGCTGGCAGTGGCCAGTAATACGCTGATCAGGGAGGTGCGGGTGAGCTGTTTGATCCATTGCATATGATTGTCTCCTTGGGTTTGGAGACATCACAGTAGCAATGGTTTGTGGTCTTGCGAATCGCACAAATTTCGTAGTTTTCGAGGAATTTATCTCAGTCTAAATACTGAGGCAAAACGTACATCTTTACTCGTCACCCGCGTCGTCAGCGACTTTTTTTCTGCTCTTTTTACACGTTTCCTCGATCCATTTGCTGTCGTTGTACCAGGCGCTCCAGCCCGTCGCCTTACCGTCGGTTTCGGTCATGACGTACTGCTCTTTGCTCTTGAGACTGTAACGGATAATGGTTGGATTACCCTGGTCATCCTGACGTGGTGCATCCAGCAGGTAGTGATATTCTCAGGCAGAATAGCCTGATGCGGCAGCGATTCGGTCACCAGCGGCGGATGCGATGCTGGCAGTGACTGGTAATACGCTGATCAGGGATGTGCGGATGAGCTGTTTGATCCATTGCATGTGATTGTCTCCCTGGGTTTGGAGACATCACAGTAGCAATGGTTTGTGGTCTGCGAATCGCACAAATTTTGTAGTTTTCGAGGAATTTATCTCAGTCTGAATACTGAGGTAAAACGTACATCTTTACTCGTCACCCGCGTCGTCAGCGGCTTTTTTGCTGCTCTTTTTGCGCGTTTCCTCTACCCATTTGCCGTCGTTGTACCAGGCGCTCCAGCCAGTCGCTTTGCCGTCGGTTTCGGTCATGACGTACTGCTCTTTGCTCTTGCGGCTGTAACGTATAATGGTTGGATTGCCTTGGTCATCCTGACGTGGTGCATCCAGCAAGTAGTGATATTTCTCGGGCAAAATAGCCTGATGCGGCAGCAATTCGGCCACCAGTGGCGGGCGGGTTTCCCGGTTTTTCGGGAACTGGCTGGCCGCTAGGAACAGACCTGAAGCACCGTCACGCAGAACGTAGGTGTCATCCACTTTCAGGCACTTGAGTTCCGGCATCGGGATGGCGTCCATCTTCGGTGGAGCTGCTTCACCACTGCGCAACAGTTTGCGAGTGTTTTTACATTCGGTATTGGTGCATCCGAAGTACTTGCCAAAACGGCCGGAGCGCAGCTGCATTTCGCTGCCACACTTGTCGCATTCGATAGTTGGACCATCGTAACCCTTGATACGGAACTGGCCTGTTTCAACTTCAAAGCCCGAGCAGTCCGGGTTGTTACCACAGATGTGCAGTTTGCGATGATCGTCGAGCAGGTAGCTTTCCATGGCAGCGTCACAGATGGAGCAGCGACGCTTGTGCATCAGCAGGCGGCTTTCGGCTTCTTCATCGTCATCTGCAGGCACTGCTTCGTCGCCTGCGACCAGGTTCAGGGTCTGGGTGCAGCGCTCTTTTGGTGGCAGTGAATAACCGGAACAACCGAGGAATACACCGGTAGAGCCGTTACGAATCTGCATATGACGACCACAGGCCGGGCACGGAATATCGGTGTCGACCGGGTTGTTCGGGCGCATGCCAGAATCCTGTTCGGCGGCATCCAGCTTGTGCTGGAAACCTTCGTAAAATTCGTCCAGAACACCTGTCCAATTGCTGTCGCCCTCGGCAATATGGTCGAGCTTCTCTTCCATGGTGGCGGTGAAGCTGTAGTCCATCAGGTCGTCGAAGTTTTCAACCAGACGGCTGGTAACAATGTCACCCATCTTTTCAGCGTAAAAACGACGGCCCTTGAGGCTGACGTAACCACGCTCCTGGATGGTGGAGATAATCGATGCGTAAGTAGATGGACGACCAATGCCACGTTTTTCGAGTTCTTTAACCAGTGCGGCTTCCGAGAAGCGCGGGGCTGGTTTGGTGAAATGCTGTTTCGGTTGCAGCTCGGCCAGTTGCAGTTTTTCGCCTTCGGATACGTCGGGCAGCAGTACGTCTTCGTCCTTGCCACCGGAGTTCAGCACTTTCAGGTGACCATCAAAACGGATCACGCGGCCACGGGATTTCAGTTCGAAATCGCCCGCTTGAGTGGTGATGCTGGTACTGGTGAACTGGGCATCAGCGGTTTGACAGGCAACAAATCGACGCCATATCAGGTCGTATAGACGTTGTGCATCCGGTTCCATACCGGCAAGGTCGGCAGCACGCAGATGAACGTCGGACGGACGAATCGCTTCGTGCGCTTCCTGGGCGCCTTCCTTGGAGCTGTACAGGCGTGGTTCGGCTGGCAGGTAGGCATCACCCAGTTTGGCCAGGATGTAGTCTCGTACGCTGCTGACGGCGTCCTGGCTCAGGTTGGTTGAGTCGGTACGCATGTAGGTGATGTAACCGGCTTCGTACAGACGCTGCGCCAAGGTCATGGTTTTCTTCACGCCAAAGCCCAGACGGGTGCTGGCGGCCTGCTGCAGGGTTGAGGTAATAAAAGGTGCAGCAGGTTTGGAACTGGTTGGCTTGTCTTCACGCTTGCTGATGGCAAATGGCAGTTTTTCCAGTTGTTGCATCAGCGCCATGGTGGCGGTTTCGCTGGTCGGGCGGAATTCTTCACCCTTGTAACGAACCACTTCGGCACGCAGCACTTCGCCACTGATGGTTGCCAGGTTGGCCCAGGCTTCCCAGTATTCTTCCGGAATAAAAGCGCGGATTTCACGCTCGCGCTCAACAATCAGGCGTACCGCAACGGATTGCACACGTCCGGCTGACAGGCCGCGAGCAATTTTGGCCCACAGCAGCGGTGACAGCATAAAGCCCACCACGCGGTCGAGGAAGCGACGCGCCTGCTGGGCGTTAACGCGGTTCATGTTAAGGTCTGAAGGTTCTTCAAACGCTTTCTGAATGGCTTTTTTGGTGATCTCGTTGAATACCACTCGACGATACTGTTCGTCTTTGCCGCCGATGATCTCACGAAGGTGCCAGGCGATGGCTTCTCCCTCGCGGTCCAAGTCCGTTGCCAGATAGACCTTGTCGGCTTCACGAGCCAGACGCTTGAGTTCATCAACGACTTTTTCCTTACCGGGCAAAATCTGGTAATTGGCGGCCCAGCCGTTATCGGGGTCGACCCCCATGCGGTTTACCAGTTGCTCACGCGCCTTGCGCTGTTTGTACTCGGCTTTTTCAGTCGGGGACATTTTGCGGGTCAGGGCAGCCTGACGGGCACGTTCTTTCGGATCGGTTGGAGTACCGGAACCTGAGGCAGGCAAATCGCGGATATGGCCGATACTGGACTTCACAATAAAGTCCTTGCCCAGATATTTGTTGATGGTTTTCGCCTTGGCCGGCGACTCCACAATTACCAGCGATTTGCCCATAAATTCGGTGTAACCCTTAGTTCTTGGTTTGGTTCAGCTCCTGCTGAGCCGACACTTTATAGGTAGACCATAGGGTCAGGTCAAGCATGACTGTTTCCGGTCGGTTGTTACTGCCCCTGCATAACGGGCATTTGTTGCTAGACTTTGATGAGTTCCAAAAGGTTCAGAGGAGTCACTTTGTACTCAGTTCAGCATGTGCAGTTACGATTCAGGGGAGGATGACGAATGTCCGCCCTTGGACTGATCATAGCTCTGGCATTACCAGTTGCACTGGTATTGTCCGGATTTGTCTATTATGGCCGTCACCAGCAGAAACAGCAGGCGCAACGGTTGCAGGCGGCGCTTATCCGTTCGAAAGCGGATGAGTTAAAAGAGGCACTGGAGTTACTAGTGATTATTGATGGTCATCGTGAATTGCAGATGGTCGTGCTGGAGCGTCTGCAACATCTGTATCGGCTGAGTGAGGATGCGTTGCCATATGAAAGCCGTAATGATCAGCAGGAGGCCGAAGCGGCTGCAGGAGAGTCTTCAGCGGGGACTACAGTAGAATCACTTCGTGCAAAAATTGAAGCTAATGGCGAGGTTCGGCCGGTTCTTAAAAGTGATCGCGAGATTCGTTTTGCTAAACAACAGTTCAATCGCATTCTTAAATCGCTAGGTGCTATGGCTCGACAGAAAGTTATTTCAGAAACGACATTGGCAGAGTATCGACGCTATTTGCGATTGACTCTCCTTGAACGTGAGGTGGACACTTTTGTTGCTCAGGGAGATCTTGCCGCAGAGAGGGGCGATGTTGTTTCTGCTGGAGGGTACTACAAAGCAGCGAAGAAATTGCTTATTGAATGCGACATTCAATATCCCGAAAAGAATGAGCGTATTCGTGACCTGTCTCACCGATCGGCTACTTTGTACAGTGGTGGCGTCGTGAAGGAAGACAAACTGTCGAGGGCGCTATCTAAAGAGGCTGAGCCGAATATGGATGCTCACGGCATTCCGCTCGATCCTAATGAAAAACGCAAATACTGACAGTCAGAGTAATGTCCCAAGGCTGGTATTCTCGTTGCCGTTTTCTTTCGACTGACTGCCTTTATGCCCCTGTATTCCCGTCTTGCCGATTTTTTCCGGAATCACTGTTCCGCTGCGCGGATTGAGCCGGTGCCCGGTTTGCGTCCGGGAATCGATATTCTGCGTCTGGACGCCATTCACCCTCTGTTGTCGGGCAACAAGCTGTTCAAGGTACTGGATGCTCTGGAACGTTTACCGGATCCGCAGGCACTGGTGTCGGTGGGTGGTGTGCATTCCAATCACCTGCATGCTCTGGCTGCAATCGGTTATCACTGCGGTATCCCCGTTACCGGGCTGGTACGCGGATATGCCAATGTTGAGTTGACGCCGACACTGGCTGATTGCCGCAAGCTGGGCATGCAGCTGGTATTCCTCGATCGCCAGCAGTATCGCCAGCGGTATGAGGCTGACTTTCAGCAATATTGGGCGCAGTCCCTCGGGGCGGTCTGGATCGGCGAGGGCGGTGCGCTGGCGCCCTGGCAGGAGGCGTCTGTTGATCGGGCTGAGGTGGCTGGTACCAGTAAGGCGGCACAGGCTCTGGCCGAACTGTGTGGCGGCTACGATCAGGTCTGGCTGGCAACCGGCAGTGGCACTACCGCGCGAATGGTTTTGCCGGTTTTGCCTGCACAGCCCCGCCTGATGCTGGTGCATACCGTTGCTGATCAGGGCGAGCTGGAAACGAGCTGGCGCACGAGTTATCCGGACGGCAACTATCAGTTTGTGGATTCATGCGACATGCCGTTTGGCCGTTTGTCACCCGAGTTGCGGGAGCTGCTGGAACGTTATGATGCCCTGGGGCTGCCACTTGATCCGGTATACGGCGTACGACTGCTGGCGGCGCTTGAGCAGTGGCTACAAACCCAAAGTGGCGTGGAGCCGCGTATTTTGCTGGTACACGGCGGTGGTTTGCAGGGACGGAGGGCGGTGGGATTGAGTTGGTCTGGTCAGGCCACTATCGAATCCTGGTTGGCCAATCCTCATTTACCAGCATCCAGCGTTCCTGTTCGATAAAACCTGCTCCTGCCAGTTCCTCAACCCGAACCACACAGACCGGAATGCCAACATGGCGAAAGTGCAGATCGAGATACTGGTACAGCGTCTGATTGCTGATGCCAAACGCGACATGGGCCGGACTGCACCAGAACGCCTTGTCGAGTACGTACCATAATCCTTCTGACAGGTGTTCACGACCGTTGGGCCAGTGGGTCCAGTAACCTCGCCAGTGATCAGGGTTGATGCCGTCTGGTAATGGTGGCACGGCTTGCGGATGGGCTGGATAAAACAGGCATCCGCGAACAATTGCCTGTGACTGCAGATGGTTCCAGCCACGTTCTGCCAGCCAGGTGCTGACGTCGGGGCGATGGGGTAACAACAGCTGGTGGTCGAACAGGCGGGCGAGTTTGTTATTCAGGGGGTCGCGGCTATCAGGGCCGACCCAGCCATTCGGGCCAGCCAGAAAAAACTTCAGCGCCAGCTCGATATGCCAGTGGTTGCCATCCGGTTGCTCAAACAGCAGATCCAGTTCGCCAAGGGTGTGTTGACGGTCGCCAATACGCAGACCGGCTTCAAAACGCCAGCCAGCACGATGCAGCGATTGTTGCCAAAGCGACTCGAAATAATGGCCAAGACGGCGATTTTTGCCGCTGGTCTGGTCGATATTGTCCTGTCTCACAGGAAAACTAGTGCCAACGTCCAGTTGTAACAGGTCGTTGAGCCAGTCAGTCTGTAGCGAGCGGTCGCAGTCACGGATCAGCGACGGGCCATAAAGGCTCCAGAGGCGGTCTCGTTCTTGCTGATGAGTCGCCCGTTGCAACAGGGTGTGACAGCTTTGCATAGTGGTAGTTAACAAGCGTTTTACCGGTCTGTGTGTTATAACGGCGCTGGCGGAAATGCCCATTTATCGGGTTTGCCGCATGGGTCCTGCAGTCCGGTTCCGCTTGCCGGAACCCGGCAGGAGCAGCCGTTTGGGCGCAGGATCGGATCAATAACAACGACTTGGGTTAAGGTGATGGAAGAGTTCCGCAACATCGGCATTATCGGTCGTCTGAACAGTAACAAGGTCATTGAAACCGTCAAGCGATTGTCCCGGTTTCTGACCGAAGAAGGTTACTACGTGATTCTGGACGACCGCATCGCCGAGGTTATCCCCGGCCATAACATGCAGGTCAGCAAGGTTAACCTGCTGGGTGAAATCTGCGATCTGGTGATTGTGGTGGGCGGAGACGGCAGTCTGTTGGGAGCTGCCCGGGCATTGGCGAAATACCATATTCCGGTTCTCGGTATTAACCGTGGCCGTCTCGGGTTTCTGACCGACATCAGTCCCGATGACAACATGTGTGATGAAGTGAAGGCCGTACTGGATGGTCAGTACACCAGCGAGTTGCGATTCCTGCTGGATGCCGAAGTGAAGCGTGACGGTAATCCGATTGGTGCCGCTGCTGCTCTGAATGATGTGGTGCTGCACCCTGGCAAGTCGGCGCGGATGATTGCGTTCGATCTGTATATCGAAGGTCAGTACGTTTACAACCTGCGTTCGGATGGTCTGATTGTATCGACCCCGACCGGTTCGACCGCCTACTCATTGTCCGGTGGTGGTCCAATCATGCATCCGAAGCTGGATGCTCTGGTTCTGGTGCCGATGTTCCCGCATACCTTGTCGAGTCGCCCGATCGTGGTGGACGGCAAGAGCGAGATCAAGATTCACATTGATGGTGATCTGGATATCTATCCAACCGTCAGCTGTGATGGCCAGACCCATATTCCTTGTGCGCCCGGTGACACCATCACCATTCGCAAGAAGGCTCACAAGCTCAAGTTGATTCATCCCAAGGGGCATAATTTCTACGAGATTTGTCGCACCAAGCTGGGGTGGAGCAGTAATCTCGGAGATTGAGAATGCATCAGGGCTACGATCTGATCGGTGATATCCACGGTTGTGGTGAAACACTCATCGAACTGCTGGAACAACTCGGTTATAGCAAGCGTAATGGCGTGTATCAGCATGCCCGTCGCAAGGCTATTTTTGTTGGCGATCTGGTGGATCGTGGCCCTAACATTCGTCTGGCCTGTCATATTGTGCGCGACATGGTCGAAAATGGTTACGCCGATATGGTGATGGGGAATCATGAATACAATCTGATGACCTATCTGACCCCGGCTCCCGCCGGTATGCGTCAGCCGTATCTGCGGGAACACACGCCGCGCAATACCCGTATTGTTGAGCAGACCCTTGAGCAGTTCGCCAATCATCAGAGCGAGTTGGATGAGTTTCTGGGCTGGTTCCTCGAACGGCCGTTGTATCTCGAGCTGGATCACTTCCGGGTGGTTCACGCTTGTTGGGATCAGGCCATGATCGACGAATTTGTCGCTCGTTACGGTGGTAACCAGATTCACCGCGACATGCTGGTGGAGTCGGTGGATACCGGCACCTTCCTGTATCAGTTCCTGGACCGCACCCTGCGTGGAACCTCGCTGAAGTTACCGGATGGGCGCAGTATGACTGCTAGTGACGGTTTTGTGCGTCAGTTTTTCCGAACCAAGTTCTGGGAAACCGAACCGCATCATTACAACGATGTGATTTTCCAGCCAGACCCATTGCCGGAAGATCTGCAATATCGTCTGCTGGAAGAGCATGAAAAACGTCAGTTGTTGTTTTATGGGCCGGATGAAAAACCGTTGTTTATAGGCCACTACTGGATGTCCGGTATTCCGGCACCGCTGGGCCATAACATCGCCTGCCTTGACTACAGCGCGGTGAAATACGGTCGTCTGGTTGCCTACCGCATGGATACCGAGCATCATTTGCAACCCAGCAAATTTGCCTGGGTGCGGGTGGAGAAACACGAACGCTGATGGAACCCCTTCTTGTATTGGTTGCCGGGCCCGAGATTGATCTTGGCCCGGTGACGCGCCTGTTGTGGGCGCACCGGATTGGCCACCGGGTTGTCGAAATCAATGGCCAGCAACATCTGTTTCTGGCGCGCCGGGAAGACATTCCTCAGGTGCGTATCTGGATTGGCCAGTGGCGCGAAGGGCAATTGCCTGAAGCGCAGGCTCCGGCTGTCAAACCCCTGTCACGATTTATTGTCACTCTTGCGCAAATTCCGGTAACCCTGCTGGTGCTGCTGCTTCTGAGCGGGATTTTCCTGTGGATGCAGGTTTCCAGTGCATGGGAGCCATGGACGATGCCGGGTGCCGATTTGTGGCCCGATCAGCGCTTCAGCCTGTCGGCCTATGCCGATATCGGTGTGGTGGCTTTTTTTCTGCCAGCATTGCTGCACCTGTCGTTGCCTCATCTGGTCTTTAATGGACTCTGGTGGTGGATTCTCGGACGAGCGATAGAGCGCCGTGATGGTGGGCGGGTATTGCTGGTGGTAGCCATGCTGACAGCGGTGTTGTCATCCATGGTGCAGTGGTGGTTTGCGGGGCCTGGATTTGCCGGTGCATCAGGCGTCACCATGGGGTTATTGGGCTGGATTGGCTGGCGTCAGCATCAGAAAATCCGTTATCCGATTCCGCCGATGCTGTTGCCCATGATGGTCGGATTCCTGTTTCTGAGCCTGGTGCTCGACAGTGTTTTCCCCGGTATGACCGGTACTGCACACGGTGCCCATTTTGGCGGATTGCTTGCAGGGTTTATACTTGCGGCCCTGTGGTCGGTATGGCGTCGACCGGAAAAGCCCCGAGGTGAGTTATGACATTGCAGGATCTGATCAAATCCCTGACCCCTGAAGTATATGAAAACCTGAAAAACGCAGTGGCACTGGGCCGTTGGCCAAACGGTGTGGACCTGCAGCCGGGTCAGCGTGAACTCTGCATGGAAGCCTTGTTGCATTATGAAATGCTGCACGATGTGCCAATGGAGCAGCGTGTTGGTTATGTCGGTGGTGCCTGCTCCAGTGGCAACGTCGACAAGATTGGTCGTGATGACCACGTCCAGACCCTGACTATCCAGTAACCGGTCGATTTTATGTCCATCCGGATGGCGGGCCTGCTGCGCAAGATGGCGGCCCACGCCACTCTTCGCCCTTCTGGCAATATTCACGACGTTTCCTATGATTTGCGCCTCGACGAACAGCGTCAGCCATTAACTTCGTGGCTGGGCCAACGAATCGAACTGGCGTTCAGTGGGCGGATATTCTGCTGTAATTGTGGACGTCAAACGCGCCAGAGTTTCAGCCAGGGCTACTGTTATCCCTGCTTCAGCAAACTGGCAGCCTGTGACCGCTGTATGATGAGCCCTGAGTTGTGTCATTACGCTCAGGGGACCTGTCGGGAACCGCAATGGGCGGAAGAGGTCTGTTTCCGGCCACATTTTGTTTATCTGGCCAATTCGTCGGGTATCAAGGTGGGGATTACCCGGGAAGGGCAGGTGCCGGTGCGTTGGCTCGATCAGGGCGCGGTGCAGGGGATGTGTATCGCCCGGGTCAGCAGTCGGCGTTTGTCGGGTTTGATTGAAAGCCGGTTGCGGCAGCATGTACCGGACAAGACCAACTGGCGCACCATGCTGAAGGGGCAAAATCCTGATCTTGATCTGGGGGAAGCCGCGCGACCTTTGGTAGCCTTGCTACAGGAAACCGGTGTCGACGACAGTGATGGAGCAGGTATTGAGTGGCTGTTGCCGCAGCCACTGCAGTTTGAGTATCCGGTGCTGCAATATCCGGTGAAGGTGGCCAGCCTTAACCCGGAAAAAACGCCAGTGGTGAGCGGGCGTTTGTTGGGGATCAAGGGCCAGTACCTGATCCTGGATAGCGGCGTGATTAATCTGCGCAAATATAACAGTTATGAACTCAGCGTTGCGTTGCACGACGACTGAGTCGGATTTCAGGCCGCAATGGGAAACCGGTGGCCAATTATGATTAAGGAATGAGAGCCATGCGCGAAGCACAACCGAAGAGCATTTTCCTCAAGGACTACCAGCAACCGGCGTACTGGATTGTCGAAACCGGTCTGACGTTTGAGCTGCAAGACGGTTACACCGATGTATACAGCCGTCTGCAATTGCAACGTAACCAGAGCCTGACTGCTGACGGCAGTTTGCGTCTGGATGGTCAGCAGCTGGAAACTCTGGAAATCCGGATTGATGGTCGTGTATTGGCAGCGGATGAATACCGTATCGAAGGTGATTCCCTGTTCCTGAGTGGGTTGGGTGAGAATCCGGTGCTGGAAATTCACACCCGTATTCAGCCTGAACAGAATACCGCGCTGGAAGGTCTGTACCGTTCCGGCAGCATGTATTGCACCCAGTGTGAAGCCGAAGGCTTCCGCCGGATTACCTGGTATCTGGATCGTCCGGACGTGATGTCTGTATTCACCACGGCGATTGTGGCCGATGGCAGCCGTTACCCGGTCATGCTCTCCAACGGTAACTGTGTAGCGGATGAGATTCTGGAAAATGGTCGTCGCAAGGTGACCTGGCATGATCCGCACCGCAAACCAGCCTACCTGTTCGCGCTGGTGGCCGGGGATCTGCTGTGCAAGGAAGATACCTTCACCACCATGGGGGGTCGTAACGTTGCCCTGAAGATTTTTGTTGAACCACAAAACATCACCAAGACCGAATATGCCCTGGATGCGCTGAAACGCTCCATGCGTTGGGACGAAGAGGTGTATGGCCGTGAGTACGATCTGGATATTTTCATGATCGTGGCGGTGGATGACTTCAACATGGGCGCCATGGAAAACAAGGGCCTCAATATTTTCAACTCGTCCTGTGTGCTGGCGAATCCGGCCACGGCGACCGATGCGGCTTACCAGCGTATTGAATCCATTGTTGCGCACGAATACTTCCACAACTGGAGTGGTAACCGTGTTACCTGCCGCGACTGGTTCCAGCTGAGCCTGAAAGAAGGTTTTACCGTATTCCGTGATGCCTGTTTCTCAGCCGACATGCACTCGGCGACGGTGAAGCGTATTGAAGACGCCAATATCATGCGTACCGTGCAGTTTGCCGAAGATGGCGGCCCGATGGCGCACCCGGTACAGCCGGATTCCTTTATTGAGATCTCCAACTTTTATACCGTTACCATCTATGAAAAGGGTGCGGAAGTGGTGGGGATGTTGCACAAGATTCTTGGTAAGGACGGTTTCCGCAAGGGCACCGACCTGTACTTCGATCGCCACGATGGTCAGGCCGTGACCATCTATGATTTCGTCAAAGCGATGGAAGATGCCAACGGGGTGGATCTGACCCAGTTCCGTCTCTGGTACAAACAGGCTGGTACTCCGGTGGTGTCAGCCAGCAGTGAATATCGTGGCGATGTTGGTGAGCTGCATCTGACCCTGCGTCAGTCATGCCCGGATACGCCGGGGCAAACCGCCAAAAAGGCTATGTGGATTCCGGTTCAGATGGGCCTGATCGACAGTCAGGGCAACGATATGCCTGTGAATGTGAGTCCGGCGGTGAATGCTGATGGCCTCGCAACCTGGACGGCTTCCAGTCAGGTGCTGCACCTGACTGAAGCGGAGCAGACCTTTGTGTTCTCCGGTCTGACTGAAAAGCCGGTGCTGTCGCTGTTCCGCGATTTCTCGGCGCCGGTGCGGGTTGAGATGCAACAGACTGACGACGAGTTGTTGTTCCGTCTGCAACACGACAACGATGGTTTTAACCGCTGGGATGCCGGTCAGCGCCTGATGCTGAACTGGATCGCCCAGGCGGAACGCAGTGAGTTTGAATTGCCTGCCAAGGCCCGTGCTGTACTGGCGGGTTTGCTGGCGGATAGCACTCTGGATGCTGCCATGGTCAGTTACTTGCTGACGTTGCCATCCGAGGCTTATGTCTCCGAGTTCCGTGATGTGGTCGATCCACAGGCGATTCACCTTGGCCGCAAACGCGTGCGCCTGGCGCTGGCGATGGCCCTGAAAGACGAATTTGCTGCCTGTTACCAGCGTCTGCTGCAACACGGCGAATACCGTCCGGAACCGGCACAGATGACAGCCCGAGCTCTCAAGAATCTGGCGCTGAGTTACTGGTGTGAGGCTTCCGACGCTGGTCTGAACATGGCCATGCGTCAGTTTGAAACCGCTGACAATATGACTGATCAGATGGCGGCGTTGGTGGCTCTGGTGAACAGCGGTGACGCTGAACTGGCCCAGCGTTCTCTGGATGCGTTTTACCAGCAATGGAAACAGGACGTGCTGGTGGTGAATCAGTGGCTGTCGGTGCAGTCGGGCTCGGCCGAGACCGGCACGCTGGAACACGTCAGCCGTCTGTTGTCACACGAAGCGTTCGACTGGCGTAACCCGAACAAGATTCGTTCGGTGGTGGGTGCGTTTGCCAACCAGGCTCTGTGTAACTTCCACCGTACCGATGGTGCTGGTTACGTATGGCTGGCGGATGCGGTGATTCGTCTGAACGCGACCAACCCGCAAATTGCATCCCGTTTGCTGACGCCGCTGACCAAATGGCGTCGTCTGGTTCCGGTTCTGTCGGCACTGATGCGTGCCCAGCTGGAGCGTATTGCCGCAACACAGGATCTGTCTCCGGACGTGTATGAGGTGGTCAGCAAGTCTCTGGCCTGATATGCGTGTGTATCTGGCCAGCCTGCTGGCCAGTTTCTTTCTGCTGGCTGGCGTTCAGGCGCAGGACATGCCGAGTGGTGTGTCGGCGCATCTGGATGGTGGCCAGCATCTGTTATCCCAACTGACTCCTCTGGCGGCCAATCCGGCTGGCAACGGTGTGGATATTCCGCCATGGCGGGGTGGGGTGCGTATGCCTCCGCCTGCGGCGGCTGCGGGCTCTGAACGGGTGTCACCCTACGAGAGTGATCAGTCCATTCTCGTCATCAATGGTGATAACTGGCAGCAATATCGCCAGTTTCTGGCCACCGGTTTGCAGAGTCTGTTTCAGCAAAACCCGGATTTCTTCGAAATTTCTGTGTATCCGACTCGCCGCTCTGCTGCTGCTCCGGATGCGGTTTACGATGCCATTTATCGTAATGCCGTGCGGGTGCAGATGGACCGTGGGCTTCTGTACGGTCAGTTCGCCCAGGGCGGTATTATTTTCCCTCTGGCACAAACCGGGCAGGAGCTGGTCTGGAATCATCTGTCGCGCTGGCGTGGTTATGGCCGCACAGCGGTTGTTGAAGACTGGCAACCCTCTGCTTCCGGTTGGCGGCGCTTACGCTGGCAGCTGGACGAAAAAATTCCGTTTTACAGTCATTTGCATCGTCCGCAGGCAACTGAGCCGATATTTACCCGTGATCTGGTCGCGAATGGTTTCAGTATGTCGGAGATAGCGAATACCCGCAGTGGTGTGAAGCGGGATGAGCGTGGTGCTTATCCGGCGGAATGGCAAGCCAATTTCCCGGCTTCTGAAGATCGCGACATGTTCAGTGCCAATCCCGCGGATTATGTCTGGACCCTGCTGGGTAGTCGCGAAATGTATGTGCCGTATAACCAGAATCTGCAGCAATTACCCGAGCTGATACCCGGCCGCCATCCGTCGATGGCGCATGTTCGATTCGAAAAACATCGCGTGCGGCTGGTGGATGGTGTGTTGCGCAAAGGCGCACACGGTCTCTATCAGAAGCGGGTGTTCTATATTGATGAAGACAGCTCGGCCATTTTGATGGCTGATCTTTACGACGGCGATGGCCATTTGTGGCGTTTTAACCTGGCGTTACCCGTGTGCTGGTATGAACTGCCCGCAGTGGTTTCGGTGGCTGAACTCAGTATTGATTTGCTAGCAGGTAGCTATGCAGCGATTGGCTGGCCGGTGACGGGCGAGTCGCCAAAGTGGCTGGTGCTTGAACAATAGATGCTCACGGATTGGCAAACTGTCAGCCAAATGAGATTATTGGATTGCTGGATATAAACAAGTGCCAAAAACTCAATAAAAGGGGCGTGCTACCTGCATCCATGTCACGGTGGACACAAAAGCCCGGCAGCTGACAGATAACAACAATAAATGGGGTTCGAGATGTACTCTTTCCGCAATCACTCCGATGACCGGCGATGCGGCCGTTGGGGCGGGTCTATTACTTCTGGCGCACTGGCGCTGCTGGTCGCCGCCTTGTGGCCCGTTCAGTCCGTTCAGGCTGGTTGGACCGATCCGCTGGATACTCCCGCTGAAACCGCGTCACTGGCTAACCAGGCATTGGTTCTGGATGTTGCTCGCCGTGGCGATAATCTGGTTGCGGTAGGGGCTTACGGCAATATTCTGCTGTCTGATAAGGCCGGGTTGCAGTGGCAGCAGGCTTCGGTGCCGGTGCGGGTTACCCTGACATCGGTGGCGTTTGTTGACGAGAACCACGGTTGGGCCTGTGGTCACGACGGTGTGATTCTGGCGACGGCGGATGGCGGTGCCAGCTGGTTGCGGCAGTTTGATGGATTTCTGGCCAACAAGGCCGTTGTGGCTGCCGCTGAACAGCAACTGGCTGACGCCGAAGCGAGCCTTGCTGAGCTGGAGGACAATGGCGATGACACCACGGATGCTGAGGCGCTGGTGGAGTCGGCGAATTTTGCCCTCGATGATGCCCGTTACGATTTGCAATCCGGTTCCACTCGCCCTTGCCTCGATATCCAGTTTCAGGATCTCAACACAGGGATGGCTGTTGGTGCCTATGGCTCATTGTTTATAACCCATAACGGTGGCCAAACCTGGGAAGAGGCCTCTTCCCGAATCAATAATCCGGATCGTTTTCACCTCAACTTTGTTCGTGCCATCAGTGCCAATGAATGGTGGCTGGGCGGTGAGAGTGGCCTGTTATTCCGATCCAGTGATGCCGGCGAACACTGGGAAGCGGTTGAGTCCCCGTATGAAGGTTCACTGTTTGATCTGAACCGTGCTGGTGATTACCGGATTCTGGCCGGTCTGCGTGGGCACCTGTTCCGCCTCGATGACTCGGGAGAATGGCAGGAAATCGATCATGAAGGTGACCAGACTTTTAATGCTTCAACGAGTCTCGATGACGGTTCTCTGCTGTTGGTGGGAAATGGCGGTGCCTTGTTGCATCTGGGGACTGATGGCTCGGTGCAGGATGAAAAAACACTGGCGGGTAGTAAAAGCATGGCCGCTGTTGCGGTTGTGAATAATGGTTATCTGGTTGCAGGCGAAGGTGGTCTGGTGCTGGTGAATCCTCAAGGAGAAACAACCGACGCCCGGATGATGCCAGTACAGGAGAGTGCTCATGCAGCCCAATAATCAGCGTTACAGTGAGCCCGAACATTTCCTGATTTCACCGGAGTCGGAGCCATTTCTTGAACGCCTGTTGTTCGGGCGTCGTCATGTGGTTATGGCATTACTGGTGCTGATTACTCTGGTGTTTATGTTTGGTCTGACCCGCATCCGCCTTGATTCCAGCATCGAAAAATACATCCCGCTGCAGCATCCGTTTGTGCAGAGCTATCTGAAACACAAGGATGATCTCAAAGGTGGCGTTGCCAGTGTGCGAATTGCCGTGGCAGCCCGCAATGGCAGTATTTTTGAAGCCTCCTATCTGCAAACGCTCAACAAGATTACCGACGATGTCTTTTTTATTGCCGGGGTCGATCGCTCGGCATTGCAGTCACTCTGGACGCCCAACACTCGCTGGACGGAAGTTACCGAAGAGGGCTTTCAGGGCGGTCCGGTGATTCCACCAGACTACGACGGCAGTGCTGCCAGCGTTGAAACGGTGCGGGAGAATGTTCTGAAATCCGGCCAGGTCGGTCGACTGGTCGCCAATGATTTTGGATCATCCATTATTGATGTGCCTTTGCTGGCAGTGAATGCTGAAACCGGTGAGAAGCTGGACTATCAGCAGTTGTCACATCTTCTGGAAGCTCAGGTTCGTGATCGTTACCAGAACGAGCAGATTGCTATCTACATCACCGGGGTGCCGAAAAAACTGGGCGACCTGATGGATGGTGCAGTTGCGATCGGTTATTTCTTCCTGGCTGCGATGCTGATGACAACCGCCTTGTTGTATTGGTACTCGCGTTGCTGGCGCGGCACCCTGGTGCCAGTTCTGGCTTCTCTGATTGCTGTGGTTTGGCAGCTGGGGGCGCTGGCATTGTTGGGGTTCAGTATTGATCTGTACTCGGTACTGGTGCCGTTTCTGGTGTTTGCGATTGGTATCAGCCATGCCGTGCAGGTGATAAACAGTATTGCCTTGCACGCTGGAGTCGGTGAAAACAGTTTGTGGGCGGCGCGTAAGGCATTTCGCGGATTGTATGTGCCGGGGATGCTGGCGCTGCTGAGCGATGCCATGGGCTTTCTGACCCTGCTGTTTATCGATATTGGCGTGATTCAGGAGCTGGCAATATCGGCATCTGTTGGTGTGGCCATGATCATCATTACCAATCTGGTGCTGTTGCCGGTGGTGATGTCCTGGGTCGGGATTTCGCCGCGGGGTGTTGAGCATGCCCGACGCGGTGCCGCAACAATTCCGGCTCTGTGGCGTGTGCTGTCCGGTTTTGCGGACAGACGACTGGCCTTGCCGGTACTGATTGCGTCTCTGGTGCTGGCGGTGGTTGGGTATCAGTACAGCAAAGGGTTAAAAATCGGTGATCTTGATCCGGGCGCACCGGAGTTACGTGCCGACTCCCGTTATAACCTCGACAATGATTATATGGTTGAGCATTTCTCAACCAGTTCCGACATTCTGGTGGTGATGGTCGAAACCCCCATCGAGATGTGTAACAGCTTCAAGGTGATGGACGTTATGGACCGCTTTATGTGGCACATGAAAAACGTCCCCGGCGTACAGTCTGGTGTGTCTCTGGTATCGGTTTCCAAACTGGTCACAAAAGCCATGAACGAAGGCAATATCAAATGGTTTGCCCTGTCTCGTAACCAGACCATTCTTAATACGTCGGTACAGCGTGCACCGGGCAGTCTGCTGAATGGGAATTGTTCGATGGCGCCGGTGGTGCTGTATCTGAACGACCATAAAGCCGAAACCCTTGAACGTGTTGTGGCGGAAGTACAGCAGTTCAAAGCCCGCTTTGATGATCAGGTCGACGATGTGTTCTTTGGTATGCGCCCGGACGACATCCAGTCGGCGATTGCGTCTGGCAAACTGGAGTCCGTGCCGGTTCGTTTCCAGCTGGCGGCCGGTAATGCTGGTATTGAAGCGGCCACTAACGAGGTGATTGGTGACGCCCAGAACCGAATGCTGATCTTTGTGTATCTGGTGGTTTTTGCTCTGTGTTTGCTGACCTTCCGCTCGTTGCCTGCGGTTTCCTGCATTCTGATTCCACTGGCGTTGACGTCGATTCTGAGTCAGGCGCTGATGACCTGGCTGGGGATTGGTGTAAAAGTCGCGACCTTGCCAGTAATTGCGCTGGGGGTGGGGATTGGTGTGGATTACGGTATCTACATTTACAACCGCCTGGAGGCGATGCTGATTGATGGCAAAAACCTGCGCGAAGCCTATCTGGAGACTCTCTGTTCTACTGGCAAGGCGGTCAGTTTTACCGGGGTTACGCTGGCGATTGGGGTGGCAACCTGGATTTTTTCTCCTATCCGTTTCCAGGCGGATATGGGGATTCTGCTGACCTTTATGTTTATCTGGAACATGTTGGGGGCGTTGATTCTGTTACCAGCGTTGACCAGCATCCTGTTGCGACCAGAGCATATTCGCCAGCGCCATCAGCGCATCCACGGTGAGATTCCACCTGCCATCTGATTCGTCCTGTTTGCCGGGCAGGGTATACTTGCCCGGCTTCTGACAGCTTGTTCAGGTGTTGATTATAAATTTCGCAGGTGTTGATTATGAAAAGCCCCAAAGGACTGGATGTTGAACTTCCTGTAGTGGAAGTGATGAAGGATGCTATCTGGAGTCTGATGGCCAAGCGTCAGATTCTGCTGTCCCGTTTTCTTCCGGTAATGTTGGTGCTGGCTCTGATCGATTGGGGCAGCAGTGTTTTTCTGGAGCAGGGTTCTACACTCCAGTTTTTGCCGATGATTCTGTCTCTGATGGTGAGCATTGTGTTTGCGACCTCGGTCCACCGGTTTACCCTGACCCCTAACGCCGCCATGATGCAGCCAGGTGTATGGCGACGTGCCGAAACCCTGTATCTGCGTCGTGGTTTTATGATCGGCTTTATCTTTGCGGGTATCGTCAGTCTGGTGATGCTTATCGTGGCGATGATTCTTGGTAAGCAGATGGTGGCTGCGGCTGCGGTTGCTGGCCTGATGGTGGCTTTGTACGTGACTGCCCGGGTGTCAGTTGGTCTGCCGGAAATCGCGATGGGGCGTGAAAGCAGTTTGCGCCGCGCCTGGGAGTTGAGTGATGGTAATGGCTCCCGTTTGGTGCTGGTTGTCTGGATTCTGCCTGTGTTGCTGTCTTCGCCGTTTCTGGCGATGTATTTCACCGATCACATTGTGCTGCGTCTGTTTGCGTCATTCGGTACATACCTGATGACACTGTTTTCGCTGGTGACCCTGTCGCTGGCTTACCGTTTTCTGGCTGATTTTGTTGATGGTGACGAGGCTTCTGGTTCTGTTGCTTCTACGGTCGTCAATTCCGAGCACAAAAATGCTGATGGCTTTGATGCCTGAGGCATTCGTTAAAGACGTTCGGTAGCTCAATCAGAGGAAATAAAGCGGGGCGGGGTGTTACGGAAGGGTAATGCTTGTCGACCGCCCCGGTGTGGCCCGTGGGGAAGTACCCTGGGTCTCACACCTGCGCAGGCAGTCTTGCGGCAGATTTACATCTCTACTGCGTCATCAACGTCGTCATCGTATTCATCGAATCCGAAATCGAGCAGCTCTTCAGTGTAGTCGGACATATCCATTTCTCCTTTGTTATTGTCGTTTTCTTATAACGACATTTTCTGGCTTATCCAATAATCCCTTTAGCACTTGGCGTGCCATGTCACATTTTTGTGACTTCTAATGGGACATTTGAAACACCCGGTAGTTCCATTTTGGCCGATTCGGCCCTCTTTCCAGGCTGCAGGCATGGTAGCCGAGCTGTGTGACAGAAGTATGAATGGCGGAAATACCTGGCGGGTTTCAGCGAATCCTTGGTCAGTATTCGGGATGCACAGATCTTGTTGCGCGATTTTGGTGCGCGTGAACAGGTGATCGTACGATGCTGTTCAAAAGTGGTGCTGACAGTATGGTCAGGAACGTACAGGTGGGAAACGGTGAGGTTTCAGAAAGCTTGATAGTGATAAAAATGAACCAGGTAAAACAGAAAACAGGTCTACAACGCTTCGAATGGTTATCTGGCAGACGCCAATAGAAAGTGTAAACGGTAAATTGCGATTGGCAGGATGAGGGTATTGTTGATACCTGAATCAGAAAACAGGATGTTCTGATATCAGCTGCTTTTGGCAAGCTTGAATGTTTGGCATTCAAGTAAAGATGGCGGACTGGACGGGGCTCGAACCCGCGACCCCCGGCGTGACAGGCCGGTATTCTAACCAACTGAACTACCAGTCCGCTTCGTGTCACTCTGTACTGCAAAATCATTGTTGTCAGGCAATGATTGGTGGGTGATGACGGGATCGAACCGCCGACCCTCTGCTTGTAAGGCAGATGCTCTCCCAGCTGAGCTAATCACCCAAAATGGC
>NZ_JAPNOA010000055.1 GCF_026626885.1 Parathalassolituus penaei
AGGATGCCGCGATCAGCGCCCAGGGCGAGGGCGGTACGAATCTGTTCCTGAGCGGTTTTAGGACCGATGGAAACCACCACGATTTCAGACGCGATGCCTTTTTCTTTCAGGCGTACGGCTTCTTCGACGGCGATTTCACAGAATGGGTTCATGGCCATCTTGACGTTGCTCAGATCAACATCAGTGTTATCGGCCTTTACGCGCACCTTGACGTTGTAGTCGATCACGCGTTTTACAGCGACGAGAACCTTCATAGATTCCTCTGTTTGTATAGGGTTGATTCAAAAAGCCCGCCAACCACAGGAGACGTGATGAAACATCGTCATTCGGGGCATGTGTAACGGTCAGATTATTCTGATCTTTTACTTTAGCGTCAATAGTGGCTTTTCTTTGTTTCCAAAATGGCAGTATTCTTCAGGCCGCAGGTTGCCTGAGCCCACGACGACCGTATAATGCCGCCTTTCCACCGAAGGTGGCGCCCGCCATATCCCGTTATGGCCCTTGCACAGGCACGCCCGGATTAGACACGGCAGGCAATGATTGCCCTGCCACACAGTTTCTCACTCCCGCCTTATTAATAAATAGAGGAGAGATTCACATGCAACGTGATGTGATGGAGTACGACGTCGTCATCGTTGGTGCCGGCCCGTCAGGGTTGGCCGCTGCCTGCCGTATCAAGCAGGCTGCAGAAGCAGCCGGTACTGAAGTTTCAGTTTGCCTGGTTGAAAAAGGCTCTGAAATCGGCGCACACATTCTGTCGGGTGCAGTGATTGAACCCCGCGCCCTGAATGAGTTGTTCCCGGACTGGAAGAACATGGGCGCACCACTGAATACTGAAGTGACTTCTGATGAAGTGTACTTCCTGACCAGTGACACCGCTTCTGTCAAAACTCCTGGCTTCCTGATTCCAAAGCCGATGCACAACGATGGCAACTACATTGTCTCCGTTGGCAACCTTTGCCGTTGGCTGGGCGAGCAAGCCGAAGCGCTGGGTGTTGAAATCTACCCTGGCTTCCCGGCTGCGGACGTTATTATAGAAGAAGGTGTTGTTAAGGGCATCATTACTGGTGATATGGGTATCAGCGCTGAAGGCGAAGAAAAAGACACCTACACTCCAGGTATGGAACTGCGTGCCCGTTACACCCTGTTCGGCGAAGGCTGCCGTGGCCATCTGGGCAAAAAGCTGATCAAGGAATTCAACCTCGACGCAGGCCGTGATCCTCAGCACTATGGCATTGGCATCAAGGAACTGTGGGATATCGATCCTTCCAAACACAAGGAAGGTCTGGTTATGCACGGCGCAGGCTGGCCTCTGTCAGAGTCTGGCTCATCAGGCGGTTTCTTCCTGTACCACGCCGAGAACAACCAGGTGCTGGTGGGGCTGATCACCGACCTCTCCTACTCCAACCCGCACGTCAGCCCGTTTGATGAATTCCAGCGCATGAAACACCATCCGCTGGTGAAGCAATACCTGGAAGGTGGCAATCGTGTTTCTTACGGTGCGCGTGCCATTACCAAAGGCGGCCTGAACTGCTTGCCTAAAATGACCTTCCCGGGCGGTCTGCTGATCGGCTGCGATGCTGGCACCCTGAACTTTGCCAAGATCAAGGGCGTTCACACGGCCATGAAGAGTGGCATGGTGGCTGCCGACAGCCTGATTCCGGCCCTGACCGCAGGTCGTGGCAATGACGAGCTGACTGAGTTCGCAGGCAACTTTGAAGCGTCATGGGCCTGGAAAGAACTGCACCGCAGCCGTAACTTCGGCCCGGCCATGCACAAATTCGGCACCTTCGGCGGTGGCGCTTTCAACTTTATTGATCAGAACATCATGGCGTTGCCGGTTACCCTGCACGACACCCACCCTGATCATGAAATGCTGAAACCTGCGGCTGAATGCACCCCGATCAACTATCCGAAACCGGATGGCAAGCTCAGCTTCAGTAAACTGGACTCAGTGTTTATCGCCAACGTGAACCACGCTGAAGACCAGCCATGCCACCTGAAGCTGGCTGACAGCTCCATTCCACTGGAGATCAACCTCAAGAAGTGGAACGAGCCAGCGCAGCGTTACTGCCCGGCAGGCGTGTACGAAGTAGTTGAAGACGAAGCCGGCAAGCGCTTCCAGATCAACTCTCAGAACTGCGTGCACTGCAAGACCTGCGACATCAAGGACCCTCTGCAGAACATTACCTGGGTAACTCCAGAAGGCGGCGGCGGCCCGAACTATCCAAACATGTAAGACTTGCACCAACAACAAGGCCGGGATTATCCCGGCCTTGTTGTTTATGTCTGTTTGTTGTTTCTGTCAGCTGTCGCCTACACGCAGCAGAATTGGCAGACATAAAAAAACCGGCCAAGGCCGGTTTTTTTATTGCCACACGTTATCAGGCGCCTGGGCGCTTGATCTCGGTATTGGCTTCAGCCCACTTGCGGAAGCTGATCATTCCCTGACGGCTGATACGACTCAGCTGTGACATCTTGCCATCATCGCTTGCAGTCAGGTCAGCCATTTCTGGAACCTGAACCGCATCAACACGCACAACCGCCACACCACCGTTTACGTCAACCGCTTCAACAGCGCCTTTTGCCATAGCAAAAGCACGCGCCTGAGCTTCACGTGGCAGATCACTGCTCTGACGGAAGTTCACAGAAACCGATTTCCATTCAGGCGCATCACCAGAACCTTTCACAATGGCATCAGCACGCTGATGCGCCAGCTCCAGAGCTTTTTCACGCTTCAGGCGAGTTTCAACACGGTTGCGAACCTCAGCCAATGGCTGAACTTCAGCTTCTTTGTGTTCTTCAACCGCAAATACGTAAACACCACTGTCGGTTTCAACTACCTGACTGGTTTCGTGATCCAGCAGCACGTTATCAGCGAAGGCTTCTTCACGAACCTTGGCATCAGCCGCAATACCTTCACCCGCATCACGAGTAAAAGGCGCGCTGACTTCTGCTTTCAGACCAAGTGCGTCAGCGATATCGTTGACACCAGAAGCAGAGAAGGCAATGTTGGTCAGCTCCTGAGTTTGCTCAGCAATGTGCTGCTGGGCTTTCTCGTCGCGAATCCACGCGCTCAGCTCTTCACGCTTGTCATCCAGAGATGCGGCATCGGCAGCTTTTACACCCATCAGCTTGATGATGTGGTAACCGAACTCGGTTTTCACCGGCTCAGACACAGTACCTTCTTCCATACCGAACAGTACGTTATCGAAAGCTTCTACATAAGCACCGCGAGCCGCGAAGCCCAGCTCACCACCCTGGTTACGAGTGCCGATATCATCGGAGAACTCAGTCGCCAGCTTGGCAAAGTCTTCACCGCCAGCAATGCGTTTTTCGATATCAGCAGCCAGCGCCTGAGCAGCCGCATCATCACGCTTGTCATTCACTTCGATCAGGATGTGACTGGCGTTACGCTGCTCTTTATCTTTCAGCTGGGTCAGGTAGTCGTTGTACGCCTGTTTCAGCTCGTCTTCGGTCACCTCCATCTTGGCGGCAACATCCTTGCGGTTGAAGCCTACATAACGGATAGAAACGGTTTCAGGAGTTTGGTACAGATTCTTGGTAGCTTCGTAGCTGGCCTGAACTTCATCATCACTCAGCGTGATGCCATTGGTCAGATCACGAGCGTTCAGCTGAACCCAGGATACAGTACGCATCTCACCGTCCAGCATCGCATTCAGACGCACCTGATAAGGAGCGGCAATAGTGGTCTGTACCACAGCGGCATTCAGCTGGTTAACAATGATGTCCTGAGAGAGGTTTTCGCGGAATGTCAGCGGAGTCCAGCCGTTCATGGCCAGAATGCTGCGGAACTGTTCCTTGTTGAAATTGCCATCCAGCTGGAATGCCGGGATGGTTACGATGGCTTCGTCGATCTGTGCTGGAGAAGCATACAAGCCCATCTCATGAGCCTTGACCAGCTGCACTTTACGTTGAATCAGCTGTTCGATAGCGCTCTGACGCAGCACACCATCATTAAACAGGCTTTCATCAAACTGTTCGCCAAACTGGCGACGCAGTGTTGCCTTCTGTTGTTCAACGGCACGCTGAACTTCCACTTCCGTAATTTCCTGCCCGCCAACCTGAGCCAGCGGTTCGGAGCCACTGCCAAGGTTTACGATGCTTTCGACACCCCAGAGGGCAAATACGAAAATGATAAAAAATACGATGAACTTGGCGACGATACCCTGGGCATTGTCGCGCATTGTCTGAAGCATGCTTCCTCCACTCTAACGCTACTTCAACATAAAAAAAGCGCATCCAGGATGCGCTCTTTTTACATGAACCGATCAGGTACCAATCGGGCCAGCACCTGATTCCGATTCCTGGCGAAATGAACCACCTGAGCGGTCATTCCGATGGTGTGCTTACTGAACGGCGTCTTTCAGCGCTTTGCCTGGCTTGAAGCCAGGAACTTTGGCGGCCTTGATCTGGATTGGGTTGCCGGTCTGCGGATTGCGACCAGTGCGCTCAGCGCGCTCTTTCACCAGGAAAGTACCAAATCCGACCAGAGCAACCTGATCACCCTCTTTTAACGCATTGCCGATGCTTTCAATCATCGCATCCAGCGCGCGACCAGCAGCTGCTTTCGGAATATCAGCAGAAGCTGCGATTGCGTCGATTAACTCAGACTTGTTCACACTTATCCCCTCACTCTGTGCGCAATATTAAATTCTTGTTATGCGACTGGGCGATCGCTACAGGAAATTCAAGAGCGTCGATTTATACCAACTGGGCTATACAGCGTCAAGCCGACTCAGTGGGTGTTAGGTCGACTAGTTTCATCCTTCACGTTTCCCGTGTCATCCGTAGGAATCACGGGAGCTACAGCCGCTTCCGGAGTAGACTCAAGAGCCAGATCCAGAACTTCGTCAATCCAGTCTACAGGAATAACAGTAAGGTCCTGTTTGATATTCGCAGGAATATCGCGCAAATCCTTTTCGTTTTCCCGCGGAATAATCACAGTCTTGATACCACCACGGTGAGCAGCCAGAAGTTTTTCTTTCAGACCACCAATAGCCAACACTTTACCACGCAAAGTGATTTCGCCAGTCATTGCCACTTCCGCCTTGACCGGAATACCAGTCATAACGGATGCCAGAGCAGTTGCCATACCAATACCGGCACTTGGGCCGTCTTTTGGAGTTGCGCCCTCCGGAACGTGGACGTGAATATCTTTCTTGTCAAAGAAATCCACTGGAACACCCATGCCTTCAGCACGACTTCTGACGACTGTCAGAGCGGCCTGGATGGATTCCTGCATAACGTCACCAAGAGAACCGGTTTTGATAATACGACCCTTACCAGGCGTAGCGGCAGCTTCCAGCGTCAGTAGCTCACCACCAACCGAGGTCCAGGCCAGACCAGTCACTTGTCCAATTTCATTTTTCACACCCGCCAGTCCATAACGGAAGCGAGGCACACCAAGGTAATCTTCCAGCAATCCGGAAGTGATTTCCCGGGTTGCAGTTGTGCCATCCAGCATGTTGGCTTTCACCACTCGACGACACAACTTGGCCACTTCACGCTCAAGGCTACGCACCCCCGCTTCACGGGTGTACAGGCGAATGATTTCACGCAGGCGATCTTCGGAAACCTTGATCTCACCATCTTTCAGACCATTCTGTTTGATCTGTTTTGGCAGCAAATAACGCTGAGCGATGCTGACCTTCTCGTCTTCGGTGTAACCCGGAATCCGTATGATCTCCATACGATCCAGCAGCGGACCTGGAATGTTCATGCTGTTTGATGTACACACGAACATGATATCGGACAGGTCGTAATCAACTTCCAGATAGTGATCAGCAAAAGTGCTGTTTTGTTCCGGATCCAGAACTTCCAACAGCGCCGACGCCGGATCACCACGGTGATCCATACCCATCTTGTCTATTTCATCCAGCAGGAACAGTGGGTTACGAACGCCGACCTTGGTCATGCGCTGAACCAGCTTGCCTGGCATGGAGCCAATATAGGTGCGACGGTGACCACGGATCTCAGCCTCATCACGAACACCACCCAACGCCATACGAGTGAACTGGCGATTGGTAGCGCGGGCAATGGATTTGCCCAGAGAGGTTTTACCAACCCCTGGCGGCCCTACCAGACACAGCACAGCGCCTTTCACTTTCTTCACGCGGTTTTGTACGGCGAGGTACTCAAGGATACGTTCTTTCACTTCCTCAAGACCGAAGTGATCCGCATCCAGAATCTCACGCGCACGAGCCAGATCGTGATTCAGGCGAGTACGCTTCTTCCATGGCAGGTTCAGCAGCCAATCGAGGTATCCGCGCACCACGGATGCTTCTGCCGACATCGGCGACATCATACGCAGCTTGCGCAGCTCTGCTTCGGCTTTCTCTCGAGCTTCGGCCGTCAGGCCAACTGTTTCGATCTTCTGGGTCAGCTCATCAAATTCATTGCCACCTTCTTCAAGCTCACCCAGCTCTTTCTGGATGGCCTTCATCTGTTCGTTCAGGTAGTACTCGCGCTGACTCTTCTCCATCTGCTTTTTGACACGGCCGCGAATACGCTTCTCGACCTTCAGCAGATCCATTTCGGACTCCATCAGCTCCATAAGATGTTCAACGCGATCGCGTGGATCAAACATCTCAAGAACGTTTTGCTTCTCCTCCAGTTTCAGGGAGATATGGGCGGCAATAGTATCCGTCAGACGAGTAATGTCTTCGATGCCAGAAATGCTGGCCAGCACTTCGCTCGGAACCTTCTTGGACAGCTGAACATACTGTTCAAAGTGCCCGGTCAGAGAGCGAATCAGTGCTTCGTTTTCACGCTCGGTCAGCTCTTCACTGGCAGCAATACGAACATCACCGTGGAACATTTCTTCTTCGTCAATCAGCTGGTCCAGGTAGGCGCGAGCCTCACCTTCTACCAGCACCTTGACGGTGCCATCCGGCAAGCGCAACAGCTGCAGAATAGTAGCGACGGTACCTACCGGATGCAGATCATCGATACCCGGGGAATCATGAGAGGCATCTTTCTGGGCAACCAGCATGATGCGTTTTTCACCTGCCATAGCTTCTTCAAGCGCATTGATCGATTTTTCACGACCAACAAACAGAGGGATCACCATCGCAGGGAATACCACTACATCGCGTAGCGGTAACAGGGGAAGGACTTCTTGATTCATCAGATCAGCACTCTGGTACAAAGCTCTGTTCTCAGATTGGGGGCGGATGCCCGGAAAAACAAGGAACAGAGGAAGGAAAAGGAGCCATTGGCTCCTTTGGTCTGTTAGCTATCAGGTTCACTCGGAACTTGATGAAGCCTTCGCCATGTCAGCGCCATCGTAAATGATGATCGGCTCAGCGCCACCAGTGATCACATTTTCTTCAATCACCACTTTGGTGACGTGATCTTCCGATGGAACCATATACATGGTCTCCAGCAGTGCAGCTTCCAGAATCGAACGCAGACCACGCGCGCCAGTCTTACGCTCCATTGCACAAGTGGCAATGGCTTCCAGTGCCGCATCGCGAACTTCCAGTTCAACATCTTCCATTTCGAAGAGTGTCTGGAACTGGCGAACCAGAGAGTTTTTAGGTTCCGTCAGGATGCGGATCAGGGCATCCTTGTCCAGCTCTTCCAGAGTAGCAAGCACTGGCAGACGACCGATGAATTCCGGAATCAGACCGAATTTCACCAGGTCAACCGGCTCCACTTCTTTCAGGGCCTGCCCGATCGACTTCTGATCTTCTTTACCTTTTACAGTGGCCGAGAAACCAATACTACTGCGCTCGGAACGATCGCGAATAATTTGATCCAGACCGGCAAAAGCACCACCACAGATAAACAGGATGTTTGAAGTATCCACTTGCAGAAATTCTTGCTGAGGATGCTTGCGACCACCCTGTGGCGGAACAGAAGCCACAGTGCCTTCGATCAGTTTCAGCAGAGCCTGCTGCACGCCTTCGCCCGACACATCACGGGTGATAGACGGGTTGTCAGACTTGCGAGAAATCTTGTCGATTTCGTCGATGTAAACGATACCGCGCTGGGCACGTTCCACATCATAGTCACACTTCTGCAGCAGCTTCTGGATAATATTTTCAACGTCTTCGCCTACATAACCGGCCTCGGTCAGTGTGGTGGCATCAGCGATGGTGAATGGTACGTTCAGCAGTCGCGCCATGGTCTCGGCCAGCAGGGTTTTGCCACTACCGGTTGGGCCAATCAGCAAGATGTTGCTTTTGGACAACTCGACGTCAGCAGACTTGCGATCGCCATAACGCAGACGTTTGTAATGGTTGTACACCGCCACCGCGAGGACAATCTTGGCTTTGTCCTGACCGATAACGTATTCATCCAGGGTCTGTTTGATTTCCCGGGGAGTTGGCAACTTGTCGGACTTGCCCTTGGTGTCTGCTTCCTGCACTTCTTCACGAATGATGTCGTTACACAAATCGACACACTCATCGCAGATGAACACCGAAGGCCCGGCAATCAGCTTGCGAACTTCATGCTGACTTTTTCCGCAGAAGGAACAGTACAGCAGCTTACCGCCGTCTTCGCCCTTGCCTTTAGTATCGTCGGTCATTCGACTGCCTCATTCTGGAACATAGCTTCAAGCTTCAATATATAGGTGCCTGCGGGACAGGTTTCAAGCCCGCAGATGCACTTCAGGTCGAAATTATTACTGGCCGCGATGGGTCAGGACCTTGTCGATCAATCCGTACTCAAGAGCAGCGGCTGCAGTCATGAAGTTGTCACGCTCGGTATCGGCTGCAATACGGTCGTAACTCTGGCCAGTGTGTTCCGCCATAATGCGGTTCAGGCGCTCTTTGGTGTGCTGAATGTTGGCTGCCTGGATCTGGATGTCGGTAGCCTGACCCTGCGCACCGCCACTCGGTTGGTGAATCATGATGCGGGAGTTAGGCACGCTGTAGCGCTTGCCTTTGGCACCGGCGGCCAACAGGAACGCACCCATACTGCACGCCTGACCAATCACCATGGTGCTCACATCTGGTTTGATGAACTGCATGGTGTCATAGATCGACAGACCGGCTGATACGGAGCCGCCCGGAGAGTTGATGTACAGGTGGATGTCTTTGTCCGGATTTTCGGATTCCAGGAACAGCAACTGGGCAACCACCAGGTTAGCCATGTGATCTTCCACAGGACCTACCAGGAAAATAACCCGCTCTTTCAGCAGACGAGAATAAATGTCGTAGGAGCGCTCACCGCGTGCAGTTTGCTCCACAACCATCGGAATCAGGGCGTTGACCAGATTTTGATCTACCCCGTGAGTGATGTGATTGCTCATTCGTTTGTCCCCAACTAATCCAATTCAACCAACAGTTATAATAACAGTCACTTGTACCAAGTGACTGTTATCAAGTCTAGCTATTGGCAGACGGTCTGTCAGGCTCTTTCACTCAAGCAATCAGGCAGACTGGTTAGCATTGGCAGCTCGAATGACATCTTCATAGCTGCTTTCAACCACAGTAACGGCTGCCGCAGCCAGAATTTTCTCTACCAGTTGCTCTTCCAGAGCCAGAGCTTCGATCTGGGACTTCTGTTGAGCGTTGTTCAGGTAGTAGTTGCGAACTTCTTCCGGCTCCTGATAAGTAGCGGCGATTTCTTCAATCAGTTCGCTTACTTTTTCTTCGGACGGCTTCATGTCAGCAGCTTCGATGGCAGTGCTCATCAGCAGGCCAACCACGACGCGGCTTTCAGCTTGTGGCTTGAAGATTTCAGCTGGCAGCTGGTTAAAGTCAAATTGCTGACCGCCACCGAATTGCTGAACAGCCTGGCGACGCAGACGATCAACTTCCTGATTGATCAGGGCAGCTGGAACTTCGATCGGGTTGGCAGCTTTCAGGCCTTCGATAACCTGGTTCTTGGTCAGGGTGCGCAGAGCACGCTTCAGTTCACGCTCCATGTTGGAACGGATTTCAGCGCGAAATTCTTCTTCAGTAGAAGACTCAACACCGAAGGACTTGAAGAATTCGGAGTCCATTACTGGCAGCTCGCCCTTCTCAACCTTGCTTACTTTTACCTTGAACTGGGCTGGTTTGCCTTTCAGCTCTTCCTTGTGGTAACCCTCTGGGAAGGTAACGTCCAAAGTCACTTCAGAACCGGCAGCAGCGCCAACCAGACCATCTTCGAAGCCTGGAATCATGGAGTTGGAGCCCAGCACCAGAGTGTAAGCGTTGGCTTTGCCACCTTCGAATGCAGAACCGTCAATGAAACCTTCAAAGTCGATTACTACGCGGTCGCCAGAAGCTGCTGCTTCAGAAGACTCGCTCCAGCGAGTGCTCTGCTTGCGCAGGGTATCAACCATCTTCTCTACGTCATCGTCAGAAACCTGAGCGGTTTTCTGTTCAACTTGCAGAGCTGCGAAATCACCCAGAGTTACTTCCGGGTAAACTTCGTAAGTAGCCTTGAATTCCAGATCCTTGCCATCTTCGTCCACAGTTGGTTCGAAGTAAGGCATACCAGCCAGCTTCACGTTGTTCTCCTGAACAGCGGCGAAGAAGGACTGTTGCATTTGCTGATAGATGGCTTCGTAGCGAGCCTGTTTGCCGAACAGGCGCTTGATCACTGCTGGAGGAACCTTGCCTGGACGGAAACCGTCGATGCGGCGGCCACGGGCCAGTTTCTTCAGCTCTGCTGTTACTTTTTGTTCTACTTCAGCAGCAGGGACGCCAATGGTCATACAACGTTCAAGACCAGAGGTAGTCGCGATGGACACTTGCATAGATGCCTCTCAGATTCAGTGTATTACAGATCATGCCGGCCAACCTTGGTCGGACGTCAATTTGGAAAGCCGCGGATTATAGCCCAATGGCGAACGTGAATAAATGACCGATAACTGCGATCAATCACGCCATAAAGAAGTATCGAGAATAAAAGCGGAGGAGGATTTTGCGGGAACCAGAAACGGAAAAACCCGACTTTCGTCAGGCCATTTTATTCATGCATCTAGCGAGGTTTAAAGTGGGGTGGCCGATGGGGTTCGAACCCACGACAACAGGAATCACAATCCTGGACTCTACCAACTGAGCTACGGCCACCACATCGCTGCTGGTTACGCCTATGGCGCACCCGGCAGGGCTTGAACCTGCAACCCTCGGCTTAGAAGGCCGATGCTCTATCCGATTGAGCTACGGGCGCATGAAGCCACTATCCGAAGGAAGTGGTCGGGGTAGAGAGATTCGAACTCCCGACATCCTGGTCCCAAACCAGGCGCGCTACCAGACTGCGCTATACCCCGTTTTTACGCCTGATCAGAAAACTGAGCAGGTTGAAACTTTACTGCAAGATCGCTTTTGCGATCAAATCCCACACGCGCTGTAAGCGAGGTTTAAAGTGGGGTGGCCGATGGGGTTCGAACCCACGACAACAGGAATCACAATCCTGGACTCTACCAACTGAGCTACGGCCACCACATCGCTGCTGACTGCACCAAAACTGGCGCACCCGGCAGGGCTTGAACCTGCAACCCTCGGCTTAGAAGGCCGATGCTCTATCCTGTTGAGCTACGGGCGCATGGAGCCACCATCCGAAGAGAGTGGTCGGGGTAGAGAGATTCGAACTCCCGACATCCTGGTCCCAAACCAGGCGCGCTACCAGACTGCGCTATACCCCGTTTCTTGCAACTTGCTGAGCTGCCCCGAGCAAGTGATGCGCATATTACGGATGCATTACCGGGTCGTCAACGACTTTTTTCAAAAAAATCCAAAAAACCTTAAATTTCATGTTTTTGGTTATAAAACAAACAGTTGCAACGGATATTGCATGAAAATCCGCAGTGTAAAAGCCGGTGATACACAACAGGGCCAGGCCTCCCCGCTTATTACGTAGAAATGATAAAGAGGAACCTGCTCAAATTTTTCTCAAAGAGCAAAATCCACTACCGCCACCTGAAGCCACACCACCCACGACTGCAACATTATCGTTTTATGGTGCTTTATCTCTCGGGATGCAGTGAGAACAGTATCCACTACACTCCTGAATGTGACGATTACCGCCCGCGCTCTTTGCATAGTTGCAAACGCATGCGAAAATTGCGGCCTTTGATGATTTTTGACAGGTTCCTACTTACATGACTGCAAAGCTGATTGACGGCAACGCCAAGGCCAAGGCCATTCGCGAAGAAATTCGCACCCGCGTGGATGCACGCCTGGAAAAAGGTCTTCGCGCCCCTGGCCTCGCCGTCATCCTGGTGGGTACAGACCCGGCATCCCAGGTATATGTGGCGCACAAGCGTCGCGACTGCGAGCAGGTCGGCATTATCAGCAAGGCATATGATTTGCCAGAAACTACCACACAGCAGGAATTGCTGGATCTGATCGAAGAACTGAACCAGGACGCTACTGTTGACGGCATTCTGGTTCAGCTGCCACTGCCAGCCGGATTGAGCTCTTCCGAAATTCTGGAGCGCATCGACCCGAAGAAAGACGTTGATGGCTTCCATCCGTTCAACATGGGTCGCCTGGCTCAGCGCATTCCAATGCTGCGCCCTTGCACCCCTGCAGGTGTTATTGATCTGCTGGATGCCACTGGCGTGGATATCAAAGGCATGCACGCCGTTGTCGTTGGTGCTTCCAATATCGTTGGCCGTCCAATGAGCCTCGAACTGTTGCTGCGCGGCTGCACCGTTACTACTTGCCACCGCTTTACTGCCAATCTGCAACACCACGTTGGCGAGGCTGATTTGCTGGTTGTGGCAGTAGGCAAACCTGGCATCGTCAACAGCGAATGGATCAAGCCAGGTGCACTGGTTATTGACGTGGGTATTAACCGCGGCGCCGAAGGCAAGCTGGTTGGTGATATTGATTTCGACACCGCCGCCGAGCGCGCTGGTTTTATCACTCCGGTTCCTGGTGGCGTTGGCCCAATGACTCGCGCCAAACTGCTGGAAAACACCCTGTTTGCCTGCGAAGAACTGCATTCCTGAGTTCAGAGCACGCATCAAAAAGCCCGATCATTGATCGGGCTTTTTTGTTTTGAGCAACCGGGGCATTGCAAACCGAACAACCGTCAGCTTTTGCTACCCGTGTAGCGGTACCCCACCCCACGCACACTGATAATCAGCGCTTCTTTTGAGTCGGCCGTGTCACGCAAGCGAGCACGCAACCCCACCATATACTGATCGAGTGCTCGACTATTGGGGAGATGGGCATGACCCCAACCGCGGTTATAGAGTTCATCCCGGGTTACTGCCAAACCTGCCCGCTGCCATAAGAGCTCCAAGAGATGTAAATCTCTGACGCTGATCAACTGCGACTCCCCGTCCGGAAACAACACTTGCAAGCGCAGAGGATCAATCCGACGATTCCCAAACAGGAAGCCGGCTGGTGCCACTTCGTGCTGCAGATACGGCAATCGCCTGCGCATGACCGCTATTCTGGCAATCAACTCCTCCACATCAAACGGCTTGGTCATATAGTCGTCTGCGCCTGCTTTCAGCCCATCCAGCTTGTCCTTGCCACGACTGCGCGCAGACAGCATCAGGATTGGCATAACCGGATGCATCTTGCGCAACCGTTTGCAAAGAGCGTCACCGCTGGCACCTGGCAACTGCCGATCAAGGACACAAAGGTCCGGCATCTGATGAATCAGAATGTTTTCCGCTTCTTCTACTGACGCGCACGTCAAACAGGCATATCCCTCTTCCGTCAGGAGCATTTCCAGACCAGCTCGCAACGCTGGGTCGTCCTCGACCAACAACAGGCTATACATGACAGTCGCCTCCTGTAGCGACCGAACGTCGCTGTGTTTTCGTAGACGCCATCGGCATCGCAACAACAAGCCGATAAAACCGGCCGTCGAATGTTTGCTGGCAGCGCCATCCGTTCAGTCGCATTTGCCACAAGCATGAACGCAAACCAATGCCCGATTGCCAACGCATGGGTGTCGACTTGTGATTCGACACAGCTTCAGACATCCAGCGCAACTCCAGCTTGTTGGCATCGGTGACCAGCCAGATGTGCACGCGCCCTCTCGGCGAATACCTGCAAGCGTTATCCATCAAATTATCCAGCACTCGCGACAAGCCACTGACACTCCCACAGACGCTGCATGGAGCCATTCGGGAAATATCGGTGACGACCTGGATACCAGCGTTTTCAAGAGCAGGTTTCCAGGTGGCAATTTTGGATTTCAGATGGGCCTGAATGACAGAGCACTCAAGATGTGGTTTCTTGTTAAAGTCAAAGACAACGGTATAACCAAAACTCCGAAAGTTTGAGAGTTCCAACGCACTCCCCGTCATCAACGACGCCCGCTGCTGTTCGCTTTCGAGAACATCCAGATGTGGCGACACCTGTTCCGAATGTCGCCGCAACAACGCCAGATAAAGGCCAATATTGGCAAGCGGCATACGTAAATCGTGCAAAACTTCATCAATACGTTCACACAACCAACGCAGCCGAACTCGCAGCAGCAAAACCATGAGAACAGCAAGCGCCGCCAGCAGGCTGACCAGGACCAAAGCAGTCGTAAAAGGAAACCCGACATACTCGTTTGCAGGAATATCGATGTTATTGGCAGCCAACCAGCGTTCAGAGAAGGCCAGACACACGACCAACTCATTTGGAATCGGACTGCAATTAACCCAGGCCGGCCCAGTGCTCAGATACAAGCGCTGCCAGTTCAATGAGGCATCCATTCGAATGGCATTCATTACCGGGAGCAACTCAGCCAATAAACTGGACTCAGCCCATGTGGTCATACCGGAAGCAGACGGAAATATGCGTGCGTCGCCATCCCACATACCCGCAAACTCGACACCATCGCCCTGATATACCAGATTACGCAGGTAAAACGCGGCATCGTCAGTGGCATTAACCGACTCAACCATTGGCTCCAGACCAGTCAGTTGTTGTCGATACACAGCGTCAAGAGACAAGGGCTGTGTTAATGGAGGGCATATCTCGCTCAGAAAGGCCGCCAGCAGCGACACCACTACCAGAGCAGAAAAAACAAAATGACGCATACAAAACTCCGTTGCAAGCAATCAACGGATAGTCGATCTTTTCGAATGGCAACGCTACCCACCAAAGGTGCCATGCCCTCACTACCTTGGAGTTGTCAGCAGAATTTCCCCCCCTATTCCGCTGTGGCTGCCCATCTTTATTTCAAAAATGGCCCAATACTTTTCAAAACCCAATAAAAAAGGCCGCTAACGTTTCCGTTAGCGGCCTTTTTGACTATCAGTTACTGACGGGACCAGGTGGTACCCTCAGGACTGTCGCGTAACACAATACCCTTGGCCAGCAGCTCGTCACGAACCGCATCGGCGGTTTTGAAGTCTTTGGCTTTTTTTGCATCGGCACGTTTGACGATCATGGATTCAACCCATGCAGCTTCGTCTTCATCCGCACCACCCTGCAGGAATGATTGAGGATCAGACTGCAAGCATCCCAGAACAGAACCCAGGAACTTCAGCTGACCGGCCAGAGCCGCCTGTTCTTCACCACTGGTTTTGTTAATAGCACGCGCCAGCTCGAACAGCACTGCGATTGCTTCCGGAGTATTGAAGTCGTCATCCATAGAGGCATGGAAGCGCTCGGAATACTCGTTGGCCAGATCCTTGACCTCTCCCACTTCGATGCCAGCCAGAGTGTTATAGAAGCGATCCAGTTTGGTCTGGGCTTCTTTCAGGCTGTCTTCGCTGTAGTTAATCGCGCTGCGGTACTGGCTGGACAGCAGCAGGAAGCGCACAACTTCCGCTGGGTACTTATCCAGAATCTCGCGAATGGTAAAGAAGTTGCCCAGAGACTTGGACATCTTTTCGCCATCAACACGCACTGCGCCAGCGTGCATCCAGGTGTTTACGTAACGCTGTCCAGTCGCCGCTTCGGACTGGGCAATCTCGTTTTCATGGTGTGGGAACTTGAGGTCCGGACCGCCACCGTGAATATCGAAAGTATTGCCCAGGCAGCAGGTCGACATGGCAGAGCACTCGATGTGCCAGCCTGGACGACCAATGCCCCACGGCGAATCCCAATGCGGCTCTTCCGGCTTGGCTGCTTTCCAGAGCACGAAGTCCAGCGGGTCCTGTTTCAGTTCTTCAACCTCAACACGAGCACCGGCTTCCAGCTCATCCAGAATCTTGCCAGACAGCTTGCCGTAGCCTTCAAACTTGCGAACCGAATAATACACATCACCATTGCTGGCGGCATAAGCAAAACCCTTGTTGATCAGGGTTTCAGTCAGGCTGACGATGCCATCAATGTGGGCGGTAGCACGTGGCTCGGCGTTTGGCGCCTCGATACCCAGCAGCTCGGCGTCCTTGTGCATTTCAGCAATAAAACGCTCGGTCAGGGCATCAAACGGCTCACCGTTTTCCTTGGCACGTTTGATGATCTTGTCGTCGATGTCGGTGATATTGCGGATGTAATTCACTTCGTACCCACGATGGCGCAGGTAACGGGCGATCACATCAAACGCCACCATCACCCGCGCATGGCCCAGGTGACAGAAGTCGTACACGGTCATGCCGCATACGTACATGCCAACCTTGCCAGGCACCAGGGGAACAAAGACTTCCTTTTGACGGGTAAGGCTGTTGTAAATGGAAAGCGTCATGAAATATCAGTCCTTACTGAGTTCTTTGTCTTCGCGCAGACCAATGGTCAGGTTGAAGACCGGCTTGTCAGCCGTGTGATCAAAACGGTCAGAGACGAAGTAACCTTCGCGCTCAAACTGGAAATGGGTTTCAGGGGCAACCGCCGCCAGGGCTGGCTCAACCAGGCCTTGCACAACAGACAGGGATTCCGGATTCAGGTATCCCATGAAGTCGCCATCAGTCTTGTCTGGAGTCGCGTGATTGAACAGACGCTGATACAGACGCAGTTCAGCCGCCACAGCCTTGTCGGCAGACACCCAGTGCACAACGCCTTTTGGCTTGTCGCCATCTTCCGGATCAACACCCAGGGTGTTTTCAATCAGTTTGGCGCGCACCAGAACGACGGAACCGGCTTCGTCTTTTTCGTAACCAGTCGCCTCAATTACATAGGAATGACGCAGACGGATACGTTTGCCCGGAGCAAATTTCTTCTTGAACTTCTTGGAGTATTCTTCCTTGAAGTCGTCCTGATCGATGAACACTTCGCGGGTGAACGGAATATCACGACTGCCCAGATCCAGCTCGTGGTGGTAGGCAGCACTCAAGGATTCCAGATGGCCTTCTGGCAGATTCTCGATCACTACTTTCAGTGGATTGATCACACACATGCCACGCGGTGCATTGTGGTTCAGGTCATCACGTACGGCGTGTTCCAGCATCGCCACGTCAACCATGCCGTCGCTGCGGGTTACACCAATCATGTCACAGAAGTTACGCAGGGAGCGCGGAGTGAAGCCACGACGACGCATGCCGGAAATGGTTGGCATACGTGGGTCATCCCAGCCAGTCACGACTTTGTTGTCCACCAGAGATTTCAGCTTGCGCTTGGAAGTCACGGTGTAGTCGAGGTTCAGACGACCGAATTCATATTGCTTTGGCTGCGCTGGCACTGGCAGATTGCTCAGGAACCACTCATACAACGGCTTGTGATCTTCAAACTCCAGAGTACATACGGAGTGAGTCACGCCTTCCAGCGCGTCCGACTGACCATGGGTATAGTCATACGTCGGGTAGATGCACCATTTGTCACCGGTCTGGTGGTGATGTGCCTTGCGGATACGGTACAGGATCGGGTCGCGCAGGTTCATGTTGCTGGAAGCCATGTCGATTTTGGCGCGCAGCACACAGGCACCCTCGTCGAATTCACCGGCACGCATTTTTTCAAACAGCGCCAGGTTTTCTTCAACGGAGCGATTGCGGAATGGGCTGTCCTTACCGGCTTCGGTCAGGGTGCCACGGAATTCGCGGGCCTGTTCAGGGCTCAGGTCACACACGTAAGCCTTGCCTTCGCGAATCAGGTGCAGAGCCCACTGGTACAGCTCATCAAAGTAGCTGGAAGCGTAACGAACATCACCATCCCACTTGAAGCCCAGCCATTGAACATCCGACTGGATAGCATCAATAAACTCCTGGTTTTCCTTTTCAGGGTTGGTATCGTCAAAACGCAGGTTGCATACACCACCGAACTGCTCTGCTACACCGAAGTTCAGGCAGATGGACTTCGCGTGCCCTACGTGAAGGTAACCATTTGGCTCTGGCGGGAAGCGAGTCACTACCCGGCTGATCTTGCCGGAGGCCAGATCGTCTTCAATGATTTTGGCGATAAAGTTATTGCCGCGGACAGTTGCTTCAGTCATATACACCCGTTTCAGGTCGAAAATTGAAAGGCCGCCCCGTCTGTTCCGATACAGAGGCGCTGTCAGGCCGTCAAAAAGCCGCTATTATACGCGGCCTCGTATTTTTTTAGATACCCGTTTTATACCGTGCCCGGCTGCGGGCCTACAACCGGAAGAGACAACATGATCCTGCTCAAAACCAACTTCGGCGACATCAAGATCGAACTGAACCACGAAAAAGCGCCTAAAACCGCTGCCAACTTCGAAGCTTACGTAAAAGACGGCTTCTACGACGGTCTGGTTTTCCACCGCGTCATCGATGGCTTCATGATCCAGGGTGGCGGTTTCAAGCCTGGCATGAGCGAAAAAGCCGAGAACAAGACACCAATCGAAAACGAAGCTGACAACGGCCTGACCAACAAGGCTGGCACCATCGCTATGGCCCGCACCATGGATCCACACTCTGCCAGCTCCCAGTTCTTCATCAACGTGAGGGATAACGACTTCCTGAACCACAGCAGCAAAACCATGCAAGGTTGGGGCTACTGCGTATTTGGTGAAGTTGTAGATGGTATGGACGTGGTTAACCGCATCAAGGCTGTTAAAACCACTACCAAGATGGGTCACCAGGACGTTCCAGTTGAAGACGTGATCATCGAAAAAGCGGAAATCATTGCCTGATGACCGTTTATTTCATCTCCGATCTGCATCTGGAGCCGAGTCGCCCTGCCCTTGCAGACGGCTTTCTCCGATTCATCAACAGCCTGACGGACGCTGAAGCGCTGTATATTCTCGGCGATTTCTTTGAAGTCTGGATCGGTGATGACCTGCAAACCCCTTTCACAAAACTGGTGGAAGAGGCTTTGCGGGGACTGTCCGAGCGCGGCTGCAAGGTTTACATCATGCATGGCAACCGTGACTTCCTGCTCGGACAGGCATTCTGCCAGCGTGCTGGCGCTAGCCTGATTGACGAAGGCACCTGTCTGACACTCGGCAACGAACGCATTCTTTTGTTACACGGCGACAGTCTCTGCACTGCAGACGTGGAATACATAAAAATGCGCGGTCTGTTCCGCAGCCCGACCTGGCAACAGCAAATCCTGTCAAAAACCATCGAAGAACGCATTGCGTTTGCACGCCAGGTACGGGACGAAAGTCAGCGTAAAGGCCAGATGCAAAGCATCGAAATCATGGATGTGACTCAGGACGAGGTAGTAAACGTTATGCAACAGGCGGATGTCCATACCCTGCTGCACGGTCACACCCATCGCCCTGCGGTGCATCACTGGCAGGAGAATGGCCAGAGCATGACACGTATGGTGCTGGGCGACTGGAGCGACCAGCAAGGCTGGATGGCACGTTGGACCAGTGAGGATGGTTTGCAGCTGAGCGAGTTCGAACTCTGATCAACTGCTTCCCACCTTCCAATAAAAAGCCCGGTTAAACCGGGCTTTTTATTGTTTGAAATCCGAGGTTTTATTATCGTGAAGCAAACCTCGACGAGGCATCTCTGAGGCCCGTCACACCTCGCCAAATTGCAATGGCTCAGGTTCAAGGCGAACCCCAAAACGCTGCCAGACATCATCAGCAACCGCATTCTGGAGAGCACGAACATCAGCAAGCGTCGCCGCACCGTTGGTGACCAGCACCAAAGCCTGACGATCATGCATCCCCACAGTTCCTAACCAGCGACCTTTCCAGCCAGCCTGATCAATCAACCAGGCAGCAGCCAGTTTCAACTGGTCAGCACGTGCCGCCGGATACACCGGAATCCCCGGATACTGCTGCTGCAGTCTTTCCACTTGCACACGATCAATCACCGGGTTTTTAAAGTAAGAACCTGCATTCGGCGTAATTGCTGGATCAGGCAAACGCTCGCGGCGAATGTCGCACACCCGTTCGATCAGCTGTTGCGGTGTTACAGATGCAGCATCCAGAGTGGCCAGCGGGCCATAAGACAAATCCGGTTCAAACCGACGCTGCAGGCGAAACACCACCGACAGCACAATAAAGTCATTCGCCAGCTCTCGCTTGAAAACCGAATCACGATAACCGAAACGGCACTCCTGTGCCGATATCGTGCGCAGCTGCCCGGTCGAGAGCTGAAATCCACGAACCTCATCTACCAGATTGCCGACCTCAACTCCGTACGCACCGATATTCTGGATAGGTGCAGCACCAACGGTCCCCGGAATTAATGCGAGGTTTTCCAGACCATGTCCATATGCCGGACTCTCCAGCACCCACTCATGCCAGTTTTTGCCAGCCTCAACCTGAATACGTACGTGCTCGGCAGCACCTCCCAGAACGGTCACTGCTGTCATCGCCGAACGCAGCACCAACGCCGGAACCGATGATCCCAACAGCACGTTACTGCCACCGCCTAACATCATCACGGGCAAACGCGCAGCGCCAGCCTGATCCAGTAATGACAGCAAATCCGAAACGGTTGAGAACTCGGCAAATGCAGCTGCACGCCCCGCCAGACGCAAGGTATTGGCAGAGGTCAGATCATGGTTTTGAGCAACAGGAATCACGATAAACGGGTTTTCTGCAAATGAGAGAGGAGATTACGAGACGCGACTTCAACCAGATCCAGGACATGATCAAAACCGTCATCACCACCGTAATAGGGGTCGGGCACTTCTACAGGTCCCGGCCGTTCGCCGAATGCTTCGAGAAACAGCTCGGGCAGCGCGCCGCGATTACCATGACGGGCGCGCAGCTGACGCAGCTCGGCGAGATTTTTGCGATCCATCGCCAGCACCAGATCAAATGTATCGAAATCATCAACACTGACCTGACGAGCACGTTGCGCCGTCAGATCATAACCACGCAGCGCAGCCGCCGCACAGGTTCGCGGATCAGGAGCTGAACCAACATGCCACCACCCGGTTCCTGCTGATTCAACATGAATCACATCAGCCAGCCCGGCTCTGTTAACCATATGGGCAAATACGCCGTGCGCGGTTGGCGAACGACAGATATTACCAAGGCAAACAAACAGAACCGACAGCGGCTGATGATTGGCCATGTTATTCCGCATCAGCTGCAGGGGCAGCGGTTTCGGAACGTTCCATTTTTTCTTCAACGCTCATACGGCGGGCTTCGCCTTCCAGCATAACAGGCACGCCATCCTGAATCGGGAAAGCCAGGCCATCAAACGTACACAGCAACTCCTGGGCATCCTTGTCGTACTTGAGTTTGCCTTTGCACAGCGGGCATACCAGCATCGCAAGCAATTGTTTATCCATCAGTCTTTACCTCCCCAGGTCAACAACAGGGCTTCCAGCGCCTGCCGGGTCTTGCGGGTCAACACCGCTTCTACCGGCAGGTACCAGCTATTTTCAGTCACAAATTCACGACACTTCACCCAGTCTTTTTCGGTCATCACAACCGGGTGTTTGTCTCCAAACTGCAAATCTTCCGGCTGATAAGGATGATGATCCGCGAACACATGTTCGATTGGATTCATCCCCAGTTTGCGGAGCGTTGCAAAAAATCTTTGAGGGTTTCCAATACCCGCAACCGCGTGTACTGTCCGCCCTTCGAGGCGCATAAAATCAACTTCAAGGCCGCTGGCTGCGTTTATCAGGCTGGATGGCTGCAGAATAAAATCTTCGCCATTACGAACCACCAGATCAACGGATTCAATCCGCTCCACCGGCTCACGCAACGGACCAACCGGCATCAGCCAGCCATTACCAAAGCCGCGCTCATGATCAACCACCACAACCTCAGCCACCCGAGGCATGCGATAGTGCTGCATACCATCATCACTCAGCACCAGGTCAACCTCGTTGGCGAGGCTCTCCACTGCGCGACGACGATCCGGATCAACCACGACCGGACACCCCAGGCGATTAGCCAGCAATTTCGGTTCATCACCACAAAAGGCAGCATCCGTATTGGCCTGAACCCGCAATGGGTATTGCCCACCGCTGGAACCATAACCGCGACTGACGATACCGACCCGAATCCCCAGTTCACCGCCACGACGTGCCAACCAGGTGATAAGAGGAGTCTTGCCAGTACCGCCCACGGCGATGTTACCAATCACAATCACCGGCAGCTTTACGTCAACCGGCGGTCGCAGGGTAAACCACACCCGCCGCGCCGACGCAATCATCCAGAACAAGGCATGCAGAGGCAACAGCCACAGATTTCCAAAGGCCGATGGCGAATACCAGTTGTGTTCAATCCTGGCCGCCACTCGCTTCCAGAAACCCTGCTTTGCATCCTGCATGCCGGTTATTCCTCGCCAAACTGCATCTGGTAAAGCGTGGCGTACACACCACCTTTTGCCAGCAACTCCCGATGAGAGCCATCTTCCACAATACGACCACCATCCATAACCAGAATGCGGTCAACCCGTTCAATGGTGCTGAGGCGGTGCGCAATAACAAAGGTCGTCCTGCCCTTCATTACCTCTTCCATCGCCGCCTGAATGTGACGCTCGGAGCCGGTATCCAGCGCCGAAGTTGCCTCATCCAGAATCAGTACCGGTGCGTTCTTGAGGATGGCACGTGCAATCGCAATGCGCTGACGCTGACCACCGGACAACAACACGCCATTTTCGCCGAGCCAGGTGTCGTAACCCTGCTCGAGCTTTTCGATAAACTCATCCGCATGAGCAGCGTGAGCGGCAGCACGAACCTGTTCGTCAGTGCAATGACGCAAGGCGCCATAAGCAATGTTGTCGCGAACCGTACCGTTAAACAGCGTCACTTTCTGGCCCACAATCGCGATCTGCTCACGCAGACTGGCCAGGGTCAGTTCGCGAATATCTTCCCCGTCCAGACGAATACAGCCGGATACCGGCTCGTAAAAGCGCGGAATCATATTTACCAGACTGGTTTTGCCTGAACCGGACTTGCCCACAATCGCAACAGAAGTGCCGGCCGTCACAGTAAACGTAACCGCATCCACCGATGGCGTAACCGCACCATCGTAGGTCAGGGTCAGTTGATCGAACTCCATATCACCACGAGCAGGCACATCAAGAGTACGAGCACCGTTATCCGGCTCTTCCGGGCCATCGAGCACCAGGAAAATGGATTCAGCCGCAGCAATCCCTTTCTGGATCTGGGCATTGATATCAGCAAGGGAGCGAATCGGCTTGGCGATCAGGGAAGCAGCGGTCATAAACTGCAGGAACTCGGCAGCCGTCATGGACCCACCCTGAACCCGCAGGAACATGATGTACACCATTACACCCAGACCAACCGATACAATCTGCTGCGACAGCGGCACACTGATGGCGTTAGTCAGGTCGAACTTCAGTGCCTGATTACAGTTTTTCTCACTCACTTCAGCGAAGCGTTTCTGCTCGTGCTCAAGCGCACCGAAGGACCGCACTTCGCGATAGCCCTGAACCGTTTCGTTGGTTACCTGGGTAACATCACCAACTGACTGCTGAACCCGACGACTGTAGCGACGGAAAAAACGGCTCGACAGACCAACAACCGCCACCATTAACGGTGTGATCGCAATAAATACCAGAGTGAGGGTAAGGTCGAGATACATCAGATAAGCCATCAGGCCAATCACGGTCATTCCTTCTTGTGCAAACGTTGTGAGAGCTCGGGTCGATGCGCCGGTAACCTGGTCAACATCAAAGATCACACGAGAAATCAGGCGACCGGACGACTCACCGTCATAGTAGGAGCTGGGCAAACGGGTCATCTTGTTAAATAACTGGGTGCGCAAGCTGTGCACCACGTTGCGGGCGACCCGGGCCAGAAAATATTTGCCCAGAAAGGTACCGATACCACGGTAAAAGAAAGTGCCCATCAACAGGGAGATCAGCAGAAAAATCGCCGACTGGGTCGGTTCACGCAAAGTTTTCTCTACCAACCCCATCAAATGAGCCATAGCAGGCTGGGACGAAGCAAACAGTGCAAAACCGATGACGCTGACACCAAAGGCCACACGATGTGGCCATACATAAGAGAGCAACCGGGTATACACCCGGTATGCAGACCGCGTTTCCGCGGTAGATTCAGTTTTCATTTTCAGATTGGCGGGTAGTAATGCTGATATTGACCAAACCTAATTGGCCTGCGGCATCCATCGCACGTACAACGGCTCCGTGAGGAGCGCGGGAATCGGCGGTAATCACCAGCGGAGCGGTCTGACGTTCACCCAGTTCGTGGCTGATACCACGTTTGAGTGAATCAACCTGCTGATTGATCAACGCCTGATTATTGATGCTGTAGTTTCCTTCGGCAGTCACCACAATCTCGATCGCCCGTTCAGGAGCGTCGCTCGGCTGAGCCGTCGCTTCTGGCAGATCCAGATTCAGGTGACTTTCCTTGGTGAAGGTTGTCGACACCATGAAGAAAATCAGCAGCAGGAAAACAATGTCAATCAGAGGTGTCATGTTAACTGACACCTCCTCACGTTGCTGACGCTTGAAATTCACCGGGCGGCCTCTGCGCTGTCGACAACTTCACGATCACCGTGCAGAACGTCCACCAGTTTGATGGCTTCCTGCTCCATGAACACCACGATCTCATCCACACGACGTTGCAGGATGCGGTGACAGATCAGCGCCGGAATGGCGACAATCAGACCGGCTGCAGTCGTGATAAGAGCTTCGGAAATACCACCGGCCAACGCACCCGACTGACCAGTCCCCTGAGTCATGATCTCAGTAAACACCTGGATCATACCGAACACGGTACCCAAAAGGCCCATCAGCGGAGCAACCGCAGCAATGGTGCCCAGAGCGTTAAGGTAGCGCTCCATGTCATGAATCTCGTGGGATGCAACTTCCTGAATACTCTCTTTCATAATCTGACGACCATGACGGGAGTTAACCAGGCCAGCCGCCAGCACACGCCCCAGAGAGCTGGTTTCTTGCAGCTCACGGATACGGTCAGCATTCAGCTGCTTGTTTTTCATCCACGCCCATACCTGGGCTAACAAATCCGGCGGCGCGATTTTGGAAATACGCAAGGTCGCGAAGCGTTCGCCACAAATTGCCAGGGCCAGTACCGAACAGAGGATAATCGGTACCATCATCCATCCACCACTCTGGATGATCTCAAACATGCGGGCATTCTCCTTGATTCAAATTGCGCGCTACTCTAGCACAAGGGATTGTCATGTATAAGACATGACAGTCATGGCTATCAGGGACTTCAGAGCTGTCGCCATACAGGCTGCCAACCAGTCCGCATTCCCAGAACCGAACCATCCGGCTTCATTTCTATTGCACCCACCTCGGCGGTGTTGCGCCATGAGATATGCAACTGGCGTAATCGTTCCAGAACATCCTCATGCGGATGCCCAAAATGATTATGAAAACCCGCCGAGAACCACACTTCTCTGGGTTTTGCGGTCTCCAGAAACGGCCGGGATGAGCCACTCCGACTGCCGTGATGACTGGCAACCAGAACGTCTGTGCGCAACTCGTCGCCGTAACGACCAACCAGCAACTGCTCATAAGCACTGCTCAGATCACCCATAATCAGAATTCGTTGACCGAACCACTCCAGCATCACCACACAGGAATGATCGTTATCGTCAGCAGTTGCCATCAGAGGAACCAGCAGAAAACGCCAGCGTCCGTCATTACCAAACACATGCCAGCGATCGTCCTGCTGATGACAGTCCAGGGCAGAATTCAAAGATTCGATGTGTTGGCCGACATACCAGTCACGCACAGCCGCGCCACGTTTTAACAGGCTTGGCACTCCACCGGAATGATCCTGATCACTATGACTGACCACGACATCCAGAACTCCCGCACCCTGACGCAAAACCGGAATAATCACCAGATCAGCCACACTGAATTCATCGGAGTAAAGAGCGCCAGTGTCATACAACAAGGAATGACCGTTGGCACTGGCAAGCAGTGACAGTCCCTGCCCAACATCCAGCAGTAACAGGCGCTCGGGAACCGCTGGTGGAACCATAAACAACACCACCACACTGGCGATCGTTCCCAGCGCGGCCCGCCATGGGCTGGCGCCGAGATACAACAAAACCAGCAACCCGATCCATATAACCGTCAAACCGATACCCGCTCCAGAGAGGATCGGCAGCGGCACTCGTGCCGCCCACTCCAGCGACTGCCACCATACATCACCAAACCAAACCAGAGGTTCGGCAAACCACCCACCCGGCCATATTACGTTCAGCAAGACCAGCGGTAGCATCACAAAGCCCAGCACAGGAATTGCAACCGCATTGGCCAACAGATGCACAGGCGACAGCGGTTGCAACCAGCTGAGCGCCACTGGCATCAGCCCCACAAAGATCAGCCACTGCGGACGCCAGATACCCTCCAGCCACGACATATTCCGTCCCGACAAAAACAGCAACAACAGCAGCACAGCCAGCATCGAATAGTGAAACCCGGACGACAGCACCATCAGCGGATTAATCACCAGTATCACCAGCAGCGCGACGGTCCAGCCCAACAACGGCGAAATTCGCCAACCACTGCCGTATACCAGCAACAGTACCACCAACATCAGCCAGGCTCGCTGCAAGGCAACCCCTGCTCCTGCCAGCCACAGGTAAAAACCGGAAAGGATGAGCATCAACAAAGCACGGATCAGCCGGGACTCCTGCCAACGCAAAACAAAAACGGCCATTCCCGCTAACGCTAACAGGCGTATGACAAGCGCCAGCAGACCATACAAAAGCGCACAAACCATTCCCAGATGCAGACCACTGACCACCAGTAAATGCAGAGTTCCGGTCGCCTGCGCCACCCGCCACTGTTCTGCTGTGAAGGCGTCCTGCTGCCCCAACACCAGCCCGGCAATCCAAGGCCACACGTTGGCCCCTTGCTGTACCTGTTGCTGCTCCAGCCAGCGCTGCCGCCAACCGCCATTTGCAGCCACCGGAGCTAGCGAAGAAACACTACGAATGTATCCGCGCGCATCGACCTGCTTACGCAGCATCTGGCCTTCATAATCAAACGGCAATCCGTTCACCATGCCACGCAGCGCCCGCAGCCGCACCACGCCCTGCAAACGCTCACCCACGACCGGCAATCGGTGGCTGAATGCACCTTTGCGCCCATACCAGCCCAGTTTCAAACGTCGAATATCAACGCCAAGATCATCCGGCGCTTGCAGCACCGTCACCTGCAGACTTCGATAATTACCGCTGTCGCGAACATTATCGATTTCCAACAGCAGATCAACGTCCTCACCATCCCGCTCGACTGGCCAGCGATGAGACAACTGCTCCGCCAGCCAGAATTGGGTCCAGAGCATCAGCAAACAGCCAATTCCAAGCACCCACAACAAGCGTTTTCCAGCCATCGCATTGCGGTAACAATTAACCGTTACACATCCACACAGAATGACCAGAATTGCCAACAGAAACAGACTCGTCGACTGCGGTAGGATTACTGAAGAGGCGATCAGGCATGCCCAAAACATCATTGGATGTTGCATTGCTACTCCCTGCCAATGGCGGCATAATCACCGCGCTTCACAGCTATGGCCTTTTCCATGCCCAAAAAATTACTCAAGCGTTTCTTCCCGTCCCCTGAGCAGATCAAGGCCAACAAGTCGCTTCGTTTTTTGTCGCCGCTGTTTGCCAAACCGAACCTGTGGCATTTGAACAGACGTTCGGTTGCGCGTGCTTTTCTCGTTGGTTTGTTCGCAGCCTTTGTTCCGATTCCGTTCCAGATGGTCCTGGCTGCACTGATCGCGTTTTATGCCAATGCCAACGTTCCGATTTCCGTTGGAATGGTATGGCTGACCAACCCGATCACTATCCCGCCCATTTATTACGCCACCTACAAATTTGGTACCTGGATACTCAACACTCCACCTCGTGATTTCCACATCGAAATTTCTCTCGATTGGGTACTTAACGAACTGGGTGCGGTCTGGGAACCGTTGCTGGTCGGCTGTATTACCTCGGGTGTACTGTTGGGTGTTGCCGGTTACTTCCTGATTCATCTGTTCTGGCGACTGCACGTGCTGGACAACTGGAAAAAACGTGCACTTCGCCCAAAAAAGCCTCGCAAGACTGCTGTTGATCCTGCTGCTCACTGAACACAGGAACAACCAATAAAAAACGGCCGCTATTGCGGCCGTTTTTTATTGTGCGTACTCAGACGATTTCAACGAGCGACTGGTTACGCAAGCGCATACAACGATTCATGCGGCGCGCCAGGGTTTCATCGTGGGTCACCAATACAAACGCCGTTTCAACCTGACGCACCAGCTGCACCATCAACTCTTCGACCTGAGAAGCCGTTTGCTGATCGAGGTTACCGGTCGGCTCGTCCATCAACACCAACGCAGGCTTGTTCACCAGCGCCCGCGCAATCGCCGTACGCTGACGCTCACCACCCGACAACTCCGACGGCTTGTGGTCAGCACGGTGAAGCATACCCAGCTGTTGCAAACATCCCATTGCCGCCCGCATGGCCTCTGCAGTCGGCACACCCGCCAGCAATTGTGGCAGCATGACGTTCTCCAGTGCTGAGAACTCAGGCAACAAATGGTGGAACTGGTACACAAAGCCAATCTTGCGATTACGCACCCGGGTACGTTCAGGCTCACGCAGCGCGTGAAGATCCTGCCCAGCCAGCAGTACCTGCCCGGCATCCAGAGAATCCAGACCACCCAGAACGTTCAGCAAGGTTGTTTTACCAGAGCCGGACGCACCCACAATCGCCAGGGTTTCACCGGGCTGCAGAGTGATATCAATATTCTGCCAGACGGTTACGTCCTGCGGCCCCGTGGTGTAAGTCTTGCGCAGTCCTTTGGCAACCAGCACAGGCTCGCGCGTTACCGGATTATTCATAACGCAGGGCCTCCGCAGGTTGAACTCGAGATGCACGCCAGGATGGATAAAGGGTGGCCAGGAAACTCAAGGCCATAGCGGAAGCAATCACCACCACCACGTCTTCAAGCAACAGCTGGCTTGGCAGATAGGAAATGAAGTACACGTCAGCACTGAGAATCTGGAAACCGAAGACTTTTTCAACAAAGGCGACCAGGTCAGAAATGGTCAGCGCGGCAATAACACCGAGCAAACCGCCCGCCACAACACCCACCAGACCAATCGCCACTCCCTGAACCATAAAGATGGCCATGATGGTACGCGGACTGGCGCCCATCGTCCGCAGAATCGCAATATCCGCCTGTTTGTCAGTCACCACCATCACCAGCGTTGAAATAATGTTGAATGCGGCCACCGCCACAATAATCATCAACAACAGACCAATCATGGTTTTTTCCATCCGGATGGCGGCAAACAGATTGCCGTGCGTTCTGGTCCAGTCACTGCCGGAGAACTGGCCATCGAGGTTGTTCACCAGCTGCCAGATACGTTCCGGAGCATCAAACAGGTTGTCGAATTTGATCCGCAGCGACTCCGCCTGACCATTAATACGCTCCAGATGGCCCGCATCTTCGAGGTTGATCACCCCCAGATTGGCATCCAGTTCAGCACCCACCGAGAAAATGCCCACCACCGTCAAACGACGGACTCGTGGCAGAACACCAGCAGGTGTCACACTGGCTTGCGGAAGCATCAGGGTGATGCTGTCACCCGGCGCAACATCCAGACTGCGAGCCAGCAAGTCGCCCAGCATCACGCCATAGCTGCCAGGCTCAAGATCGGCCAGATGCCCAAGAGTGATGTGATCCGGCAGAATCGAAACCTTGCCTTCTTCGGCAGGATCAATACCGGTCAACATCACACCCTTGACCCGACCATTGGCGGCCAACATGCCCTGAATACGGGTCAGCGGCGCCACGCCAGCAACACCCGGAAAGGCCTGAACCTGACGAGCCAACGAACGCCAATCCTGAATTCCACCGGTCTGGTAGAGAACACCGTGAGGCACCATACCGAGAATGCGCTGGCGCAATTCGCGGTCAAAGCCGTTCATAACCGACAACACCAGAATCAGCACCGCGACCCCAAGAGTCATGCCGATCATCGAGCTGGCTGAAATAAAGGAAATAAAATTGTTACGACGGCGTGCCGACAGGTAACGCAAACCGATACCGATGGGCAATGAACCGGGTGACAGGGACATAAGCCAGGAAACTCCAAAGCAAACTGATTAGCCGATTGAGACAATCGGTGGCGGCGCAAGTTTGCCCGACTCGACAACGAAAGGCGACCCGCCGACTATCCGACAACAAAAAAATAGACATAATGCCCGTTCAGGATTGTCCGACATCACAGTGAGAGCCCCCGTGAACAAACGCATGCCGGCGGAATGGGAACCGCAAACCGCCGTACAACTGATCTGGCCCGACCGCAGCAGTGACTGGGGTGCAAGCCTTGGCCGTGTTGAGCCGGTATATCATGCCATTGTGGCGGCCATCGCCCAGTATCAGAAGGTCATCATCAGTGTGGCCTCGCGCGCCGACCAGTCACGCCTGGCGCATCTGTACCAAAACCAGCCGATGGTCAGTGTATGGTTGGCTGACAATAACGACACTTGGGCACGGGATACCGGCCCGCTCAGTTGTTATGAAAATGGCAAATTGCGCCTGCTCGATTTCCGCTTTAACGGCTGGGGCAATCGTTATGCCTGCGACAAGGACGATCGCATCACTGCAACCCTGCATCGGGCCGGTGCTTTCGGCGATGTTGTTATGCACCGACAGGAATGGATACTGGAAGGCGGCAGTCTGGAAACCGACGGCCGCAACACCCTGCTGACCACCGAATCCTGTCTGCTCAATCCGAACCGCAATCCGGGATTCACGCGCCTGCAAATCGAACAGATGCTGCTGGAGTATCTCGGCATTGAACGGGTGATCTGGCTCACCAGTGGCAAACTGGAAGGTGACGACACCGATGGCCACATCGATACACTGGCGCGTTTTTGCAACCCACACACCATCGCCTATTGTCAGGCGCGCCATTCCGATAGCCACTATGCCAGCCTCAAAGCCATGGAGACCCAGCTTCAGGGACTGCGTCAGCCCAATGGAGCGCCGTACAACCTGATGCCTTTGCCATTACCGTCGCCCATCCACAACAGCGAAGGTAAACGCTTGCCCGCGACCTACGCCAACTTCCTGATCATTAACAAAGCGGTACTGGTACCTGTCTACGATGTGCCAGAAGACAGCATTGCCATTGAACGTCTGATGCAGAGCTTCCCGTCTCACCGTATTCACCCCATCAATTGCCGCGCCCTGATCGAACAATTCGGCTCCCTGCACTGTCTGACCATGCAGATTCATCAGGAGACTGATCATGGCCGTCGCTGAACCAAACAAACCAGCCGCATTACCAGCCAGATTAAAAGTAGCAGCCATTCAGCAGGCCTTTGCCGGAACCCCTGCCGCGACCTTTGCCAATACCGTAGAACATATTCGCGCGGCCGCCGAGGCTGGCGCCCAGCTGGTCTGTTTGCAGGAATTGCATGGCAATCGCTATTTTTGCCAGCACGAATCTGAAGAACTGTTTGACCTCGCCGAACCGCTGAATGGCCCAACCAGCCAACAACTGGGGGCACTGGCAGCCGAACTGGGAATCGTTATTGTCGGTTCGATTTTTGAACGACGAGCCCAGGGCGTGTTTCACAATACCGCCGTGGTGTTTGACAACAGCCCGGAGCTGGCCGGCTTCTATCGCAAGATGCATATCCCCGACGATCCTGGCTATTACGAAAAATACTATTTCACGCCGGGCGACGCGCACTCACCGGGTTTTCAGCCGATAGTAACCTCCGTTGGGAAACTTGGCATTCTGGTGTGCTGGGATCAATGGTATCCGGAAGCCGCACGCCTGATGGCTCTGGCCGGTGCCAATCTGCTGATTTACCCAACCGCTATTGGCTGGGACCCAATCCAGCAGGCAGACGAAAACCAGCGCCAGCTGGAAGCCTGGATGACAGTGCAACGCGGACATGCCATCGCCAACCATTTACCTGTGATCAGTACCAATCGCTGCGGTTTTGAAGGCGACCCAAGCGGCCAACGCAATGGCATTCAGTTTTGGGGTAACAGTTTTATCTGCGGCCAACAGGGTGAATTTCTGGCCAGAGCAAGCGAGGACCAACAACAAACGCTGCTGGTGGATATCGACATGAGCCGCACGGCACAGCTGCGCCGCACCTGGCCCTACATGCGGGATCGCCGCATCGAAGCGTTTGGCGACATCAGCAAACGCTGGCGCGACTGAACTCAAGTAACGAGGGACGGTGCAATCCGGGAATCACACGATTGCTGCTCAGCGAATCAGCTCAAGCAGTGGTAACACCCCAATGGCAACCAGGTAACCGTTTTCATCAAACGACAGCAAGGTTGCATGATCAGGTTCCGGCACCACCCCAGCCAGATCCACAATATTGGCGCGTTGGGTGACCAGCACCAGCGGCTGATTCAGCGGCTGCTCCATAATCCAGCCTTTCAAGGCCTGACCTTGCAAGCCATCAACATAGTTGTTAACCAGTTGCGGGTTCAGCATCGGCAACAGATGCACCACCCCAAGCCCCAGACGGGTTGCTGTTTCAATTGCCGCACAGTTTTCGCTGGAATACACCATCGCTTGTTTGAGGTCGTGTCGACGCAGAGTCCGGTAATAACGCAGACTGCGATTCACTCCGATCGAGGTCAGATTCATCTGCTTGTAGCAGTCATGTTCCTTGCCCTGCTCCTGAGTGCCAGCCGGGGAAGCGTCAGCCGCCTGTACCAGCAGTATATGTCCCGGTTGGTGGGCGCGCTGCCAGAGATTACGCAGTTGCTGACGTTCCTGCAGGGTTCCGGTTTGCTCAACGGCCAGACACATACTGGCACAAAGACAAGCCACCAAGGCCAATAGGGATTTCATGGATGTACTCCTTCAGGCATTACAGCAACTCTAGCGGCCTATTGGCCGGCGCTCCAGCCAATCAGACGATTCGTTTCAATGGTGGCAGGGAATCCAGCAACAACTTGCCATACCGATGCGAAACCAGACGCTTATCCAGAATACTGACGCGTCCGGAATCGGTTTCCTTGCGAATCAATCGCCCGCAGGCCTGCACCAGACGAATCGACGCTGCCGGCAACGTGAGTTCCATAAACGGATTCCGGCCACGGCTTTCCAGCCATTCACTGGTCGCCGCCTGAATCGGGTCATCCGGCACTGCAAACGGAATTTTCACAATCACCACATGGGTCAGGTATTCACCCGGCAAGTCGATACCCTCAGCAAAACTGGCCAGACCAAAAATGATACTGCCCTCGCCTTTGTCGATACGTTCCTTGTGGCGGCGCACAATCTCGCTTTTGGGCAAAAAGCCCTGACACAACAACCGCTCATACCAGTTGCGGATAAAGGTTTCCCGGGTTGCTTCCAGCTGAGCCCGCGAACTGAACAGCACCAGCGTGCCTTTATCGGTATCAACATTCGCCCGCAGCCAATCTTCTACATCCTTTTGGAACTGCTCACTTTTCGGATCTGACCCCAGTTGCACCACTTCCAGTTGGCCCAGATTCGGGTAGTCAAACGGGCTCGCTACCCGATGATAACCAACCCAATCCGGCAGGCCGGTTTCCCAGGCCAGATTACCAAAGCTGTTAAGCGCCGTCAGGGTTGCCGACGTAACCACCGCACCGTAACAACGCCACCAGAGGTTACGACGCAACTGATCGGCGATCGCAATCGGTGAAGCACTCAGACGGATATCCCAGTCTTCACCAAACGGCGTGCGGGCAATCCAGCGCGCCACCGGCAATTCGCCTTCTTTTTCTTCCGCAGCCAACCAGGTTACCGCCTCCCACAGCGCTTCAGCCCGCTGCAGCATCATGCCCATTGGCGCCTGCCAGCTTTCGGCGATATCACGACTGAACTCACCTTCACCCTTGGCATCCAGCGACTGCTGCAAGGCGTCGCAGAGCTTGTCGAGCCCCTGCATCAAGGGTTGCAATGGCGCTTTGATGTTATTCAGCAGATCACGCAGGTTGTCGGGGATACGGCCAAACTCAAAACGCACCCGCTCACGATCACCCAACATATCCATCAGCAGTGGCCACAAAAGGTTCAGCCAGTTGACCAGATCACGAGCCTGCCCCGGCGCTTCCTGCATGGAGTGCATCAACGACGGCGGCATACTGGTCGCCGCCACAAACTGTTCGATGCCTTTTTCGAACTGTTTCAGCCACTGACGCTGGGCTCGCACCCCGACTTCCATACGGAAGTGGTTCAGTGCCTTGTCCGCCAGGTGATGGCCTTCGTCGAACACATAAATGGTTTTTTCGGGCGCTGGCAGCACTGCGCCACCGCCCAGGCTGAGATCCGACAACACAAGGTCGTGGTTGGCGACGATGATATCGGCGTCTTCCATGGCCTGACGGGCCTTGTAGAATGAACAATTGGAAAAATGCGGACAGCGGCGATTGGAGCACTCACGATGGGTTGCCGTCATATGGCCCCACTGGGCATCACTGATTTCTTCCGCCCAGCGATCACGGTCGCCATCCCAGCGCCCGGAGGCGTACTGGTTGAGCATCTTTTCGTATAACTCGCGATCCTGTTCTTCCGGGGTCTGTTCGAACAGGTCGATGGTCGACAGAATGCCCGACAGCTGCTCCAGCGCCTTGTCGAGTTTCATCAGACACAGATAACGGCCGCGGCCTTTGGCCAGCGCGTAATTGAATGGCAGCGAGATCGTTTTTTTCAGATTCGGCAGATCTTTATCAAGAATCTGCTCCTGCAGCGCCACCGTGGCGGTAGAAATCAGCAATTTCTTTTCGGCCGCAATGGCAATCGGCAACGACGCCAACAGATAAGCCAGGGTTTTACCAGTACCGGTCCCCGCTTCTACCACCACAATACCGGTATCGTTTTCACGCTCACCCTTGTCATTCAGACGAACGCCACCCAGCGCCTTGGCAATTTCAGCGATCATCACCCGCTGTCCATAACGCGGTTTCAGGTCCAGCGCCTTGATACATTCTCGATACAGGGCCTGGATACGCTCCCGGGATTCCTGATTCAGCATGATGAATTCTCCTGCCACATCGTATTTTCAGTCTGCTCAGTCAGCCAGCGCCTGCCAGCCGTTCTGGCTATTGACGTGGAACGGATAACCATCAACCACCACCACAATCCCCTCCGGGGTAATTTCCTGCAACTGCACTTCGCGAGTGATCCAGTCACCTTCGTGCCAGTTGCGACCATTCATACTGAGCTGCCGACTGGCTGGCTCCGGGCTATAGATATGGCTGGAAATAATCAGGTCTGGCAATTTCACCAGCGCCGACAGCGGCGGCAAGGTTCGGGTTTCAACAGCCGCCGCACCAGCAACGGATGGTTCTGTGCTGGCGACACCATTATTACGAACGTTCGGCATCGGCCTGGCTGATGGCTCGATCAGGGTTGAGCCCTCTGGCATGGCCACACCCGCGCTGGCGACGGGTCTGGTCTCAAGCTGCACCTCGGCATCCGGATCATGCACACGACCGAAATCCGACATCTGTCCGGACTGGATACGTTGCTGGATCGAAAGGTCATCTGGCACAGAACTTGAAGATAACGGTATAAATTCAGTTTTTGGTAATACCGGCGCCGGACGCGAACGCACAATCAGGGCCGGATCTACCACCGCAACCGATTTGGAGGCGGCTGGGACATTTTGTTCTGACACCACGTCCGTTGAATCAACCGATGTATCCGTCGCTGATTCGCTATTCACAACCGGCTCGACTGCTGATCCTGCATCCGCCTGATAACCAGCGGCCTGATTCAACTCCAGTGCAATATTGATATCAGCCCCGGCATCCGCAGTGCGGAAGGTTTGCCACACCGCCACCAGTAACAAGACCATTACAACAGCACCTGCCACCAGCACCAGGGTTGGTAACCCGGCAGGGGCAGCTGGCGTTTCAGGTAGCGCCACAAGCGGCGTGGTATTCGATGGCGCGCGCTCCTGCTGGGACTTTTTCAGAGCATCGAGGATGTACGACACCGTTTATTCTCCCGCCTGGGTATTGCTGCGCGCCGCCAGCGCTTTCTGCAAATACAGCAGGGTTTGTGGCCCCAGAATCTTGTCGGCACCCAACCCCTGCTCCGCCTGGAACTGACCAACCCGCAGCGCTAACAACGGGTCATAAAAATTCTCATCGATTTTGGCCAGTACATCCTGACCACCAGAGGGGCCGATCATTTGCCAGTCACCGTGCCACTCAACCCCGAGAACCGCACGAACCCAGGCAACCACCAGCGAAGTTTGCCCCGGACGCACCAGTCCCTTATAACCCTGCGGAGGTTGCCAGAGCAGCAAGGCTTTGGATGCCAATGGCTCGTCACTGGCCTGACTGAACGGCAACCAGTTACCCGCTTCGTTCTGAACAGCCACCTGATACTGGAAATCCTGCAGACGTGCGCGCGGCCAGTCGACCCACAGGCAGGCCCAGCCCTGCTTCGGTAAATCATCACAGCCGACAGCGGTTAAACCCAGAACTGGCGACAACATCAGGGCCGGATCGGTTGCATTGACATCCACCAGCACGGTTGCGGGAGCAACCTTGACAGCGTCGGCATTCGCCATTTGCGCATCCTCGGCTGCCAGATCATCTGGCGTTGATGGCTCAGGCGCGCTCTCGTGTGTGTTCTCTGGAGCGCTAGCAATGGATACAGTAGCAATGGACGCAGAGAGGGCAGGATTGATTTCTGTGGGCTTCGCTGCTTCAGCAGACTCAGCCGCAGCTTCCACAAGATCGGCACTTGCGTAATGGTCAGAGCCCGTCAAACGCGGTGCCAGCAGTACACCAATACCCACCAGCGCCAAAGCCATCACCATTCCGGATGCCACCCCTATCGCGCTACGCAGCGGATTGGTCTGGGCGTTTGGCAAATGGGTGGTGTGTAACGCCGCCTCACCCAGCACTTCCCGCAGCGCCTGCCGAGCAATCACCGGAGTAACTTCCTTGCTATTGGACGCATAGGCACCCAGCAGGGCACGATCGGCCACGCTATTGATGATACGCGGCACCCCGGCACAGCCTTTCCATATCACTTTGGCGGCGCTATCCGGGAACACCGGCTGCTCACAACCCGCGGTCGCCAGACGATGACGCAGATAATTGCGAGTTTCGACCTCAGAGAGATGACGCAGATGGTAACGAGCGGTGATGCGCTGGCTGAGCTGACGCAGTTCGTAGCGATTGAGCAGATCCCGCAATTCCGGCTGTCCGACCAACACCAGCGTCAGCAGCTTTTCCTTGTCGGTTTCCAGATTGGTCAACAAACGAATCTGCTCCAGCAACGGAATCGGCATACTCTGCGCTTCGTCGATCACACAGATCACCCGTTTACCGGCGGCATAAATATCGAGCAGTGCTTTGTTGAGCGTTGCGTAGATGTCTTTCTGACTGGCATCACGGGCGTATTCCACACCAAGTTCGTCACACAGATTCTGCAGCAGTTCGAGCGCCGACAATTGCGGATTAAAGATATAGGCCGTACAGACATCGTCGGGGGCCATCGCCAGAAAAGCGCGGCAGAGAGTGGTCTTGCCGGTCCCTACCTCACCGGTCAGGCAGATCAGACCACCGTGTCCGGTAAAGGCGTAATGCAAATGGGCCAGCGCTTCCTGATGCCCCGGTGACGGAAACAGGAATTCCGGGTCAGGGGCAATGGTAAATGGGAAACGGCTCAGGCCAAAAAAATCGAGGTACATTCGGTCAAACGCTCGGCTGCCAGCAATCTGGCCGGGCATCATAGCGGATTTTGACCACCAACGCAGTTGAGAGCAGCACTCAACAAAGCCGCATCTAGTGAGTATCGATGGGGCCCCAGATCGCCAGAAACGCATTCACTGCCCGTCCGGTAACCGCCTGAATATGCTCAAAGTCCGGCTCCGGTACATCACGCCAGAACAGCCTTTCCATCAACTCCGCATCCAGCAATGCCAGCCACTGCACCGCCATCAGATGGGTATCGCCATTACGCAACTGACCGGCATCGATTGCCTGCTGCAGATGCTGGGCAACCAGTTGCTCGCCCTTACGACGACTGCGCTCATAAAAATCCTGACCAACACCGGAACGCATCGACTCGGCAATGGCCAAACGCCGCACAGCAATAATGGAAGGAGAATAAATCAGCATGAGAAGCTGCTCACCGAAGTTGGTCAATGCTTCACGGATACTTGAATTACGCCAATCAAGTGCCTGATGTAAAAAGCAAAAGTGATCCTTGGTGCCTTCCAGCATCACTTCCAGAAACAGCTCTTCCTTGGATGGGAAATAATTGTAGAGAGTCGCCTTGGAGCCACCCACCCGCGTACAGATCTCTGCCATCGACGAACGCTCAAAACCGGACTCACGAAAAACATCCGCAGCCACATCCAGAATCAGACGTCGACGCGCCTCGCTTTTGGTTTTCATATCCACCTCATAACTGTACCAGCGAGTTCATTTTAGCTTGACGTTGATAAAGAAGACAACATAAACTAAACCGTACAGTACAGTTTTGGAGTGTCCAATGACCTGCCTCAATTCCGTTGGTCGCCTCTTTTATGCGCGCCCCGCCCGACTGGCCATCGTCATCGCCAGCCTCGGACTCGGTGCCTGCGCCAGCTTGCCGGACGATGGCGAGTTGAGCAGCCTGCCCGATGCAGGCCAGTTCCAATCCACCAGCATCAAGGGCACCTCTACCCAGTGGCCTCAGGATAACTGGTGGAAACGCTACAACGATCCACAGCTCAATCAGCTGATCGACGAAGCCTTGACCTCCGCCCCGGACATGAAAATGGCCGACGCCCAGCTGCAGTCTGCCGCCGCCGTAATCGGCCTGAACAAAGCCGCCATGGGCCCCAACGTCAGCGCCAATGCTTCGGTTACTCGTGAGAAGCAGAGTTACAACTACCTGACGCCGGAAAGCATGACGCCGAACGGCCTGCAGAATTATGGTCGCACCACCATTGATGCCAGCTGGGAGCTCGACTTCTGGGGTAAAAACCGCGCCAATCTGGCTGCGGCGACCAGCGCCATGGAAGCCACTGAAGCCGAACGTGCCGCTGCGCGCCTGACACTGTCCGCTGGCATTGCATCCTCATGGGCAGAACTGGCACATCTGTACGCCAGCCGCGACACCCTTGAGCACGCATTGGAAATTCGCAGCACGACTGCCCGCCTGATGAAAGAACGTTTTGACAACGGCCTGGAAACCCGTGGCAGCCTGCGTCGTGCCGAAGCATTACAAGCCAGCGCCCAAGGCGATGTTCTGGCCATCGACGAACAGATCGAGTTACAACGTCATGCCATCGCAGCCCTCTTGGGCGCTGGCCCTGATCGCGCTGCCAGCCTGCAACGCCCGGTGATGAGTCTGGCCGGTGATGCGGCCGTACCATCTGATCTGCCACTGAGCCTGCTGGGTCGTCGTCCGGACATCGTTGCCGCACGCCTGCAAGCCGAATCCCGTATGGACAAGGTCGCTGCCAGCAAAGCGGCGTTTTACCCGGACGTAAACCTGTCAGCCATGGTCGGCCTGCAGTCACTGGGCCTCGACAAACTGACTGACGGCGGATCAGCCATCGGCTCATTCGGCCCGGCTATTTCGCTGCCGATCTTTAACGGCGGCAGCCTGCGCAGCAATTTGCGTCAGGCCCGTGCCGGTTACGAAGAAGCGGTTGCCAGCTACCAGTCGGCGATCAGCCATGCACTGAACGAAGTAGCAGACGCCGCCACCAGCCAACGCGCGCTGCAGGGCCGCATGCAGGCCAGCCAGCAAGCACTGGAAGCCGCCGAAGAATCCTGGCGCATCAGTCGTAACCGTTATGAAGGCGGCCTCGACAGCTACCTCGACGTGTTGACCGCTGAAGACCTCGTAATACAAAACCGCCGCGCTCTGACCGACTTGCAAGCGCGTGCCATCACCCTTGACGTTGCTCTGGTTCAGGCCCTTGGTGGCGGTTACCAGCAACCTGTATCTGAATAATGTCCGGAGAATCCTGTATGACTGAAGTTGCTTCCCCATCCCGGAGCCAGAAACGTAACAAACTGCTGGTGGCACTGGGTGCCGTGGTTCTGCTGAGCGCTGGCGCGACCGCCACCTGGTGGCAGCTGCACGGCTCCCGTTATGTATCCACTGACAACGCCTACACAGCCACTGAAATCGCCACCGTCACTCCGGCCGTCTCCGGCATTGTTGCCGAAGTACTGGTGCAGGACACCCAGAGCGTCAAAGCAGGTGATGTACTGGTTCGTATCGATCAGGCTGATGCACGCCTGGCCGTAGCCCAGGCCGAAGCGGATCTGGCGCGAGTACAACGTCAGGTCGCTGCCTACTACGCCAATGACAAGACGCTGGCAGCCCAGGTAGCCGCTGCAGAAGCGGCCGAAAAAACCGCTCGCGCCCAACTGAGTGGTGCTGAGTCCGACTTCGAACGCGCCCGTATCGATCTGGAACGCCGTCAGGCGCTGGTGAAGTCCGGTTCTATTTCCGGTGACGAACTGACCCGCGCCGAAAACGCCTTTGCATCCGCTCGTGCTGCCCTGACCGCGGCCAATGCCGCTACCAGCCAGACTCTAGCCACTCGTATTGGTGCCCAGCGTTCTCGCGAAGCCAACGCCGTGCAAATCATCAACAGCACACCGGATACCCATCCGGAAGTACTGGCCGCTCAGGTACGCCTGCAACAGGCCCAGCTGGATCTGGAGCGCACTGAAATTCGCGCCGCCGTTGATGGCATCGTCGCCAATCGCAGCGTACAGCCAGGCCAGCGCATTCAGGCAGGTACCAGCCTGCTGAGTATTGTGCCGGTGCAGGACATGCATGTTGATGCCAACTTCAAGGAAGGCCAGCTCGAAGAAGTGCGCATTGGCCAGCCAGTGATCGTCACCTCCGACCTGTACGGCGACAGTGTGACCTACCACGGCGTAGTGGAAGGGCTGTCTGCGGGTTCCGGCTCCGCGTTTGCAACGATTCCGGCCCAGAACGCCACCGGCAACTGGATCAAGGTTGTGCAACGCCTGCCACTGCGCATTCGTCTCGATCAGGCCGAACTGGCAGAACATCCGCTGCGTGTTGGCCTGTCCATGGAAGTGACCATTGATACTCACGCCAAGGCTGATGGCGATAACGCGCTGACCTTGAGGTAAGCCATGGGTAATCCGTTCGATCACAAGCAACCACTCCAGCCGCTGCAAGGTGGCATGTTGTGGCTGGCTGCTCTGGTACTGGCCGCCGCCAACTTTGTGGCCGTACTCGACATGACCATCGCCAACGTATCGGTGCCTTCGATTGCCGGTGGCCTTGGCGCCACCACCAGTCAGGGCACCTGGGTGATTACCTCGTATGCGGTGGCCGAGGCCATTACCGTTCCGCTGACCGGGTGGCTTGCCAACCGTTTTGGTGCGGTACGGGTATTTACCATCTCGATGGGTGCATTTGGTCTGTTTTCGGCGCTGTGCGGCCTGGCTGACTCTCTCGGTTTGCTGGTACTGGCGCGGATTTTCCAGGGCCTGGCAGGCGGCCCACTGATGCCACTGTCGCAAACCCTGCTGCTGCGTATTTTCCCGGCCGAAAAAGCCGGGGCAGCGATCGGCTTGTGGTCAATGACAACCCTGATTGCACCGGTTCTGGGGCCAATTCTGGGTGGTTATCTGTGTGACAACTACTCATGGCCGTGGATCTTCTGGATCAACCTGCCAATTGCGGTTGCCTGTGCCTGGGCTGCCTGGCGCTTGCTCAAGCGTTATGAAGAACCCCTGCAGCGCAATCCGTTCGACCTCACCGGTCTGGTGCTGTTGATTGTGTGGGTGGGAGCGCTACAGCTGGTGCTCGACGAAGGCAAAAACCTCGACTGGTTTGCTTCGATCGAAATTATTACCCTGAGCATTGTGGCCGTGATCGGTTTTGCCGCCTTTATGATCTGGGAATTGCACGAGGATCACCCGGTAGTGGACCTGCGGGTATTCCGCCATCGTGGATTCTCGGTATCGGTGTTAACCATCAGTCTGGCGTTTGCGGCGTTTTTTGGCGCTAACGTGCTGACACCGCAGTGGCTGCAAGGTTATATGGGTTACACCCCGACCGAAGCCGGCCATACCACGGCCTGGACCGGCGTGCTGGCCATTCTGGTAGCACCGATGGCCGCCGGTATGTCGATGAAAATGGATGCCCGTAAACTGGTGTTCTTTGGGGTGATGTGGCTGGGTGCCATTACCGCATGGCGCACTATCGCCACCACCGACATGACCTACTGGGATATCGCCCTGCCGCTGCTGCTGCTGGGCGTGGGACTGCCATTTTTCTTTGTACCACTCAGTGGACTGGCATTGTCGTCGGTAGAACCTAAGGAAACCGCATCAGCCGCTGGCCTGATGAACTTCCTGCGGACGCTATCAGGTGCTTTTGCCACCTCACTGATCACCACCATGTGGGACGACAAAACCACCCAGAACCATGCTGAACTGGTAGCGATCAGCGATCCGGGCGGTGTTACTCACGCCCAGATGATCAACCAGGGCATGAGTCCGGATATGGCCAACCAGATGCTCGACCGTCTGATCACCAGTCAGAGCGTGATGCTGGCGACCAACCAGATCATGGCGATTGTGGCCGCCGCCTTCGTGATTGCCGCCATGGCGATCTGGCTGGCACCCAAACCAACCCGAAGCATCGACCCGGCCGCCAGCGGCGGACACTGATCGCCCCATTCAACACAACCGCTACAAAACGACAGCCATCTGTCTCGAAGCCCCGCCCTGCGGGGCTTCGTTCTATCTGAGCATTCCCGCCATCCATCATTGTCGTTATCCTGACGATCGACATGTTGATAACAAGGACAACGAGTGACCAGTACGCACACTCCAACCGAACTGATTCCGTTAATGCTGGCCGGTATCGCCCTGACCGGCTTCCTGTGCCAATGGCTGGCCTGGCGCGTACGTTTACCCGCCATTCTGTTCTTGCTGATCAGCGGCCTGATGCTGGGGCCGGTCAGTGGCCTGCTTGATCCTGACGCCCTGCTTGGCAACCTGCTATTCCCCCTGATTTCCCTCGCAGTGGCCATCATCCTGTTTGAAGGCAGCCTGACCCTCAACCTGCAGGAAATCCGCAACCAGCGCAACGTCGTGCGCAGCCTGATCAGTGTGGGCGCCATGGCCAGCTGGGTGGTTACCGCTCTGGTTACCCAATGGTTGTTTGAACCCGGCTGGCCGATTGCCATTCTGTTTGGCGCATTAACCGTAGTAACCGGCCCGACCGTGATTGTGCCCATGTTACGCACCGTCCGCCCCAATGCGGCGATCAGCAACATCCTGCGCTGGGAAGGCATTCTGATCGACCCGATTGGCGCCCTGCTGGTGGTTATGGTGTACGAGTACCTGCTGGCCAGCAGCACCGCCAATGGTATTGGCCAGGGCTTGCTGGCGTTTGTTGAAATCATCGGTATCGGCAGTGCCTGTGGTCTGGCCGGTGGCTGGCTGCTGGGCACCTGGTTACGCAAACAGTGGATTCCGGAATACCTCGCCAATCTGGCGGCGCTGGCCGTTGTACTGGTGACCTTCAGTCTCTCCAACTATCTGGCCCATGAGTCCGGCCTGCTGGCCATCACCCTGATGGGCATGTGGCTGGCCAACCAGCGCGACCTGCATCTGGCCGAAATCCTCAACTTCAAGGAACACCTGACGGTGGTGCTGATCAGCGGTCTGTTTGTGCTGCTGGCGGCGCGCCTGACCCTGCCGGAGTTGTTGTCACTGGGCTGGAAAGCCATTGTCCTGCTGATCGCCATGCAATTACTGGCACGGCCCTTGTCGATTTTACTGGCTTCCTGGCGCAGCAAATTGCGCTGGCAGGAAAAAGCCCTGCTGGCATGGATTGCACCACGCGGCATTGTGGCAGCTGCGGTATCAGCCCTGTTTGCCATCAAACTGGAAGAAGCCGGTGTTGAAAACGCCAGCCTGCTGGTACCCCTGACGTTTTCGGTGATTTTTGGCACAGTGATCCTGCAAAGTGCCACCGCGCGCCCGTTGGCTCGCTGGCTCGGTGTTGTCGAACCTCCACCACACGGCATTCTGATTCTGGGAGCCAACATTGTGGCGCGTGCCATTGCCCGCGAGCTACGCAAGCACAACGTTCAAGTGTTATTAGCCGACTCCAGCCACGACAATATCCGGGCCGCACGCATGGACGGCCTAACTACATTCTTTGGTAACCCGGCCTCTGACTACGCCGAAGCACGCCTCGACCTGACCGGCCTGGGCAGCCTGCTGGCCTTGTCACCGGATGCCCGCAGCAATGCGGTGGCCAGCATGTGGTTTCAGGAGGAGTTCGGAGCGCAGAAGGTGTACCGCCTGCAAACCAGCACCGAAAGCCAGCAAAGCAGCAAACATCGCCACAGCGAGGAATTCAGTGGCCAGCTACTGTTTGCCGACCACCTCACCTGGGGCAAATTCGCCAGCCTGCTGTCACAAGGCGGACAGGTACGCAGCACGCGCCTGAGCGAGGAGTTCACATTCGAGGACTATCAGAAACGCAACGGCAGCGACGCCATGTGCCTGATGTGTATTGAGCAAGATGGCAAGGTGACACCACTGGTATCCGGCTCTGGGACAACTCCCAAAGCCGGACAGATTGTGATCAGCCTGTGCAACAAGGCCATGCTGGATCGTCTGGCGGGCGAGCGCGAACGCACCGCCAGCAGCAATCAGAGCATCTGAACGGGTCGAATCACCACTGCCAACTGGCCCCGGCCTGCAGCTGCAGGTCGCGGGCAAAGCCGGTACGAAGATCATCACTGGCCAGACTCAGATTCCAGTGACGCCCATAAATGCCCAGCCCCATTTGTGCCGTGCTGTAAGCGGCCACACCTATTTCCGGCAATTCAGCCAATGGTCGCCAGCGATACTCAGCCCTCAGACGGGTGAATTCACCGTGGTGATACAGCTCAATCCGCGTGTTTAATGGCTGATAAGCCAGGTTGGCCATCAGGGTCGGACGCAAACTGGCCACAAACACCTCCTGACCGGATTTGCCCGATGCTGTAGCACTACTGGCGCACACCGTCTCGGATGGGCTGTTAAAGTTGATACAGGCATTGGTGTAACCGGAATCCTCGAAATACCAGCGATTGAGGATATCCTTCAGAGCCACATCCGCAGACCAGTTTTGGTCAATCTGCCAGCTACCGACCAGATCCAGACTCAGCCCCCAGCCTGCAGCGGGGTTTACCCCGTATTCCAGAATACGGTCCTGATCATAGTGATAATCCAGCTCTGCCGACGCGGTATCCGAAGCACCACCTTCTGCTACACCATCAAGCGAACCGAATTGCCATTGCGACACCCGATAAACCGCCAGTGCAGGTGTGATGCTCCAGTCGCGCTGACGGAATTCCCGACCAAGGCGCAACCCCTGCGCTTCCAGTGTGCGCGCTTCCAGGCTCAGACTTTCGGTATTGGCGAGATCCGTGCCCTGTTCCTGAGCCCGGTAATAACGCGACATACCTTCCGAAAACGTCAGGTCATAATGCCAGCGCCGCTCCCACTCGACATTCCAGCGCTGCTGTTCGCCAAAGCGGAAACCCGCCGCGACACGGGCATCAGCATACGCGTATGTACCCGACTGGAAGGGGCCATCCCAGCCATTCACCATATCCAGCACCGGCACCGGTTCAGAACTCGACATCAGACTGACCTGGCTGTACAGCTCGGTTGCCTGCACTGGCACCAGCGCCACACTGGCCCCGGCCAGAACAGCTGACATTGCATAAATCGACTTCAATCGTTGCACCCCTGTTAACGAACATCCGGCACGTCTTTCAGCCGGGCCAGCAGCTTAACGCCGATTAAAACCATCGCAAGCCTTGCCCGTAAGCATTTGCCAGCAGGCGGTCAGCAAACGCCGATTGCTCAGAGAATATTCAAACAGTTTTTTACACACTGAATTTAAGAAACTCTCATGAATGCAACTATTTAACTGTTACGAAACAAGGCTTAGGATGCGCCGGTTGAATTCCCGATTCGAGGTGAGCAATGCGCTCTCAAAACCCCGCACAATCATTTTGCAAGTCAGTAGGCACCCTGCTGACCGCAACGGCCCTGTCACTGGCCAGCCTGACCGTTATGGCTGCCGACAAAGCCGCTCCAGACGCTGGTGAAGCCTTCAGTTACGCATGGCTGAAAGGTTACGCCCGCCACCAGGCCACTGAAGAGTATGTGAGCCACAAAGGCGAGCTGCCAAAAGCCCTGCAAGGTCTGAGCTGGGATAATTACCAGCAGCTGCGTTACGACCATGACCACGCGCTCTGGAAAAAAGACGAATCCCTGTTCCGTGCTGAACTGTTCCACCTCGGCCTGTTCTTCGACACTCCGATTGCCATCGACCGCCTGGTAGACGGCAAGGTTCAGCCAATGAACTACAGCCCGGATCTGTTCAGCTACGGCGACTCCGGTGTTAAAGGCAAAAACTTGCCAAAAGACCTGGGCTTTGCCGGTTTCCGTATGCAGTTCCACACCGACTGGAGCCGTGACGTAGTCGCTTTCCTCGGCGCCAGCTACTTCCGCGCGGTTGGCCCGGAAATGCAATACGGCCAGTCCGCTCGTGGCTTGGCAGTCGATACAGCCATGAACCGCCCTGAAGAATTCCCGACCTTCACCCACTTCTGGCTCGAAGATCCGAAAGATGGCAGTGATGTTGCCGTGGTTTACGCCCTGCTTGATTCTCCAAGCGTAACCGGTGCCTACCGTTTTGAAATTCAGCCAGGCGAACGTCTGAAAATGCGCGTTGATGCCGCAATTTACCCACGCAAGTCGGTAGAGCGTCTGGGGGTCGCACCACTGACCAGCATGTACATGATCGGTGAAAACGATCGTCGTATCGGTTACGACTGGCGCCCTGAAATCCACGACACCGATGGTCTGGCCATGTTCACCGGTTCCGGCGAATGGATATGGCGCCCACTGACCAACCCACGCAACCTGCGTTTTAACGCCTACAGCGATGAGAACCCTCGTGGTTTTGGTCTGCTGCAACGTGACCGCAACTTCGACCACTACCAGGACGACGGCGTGTTTTATGATCGCCGCCCAAGTCTGTGGGTAGAGCCACTGGGCAACTGGGGCAAAGGCTCTGTGCAGCTGGTGGAAATCCCGACTCTGGATGAAACCTTCGACAACATCGTTGCCTTCTGGAACCCGGCCAATCCGGTAGAAGCCGGTCAGGAACTGCTGTTCAGCTACAATCTGCACTGGGGTGGCATCCCTCCTGTGGTGCCAGAACGTGCTCATGTAAAAGATACCTTCACCGGTCTGGGTGGTGTGGTTGGTCAGAAACGTCAGTACTACAGCCAACGTTTTGCCATCGACTTTGAAGGCGGCATGCTGCCAATGGTCGGCGGTAATGCCGACATCAAACCGGTAATCAGCGTTTCTTCCGGTAAGGTCGAAATCACCTCCGCGCGCCCGAATCACGCTATTCAGGGCTACCGTGCCATGTTTGACGTAATACCGGATGCCGACAGCGTAGAACCGATCAACATTCGTGTGTATCTGGAATCCAACGGCCAACCGCTGACCGAAACCTGGATGTATCAATGGACTCCACCACCAGTGGATGACCGCCAGCTGTACAATCCTGGACACCTGTAAGGTGTTCGGGTCAACACAGAGCGCCCCCGGGGCCCTCTGAATCACTCGGTGCCCACTCTGGCTTATCGGGATGATGAATCACAAAGCCGACTTGATAGCCCTCACAGCTGACTCTTGGGGGCTACGTCGAAAACCGGCGACACCCGAGTCATCGCCATCCCGAAAGGCGCGGGCTGCCGCGCATTTGAGCAGTGTTGACGAACCTGCGCGGCCCGACTTGAAATGGACTCGGCCGGACAGGTTCGTCATTTCGCTGCGTTAGTCGCCTTGCTCACACGCATTGCACCGCTCGCGCACGACTGCATGGATGCAGGAGGTAAGGCGAAGCAGGAGCCAGAGCCACTTCCAAAGTATCAAGCTAAAAACAATGCCCTGACTTATTCAGGCAATTCATTTCAGATATATAACTTCGATATAGCTCATTACTTTGTGCGCACATCAAATCCGGCTGCCGCCAGCACGTCGTGCAGATCCTGACACTTGGCTGGCACCCCAACGCGCATGGTTGGAATATCGCGGCGCAACGGATAGTCGCGACGCAGCTGATCAAAAGCTGCCTTGCGACTACTGGCGCGACGCATAGCCGTTCGCATCATGCCGTCATCTACGCGCACTTCGTATGCAGCACGAATGGCCGTGCGCAAGGCCTGATGCACAGGTACCTGATCGGTAAAGTTGACCCGCTTCACGCCAGGCTCTGGCAGGAATTGCCCCAGTTTGCGACGAATAGGCAAACCCAGGAACTCACACACGGCGCGGTAGATGATCTCGGTGCCGTTCATTTTGCCATCAAGGGAGTACCCCGCAATGTGGGGTGTGGCGATCAGACAACGCTGCATCAGTTCGAGATCCAGCTCCGGTTCGTTTTCCCAGACGTCCAGAATTGCTTCAAATTCTGACAAAGCCGCCAAATGGGATTTCAGCGCCTGGTTATCCACCACAGGGCCACGACAGGTATTGATCAGACAGGCGTCCGGCTTCATTTGCGCCAGACGCTCGGCATTGATCAGATGCCAGGTCGGGTGATCACCCTCGGTTGTCAGAGGCGTGTGCAGAGTCACGACATCCGCCGTCAACACTTCATCCAGGGTGGTGAGCTCACCCACTTCCGCTTCGGTTTTGAAGGGGTCAACCGCCAGAACTTTCACACCCATTTCTTCAAGGCGACGACGCAGACAAGCACCAACATTGCCGACACCCACAATCCCCACCACCAGATCAGCAAAGCGCTGATCACGGGCATCCACCAGCACGCTCAAGGCGCTGAGCACATAATCCACCACCGCCTGGGCGTTACACCCCGGAGCACTGGCAAATCCGATACCGGCGCGTTTCAGGTATTCCAGATCAATATGATCGGTCCCGATGGTGGCCGTCCCAACAAACTTCACCGGCGTTCCCGCCAGCAAATTTTCATCCACACGCGTCACCGAACGAACCAGCAAAACGTCAGTCTCAAGCAGGTCATCACGATTAACCGAGCGACCCGTAAATTGCCGGATCGGGCCAAATTCAGAGAAAAAAGAAGTAAGAAGGGGGATATTTTCGTCGGCTGATATTCGCACAGTATCGGGCTCTCAGAGCAAAAGATTCCGCATTTTGGCAACCTGCGCCGGGCATGACAATCATTGCAGGCTCCCCGTTACATTATGATACATTGGCGCCCGCAAAGGCCGGGGTGAGCAAACCCGGGCTTTTGAGCAAAAAACCAACAAAAACAATCAGATCGCACGACTCAAGACCACTATTTTTGCGATGAATGGCGGATATTGGTGAAAACACCAACCTGTAACCCGGTTAAGACCTTTGGCTTTATTAAAAGCAGTAGTCCTATCGGGTATACTTCCGCACCTGAATTCCAAATGGAAACCAACCATCGAAAGATTGTCGGCGTCCTCACAAGGGATGCAGGGTCGAATCTGACGATATTATGAGATGAGGATATAACCGTGTTAGAAGCTTATCGTGCTCACGTTGCCGAGCGTGCAGCGCTTGGTATTCCACCAAAGCCGCTGTCTGCCGAACAAACTGCCGCCCTGGTTGAGCTGCTGAAAAACCCACCTGCTGGCGAAGAAGAAACTCTGGTTGACCTGCTGGAAAACCGTATTCCTCCAGGTGTGGACGAAGCTGCTTACGTTAAAGCCGGCTTCCTGACCGCCGTTGTTAAAGGCGAAGCTTCCTCTCCGCTGGTTTCCAAGCAGAAAGCTGTTCAGCTGCTGGGCATGATGCAGGGCGGTTACAACATCGAAACTCTGGTTGCCCTGCTGGACGACGCTGAGCTGGCCGAACTGGCTGGCGAAGAACTGAAAAATACCCTGCTGATGTTCGATTCTTTCAACGACGTGAAAGAAAAGATGGAAGCTGGCAACGCAGTCGCCAAAGCCGTTATGGAATCCTGGGCTAACGCCGAATGGTTCCTGAAGCGCAACAAGGTAGCTGACAGCATCAAGATGACCGTATTCAAGGTCACTGGTGAAACCAACACTGACGACCTGTCTCCAGCTCCGGATGCATGGTCCCGTCCAGACATCCCGCTGCACGCCCGTGCCGCTTACAAGATGACCCGTGACGGTCTGACTCCTGAAGAACACGGCGTGACTGGCCCAATGGCCCAGATCGAAGCCATCAAGGCCAAAGGCCTGCCCGTTGCTTTCGTAGGTGACGTGGTTGGTACCGGCTCTTCCCGTAAGTCTGCCACCAACTCCGTACTGTGGTTCTTCGGTGACGACATCCCTGGTGTGCCTAACAAGCGCGGCGGCGGTGTATGTATCGGTTCCAAAGTCGCTCCGATCTTCTTTAACACCATGGAAGACGCTGGCGCTCTGGTATTCGAAGCACCAGTAGAAAAAATGAACATGGGCGACGTGATTGAAATCCGTCCATACGAAGGCAAAATCCTGAACGAAGCCGGTGAAGTAATCTCCGAATTCGGCTTCAAGTCCGATGTAATTCTGGACGAAGTACAGGCTGGCGGTCGTATCCCTCTGATCATCGGTCGTGGTCTGACCACCAAGGCTCGCGCTGCTCTGGGCATGGGCGCCACCGACATCTTCCGTCTGCCACAGGATCCAGCCGACACCGGCAAGGGCTTCACCCTGGCTCAGAAGATGGTAGGCAAGGCGTGCGGTCTGTCTGAAGGTCAGGGCATCCGTCCAGGCACCTACTGTGAACCGAAGATGACCACCGTTGGTTCTCAGGACACCACTGGTCCAATGACCCGTGACGAACTGAAAGACCTGGCGTGTCTGGGCTTCTCTGCTGATCTGGTAATGCAGTCCTTCTGTCACACTGCTGCTTATCCAAAGCCAGTTGACGTTGCCATGCAGCACTCTCTGCCTGACTTCATCATGACCCGTGGTGGTGTATCCCTGCGTCCAGGCGACGGTATCATCCACTCCTGGCTGAACCGTATGCTGCTGCCAGATACTGTTGGTACCGGTGGTGACTCTCACACCCGTTTCCCAATGGGTATCTCCTTCCCAGCCGGTTCCGGTCTGGTTGCATTCGCTGCTGCTACCGGCGTTATGCCTCTGGACATGCCAGAGTCTGTACTGGTTCGCTTCAGCGGTACCATGCAGCCTGGTATCACCCTGCGCGACCTGGTTCATGCCATCCCTCTGTACGGTATCAAGCAAGGCCTGCTGACCGTTGAGAAGAAAGGCAAGATCAACGAATTCTCCGGTCGTATCCTGGAGATCGAAGGTCTGGAGCAACTGACTGTAGAACAAGCGTTCGAACTGTCTGACGCTTCTGCTGAGCGTTCCGCTGCTGGCTGTACTGTAACCCTGTCTGAAGAGTCAGTGGCTGAGTACCTGAAGTCCAACATCGTAATGCTGCGCTGGATGATTGCTGAAGGTTACGGCGATCCACGTACTCTGGAACGTCGCGCCAAGGCGATGGAAGAGTGGCTGGCCAACCCAGCACTGATGCGTGCAGACGCTGACGCTGAATACGCTCACGTGATCGAAATCAACCTGGACGAGATCAAAGAGCCAATCGTTTGCTGCCCTAACGACCCGGACGATGCCAAGACCCTGTCTGACGTTGCTGGCGTTAAAGTAGACGAAGTATTCGTTGGTTCTTGCATGACCAACATCGGTCACTTCCGTGCTGCTGGTAAACTGCTGTCCCAGCACAAAGGTGGTCTGTCTACCCGTTTCTGGATGTCTCCTCCAACCAAGATGGACGAGGCTCAGCTGATGGAAGAAGGTTACTTCAATATCTACGGCACTTCCGGTGTTCGCACCGAGATGCCAGGCTGCTCCCTGTGCATGGGTAACCAGGCACGTGTTCAGGCCGGTACTACCGTTCTGTCCACCTCTACCCGTAACTTCCCGAACCGTCTGGGCGATGGTGCCAACGTGTACCTGACCTCTGCGGAACTGGCTTCTGTAGGCGCCATCCTGGGCAAACTGCCAACTACCGCAGAATACATGGAATACGCCAACAAGCTGGACAGCATGTCTGCTGACGTTTACAAGTACCTGAACTTCGACAAGATGGATCAGTACACCAAGAAAGCAGCTACTGCCCTGATCGCTTCTGACAAGTAATGGCTGAGGCCTCCCTCCCCGGAGGCCAACACCACTTGCCAACAAGCATAAAAAAACCGGCCAAGGCCGGTTTTTTTATGTCTGGAATTCAGAGGCCCTGACAATACTCAGTTGCCGCCGCGCACCACGTACACGACCTTGTATTCCGACTTGCCCACCAGACTTTCAGCCCCGGCGGTGAAATCGAGTACCCGCACCTGACCCGCATCAGAAAAAGACGATGTTGACGACCAGAAACCGGTAGCCGAGTAGGTCAACGGAAACAACGAGGCATTGATGGATGGTGTAGCACACGCGCGCTCGACCAGACTCCGCAACTCGTTAATGTTTGGCAAACGCCAATCAGAATAACCGGCAAAGCTCAACGCTTCGGCATCCTCCAGCGCCGATTCCCAATTACCGTATGACGCATCACCGGTACAAGCAGAACCACTCCAGGTCTGACCGAGTGGACACTGGCGCCAGGTCAAGCCGGTCACTTTGCTGGTAACCGAACCGTTACCATTATCGGTAAACGAGCTGGTCGGATTGATCAGCGTTACCCCATCCAGACATGACTGGGTCATGGTGTCAGCGGCATTCGCCAGCATCGGCCATACAAGTGCCAGCATCAGCAAGGATTTGCCCATCATTCCTGTTCTCCCGCTACCAGACGCACCGGACGCGCAACACTTTTCGCTTCGGTTGCTGCCGTCCCTGTATTAAAACTCACCGACCAGGCCGACCAGGCACCGGATGCTCCCGTCTCACGGGTCCAGTAACTCTTGTTGTAGACGGTATTCGGGAAGTAATCGTCGTCGATGGATGGCGCTTCGGCCCCATGATTCACAATCCCGCTCAACTCGCGTGTGGTTGGCAAGCGCCAGCTGGTCAATCCACACAACTCCTGTTCGTTCACGTAACTGACGTAGTTTGCGGTCTGACAAATAACATCCGTACCAATGGAACAACTGCCAGCATCGGCTGATTTTGACGCCGCCGATGTACCGGAGTTACCGCCATTGATTGAGGTATCCGTGCTGTACCAGGTAAAGGTGGAGGCAGCGCTGTAAGCACTGCTGGACGATGCAGACTTTACTTCCCAGACCAGACCGGTGTGCACATCAAACACACAACTCCAGTCGTCAGCGGTTGCATCAAGAATCGTGCCATCAGCATCCATCTTGATGAAATCAAAGCCAGCCGCACCGGCACCACTCTTGGCCAGATTTCCTGCAAGGGCACTGGCATCACGACCATAATCACCGTCCTGGCCGGAATAACCACTCTCAGGGCAATCATTACCCCCCGCAGACAGGTTGGAGCAGGTATCCAGACCAGTGTCATTCAGAAGTCCGGTCGCACCGATGGTAACCGTCACCACACTGGTGGCATGCACCTCACTGCTGGCATCACTCTCGTCCGAGTCACGCACCGCCGTTACTGCAAAGTAATAGGTAGTAATGGAGTCAGGTGATGCCAGCACATACTCATTATCGGCAACCCCCGTCACCATATGCCCTGCAACCAGACTGGCGTAGTTATCAACATCAACCGGACTGCCAAAACTCTCAGCGGCGTAATAGACGTTGTAACTGTCGGCACCGGTGACGGCATCCCAACTCAAAGTGAATCCTGCCAGGCTGGTGGTCACCGCCAGATTAGCCGGCGCAGCCATTTCCGGGTAAACCCTGACGTTAACCGTATCAGCATCGGTTGCACCGCCGTCGTCGGTGACCACCAGAGCAAATACCAGCGTTTCCTGCGAGGTAACCGTTGGCGCAGCAAACACAAGCGTTGAGGATGTCTTATCAGTCAGAGTAACCGAGGTGCCACTCACTTGCTGCCAGGCATACGACAACACTACTCCATCGTAATCACTGCCTGAACCGGTAAGGGTAACGGTATCTCCGGAGGTGGCCACCTGGTCAGAACCGGCATTGGCGACCGGCTTGACGTTGGATGCCGAGTCTTCGGAAATATAAAGCGTGATGTTCACGGTATCAGTATCGGTAGCACCGTTGTTATCGGTAACCGTCAGAGCAAACACCAGCACTTCGGACGCTGTCACATCCGGCAGCACAACCGTCGTGGTTGCAGCCGTGGCGTTATTAATCACCGCAGCCGTACCATCCAGCTGCTGCCACTCGTAACTGACGATGGTGCCATCCGAATCAAGCCCACTCCCCGGCAAATACAGAGTGGTACCCGCCACCGCCGACTGGTCCCGCCCAGCATTGGCCACAGGGGCCACATTGGTACTGGAACTGGTATCGTCATCATCTGTCGAGTCATCGGTTCCGGTATCAGTCCCCGAATCAGAACCAGAACTCACTGGCGTTGCCGAACTGGTGCCGCCACACCCCGACAATACCAGCGCCACCACCAACCATGGCCACAACCGTTTCCCCGCAATCTGCATATAAAGGTCTCTCCGTATTCCGGTTATCAGCGCATATCACGCACAAGCAACAGATAACTGGTGTCGTACAAGGCATCTCGTACCCGGCCACTATAAAAATCCAGCACCTGAATAACCGGTGCACCATCCACATCCCTGGCACTGCTGCTCAGGTAATGGTTATTACGAATATCAGGAAAATAGGCAAGGTCAGCGGCAGGCCCCACGCAGGACCACTCAACCAGACTCTGCAACTCATTGATATTCGGAACACGCCAACCCTGATAACCCGCCAGCGTCAAGTCAGTGACCGCCAGCAGTGCACCGGTAAGGTCCACCGCCACAGGCGACCCCGAGCAAACGCCAGATTTCCAGGTCTGGCCATAACTGCACGCCGACCACAACAGACCGGTTTGCAGGTCATAAATACTGCCGTCTTTCTGACTGCGAAAGCGTTCACTACCCGTGGTCTTCACGAGGGTACTGCTACAGGTTTGTGCCATTACCGGCTGCACAACCAGCGCCGCCAAGACGATCAACCACCCTGCGCATGCCGTTTTCATTGGCTGCCTCCATCACTGACCATCATGACCTGACGCGGCAACTCCTTGCTGTACGGAGTATCGGGACGCCCATCCAGACTCACAATCCAGGCCTGGGTTGCATCCCCTGCCCAGCTATCGGCACTCCAGTACCAGGCATGTGTGTCGTACAGACACGCATCGTCTTCATCACACAAGCCCCCCACATCACTGACACCCCGCAATTCTGCCACCGTTGGCAACCGCCAGTCGGTTCGACCACACAAGGCAAGACCATCCAGATAGTTGTTGTAGGATGCCGTATTACACACATCACCACTGCATTCCGAGCCGTAATACAGACCCGCCTGACCACCATTCGTGGTTGCCACTGCGCTGTACCAGCTGAAGCGATTACCGTCTGTGCGGACAATATCGTCAGCGTTTTTGAGCTCCCAGATCAGCCCGCTGTGATTGTCCTTCAGGCAATGCGCAGCACTTCTGTCGGTCACGGCATTGCCGTCCTCATCCAGCAGCGTGAAATCCATGGCCGCCACACCAGAGCCGGTTTTTGACAGAGTTCCCGCCAAGGCTCCAGCAGTACGACCGTATTGGGCATCCTGACCACTCAATCCGTCGGCCGGACAGTCAGTCCACTCACCATCCGTGCCGATACAGGTTTCGAGCGTTGTATCCTGAAGCGCTTGAGTAAACGGAAAGGTCTGGCCAATCAGACGGGTAATCTCGGTTGAAGCAACACTTTCGGTGCGCGTCCCACAAACAGCTGCCGAGCAAACCGCCGTCACCACAAAATAGTATCGGGTACCGGTTTCAAGACCCGTCAGTTGATAGGGAGTAGCAGGCGCGGAGGTGATATCAGGAAACAGATAACCATCGGTTAGCGTTGCATAGGAGGATAAACTGCTGAGCGAGGCAAACGACTCCGTCGCCATATAGAGGTTGTAGGTCGACGCATGATCCACGGCATCCCAATTGGTCACTGCATTGGTGCCGACATTACGCATCCAGAAATTGACCGGTGCTGCGACACCAGCGGCTACCGACATCGATACACTGGTAGAACCTGTTGCACCATCGTTATCGGTCACCACCACATTAAATACCAGACTCTGGGCCGACACCCCCACAGGTGCAACGAAGGTTGGCGCCGCAATCGTTGCCGACGACAACTCAACACTGGTTCCAGATATCTGGGTCCACTGATAGCTGCTGATCGTCCCATCGACGTCCAGTGCTGAAGCCGTCAGGCGAATCGTCGCTCCGGCCGTGAGTGGTGACGTCGCCGACACCGAAATGGATACACTGGGTTTCTCATTGGATGTTGTCCCTGCTCCTCCACAGCCGGCCAGAGCAATCGCAACCACTCCTGGCAGCCACCACGGGCAATCCAGCGTCATGTTATCCCCTTGCTAATGAATCAATTCCGATGCCGTCGCATCATGTGTTATTTATCATGATAAGAAAAACAGTTGCAAATGACCCCTGTCTTTCGAGATTTTTCACCCTGCTGACAAACACCCTCAAAAACCGATGCTGGAATCACAGACAGACCAGAACATTGTCAATCAATATTCTTTTACCTTAGCGCAATCCAGCATTCTCTCCATATCGCTGCATACATCAGCCACGAACTCACCCCGCTCGCTGCAACAATTCACTCGACAGGCTGGAGAAGTAACTCTGAAATGCCGAGTTGATTTTTGAGCGCTGTTCATCCTTGGGATAGAGCCCCATACGGGCATCTTCAGACTGGCGGGTGCCTTTTACCAAAAATTCGTTATGAATCGATGAGTCTTGAATAAAAGCCTCAAAACTGCGCGCCACCAATTCCTCTGGTCTGCTGAAATAGAAACTGCCCATGACCTGATCCACCATCTGGCTACGCTGTGCCAGCTCACTGGCCTTGCCATCTGGCGCCAACAACACCGTCCGATAGCAATCGGACAACAAGCGATTAAGGGGATGCTCCAACATGGGTTGCGACGACCACAACGACGACGCCAGAGACAAATCCGGCTCGCGCGCAAAGGCCTTATCAGCGATGAAATGATCAAACGCATGAAACCATTCATGGGCAATACTGCCAGGCCCAGCATTTTTAGCCAGCGCAAACGTCCGGCGTGCCGGTTCGTAATGGGCTGCCGCTCCCGGCCTGCCACCCGTTCCATACTTCAGCCCGAGGCTACCCCGCAACGAAATCAACACTCGCCCCAGGTAAATCTGTTCCGTTGGCTGCAAACGCCGCCCCGCCAGAATCTGTACCAGATCACTCAGAGCATCATAGAAGTACCCAGCCGCCCGCTCCTGCTCAGCCACCGTCACCCAGCGTCCAATCGCCACTCCCTGAAAATCAAACCATTGCCGAATCGTCAGAAAATCCGGAATCACCCCACCCAACAACAGGCGATGATCCGGCCCACGACGCCGATACTCCCTGACGGAAGTCGTTACAGACGTATTTGAATGATCTGACATGAGTTTTGACACCCTGAAATGACCAATGGACCCTCTGAATAACCCGGTGCCCGCTCTGGCTTATCGGGATGGTGATGAATCCCGAAGCCGATTTGATGACCCTCTTACTAAATACTGAGGCTATGTCAAAACCTGCAACACAAAGCCATCACCATCCCGAAAGCCCCGAAGGGCGCGGGCTGCAGCGCGTTTGAGCGGTGTTGACGAACCTGCGCGGCCCGACTTGAAAAGGACCCAGCCAGGTTGTTCGTCATTTCGCTACGTTCGTCACCTTGCTCACACACACTGCAGCACTCGCACACGACTGGTAGGGCGGAGCCGAGCGCTGTGCAGAGTTATTCAGAGTGTCCCTAGATTATTGTCCGCATCTCCGCTCTTGAATAAACCGTTTTTTACTATTTGGATCAACAACACAGAAATACAGAGATACAGAAATAAAAACGGGAGCCGAAGCTCCCGTTTCTCGCAATTACTGTCAGGATAACAAGCGGATTGACATTTCAACCAGACCAACAGCAATACGAACAAGATCTGAATCAGGAGAAACACGGAACGGTATAGACCGAACCGGCGCATCTATCACAAAACCAATCTCCATCTCAGAGGCATCAAGAACCAATGGAATTGAAATAGTATTGTCATTTGACTCAGAATCATGCCAACAGAATTCAACCTTGCGGCCATCATTAAAACGAACAACGACAGGCCTGTCCTTATCCTTGCCTCCCGTTGCGAATGGTCTAAGAGTTAAAGACAACTTGCACTTTTGACCAACTTCACCCCGAACAAGAGCCTTGTAAGCACCTGAAACTTCGGTTTGCCACAAAACATTAGAACCGAACATCCCCTCATGAGATCGTTCAATTGATTTCGCTACGTCAGCTTCATGTCCGCGCCCAAATACCACTGTAGAGCCTACCGCGAGGCCACGAGAAGAAAGCGCCTGCACAGCCTCTAGTGGAAAGGTCGCAATATAGGACTCAGGAGCAAGTTTTGGCAAAGGCATAGGAGCAGCTTTGAAGGCATCTCTGATATTTTGATAACACTTCACCTGATAACGACCAGTGCCGTAATAATAATCGTAAAATTTAAACCCATCCTCACCGCCTGGCGAAGCCAACCAATAAGCTGGAATCCCCATACTTTCTGCAAATATAATTCCATGCAACGAACTGGAATACACTGCTTCAGCACCAGCAAATGCCTCAAGCATTCCTACTGTATCGGTGTCAACACTCACAAAGTGGCGTTTTAACTCCGGATAAGATCGACGGAAGAAAAGGTCATCACGGAAATGAGGAATAATGCGAATATTTCCGTATCGGTCATTTGATTTTTGGCCAACCGCTTGAATATTAGCATTGTACAAAGTGCCTATCAGACAGCCTGGATCAAACAATTCAGACACTTTTGAGACATCAAAACCAGACTCACGTAAGAAGTTGAGCGTCAGAGGCCCACGAACAGCATATATGTCAAGGTTTTTAACAGACGGATCAAGACGACGAACGGTACCCTTCATACCCGTACCCCAGATAATATCACCATCACCTGCGGTATGAAGCACCGAACCAATAGAAACCAGCTTACGCTCAGCCGGATGCGGCTGCCTCATATTCAGAGAAGAAAGAGCCTCAGCAATATCCTTCGAAGCAATGTCTCCAAAGTTCCCTATCTGGAAGCGACGCTCACCATAGGAACCATCGAATTTCTTCCCTGAAGCATCCCACCAGAATAAAGGTACAGTACCAGCAATACGACCAACTGGTAGCTCTCCCAGATCGAATGCCTCGCCATTTTCGGAAATATTGGTTACCAATCGGGATGTTACAGGAGTCTGAGTCGCCAAGGCATCTTCAAGCGAAACCATGGCAATAGCACAACGCTCATCATTGATTCCGTATGATATGACCAGCGAGCCGCCTTCCTGTACCACACCACATGGATACACAACTTCAGCTATATCTGAATTAAGCTTTTCATGATCGAGCTCTTGCCCCAATGGATTAGGCAGCCGCAACGGTATTTCAGGGGCACGCACCATGGAGAATGGAGGGTTCGCATCAAAGCTGTAAACAGCAGCAGCATATACTCGTCCTTCCAGCATTTTATAACTGGAGTGAACAAGCGATAAAAAAGTACCATCTGACTGTAGCAACGGCTGCGCACCACCACGAAGAACGCCATAGTAACTTGCATAGGCGTTATTCCATTTGCTGATAATCACACCAGAGCATTTCACCACGCTTTCATCAGAAAGATCGACATACATCAAATGATGAGGATCTACCGAATAAACACAATAGACTTCATCGCCAGAATCAACAAATGCCCAATTTTTTTCAATTGAACGGCGTTCTTCTGCAACAATTTCTCGAGCCTTGCCCTTGGCTGTAATACCATCATCATTCATTTCCAGCATAAACTGATGATTTGTCGGTTTATTACCACCATCATTCCATGTTACATATAAACGACCTTGCAGCTCATAATAACGAGGATCAGCATGCCAGCTAAGCGCGCGATCATTGAGGCCTGATGCAGTCAGAACACTATCAAACCCATCAAGTGCCCAACCATCCGTATGGCACACTCGTCCAGATACGCTCTCATCGACCCCCAGGTCAACAGCGGCATTATCAAATTGTGCAAAACGGATAAGACTTGAAAGCGGAGTTACTGAATCAGGTATCACAGAAAAATCAGACGTCAGCTTACAAGTAGCCAGCCATCGCACAGTCTCCGTTCTGTCTGTTCGTCTCCACCGAACAGACAAGGCATTCATAAAATCCTTTTTTACAATTGTCGACGCAAATGGAACATTTTCCCGAACACCCTGAGTGTCATAGTGCAGCATATGACCACCGATAGGGCGCTCCAGCACCACTCGATAACACATCGAGTAACCGTGAGACCGTTTGATGAGTGTTGGATTAAAAATCCGAACATTCTCACTACCTGATACACCCGCATACTTCCGCCATTTCTGTGGCAGTAACTCTGCAACATCAAAAAGTCTGAAATTTTCCTGCACGCCTGTTTCCTTCAACATTAAACACTTTCCAATTCGAAAATATATTGTCTAAAAATTTCTTTTTTCGCCAATCCAGTCACAGAAGCAACATTCCATCCGCTACTTTCCCAGCAAATAACCAGCTCAGAAAAACGAAAATCCGATAGCCAGCCACTCTCAAGCCGTTTCAGCCTTGCAACATCTCCAGATACATTGTCAACATGATAAGTAAATATCAGACGACCTGAACGCTGCCTTACACGCTCAAAGAAGCGTTTTACATCATACACATACTCAAGCACACCTGCAGCGACAACGACATCCCACTGTCCATCAGGCCAAATGTCGTCATTGATTTCCAGAAAAAGTGTGTCGTCAGTTCGAGCTACCAGGTCAGCACCCGTATAGGTGCAATCCTCCGGGATAAATTCTTTAAGCTTGCGATCACCACACCCCAAATCCAGAACACTACACCCTCCCGGGATCATTTTTCCAATTCGCCGCGTGCGCACCTCCCATTTATGCCACACGGACTGCTGCTTCTGCCAACGCTCAGTATCTGTTTTCTTTTCCAATATAAGCCTGGATATCCGACATATCTCCGACTCGTAATCAGACTCGACACCAAGATATTTCAAAGAACATCTTTCATTTCCCTGACCTTCGATCACATCGCCTCCTACAGAAACGTGCAAAGCCTACATTATCAGACAAAACCCGACAATCAACTGCTTGGCAATACTATACATCGATTCCAGACAATGAATGCACAGAACACAAGCAGCATCCTTGAGATCACGCAACCTTCAGAATAGACCGAATCGAACACAGCAAAGCAAAACGGGAGCCGAAGCTCCCGTTTTTTATTGGCCGCTACTGCCGCAGCAGCCGGTGATCAACACCAGACCGGATTATTCAGTCTTGGCTTTCTCACGCAGACGAATGTGCAATTCACGCAGCTGGGCGTTGCTGACTTCGCCTGGAGCCTGGGTCATCACACAAGCAGCAGACTGGGTTTTCGGGAAGGCAATTACTTCACGAATAGAGGTAGCACCAGTCAGCAGCATGATCAGACGGTCCAGACCAAATGCCAGACCACCGTGTGGTGGTGCACCAAACTTCAGAGCGTCGAGCAGGAAGCCGAATTTCTCTTCCTGTTCTTCCTTGCTGATACCCAGCACGTCGAACACCTTGGCTTGCATGTCCTGATCGTGGATACGGATAGAACCGCCACCCAGTTCGGTGCCGTTCAGTACCATGTCGTAAGCACGGGACAGAGCAGCAGTCGGGTTGGCCGCCATTTCTTCCGGAGTGCAGCTTGGTGCAGTGAATGGGTGGTGCAGTGCAGACAGGGAACCATCGTCGTTCTCTTCGAACATCGGGAAGTCCACAACCCACAGGGCAGCCCATGGAGCAGTGTACATGTTCAGATCAGCTGCGATCTTGCAACGCAGGGCACCCAGCGCTTCACACACCACTTTGTAGCGGTCAGCGCCGAAGAACACGATATCACCGTTCTGGGCGCCGACTTTGGCCATGATCTTCATGGTGTTGTCGTCGCCGATGAACTTGATGATCGGAGACTGCAGGCCTTCAACGCCTTTTTCGATCTCGTTAACCTTGATCCAGGCCAGCCCCTTGGCACCGTAGATGCCAACGAACTTGGTGTAGTCATCGATCTGGCTACGGCTCAGCTGCGCACCACCCGGTACTTTCAGGGCAGCAACGCGGCCTTTTGGATCCTTGGCAGGACCCGCAAATACCTTGAATTCGATCTCTTGCAGGAATTCAGCAACATCCACGATTTCCATCGGGATACGCATATCCGGCTTGTCGGAACCGTACTTGTTCATCGCTTCAGAGAACGGCATACGTGGGAAGTCGCCCAGATCCACACCCAGCTCTTGCTGGAAGATCTCTTTGATCATGCCCTGAGCCAGACCCATGATGTCGTCTTCGTTGATGAAAGACGCTTCGATGTCGATCTGGGTGAATTCTGGCTGACGGTCAGCACGCAGGTCTTCGTCACGGAAGCACTTGGCGATCTGGTAGTAACGGTCGAAACCAGACACCATCAGCAGCTGCTTGAACAGCTGTGGAGACTGCGGCAGTGCGAAGAAAGTACCTTCGTGAGTACGGCTTGGCACCAGGTAGTCACGTGCGCCTTCCGGAGTAGCACGAGTCAGGATAGGGGTTTCGAAGTCCCAGAAACCGTTTGCTTCCAGGTAACGACGAACAATAGAAGTCACTTTGGAACGGAAACGCAGTTTGTTCTGCATTTCTGGACGACGCATGTCCATGTAGCGGTACTTCAGACGAACTTCTTCGCCCACGTCGGCATAGTTATCCAGTGGGAACGGAGGCGTCTGAGCCTTGTTCAGGATGGCAATTTCCTTGCCCAGGATTTCGATCATACCGGTCTTCATGTTGGCATTGGTGGTGCCAGCCGGACGGGCGCGAACGCGACCAGTGATCTGCAGAACGTATTCGGAACGCACGCTGTCAGCAGTAGCAAATGCTTCGGCGGTATCCGGATCGAACACAACCTGTACCAGACCTTCACGGTCACGTACGTCGAGGAAAATCACGCCGCCGTGGTCACGACGACGGTGAACCCAACCACAGAAGGTTACGGTTTGGTCGATCAGAGTTTCGTTAATATCACCACAATAGTGTGTGCGCATCCTGGAGTCCTGCTTCACAATGAGTGTCTCGCCCTCGCCTCACGAGCTTGCCTGAGGGCGGCGTACAAATACAAAAAGGCAGGCATTATAACGAAATAAACAGCAGCCGACAGTCCTGTACATGCGCAAGATTCCGTTATCCGACCTGCTTGATGAGATCCGCCAATGTCAACAGTGCAAAGAGTACCTGCCAAATCCACCGCGACCGGTGATCAAGGTCGGCTCGTCGGCACGGTTGCTGATTATAGGTCAGGCGCCCGGCACTCGCGTTCAGGCCAGCGGCATTCCGTGGGATGACCCGAGCGGGGTGCGGCTGCGTCAGTGGCTGAACCTGTCAGCTGAGCAGTTTTACAACGAAGAGGAAGTCGCCATCATGCCGATGGGCTTCTGTTATCCGGGCAAAGGTAAAAGTGGTGACCTGCCACCACGACCTGAGTGCGCGCCGTGCTGGCATCAGCCGATTCTGGAGCATCTGCCCAATATTCAGCTGACACTGTTGATTGGCCAATACGCCCAGAATCGTTATCTTCCGGACGATTTCCGTGAGTCTTACCGAACCCTCACCGAACGGGTTCAGCATTGGCAGGAAGTGCCAGAACCGTTTTTTGTACTGCCACATCCGTCGCCACGCAATCAGATCTGGCTGAAAAAACACAGCTGGTTTGAGACCGAGGTTATTCCAGCGCTCCGCCTGCGACTGCACGCCATGGCCAACCGCTCACAGCAAGAGCGATAGCGTTTACGCCGAAAACAAGAACGCCCGAGTGAAGCAACTAATAGTGAGACAAGGAAGAACCGATGATCCCCACAGGCTGAAACTTGCCCCAGCCACGCCGAAGCCCTGCCAGATGCACCAGACCAATCACCAGACAAATGGTGGAGGACACCAGCAGAAATACCGGTGACCAGGGCAGATCAGGAACCGCCATCAACAGCAGCAAGATCCCGATTACCCCTCGGAGGCAATACACCGCCGTGATAAACAGCAGCACCAGTTGCAAACCAGGCAACGGCTTTACGACACCTGCTCCGGAAAACGCATAAAGCGCCCAGATCAGAAACACCGACATAATGCAGCTGGTCAGGACAGCAGGATACCAACTCCCTGCCGCCGCCATATTGGCCAGCTCATCACCAGCACCTGCCAGGCGATAGGCCTCAGCCCCCATCACAATGACCAGCAGGTGACCAAACGCCACCAGCAAATTCAAAAACGCTGCCAACAGCAGCTGCGGATTCCTGCGCATATCATCACTCCGTTGATCCCACATCGTGGTTACATCCGGATACAAAACTAACCTGCCCACCACTACTTTTCAAAATAACATCCGACCGATTGGGCCATTTTGGCCAAAACTTCCGACCAGCTGCATCATACGATGTGGCAGCCGTCGTTTTGGCCGACAGCTGCTGTCGCACCAGAAACCGGTCTACCTGCCGACCGACAGATCAGCACCTGACGAGCGCTCATAAAAAAGCCGGCCCCTAAGGACCGGCAAGCAGCTGTGGCCCGCTGGCCACCTGTACGTCAAGGACGGCGTACAATTCGGAGTTATTGGCTAATGGTCTGTTTGAGTGCATCCACCGAGGTACGGATGCCAGCCTCTACTGACATGGTGAGATCCTCCATTTCCAGCGATACATAATCGTTGTATCCGGTCATCCGGATGACCGAGAAAAATTCTTTCCACCACTGCAGGTCCTGACCACAACCAACGGCCACGTAATTCCAGGCGCGGTTGGCAACGTCGGTTACCACCTTGGTTTCGAGCAGGCCGTTAATATCGACCAGTCCACGCTCCAGGCGGACATCCTTGCCGTGTACATGGTGAATCGCCGGGCCCAGAGCACGCGCAGCGGCAATCGGGTCGGCACCCATCCAGATCAGGTGACTCGGGTCGAGGTTCAGACCCACCATTGGGCCTACGGCGTCACGCAGACGGAACAGGGTTTCCGGGTTCCAGACCAGCATGGAGCTGAAGTTTTCCAAGGCAATTTTCTGCACACCGTGTTTTTCGGCATGCACCACCAGCTCTTTCCAGAACGGGATAGCCACGTCGTTCCATTGGTAGTCCAGACGCTCTTTCAGCGAGGCTGGCCAGCTGACGGTGTAGGTAATCCAGTTCGGCACGGTGTCGCCCGGTGCTGCCGCCGGCAGACCACTCATCATCACAATTTTTTTCACACCCAGACGGCCCGCGAGCTCCATGGTATCGAAGGCGGCTTTGGCGTGGGCTTTACCCATCGCACCCGGGTCCAGCGGATTACCGGATACGTTGAGGGCGGCAATCGACATACCTCGCGAAGCCAGTGCATGCTGGAAGCGATCCAGAGCGGCATCATCCGCCAACAAATCAGCCATACGCACATGAGGTGCAGATGACCAACCACCGGTTGTCATTTCCACATGGTGAACATCCATTGCCTTCAGATAGTCCAGCATTTCCTCAAACGGCAGATGGCCCAGACTGTCGGTACAGAACGAGAGTTTCATAATCAGATTCCTGTCAAAGAGTTGCCGTTGTCGGCTCAGTTACGAGAAGTGTATTGGCTGTAGTTGGAATGAGTGACGAGCTCAAATGGCACCCAGACTTTTTGATCGACCGCGTCCTTGCGAGCCAAACGCAGGGCAGCATCTACCGCACCACGCCCCTGACCAGCGGCGTCCTGGAACACGGTGACATCCAGCTCCCCTGCTTTCATGGCAGCCAGCGCGTCCTGAGTAGCATCGATCCCCGCCACCACAACCTTGTTCATGTCGTAGCCAACGGCTTTCATGGCCTGAATGGCACCAATCGCCATTTCATCGTTGTTGGCAATCACAGCATCGAAGTGAATACCGGCCGACAACCAGTTGGTCATCAGGTCATTGCCCTGCGAGCGCTGCCAGTTGCCACTTTGTTCAGCGACGATTTTCATGCCCTTGCACGCAGGGTCTTTCTCAATCACATCGTGAATATCACGGGTGCGCTGGATACCAGCCTGATCAGTCAGCGCTCCCATCAACACCAGTACGTCACCTTTGCCGCCCAGCTGGCGACACACTTCACGGGTCTGCAGGGTGCCGGAATCCACTTCATTCGAAGCAATAAAGGCTTGGTTGTCGGGCAAAAACTCAACGTTGACCGGCTGACGATTGACGTAAACCAGAGGAATACCGGCCGCTTGCGCGTCGTTACTCATGGCCACCGTAGCATCCGTATCGACCGCGCTAACGATGATGGCGTCGACCCCAGAGGCGATGAAGTTCTGGATCTGATTCACCTGGGTGCCAACTTCGTTTTTGCTGTCTTCAATTTGCAAGGTCACGCCCTGCTCTTTGGCATAACGCTCCATCCCCGTGCGTAAAACCGTCAGGAAGTTATCGTCAAAGGTGGCCATTACGACGCCGATACGAGGTGTAGCGGCCTGTACTGGCACACTGCTGCCAAACAGTGCGGCCGAAACTGCTGTCATCGCCAGAACGAGAGATGTGTTTTTCATGGTTTGCCCTCTTTTTTATTGTTGGAAGGAGTGGCTCTCGCCACTCCGGAGCGATCTGCCGGAACTGGCAGAAGTCGTTTCTGAGTTATTCGAAATCCACCCACACAGCGCCCTGGTCGGCTGAGCGCACACAGTTTTCGATCCAGCGCACACCATCCAGACCCGCTTCGATACCCGGATAGACCAGGGTTTCCAGCAGTGAGGTGTCACCACGACTAGTCGCGTCAATCGCGCGGGCAATGCGCAGATAAATATTGGCCCAGGACTCAGCCAGACCTTCTGTGTGCAGCGCCCCCATTCGCTCTTCGGCATTACAGATGTCGTCCAGATATGACATGCCGCGATCCAGAATCTGGCGTGGCTCACCCTGCACTTCGTAACGCAGCTCACTCGGACGAGAATCGGTCCACTCGATGGAAGCACGCGAGCCCACGATGCGAATCTTCTGACTGTCCATACAACCGGCGTTGACCGATGACGCCCACAAGGTTCCCACTGCGCCGTTTTCGTAATGCATCAGCACACGGGCGTTGTCTTCCAGTGGTGCACGAGATGGAATAAAGCTCTGGCGATCACACAACAACTCACGAATCTTCATGTGCGGCATGATCAGTTGGGACATATAAAAGGTGTGAGTGGACAGATCCCCCAGCACAAAAGAAGGGCCTGCCACTTTCGGATCAACCCGCCACTTTTGTGCATCGCTGATCTTGTCGACAGCATCAGTAGCGTTAAACCCATGGGTGTATTGCAAATCCACAATGCGAATATCACCCAGCAGTCCACTGGTAACCATGGCACGCATTTGCATCAGCAGTGGATGGCCAGAAAAGCCGTAGGTCACCCCCACAATGCGGTTTTTGGCACGCGCCAGCTCACGAATTTCAACAACTTCAGCCGAGGTAAAAAACAGCGGCTTTTCGCAAATCACATGCAATCCGGCATTCAGGGCAGCCTTGGTGATTTCATAGTGAGTACCGTTTGGCGTGGCAATCGACACCACTTCAAGGCCATCCGCACGTTCAGCCTCGGCCGCAAACATTGCCTGATAGTTGTCGTACAGACGCTCTTCCGAAACCCCAAGATTCACACCAAAACTGCGCCCGCGCTGCGGATCGATGTCAAACGCCGCCGCCACCAGCTGATACGCGGTGTTGTCGCGCAGAGCCCCGCTGCGATGCTTGTACCCCACCTGACCAAGACGGCCACCACCCACCATTCCCCAACGCAACGGACGCGCAATCAGACGTTCACCATTCAGCATTTCAACACCTCATTTATTGTTATTGTGGAATTTGCACACGAGTGCAAAACCAGTCAGACCACTACCAAACGTTTTTACAGAAACCGTCACCGATCTTGTCGAACCACTCCGACCACCACGGCAAGCCTTGTCATTTTCAAAACAACATTTGCACACGAGTGCAAATGTGCACACAAAAACCCCGGTTACCAGCCGTCAAAACCCCGTAAAACCCTGTTTCGGATACATCCCAGGCGTTATGACATGATTTTCACGGCATTCATGCACACGAGTGCAAATATATCCAACAAAAATCCCGAAGGTTCATCTGCTGCCAATACCAGGACGCTCCACAGTGAACATATCGGGACTGACGAGCACAAAACGCATGATTTTGCACTCGAGTGCAAATAAACTATTACGACCACTCCGCTGCTGTCAACGATGAACACTCATGAAAGATTCAAATCCGGAAAATCTGGCTCGAAAAGTTACCGCGGCAGACGTTGCCAAACTGGCAGGCGTCTCACGCTGGACCGTGTCACGCGCACTGACAGATGGCGCATCCATCGCCCCGGAAAGCCGCGAGCGCGTTATCCAGGCCGCACGTGAGCTGGGTTATCGGCCCAATTTGCTGGCACGCAGTTTGTCGCAGAAACGCTCCAACATGGTGGCGCTGGTAGTGGACGAAATGCAAAACCCCTACATGCTGCGCATTCTGGAAATGACCATGAGCCAGCTGCAGCAAAAGGGATTGATGTCGCTGGTGCTGAACATCAGCCGCGAGAGTGATTTCGCCAGTGCACTGACCCGTGCCGATCAGTTTCAGGCCGATGGTGTATTGTTTCTCGGCACCGTTCTACCCGACCGCCTGATCCATATGGTCGAAAACATGGGCCATATCCCACTGATTGTGATGTACCGCGACAGCGATGTGGACGATGTTCAAATTGTGGCCACCGACGGTTTCAGCGGCACGCGCCAGCTGACTGCACTGCTCCAGCAACAGGGTTGCCAACGGTTTGCCTATATGTCGGGACCCGGCTCGGTATCTACCCGCCTGGGACGCAAGGAAGGATTTGCCGACGCCCTGAACAGCCAGCAACAAGCCCATGCGGTTTATTTGCAAGCCAGCCACTTCAGCCGCCAGCAGGGTTATGACGTTACCTGTCGGTATCTGGACGGCACCCTCGCGGATCAGTACGTGGACGCACTGGTCTGTGAAAACGACATCCTTGCCATTGGCGCAATCGACGCCCTGCGTGAGAAAGGACTGGAGGGGCAGATTGCCATTACCGGATTTGACGACCTCGATCTTGCTGCGTCGCCATCCTATCAATTGACCACCTGCAGCCAGCCCGACGCCGCCCTCATCGACGAGGCCATCAAGCGCCTGTTGTCACCCGATCAGGAGCAACGACGTATCCAGATGCCGCCGCAACTGATCATACGAAGCAGCCATATCCTCACCCAGCAAGCCAACTGACGACCATAAAAAAGCGCCGCATTCCAGCAGGAATCGGCGCGAACGGTACAGCGAGTGTCAGAGCCAGAAACCTGGCAAAACGGTTAACGCATTACAGCAACCGGCTCGAGGCGCACGGAGCCGAAACTTGGCTCATAACGTGCAGCCGCCAGGTGGCCAGGAACTTCCGGTACAAAATCAAACCCTTTGCCAGTCTCGGCTGCAGGAGCCGCCGCATCCACACTTTCATTCCAGGTGCCGATACGCTCTTCACGAGGAGAAACCCCCATGTACTTGCGGTAGCAGCGACTGAAATGCGGAGTGGAAATAAAGCCGCAGGCCGTCGAAATCTCGATCACCGGCATGGTGGTCTGCTTCAGCAGCTGGCGAGCACGATCCAGACGCAACTTCAGGTAATAGCGGGATGGTGAACAATCCAGATAGTTGTGGAACAGACGCTCCAACTGACGACGAGAGATGTTGGCAAACATCGCCAGTTCGTCCAGCTCGATTGGTTCTTCGATATTCGCTTCCATCAGCTCAACGATTTCGATCAGTTTTGGCTGAGCCGAGTTCAGCAGGTGACGCAGAGGAATACGCTGCTGGTCAGCCTGGTTGCGCATACGGTCGTACACAAACATCTCGGAAATCGCACCGGCCAGAGCCGCGCCGTGCTGAATCGAGATGAGGTACAAAATCATGTCAAGCGGCGCAGTACCGCCGGATGACGTCATTCGGTCACGGTCAATGGTGAACAGACGGGTATTGCAGATGACGTTCGGGTAACGCTCTTTCATCGGAGCAATACACTCCCAGTGAGCGCTGGCATTGTAACCATCGAGCAGACGGGCCTGGGCAAGAACCATCGCACCGGTACAAATACCACCCAGCACCACATCCTTGCGGGCCAGTTTCTGCAACCATTCAACTTCACGACGACTGAAGGACTGGTTGATGTTCACACCACCTACCACAATCAGGCTGTCGAATTCAGGGCAATCAAGCATGGAGCAATCAGGAGTTACGCCAATACCGTCACTCGCCTTGACCTGTTGACCGTCGGCACCTACCAGATTCCAGGAGAACAATTCACGACCGCTAAGCTGGTTTGCCATACGCAGTGGTTCAACTGCGGAAGCAAGGGCCATCATGGTGAAGTTGTTCAGAAGCAGGAAACCAATACGGGTCGGTCTAGCCATGGATTTGAACGGACGTTGGCTGTAGTCGACGGTCTGCATAGGAAGTTCCTCGAAGGAGTTTTTTGTTAAATTGTTATTTAGCAAACGCCGGGCCAATCAAATTACACACTCACTATATTGACAAGAATCAAACCGCTTTTGCCCAAAAACGACATTGGTTTGCTCGATTTACGTCGCTCAAAGATAAACCGCTGAACGGATATTCAAGTGTCAAAACGTGCCTAACTTATTGGTGGTACAGCATTATTTTTATTATCCCATTAATGGTATAGCACCATCCCGGTGCAGAATGCCACATACTGGTGCAAAAAGATGCCCGTTTGCGACTTAACTTTTTAACCGGCGTTCAGAGAAGAAAACCAGCATCCATCGCTGGCGCGTTCAGCGCATATCGGGTCGTTTCCGGCCAAGGACGTATTGTCGGTCATGGTCATCATGAAGCATCCCCCCAGTATGCTCGGAATTTTCCTATGTCGGTCTATACCTGTGTTGATCAGAGCCGAATGGCCCAACATGTAGCACTTTTTGATCTCGGTAAATTAGAAAGCTTTTCCGGAATTGAAGGTGGTGTCGAAAATACCAACTACCGGGTGCGCACTGAACACCAGAGTCTGGTCCTGACCCTGTTTGAACATCACAACCAGCACGACGTTCAGGAATTTGTTCGTCTGGCCCGTTTCCTGTCAGAAGAAGGCTTTCGTGTACCGGCTCCAATCAGCGACCGCAGCGGCGAATGGCTGCACGAAGTCGCGGGCAAACCGGCGATCCTCTGTCCGTTTATCGAAGGCAATCATCCCGACATCATCACTGCCCGCCACTGCTGGCAGGTTGGTTCCACATTAGCCGAGTTACATCTGGCGTCACGCAAGCTGCCGGGCGCAAGCGCAAACCCGCGCGGTTTTGAATGGTGGAAACAGATGTACAGCAGCCTTGCTGAAGATCTCGACCGCACCGACTATGCTCTGCTCAGCAGCGAAATGAACTGGCAGCTGAAACATCGCCTGCAATGGCGTTTGCTGCCCCAGGGCTGGATTCACGGCGATCTGTTCCGCGACAACGTGCTGTTCAGTGGCCCGGCAGGCAGCCAGCAACTGAGCGCAATTCTGGATTGGTACAACGCCTGTAAGGGTGTATGGATTTACGACCTGGCCGTAGTAGCCAACGACTGGTGCTGCAACGAGCAAGGCGAATGGGACGATACCCTCTACGATGCACTGCTGGCGGGATATCAACGTGTACGCCGCCTGAGTGGTTATGAGCAGCAACAATGGCCGCTGATTCTGCGCGGTGCAGCCCTGCGCTTCTGGCTCAGTCGTCTGGCCACCCGTCGTTATCAGCAAGCCAGCGGCTCCAGCCTGGTGCTGTCCAAAGACCCGGATGAATACCGCAACAAGCTGATTCACCGTCGGGGTTATGAATCGCTGCGCATTATGGCGTGAGGGAGAATCTGGACATTAGCTGCAAGGACAAAGCCGCGATTACAGGCTTAGCCCAGCGCAGCTGGCTACAGGAAGCAGGGGGAGGCCCGCCCGACCGGGGGACAAGGTCCCCCAAGAGGGCAAGCAGCCTCGCCAATTAACCAGAGAATAGTCAGTAGAAAAAACCGGGTGTAATAAGGCCAATCGGAGCCTAACCGATAACCATCAGCGCAATTCTCTCCGCTGTCTTCTCGGTCAAATAATTACCACTTATCCCGCAGGGCACGTAACGCCTTGAACACATCACGATCACCTTCCCCCAGGCTTGGGAAAGATTCTTTCAGACGCTCGCGAATACGCGGCTGATGCAAACGGAAGAACGGGTTGTAGGTACGCTCCTGCCCCAGCGTCATCACCGGCATATCGGCCGCCTCAATCGCTTCAACCTGCTCCAGCCAGTAACGCGCCATATCGTTATTCGGCTCACGATCCAGGGCAAAATTGAGGTTGTTCTTCATATAGTCATGGCCCGGATACAGAAGGGTTTCATCCGGCAAAGGCTGAAACTGCGACACAAAAGTGTCGTACATCTGGTCAACGTCACCACCGCGGAAACAGTTACCCGCTGCCGCATTAAACAGGGTATCGCCCGAGAACAGCACAGGCTGCCCTTGTGGGCCACCGTCTTCACTCAGTAAACACAGGTGCGCAAGGGTATGACCTGGGGTAAACAGCACCTTCAGACGCAGCGTCCCCACTTCAATCACATCACCCGCCACCAGCCCACGAGCCTGATTCGGAATCTTGCCTTCCGCGTTCTGGTGCGCCCACACCTCAGCACCCGTTGCGGCCTGCACCACCGGGTTACCATCAATGTGGTCGTGATGTTCATGAGTATTCAGAATCAGGCGAATAGTCAGGCCGTTGTCACGAGCCAGTGCCATCACGTCATCGGCCCCGAGAGGATCCAGTGCGATAGCTTCACCACTGTGTTCGCAACCAATCAGGTAATTGAAGTTGCGCAGCGGGTTATTCATGTAGTGTCGTAATACGATCATGTTGCAGATCCCCCAATGCAAAACAGGCAGCCATGGGCTGCCTGTTAATTTCTGATGCCGTGATTACCAGTAAATGTTGTTCTCGATTTCGTCATCGCCGTTGATGTCGTCGATGAAGTGTGACGAGAACAGATTCTTCAGCTCGTGCACCCGCACTTCCAGCTGTTCAGAGGTATAAGGAATCGCCGGGCTATGGCCCCACACCGGACCAGGCCATGCCGGGTCGTCACCTTTGCGCACCACATGGTGAACGTGTAGCTGCGCCACGACGTTGCCCAAGGCAGCCACGTTCATCGACTTGGCGGAATACTGGTCAGCCAGCTTCTCAGCCACCCATACGGATTCTTTCATCATCTGGGTCTGGTCGGCTTCGGACAGGTGATAGTACTCACGAGCATCCTGGCGCACCGGCACCAGAATTACCCACGGGTAACGACTGTCATTCATCAACAACATCTGACAGAGCGGCAGGCGACCGATAAACACTGTGTCGGCCTGCAGGCGCGAATCGAGGGAAAACATGGTGAAGACTCCTTCTGTTGATTTATTCTGCCAGCTGCCCTCACACCAACGGAGCGGCTATATGGGTGACAATACACCGGTAACTCTCTTCATAATAGGCACAGCACACATACAGGTCACTGATTTATGACGAGTTTTCTCCAGTTTGGCCGTATCGGGGACATCCCGGAGCAAGATTGGCAACAGCTTCGCCAGGATCGTTATCCCTTTCTCGACTATCAATTCCTGAAAGCACTGGAAGATCATCATTGTGTTGGCGGTGACAGTGGCTGGCAGCCACTGTATCTGGTCCGCAACGGTGCAGATGGTTCCGCCGACCTGATCATCCCGCTCTTCGAGAAAGATCACAGTTACGGTGAATACGTGTTTGACTGGAGCTGGGCCGATGCCTATTACCGTTATGGCTACACCTATTATCCCAAACTGCTGTGGGCAGCGCCCTTTACCCCAGCCAGTGGCCCACGTCTGTTATTCCGTGGCGACGACACCAGCGCCTGGTCAACCGCAATCGAACAGGTGTACAAAGTCTGCTCGGAGCAGGGTTTTTCGGGTTGGCATCTGAATTTTTTCCGGGAAACCGATCTGGGGTTTGCCACCGCTCCAACGGCAAACGGTCAGAAACCCTTGTTACGCAGCGCCTGCCAGTATCACTGGTACAACCGCTCCTATCGGGACTTCAGTCATTATCTGGAAAGCTTCACCAGCCGCAAACGCAAATCGGTGCGCAAGGAACGGGAAAAAGTCATCCAGACAGGGATCGAGATCCAACGCCTGACCGGTAATGACATCAGCGACGCCGACCTGCAGTTTTTTTATCGCTGCTATCAGCTCACCTATCGCAAGCGCAACCAGCAAGGGTATCTGAACCTCGGATTCTTCCGTCAGCTGTTACAACACATGGCTGAGCAAATGTTACTGGTAGTGGCTCGCCGCGATCAGAAACGTATTGCCGCTGCCCTGTATTTCTTCGATGACGAGCATCTGTATGGTCGTTATTGGGGGTGTACCGAGGAGGTCGACGGCCTGCACTTTGAAGCCTGTTATTATCAGGGCATCGAGTTTTGTATTGAACGGCGCCTGTTGCACTTTGATCCGGGCACCCAGGGTGAACACAAAATCAGCCGCGGCTTTGAGCCAACCCTCACCTACAGCGTGCATCATCTGGAACATCCGGGCTTTTATGACGCCATCGCCCGATTTATCGAAGAAGAGCAACAGCAAGTACTTGTCTGGCAGCAGGAAGCCGCTACCCTGTTGCCGTTTAACGAAGGTGCGCTCGACAAACCGCGTGCAGCACCACCGCTAACCGACTGATCTTGTACCGGAGAAAGAAGTTTGCAAGCCTACAAAGTCGATAAGGTACTGGTATTCGCCGACAAGGGCACAGAGGCCAAAATGCTGGCGGCGCCACTGATTCGGCCATGGGAAGAATGGCGCGAAGACGTGGCCGGCTGGGTTGCACTGCGCGCTGAGCGAAAGCCGGAGCTGGACCCGCTGGTTAATCCCGACGCCACCAGCCCCTATATCCACAGCCAGGAATAAATCTGGCTATTTCAACGTGCCGATCCGGTCAACCAGATCGGCACACTGGTTTCAGCAGAGCCGTCAGCCAGCGTTATTGGCGCTGCCAATGGCCAGCTGCAGACGCTCGTTCATCAGACGTGCCACTTGCTTCGGGTGGGTAAACACCAGACTGTGGTCAGCACCCTTGATCATCTGGGTAAACCACTGCTCACTTTCCAGCTCCAGGCGTGCCTGACGTTCGTGCATGGCCGGCATACTCAGCTCACCCACCATACTCATCCCCGGCATAGGTGCCGTCCACTCGGCAAAATACCGGGTGTTGGTCAGCAGACTGTTATTCACCGCGTTTAATGCCTGCACCATACCGGCCACGTTACCGCGCAGGCGGGAAATCGCCACCCGGTCAGCCGCGGCATTGCTGCGACGATACGGCGAAACGGCGTCCAGAAACGCCAGAAATGGCTCATTGGATTCCGGTTCACGACTTAACCAGTCAGCAAGTTTGATATAAGTCTGCGCCTTGGCAATCAGCCCGGCTTCGTCGTTGCCCGACAGCAGCGCAGGTTCGAGCAGATAACACAGCTCAAAACGACCGGATTCGCGAATCAGGGTTTCCGTTACCGTGCCACCAAAGGAGTAACCGGCAATATCCATGTGCTGCCAGTCGAGTGCATCCAGCAACTCAGTTACCTGTCGGGCGTAGTCCGCCACGGTTGGCTGTGGACAATCGGTAAAAGAAGATTTGCCCATACCGGCAAAGTCCGGCACCAGAATCTCGCTCCAGCCTTCCAGATAGTTGGCAACATAGGTCCAGGTCAGCTCACCTGCGATACCAGCACCGTGCAATAACAACAAACGACGCCCGGAGGTGTTCTGGGGAAATTGCCAGATCAGCGCATGTTGCTGACCACAGGCGGTACGGATATTTAACGGATGCTTTTCCACACAAATTGTCCTGTTGCAGTCTCGACGTCGGCCGAGCCAGTTGATGGCCGGGTCTTCAGGGCTGCGCAGTCTAACCAGGTCGTCGCCTGCAGACCAGGGATTGGCGTATCAAGGCTTGTTTGACCGGGTCACTTACGACAATAATTCGCTCTCAGGTCACCCGACCACCACCCTTGCGGAGCAAGTTTTCTACGCATGCCAGTTCAACCCCTGCTTTTACCTGTATCCGCCCGCCAGTTGTTGCGGGTTTGTCATCGTCTCGACACTCCGGCCTTGTTGTACTCCGGCAGCAGTGGGTCCGCAGACGACAGCTATACACGCCCCCGGATTATTCTGGCCTGCCAGCCGGATGAATTGGTCAGCGCGCATTCGCTGGACGACCTGAATGCACTGATTCAACGCCTGCAATTGCCCGACAAAGACACTCCGGAAGCCATTTTCCGCAGCGGTTGGCTGGGATATTTCGGCTACGACGCCGGTGAACTGCTGCTGAAACTGCGTGACGTTGGCTCCAGTGCCACCCCGCTGGCGGAATTTGGTTATTACCCGCTGAGTCTCGAAATTTTTCCGGATACCGATGAATGCTGGCTCTGGAACGTGGATGCCTGCCCGGATAACCGTGTCCAGCAACTGCTACAGCATCTGGATGCGACACTCGCCCTCGAGCCGACAGAGCCAGAGGCATCGGCCGTCCTGACCACCGACTGGCAGCCCGCATGGGAGTTTGAGCGCTACCAGCAAGCATTCGACCAGGTTCAGGCCTACTTGCGCAGTGGTGATGCCTACCAGGTTAACCTCACCATGCCGTATTACAGCCAGCAGGATCTTCGCGATCACAACCCGATGGCCTTGCTACAACCGTTTAACGCTCCGTTTTCCGGCTATTTCCGCACCCCGGCCCTGACCCTGTTCAGCGTCAGCCCGGAGCGTTTTATCCGGGTTGAACAGCGCCTGATGACCACCAGCCCTATCAAGGGCACAGCTCCCCGCTCAAGCGATGCCCAGCAAGATGAGCATAACCGCGAATGGCTGCGTAACAGCGCCAAGAATCAGGCTGAAAATCTGATGATTGTGGATTTGCTGCGTAACGACCTTGGTATGTCCGCTGAAATCGGAACGGTGAAGGTAGAAAAGCTGTTTGATATCGAATCACACGCCAACGTGCATCACATGGTCAGCACCATTGTGGCGCGCGTGCTGAAAGACCTGTATCCAATTGATGTGATTGTGTCGGCACTGCCTGGCGGATCCATTACCGGTGCCCCCAAGCGCCGGGCTATGGAGATTATTCGCGAACTGGAAGCGGACCGTCGTGGACTCTATTGCGGTTCCTTCGGTTACGTCGACAACCGTGGCACCTGTGACTTCAACATCCTGATCCGATCCATTCAGGCATTTGCGCACGGTGCTAACTGCTGGGCTGGGGGCGGAATTGTGATCGACTCGGACGCCGCGGGTGAATATCAGGAAATCAAGGACAAGATCGGGCGGTTACTGGGCTTGAACAGCCTGGTCTCTGAATAGTTATAAGCGCTTGACCAGGCTTTACCCGCTGGCGCTCCGATGGTTATAGCCGCTCATCTGGCTGACTGCAAAGCACGCTCCAGAAGATAGATGTACAAGAGCTGCAGCCCGTTTGAGCAGAACGGCGCGTACAGCGTAATGACGAATCCGTCGGACCAAGTCCTGTTCTTATTCGCCAACAACTCTCAAACATACGTCAAGCTGCACACTTCTGGTTTTTCAACATTGCGTTCAGCCCTATCACTGAGTTGAGGAAACAACATCAGGATGCCGGTGCTGAGCGCAGAAGTGGCGTATCCGAACGACGATTTTCCAGTGCCCCTATCGGGTCATTCTCACCGGAAGTTGACAACACTGACGGAACCACTTCAGCCTCTGTTAACGGCAGTTTTTCGTGTTCTTTGCCTGTCACATCTCGCGTAAACATTTCGGTTGAACGAGGAGGAGACGCCTGTGTAAACACTACTGCTCCATCAACCTCAGTACCACCAGGAGCTTCTGGAAGAATATTTTTCCCACTGTTCAATACTGGCAATGTATCCAGTTTTCTTGCGGCCTCGAGCTGTTCGGCCTTGACTCGTTTTGTAGAGGCCTTGGTAGCAACTTTATTAGCGGACACCTTGGTTACAGGATTAACAGTCGTCAAACTCCCCTGCTTTTCAGGGCGAGAAGCAACCACCGGTTCAACCCTTGGACTGACACCAACAACCGGACCGGTCTCTCCCATCACAAAACGATTAATAGCCTCAGCGGCTGTCGGACGCGTCGATTGATCAGCAACGGAACTGCTATCAGTACTAACTTTTGGTTTGCTGAGATCAACAGGGGCTGAAGATACAGATGCCGAAGATACAGGTGCTGAAGATACTTGCCCCTCCACAACAGAACCATCCCCAAACATTTTTTGAGCAGCGGTCAGGTTATTGTTACTGGTAGAAGCGTCATCATGAGTACCCCTCGTGTTTTTTGCATTCGATGCAGCAGAAGCCTTTCCACTGGAAACGACCACTCCCTCTGAATGAGACTCGACGGAAGCATTTGCACCATCCACACGAGCTGAAACCAAAGACCAGTTCTGGCGCTTAGAGCCATTTTTGAGACTGAACTCAGGCTGTAGATATTTTTCGTCAGATTCGAGTCGGCTTTGCTCGGTAGAAACATAAACACCCTCAGCATCAGCAACCGTTGGTAACACACCAACAAAAATCGCCAACGGTAGCAGCTTTCGGCATACACAAAATGGACGGACAGATCTCACTGAACGTTCCTGAATTGACATGATTAACTTACCCTGCGATGTGAAAGAGTGGCCCGACATCCCGGTCATCCAACGTCATCAACAGTAGCGAGTCTTACTGATTAGCGCACAGCTAAACTTGCTAACGACTTCATTAGTATTGACACAAAAGAACAGATACACCAGAAGGATTACTTAACATTTTGTCAGTGTGTGTTCGACAATCCAGCGCGTCAATCATTCATGGCCGCCACATGAATATCAATATCCTGAAGCGCATTTGAAAATTCTTCTCAATCCATGATAACTCATCGCCTTGGATACGGAGTATTGAGCAATATTGTAATTGTCTGAGAGCTGGGAAAACGCTGCCGTCCCCTGAAGGTAAAAATATCCGAAAATCAGGTTATTACAGACAGACACAGGTATAAAGGTACTGAAATCGGTATTTTCAATGGCCAAGGGACACTCTGGATAATTCTGCACGGAAACCGGTTTATTCAGAGACGTCCTAATCCACCATAATTTTCTACTACGCTGCCATCTTTTCAGAGTAGAGAAGACAACCCGATGTCGCTGGCTTTCAATGTAGCAACCACCGGGTTTTGTCAGAGAATCTCCGGAATTACAGAGTCAACTCGCGATTACTGGCCTTGATGAATTCCTTCTTCAGGTCTTCATAAGTATGCACAGCCGGGAACTGCGGGAACTCGTCGATCACGTTTTGAGGCGCGTGGAACAGAATACCGGCATCTGCTTCAGCCAGCATAGTGGTATCGTTGTAGGAGTCACCAGCAGCAATGGTACGGTAATAAATGGTCTGCAGAGCGCGGATAGACTGACGCTTCGGATCGGCCTGACGCAGTTTGTAATCGATAACACGACCGGTTTCGTCAGTGATCAGACGATGACAGAACAGGGTTGGGAAACCCAGTTGACGCATCAGCGGCTGGGAGAACTCGTAGAAGGTGTCAGACAGGATGATGACCTGGAAGCGCTCACGCAGCCAGTTCACAAACTCTACCGCGCCGTCCAGCGGCTTCAGAGTAGCGATCACGTCCTGAATGTCCTGGAGCTTGAAACCGTGCTGATCCAGAATGCGCAGACGCTGCTTCATCAGGACGTCGTAGTCCGGAATGTCGCGAGTAGTTGCTTTCAGTTCTTCGATACCGGTCTTCTTGGCAAACTCGATCCAGATTTCCGGAACCAGAACACCTTCAAGGTCCAAACATGCGATTTCCATGACATCTCCACGATTCAACTGGAAAAATTCAATACTGAGCCAGGCTCAGGGGGGCTTAGAAAGGCGGTACTGTAGCTATTCAGATAACGACTGACAACCGCACAAAAACGACATCGATCAGCAAAAGCTCCCATGCGAGCCGCTTTTTTCTGGGCCACACAGCGCTGAGCCCTGACAACAGACCAAACCGGACCTTCTCGTACGAGCAGTTCCTGCTGCGTATTGCGAATTTATGAAATAAGAATATTCATTTTTAGTATTATTTGAGCTAAGAGCCGCGTGCTACCCTACCCGGCTATTACTACTATTTTCAGAACTACAGCCGAGCTGATGAGCACCATGACTGATTTTGAGCAACTGAATCGCGACTTTTCCAGCAAGCGTCCGAAAGACCTGCTGAAACATGCCCTGGAAAATCATGACCGTATCGCTGTTTCTTTCAGCGGCGCTGAAGACGTGGTGCTGATCGACATGGCGGTAAAACTGCGCAAGGACGTGGGCGTTTTCACCCTCGACACTGGCCGTCTGCACCCGGAAACTTACGAATACATCGAAGCCGTGCGCAAGCACTACGGCATCCGCATCGATATCCAGACCCCGGACCAGCAAGCACTACAGTCTTTTGTATCCGAGAAAGGTCTGTTCAGTTTCTACGAAGATGGTCATAAAGAGTGCTGCGGCGTTCGCAAGATCAATCCGCTGAAAAACAAGCTGGCAACGCTGGATGCCTGGATCACTGGTCAGCGTCGCGACCAGAGCCCAGGCACTCGCAGTAACATTGAACTGGTTGAAATCGACGGTTTCCCTGGCCGCAACGGCGCGGGTTCACTGGTGAAGTACAATCCGCTGACTCACTGGACCTCAGCCCAGGTGTGGGAATACATCCGTATGTTTGATGTGCCGTACAACCCGCTGCACGCTCGCGGCTTTGCCAGCATCGGCTGCCAACCATGCACCCGCGCTACCCTGCCAAACCAGCATGAGCGCGAAGGTCGTTGGTGGTGGGAAAACGAAACCCACAAAGAATGTGGTCTGCACGCCGGCAACATCATCAGCAAAGGCTGAGTGTAATACCAGCAGAGTCAGCAACAATGCCGGCGCTCAGAACTCCGGCAGCTTGATTCCACGGAACAGGTCGGCATTGTCACCCTTGCCGGCCTGTTGCACTGCCTGATCAACCAGATCGCGGGTCAGATGCGGCGCAAATCGGGCAATAAAGTCGTACATAAAGCCACGCAGGAACGTCCCCTTGCGGAAACCGATCTTGGTTACGCTCGGCGCAAACAGATGACTGGCATCAAGCGCCACCAGGTCTGAGTCCAGCTCTTCATCTATTGCCATACTGGCAACGATCCCTACCCCAACACCCAAACGCACATAGGTCTTGATCACGTCGGCATCGGCGGCGGTAAACGCCACACGCGGCGTCAGGCCACGGCTTTTGAACGCTTCATCCAGTCGTGAACGACCGGTAAAACCGAATACGTAAGTCACCAGCGGATAAGCAGCCACCTGTTCCAGAGACGGGCGTTTGAACTGCGCCAGCGGGTGGTTCTTCGGCACCAGCACGCTGCGATTCCAGCGGTAACACGGCATCATGATCAGATCATTAAACAGCTCCATACCTTCCGTCGCGATGGCGAAATCCACCGTACCATTGGCCGCCATTTCCGCGATCTGCATCGGTGTGCCCTGATGCATATGCAGGGTCACTTCCGGGTAACGTTTCATGAAATTCTGGATGACCCCCGGCAACGCGTAACGCGCCTGGGTGTGAGTGGTCGCAATACTGAGACTGCCACGGGATTCATCACTGAATTCCTGCGCGACCTGCTTGATACCTTCAACCTTGCGCAGGATATCCCCGGCAATGGCCAGGATTGCTTCTCCAGCGGGTGTGATGCGGGTCAGATGCTTGCCGCTGCGGGCGAAAATCTCCACCCCCAACTCATCCTCCAGCAATCTGATCTGTTTGCTGATGCCCGGCTGCGAGGTGTAGAGCACCTGTGCCGTGGCTGACACATTCAGATCATGATGGGCAACTTCCCAGATGTACCTCAGTTGCTGCAGTTTCATGACCCCTCCAGGATTTGGTTATAAAAATAGAAGCAAATATTCTTTTTAAGCATAGAAAAGTGCCACTACAGTAGCGCCATTCAATAACTTTATTATGCAGTGTAGACCATACGCCATGGACTTTTTGTTATATGTGCTCGCCGGCGCCGGCGTAGGCTTCATTGTTGGCATGACAGGAATCGGTGGTGGCTCCCTGATGACCCCACTGTTGCTGCTGTTCGGATTCCCGCCCAACGTCGCCATTGGTACAGACCTGCTGTATGCCGCCACCACCAAAGTATCGGGTGCATGGTCGCATTATCGTCAGGGACACGTTGACTGGACAATTTTCCGACGACTGGCACTCGGCAGTATCGCTGCCGCCCTCGTGACCGGCCTGTCGCTGAGCCAGTTTTTCGAAGACTCGGACCAGTACCGCAGCATTCTGACCAGCGTACTGGGTTCAATGCTGATCTTCACTGCCGTCGTTATCATGTTACGCACCCGCATCCAGCGTTGGGCCGCAGGATTCCTGAGTGGTTCGCCAAAACGCATTGCCACCCTGACGGTTCTGATGGGGGTCATTCTGGGTGTAGCGGTAACCCTGTCATCGGTCGGCGCCGGTGCGATTGGCACCGCTATTCTGATGGTTCTGTACCCGGCTCTGGCCTCTACCCGCGTCGTTGGCACCGATATCGCCCACGCCGTTCCCCTGACCTTTACAGCAGGTCTGGTGCACATGAACCTTGGTAACGTTGACTTTACTCTGCTGGGTGCTCTGCTGGTTGGCTCCATTCCGGCGATTCATGTCAGCAGCAAACTGGCCAAACACGTCCCCGACAGCATCCTGCGCAATGTGCTTGCCAGCATGCTGATGGCACTCGGCCTAAAATACGCGCTGTTCTGATCTAACCTCACTCCGGACTAACCCCACAGGTCCGGAGTAACTCCTCCCCCCACTTCGCCCGGCAAGGTTATGGTCTGATTCCAGATATTGGCCATGGTCCAGCGATAAAACTTCCCAACATCCCGATTACCGGCCGTGTGCCAGAACACCCAGGGCGTTTTGCCTTCGGATTGCCATTGCACGATGCGCTTGTGCCATTGCTGCAAAAACAGTCGATTGGGTTCGTACTGCGAATGCCCGATAAACCGCACCACCGGATTATTGCCAGTCGCCACCGCATGCACCGGCATCCGCGGCTTCTTGCGGCGTGCATCCAGAATCTCTTCCGTTGCCGAGTCATCATGAAACAGCCCACGACTGTCAAACATCACCCGATCAACACCGCGATCAGCCAGCCCGCGTAACAGCTGCTGCTCATTCAGGGACTTATCAAAAAACGAAAGGTGTCGGCATTCCAGCGCCCAAACCACGCCTTTGAGCATGACCAGCTGATCCAGACAGGCAAACAACGCACTCATCCGTTCGGCGCTGAACGTGGCAGGCAACTGTAACAACACGACTCCCAGCTTGTGGGGAGCATAGGCAAGAATCTGGTCGAGAAACCCGCGAAACAAGGCACCCGGCTTGCCATTCCAGGCCTCAAGGGGATCGGCGGCATGACTGATGTCACGAGGTACTTTGAAACAGAAGCGAAAATGCTCAGACGCCTGATCCAGCCAGCCTTGCAGCCGCATACGGTCAGGTAATGCGTAGAATGTCGTGTTGCCCTCAACCGAACCGAATAACTGGCTATATTCCGTCAGGGCGCGAGCCGGTGTGCAGCCGGGCGACAGCAGATTTCCCCGCCATTCCGGCAGGTACCACATGGGTAATCCCATAACCAATTCGGCAGATTCACTTACCGAATGTGCAATTTGTTCAGCATTTGTCATAATCGGCAGGATTATAACAGGGTCGCCATGACGGCAAACCTCTGTCGGTCGCTGGCAAACCGACAGCTGGGCGCATGAGCCACCCGGCAAGGAACACACCGTGGCGCCATCAGGGCCACGCTCACGAGAGTCAAATTACAGGATTGCTATGTCTGATAATCGAGTTGAAGACCTTAATATCGAGTCCATCAAGGCGCTGATCACTCCGGATCAGCTGAAAGCCGAGATGCCAATTTCCGAAGCCGCCGTTGCCAGCGTCCAGTCTGGCCGTCAGGTCATTCGCGATATCCTCGATCGCAAGGATCACCGTATTTTCATCGTGATTGGCCCATGCTCCATTCACGACGTTGATGCTGCCATGGACTATGCCCGTCGCCTGAAAGAGTTGTCGGCCAAGGTTGAAGACACCCTGTATCTGGTAATGCGTGTGTACTTCGAGAAACCACGTACCACCACCGGCTGGAAAGGTCTGATCAACGACCCGTACATGAACGACACCTTCAAGATCGAAGACGGCCTGCACATCGCGCGCAAACTGCTGATCGATCTGGCTGAAATGGGCCTGCCACTGTCTACCGAAGCACTGGACCCGATTTCTCCACAGTACCTGCAAGACCTGATCGCCTGGTCTGCCATTGGCGCCCGCACCACCGAGTCCCAGACTCACCGTGAAATGGCATCCGGCCTGTCTTCTGCTGTTGGCTTCAAAAACGGCACCGACGGCAGCCTGACCGTTGCCATCAACGCCCTGATGTCAGTTGCCAGCCCGCACCGCTTTCTGGGTATCGACCAGAGCGGTGCTGTTGCTGTGGTCAGCACTCGTGGCAACCCTTACGGCCACATCGTACTGCGCGGTGGTGACGGCAAGCCAAACTACGACTCCGTCAACGTGGCACTGACCGAAGAAGCACTGGCCAAGTCGAAACTGAGCGCCAACATCATGATCGACTGCAGCCACGCCAACTCCAACAAGAACCCGGCTCTGCAGCCGCTGGTTATGGACAACGCTGCCAACCAGATTCTGGAAGGCAACAAGTCTATTGTTGGTCTGATGGTGGAATCCAACATCAAACATGGCCGTCAGAACATTCCAGCCAACCTGTGTGACCTCGAATACGGCCTGTCCGTAACCGATGGCTGCATCAGCTGGGAAGAAACCGAAGAAGCGGTTATGTCCATGTACAACAAGCTGAAAGACGTGCTGCCAAAACGTAACGCGTAGTTTTTATCAAGATTCTGGTAACAACCAGGCGCCCCTCCTGCGCGAAAGCTACAGCGCGGTTGAGCAATGCGGCGATATGACTGATTTCATTCGCCAACACCGCTCAACCGCGCTGTAGCCTTCGCACTCGGGGCTTTATGCCTTGGGGCATCCTGAATACATCAAACACTGTTTACCATCTCCCTGCACAGGCTGACATTTACTCCTCATATCACGGCCATTCCCCCCCTGAAGAACGCCACATAAAGAAGCTTTAACCACTCCACCTTGCACCAAAACAAGGCATATCGCCTGCACTTTTGATCACGCTTTCCTGGTACTTCTCCCAGTCATCACCATCTCCCTCCCGCAGAATCCCCATCACTACATGCACTTATCGACTTTTAATAAAAACCTGAGAATGTGGTCAGCTTTTTGCTAATGAAATTTGTTGCCCAAACGGTCAAATTTTTTACGAAGGCATCCTCATGCCACTACAGGAGAGAGGACGGATGAAGAGACGTCAATTTCACAAGCTGCTTGCAGGTGTGGTCGCCGGAGCCATGCTGGGATTGTCTGTACCAGCGGTACACGCAGAAGAACCACTGAAAGTCGGCTTTGTTTACGTTGGCCCGATTGGTGACCACGGCTGGTCGTATCAGCACGATCAGGGGCGTCTGTCCGCCGAAGCCCATTTTGGTGACAAGATCAAAACCACCTACGTTGAAAACGTCGCCGAAGGTGCCGACGCCGAACGTGTGATTCGTAACCTCGCCAAAGCAGGCAACGACATCATTTTCACCACCTCCTTCGGTTTTATGAACCCGACGGTCAAAGTGGCGAAACAGTTTCCGAACGTGAAGTTTGAACACGCCACCGGCTACAAGCTCTCCGACAACCTCGGCACCTACGTATCCAAAACCTACGAAGGCCGTTACGTCGCCGGTTACGTGGCATCGCAAATGACCAAAACCAACAAGATTGGTTACATCGCCTCCTTCCCGATTCCGGAAGTGATCCGCGACATCAACACCGTGCAGCTGGCACTGGCCAAATACAACCCGAACGCCGAACTGAAAATCGTCTGGGTGAATACCTGGTTTGATCCGGGCAAGGAAGCCGACGCCGCTAACGCCATGATGGATCAGGGCGTGGACGTGATTCTTCAACACACCGACTCACCAGCGGCCATGCAAGCCGCTGAACGTCGTGGCGCGTTTGCGGTTGGCCAGGCCTCCGATATGACCCACTTCGGCCCGAAAGCGCACCTGCTGTCGGTGGTGGATGAATGGGGCCCACACTACATCAACCGCATTCAGGCGGTGATGGATGGCAGCTGGAAATCCAGCGCCATGGTGGAAGGCATGAAAGAAGGCGCGATTGTGATTCCGGGCTTTAACGAATCCATTCCGGCCGACGTCACCGCCAAGGCCAAAGAGCTGATTGCAGGCATCAAGGACGGCAGCGTCTACCCGTTCACTGGCCCACTGAAAGACAACAAAGGCGAGATGAAAGTACCGGAAGGCACCAAGCTGACCTTTGCTGACCTCGAAAAAATGGACTGGTACGTCGAAGGCATCAAGGCGGAAATTCCGAAATAAGCCCCAACGCTGTACCGTCCGCCGCGGCCAGCACCCACGGGTGCTGGCCGCACAGGAAAGGTTGCCGCCGGGAACGGGTTCTCCGGCGCAGCCATTTGCCCTGACGAAAAGCAGGGCATATCCCATTGGACTCCACTCACATGAACATTCCCCTGATTGATATCAGCCCGTTGTACCAGAACGACCCCGCAGGCAAACGCAAGGTTGCCAACGCCATCGACAACGCCTGCCAGCACAGCGGCTTCTTTTACATCAAAGGCCACCCCATCAGCGCCGAGCGCATCCACACCATGCGTACACTGGCGCAAGACTTTTTCGCCCTGCCCATGGCAGAGAAGCAGGCCATCGCTATTCGCCTGTCGAACAACCACCGGGGTTACGGTGAAACCGCCGCCGAACAGCTGGACCCAACCCAGCCCGGCGACTGGAAAGAATCCTTTGATATGGGCCTGAACCTGGCCCCGGATCATCCACTGATTGGCCCACAACGGCCGCTGTATGGCCCGAACCAGTACCCGCAAACGCTGGCTGGTTTTCAGCACACCATGGAAACCCACTACCGGGACATGCTGACCCTCGGTAAAAAGATCCTGAGCGCACTGGCGTTGGCGCTGAACATCAACGAAGACTTCTTTGACGATAAATTCGAACACCCGCTCAGTGTGCTGCGTTTTCTGCACTACCCGCCACGCCCAGCGGTTACCGATGCCAATGGCAAGCAGGTGATTCCGGTAGGCGCTGGATCTCATACCGACTACGGCTGCATCACCATTCTGTGGCAGGACGAGATCGGCGGCTTGCAGGTGCAGGATGTGAATGGCCACTGGATCGATGCCCCACCCATTGCCGACACCTTTGTGATCAACATTGGCAACATGATGGCGCGCTGGAGTAACGACCGTTACAAGTCAACCCCACACCGGGTCTACAGCCCATCGGGAGCCGAGCGTTATTCGATACCGTTTTTTGTCGAGCCGGATTTTGATACCGACGTCAGCTGTTTGCCCAACTGCTGCGCCGCGGGTGAAACCCCGAAATACGCGCCGATTTCAGCGGGTGACTGGATGATCTACTGCTTTAACAACACCTATGCCTATCGGCAGGAAGAAACGGCCTGAGCGTTTTTTCATCACATCTGACAATTGCTACAGCGGGTTAAACACCCGCTGTGGCTGCTTCTGATTCATTTCCCCAACACTTGCCAACACTTACCAACACTGGCCGGGCTTAATAGCCTTCCAGCTGTTGCAGGTACTGCGCCTTGATGTCGTCGGGCAGGAAACTGGCGCGGAAGCTGTTGGCAGCCAGCTGTTTGGCCTGTTCACGGGAAAGCGCCAGCGCATCCGCCAGGGCGCTGAAGTTCTCGTTCATAAACCCGCCAAAATAGGTCGGATCGTCGGAGTTCACCGTCACACACAAGCCCTGTTCGAGCATGTTCAGCAGGTTATGGTCCTGCATACGGTCGAACACACACAAACGCACATTCGACAGCGGGCACACGGTTAACGGAATCTGTTTATGCACCAGATGCGCTACCAGCGCCGGGTCTTCAACACAACGAACGCCGTGGTCGATACGGTCCACCCCTAACAGCTGGATAGCCTCCCAGATATATTCCGGTGGGCCTTCTTCACCGGCATGGGCCACCAGTTTGTAACCCCGGCTGCGCGCGGTTTCATACAGGGTTTTGAACTTGCTGGGTGGGTGCCCCATTTCCGAGCTGGCCAGGCCAATGGCAACAAAATCATCCCGGAATGGCTCAGCCATCTCGAGCATGGCCAGCGCCTCGTCTTCGCTCAGATGGCGCAACAGGCTCAGCATCATCAGCGCCGACTGGCCCCACTCAGCTTTGGCTTCGGCTATCGCCCGTTTGAACCCCGCCATCACGGTGTGAATCCCCACGCCATACGGCAAGTAGGTTTGTGGCTCCACCATGATTTCGGTGTGCACAATCTTCTGCTCGCGGCATTTGTCGAGGTAATCGCGCATCAGCCAGTAAAAATCGTCTTCGTCGCGCAGTACCGAAGCACCGAGGTAATACAAATCGAGAAAACTTTGCAAGTCTTCAAACTCGTAAGCAGCCTGCACCGATTCCACTGAGTCATACGGAATGGCCACGCCGTTTTTGGCCGCCAGCTGCAACAGACGCGATGCCTGCAGGCTGCCATCAATGTGCAGGTGTAACTCGGCTTTTGGCATCACTGCCAGCCACGAATGGATGTCGCTCATTTTCAACTCCGGATGCACTGCCCTGTTTTTGAAACCCCAGTTCCAATTCTGAAACGATAGCTCTGAAAACAGGCAGAGGTAATTGGGTTACGGGTAAAACTCAGGTCGCTGCCGGAATCTCGCCCAGCACACCCTCGAAATAAAACAGATCGCAGTTTTTCTCCGGGCCGCCACGATCAACAATCAGGAACTCCTGATTCTCCTGCTCCACCAGCAACGGAAAGTGCCAGACGCCCCGGGCGAAATTCACCCCCTGACGGCCATTTGTACGAAACAGGGTCAGATTCTCAAGCGTTGGCTCAGCACCAGCAGGGGCGACCAGCACCAGAAACGGCACAGAATATAACGGTATAAAAGCCTGACTGGATAACGGATGACGCTCCATCATGGTGATCACAATCGGCCGAGGGCGCGGCCGGGCACGGAAGATACTCAACAGCGTGCGGCCGTTCTGCTCGGCCAGATCAATATTGGCGAGATCATGAAAACGCTCGGCATACCCGTCATTAATCGTGAAATGATCACGCCCTGCGGTTTCGATCACATCCCCGAACGGCGCAAAGGCTTCACGGGTTAACGGCCGGGGAATCAGCGGCATACGGTTCGGGGCCTGGCTCATGGAGTCTCCTGATGTGAGCGGCAAAGGCAGCTGGTGCGCCTTTAATCCGGATAAGCCCCCATTCTAGAGGCTTGCAGTCGCGATTTTGACCCCAAATGCAAACTTTGACCACCCGGTCAGGAAATTTGATTGAGTGGCCGCCAGACTCAGGATAGTCTCGCCAGCATCCCATTGATCAAACGCAAGAACGGGCCAGCCCGACCATACTGAATGGAACGGCAACGGCCCGACCGGAGAACAACATGTCCCAGGACTATCCTCGCGACCTGATCGGCTACGGCGGCCAGCCACCGCACCCGCACTGGCCCGGCGACGCCCGTATTGCGGTGTCGTTTGTACTGAATTACGAAGAAGGCGGCGAACGCAGCATCCTCCATGGCGACAAAGAATCCGAAGCCTTTCTGTCGGAGATGCCCGCCGCCGTGGCGCTGCAGGGCGTGCGCCATATGAGCATGGAATCCATCTACGAATACGGCAGCCGCGCTGGCGTGTGGCGGATTCTGAAACTGTTCGAACAGCACAACATTCCGCTGACAATTTTTGCCGTCGCCATGGCCGCCGAGCGTCACCCGGAGCTGATCCGCGCCATGGCCGACGCTGGCCATGAAATCTGCAGCCACGGTTATCGCTGGATCGACTACCAGCATATGAGCGTCGAGGAAGAAACCGCCCACCTCAACAAGGCCATCGAGATTCTGCAAGGCATCACCGGCACCCGCCCGCAGGGCTGGTACACCGGTCGCACCGGCCCCAACACACGCGACATCGTGATGGCCGAAGGCGGATTCCTCTACGATTCCGATGCCTACGACGACGATCTGCCGTATTGGGTACAGGGCGCGCCCGACGCCGCAGGCAACCCCAAGCCACATCTGGTGATTCCGTACACCCTCGACAGCAACGACATGCGCTTTGCCACCCCGCAGGGATTTAACAGCGGCGAGCAGTTCTACCAATACCTGAAAGATGCCTTTGATGTGCTCTACGAGGAAGGTGCCGACGCCCCGAAAATGCTGTCGATTGGCCTGCACTGCCGCCTGATTGGCCGCCCGGCACGACTGGCGTCACTCAAACGGTTTGTTGAATACGCTGCCGCCCACGACAAAGTGTGGTTCCCGCGCCGGATCGACATCGCCCATCACTGGTATCAACACCACTACCCGCAATCTGCCCAGAGCTGATCATGACCATGTTCACCCCCGAAAAACTGCGCCAATATGTTAACCTCGCCAGCTCACGTCTGGGCACCGAAGTGATTTACGTCACCGATGACTGGTTTGCCGAAGCCAACCGCATGCTCAACCCGGACGAACCGGTCTGGAAAGAAGGCATCTACGACGACAACGGCAAATGGATGGACGGCTGGGAATCCCGCCGCAAACGTCAGGCCGGTTACGACCACGCCATTATCCGCCTGGGTGTTACCGGCATGATCAAGGCCGTGGATATCGACACCCGTTATTTCACCGGCAACTACCCGCCTTCAGCCTCGCTGGACGCTTGTTTCTGCACCAGCGGCGATCCCGACGACAGCACCACATGGACGGAAATCCTTCCGGCGGTCAACCTGCAAGGCAACAGCCAGCATGTGCACGGCATCAGCGATACCTTCGCCAACCAGCCCTGGACGCACCTGCGCCTGAACATCTTCCCGGACGGCGGTGTTGCCCGATTGAAAGTGTACGGCACCCCGTTCCGCGACTGGTCAACCCAGGATGCCAACCAGCAGGTCGACCTCGCCGCCGCCCTCAACGGTGGCCGCGCCCTCGCCTGCAACAACCAGCACTTCGGCCATATGAGCAACATCATCCAGCCGGGCAAAGGCATCAACATGGGAGACGGCTGGGAAACCGCCCGCCGCCGCACACCGGGCAACGACTGGGTGATACTGGCGCTCGGCCATGCTGGCACCATCGAGGAAATCCTGATCGACACCCACCATTTCAAAGGCAACTACCCGGACAAGTGTTCGATTCAGGCGGCTTATGTAACAGGTGGCACCGACGACCAGATCGAAACCCAGAGCCTGTACTGGCAGGAATTACTGCCGATGCAGGAAATGCAGCCCAATCAGGAACACGTGTACAAAGCCGAAGTGCAGAACCTCGGGCCGGTGACACATGTGAAGATTAATGTCTTTCCGGATGGTGGTATCAGCCGGGTAAGGCTGATGGGTAAGATCAGTCGGTGATTTTTGGATGATGTAATCGCTCCGACGGTTACTCGGCTTGTTAATTTGCCAGGCCTTTTGCCCTGCCTGGGGGACCTTGTCCCCCGGCCGGGCGGCCGTCCCCCTGCTTTTGCCCGACTGGGCTCGTATCACCGAAATTCCCCGACAACGGCTTTTCGACCCCGGCCCGATGGGCATTAAGCAGCCAGCTGAGCTGGGCAAATTCAGCAGGTCCGGAGAAGCCACATCTGCTGTGGCTGGAACCGAATTTGAGTGACTAGTTACAAGCCTTTGGCACGCAACATACCTTTAATGCCCCCAGTTTTAACTTCGCGTACTTCCGGACGAAAATATCCAAAGCCAACGGCAAGCCAAAACCTGTAAAAAAGAATACCAGCCAGCTTTGAGCAAGAATGCCTGCATAGATGGCAGCAGACATAAGAAATGCACCACCGAATGAAACCAGCCACTTTTGACCACTCGTCATCTCGTACTGAGCTGAACAGCTTTCACAAAGCAATCGGTTCCTGAAGCCTATTAAGTCAAGTTTCACTGATTGATTACCGCATTCCTGGCATTGTCTTTTCATGGATTACTGTTGCCTTGGCGTTTTTGTTCGACATGGATGCTGTTCGCCCGCTGGATAAACAATTGACCAAACCACTGACTGGGTCGGCCGTTACGGTAATTCCGTCTCGACCAGATGGGCATTGAGCAGCCAACTGCACTGGGCAAATTCAGCAAGTTCGGAGATGCCGCACCCGTTGTGGTCAGAAACGAATTTTGCTGGGCCGCGGTCCCGCTGTGTCAGCATAGTTGTCCGATGAGTTTTTCACGTTAAAACGAACAGTGGGCGGCCAGGAACTGACCATGGCCCGTTATTCCATTGAACGTCGCGAAGCCGTTCTGAATAAGCTTTTGC
>NZ_JAPNOA010000030.1 GCF_026626885.1 Parathalassolituus penaei
ATTCGACGATTTGTACTGCAATGATGGCAAGGCCGGTGGGCGTCCAGCTTATGATCCGGCGATTCTCTTGAAGATTATTCTGTTCGCTTATTCCAAAGGTATTACGTCAAGCCGCGAGATCCAGTGGTGTTGCGAACACAACATTATCTTCAAGGCCCTGTCATGCGATTCAGTTCCTCATTTCACAACCATTGCCGCCTTCGTTAGCAGCTATCCGCTGGAGATCGAACACCTGTTTGAACAGGTGCTACTGGTCTGCGATCAAGAAGGTTTGTTGGGAAAAGAACTCTTTGCCATCGATGGCTGCAA
>NZ_JAPNOA010000038.1 GCF_026626885.1 Parathalassolituus penaei
GGGTCGGCCGTTGCGGTGAATCCCGGCTCGCCCAGATGGGCATTTTGCAGCCACCTTTGGTGGGTGAAATCGGTGTGCTGGTGGCTGCTGTTCGTCCGACGTCCGACGGCTGGCCGGGCCGCGATCGGATCTGGCGGCTACTCTGCTTGTTAACTTGCTACGTTGCTTGCCCTCTTGGGGGACCTTGTCCCCCGGCCGGGCGGGCCTCCCCCTGCTTTTGCCCGGCTGGGCTCGTTTCTCCGGTTTTCACCGACAACGGCTGTTCGACCCCGGCCCGATGGCACGTCCTTGTGCCAACGGGCCTTGCGGGGCA
>NZ_JAPNOA010000031.1 GCF_026626885.1 Parathalassolituus penaei
ACGACATAAGTACGCCACGCCAAAACGATGATGGTGCTCGCTTATGAATCGGTATCGTTCTTCTCTTTCTCCGCGAGAAATCGTTGCCACTTTTTTACCAGATCCAGCTCCTTTTTCAGGCGTTCATTTTCACGCTTGAGCTTGCGCAGTTCACTGGATTCCGATGATTTTCCTGATACGGTTTTCTTCGCTTTGTTCACGGTCGACTTCACTGTTTTCGATGGTGTTCGGGAAGGTTTCAACAGACCTTCCCGGTATTCTTTACGCCATCGTGACAGCATGAATGGATGGATGTCCAAACGGACTGCGACTTCCT
>NZ_JAPNOA010000032.1 GCF_026626885.1 Parathalassolituus penaei
AGATAACCCAGACCAGAGTGCAGGCGTGATCGGTTGTAGAAGCCATCAATGTAATCCTTGATGGCTTTTCTCAGACCAGAATAACTTTTCCATATCTGGCCTGTTAATTTCTCTGCTTTCAGGCTATGAAAGAAGGATTCCATAACTCCGTTGTCGGTACACTTCCCGGGGCGGTTCATGCTGGCAATCATCCCTTTATCCTTGAGTAGATCCTGCACTTTTTCAGCGCCATATTCCGAACCACGATCGGTATGAAACAGGATACCCTGACCATTCGCTCCGGTCAGTTTGAGCGCTTGTTTCAGTACCTGGCAGGTCACCTC
>NZ_JAPNOA010000033.1 GCF_026626885.1 Parathalassolituus penaei
AGCAGCTATCCGCTGGAGATCGAACACCTGTTTGAACAGGTGCTACTGGTCTGCGATCAAGAAGGTTTGTTGGGAAAAGAACTCTTTGCCATCGATGGCTGCAAATTACCCTCAAACGCTTCCAAAGAGTGGTCAGGTACCTTCAAAGAACTGGCTGAGAAGCGAGATAAAATTCAGCGTCAAATCCGTTACTGGATGTCGGAGCACGAGAAAATAGACAAGGAGTCCGACGACAACAGTCGCCAGGAGCGCATCACAAAAACAGTCAGAACTCTGAATAGTGCCTTCGAAAAAATCGATCAGTTCCTAAAGACGCAAGGCCCACGGACGGGCGTTAACAAGC
>NZ_JAPNOA010000034.1 GCF_026626885.1 Parathalassolituus penaei
AGAATCCGTAATCTGAGCTGGCAGGAAACGGTGACGCTGAATCCGGTGAGGAAGGAAGAAATACAAGCCGCGACGATGGCGGCCTGATTAATGGTTTATCGGACAACTATGTTGAAAAATACCGCTGCTGCCAGGAATTTTACCGCAGAAAGGCGGTTGAGAGAGGTTTTTCTACAGCTTCAACGCCCTGCTCTGCGGAAATTTAGGAGCGCCAGCGAGTAAATGATCTTGCCCCGCTTTTGCGGACACATTTGTATTATCCATTCTTCGCCTCATACTCTAGCGGACTAAGATAACCCAGACCAGAGTGCAGGCGTGATCGGTTGTAGAAGCCATCAATGTAATCCT
>NZ_JAPNOA010000035.1 GCF_026626885.1 Parathalassolituus penaei
AACAGTGAAGTCGACCGTGAACAAAACGAAGAAAACCGTATCAGGAAAATCATCGGAATCCAGTGAACTGCGCAAGCTCAAGCGTGAAAACGAACGCCTGAAAAAGGAGCTGGATCTGGTAAAAATACCCTGACGGGCACTACGAGTAGCAACGATTTCTCGCGGAGAACGAGAAGAAAGATACCGATTCATAAGCGAGCACCATCATCGCTTTGGCGTGGCGTACTTGTGTCGTTGGCTTGGTGTATCCCGTAGCGGCTATTACCAGTGGAGTCGCCCGGAGCCAACGGACCGGGAAGTTTCGGATCAGCAGCTGCTAAAACGTATTGGCGAGCTGTTTGAATCCAATGAAGG
>NZ_JAPNOA010000036.1 GCF_026626885.1 Parathalassolituus penaei
TTTCCAGCTCAGGTACAGCTTCGAACAGGTCTGCCACCAGGCCGTAGTCTGCCACCTGGAAAATCGGGGCTTCTTCGTCCTTGTTGATGGCCACAATCACCTTGGAGTCTTTCATACCTGCCAGGTGCTGGATGGCACCGGAGATACCGACGGCGATGTACAGGTTTGGCGCCACGATCTTGCCGGTCTGACCCACTTGCAGGTCGTTTGGCACAAATCCGGCGTCAACCGCAGCACGGGATGCACCCACGGCAGCACCCAGCTTGTCGGCCAGGCTGTACAGGTGTTTGAAGTTCTCACCGTTGCCCATACCACGACCACCGGATACCACGATGGCAGCGGAAGTCAGTTCTGGACGGTCAGACTTGGCCAGCTCTTCACCACCGAAGGCTGCCTTGGTGTAACCGGAGGC
>NZ_JAPNOA010000037.1 GCF_026626885.1 Parathalassolituus penaei
ATCTTGTTGCTGTACAAGTATTCGTTGTTGGCGATGCTGGCAAAACCCGTATCGGCGGTGATGATTACGCCATCCTTCAGGATATTCTCCCGGATACGCAGTCGCTGAAAACGCTCCCGAACCTCGGCCAGAATGGGCTTTAGCGTGTGTTGCTCCTGACCATGACCAAAGGCCTGAGCGTCCACAATGATCTGGTGTTTTTTATCGACGGTGGCGATGCCATTGAAGCCCTGAATCGTTCCTTTCGAAGTTTTCATCTTCGCCGACTCGTTGTCGGTGATGTTGCTTTTAACTTCAGAGCCCTGCTTGTTAACGCCCGTCCGTGGGCCTTGCGTCTTTAGGAACTGATCGATTTTTTCGAAGGCACTATTCAGAGTTCTGACTGTTTTTGTGATGCGCTCCTGGCGACTGTTGTCGTCGGACTCCTTG
>NZ_JAPNOA010000045.1 GCF_026626885.1 Parathalassolituus penaei
CAAAATGCCCATCTGGGCGAGCCGGGATTCACCGCAACGGCCGACCCGGCCGGGGCATGGATGCCCCGCAAGGCCCGTTGGCACAAGGACGTGCCATCGGGCCGGGGTCGAACAGCCGTTGTCGGTGAAAACCGGAGAAACGAGCCCAGCCGGGCAAAAGCAAGGGGAGGCCCGCCCGGCCGGGGGACAAGGTCCCCCAAGAGGGCAAGCAACGTAGCAAGTTAACAAGCAGAGTAGCCGCCAGATCCGATCGCGGCCCGACCAGCCGTCGGACGTCGGACGAACAGCATCCACCAGTACACCGATGTCACCCACCAAAGGTGGCTGCAAAATGCCCATCTGGGCGAGCCGGGATTCACCGCAACGGCCGACCCAGCCGGGGCATGGATGCCCCGCAAGGCCCGTTGGCACAAGGACGTGCCATCGGGCCGG
>NZ_JAPNOA010000040.1 GCF_026626885.1 Parathalassolituus penaei
ACTGGCCGGTTGAAGCCTGCTTCGCCGCCGTCATGGAAACCGCTTCATTGAGCGAAGTTGAGCTGTCTGAATACTGTCGTCAACGGGGTTTGTATCCCGAACAGATCAAGCAGTGGAAAGCTGATTGCATGGCTGCCATGCAAGGTTCAAAAGCCTCCGCCGCCGAACTGAAGCGTCAGCGCAGTGCTGACCAGAAGAAGATTCGCGCACTGGAGAAAGAGCTCCGTCGCAAGGACAAGGCGCTGGCTGAGACTGCCGCCTTGCTGGTGATGCGAAAAAAGCTCAATGCCTTGTACGGACTGGAGGAAGAGGACGACTGACAGATCTGGAATGCCGACAACGTCTGGCGGAGATTTTTCTGGAAGGCATCTCGGCTGGGGCTCGTCGAGCGCGTGCTGCCGCTGAGTTAGGGCTCAATGTCCGAACGCTACAACGCTGGCTGGA
>NZ_JAPNOA010000052.1 GCF_026626885.1 Parathalassolituus penaei
ATTCCCCGACAACGGCGTTTCGACCCCGGCCCGATGGCACATCCCTGTGCCAACGGGCCTTGCGGGGCATCCATGCCCCGGCCGGGTCGGCCGTTGCGGTGAATTCCGGCTCGCCCAGATGGGCAATTAACGGTGGCCAGCTGCGCTGGGCGAAATCGGTGTTGATGGATGCTGTTCGTCCGACGTCCGACGTCCGACGCTTTGCGGCTACTCCGCTTGTTAACTTGCTACGTTGCTTGCCCTCTTGGGGGACCTTGTCCCCCGGCCGGGCAGGCCTCCCCCTGCTTTTGCCCGACTGGGCTCGTTTTCCCGGTATTCCCCGACAACGGCGGTTCGACCCCGGCCCGATGGCACATCCCTGTGCCAACGGGCCTTGCGGGGCATCCATGCCCCGGCCGGGTCGGCCGTTGCGGTGAATCCCGGCTCGCCCAGATGGGCAATTAA
>NZ_JAPNOA010000041.1 GCF_026626885.1 Parathalassolituus penaei
TTGCTCATGGCCACGCCGAGGTCGGCCGGAGTGGTAACATCCAGCGGCTTGCGTTTGGCTTTCATGATGTTTGGCAGAGAAGCGTAACGGGGTTCGTTCAGACGCAGGTCAGTGGTCACGATGGCAGGCAGTGCCAGTTCCACTTTGCGCAGACCGCCGTCCACTTCACGGGTCACAACAAGCTTGTCGCCGTTCACGGCTACTTCAGAGGCGAAGGTGCCTTGTGGCATGCCGGTCAGGGCGCCCAGCATCTGGCCAGTCTGGTTGTTATCGCTGTCGATGGTCTGTTTGCCCAGCAGCACGATCTGAGGCTGTTCTTTTTCAACAACGGCTTTCAGCAGCTTGGCAACGGACAAGGATTCCAGCTTGTCTTCGGTTTCGATCAGGATGCCGCGATCAGCGCCCAGGGCGAGGGCGGTACGAATCTGTTCCTGAGCGGTTTTAGGACCGATGGAAACCACCACGATTTCAGACGCGATGCCTTTTTCTTTCAGGCGTACGGCTTCTTC
>NZ_JAPNOA010000042.1 GCF_026626885.1 Parathalassolituus penaei
AATCAGCAGTGGGTTGGAGATGTTACCTACCTGAAAGTGGAGCGACAGTGGTTGTATCTCTCCACGGTGATGGACCGGTATTCGCGCAGAATACTGGGGTGGAAACTGAGCAAGGAACGGACTGCAGAGGTGACCTGCCAGGTACTGAAACAAGCGCTCAAACTGACCGGAGCGAGTAGTCAGGGAATCCTGTTTCATACCGATCGAGGTTCGGAATACGGCGCTGAAAAAGTGCAGGAGCTACTCAAGGAAAAAGGGATGATTGCCAGTATGAACCGCCCAGGGAAATGTACCGACAACGGAGTTATGGAATCCTTCTTCCACAGCCTGAAAGCAGAAAAATTAACGGGCCAGATATGGAAAAGTTATTCTGGTCTGAGAAAAGCGATCAAGGATTACATTGATGGCTTCTACAACCGATCACGCCTGCACTCTGGTCTGGGGTATCTCAGTCCGCTAGAGTACGAGGCGAAGAATGGATAATACGAATGTGTCCGCAAAAGTGGGGCAAGATCA
>NZ_JAPNOA010000043.1 GCF_026626885.1 Parathalassolituus penaei
GAAGAAGGCATCTCTGAGCCGACGTTATACAATTGGCTCAAACGGTGTAAATCAGAAGGAATGCCTGTGCCTCACAGTGGCAAAAACACAGATGACTGGCCGGTTGAAGCCTGCTTCGCCGCCGTTATGGAAACCGCTTCATTGAGCGAAGTTGAGCTGTCTGAATACTGTCGTCAACGGGGTTTGTATCCCGAACAGATCAAGCAGTGGAAAGCCGATTGCATGGCTGCCATGCAAGGTTCAAAAGTCTCCGCCGCCGAACTGAAGCGTCAGCGCAGTGCTGACCAGAAGAAGATTCGCGCACTGGAGAAAGAGCTCCGTCGCAAGGACAAGGCGCTGGCTGAGACCGCCGCCTTGCTGGTGATGCGAAAAAAGCTCAATGCCTTGTACGGACTGGAGGAAGAGGACGACTGACAGACCTGGAATGCCGACAACGTCTGGCGGAGATTTTTCTGGAAGGCATCTCGGCTGGAGCTCGTCGAGCGCGTGCTGCCGCTGAGTTAGGGCTCAATGTCCGAACGCTACAACGCTGGCTGGAAGGCGATCAGGTTTTGCCTGACCGTCGTCCTGCGGCTGGGCGCCCAAAGCCGCACAACGC
>NZ_JAPNOA010000044.1 GCF_026626885.1 Parathalassolituus penaei
ACCATTCTGGTAATTGCTGAACACGACAACAGCACTCTGAAAGCCGCCACCCTGAACACTCTGGCTGCAGCCAGCAAGATCGGTGGTGACGTACACGTACTGGTCGCCGGTAAAGACTGTGGCGCGGTAGCCTCTGCTGCCGCGGCAGCCGCTGGTGTTGCCAAGGTTCTGGTTGCTGACGCTGCCATCTACGAACACCAGCTGGGTGAAGTGATGGGCGATCTGGTCGCTGAACTGGGCAAAGGCTACAGCCACATCCTGGCACCAGCCACCACTACTGGTAAGGACTTCCTGCCACGTACCGCTGCCCTGCTGGACGTGAACATGCTGTCCGACGTGATTGAAGTAGTGTCGGCTGACACCTTCTCCCGTCCGATTTACGCCGGTAACGCCATTGCGACCTATCAGACTGCTGATGCCATCAAGGTGCTGACCGTTCGTACCACTGCATTTGACGCCGTTGCTGCCACTGGCGGCGCTGCGGCCGTTGAAGCCGTTGGCTTTGCCTCCGGTTACACCAAGGCAGCCTTCGGTGGTGAAGAGCTGGCCAAGTCTGACCGTCCAGAACTGACTTCCGCTGCCATCGTGGTATCCGGTGGTCGTGGTATGGGCAACGGTGAGAACTTCAA
>NZ_JAPNOA010000046.1 GCF_026626885.1 Parathalassolituus penaei
ACCATTCTGGTAATTGCTGAACACGACAACAGCACTCTGAAAGCCGCCACCCTGAACACTCTGGCTGCAGCCAGCAAGATCGGTGGTGACGTACACGTACTGGTCGCCGGTAAAGACTGTGGCGCCGTTGCGTCTGCAGCCGCTGCAGCGACCGGTGTTGCCAAGGTTCTGGTTGCCGACGCCGCCATCTACGAACACCAGCTGGGTGAAGTGATGGGCGATCTGGTCGCTGAACTCGGCAAAGGCTACAGCCATATCCTGGCACCAGCCACCACTACCGGTAAGGACTTCCTGCCACGCACAGCAGCCCTGCTCGACGTGAACATGCTGTCTGACGTGATCGAAGTGGTGTCTGCCGACACCTTCTCCCGTCCGATCTACGCCGGTAACGCCATTGCGACCTATCAGACCGCTGATGCCATCAAGGTGCTGACCGTTCGTACCACTGCATTCGACGCCGTTGCTGCCACTGGCGGCGCTGCGGCCGTTGAAGCCGTTGGTTTCGCCTCCGGTTACACCAAGGCAGCCTTCGGTGGTGAAGAGCTGGCCAAGTCTGACCGTCCAGAACTGACTTCCGCTGCCATCGTGGTATCCGGTGGTCGTGGTATGGGCAACGGTGAGAACTTCAA
>NZ_JAPNOA010000047.1 GCF_026626885.1 Parathalassolituus penaei
GATGACACTCCAATCATCCCGGGTTCTGCTCTGATGGCTCTGAACGGCCAGGACGAGAACGAAATGGGTACTTCTGCCGTTAAGAAACTGGTAGAAACTCTGGACTCCTACATCCCAGAACCAGAGCGTGCTATCGACGGTGCATTCATTATGCCAATCGAAGACGTATTCTCTATTCAGGGTCGTGGTACTGTAGTAACTGGCCGTGTTGAGCGTGGTATCGTTCGCACTGGTGAAGAAGTGGAAATCGTTGGTATTCGTCCAACTACCAAGACCACTTGTACCGGTGTTGAAATGTTCCGTAAGATCCTGGACGAAGGCCGTGCTGGTGAGAACGTTGGTGTTCTGCTGCGTGGTACCAAGCGTGACGACGTAGAGCGTGGTCAGGTTCTGTGCAAGCCAGGCTCAATCAAGCCACACACCAAGTTCCAGTCTGAAGTTTACGTACTGGGCAAAGATGAAGGTGGTCGTCACACTCCATTCTTCAAAGGTTACCGCCCACAGTTCTACTTCCGTACCACTGACGTGACCGGTGCTGTAGAACTGCCAGAAGGCGTGGAAATGGTAATGCCAGGCGACAACGTTGGTCTGACTGTTACCCTGATCCACCCAGTTGCGATGGATGAAGGTCTGCGCTTCGCGATCCGTGAAGGCGGCCGTACTGTTGGTGCTGGCGTGGTAGCCAAAGTTATCGAGTGATAACTGCAC
>NZ_JAPNOA010000049.1 GCF_026626885.1 Parathalassolituus penaei
AACGCCGCGACTGCGGTCACCGGCAGCAGTACTCTGGATACCTCGGTTCCGACGGGCCACAGCATCAGTTTTGATGACAGTAACATCAGCAGCAGCGAAGCCTCCTCCATCAGCCTGACCATGGCCGGAGCTGAAGTGGGTGCGACTTACAGCTATAGCATCAGTAGTTCTGGCGGCGGTACACCGGTAACCGGCTCCGGCACCATCAGCAGTGCTGGTCAGCCGATCAGTGGTGTGGATGTGTCGGGCCTGAGTGACGGTACTCTGACCGTTTCGCTGGTGTTGACCGACAGCGCCGGTAACGCGGCGACTGCGGTTACCAACACCACCACGCTGGATGCCAATGCTCCGAGCGGTCACAGTATCAGCTTCGATGACGCGACCATTAATACCAGCGAAGCATCTTCCATCAGCCTGACCATGGCCGGTGCTGAAGTGGGTGCGACCTACAGCTACAGCATCAGCAGTTCCGGCGGTGGTACACCTGTCACCGGCTCCGGCACCATCAGCAGTGCTGGTCAGCAGCTCAGTGGTGTGGATGTGTCTGGTCTGAGTGATGGCACATTAACCGTATCCCTGGTGCTGACCGACAGCGCTGGCAACGCCGCCAGCGCCGTTACCAACACCAGCACTCTGGATACCACAGCGGCTTCCGGCCACAGCATCAGTTTTGATGACAGCCTGATCAGCAGCAGTGAAGCCTCCTCCATCAGC
>NZ_JAPNOA010000048.1 GCF_026626885.1 Parathalassolituus penaei
TATCGTGTTTCATCTATCTCCAGTCGTTTAATAATTTTGAGAAAGACTGTTGGCTCAGATTTTCGATAGATTCTTGATATGAGAAAAATATCAGCCTCGAAAATACTTTTTCTACAGTCTCGTTATACGTTAATAGGAACATCATGGCAGAACTAAAGTATAAAAAATTATTCTCTGGACTTATTGGCGTTTGTTACAGCCAATTCTATATCGAATCAGAAGATCACGATGATTATGATTCTTGTGAAGAACAATTTAAGGGTCAAAATAATGGGCTTTGTGGTGCTGCTACTCCAGAACGCATATTTTTTACAGCTAGGCCAAAAGATTCAGTCATTGATCTCGATATTAATCTTTACGCAGAAAAGCCTGAAGTCAATGAAGTGTATACAGATATAGTTGAAGTATCATTTCGCCCGGGTGAAGAACCTATTTTCCTGTGCCAGTGGGCTCACGAAGAAGTATATCCTCTAAACCTAGATAATGGTGACTATCGAGTTCGCTACTCTATTGTCGGTTTAGACAATGATTACGACTATGACGAAGAGGATGATGAATATTTTCAAAAGCCGGTACCAGGGCAAAAGTATCTCATCGAAATTTGGCCCCAAGAGAAAAGTCAGGATCAGATTATTAAGCAAACCTCTATGGAAGCAGCCTATTGGCATAGAGAATGGGGTTCGAGAAAATAACGTATAACAAGTTGCTCAAGAGGGACGTTTGATCTTGCCCCGTTTTAACGGACACCTTTTGACGTTACAGAAGGTGCCCAATGCCAGCCTACAAGAACCAGAAAAAGACAAAGCAGTACTCACTGGAATTCAAGCGATCAGCCGTTGAGATGA
>NZ_JAPNOA010000050.1 GCF_026626885.1 Parathalassolituus penaei
ACCACCATCGACGTCTGGTTGTAATCGTAATGCTTGTACCTTGGCATATCGCTTCCTCGCTGCTGCCAGGAATTTTACCGCAGAAAGGCGGTTGAGAGAGGTTTTTCTACAGCTTCAACGCCCGCAGCAACGGCAGGCAAAATTGGCGCGGCTTTTGGAACAAAAGGCGTGACAGTTTTGACTGTCCGATTGCCTGCGCTTGTTAGGCGAGTACAACACTATGAACCTCGAAAATGCGATAAGGACCAGGCTCACAGTCCTTTAACTCACCTGAATTAATTAAATTAATAGCCTCTTCGTATGTGTTGAAGAGACAATGTTCATTGGTTTTGATAGTCTCAGACAAATGATTGCAAGACAATGGTGAGCATTCACAAGATGTATTTGCAAAAAAAGAAACGACATCAAAGCCTTCTAGTTTTGTTTTTTTTGGTAATTTGACTTCAGTTTTGAATGACTTTTCTGGCTGGTAGTCTTCCCATGCCTTTTCATCTTGATCCCATTGTTGTTCTGAAGCTTTGTAAAAGAAAAGTTTCATCTTTGCTAAATCGATATCCTTCTCTTTTGCTATTGATTCCATTATTTCGGGAGAATCGAACAACCAATATCCATTATGTTTCCATTCATTGATCCAATCGTCAAAGTCTTCAGATACACAGCCACTAACCGAATATATATCTTTAATATTCTCGGCTTTTAGCCAGTCCGGTTTTTCACAGACTTCTTTGTACATGTATCCTACTGGAATCATTTCATTAGCCTAACAGTTTATTCATGCGCATGCGCGTTTTTCTGGTGGCGTGTTTTGTTGCAAAAGGATGATAGGTATTTGAATTGATTGATAATTTCCATTTTCATCAAGCCATCCTTCCTGGAAAAACGAGTATGCGCGTTTTTCTGGTTTAACGTGCGCATTAATTTTACGCACAAGACGCAAAACCATTGAACTTCATGGACTTACGCTAACAGCATCCGGAAAAACGCGCAACCACTCTGGAAATACGAGCATGGATTTTTTCTCAAGCACGATTATACTGTTCATACGTACAGTTCTTTCAGGAGGAGTAGAACCATGGGTAAAAGTCCGTTTTTGAACCAGATTTCTCGCTTCATGCGGCTGAATGGATACAGCCTCAGGACAGAAAAAACTTACCTTTACTGGATCAAGGCCTACATACGCTTTCATCAACGCCAACATCCGAATGTAATGGGGCCTGTTGAGGTCATGGGTTTTCTTGATCACCTGGCATCAGACCAGCACGTGTCATCGAATACACAACGAGTTGCCTTGAATGCTCTGGTATTTTTGTATGACAAGTTTATCCAGCGTCCATTAGGCGAGCTGGATTTCAATCGAGCGAATAAACCCAGGCGTCTTCCTGTCGTTTTGAATCGCTCCGAAGTTCAGGCTATTTTTAATCAACTGGACGGCCGTAACCGTCTGTTATTTGCACTGCTCTATGGCTCCGGGTTGCGAATCACTGAATGCTTGAGGCTTCGAGTCAAGGATATCAACTTCGACGCTGGGTCCTTGACGGTTCACGATGGCAAGGGTGGAAAGGATCGGGTCACGCTGCTGATCTTGCCCCGCTTTTGCGGACACATTCGTATTATCCATTCTTCGCCTCATACTCTAGTGGACTGAGATAACCCAGACCAGAGTGCAGGCGTGATCGGTTGTAGAAGCCATCAATGTAATCCT
>NZ_JAPNOA010000051.1 GCF_026626885.1 Parathalassolituus penaei
AGGATTACATTGATGGCTTCTACAACCGATCACGCCTGCACTCTGGTCTGGGTTATCTCAGTCCACTAGAGTATGAGGCGAAGAATGGATAATACGAATGTGTCCGCAAAAGCGGGGCAAGATCACACTTGTGGGCTGGACTGGCAATCCGCTGCGCGGCTTTCCAGCCGGTTATGGCGGCGTTAGCCCACTAAATGAGTAAATCACTTCGAATTATGGAAATAAAATATGACTTTAGAACGAACTAGTTTTGGAAGTGTAAGTTTGGTTAGGCAAGGTGACCATACCTTCTACTCGCTCACGTTGCCAAGTGAGCTTTTGGCAGAGACCTGTTTTGTAGTTTCGAGAGACGAAGATCCTAAAGAAGGTTTTCAAAGAGAGCTCGATGAAAAAAGAGCAAGAGAGATTGCCGCCTATATTGATAGTGGTCTTGGGACAATTCCGAGCTCTATCGTGCTGTCCGCGCAGGATGACGCTGAGGTTAAATATGATTCCAAAAGAAAGAGCATAAGCTTTCTTCCGTTGCGCAAGGCTTTCTTGATTATTGATGGCCAGCACCGAGTGTTCGGATTCATGCATGCGAAAAAAGCTTTTAGGGTTCCAGTTGTAATATATGACGGTCTCTCAAAGCGTGATGAAACTCGACTTTTTATTGATATTAACTCAAAACAAAAAGGCGTTCCCCCTGAATTGCTCCTTGATATTAAGAAGCTTGCTGAATACGAAAATGATCAAGAAGAGTTTCTGAGGGGGGTGTTTGATACTTTTCTTCAAGAAAGTGATAGCTGTCTTTTTGGGAAATTGTCTCCAGCAAGCAAGTCAGCTGGAAAAATAACGAGGTCGACGTTTAATACGGCAATAAAGCCCCTCGTGAAAATTTTCGGCGGAAAAGATGTTTATGAGATATACCAAATTTTAAACAGCTACTTTCTTTCATTCGATGAAGGAGTTTTGATCAAGCATGACCTTCATGAGCAAATATACAATACAACAGTTTTTAAGGCGATTTGTGGATTGTTTCCAGTAATAGCAGCAAAAGTAAAAGATCGCTTTGGGGCAATTTATACGGCGGACAATTTTTACTATTTTATGGATAAAGCTGGAAATAATATAAAGCCAGCAAAAATCAGATCGCCAGGGCAAGCCTACAAACCGTTGGTTAAGTATCTTGAGGAATGCTTGAAGGAAGATTTCCAGCTGTGACTGAATCTATTCAAAAAGTTCTTGTTCAAATGACTCATCTGGACATGTTCGGCGTTAAGCCTACCAAAGGCTTAGATGTCAAGGGATGGATAGCGAATCAGAATTACTGGTTTGACCAAGATATTACCGCAACAACATTTACGGTGAGAACTACAGACAAAAGCAATCTATCTTTAGCTCTGGCTAACGACTGCAATCGAATGGCGATGGCAGCTATCGAAAGTGTGGCAGGTGTAAGACTCGATGAACCGTTCAAAAGCAGTGGTGCATGGGCAATTATTCGCGTCTATTATGCAGCTTTTTTTGCAGCTCACAGCATTATGAGAATGTATGGTATCTCATGCTGTCAGTTGGAGCCTGCACACGCGAACAAATTATTTCAAATTGCTGATCTGCTTGGGAAAACAGGCGGAGAAAGAAATATTGAGAAGGGTTTTTACGCTATTAAGATTGATAAAAGATATGAGTCCGTAAGTTTCTTTAAGTATAAAGACTCACACAAAGATACTTGGGCTTGCTTCTTGAGTTTAATTACCGATATTATCGGTGATATAAATGGTGTCACTGCATTAAGTAAATATAAGTTGGAAGCGACGGATATTTTATCCTCTATCAAACAAGGGCTGATACGCGGAGGGAGTGGTAGTTGTGGCAATTGGCTCTCCCAAATTAGGAATTCAGTAAACTATCAGCACAGCCATGGTGTGTGGTTTCCATATGAAAGGCGACCTGTTTCACCTCGATGCATTGTTCAACTAAATGCAGATTGGGTTAAGCCGCCAATTGTGATAAACCATAAAATCAAAAAAGGTGATGTTGAGGCATTTTTCGAGTTGTCAGCAGACTTACTCTCTTTGTTTAGGACCCTACTGTCCTCATGCATTGATAAGACTGGGTCAACAAAGACAATTTTTGCAAACGGTAGTTTTCGTCAGCTCAATAGTATGCAGCTAGCGTAGGCTAACAATCCAAAGCACGCGGACCTCTGATCTTGCCCCGTTTTAACGGACACCTTTTGACGTTACAGAAGGTGCCCAATGCCAGCCTACAAGAACCAGAAAAAGACAAAGCAGTACTCACTGGAATTCAAGCGATCAGCCGTTGAGATGAG
>NZ_JAPNOA010000053.1 GCF_026626885.1 Parathalassolituus penaei
TTCGAAATAACAAACGCGGCGCGATTGATAACAAGCTCGCACCAATCCTGAGTCGCATTGGGCTGGACAGCCAGCAATGGCTGACCATGGCCCAACAGTTTGAAAACTGTTTCAGCACCTTTGTGGGCAATGAAACCCGTGTTCGACAAGCCTGCGAGCAACTGGGTTATAAACGCCCAACCGGAGTAGGCCAGGCAAAACGCCTATTGGTTGCCTAGGGACCCTCTGAATAACTCAGTGCCCGCTCTGGCTTATCGGGATGGTGATGAATCACGAAGCCGGTTTGATGGCATAGCGGGCTACATCAAAAACCGGCGACACAGAGTCATCACCATCCCGAAAGCCCCGAAGGGCGCGGGCTGCATCGCATTTGAGCGGTGTTGACGAACTAGAAAAGGACCCGGCCAGGTTGGTTCGTCATTTCGCTGCGTTCGTCGCCTTGCTCACATGCGCTGCAGCACTCGCGCAGAGCTGTGCAGAGTTATTCAGAGTGTCCCTTGGTTGTTTAATTACACCTCCTGAGTTTTCGGTTTTATAAACGAATTAAAATTTCCAGCTGTCGTCTATTTTGTCGATCAGCCTTAATAATGCGGGCCATTCCGGGTGACGCACCTTGGCGTTGGCCTGGGCATCGCCGCCTTCAAATTGATGGCGGGTTTTACGCATGATGTCTTCCGGTATGGGGTTTAATGTGCCTGCCGCCATGGCTTTCAGCTGAACGTCGGCATTTTGAATAAAGGCCAGGTGGCGAACAAACGCCCAGATACAATCTGGCCCTGCTGTAATCAGTCCGTGGTTTTTCAACAGCAGGGTATGATATTCCTCGCCCAGCGCTTCGATAATTCGAGGCCCTTCGGAGCCATCAAGCACAATACCTTCAAAGTCGTGGTACCCAACCCGTTCGAAGAACTGGCAGCCTTCCTGAGTCACCGGAACCACCGGGCTTTGTATGGAAGCCAGTGCCTGGCTGATGGGTTCATGAGTATGAAGCACAGCATGTAAATCGGGGCGGGTGCGGTGAATGGTTGAGTGAATGAGGAAACCGGCTTTGTTGATGGGCCAGTCTGTTTCACTCAGGGCATTTCCATCCAGGTCAATGCGAATCAGGTCGCTGGCACGAATCTCGTCGTAGCGCATTCCAAATGGATTGATCAAAAACTCGTCAGTACCCGGAATGCGGCGACTGATGTGGTTGTACACAATGGCTGTCCAGCCGTAGTAGTCCACCAGTCGGTAGGTGGCTGCCAATTCCAGTCGTACCATCCATTCTGCTTCTGACATACCGGCGGGCGTTGCTGGCACGTCCACATGGAAGCGCGCACTATCAAAGGACAAACTCACGATATTCTCTCCAAGATCATTTAACCCGGACAGAGACTATTATCTGCTCTATAATAGATCAAATAGATAGTATATAGGATTGGAATAAACAGGTTCTATTTATGCTTAACCTTGATCTCAACCTGATACGTACCTTTGTTGTGATGTACGAAACCAGAAGCACCACTCTGTGTGCCGAAAAGTTATGTGTTACCCAGCCATCGGTGAGCTACGCGCTGGGTAAACTGCGTGAAATTTTTAATGACCGCTTGTTTGTACGCGCCCGTGGTGGGATGGAACCCACAGAGTTAGCCCGGCAAATATTCGAAGATCTGAGCCACTCCATGGCCCAGATTGAATCCACGGTTGAAAATGCCCGGGGCTTTGTCGCCGCGAAGTCTCATCGACAGTTCACCATCGCCCTGACAGACCTTGGCGAGATTGTTCAGCTGCCTTTGATACTTGCCCGGCTACAGCAACAGGCACCCAATATCAGTCTCAAAGTGGTGAACGTTGAAATAGACCAGATCAAGGACTGGTTATACTCAAGCAAGGTTGATGCTGTTATCTGTACTGCACAAATCATCGATGCAAAAATCAAGAAGCGAGTCATCTTTCAGGATCATTACGTTTGCCTGGCGGCAGCCGGTCAGCAACCGATGACAATTGACCTTGACGGTTTTTGCAACGCACAACATGTGCAAATCAGCAGGGCAGTGGGCCATGGTATTGTTGAGGAGTCCTTGCATGAACTGGGTATAAAACGGAATATCGCGCTGTTCCTGCCTCATTTTTCGGCGCTGCCCTATGTATTGCCAAACACCTCGCTTCTGGCGGTTGTGCCGAAAAGCATCGCTCATTTATTTTGTCGTAACCACGATCTGGCATGGTGTGAAATGCCCGTCGAACTACCCCAGGCAGAAATATCCATATATTCATCCCAGCGGGTGGATGATTACCCGGCGCAACGCTGGTTTATCGATAACGTCGCAACCGCCCTGCAAGATGGCTGGTGAAGACCATCCGGGTGCCGCGCCCTCCCCGCTGTGTCAGCATAGTTGTCCGATAAATTTTTCACGTTAAAACGAACAGTGGGCGGCCAGGAACTGACCATGGCCCGTTATTCCATTGAACGTCGCGAAGCCGTTCTGAATAAGCTTTTGCCACCTCACAACCGGTCCGTACCCGAGGTGGC
>NZ_JAPNOA010000009.1 GCF_026626885.1 Parathalassolituus penaei
GAAATCGAACGGCCTTCTTTACCGGAAAATTGTCGGACTGCCGGATCTGCCCGATCAAGGACAAATGCATGGTCAACCCGGAATCAGCCAATCACAGAAAAGGCTCCGGCAGACAGGTCTCATTCTAGGTTTATAGTGCCACGCCGACCTACACCGACTGGATGAAAGCCCGAATCGACAGTGACGAAGGCAAGAGAATCTACAGCCATCGGATGTCGACGGTGGAACCGGTGTTTGCCAACCTGGAACACAATAAAGGCTTGAAGCGGTTCGGTCTGCGGGGTAAAANAGAAGGTACAAGCTCAATGGCAGTTATATGCCATGGTACACAATATTGAGAAACTGATACCTCAGATCAGGTGATCAAAGGAAATATCAGGATAAGGAGGTCAAATATGCAGTTGTATCGTGAATTATCCATTTTCGGTTGTTTCGATTGTTTCGATTTTTTTGAGCGAAGCTGTGGTTGCTGATTTTCAATGGCTTTGGGATATGAAGGAAATATCCGCTCCGAAAATAGTTTTTCTACAGTCTCGTTAGCCGCAATAGAGTTCTATGCACCAAGGAGAAACATGACTAGAAATTCAAATCCTCTTCGCTATAGCTATATATCGAAAGATGCATCAAAAGCAAATTTTCAAAATAAAAACTTTAATAAAACAGAGAGTTACAATTCCAAGTTCATTGAAACCAAGTTTGTTAACACTTCATTCGTAGGATCCAAGTTTAAATTTTGCAATATGAGTCAGGCCATATTTGATGACTGCTTAATTCAAGGGGCTTTGTTCAGGAAATGCATCTTGTCTGGAGCTCGATTTAATCGCTGCATCATTATTTCAACTCAGTTTGATCGTACGAAACTGAGGGGTTGCGTGATAGAAAATTCAATAGTTTTGTCTTCACCACTCGGAGATGGATTTAGTAAAAACAATCTAATTTCGACTGAGGTCATTCAAGGTTATTATCCAGAGACCGGGTTTAGTGAAGAGCTTTTGCATCGTGCTGAGTTATTGAGAAACAATCAGTTTATTAACAGATCATCCGTATTGCACCGCAAGAAAGGCAGGCTAAATACTATTTCCTTAAAGTGGCTCGCTGATGAATTCGGCGAGTCATTTTTAATACAAAACCTTCCGTTATTGGAAAGCCTTGTTGTTAAGGATTTCCATACTTTGAGCTACCTAAAAGTGATATTGCATAAGCTAAGCCTTAGTGATAGTGTTGTTCAACCCGGCCCACTACAGCATAGAAAATACCTACGTGAGCATGCAGAGACTTGTCTACGGACCGACGCGGGTTGAACGTCAATGCGCTTATAATGTTTGTGGAGGTGATGCCTATGGTGTTGGATTTTATGACAGTTGCAGCATTTGTTTTACTTTGTGCCTATAAACTTGGACTAACTCTCCTTTCTATGTCTGCTAGTGTGGTTGCCAGCCCAAAATATAGTAAATTCCTGCAAGAATCGGCTAACAAGTCAAAGCACTCGGACTTGATAAAGCTGTCACCTTTTTTGTTCCAAAAAATCCGCCAACTTCACCAAGCCGGTGTTTGAGGCGTTGAAGCTGTAGAAAAACCCCACTCAACCGCCTCTCTGCGGTAAAATCCTTGGCAGCCGCGAGGGCGCGATATGCCAAGGCACAAACATTACGATTACAACCAGACTTCGATGGCGCTGATCAATTTTGAAGAACAAATTCAGCTAGGTACATTCGAGTATGCCCTGCATCACTTGATATCAGATCGGCTGGATTTACCCCCTCTCGATGACTCGTACTGCAATGATGGCAAGTCCGGTGGGTGATCTTGCCCCGCTTTAACAGCCCGACCAGGGACAAGGACCCCAAGAGGGCATGCAGCCCGGCAAATTAACAAGCCGAGTGTAAAAACCGCTGCATTCCAACGCAGGAGCATTGGAACGAGATAAAAATTTATCCATCCACACCGAGTTCACCCAGCGTAGCTGGCTACAGAATGCCCATCTGGGCGAGCCGGTATGAGCCGCAACGGCCGACCCGGCCGGGGCATGGATGCCCCGCCAGCTCAGTTGGCACAGGGATGTGCCATCTGAGCGGGGTCGAATAGCCGTTGTCGGTGAATACCGGAGATACGAGCCCAGTCGGGCAAAAGCAGGGGGAGGCCCGCCCGGCCGGGGGACAAGGTCCCCCAAGAGGGCATGCAGCCTGGCAAATTAACAAGCCGAGTGTAAAAACCGCTGCATTCCAACGCAGGAGCGTTGGAACGAGATAGACGCCAGACGCCGGACTCAGATCCGATCGCGGATCGCCAGGCCAATCATTCAGCTCGCCAGCAGGCGATCTATATTGGCCGCTGTCAGCTCAATAATCCGCTGCCGCGCCTGCGGAGAAATCCAGGCATTGTGCGGTGTCACCATCAAATTCAGCCCCTGCCCAAGGGCATCCAGCAGTGCATGCCCCTGCACCGGCGGCTCTTCCGGCAACACATCCACCGCCAGGCCACCCAGACGACCATCACGCAGCGCCTGCAGGCAGGCCACTTCATCGATAATGCCGCCACGGGCGCAGTTCACCACCAGACAGCCAGGGCGAATCTGTTGCAGGCGTTCGGCATTGAGCAAATGACGGGTATCGGCGTTCAGCGGACAGTGAAAACTCAGCACATCCGCATGGGGCAGCAACTGATCCAGGGTTGGGCGGTCATCCTGCTCGGCACCCGGCCGGGCACAGAAACTGACTTCCATACCAAAGGCGCTGGCCAGTTTTGCCACGGCACTGCCCAATACTCCGGACCCTACCATCACCAGACGTTTGCCCAGCAACTCGGTGGTGGAATGATTAAGCAAACAGAAAAACGGGCTTTGTTGCCAGGCACCGTGCTGAAGATCGTGCTGATAAGCAGGCAGCCGCGCGGCCAATGCCAGCATCAACATCAAGGTATGCTGGGCCACCGAGGCGGTGCCGTAGTTCAGCACATTCATAACCGGCAGCCCCAGTGCGCGGGCGGCATCCATATCAACGTTATTGGTGCCGGTCGCCAGAATCAGAATGCCTCGGCGATTCACCATCACCTGTGCTGGTATTTTCACCTTGTTGGTAATGATCAGGTCAGCATCACCAAGATGCTCATCCAGCTGCTCCGGGCTGGTGGTGCCATACACCCGCAGCTCACTGACGCGGCTGCGAATGGGCTCCAGATCAATGCCATCGCCCATGGTGTCGAGATCCAGCAAAACCGCTTTCATGCCTGTATTCCTTGCCAATAAAAACGCCATGATAGCGCCCGGCACGGGCTGAATGGAAATCGAAAGAAAGGATAAAAAGGCAATAAAGACAAGTTAAAACTTTATAGAAAAAGATTTAAATAATCACTCTAATCATTTGATAAAAAACAAAAACTGGATTTATTTAAACCCGATCAGTTAAGGGATTCTCAACACTGAGGACATCATGATCATCTCCAGCCAAAGCCTGATCATCGATTGCTGAATTTGCCCAGCGCAGCTGGCTGCACCATGCCCATCTGGGCGAGCCGGGATTCACCGCAATGGCCGACCCGGCCGGGGCATGGATGCCCCGCCAGCTCAGTTGGCACAGGGATGTGCCATCTGAGCGGGGTCGAATAGCCATTGTCGGGGAATTCCGGAGAAACGAGCCCAGTCGGGCAAAAGCAGGGGGAGGCCCGCCCGGCCGGGGGACAAGGTCCCCCAGGAGGGCAAACAACCTGGCCAATTAACAATCGCTGCAGATCGAGCGACTGCTACTTAACCGATCAACATCAGGGCATAAGCCGTTTTTTGTTCAGAGCAGTCAATGCGTCAACACGCAATCACTCTTCTGGCATTTCCAGAGCCTGAGGAGACACGATGATGCCGTTGTTGTCGGCATAAACGTAGTGACCTGGCTTGAACACCACACCACCGAATTTCACATCCACGTTGATATCACCGATACCACGCTTGTCGGTTTTCAGCGGGTTGGTACCCAGCGCCTGTACACCCAGTTCGGTTTCCATGATCACGTCAACGTCACGAATGCAGCCGTAAACGATGATGCCTTCCCAGCCGTTTTTCTCGGCTTTTTCAGCCAGCATGTCACCCAGCAGGGCGTGGCGCATGGAGCCGCCGCCATCAACCACCATCACTTTGCCAGTACCGTTGGTGTCCACCAGCTCTTTGACCTTGGAGTTGTCTTCGTGGCACTTCACGGTAACGATTTCACCACCGAAAGAGTCGATACCGCCGTAGTTGCTGAACATAGGTTCAACCACTTGCACCAGCTCCGGGTAGGCATCACAAAGATCAGGGGTAACGTATTTGGTCATGGTTTTTGGCCTTTTATGTGAGTTTGGGGCGGTTATAAAACATCTGGTCAGACCACACCACCCCACTTTAGACCAGCATGCCCCCTGCTTTGGCCAGTCAGGCCATTCGGGGGCAACGCCGACGTACGCTCAGTCGGCAAATTCCGTGACGATCTGACAGGCTTTTAACCACACCAGCAGACGTGGCCAGATTTCCTGCTGGGCAACATCACCGTTCACCAGCGCGTTGCTGTCGAGGTCAGAACCAAACACCAGATGCTCACGCAAGGCTGAGGCGGCGCTACCCGCTTCAGAATCCATAACGGGCAACTCCGCTGCGTCCTCGACGTCGTCGGTGCCATTCTCCGCTTCCGCCATGTTCTCTTCGGCAGCATCGGCAGTAACACTCGGGCCCGCGGCATCACTGGCGAGGCTGCCATACAGATCAAAGAAACGCTGGCAGGCGTCGGCCGGAGCCAACTCGTCAGCGGCACCGGAAATCATCAGCAGCGGCAAACGAGCAGAACGCCAGCCTGGCAGCAACAGGCGTTTTTGCTCACGCAGCTGCCATTTGCCGAACAGGCCCTGACGACGCAGGTATTCGTTGACCACACCCACCGGTTCGTTTTCCGGGCCTTTGCCGGCTTTTTCGCCGTCAATTTCGCCTTTGATTTTCATCATGGTACGCAGACTGACGCCACTGAGTGGCAGCCACATAAACCACTGACGTTTGAGCACCTGGGTGCCAAACAACACGGTGCCCGCGCAGTTATCAGGGGTCAGCAGACTGGCGGCCACCGCCGTTGCCAGCGCCAGACCACCCAGCGAATGCCCCAGCCACAGCGGTTTACGACCGGTCTGCTCCTGCACAAATGCGTTCACTGCCGGAATGTCGTAACAGGCGCATGCCTCGGCAGTGTTCTGCTGGTATTCCTTGTTGCGTGGTGAATAACCATGGCCACGCATTTCCATCAGCCAGACATCAAATCCCTGATCAACCAGCCAACCGGCCAGCCCCTCGCCTTGCAAACCCAACCACTGATTCCGGTTCTGGAAGGCACCGTGCACCAGCACTAGCGGTTGACGGGAACCCGGTGCAGGCTGGGCCTGACCAAATCCCGGACTCAGGTGCGAAACCGCAATCTGCACCGTCTTGTCACGGTCAGTATTGTGTTTGACGAGGTAAATATCGTCCGCGTATTGCCCCAGACTTTCGGCACGGGCCAACGTAACGGGAAACAGCTCACTGCTGCTTTTCATGAACAACGACTCCAGGCCAAAAACCGGCCTTTATATTCTCTCGGGGTTTTTCAGATGCTGGACACAGGGTGTAAGCAGAGCCTGTGCAATAGACAAGTCAGTCCAGTGATGACGACATGTGAACTGGCGCGCAGTGTACAAGAAGATACCCGGCGGGGGGCAGCCCCCGCCGGTATCAGGATGACAGTTTTTTAGTGGGCTTTGTCAGCGAGGAAGAACCAGGTATCCATCACCGAATCCGGGTTGAGGGAGACGCTGTCGATGCCGTGTTCCATCAGCCAACGGGCGAAGTCTGGATGGTCCGATGGGCCCTGGCCACAGATACCAATGTACTTGCCCTGCTTCTTGCACGCCTGAATAGCGTTCTCCAGCAGGATCTTGATCGCCGGGTTACGCTCGTCAAACAGGTGGGCAATGATGCCGGAATCACGGTCCAGGCCCAGGGTCAGCTGGGTCAGGTCGTTGGAACCAACCGAGAAACCATCAAAGAACTCGAGGAACTGGTCGGCCAGAATGGCGTTGGCTGGCAGCTCACACATCATGATCAGGCGCAGGCCATTTTTGCCACGTTCCAGACCATTTTCCTTGAGCAGACCAATCACCTGCTCCGCTTCGCCGAGGGTACGCACAAACGGCACCATGATCTCGACGTTGGTGAAGCCCATTTCATCACGCACCTTGCGCATGGCACGGCATTCCAGCTCGAAGCAGTCGCGGAAGTTCTTGGAGATGTAACGGGAGGCACCGCGGAAACCCAGCATCGGGTTTTCTTCTTCCGGCTCGTACAAACGGCCGCCAATCAGGTTGGCGTATTCGTTGGATTTGAAGTCGGACAGACGGGTAATCACGCGTTTTGGCCAGAACGCCGCCGCCAGCGTGGCGATGCCTTCCACCAGTTTTTCCACGTAGAAATCCACCGGACCAGCGTAACCGGCAATACGGCGTTCGATGGTAGGTTTCAGCTCTTCTGGCAGATGATCAAAGTTCAGCAGGGCTTTTGGATGCACACCGATCATACGGTTGATCACAAACTCCAGACGGGCAAGGCCCACACCTTCGTTCGGCAGCGCCTGGAAGTCGAAGGCACGATCCGGGTTGCCAACGTTCATCATGATCTTGAACGGCAGATCCGGCATGGAATCAACGCTGTTGGTGCGAATATCAAAGTCGAGCGCACCTTCGTAGACGTAACCGGTATCCCCTTCCGCACAGGACACGGTCACTTCCTGACCATCCTTGAGGGTTTCGGTCGCGTCTTCACAACCAACCACCGCCGGAATACCCAGTTCGCGCGCAATAATTGCGGCGTGACAGGTACGACCACCACGGTTGGTCACAATCGCGGCGGAACGCTTCATCACCGGTTCCCAGTCCGGGTCGGTCATATCCGCTACCAGCACGTCGCCTTCCTGCACCTGATCCATCTGGTCGATGTCGTGCACGATACGAACACGGCCCTTGCCAATGCGGTGGCCAATACTGCGGCCTTCGGCCAGCACTGTACCGGTTTCCTTCAGCAGGTAACGCTCCATAACGGTTTTGGAGGCACGGCTTTTTACGGTTTCCGGACGCGCTTGTACGATGTAAAGCTTGCCGTCGTCACCGTCTTTGGCCCATTCGATATCCATCGGACGGCCATAGTGTTCTTCGATGATCAGCGCCTGACGCGCCAGGTGCGCCACTTCGTCATCGGTAATGGAAAATTTCAGGCGATCGGCACGATCCACGCGCTGGGTTTCGACCGAACGGCCCACGGCGGCCGATTCGGAGTACACCATCTTGATGGCTTTGGCACCGAGGTTACGACGCAGAATCGCCGGGCGATCGGCGCGCAGGTTGTTCTTGTGAACGTAGAATTCATCCGGGTTTACAGCACCCTGAACCACGGTTTCACCCAGACCGTAAGAGGCGGTAACAAACACCACCTGATCAAAACCGGACTCGGTATCAATACTGAACATCACACCGCTGGAGGCAGTTTCACTGCGCACCATACGCTGTACACCAGCGGACAGTGCAATTTTGCTGTGATCAAAACCCTGATGCACACGGTAGGCAATGGCACGATCGTTAAACAGGGACGCGAACACATCACGAATGGCGTGCAGAACGTTTTCGATGCCAACAATATTCAGGTGGGTTTCCTGCTGACCCGCAAAGGAAGCATCCGGCAGGTCTTCTGCGGTGGCCGAAGAGCGCACGGCTACGGCCATACGTTCATTGCCTTCCTGCAGGCGCGCAAAGGCTTCGCGAACCGCGGCTTCCAGCGCTGGCGGCAGTGGTGCATCCAGAATCCAGCGACGAATGGCGCTACCGGTATCGGCCAGCAACCGCACGTCATCAACATCCAGGCCTTCGAGTACATCGTTAATACGTTCGGCCAGTCCTTCGTGGGACAGGAATTCACGATAAGCATCGGCTGTGGTGGCGAAACCGCCGGGCACAGTGACTCCGGTGCTGGCCAGGTGGCTGATCATTTCGCCGAGAGAGGCATTCTTGCCGCCAACGCGTTCTACGTCAGCCATCCCGACCTGATCAAACCAAAGTACATAGTCAGTCAATGTTGTTCTCCTGTACCATCACTCGTTCTGTTATTTGCCGCAATTTCGGCCAGCAGGTGAAAAAGTCCAACCCGGACTAACCTGAAACTGGCTGCGGACTGAATCCGCCCGATCGCTCTGAGGGGGCCCGTAATACCGGCGCCCGGTATGTCCCGGACCAGGCGCGGCGTAATACTAAGTGCAGGTTTACCAAATTTCCATATGAAGCGATACGCCTACTTTATCTCTGATGGCACCGGCATCACGGCTGAAATGCTGGGGAACAGCCTGCTTGCCCAGTTCGAATCCATTGAGTTTGAGCGGGTCACCTACCCGTACGTCGACTCGGCAGAGAAAGCCCGCAAGGTGGTGGAAGAAATAAACCGCAACTCAGCCGATGAAGCGGTAGCGATTATTTTCGACACCATCATCAATAAAAGTATTCGCGCTATTATGGACGACGCAATCGGTTTGAAAATTGACATTTTCGGGGCATTTCTCGATCCAATGGAAAAAGCCCTGAGGGTGGAATCGTCCTACAGCGTGGGTAAATCCCACTCTGCCAAGGATACCGGCTACCTGAATCGTATCGAATCCATCAACTTTGCCCTCGCCAACGACGACGGCGGGCGTAATCGTCACTATAAAGAAGCGGATGTGATTCTGGTGGGCGTATCGCGCTGCGGTAAAACCCCGACCTGCCTGTATCTGGCGATGCAGTTTGGGATCAAAGCGGCCAACTATCCGCTGACCGAAGACGATATGGAAAGCATGAACCTGCCCGCCGCACTGGCACCGTATCGCAAGAAACTGTTCGGCCTCACCATCGACCCCGACCGCCTCGCCGCCATTCGCAACGAACGCCGCGCCAACAGCCGGTATGCGTCATTGAAGCAGTGTTACCACGAAGTTGATGAAGTTGAGCAGCTGTACCAGCGCGAACAGATCCCGTTTATCAGCACCACCGACCGCTCAATCGAAGAAATCTCAACCCGCATCATGGCCGAAACCGGCCTGCACCGCCGAATGCGTTCCTGAGCAGGCCGCCTGATGTCGGGCGTCGGGCGTCGGGCGTCGGGCGTCGGGCGCGATTTTTTGTGGGCATAAATGCCCACCCTACAACAGAGCATCTATTTACATCGATTTAACCCACCGAAGGTGGCCGCCCAATGCCCATCTGGGCGAGCCGGGATTCACCGCAACGGCCGACCCGGCCGGGGCATGGATGCCCCGCCAGACCCGTTGGCACAGGGATGTGCCATCGGGTCGGGGTCGAAAAGCCGTTGTCGGGGAAGACAGGGTAAACGAGCCCAGTCGGGCAAAAGCAGGGGGAGGCCCGCCCGGCCGGGGGACAAGGTCCCCCAAGAGGGCAAGCAGCCTGGCCAATTAACAAGCCGAGCTGGCGTCGGACGTCGGGCGTCGGGCGTCGGGCGTCGGGCGTCGGGCGTCGGGCGTCGGGCGTCGGGCGTCGGGCGTCGGGCGTCGGGCGCGATTTTTGTGGGCATAAATGCCCACGCTACAACAGAGCATCTATTTACACCGATTTAACCCACCAAAGGTGGCCGCCCAATGCCCATCTGGGCGAGCCGGGATTCACCGCAACGGCCGACCCGGCCGGGGCATGGATGCCCCGCAAGGCCCGTTGGCACAGGGATGTGCCATCGGGTCGGGGTCGAAAAGCCGTTGTCGGTGAATACCGGAGAAACGAGCCCAGCAGGGCTAAGCAGGAGGAGGCCCGCCCGGCCGGGGGACAAGGTCCCCCAAGAGGGCAAGCAGCCTGGCCAATTAACAAGCCGAGCTGGCGTCTGGCGTCTGGCAAGCAGCTTCTCATCAGAAGCCAGCCGCCAGCACAAACAAAAACGCATGCCGAAGCATGCGTTTTTTACCATCACAGCGCCAGAACGAATCAACCTTTAACCGCCGCCACAAACGCAATTTCCACCAGCCAGGATGGATCAGCCAGCTCAACACGAACACAGGCACGGCTTGGCGCACACCCTTCTGGCAGCCAGGCATCCCACACTTCATTAAAGGCCGCCAGATTGGCGAAGTTGGTGATATAGATGGTGGCAGACAACAGGCTGCGCTTGTCAGTACCGGCCCGAGCCAGCGTCGCTTCAGCCTGCGCCAGAATCTGGCGTGCCTGGGCGGCCATATCCGCTGCGTCACCTTCCGGCACTTCCACAAAATGGGCAATACCGTTGTAGATGGTGACGTCAGACCAGCGAACTTGCGGGTTGATACGTTCAATATTCATACAAGAATGTTTCCGAATTTCGTAAATACAAGGCAATTGTAACAGTGCGGCACGGAGCGTCCGGCCCCGCTGCGTCAACGTCATGGTTGGTTACGACCAACGCAATGGCGCACCGGTCAGCATCAGACAAAAGCAGGCACCCGATTCCAGCCCACAAGGCGTGCAGGCCCGCCGTCAGTTACTTCAACCGTGGCCCCCACCAACTGGCCACCGGCGGCCACGCTGTAATCCAGACACCAGGCATGCGCATGAGTTTCCGGCTCACGGAAATGGCGCTGCCAATAATGACCAAAAAACAGCGGCACATCATCGTGATATTCAAACTCGGCCGCCGCCGTCAGGACTTCACTCATATCATGCCCATGCAACAAGGCTGGCGGCACGGCAAACGCTCCCGGCGACCCCTTGGCCAGTTTCCACCAGTTGATACGGGCGCGGGTACGGCGCTTGCCATCCTTGTCTTCAAAAAAGACATCGGCTGGCAATTGGGTTTCCGGGCCTTTTAACAACACCTCAATGGCATCGTAGATCAGCCCTTTTTCGCCATATGCCAGTAACACATCGTCATTCAGTCGCTCTGAAGTTAACCAAGGCTCCAGCAACTGCATGGATGGCTGATGCCAGCAGGCATGAATCACCCGCAAGGCGCCGGTATCCAACCACAATGGCAAGGTACGGAAGAAATCCAGCGCCTCGGCATGGGCTGCCGAACCAAACGGAAAGGCCGCCAGAAAGGCTTCATGCTGGTGGCGATTGACGTCGTTGTGTGGACGTACAAACCCACCACCCGCTTTGGGCTTGGCAAAACACAATGCGTTAAATTCGTGATTGCCCATCACCACCACCGCATCGCCACCATCGCGCATGGCACGCACCAGCTCCAGCACGCGCCGTTGCTGCGGGCCACGATCAATCAGGTCGCCCACCAACAGCAACTGGTGGCCGTCCTGGCGGTATCCCCGACCATGCGGCTGATACCCCATCTGTTCCAGCAAACGCTCCAGCGCGTCGGCATGGCCATGGATATCCCCCACAATGTCGAAGTAGCGGTGAGTCATTTGCGGTTGTTCCAGATACGCGCTACCGCGCGATCAGTGCCCAACGTTGCCACCACCACGCAGCAAAGTCCTGCGAGGGTAAAGACAACGCCCGGCATCAGGCTGGCAAGCAGACCGGCATAAATCGCCACCAGCACACAACCGGTTGCCAGTACCAGAAACAGCAGGCCAACCACCATCAGAATCTTGCGGAACGAGGGTTTGTATTCATAAGGGCCGTTGCCGCTATCCAGCGAGTTCAGCAAAGGAGCAAACAACGAACGGAGAGGATTGTTTTTCACATCGATTCCAGTCAGGCAAATTTGATCATGCCTGTACCTTAACGCGTTGATTCAAAAGGGCCAACAGGATTTGACCGGATTACCCGACGACCTTGCGCCGGGCAATCCGCAGAGCACTTATGGTTTGTTGTTGGATGCCAGTGCAGCATCAATCAGGTCCTGACCAATCACACCGGAAAACTGCTTCCAGACAGGACGCATGGCCTGTACCCATTGCATACGCTGGGACGGTGTCAGGGTCATCACATTGGTTTCACCACTGGCAACAATACGCTCACGGTCCTGGGCGTTTTCTTCCGCCGCCTTCTGGTTACCCCACTCGATGGCTTCATTCAGGGCAGCTTCCAGTTCCGAACGCATGGCGGTTGGCAATTTATCCCAGAACGCGGTGGAGGTAATCACCATGTAATCCAGCACACCGTGGTTGGTTTCGGTGATATGCGATTGCACCCGGAAAAAATGGGTTGTGTAGTTGTTGGACCAGGTATTTTCCTGGCCATCAATTTTTTTGGTTTCCAGCAGATTGAACACTTCACCGAATGGATACTTCTCAGCACGTGCACCAATCACATTAAACTGCGCATCCAGAACATCCGAACTCATGATGCGGAACTTCAGACCCGCGGCATCCGCTGGCTGCAGCAGCGGCTGGTTGGCTGACAGCTGTTTCATACCGTTGTGCAGATAACCCAGACCACGAATACCGTGACCTGCCAGGCTATCGAGCAAGCCACGACCGGCCGGGCCATGCTGAAAGCGGTCTACCGCGCCCATGTCATCAAACAGGAATGGCAGGTCGTATACCTGCAGACTGGATGTGTATTTGGTGAATTTGGAAACCGCCGGTGCAGCCATTTCCAGATCACCTTTCAGGATGGCATCCACCACCTGATCGTCTTCATACATCATGGCGCGTGGATAAACCTTTACCACCACCTGACCAGGTAAACGTTTTTCCGCCAGTTCCTTGAACTTCAGAGCCATCTGCCCCTTAGGCGCCTTGCCGGAAACAATGTGGGAGAAACGGATAACAACAGGCTTGGCGGCTTCATCGGCTTGTGCCGGTAAAACCAGACAGACACTGGTCAGAACCAGGGCAGACATACCGACAATAGCGAGTTTGGACAGGCGCGAGCAGCAGGATTTGACGGTTGCAATGAACATTGCAGGCTCTCCTCAAGGGATCGTTATTATTGTTTCCACCGGATGCACAAGATCATGACAATCGGATGGTCAGTTTCTATCGCAATAATCACGCCATTCTGAACACTTCTTCGGAAGTACAGCCAGATACGACCTTTAACAATAGTAAAACTGTTTTAAAAACATACCCTTGTGAGACTTATCCTGCCCGCATGACACATTGATTACAAAAGCCTCAAAAAACTGTAAATGAGTGTTTTATTATCCATTGCTAAATTATAAAAGGGTGCAAATCCACCCATAGACAAATTTCAGCCACTTTACAATTCCGGCATACGCCTATGCCGATCAGTGAAGCAACACACAGCTTTCCTTCTACACGATCTGCACGGCTTGTTAATTTGCCAGGCTGCTTGCCCTCTTGGGGGACCTTGTCCCCCGGCCGGGCGGGCCTCCCCCTGCTTTTGCCCGACTGGGCTCGTTTTCCCGGTTTTCACCGACAACGGCGTTTCGACCCCGGCCCGATGGCACATCCCTGTGCCAACGGGCCTTGCGGGGCATCCATGCCCCGGCCGGGTCGGCCGTTGCGGTGAATCCCGGCTCGCCCAGATGGGCCTTGAGCAGCCAGCTACGCTGGGCACATTCGGTGGTTGATGAGCAGGGGATGGCTGATAGCCACACAACAGGAGACGCACTCTGATGCCGACTGCTGCTTAACGGATCGACATCACGTCAAACGTCCGGTTTTTTCAATAACCGGAACAGGCTGCGCGTTCCACTGACCACCCGTCCCAGTTGCTCTCCCAGCGATGCATTACCCGCCGCCAGTCGGCGCTGGTTGAGCTGGGTATTGATTCCCTCACGGAAGCCCTGATCCAGTTGTATTTCCAGCGCTTCCAGATTCCAGTGTTCAGCACCCGCCGCCGTAACCAATGGCAGTATCACATCCGGCTCCAGCAGCTCGCGGTTGTAGTCCATGGCTTCCTGAATTTTCTGAATCTGCGGATGATTCGCCTGTTCAGCACCAACCGCTGCTTGCCACTGCCCACGGGCAAACAAACGATCGACCTGATTCAACACCACAATCAGCTGCGGACGTTTACGCGCCTGGTTTTGCGGGCAGGCATACCAGTCATCCAGCTGTTTACGAAAAGCCACGTCGGCTTCCCGGGCCGGCTGATTGGCGCGCAACACCCACACCAGAATATGCGCATGAGTCACCTCTTCCAGCAGTTGTTGCTGGCGTTGCGCCTCCTGAGTCAAACCGGGCAGATCCACCAGCTGCATAACGCCAGTGCCATCCAGCGCCCATTCATAGGCCAGCACATCACGAGTGGCTGGCAGCGGGCTGGTTTCAGCCACCACATCCCCCAATAAGGCATTCACCAGGCTCGATTTGCCCGCACTGGTTTGTCCCAGCACCACCACCCGCACCGGCTCAGGGGCAATGGCAGATGCAACTGCTGGCAATGTCGCGGTAGGTAATTCCTCATCCGCGAACCGGAAACGGCCGCTATAAAGGTCAATCGCCACTGCGGCGACATCCAGCAACAAGGCTTGTTTCAGACGCAATTGCAGGCGTTCGTTCACATCACCCAGCACTTTGGCTAACAGCTGGCCCCGTAACTCACTCAACCAGCCAGCGGGTGTGGTCACACGTGCCAGCCGCCAGGTGTTCCAGAGCCAGCCACCAACCTTGCCAGCCTGGCCAAAACGATCCCGATTGACCACGCCACCCCGAATCACCGCACAGGAAAGGTGTTCAATCCCCGGCACATTGGCTAGCAGCAGACGTCGATAACGACGACTGACTTCTTCACTCATGCGCAACAGTTCCGGTACGGAAAACCCCCACTCGCTTTTGCCGTACAGACGTGCCGCCGACGCCACCAGCTGCCAACCATGCTCCTGCAGATCTTCCCATTCACCGGCCGTCGCCAGACGCTCATCAATTTCAGCCTTGAGTGCCTCATAGGCCTGTTGTTCACGCTGCCCCCAATCGGCTGGTGGCTCAACCAGCGGCACAACACCATCAAGACGACTGCCATTGGGAGCCCTCTGGCGTTTGTCCTGATGTTCAAGCCACCACCACAAGGGCAACAGCAGCAGGGTTACAGCGGCCACCGCAATCGCCAGCGGCAACCAGTACTGGTCGCGAATTACCAGCCACAAGCCAAAACCGGCCAGCACCAATACCGGTAATAAAAACAGCAGGGCTGCCAGCAACCAGCGTCTGGCCAGCCCTGTTTCAGTGGGTGTTGTCATGATCGGTTACTCGTTTGATGGAACGGAAAGCCTCGCGGTACAGCGCCTGAATATCGGCATCCTGCACCGGTTGGCCATGCTGGCGCTGATAGAGGTAATAACAGGCAACACGACCGATGGCGTAGGTGCTGGCAAATGACAGCGCCGCCGAGGTCGCAGCACCCACCGTCTGGCCGTACACCGGAATCAGCTTGCCCAACTGGCGCGCGCCGAGGCTGCCCAGATACTGCATGCTGAAACCCGCGCCCAGCGTACCCACAAACTCCGCCAGCTGCTGTCGGCTCCAGCCAGAACCGTAATAACTGGCGAGGCGATACAGCATCCGCCCCTGCACCGCCGGAACCGCGACCAGCCCCAGAGCGGGCAAGGCGTCAGCAGCACCGGCGCTACCGGCATACCAGAGAATTTCGCGGCGATACTGCAAAAACTGCTGTTCTTCACGGCTGCCCTGCTGTTGTTGCTGCACCACCAGACTGACCATCGGCAACAGCTTGCACAGCGCGTCCACCAGCGGCTCATAACCCTCAAACAGGTTGGAGTCCGGTACAAAATCCACCGCCACAGATTCAAACGGAGCGGGCCACAGCGCCGCCAATTGCTGACGTTGTAATGTTTGCAAGGCATCACGCTCGGCGGGGTCATACTGCCCGGAGCAGGTTTGCACCAATAACAGCTCTTTGATGGTGCCATCCGCACGAATCTGCCGCAGGGCATCCAGCACCGCCTGCTGGTCGGTTTCACCGGTATTCATCACCACCAGCAGGGCATGACTGCCCTTGCCGAGGCTGGCGATATCCTCCGCAGCGGAATAACCGGCCTCTGCCAGACCACGGGTATCGAGAAAACGCAGCAAAGGTTGCTGCAGGGGAAAATCGTAAACACTGGACGATTGGGTACAGGGGCGAAAGCCGTTACCAATCTCGGCCCGGCTGTCGCCGGTTAACACCTGAATCAGGGTCGATTTGCCCGCCCCGGTTTTTCCCAGCAGCCACAATGTGGGTAATTGTTGTGCCCACGCCGCCCCGGCCTCGGCTACCTGCGGTGCTTCTTCGGGGTTCAGAAAACGGTAAACACGATCCAGCCAGCCCATACATCACCTTTTTGTTCACCCCGCCGACATTCACCAGACACTGGTGAACCCCGCAAGGTTCAGATATCCATCATTGCCGGAAGTATTGCCCAGCGGCAGGCAGCAGAGCCAGCATTCTGGCAACAGTGTGACCCGGCCAATCGACCAATCGCTACTGGCTTACCCAGCCCCAACCGGATTATTGTTGCCGACCGATCACAAACATCCCGGTGGTTGTTAATTCCATTTCACAAGCAGGACGCCCTATGAATCCCTATATTGACGTGGTTGGTCAGGGCCAGCCGATGATTCTGGTACACGGTTCGTTTGCCACCACCTCCACCTGGAAAGGCATGGTGAAACAACTGGCAGAACATCACCTGTGTATTCTGGTGAAATTGCCCGGCCATGGTGGCAGCCCGGATATTACCGACACCAGCAATGCCAATGTCGAAACCGAACTGGCCATTATCGAACAGGCGTGGCGCGACTATGCCAACGGTGAACCCGTGCATCTGGTCGGGCATTCCTTTGGTGGCGTTGTTGCACTGGCACTGGCGCTCAAGGGTTCTGTTCCGATTCGCCAGCTCACCCTGTTTGAACCGGTAGCCGCCTGGTTATTGCCACAAGTGGAGGATCATTTTGCTTATCAGCAGGTGATGGATTTTGTCGCCGATTACCAGGATGCACTGGAACGCAACGAACCGCGTGCTGCAGGCCGTGTGGTGGATTTCTGGGGCGTACAAGGCAGCTTTGCGACCTTGCCGGAACACATTCAGGACAGCCTCGCACCACTGATTCCACACAACCTGCGCCACTGGAAAATCTGCCAGAACGTGCCCTGGGGCGTGCGCGAAATCCGTCAGCTGGCCATGCCGGTCCAACTGATCTGTGGTGGCGACTCCAACCCGGTAACCCACCGGATCGCCGAGCATATTGCGCGTCTGGCACCCAACGGCAGCAAACAGCAGGTCGCGGGTGCCAGCCATATGCTGGTAACCAGTCACGCCAATGAATGTGTTGCCGCCATGATGGCCGACTGAACAGGCGTCACGTTCGCCTCCCCCATCCCTCCGCGTTAACCACTCCGACAGCCCTTTCGCAGGCTGTCGGATTCAATGTCACTTTTGTCGCAGCCTAAACCATTCTCATTTCATAAACAGGCTAGCGTGGCACACCTTCCCTGCACTGAGGTGTGCTGTGACGACCAAACATTACTGGACGGGTGTTTCGCTGGTGGTTGGCTCGGCGGTGATCTGGAGTACCGCTGGCTTGTTTATCCGGATTGCCGATGTTGATGTCTGGACGCTGGTGTTCTGGCGCTCAGCATTTGCGGCTCTTGCCATGGGCGCGGTAGTCGCCTGGCAACAGCGAAATCGTCGACAACGAGCAGCCCGTTCTCCGCAGCTGGCACTGCAGTATCGGCCGTTGCGATTTGGCAAACCGGAGCTGTTATCCACCATCAGCTCCTGCGCAGCCTCGGTGTTTTATGTGTTTGCGCTGGAATGGACCAGCGTCGGCAACGTCATGACGGTATACGCCAGCCTGCCGTTTCTGGCCGGGCTATTTGCATTCCTGTGGCTGAAAGAAGCCGTCAGCCAACGCTTTCTGCTGGCCGGTCTGCTGGCGTTAATCGGCGTATCCATCGCCATGGGCGGCTCGGTCAGTACCGAGGATACCCTTGGCTATCTGGCGGCACTGGCCATGACGGGTTCATTTGCCATCCAGCTGGTACTGGCGCGCCGTTATCGTGAACTCAACACCACCTTCTGCACCCTCACCGGTGCGCTGTTCTCCCTGCCCATCGCCCTGCCCTTTATGCCGCTGGAAATACCGTCGGCACAGGCACTGTTTGGCTGCGCCATGTACGGCATTTTCAGCACCGGCGTGGGGTATCTGCTGATTCTGGCAGGCAGCCGGATTATCGGTTCAGCCGAAAGTGGCCTGATTTCCATGCTCGACGTGGTGCTGGCACCCATCTGGGTGTGGTGGTTGCTGAATGAACAGACCAGCGCCCAGACCATGATTGGCGGCAGCCTGGTATTGCTCGGAGTGTTCTGGTTCCTAGGAGGCAATATGCAGCGTCAGCATCAGACACAGGTTCAGTAACGGCCAGCAAATCCGCAACGCCGATCAGTCGGCGTTCTTACGCGTAGTTCCCACATCGGATGGCGGCATAATCGGCACAGCATGTTAATTGGCACAACCGTATGCCCTCTTGGGGGACCTTGTCCCCCGGCCGGGCGGGCCTCCCCCTGCTTAGCCCGACTGGGCTCGTATCTCCGGTATTCACCGACAACGGCGTTTCGACCCCGGCCCGATGGGCATGGTGCAGCCAGCTACGCTGGGCAACGTCAGCAATCCACGATGAAGCTACTGCTCGGAGAATGAATCACACACGTAGTTTGATGACAGCACCTCCCACACCCACCACGCACAACCCCGCAGCCACTCTGGCTCGATATGTCATTCACGACATTTTCGTAAAAGTCTTTATCAACCAAACCCGGATTTTGGTCATCTGGAGGTCTTTTTCTGGCAAGTCGCCTCCAGGCAAGGGGCGTACGTTGTTATTTGGCCAGTTTGTAAGGCCGATCTTCGCGCAATAACAACAAAACAAGTCTGGAGTAACATCTATGAGCGCTACTAACCGCGGTGTGGTCTATAAGGGCCCGGGTGAAGTTGCTGTTGAATCCATCGCATTCCCGGAACTGACACTGGGCAACCGCAAGTGCGACCACGGTGTCATCCTGAAGGTGATCACCACCAACATCTGTGGCTCCGACCAACACATGGTGCGTGGCCGTACTACCGCACCGTCCGGTCTGGTGCTGGGTCACGAAATCACTGGCCAGATCATCGAATGTGGTCGTGACGTCGAATTCCTGAAGGTCGGCGATTTTGTTTCCGTACCGTTCAACATTGCCTGTGGCCGCTGCCGCAACTGCAAAGAAGGCAAAACCGGTATCTGTCTGAACGTAAACCCTGCCCGTCCGGGTGCCGCTTACGGCTACGTGGACATGGGTGGCTGGGTAGGTGGTCAGGCCGAATACGTCATGGTGCCGTACGCCGACTTCAACCTGCTGAAATTCCCGGATGCTGACCAAGCGCTGGAAAAAATCCGCGACCTGACCCTGCTCTCCGACATTCTGCCAACCGGTTTCCACGGCTGTGTGACCGCCGGTGTAGGCCCAGGCTCTACCGTGTACATCGCCGGTGCGGGCCCGGTTGGTCTGGCTGCTGCTGCGTCTGCACAACTGCTGGGTGCTGCTTGTGTGATCGTTGGCGACATGATCCAGTCCCGTCTGGACCAGGCACGCAGCTTCGGCTGTGAAACCATCAACCTGAAAGAAGATGGTGATATCGAAGACAAACTGGAACAGATCCTCGGCGAACGCGAAGTGGATTGTTTCGTAGACTGCGTAGGTTTCGAAGCTCACGCCTGTGGTTGCAACTCTCACGTTGAAGCCCCGGCTACCGTTCTGAACTCCGCCATGTCCATCACCCGCGCCGGTGGTCAGATTGGTATTCCAGGTCTGTACGTGACTGAAGATCCGGGTGCCGTCGACGACGCCGCCAAGAAAGGTGCTCTGAGCATGCGTTTCGGTCTGGGCTGGGCGAAATCCCACTCTTTCCACACTGGTCAGTGCCCGGTAATGAAGTACCACCGTCAGCTGATGCAGGCGATCCTGTTCAACAAGATCAAGATTGCTGATGCGGTTAACGTACAGGTGATCAGCCTGGACGAAGCCCCACAAGGCTACGCAGATTTCGACGGCGGCGCCGCCAAGAAGTTTGTGATCGACCCACACAGTGCTGTAACAGCCTGACACTCAGGCGTTTGCTGGTAACAGCAATCAGGATTTATTCCCGAACCCGGTTCGGGGATAAATCCCCTCACTCCCGAATTTCTGACAGTCGTTTCAACCATTCTGCACCGACAGGGCTCGTGCAGCCCGAACAACCGCACACCAATAACCCACTTTATATCTGAAACCCGTACAGCTGATTCGGGTAATACCGGCAGTCGACCTCCACACCATCCACCACCATTCCCACCAGAATATTCGAGTAACTCTCGACGATGGCTCGGCCGACCAGATCGGTATGAACCTCTGGCAACAGGCAACGATGCCCACCTTCGAAATAGACGCCTTGCAGGGTAACGCCCTTGATATCCCGACCGTGGCAATCCACCACATGGAAATAAAAACTGTGTTCTTCGCGCATCCAGCTCCCCCCTGTTCCAGCCCGACCGTTGCAGGCACTCCTGTAAACTGTAGCGGATTGGCAGGCAGGAACCGGATTTCGCAGAGTATCACCGACGCTTATTCGACGTGAGTGATATCCGCTGCGCTCATATTCACAATACCGTTAAGAGCTGAATAATCGCAGGATGATTGCCACATCAGGATCTGACTCCGGCATCACAGCAACAACCGCTGTCGCCAGATAACAGGCACAAAAAAGCCCGGCGAACCGGGCAAAAAAACCACTGTGAAAAAACCACCAATCACAGCAGAACGGAAGTGGCTGCGCGGGCATTGCGCAGCCGGGCCTCGAACAGGAGAGGTATCAGAGAGATTCCAGGTAGTTCGGCAGAGCCAGAGACAGTTCTGGAATAAAGGTAATGAACATCAGGCACACCAGCATCAGCAGCAGCCATGGGGCACAGGCTTTAACCGCCCAGCCAATGCTCTTGCCGGTGATACCCGCTGTTACGAACAGGTTCAGACCAACCGGCGGAGTCAGCATACCCAGCTCCATGTTCACCACCATGATGATACCCAGGTGAATCGGGTCGATACCCAGCTGGGTAGCGATTGGCAGCAGGATTGGCGCCATGATCAGGATGATGCCGGACGGCTCCATGAAGTTACCGGCCATCAGCAGCAGAATGTTCATCACAATCAGGAAGCCCCAGGCTGGCAGGCCCCACTCAGTAATGGTGTGTGCCAGGAAGTGCGGAATCTGTTCAGTGGTCAGTACGTGAGCGAACAGCATGGCGTTAGCAATGATGAACAGCAGAGTGATACTCACACGGGCAGAATCCTTGATCACCGCAGTAATTTCAGGGTGCGCAACCGACTTGATGATACCCACTGGCAGAATCACCAGGTTACGAACAGTGGCAGCCACCAGAGACTCGCCTTCTTTACGCCAAGGCTGATCTTTCAGAGGACCAATGTCACGGTAACCCCACAGCGCCACCAGGTAAGCGTACACAGCCGCCACCGCAGCAGATTCAGTTGGCGATGCGATACCACCGTAAATAGAACCCAGAACCAGAACAATCAGCAGCAGACCGCCAGAAGCGCTGAACGCGTTACGGGCAATAGTGCCCCAACCGGCAAACGGTTCGGCAGGCAGGTTCTTGCGACGGGCCACAATGTAAATGGTGATCATCAGGATCAGACCAATCAGGATGCCAGGCACAAAACCGGCCATGAACATACGGCTGGCCGATACTTCAGTGGCAGCAGAGTAAACCAGCATCACGATCGATGGAGGAATCAGAATACCCAGAGTACCGGCAGTTGATACCGCACCGGCCGCAAATGACAACGGGTAACCCGCACGCACCATACCCAGCAGCACGATAGAACCTACCGCCGCAACCGTGGCCGGAGAAGAACCGGAAACCGCTGCGAACAGCATACAGGCCATTACCGATGCCATCGCCAGACCACCACGTACGTGGCCGATAGACGCATTGGCGAACTCGATCATACGACGCGCCACACCACCACCGGACAGGAAGGCAGAGGACACAATAAAGAACGGAATCGCCAGCAGGGTGTAGTGCTGGGAAGCCGCTTCAAACAGCTTCAGGGAGATCGATGCCATGGAGTCGTTGGTGAACAACAGAATGGCTGTGATCGATGAAAAGCCCAGAGCAATAGCGATCGGCAAACCGAGCGCCATGCAGATCAGAAGCAGACTGAAAAGGGTAAGTGCGGCCATTATGCTTTGTCTCCGGCGCTGAGGTTGCTGTCGTCGTCATTGTCAGAGAATTGGGATTCCTGATGTTCGTGGAAACCATCGGCTTCGCCTTTCCATACTTGCCAGGCCAGTTCCAGCAAACGCAACACCAGCAGACCAAAACCCACCAGCAGACCGGATACCACCACCCATTTGGGCACCGGCACATCGTCCAGCTTGATACCAATCATGTGCAGTTTGCTCACGTATACCCATGAGCTTTGCAGGAACAGACCGCAGTACACCAGAGCTACACCAATTGACAGCAGCACAACCCACTTGCGGGTATTGGGAGAAAATTTGTCGATCAGAGCATCCACACAAATGTGGGCTTTTTCACGCACGTTCCAGGCACAACCCAGCATCACAAACCAGCCGGACATAATGATGATCACATCCTGCGACCAATGCAGACCCATGTTGAATCCGAAGCGGAGCACCACTTCAAGAAACACCATCAGAGTAATGGCAACCAGAAGGCCGCCTATCAAGATATCTTCCAGACGATTCAGGAACTTCATCATCTGATCTCCTTTTATTGTTATGACCAGATTGGCCGAGGGGAACGAATGAGCTCTATCTAGCAAGGTGAATGCCAACTGATTAACAATTTTCACAAACAGCTGAAATTTCCTCAGCTTAAACATGAAAATTCTTTTTAAATCAGCCAGATACAAGAATTCAGAACGATAGAAATCGAAACTACGGCAAGCGCCGGAGCCAGGCGATCACGGATTGAGTATAGATTTGAGAAGAGACCGGGAAGCGTTCCACCCGGAAAAAAGGACGAATGGGCGGAAATCCACCCATTCCACCACCAAGCACCGGCGCACTCCGGAAATTGGTGGTCTGAATACCCTGCGGAGGGATAAAACCAGGATTAATCAGGGGGTATGACCGGAGCTTTTCAAAAAAGTGCGGAAATATTTCACTAATTTTTCCAACACCAATGATTAGACCAGATTTTTATGGCCGTATATGTCCCATAGCCATCCGGATATCCATAAAACGATCTATGCGAGGAGTAACAATCCCCCCGTTTTACTGCTCCAACTCTCCGCGGATCAAACATGAACAGGGATCGTTCTGACCTATGGGGGGTGGTCCCCCCAACCCGACATAGGCACTGTGTAGTGGTCAACTATTTCCGTACCAGCCGACCCTCCTCCCCCTGTTTCGATTCATGAACCTCATGAATCGTACTGATCACCTGACGGGCATATTCATAACCGTTACTGCGCTGCAAAAATCATCCCCGGTGCCCGTGCTTTCCCGCCCGCCCGCTGGTGCAAATCACCACCGTAGGCGGCGTTTGGACAAGTGCCCACTCTGGCAAGGCGTGAAACGCCATTCAGGAACAGCTGGATCACCAGCCGGTCGACTCTGGGTAACCCCGCGGTTGCCATGAGCCTGGCCATTCTTCCAACAACAGCCAAATCAGGATTCCATCATGATGTCACTGACCATTAACGGCGAACCCGTTGCGCTGGATGCCGCCGCCGATACCCCGCTTTTGTGGGTGCTGCGCGACTACCTCAACCTCACCGGAACCCGCTTCGGCTGCGGGATGGCGATGTGTGGCGCCTGTACCGTGCATATCGATGGCAACCCGGTGCGCTCATGTCTGACACCGGTATCGATGGCGCTGGGCAAGTCGATTTCCACCATTGAAGGCATGGCGAACGACCCGATTGGCCAGCAGGTTCAACAGGCCTGGATGGACGAAGCCGTGGCCCAGTGTGGTTACTGCCAGAGTGGTCAGATCATGAGTGCCGTGGCGCTGCTGAAGACCAGCCCGAACCCGGATGACGCCACCATCGACAGTTTTATGAGCGGCAATATTTGCCGTTGTGGCACCTATCCACGCATTCGCAAGGCGATTCATCGCGCCGCCGGGCAGCTGAATGCCCAACAGAACAGTCTGTTCACGGAGGTAAAAGCATGAAGCCAATGAATCCTTCCGCCGATTTTTCCGGCCTGCAAACCCAGGCTCAGAGCCAATCCGAAGACGCCAGCGAAAACAGCCCGATGCTGCTGGCCAACGTCAGCCGTCGTGGTTTCCTGCGCGGACTGGGTGCCGTCGGTGCGCTGGTACTGGCCGCCCGCTGGGATTTTGCCAGTGCCGAAGAAGCCGCCAAATACGGTGCCGACGCCATGCCTAACGGCTGGGTCGATAATCCGACCGTGTTTATCAGCATTGCCACCGACGGCACCGTCACCATCGTTAACCACCGTGGTGAAATGGGTCAGGGCATCCGCACCAGCGTAGTGATGGTGATGGCCGATGAAATGGGCGCATCCTGGTCACGAGTACAGGTCGAACAGGCCACCGCCAACGAAGAAAAATACGGCAACCAGAACACCGACGGCTCACGCTCCATGCGCCACTGGTTCGGGCCACTGCGCCGCGCCGGTGCGGCCGCCCGTACCATGCTGGAACAGGCCGCCGCCCAACACTGGCAGGTGCCAGTCGCCGAATGTGTGGTCACCGTGCACGAAGTGCTGCACAAACCATCGGGCCGCAAGGCCGGGTTTGGTGAGCTGGCAAGCATTGCTGCCGGTCTGGCGGTGCCAGCCCGCGAACAATTGCGCCTGAAAACCCCACAAGAGTGGCGTTACATCATGCGTGATCCGCAGCAGTTTCCAGCCACACAGGATGCTTCTGCACCATCACCACAGGCCAACCATGCCGCGCAGCCACTGGCCATCGACGGCTGGGACATTGTCTCCGGCAAAGCCCTGTATGCCGCCGACGTACACTGGGACGACATGCTCTACGCCGTGATTGCACGCCCGCCATCGTACGGTGCCGCCGTCAAAACCTACGATGCCAGCAAGGCCCTGCTGGTGCCGGGTGTGGTACAGGTGATTGCCCTCAACACCGCCACCCAACCATCCGCATTTGAGCCACTGGGCGGTATCGCGGTACTGGCCAGCAATACCTGGGCCGCGATTCAGGGGCGTAATGCCCTCAGCATCGAATGGGACTTCGGCCCCGCCGGTGCCAACGCCGCTTATGATTCGGTCACCTACCGGGCCGAACTGGAAAAACGTGCCGAACAACCGGGCGTCGTCGCCCGTTCCGTCGGCGATTTCGGCAAGGCCAAATCCTCGGCTGCTCAGGCGCTGACCGTTAACTACTACGCACCGCATATGGCACAAGCGCCGATGGAGCCCATGGCCGCCGCCGTGCGTATCGTTAATGGCAAAGCCGAGGTCTGGACCTCTATCCAGAACCCGCAACTGGCCAAAATGGGCGTCGCCAAACGTCTCGGCCTTGATCCGGCCAACGTCACGGTCTCCTGTGGCCTGATGGGCGGCGGCTTCGGACGCAAAGCCAAACCCGATTACGTGTTTGAAGCGGCCGACCTCAGCAAAGCCATGAACGGCCGTCCAGTCCGGGTGCAATGGACCCGTGAAGACGACCTCCACCACAGCTACTTCCATACCGTCGCCCTCGAACACCTGTCCGCCACACTGGATAACCACGGCAAGGTCAGCGGCTGGTTGCACCGTTCACTGGCGGCCAGTATTTCGTCGGTATTTGCGCCGAATGCCGATCACCAGTCAGCACTGGAACTGGCACAAGGCATTCGCAACATGCCGTTTGCCATCCCCAATATCCAGCAGGAATCCGGCGCCGCCGAAGGCCATGTGCGGATTGGCTGGTTCCGCTCGGTGTACAACATTCCCCATGCCTTTGCGATTCAGAGTTTTGTTGCAGAACTGGCCTATCTGGCCAAACGTGACCACAAGGACTTCTTGCTGGAGCTGCTGGGGCGCCCGCGCAAGATCGACCCTCGCACCCAGCAAGAAGCCTGGAACTACGGCGAAAACCCCGAGCTGTACCCGATTGATACCGGCCGTTACCGCGACGTGATAGAGCGCGCCACCCGCGAAGCGGGCTGGGGTAAAACCCTGCCAGCCGGACGTGGCCTGGGCCTCGCGGTGCACCACAGCTTTGTGTCGTACTGCGCGATTGTCGCCGAGGTAGAAGTCACCAGCAGCGGCACGGTGATTGTGCATCGCATGGATGTGGCGTTTGACTGCGGCCCGCAGATCAACCCCGACCGCGTGCGCTCCCAGCTCGAAGGTGCCTGTGTCATGGGCACCGGTATCGCCCTGATGACCCAGATTACCGCCAAAGATGGCCGTATCCAGCAGGACAACTTCCACCAGTATCTGGTGCCGCGTATCAACGAAGCCCCACGGGAAATTCACATTCATGCGGTGAACAACCATCTGGAAGTGCCCATGGGTGGTGTCGGTGAACCGGGCTTGCCGCCGGTAGCTCCGGCCATTTGTAATGCGATTTTTGCCGCCACCGGCAAACGTATTCGCACCCTGCCGATTGGCGACCAGCTCAAAGGCTAAACGGAGGCGCTTATGCAACATCTGGATCAACAGGTAGTGCAGCAGGCCCTCGACTGGTTACAGCAGGGCCAGACTGTCTGGCTCTGCACCGTGTTGTCGACCTTCGGGTCGTCACCTCGGGAACCGGGAGCCATGATGGTGGCGCGCGCCGACGGTCAGCATGTCGGCTCGTTATCGGGCGGCTGTGTCGAAGACGACTTTCTCGAACGCCTGCAACAGGGCGAATTCCACCAGAGCATGTGGCTAGAGCGTTACGGCGACAACCGCGATGCCCAACGCCCGCAAGTGCAATTGCCCTGCGGCGGTATTCTCGAAGTGCTGGTCGAACGCCTGCAGCCCGATACCCCGGCATTGCTATCTACCGCCGAACCGGCCTGCCCGGTTTACAGCACCGATGCAGCCACCCTCGCCGCCGCCCGCAGCGCCCGGCAACAGCTGCAACACTTGCTGGCAGCCTTACAAGGCCAGTATTGCCTGCTGCGCGAAATCGACCTCAACAACCAACAGCAACAGCTGTTGCCAGCACCCGCCGAGTCTGGCCCCAGAGTCAGCCTTGCACACGGCCGCTGGCAAATCCGGGTTGGCCCCACCACCCGCCTGATTATTGCCGGGCTATCAAGTGTGGCACGCCACTGCGCGCAATTTGCGGTCACCCTCGGTTACGAAGTCATCGTTTGTGAACCGCGCGAAGAAGAGTACCGGGAGTTCGCCATACCCGGCGTGCGCCTCGAACGGGTAATGCCCTCGGCGTTTATTCACCGCCCCGGCAACAGCCACGCCCAGACCGCCATCGTCGCCATGACCCACGACCCGCGTATCGACGATCTGGCCATGATCGAAGCCGTCAAAACCAGCGCCTTCTATATAGGGGTGATGGGCTCGCGCCGCACCTCCGATGCCCGCGCCGCCCGCCTGTTGCGCAGCGGCGGCCTCAGCACCGACCAGATCGAACGTATACATATGCCGATTGGCCTGGCACTGGGCAGCAAAACCCCGGCCGAAATCGCCCTCGCCATTCTGGCCGACGTACTGCGCTGCCAACGAGGAGTCAAACGCGATGCCATTTGATAACCCCGCGCACGATCTGCACCCGCCACAGAGCAACGGCACACTGGCCATGGTCATGGCGGCCGGTTATTCACAGCGCTTCGGCGATCAGGACAAACGGCAAGCCACACTCGCCAACGGCGAAGCCTTGCTTACCACCACCCTGCAACGCCTGCTGCCGGAATTTGAACAACCACGCCATACCAGCATGGCGGTCGTCATTCGCCCCGACGACCGCCGCCTCGACCTTGGTATTCCGAAAAACTGCCATGTATTACGCGCCTGGAACGCCGAACTCGGCCTCGGCGCCAGCATCGCCGACGGCATCGCCCAGATCGCCATCGACCCACGCTGGAGCCATATCCACAGCCTCGCGATATTTCTCGGCGACATGCCCAACATCCACCCCACCAGCATCCAGCAACTGATCGCCCACGCCAGCCCACAACACATCATCCGCCCCTTCTACCAGAACCAACCCGGCCACCCCGTTATCATCGGCCGCGAATTCTGGGGCGAACTCGCCGCCTCCCCCGGCGAAGACAGCGCCCGCCGGGTGATACAACGCAACCAGCAACACCTGATACGCCTGCATCTCGAAGACCCCGGCGTTATCGACGACATCGACACCCAGGAAGACTGGCAAAGGCATCGATAGACGTCTGACGTCGGACGTCGGGCGTCGGGCGTCGGGCGTCGGGCGTCGGGCGTCGGGCGTCGGGCGTCGGGCGTCGGGCGTCGGGCGTCGGGTGCCCAGTATTTGTGGGAGGGAATTTATTCCCGAAACAGCATCGCGAATAAATTCGCGTCCACAACACACAACATCGGATTTACCCAGCGCAGCTGGCTGCCGAATGCCCATTGGGCGAGCCGGGATTCACACCACGGCCCGACCCGGCCGGGGCATGGATGCCCCGCTAGCCCAGTCGGCACAGGGATGTGCCGTCTGGGCGGGGTCGATCAGGCCGTAGGTGTGAATTCCGGGAATACGAGCCCAGCAGGGCTAAGCAGGGGACGGCCGCCCGGCCGGGGGACAAGGTCCCCCGGGCAGGGCAAGTAGCTTTGCGCCGGAAGCTGGACGTCGATCAAGTAAAAAACGCAGCATTCCCACGTGGAACGTGGGAACGAGAAAGAGTGGCCGCCAGATCCGATCGCGGCCCGGCCAGACGCCAGACGCCAGACGCCAGACGCCAGACGCCAGACGCCAGACGCCAGACGCCAGACGCCAGACGCCAGACGCCAGACGCCAGTCGAATTAATCTTTCTTGAAACGCTTGTGGCAACTGCTGCAGGTAGAACCTGCCACCTGATACAAATCAGCAACCGACATCGATTGCAGCTGGCTGTCGGTCATATCCGCCACGCGCAATTTGGCAATATCAGCTTTGCTGAGGGTAGCTTTGCCAAGGCCGTTGCTGGCGTTGTTGTCCATGGCCTTGCCCACCCGCTCCATATCGTTGGCCCATTGGCTGAAGGTTTTCCAGTCTTCCCGCACCAGCGGTTTGGCTTCGCTCGGTTTGGTGAATGTGCCTTCCGGATACAAAGTCAGCATATGTTCGCCGGAGGCTTTGACCAGGCGTTGGGCCTGGGCTTTGACGGTGTCGGCGTTGTAATCGGTTGAGCCCGCCACGATGGGTTTCAGTTCCTTCATGGCGGCTTTCATATCTTTCATTTCGTGCATGCGGTCGTGCACCACTCCGGTGGCACCGCCGTGGGCAAATGCCAGGGCCGGAACCAGCAAGGCGGCCAGTAACCAGCCTGCGCGACGTGCCTGTAATTTTTTCATTTCGGTTCTCCTGTGGGCCAAAAACGTCCCGCTCTGACAACAGCAATCGCGGAAACTGGGGCAATACTAAAGCCCCGAGCCTGAACCGTGGCTGAAAAATTCCGGAAAAATCGCCGGAGCGACAATTAACCGCGGACGTTATGCCGATTTACGCAGGCCGAGGCCACTGAGTACCCGTTTGAACACGCCACCACTCTGAGTGCTGCCCTGACTGCTGCTGGCGGGTTGAGCGGCCACTTGCGGGCGGTCAACCGGCTCTTCTCGTATACCGGGCAGGTCAAAGTTCATGGGCATTCGCAGCTGGTGAAAGAACATAACCAGTTCATCAACCATGCGCTCGCTGAAGCGGAATGGGTTAAACACGGGCATGTCTTGCTGGCGCAGGAATTCGCGGACTTCTTTTTCAGCCGGTACAAACTTCATCGACCAGTCTTCGAACAGGCGGCTGGATGCCGGGCCCTGTTTCAGGATGGTAGGAAAGCGATGGCGGCTGTCGAGGCAGATTTTCTGGTAGGTAGCCTCAACGACGTCTTTTTCGCCTTCGAGGCATTGGAAAAAGAAACCGTCGCCGTAGAACAGTACCCCACCAATACCCAGGCGGGTGTTATTGCGGCGCGATTGCATCAGGATGCTGCCGACCACGGGGTCGATAGCGCCTTCCTTGAGGGCATTGGATTGGCTGGCGTATACCAGGCGGTAAAGTGTGCTCATGGGTCGTCTCCCTTGTAGTGCTACAGTAGTTATACAAGAGTTATTCAAAATTTTCCATTTTGCACAAGAAAATATCTATTCCAGAAGTTAACAGAATCAATCAGTTATTGATGATTATGTTTGTACAAGGTTTTAGCAACCCGAAGTGGAGTTCTTGTACAGGATATGTCGGACGTCTGAGGTCTGGCGTCGACCGGGCCGCGTTCGGATCGGGCGAACAGCATCCACCAGCACACCGATTTCACCCAGCGCAGCTGGCTGCTCAATGCCCATTGGGCGAGCCGGGACTCACCGCAACGGCCGACCCGGCCGGGGCATGGATGCCCCGCCAGACCCGTTGGCACAGGGATGTGCCATCGGGTCGGGGTCGATCAGCCGTTGTCGGTGAATTTCGGAAAAACGAGCCCAGTCGGGCTAAGCAGGGGGAGGCCCGCCCGGCCGGGGGACAAGGTCTCCCAAGAGGGCAAGCAACGTAGCAAGTTAACAAGCGGAGTAGCCGCCAGACGCCAGATCCGATCGCGGCCCGGCCAGACGCCAGACGTCGGCCTGGCAAATTAACCAGCCGTGCAGATTGTCACTCGCCGGGGTTAGCGGTGCCGACTTTGGGGAACCAGAGGATAGCACTGAGGCCTTGGCCAGGTTGGCTGCTGAGTTCCAGTTCACCACCTAAGGCTTCCATGATTTTCTGGATGATCGACAAACCGAGGCCTGCGCCACCGCCGTCCTGACGGCCATTACGGAAGAAAGGTTCGGTCAGGCGGGCGAGGCTTTCGGCGTCAACGCCAGGGCCGTGGTCGCGGACTTCCAGACCAATCATGCCCATACGACGAAAGCCACCGTCACGCAGCTGCACCTGCAGCTGACCACCGCCGTACAACATGCCATTACACAGCAGGTTGCGAATGGCGATGCCCAGTAACACCGGGTTGATATTGACCGGGGCGCTGAACTGGTCGAGATCGATTTCCAGCTCACCACCATCATCCAGAACGCGGCTGTAGTGCTCCACCAGCACCCGCCTGACGGTTTCAGCCAGATCGAGGGTTTGCGGTTTCAGGTTTTCGACTGCAACCCCGGCCGCCCCCCGCTCCAACCGCGCCAGTAACAACAGTTGCTCAACGATATGGCCACCACGCTGGATACCGGCCATCAGGCCATCGAGCAGATGGCCAGCGCCCTGCTCCGTTGCCAACCGTTGCAGTTGCTGGGCTTCCAGCTGCATCACGGCCAGTGGCGTGCGTAACTCATGAGCGGCGTCTGCAACAAACCGGCGCTCGCGTTCAATGCCGTCGGTCAGGCGTTCAAACAGATGGTTAAGGCTGTGGATCACCGGTTGCAACTCCGGCGGTTCGGGTCGCAGCTCCACCGGTTGCAGGTTGTCGAGAGTACGCTGACGCAAGCGCTCGCTCAGTTGCTCCAGCGGGCGCAGGCCCGACTCAATCGCCGAGGCCAGCATCACGGTGGCCAGCACCAGTGCCAGTAAACCGCTAACCAGCATGATGCCAAACAGGGATTCGTTGATTTCGTCGCGAGCGTCGGGGATTTCCGCCACCATCAGCCAGGCGTCCATTTCCGGGATTTCAGCCACAAATACATCCCAGCGCCCTTGCTGGTAATCCATACGGAACATGCCTGCTTGTAACGGAGCCAGGGCGTGATCGGGGCTTTGTGGCGAGCGGAATAACATACGGCTGCCGTCACGGCTCCAGAGCTGTAACAGCATTTTCTTTTCATAGTGCTGAATGTTGTCGGAGACCTGATCGAGATCGGCAAACAGGTTATCGAGGCCCGCGTCGAGATGGTTGCCACCAGCGTCGTGTAATTTGAGGATCAGGGTTTTTAACATGCGGGTAGAGGTCACCAGCTGGGCGTCGAACACCTCGTCGACTTCGTGGCGAACGATAAAACTGCTGAAACCGCTGTTAAACAGCAACGCGAACAACAGGGTTAACAGCAGCGTGCGCCATAACTGGCGGCGAATTGATGGCGGCCCCGACCACATACGTTTCAAAGCGCGTCTCCGAGCCGATAACCAAGGCCGCGCACGGTGGTAATAACCCGGTTATCGAGCTTTTTGCGCAGATGGTGCACATGTACTTCCACCGTGTTGCTGCCGATGTCGTCGTCCCAGCCGTACAGGCTTTCTTCCAGTTGCTGACGGGTAAAAATCTGGCCGGGGCGTTTTACCAGCACTTCCAGCAGCATGAATTCTCGCCGCGACAGGCTGATCGCCTTGCCAGCAAAGCGCACGATACCGGTAGCCGGTTCCAGACTCAGCGCACCGTGGCTCAGTGTGGTAGCCGCCTGAGTGGTGCGTCGGCGGCCAAGGGCCCGAATGCGGGCACTGAGCTCTTCCAGATCAAAGGGTTTGAGCAGGTAATCGTCGGCACCAGCATCCAGCCCACGCACGCGGTCGTCGAGGCTGTCGCGGGCAGTCAGAATCAGCACCGGCAGCACCTGCCCGGCCCGCCGCGCTTCGGTGAGGATGCTCATGCCGTCCTTGCCGGGCAAACCGAGATCAAGAATCAGCAGGTCGTACGCCCCGCCGGGCAAACGCTGGTTGACCTTGTCACCCCGATTTTCCCAATCCACCGTGTGGTAGTCCTTTTCGAGGGCGGCCTTGAGGCTGGCCCCCAGCATGGCATCGTCTTCCACCAGCAGGATTTTCATCGCTTCAGAATCCAGTAACGGGTCTGTTGTTGGCCCAGAAAGGCATCAGCGTCAGCCCCCATTAACGACGCCAGGGTCGCCAGCATTCCGGCCTGGGTACAGGTCGGAGCGGCGACGGTGACCGAATCCGGGGCGTTGGGAACCGGCCAGCCGCTGCGCGGATCGAGGATATGACTGTAGCGAACGCCGTCTTTTTCAAGATAGCGGAAACGATCACCACTGGTGGCCAGCGCCCCCTGCGCCAGTTCCATCAGTACCGGTTCGGCATTGGCCGGATGTTCAATGGCTACCCGCCAGGCCTGACCGTTGGCACGCGGGCCACTGGCCAGCAAATCGCCACCAAAGTTGACCAGCACGCTGATCCGGTCGGGATTGTGATCGGCCTGTTGTAACAGCGCCATCACCCGGTCGACGGCGTATTCCTTGCCGATGCCTCCAAGATCCAGCTCCATCCCAACTGGCAGGCAGATCACCGGCGCTCGATCGGCGCTGGCGCGCCATAACACGCGCTGCCAGCCAATCAGCGGCAGCAACTCATGAATACGGGAGGGTTGTGGCAGACGGTCGGAACCATCAAAGGTCCAGACCTTGCGCAGCACTCCGGACGTAATGTCGAAACGGCCTTCCGACATCTGGAATAACTGCTCGGCAAAATCCAGCAGACGCGCGGTTTCATCATCAACCTCAAACGCTTGTCCGGCATGCGCCTGAATCTGGTGGATGATGCTGTCGGCGCGGTAACGGGAAAAACGCGCTTCAATACGCTGGGCTTCGGCACGCGCCAGCAAGCCCAGTTCCAGCGCCAGCCGTGGATCACGGGTGTCCAGCAGCAACTCACACGGGCAAGCCATGGCCGGGAACACGACCCGGAAATAGTCATCCAGTTCGGCCAGTTCCAGCCTTGTGTTTATGGCGTTGCCCTTGCCCATGCGAGTTTCCTTTTTGGTTGTTGCCACCAGCAGCGGATTACCAGGTGAGACTGTAACGGGCTTGCAGCCACCAGGCATCGGTGCCGGCAAACTGGTCTTGCCCATACAGGTCGGAACCCACCGGAACATCCACCGTACGGTTATCACTGAACTGACGATAACGGTTTAACGCAAGGCTGAACTCATTACCCGTTTCAAAGGTATAACCAACTTTCATGCCGGTGGTGATGGCATGGAACGCCGCCAGTCGGGCATCCGACGAAGCGTAATCAATGTGATGGGTTAACGAGCTGCCGTTCACATCAACATCGACTCCGTCTTGCAGGAACGGACGATAAAAATCCGCCGCCGTTTGCTGGTAGTGGCGTACTCCGGGTTCAACGAACCAGCCGCTGTGGCCCAGCTGCCAGTGGTAGTCCAGATCGAAGGTGTTGGACTGAATCCCCCAGTCGTCGCTCATGTAACGCCAGGCGATATCCACCGAATCGTCGTTAAACACCGCCACCTTGTTTTGCCAGTAGGTGTACCACTTCTGGCGCTGTTCCGGGCGTTGTTCAAACAGATACACGTAGGAACTGCTATCGGTGGCATCGGTAATCAGGTTGCCATCGCGGGCTACGGTCAGAATCTTGTACGGATCCGACTGGTAACCGCTGGCATTGCTGAGGCCAAGGTTAAAGCGGGTAACCCAGCGGCGGTTCATGATCTGGCTGACACTCAGCATCACGTCCTGCACGTTTTTGGTTTTTTCAGCGCCGTCGGTTGTATGGTCGGTGTAACGGCTCAGCCCCACCGGCGCACCGCCGTGCGGATTGATGTAGTCGAATTCGAGGTTAACCCCGAGTGATACCGTGGTGTTTTTCTGGTTGAACTCGCGCCCGATCGCGCCGTTCATGCTCACTGAAGTGAAATCGCTTTCGACCGAAAAACCACCACCTGCCGACGCCAGCCATTTGTCGGCCGGTTTACCCGACCAACCGGCGGCGACCACGTAACGGTTGTCCATAAAGGATGGATCGAGTGGACGTTCCCCCGCTCGGGCAGTGTAACTGCCAGAGCTGCCGCCCTCATCGTCGTCATCCTCGTCTTCCCGCTCGCGTTCACCACCGCCGCCCGAGGCACCGGCCGCCGATGGCGAGGTAAAGGTCTGGGCGCGATTGGCCGCCATTGCACCATTGGGCGAGGCACCACTGAGGCTGTCGTATACCAGATGCAGGCTGATCTGGTTGTCTTCATCCAGCTGTTTGCTGAAGTTCAGCTCCGGCTCCACCGCCAGTACCTTGGAACCGTCTTCCTTGTAGATCAGCACACCGGAGTCCACTTTCCATGGCTCGGCAGCCTCGGAGTTATGGCCCAGCAAACTGGCCGTGGCGAGGGCCAACTGGCCAATAATCGGCACCAGCGGGCGTTTGTTGCCGCTATTCTGGCTGGCACCGTGACGGGCGTTGGCACTATGGTCAGCGCCTGAATATTCGGATTCTGACGGCAGAGCCACGTCAGACACAGATTGAATCAGTTGCATCCGCAGCCACCTCCGCCAAAACCACGCCCACCAGAGCTGGCTTCCTTACTGAAATAGATATGGTCTTCAAACCCGGCCTGAATCGGATCACCGTCCAGCTGCATTTGTGGCTTGGCCAGCAAATCACGCTCCCAGGGTTTGACGGCGGTGCAGCCGCCCAGCAGCAGGCTGCCCGCCAGCACCAGCGCGCCGATGCGCATCAATGCCTTCATTATTTTTCCTCCAGCAGCTGGCGGATTTCCTGTTCGTAACCCTGGCTGCGATCGTTATGGAAACCGAGATGACTGAAACGGGCATTGCCCTGACGGTCGATGATCACGCTGGTCGGCATGGTTTCGACCTTGAAGTAGGTGGCCAACTCGCCTTTGGGGTCGGTTTCGATACGGAAACCAACCGGGAATTTTTTCAGGAACGCCTGCGCCAGCGCAGGTTCCTGATCGAGGTTCACCGCAATCACTTCGAGGCCCTGGTCCTTGTAGTGTTGGTGCATTTTTTCCATCCACGGGAAAGATTCACGGCACGGCCCACACCAGGACGCCCAGAAATCCAGATATACCACCTTGCCCTTTAACTGGTCGAAGTCGATTTCAGCGCGCGCCGGGCTGGCGGCAAACATCAACAGCAGTAACGGCACCTGAATAAGCAGCCAGACTCGTTTCATAACGGTTTCTCGTTGTTAGACATGTCACCACTCTAGGCAGGCTTGCTTAACGCATCCTTAAGGATGACTTAAGAAAGCCTTAAGTCTGGGCAGCCACCATGGTTGCCATATTCCCGTTACGGTCGAGAGCGCCTGTGATGCCTGTGATGCCTGTTTACCTGTTTGCCCTGCTCAGCCTGCTGTTGTCGTTTACCCAATCCGCCAGTGCCGGGTTGCCCTCTCTGGCCAATATGGAAACCAAAGGCAGTTTCCTGCCGGTGGAACAGGCCTTCAAACCCCGTGTTGAACGGGTGGATGACCATTGGGCAGTGCATTTTGATATCGCCGAAGGCTATTACCTGTACCAGCAGCGCGCATTTACCACGCCCCAGCTGGATGAAACCCATCTGCAGTTTGTGCAGACGCCCTCCACCAAGATGGATAAAAACTTCGGCCAGGTAGCGATTTTTCATGACCAGCTGGATCTGCGCCTGATCATCCCGGCCAACCAGCCGCTGACTCTCACTTATCAGGGATGTTCAGAGCAGCAGCTGTGTTATCCGCCCCAAACCCTGACCATCCAGAGTGCCAGCGCAACAACCGATACCACCCCTGCGGCAGCGGCCAGCAGCGCCAACAGCCCCGTATCCGGCGGGTTTGATTCCGGCCGTTTTGCCGCCGACAGCCTGGGTTCTGGCTCCCACAGCCTGTTGTGGGTACTGCTGAGTTTCCTCGGCCTCGGTTTTGGCCTGTCGTTAACCCCCTGCGTGTTCCCGATGGTGCCGATTCTGGCCAGTATCATTGCCGGTCAAAGCAGCAAGTCGATGAGTGCAGGCCGTGGTTTTGCTCTGTCGCTGTCGTACGTTGTGGGTATGGCCAGTTCCTACGCCATGATTGGTGCGCTGGTCGCCGCCTTCGGAGCCAAGGTAAATATGGCCGCCATCACCCAGACACCGCTGGTGATTGGCCTGTCGGCCCTGCTGTTTGTGGTGCTGGCGCTGTCGATGTTCGGGCTGTTTGAAATCCAGCTGCCTGCGGCCATTCGCAACCGCCTCTACAGCTGGTCACAACAGCAACAAGGCGGCCAGTTTATGGGCAGTTACCTGATGGGCTTTTTCTCGGCCCTGGTTGTCTCGCCCTGTGTGTCGGCACCACTGGCGGGCGCACTGATTTACCTGAGCACCACCGGTGATGTACTGACCGGTGCCAGCGCCCTCTTTGCACTGGGTATGGGTATGGGCATTCCGCTGCTGCTGATTGGTGTCAGTGGTGGTCGCCTGTTGCCAAAATCCGGCAACTGGATGCTGGTGATCCGTTCGGCATTCGGCGTCGCCCTGCTGGGTGTGGCGGTTTTCCTGATGATTCGCATCATTGGTAACGGCCCGGCGATGGCGCTGGCCGGTGTATTGGCACTGGGCGTTGCAGTGTTCCTGAAAGTACTCGAACGCCCAACCACCAACCCGGAACGCCTGGCACGTACACTCGGCATCGCCGCACTGGTGATTGGTATCCTGTGGCTGGTGGGCGCCGCCCGTGGCAGCGAAAACTGGCTACAACCACTGGCCGACCCAACCGTTAACCGCCGTGAAGCCGTGACCCCATCGAACGATACTTACACCTCGCCCGTGGCACTGATGCAGGCCATTCAGAACAGCAGCGACAACCGCCCGGTACTGGTGGATGTATGGGCAACCTGGTGCGCCAGCTGCCGCGAAATGGACGAATTGCTGAAATCCGGAGCCGTCACCCCGGCTCTGGGGCAATACCGGTTACTGCGGCTGGATATCAGCCGCAGCACACCGGACCAGCTCAAACTGCTGACCGAACTGGGCGTGTTCGGCCCGCCAGCCCTGCAGATGTACAACCGCAACGGCGACATCCTCGCCCCCGCCCTGCAGGGATTACCGGAAACCGATGGCCTGGTGCAGTGGTTAAACAGCCAGGGCAAAGTACTGCCGAAAGGGTTGTCGGAGTTGAAGTAATGGTGGAAAAACAAGGGGATCCGTTCACAAGCCTGGCTTACTCCCCTTTCCCCAACCGCTTCTCCAGCGCCTCACACCAGGCCTTGATCGCCTTGATCCGCGCATAACGCTTATCGTTGGCCTCAATCAGCGTCCAGGGCGCAAACTCCGTGCTGGTACGCTCCACCATATCGTTCACCGCCTGCTCATAGGCAGGCCAGCGTTCACGGTTACGGTAATCTTCCTCGGTGATCTTGTACTGCTTGTAGGGAATGGCTTCACGCTCGCGGAAACGTTTCAGCTGCTCGTCCGGGTCAATGTGCAGCCAGTACTTCATCAGCACCGCACCTTGTTCCTGCAGCTGCTCTTCGAAGTCGTTGATTTCGCCATACGCGCGCATCCACTCGGCGGGTGTGGCAAAACCTTCCACCCGCTCCACCAGCACCCGGCCGTACCAGCTGCGATCGTAAATGGTGATCTTGCCGGCGCGCGGTACATGGCGCCAGAAACGCCATAAATAATGGTGCGCCCGCTCCTCGTCAGTCGGGGCGGCAATCGGAATAATCTGGTAATGACGAGCGTCGAGGGCTGGCACCATACGGCGGATCAGCCCGCCTTTGCCTGCAGCGTCCCAGCCTTCCAGTACCAGTACCGATGAAATTTTCTTGCTGGCAGCTTCGCGGGTCAGAACATTCAGTCGCCCCTGCCAATGCTCCAGTTCTTCTTCGTAGGTTTTTTTGCTGAGGTGCACACTGAGATCGAGATGGTTCAGCAAGGTGCGTGGACGCTCCGGCAGATGCAAAGACGGCGGCATGGCAGGAGCCGCCACAGCAGCCGTACTGGCCTGATGCAAACGTCGCTGCACCGCTTCCAGAATATGCTGGCCGATGCAGATATCGCGGTAATGGCGGTCGGTGCTTTCCACAATAATCCAGGGAGCTTCCGCTGTGCTGGTTTCGCGCAGCGTGCGTTCGGCGACCTTGCGATATTTATCCCAGGTTTTCAGATGCTGGCGATCCTGCTCGGACACCCGCCAGGCGGTAGCCGGATCAGATTCGAGTTTTTGCAGACGTTTTTTCTGTTCGTCACGGGACAGATGCAACCAGAATTTGAGAATCAGGGCACCGTCGGCCACCAGCTCACGTTCAAAGTTGTTGACCCGTTGCAAACTGGCATCCAGGCCACCGTCATCCAGTTTGTCTTCCATCCGCAAACCAATCGGATGGCTGTACCAGGAACCGACAAACAAGCCGATCCGACCTCGGGCTGGCAAGGCTCGCCAGTAGCGCCAGAACAACGGCCGCTGACGCTCGCCTTCGCTGGGTTCATCAAAAGCAAAGGCGCGCATGTAGCGTGGGTCGAGCCACTCGTTAAGACGATTAAGCATCTCGCCCTTGCCAGCGCCATCGCCACCCGACAGCAACACAATCACCGGGAAGTCAGCCTGTTTGAGCGACTCCTGCATCATCAGCAGTTGCGCCCGCAAATCCGGCACCTTCTTGTCGTATTCCTTGCCAGACAACTTGTGGCCCAGCTCTGCTACCTCAAACATGCGCACTCCCGCGATCAAATCCGGAGTTCACTATAGTCCAGATTCGCCATAGAGACACAAACCGGGATCAAGCTGGGCCGTCATCGTGCAGCAACAGTGGCCAATCAGACCCGAACCCGCAACGACAACAGGGTCGCCAGCGCAATCAGGGTGGCAATGGCATACAGCGCCACCGGCAATGAAAAATACTGCGCCAGCTGACCAACGCTGGCTGGCCCGGCCAACACGCCGATGTAGCCAAGGGTGGACACCGCCGGCACCGCAATCGACTGTGGCATCAGGGTCTGCTTGCCGGTTGCCGAGAACATGATCGGCACAATGTTGGAACAGCCAATCCCCACCAGCGCATACCCCACCAATGCCATCACCGGACCTGGCGCGGATACCGCCAGAAACAGGCCGCCACTGGCCACCAGCCCACCCAGTGTCAGTACCGGACGCGCCCCCACCCGACGAATCAGCTGATCACCGGTCAGACGACCCAGCGTCATGGTGACGGAAAAACAGAACAGCCCCAGCGCTGCGTTGGAATGCGAGGTGTGTTGATACTCAGTGAGGTACACACCACTCCAGTCGAGCACCGTGCCTTCCGCCAGAAACAGCGCAAAACAGATCAAGCCAATCAGCAACACCGGCCCGCGTGGAATCGCAAACGCCGGACCCTCTTTCGGGCTGGCGAACGGCAGTAAACCACCCCGGGCATACCAGAGTGTTCCCACCACCAGCAATGCCACCAGTACACAGGACTGGCTGGCCGTAACCTTGAGGTTCAGCAAAAACGCCATGATACCGGCACCAAAGATGCCACCTAGGCTGTAAAAGCCATGAAATCCCGACATCAGATTGGTGCCAGCACGTTTTTCGACCAGGATGGCCTGAATATTCATCACACAATCAGCGGCACCCAGGCCAAAACCGGATAACAACAGCAACAGCATGAGTTCGGTGGAATTGCTGGCCCACGGCAACAGCAGCACCACCAGCGAAAACAGGGCACCCGCCACCAGAATAATGCGACGACAGCCGAATTTCGGAGCCAGTGCTCCGGAAATCGGCATCGACAAAATGGCTCCGGTGCCGAGGCACAACAGCAGCCAGCCCAGCGTGCCATCACTGATACCGGTGTTGCGTTTGATCAGCGGAATAATCGCCGCCCAGGTAGCCACCGCCAGCCCCGAACAGAAAAACACGGCACGGGTAGAAAACACTTCTAGCGGATTTGCGGCGTTTTCCGCCAATACATCGGACATAGGTTCTTACAGCCCCTTGGAAGGCACAGACGGGCCATCCCATACGGCCCGTTTCATCAGTCTGCTGATAGCGTTAACAAGCCACATTTATGTGACAAATCATATTGTTATGATCACCACCACAATGGGTTAAAACCAGCAGGAGCAGGTTTATGACGGAAGAAGGCGAAAAACGCATCATCGGATTACTGGAAAACATTGTTGCCAACCAGCAGATCTGGCTCAGCCGTCAGGCCGAGGCGTTGGAGTTACAAAAATCGCAAATGCTCAAGGCCGAACAGATCACCAACCGCGCTGAAAAACTGCAGACCAGCAGTATCAAAATCGTGCGCTGGCTGTTCGGATTTTTGCTGATTGTTGTGGCGGCGTGGGTGATGTCGTTGATGTTCTGATTTCAGAAGGCATCCGGAACGGATTGTTGTGGTGAGGACTGAAGACTTGTCTGCCCGCTTTTGCGCAACACGGGCAGACGCTTGCCCGTCCCCAAACACAGCAGCCAGAAAACAAAAAAGCCCGCGACTGCGGGCAAATCACGCCTGTGACGAACAGGAAATTCAGCGTGCCCCAACACGAGCAGCAAAGTCGGTGTAACCACCGATATATTCAGAGCCAATCAGAATCTGCGGCACCGTGTACACCGGACGTCCCAGCGTAGACTGCAAGTCAGCCTTGCTGATGCCTTCAGCAATCATGTCGATGTAACGGAATTCAAAACCACGGCGTTCACACAGGTCACGTGCCATTCGGCAATAACCGCAGTTGTCGCGGCCATAAATAGTCACTTTTTGCATTTGCCGATCCCCTTACCTAACTACTCATAGTCTATTTCGATAGGTTTTGGGTGATAAATCAAAATTGGCTATTCGGCCGATAGCCTGAACGACCGTAATCCATCGCGCCCCGACCCACGTCAGACCCGACCAACGGCAAACATGGCAGGTTATGGTCAGGATCAATGAATACCTGATAGCAGCGGTCAGAATGCCGAAGGTAGAAATGACACAGGCCAACAATCCTGAGCATCGCCGGTTGATTTTAAAATATTAGTATATTCTAATGCAGTTATATTCAACTGCCGCCACACAGCGGCCTGTCTGTTGAGCACGATACCGAGGACACCATCATGACTTTCACCCGCAAACTGCTGTCCCGCGCTCTGGGCATCGGAGCCCTGCTGGCCACTCTGCCAGCGCTGGCTGTGGATACCCAGACCCTGCAAACCGCCATGGTTCCCCAGTATTACAATCTGGAGGCAACACTGGAGGCGGTGAATGAAAGCACGATTTCCGCCCAAACCAGCGGCACCGTCAAAGCCGTCCATTACGACATCAACGACCGCGTTGAAGCGGGCGCACTGCTGATTGAAATCGACAACAGCCAGCAGCAGGCGGCGTTGTCACAGGCCGAAGCCAATCTCGCCCAGGCGCAAGCCGCTGATGGTGACGCTCAGGCCAACCTCAACCGCGTCAGCCGACTGGTCAAACAGGGCAGCCTGTCACAGGGTGATCTCGACAGTGCCCAGGCGCGTGCCAAAAGCAGCGCCGCTGCGGTAAAAGCCGGTGAAGCCAGTGTCCGTCAGGCCCGAGAACAACTGGGGTATACCCGGGTAACGGCGCCCTACTCCGGTATCGTCAAGGCACGTCTGATCCAGATGGGTGAAATGGTCGCCCCCGGCACCCCACTGATGACCGGTATGGCGTTGCAGCCGCTGCGCGCGGTTGCGGATGTGCCACAACGGGTTGCCCGCGAATACAAAAGTGCCGATCAGGTTCAGGTTGCCCTCGACCAGCAGCTGATCAGCCCCGACAAGGTAGTGCTGTTCCCGTACGCAGATGCCAGCCACCACAGCCTGCGCTTGCGTGCAGAATTACCCGCTGCCGCTTCCGCCGGTTTTTATCCGGGTATGTGGGCCAGTGTGCGTCTGCAAACCGGTGAACGCGAAGCCATTATGGTGCCTGCCGACGCAGTGCTGCAGCGCTCGGAAGTCAGCGCCGTTTACGTCAAAACCAACGGTGTACTGAAACTGCGCCAGGTGCGCACTGGCAACCGTCAGGACCAGCAGGTCGAGATTCTGGCGGGCCTGAGCGCCGGTGATGAAATCGCTACCAACGCCCTCGCCGCACTGGCAGAACTGGGCAGCCAGAAACAGGAGCAATAATCATGGCTCTGGGTATTTCCGGAAAAACCGCACAAACCTTCCAGAACTCGGCGATCACTCCGCTGCTGGCGCTGGTGGGTCTGCTGCTGGGCTTCTTTGCGGTGATGATCACGCCCAAGGAAGAAGAACCACAGATCGACGTGACCTTTGCCAACGTGTTTATCGGATATCCGGGTGCCAGCGCCCGTGAAGTTGAACAACTGGTGGCGATTCCGGCCGAACAGGTACTGTCGGAAATCAAAGGTGTGGACGACGTTTACTCCATCAGCCAGCCCGGACAGGCCATTCTGACCGTCGCCTTCAAGGTGGGGATTCCGCGCGAAACCGCGATTCTGAACCTGTACAACCAGGTCTACAGCAACAAGGACTGGTTTCCACAGAATCTGGGCGTAATGGAGCCGGTGATCAAACCGATGGGCATTGATGATGTGCCGATCATGAGCGTCACCCTGTCATCCAAAGACACCAACGTTTCCGCATCCGATCTCACCGCGGTTGGCCACGCGCTGGAAACCGAACTCAAGCGTATTCCCGGCACCCGTGACATCTACAGCATTGGTGAACATTCCTCGACCTTGCAGGTAGACCTCGATCCTGCCCGTATGAACGGTCACAGTCTGGCCTTTGACGACGTGCGCAACGCGCTGGCCAGCGCCAACGCCGGTGGTTACCGCTTGCCAGTGGTGCAGAACAATCAGGTGATTCAGGTTCAGGCCGGTGCATTCCTGCAATCCACCGCTGATCTCGGCCAACTGATTGTCGGCAAAAGCAACGGTGGTCTGGTGTATCTGGCCGACGTCGCCGACATCCGTATGCTCGCCGATAACCCCGACCAGTACGTGATGCATCAGGCACTGGGCGACAGCGCTGCCCATCCAGCGGTTACCCTGGCGATTGCCAAACAGCCGGGTGAAAACGCCATCGACATTACCCAGGCCATTGAAAAACGTCTGGCTGAACTGCACGAACGCCTGATCCCTGACAACATCGACGCCACCATCACCCGTGACTACGGTGTTACCGCCAAAGACAAGTCCGACAAGCTGATCGCCAAGCTGCTGTTTGCCACCACCGCGGTGGTGATTCTGGTACTGGCGACCATGAGCTGGCGCGAGGCCATTATTGTGGGCGGTGCCATTTTTATTACCCTCGCCATCACCCTGTTTGCCAGCTGGGTATGGGGCTTCACCCTCAACCGGGTATCCCTGTTTGCGCTGATTTTTTCCATCGGCATTCTGGTCGACGACGCCATTGTGGTGGTCGAAAACATCCACCGGCACCTGCATATGGGCGGCAAAAAGCTGATTGAAGCCATTCCGGTCGCCGTGGACGAAGTCGGTGGACCAACCATTCTGGCTACTTTCACCGTGATTGCCGCGCTGATGCCAATGGCCTTTGTATCCGGCCTGATGGGCCCGTACATGAGCCCGATTCCGATCAACGCCTCCACCGGTATGCTGATCTCTCTGGTGGTCGCCTTTGTGGTAACCCCTTGGCTGTCATACAAGCTGCTGAAGCGTCATATGCCGACTGGCAACCAGAACCACAACGAAGAACACCCGGAACAGGGCAAACTGTACCGCCTGTTTGCCGGCCTGATGAACCCGTTCCTGCTGGGGGCTCAGGCCACCAAAAAACGCGTGTTCCTGTTCCTGGGGATTACCGGCCTGATTGGTGTCGCCGTTGCCCTGCCGGTGTTCGAGCTGGTGGTTCTGAAGATGCTGCCTTTCGACAACAAATCGGAGTTTCAGGTAGTGGTGGATATGCCGGAAGGTACTCCGGTTGAACAAACCCTGATGGTGCTGGAAGCCGTCTCTGACGAGCTGATGAAAGTACCGGAAATCCGCGACGTGCAGCTGTACGCCGGTACGGCGGCGCCGATCAACTTCAACGGTCTGGTGCGCCAGTATTACCTGCGCAAGCTGCCGAATCAGGGCGACATTCAGGTCAACCTGGTCGACAAACACCATCGTGATCGCAAGAGCCACGAGATTGCCCTGTCGGTACGGGAACCACTGCAAGCGATTGGCAAAAAACTCAATGCCAACGTCAAGGTCGTGGAAGTGCCACCGGGCCCGCCGGTCATGGCACCAATCGTGGCTGAGGTGTATGGCCCGGATTACGACCAACAGATCGCCGCCGCCAAACAGCTGCGCCAGTTGTTCGAGCAAACCCCGGACATCGTTGACGTGGACGATTACATCGAAGCCGATCAGGAAAAATGGCTGATCAGCATCGACCGTCAGCGTGCCGCCATGCTGGGTGTGGCGCAGGCCAGTATTGTGCAGGCCATTAACACCGCGCTGGGTGGTGAAGATGTGTCGTACCTGCGCAGCGACAGCGCCAAGTACCCGGTGCCGATTCGTCTGGAGCTGAACGAAGGTGACAAGGTTAGCCTGAACCAGTTGCTGGTAATGAAAGTGCGCTCGGCCAACGGTGATCTGGTGGCGCTGGCCGACCTGGTGACCATCGAGAAAAGCACCATCGACAAAACCATCTACCGCAAGAACCTGCAGCCGGTGGTATTTGTAACCGCCGATATGGCTGGCCATCTCGACAGCCCGCTGTATGGCCTGTTCGGCATGTCGTTTGCCATGCCAGAAAGTGGCCTCAACTGGGAGCAATGGTTTATCCAGCAACCAGGGCTGAGTGACAGTATCAGCATGAAATGGGACGGTGAATGGCAGATTACCTACGAAACCTTCCGCGATATGGGTATCGCCTACGGCGTCGGTATGATCCTGATTTACCTGCTGGTGGTCGCTCAGTTCCGCAGTTATCTGGTGCCGCTGATTATCATGGCACCGATTCCGCTGACCGTGATTGGTGTGATGCCAGGCCACGCCCTGCTCGGTAGCCAGTTCACCGCTACATCGATGATTGGCATGATCGCCCTGGCGGGGATTATTGTGCGCAACTCGATTCTGCTGGTGGATTTTATCAACCAGAAGCTGGGTGAAGGTCTGAAGTTTGAAGCTGCTGTGGTACTGGCCGCCGCCGTGCGGGCCCGCCCGATTGTGTTAACCGCCGTGGCCGCCATGATCGGAGCGTTTTTTATCCTCGACGACCCGATCTTCAATGGCCTCGCGATCTCGCTGATCTTCGGCATCATGATCTCCACCCTGCTGACGCTGGTGGTGATCCCGCTGCTGTACTTCTCACTGATGCCAAAAAACCTCGGTGAGAAAATTCGCGGCGAAATCGTCGAGGATTAAGATCAGGTACAAGCTGGCCGACTGTTGCCAAAGCCCGGTTGCTCCGACAGGAGGCCGGGCTTTTTTCATGCACGTTTATCAACAATACATGAGCGTTAGAGGCTCATATAAAAGCCAATAAATCGGAATTCAGACCAGTAGAGTCCAACTTGCCAACACCTTGCAATTACTGACACTTCCCGACGATTTTCCCCTCAAGAATCCATTACCTCACGCCGTTAGCAGCCACACCGGGGTTGCCAACAGGAGAGGCACCATGACCAGCATCAACTCGATTTATGTCAGTAACCCTCGCGCCAACGGCGAATATGCGGGAAGCAACACCAGCATCACCGATCAGGAAAAAGAAAGCGTCAGTGACGCCAAGCGGGTAGCCGTCACCCAGGTCGAAGATGTTGTCACTCTCTCGCCCCAGGCCATTGAGCAGATGAACACCGAATTGCAGGCGCGTAACGACCAGCAACCAGGCGATCACAGCAGCCAGCCTGATGGTTCATCAAACGGCATCAGTGTCGGCAGCGGCAGCGCAACTCCCGACACCTATAGCCCGCCGTCGGTAAATGCCAATGACCGCGTCACTGAACGAGCATCCGAACGCCCTGCCCCGTTGCAACAGAATCAGGTACGCCAGACAGGCACGAGCAGTGATATATCCGACAGCAACCCGACTCAAAACACCGACAGTACCGCGCTGTTAACGAATAGCAGTGCTCAGGCCAGCAGCGGCGGTGATAACGACGGTGATGCGGATGACATCGGTGGCAACAGCACAGTGAATCTGGCCACCAATATCGATGGCGATGACGATAGCAGCACCAGCCAGACAGCGTCCGCCCCGACATCAGCAGATACAACCACCAGCACCAGCTCTGCCAGCTCAACCACCACCACAACGAATAACAGCAGCGATACCAGCACTTCATTCACCTCGGATAGTGACGATAACGACAGCTCTGAAGAATCGGATAGCGCTGCTGGCAGTGCTCCGGCAGGAGCTGGAAAAGCGGGTGGCCCGGGTGGCGCAGGCGGAGCCAGCAGCAGTGACGACGCCACAACACTGGAGCAACAAATCGCCGAGCTGGAAAAACAGATCAAGGTAGCGGAAGCCGAGCTTGAGAAACTGGCTGCAAAAGCCAAAGACGACGACAGTGCGGTCGCCCAGATGCAGGCCAAGCAGATGGAAGTAGCGCAGCTGCAAGGCCAACTGATTGAGCTGCAACAGCAGCAACTGGCATCACTTAGCGCCAGTAGCAGCCAGGGACACTTTTAATAACGCTGCACAAAACGATGGCGCCATCGACCAACAGTTTCTGCAGCCACTCCGAACCACTCACCAATTTCCTTTTCTGGAAGGCCTTCTGTGCTTGGGAATACTCGAGGAGGCCTTTACCGACTATTGTTTACCAGGACTACTCTAAATTACGCAGTCTGCCGAGCCTCTTCCAAACAACAAAGCAACACAGAGCCGTAATAAACCTGGACGTCACTGATCGCAACAAACATGCCGGATTAAACCGCTTTCTCAGAGGGTTCAAAGGTATTTTTCATGACTCAACTCAGTATTGAAGGCCAAAGCACTAATTAACGAGCAAAACAATAGTAGTTTGACACTACAGTAGCATCGCCAACCGGTACAATTGTTGCAAAAATTACGCACTTAATCAGAGAACTGCATTTTATGTCCGCCGAAGATGAAAACCGACAGCGACTCACACAAGCACTGGACCTGAACCGCTATGTCCCGGCGCAAATCACCTTGTTGTCCAATAAGCTATCTGCCGGGGCATCTGCTTGTTACCGCAAACACTTTGGCGTTGGCATTGTTGAATGGCGCTTGCTGTCTTTGCTCGCCATTGAGACGCCGCTGTCAGCTCATCGCATGTGCCAGAGCATAGGACTCGACAAATCCGCTGTAAGCAGGGCATTAAGATCAATGGAAAATCAAGGCTATATACAGTCAAATCCCGATCCAGACGACGCACGCCGAGTGACCATTCATATGATGCCTACCGGCCAGGCCATTCACGACCGCATCCTGCAAGTGGCTATCAAACGCGAAGAGCTTCTGCTAGCGGATTTCTCCGATTCTGAACTGGAAACTCTGTTACAACTGCTGCAGAAAATGAATAACCGAGTAGAAACTGTAAATAGCTATTACCCCAAACAGACCTGAACCCTCACCCTGATCCGTTGCCCGATCATCATGCGTACCTGATCTCAGGCACACTGAGGGCACGTCCAAATCAACTATTCAGCTATCCAGGCCTCCCCAGGAACACTCCGAAAACTCTGCACAGCCCGCCCTTCGGGGCTTTGCACAAGTGCTGCAACCCGTGTGTTATTGATCAATTACACCATAACACCCACAAATTCATACGCTCGTATGAATTTTCACAGTAAAGTGGCAAATGTATCAACCTTAGACGACCAACAAGCTTCTATTATTACCCTCCACTGACTGACGTTCGGAGTCGCCATGCAAGCCAAACTACTGACCAGTGCCATTACACTGCTCTGTCTGATCCAGCTCAATGGCTGCCGGGAAGAAACCCCGCAGACAACGGTTGCCAATGAACCGCGTCCGGCCCTGATTTATCAGTTGCCTGATGCCAGTTCAGGGCAACTGCGCAGTTTTCCGGCCAGAGTAGATGCCGCCAATGAAGCGGTGTTGTCATTCCGGGTCGCTGGTAATCTGTCAGAGTTACCCGTTAAAGCCGGTCAGGCCGTCAAGCAGGGGGATGTTCTGGCTCGCCTCGACAACCATGATTACCAGCTGCAACTGGACGACCGTCAGGCCCGTTTCCAGTTGGCCGACAGCCAGTTCAAACGCATTAACGACCTGTATAACCAGCGTCAGATTTCCCGAGCACAGTTTGATCAGGCCCAGGCCGACCTCAATATCAGCCGTGCCGCCCTCGATAGTGCCCTCAGCAGCCTGAAATACACCCGTCTGAGCGCACCCTTTGACGGCACCGTTGCGGAAGTTATGGTCGACAATCACCAGACCATTGCGGCTGGCAGCCCAGTACTCACCCTGCAAACCCGGGATCAACTGGTGGTGCGCATTCAGCTGCCGGAACAATTGATGGCACGCCTTGGTGAGCAAAGCCGTCCGTATCAACCAGAAGTCGAGTTTGAAGCCCTGCCCGGCCAACGTTTCAAAACCACCTATCAATCCCACAACACCAAAGCCGATGCCGCCACTGGCAGCTATCTGGTGGAATTGAGGATGCAACGCCCGGCCGAGCTGAACCTGCTGCCGGGTATGTCTGCGACCGTTTTTGCCGATATCGACGAAGCCACCGGTGCCCACCACATGGTCCCGGTTGTGCCGCCGCAGGCAGTATTCCAGAGCAGCGATCAAACGGCAGGTTCCAGCAATGCCAGCGTGTGGCTGCTGGATGACCAGAATCGTCTGCAGGCACGGGAAGTCAGCACTGGCCAGCTCACCGATGCCGGACTGGAAATCACCAGTGGCTTACAAGCCGGTGACCGCATTCTGGCCGCCGGAGTGCATCAGGCCCAGGCCGGGATGACGGTAAAGCCATGGACTCGTGAGCGGGGGCTGTAAGCATGAGCGCCATCCAGCCACCGTCAAACCATCACTCGACGCCCAACCATCAACCAGCATCGAACAACCCGCCACCGGGCAATAACGAAGCTACCTGGTTTATCACCAACAAAACCACCAGCTGGTTAACCCTGCTGATCCTGCTGATTGGTGGGCTGATTGCCTACATGCAACTGGGACGCCTGGAAGACCCACCGTTCACCATCAAGGAAGCCATGGTGGTGGTGTATTACCCCGGCGCCAGCCCGGCCCAGGTCGAGGAAGAAGTGACAGCCCGTCTGGAAGATGCCATCCAGTCGTTGGCCTATGTCGACGACGTCGACTCCATTTCCCGCGCGGGTATGTCGCAGATTCATCTGAAAATCAAAACCGGCTACCGCTCCAGCCAGCTGCCACAAATCTGGGATGAACTGCGCCGCAAGGTCAACGACAAAGCCAGCTCTTTGCCGACAGGAACCAGCGCACCGGTCGTGCTCGACAACTTTGGTGATGTGTATGGCATGTTGCTGGCTGTCAGCGGTGAAGGCTTCAGTTATCCGCAACTGAACGACTATGCCGAATACCTGAAACGCGAGCTGGTAACCGCCGACGGTGTATCGAGCATCGACATTGCTGGCGACCAGAACGAAGTGGTGTTTATCACCATCAGCCGCGAGCAACTCAACAACCTCGGCATCCCCCTCACCCGTCTGTACAGCCTGTTGCAAAGTCGCAACGCGGTGGTGGCCGCTGGCAGCCTGCGCACGGGTGACGAGCAAATTCGTATTTATCCGTTTGGCGAATTCACCAGTGTTGAAGAACTGGGTGATCTGTTGATCAGCCAGCCCGGTTCTGATCGCCTGATCCGCCTGCGCGATATAGCCACCGTTAGCCGGGGTGTCAGTGATAACCCGACCCACTTCACCGGTTTTAACGGCCAACCCGCCTTGCATCTGGGTATCGCCTTCCGTCCGGGTGTCAACGTGGTCGAAGCCGGTGCCGCCCTGCGCCGCCAGATTGCCGCCCTCGACAGCACCCGACCACTGGGTATGGAGTTGCACACCATCTACGACCAGCCCGCCGAAGTCGCACAAAGCTCCGATGGTTTTATTCTCAACCTGGCGCTGTCGGTACTGATTGTGATCGCGGTGTTGCTGGTGTTTATGGGCTTGCGGCCGGGGCTGATTATTGGTGCCATCCTGTTGCTGACCATTCTCGGCACCCTGATCGTTATGAAAGCGCTGGCCATCGACCTGCACCGGATCTCGCTAGGTGCGCTGATTATTGCCCTCGGCATGCTGGTGGATAACGCTCTGGTGATTACCGAAGGCATCATGATTGGCCTGCAACGCGGCCAGTCGCGCTTGTATGCCGCCTGGGCGATTGTGCATCAGACTCGCTGGCCATTATTGGGCGCTACCGTGATTGCCATCGTTGCCTTTGCACCGATTGGCCTGTCGCCGGATGACGTCGGCGAGTTTGTGGGATCGCTGTTTTATGTGCTGCTGATATCCCTGCTGATCAGCTGGTTTACCGCCCTGACCCTGACGCCATTCCTGTGTGATCTGCTGTTAAAAGCGCCCGTACCAACGACCAACAGCGCCAACCACACGGAAGCCGACCCTTACGCCGGTGTTTTGTATCAGGCTTACAAAACCCTGTTGCAAACCATGTTGCACCACCGGGTACTCACCAGCATCCTGATGATCGTGCTGCTGGGCGCCGCCGTGCTGGGCTTCACTCAAGTAAAACAGTCGTTTTTCCCACCATCCAACACCCCGATGTTTCTGGTGGATCTGTGGTTGCCAGAAGGCACCGACCTGCAAGCGACCCGTCGTCAGGCGGAACAGCTGGAGCACTGGTATCAGAACCAGAGCGGTGTGGAATACACCTCATCCAGCAGCGGTCGCGGCGACCTGCGTTTTATGCTGACCTACGCCGTCGAGAAGGAATACGCCGCCTACGCGCAGGTGATGGTGCGCGCCGACAGCCTCGATTCAATTCCGCCGCTGATTCGGGCCGGGCGTGAATACGGCCAAAACAATATGGCCGATGCCCAGCTGATTTTCCGTCGCCTGCAGATTGGCCCCGGCACCCCCGCCAAGATCGAAGCCCGTTTCTCAGGCCCCGATCCACAAGAACTGCGACGTCTGGCCAACGAAGCCGAAGCCATCCTGCATGCCGATACCGCCGCCGATAACATCCGCCATAACTGGCGGCAACGGGTCAAGGTGATTCGTCCGCACCTGAACGAGGAAAACGCCCGCCGCGCCGGTGTCACCCGTGAAGACCTCGACAACCTGCTGCAACTCACCTATTCCGGCCGCACCGTCGGTGTGTATCGGGAAGGCACCCACCAGCTGGGTATCGTCTTGCGGCTGCCGGAACATCAGCGCTCCGACATCGACGGCCTCTCCGGACTGCAAATCTGGAGCCCGGTTTACAACCGCTATATTCCGCTGCAGCAAGTGGTCGAACAGGTCGATGTGGTGTTTGAAGACCCGCTGGTATTGCGCCTGAACCGCAAACGCACCCTGCAGGTATTAGCCGACCCAGCACTGGATTCCGGTCAGACCGCCGACGAACTGTTCCGGCGCGTACGCCCGCAGATTGAAGCCATTGCCCTGCCCGCCGGGTATCAGCTCGAATGGGGCGGCGAATATGAATCCTCGCGCAAAGCACAGGCCAACGTATTCGCCAGCCTGCCGATGGGCTATCTGCTGATGTTTGTTATCACCATCCTGCTGTTTAACGAAGTGCGCAGCGCACTGGTGATCTGGGCCTGTGTGCCACTGGCGATTATTGGCGTCAGCGCCGGCATGTTGCTGCTGAGGGCCGAATTCGGCTTTATGGCACTGCTCGGATTCCTGAGCCTGTCGGGCATGATCGTCAAAAACGGCATCGTCCTGGTCGACCAGATCCGGCTGGAAGAACAGACCGGCAAACCGGGCTACCAGGCCCTGTGTGACGCCGCCGTCAGCCGCCTCCGACCGGTATCCATGGCCGCCCTCACCACCATCCTCGGCATGTTACCCCTGCTGATCGACCCGTTCTTCAGCGCCATGGCCGTGGTAATCACCTTCGGACTGGGCTTCGCCACCGTACTGACACTGGGAGTTGTACCCGTGCTCTATAGCTTCACCCACCGAATACAAGTGCAACGGAACTGAGCTGAGTCGGACGTCGGGCGTCGGGCGTCGGGCGTCGGGCGTCGGGCGTCGGGCGCAATTGTTACTAAAAGTAGGCTGGTGCACAGCGAAGCGTGCCCAGCATCAGCGATACGCCGAAATGCCATCGCGGCCAACGGCCGACTCCTACAAGAAAACGCAGTTTTACCCACCAAAGGTGGCCGCCAAATGCCCATCTGGGCGAGCCGGGATTCACCGCAACGGCCGACCCAGCCGGGGCATGGATGCCCCGCCAGGCCGGGGGACAAGGTCCCCCAAGAGAGCAAGCGGCTGTGCCAATTAACAAACCGAGTAGCCGCCAGAAGTCGGACGTCGGACGTCGGACGTCGGACGTCGGACGTCGGACGCAACAGCATCCACCAACACACCGCTTAAACCCAGCGCAGCTGGCTGCCCAACTGCCCATCTGGGCGAGCCGGGATTCACCGCAACGGCCGACCCGGCCGGGGCATGGATGCCCCGCCAGGCCAGTTGGTACAGGGATGTACCATCTGGCCGGGGTCGAAACGCCGTTGTCGGTGAATACCGGATAAACGAGCCCAGTCGGGCTAAGCAGGGGGAGGCCCGCCCGGCCGGGGGACAAGGTCCCCCACGAGGGCAAGCAGCCAGGCCAATTAACAAGCCGAGTAGCCGTCTGAAGTCTGAAGTCTGAAGTCTGAAGTCTGAAGTCTGAAGTCTGAAGTCTGAAGTCTGAAGTCTGAAGTCTGAAGTCTGAAGTCTGAAGTCTGAAGTCTGAAGTCTGAAGTCTGAAGTCTGAAGTCGGACGCATGAAGTCAGACGTCGGACGTCGGAGCCTATCGAGGTTAACCCTTAATCCTCAATAATCGCCACCGCACGGGTCCAGCCCGCTGATGCGGCGCGGATCTTGTGCGGGAAGCAGCTGACCATAAAGCCAGTTGCTGGCAATGCCTCAAGGTTATGCATTTTTTCCAGATGGCAGTAACCAATATGGCGTCCGGCTTTGTGGCCTTCCCAGATCAGCGATTTATCGCCAGTCTCCGCGACTTTTTTGGCCGTGTAGGAAAACGGCGCGTCCCAGCTCCAGGCGTCGATACCGGTCAGGCGCACACCACGATCCAGCAGATACATGGTGGCTTCGTAACCCATACCACAACCGGTATTCACAAAGTCCGGCTGGCCGTAACGACTGCCCGCACGAGTATTGACCAGCACAATATCCAGTGGCTGCAGTTCGTGGCCGATGCGTTTCAGCTCAGCTTCAACATCAGCAGCGGTGGCTACATATCCATCCGGGAAGTGACGGAAATCGAGTTTTACACCCGGCTGAAAGCACCATTCCAGCGGCACTTCGTCGATGGTCATGGATGGGCGTTTCTCCCCCAGCAGCTCATCCTGGGTGGAGTGAAAGTGCCACGGCGCATCCAGGTGAGTGCCACTGTGCGTGGTCAGGGTTACCCACTCGGCAGCCGCCGCTTCACCATCCGGAAAATCTTCTTCTTTGGTGCCGGGCAGCATGGCCAGAAACTCATGCAGGGTGTCGGCGTGTTTCTGGTAGGTGATTTTCGGTGCCAGTGGTGGTGGGTCTGACAACACGTCGTTTTCGAGGAAAATCGACAGATCGATAAAACGGCGATTCGGGTTGCGCTTCATAAGAGTGTCCTTTGATGACGGAATGTTGTTATTGGAGTTGTTCTCAAACGTGTGACGATCAAACGGCGGGGCAAACCCCATTCAGTGCGACGAGCGCGGCACAACAGCAGCACGGTTATCCGTTGCCCACTGCAGCCGCAGGAAACAACCGAATGCCAGTACCGCCACCATGGCCACCATCAGACCCAGCCCCTGATAACCACTGGCGTCTACCAGCACGCCGGCCAGCAATGGGCCAATGGCCGAGCCAATCATCAACATCGCCGGAGTCGCCGCCAGCGCCCGACCACTGGTGTCGAGACGGGCGATCAGGCCAAACAGGAAGGTATGGGTAAAAATCATCACCCCTACCCACACCACCGCCGCGAAGGCGAATAACCACAGGCTCTGCACCTGGGTAACCGCCAATGCCAGCAGCAGTTGGCACACCGGGCCCGCCAGTAGCACTCGTCCGGCCGCCAGACGTTTTTCCAGCAAGGCCGCCAGCACCGGAGGCACCAGATTAAACAGCCCTACCCCGATCAGAATGCTGGTAACGGTTTGCAGGCCGTAACCGCGGTCCATGCCAATACGTTCAACAAAACTGAACAACATGGCGTTGGCGAGGGACATACAACCGATACCCAACATGCCCATCCACACCACTTTCGGAATCGGTGCTTTCAGCTGGGTCGACGTCGGTGCCGACGAATCCGCCTGATTTTCCGCAACAGACTGTGACTGACCGAGCCACATCAGCGCGGCGACAGCAGCGGTAAAGGTCGCCAATGCAAACAGCACAAACAGCGTTGCGGCACCGGCTTTTTCAACAATCACCGGGCCGCTGCCCAGCACCAGAATGCCGAACAACCCCAGCGCCAGACCGGCCATGGCAAATACCCGGTGCGGATTGGCGCTGCGGCCCATCAGGCCATGCACACAAGAAAGTGCCGTACCTGCGCCGATACCACCTAACGCGTGTAACAGCGCCATCAAGACGTAGGTTTGCACCAGAAACAGCGAGGCGAATGCCAGAGTTGCCAGCGCAAAACCACCAACAATGACCCGTTGTGCGGGCCAGCGCCCAAATCGCGGTGCCAGTACCAGACTGGCCATTACCTGACCGGCGAGAAACAGGGTTACCAGCAGTCCGGCTTGCGCCGGTGCCAGCCCCATCGAACCGATCAAGGCAGCGCCAACCCACACAGGCAGGGCTACCAGATCCAGCATGCCGGCGCAGTGAGCAATCAACAGTGCTGCCGTTGCTCCCCGCCCCCGTGCTTCGGCACTTGCGGTGCGGATGTTGTGCGGAGAATGGCTCATCGCGTTTCTCCTCAGATAGGTTGGGCCAGTGCTGCCATTGAAGCCGCCATGATGCGGGCATGTTCGGCCTTGTCGCCGCCGTTGATCTCGATATGACACAGACGCTCGGAGTTCTTCACCACCAGCTCACAACGGGACCAGCGACGCTGATGGAACGCGTCCAGCGCTGATTGCAGATCGGTGGCGTTCACCAGCTCCTGCGCCAGCACCATGCCACTCTCGATACCAATACCGGCACCGGAAGCCAGATGCGGCGTGGTTGCCGCCACCGTGTCACCAATCATCACCAGACGTCCGCGGTTCCAAGGCGTAGGCACCAGCAGATTACCCAGCGGGCGATAGTCGATATTGGCACCCGGCTGATACAGATGCGGAATCATGGATTGCAGCAGCGGGTCCGGGAACGGACGCAGCAGTCCGGCACAAACATCAGCCCAGGTAGAAGGCTCAATAAACTCATGGGTTGGGCGGTCTTCGGTAATAAACAGATACATCTGGGTCGCCGATACCGGGTTCACGCCAATCTTGATGTGTTCAGCGGTCCAGATGGTCGGACGTTCGATATGCGCCGGACGCGGCAACACCGCACGCCAGACGCCCTGCCCGATGTATTGCGGTGGTACAACTTCCGGGAAGAAACGACCACGCAGCTGCGAGTGCACACCATCTGCGCCCACCACCAGGTCGTAAACACGCTGTTCACCATCTTCGAAGGTAACGCGCACGCCGTTATCCAGCAGTTCCAGATCCTGATAACTGCTGCCCAGACGCACATTCACGCCCGCCGCCAGCGTGGCCTCGGACAGAATCTTCGCCAGCACCGGGCGCAAAATGCCACCACCACCCGCTACATCCGAGCCAACCGGTTGCGGGGTTGGCAAACGGGCAATGTGCTGGCCAGTCGGGGTATACAGATCCACCCCGCTCGATACCCAGCCCTGTTCGCGGAACTGTTCGTACAGGCCCATTTGCTGCAGTGCACGCAGGGTCGAACCGTTGATGGAGATACCGGCACCCAGTGGACACCAGTCTGGATCGATCTCGATCAGATCCACCGCAATACCGGCTTTTTGCAGACAAATAGCGGCGGTCATACCGGAAAAGCCACCACCAATAACCAGAACGTTGCTGACGACACTCATGTTGGGTTCTCTCTTATTCTTGTTCGTGAAGCCTGTTGGCTTGTAAATGAGCCTGTTGGCTTGTGTATTCAGACGCCACCGGATTAACCGGCGACGGCTGCCCTGATACGTAACCGGATTTCACCGGCCTCTTCATAAAGCCCTGGCACCGCGGTCAGATGCCCGCCCTGACACGGCCCCTGTACACACAAACCGGTATCCGGTTCGAACAGGGCACCATGAGCGTGGCAGCACACATGGCTGCCACTGGCATTCAGGTAGGCATCCTTGCGCCATGCCATGGGCGAGCCCGGAATATGCGGGCAGCTGTTGAGCCAGCCGTACAGTTGGCCCTGATGGCGCACCACAAACATCACATCGGAATCACCGCCAGAGCGGTTATTGGCACTGCGATCCAGCCGCGCCGGACGCGGATCAAAACCGCGCGATTGCCCTTCGGCGATGTCACTGCTGGCCGCCAGGCGCACAAAGTCGGCTGTCATGGCTCAGCCCTCGTAGTCGCCGTTGACCGGAGCACCTGGGCCCGGGAACCAGCGCTGGCGATAACCCAGCAGGAAGGCTTGCGAGGCATCAGCGCTGATCGGTGCTTCACGGGCACTCCATTCGAGATCGAACATATCCATGTCGGCGTCCATTTCAACGTGGCAGGCAAACGGGCTGTTGAAGTACCAGAACCAGTTGGAACCAAACACGTGACGACCCGGGCCCCAGAACGCCTGATAACCTTTTTCGATAAAGTTATGGCCGTTCTGGATCACTTCGGTCGGGCCACCAAAGTGGAAAGTGAAGTGTTCAACACCGGTCATAAAGGCCGGAGCGCCAATCAGGAAATGGGTGTGGTGATCGAGACAGCCCGGTGGCTGCAGGAATGGGCCAACACCGATGAAACGGTCGGTGCAACGGAAGCCCAGACGCTCCACATAAAAGGCTTCGGCCTTGGCCACATCCGGAACGAAATAGACGATGTGCGACAGGGTGCGCGGCTGGATACGAGCCTTGCTGTTGTTCACCGCCAGACTGTTGATCGGACGTTGCACGGCCGCACCCGGTGCGTTGGAGATTTCACCGGCCAGATCCAGCGGGCGACGTACGGTGAGCTGGAAGCCCAGCATAAAACCGGTGTCGTCAAGGGCTTCAATCGAACCGTCATCCAGCACTTTCACCTCGCGGTCCTTGCCCAGTTCTTCGGCAATCGCGCTCAGGGTATCGGTATCGGCGACCCCGAAAATGGTCTTGCGCAACATACAACCGGCGGTTGGTGCGGCAGGCAGGCTCGGATTATCGGCACGGAACAGCACCACCGAGGTGCCGTCCAGCGCTTCATAACAACCGCTGTTGTCATCTTCAGCAACGGTTTCCAGACCATAATCACGCAGGTACTGGCGGCAGGCTTCCAGATCCGGAACACCAAACACCAGGCTGTCGAGTCCAATAATTTTCATCGTCACAGGCTCCTTCAGGTACGTTCGGCGGCAACACGGCCACCCAGGGTTTCAGCCACCCAGTCGGCAATGTAGTGACCGGCGTTGATGCTGTTATCGAAGCTGGAGTGCTGCACTCCACCTTCACGGTCGGTAAAAATCTTGAGTTCGCGTTTCGGGCTGTTCACCAGCTGTTCGTAGGTGCGCTCTGCCCACTTGAGGGGAATTTGCGAGTCTTTCTGGCCGTGGGTAACCAGGAATGGCACGCGGATTTTTTCCACCACACCATCGAGGTGCACGTTCTCGGCGATCTGCATGAATTCATCGATATTGGTGGCACCCCAGACCCAGCAAACGTGGTTCCAGTAATGTGGCACCGGGAAATCGCCTTCTTTTTGCAGACGTTTTTTCTGAACATCGCGCCAGTCGTGGTTCGCGCCCCACACCACGCCACAGGCGAAACGAGGCTCAAACGCCACCGCACGTGGGCAGTAATAACCGCCCAGCGACACGCCCTCACAGCCGATACGGCTCGGGTCAACATCGGCGCGGGTTTCGAGGTAATCCACCACCTTGCTGGCCCAGTGCTCGGTATCAAAACGGGCATGCAAACCTTGCAGACGCAGGGCTTCGCCGGTGCCCGGCTGATCCACCACCAGCGAGGCAATACCGCGCTTGGCCAGCCAGGCTGGCAGGCCCACCATGTATTTCATTTCCTTGGTGGAATCGAGGCCGTTGACCTGTACCAGTACCGGAGCCGGGCCACCGCCCCCTTCCGCGGGTACAAACAGCGCCGACAGGTGTTTGCCTTCGTATGGAATTTCCACGCGCTGGCAGGCTTCGCCACCCAGTTCCAGACCACGGGCAAAGGTGTCGAGGAAACGCTGATACAGTTCCAGACGCCCGGCCGAACCGTGCGCCTGCAGGCGTTCGCAGGTCAGCAGATAACTGGCCGCACGCTTGTACTTTTCACCGGCCGACAGCAGACGGCCTTTTTCCTCGTCTTCTAGCGCCAGCTCACACAGCTTGTTGGCCATGTTCGACCAGGTTTCGCGGAAAGCACGGGTACCTTCGGCATCCGGCTGACGGGCCGCTTCCTGCAGCGGCGCGCACATTTCTTCGATTTCGCCAATGCGGGCGCCCATCTCGATGGCAAGATCCACCGACAGGTTCCAGACATAGTTGGTTGGGAAATAACGGAACATGTTGTTCTCCGTTGGTTGTCAGAAATTCGGGTTCAGGACCAGACGCCAGACGCCAGACGCCAGACGCCAGACGCTCACATCAGCGCACTCCTTCGCCAGCCAGAGCGGCCGGGGTGAACACGCGGTCCGGGTAACGAGGAACTTGTGGGTACTGCTCGGCCTTGCTGTTGTAGAGGTTGGCCACAAACGCACTGCCGGACAGCAGGTCGTTCATGCCAAACGCGCCGAGGATGGTTCCCGGAAACTCAGGTGCCACAAACGGTTGTGACCAGATAGTGCGCCACAGGGCGCCCTTGGCATCCCAGCGGTCAGCCAGCACACAACCCCAGGTGTCTTCATCGCAGTAATAACGACCGCGTGGAGACTGGTGACGCTCACCGTTGCGCAGAGTGGCTTCCACCACCCACACGCGGTGGCGTTCCCAACGCATGAAGTCCGGGTTCAGGTGATGTTTATCCAGCACCTCAGCGTCGGTTTTTGGCTGCAGCAGACGGTTGTTGTTGTACGGAATCAGCATTTCCTGCTTGCCCACCAGCTTCCAGTCGAAGCGGCTGAGGCGACCGTTAAAGGTTTCGATTTCGTCGAAAAACATCACCCCGGCGGTAGATGGTGTTGGGGTGTCGCAGCAAGGGTTCGGCAGCTTGCGAACCCGACGCTGACCGGTCAGATACACCCAGGCACGGGAGCTGGTATCGAGGGCTTCGCGCCCCACCACGGCTTCACCGGCACGGATCGGCGGGCCCTGGTTGATCATGCGCACCATCCAGTATTCGCCGCCGCTTTTCTCGAACTCCTCCAGCGAGCTGTCTTCGAAGTAATACGGCATCTGCTGGTCAGCCACGCCATCGGTGGCCAGCACCTGATCACCGGAGTTGGTCAGCTGATACTGGGTGAGCGGCATCTGCCAGGAAGTACCACGCCAGCGCAGTACGTGGTTCTGCATCACCTCGGCACCGTTTTGTGGAATCGGGAACGGGATACCACCAAAGGCACCGGTCACCTTGTCACCCTCCATGCGGGCGCGGGTGGCATTGGCCTTGGTGTTGTCGTACACCCACTGTGGTGCCGCCGCAGTACGGTGGGTCGGGTACACATCAATACGGAAAGAATCCGGATAACGTTCCAGCATGGCACGGGTGCCTTCGGTCAGAACGTCGGCGTATTGGGCCATGTTGGCAGCAGTAACGCTGTAAAGAGGCTTTTCGTTGGCGTAAGGATCGGCACGACGACCACCCGCCGCATCACCGGCAATCGGGGTGGTAAAGCCGCCGTTCCAGGCCGGAATAGAGCCATCCGCATTGCCGGCTTTTTCGGCACCCAGCGGGGTCAGACTGGTACCCAGACGGGCCGCTTCAGTGGCATTTACCGCCGCCAGGGACGAGCTGACCGGGACCACTGCCAGAATGGCAGCAGCCAGAACCAGAGGTTTGAACATGTTTGTTCTCCGCGAATATTGTTGTTATTGAAGGAGCATCAGAAACAGCACATAAAAAAACAGGACGTCAGAAGGTACGACGCACCGTTAGCGCCACGTAGTCGCGGTCCGCCAGCGGATTGCCATCCGAGAACTCCGCATCACCGCCGGTTTGCAGCGGTGCGTAGTCCACAAACGGTTCAGCCTTGCCGAGGTAATGGGTGTAGTTCAGACCCATATTCCAGACGTTCAGGTACAGGGCATTCAGACCCGCCGTGACGGAACCTGCGCCTTTCGGGTCCCAGACGGTGACGGAGGAGTTACCGTTGATGCCATAACGCATCCCCACCGGCAGGCTGAGATCCACCCCGGCCAGCACCTGACGCCAGGATGGGCTGTACACAAACTGCAGCGCGGAAGCACCGCGGGTCACCGCGTGATCGACCTGTTCATCCGGGTCGTTGTAGGTCAGCACCCGGTTCCAGGCCAACTCACCCACCAGCGACGACTCTTGCGCCAGCCAGTTCGGGCCAAAACTCGCCAGCCACGACAGGTTCAGGTGTGCCGTGCGGCCACGGGCCATTTCCGGACGAGGGGCCAGACCTTCGGCATAAATAATGTTGTGGTTACGCAGCGGCATGTTGTTACGCACCGACGCCTCAACCGCCATGTTCACCACATCGAAGGTCTGGCTGGCACTGACACCAAAGGTGGTGATGTTTTCCGGGAAGGTGAAGAACCAGCGGCTGTTGGTTGGGTCCATCACGTTCAGCGCGCCATGCAGCTGGCCGGACTTGTCGTGATAACGGGCAAAGTAGAAACCGAGGTCGGTGTCTTCCAGCAACCAGCGCAGTTGCAGACCGTATTGGCCGCTATCTCGTGGTTTTTCGCTGTCTCCCGCAAGTAACACGTAAGGCGATTCAAACAGCTCAGTCTGGCTCGAACCCCAGGTCAGGTTACTGCTGGAGAAATAGGAACCCGCCGGTGGCAGACGGTCTTCTTCCCAACCAAACTGCACATAACCACCCAGCGATACATCAGCATCGAGCTGATACTGGGCCGACAGCTGGTTCACCGGACGAATGATTTCCTTGAACTGGGCATTGGGAGACGACACCAGCTTGTTGATATCGATCGGACCCTGAGCACGGGCGATGCCGTTATCACCAAAGAACAGGCTTTCGCCGTATTGCAGGGCATGACGACCCAGACGCGCACTCAGACGGCCTTCATCACCCACATCCCAGGCACCAAACACAAAGGCATCGAGGATTTCCTTGTCACCACCAGCCAGACGCTGGGCCTGATCGGGAAATTCGTTGACCGGACTCTGGCTGTTGGCGCTGTCTTCGGCATCAGAATCCTGCTGGTAAGCGGCGTCGTACCAAGCGGCACCGGACACCCGCAGGCCCATATCCCCCCGATACACCACATCCAGTTCCGACAGCAGATCGACCCGTTTCGACACAATGCCAGCATTGCGGAAGTTGTCGTCACCAGCGTTGAAGTTCTGGGCTTGCGGGAAGGCCGAGGCAGGCACACCCGGCACAATCAGACGGTAAGAGTCCACCAGACGTGGATCAGCATCCTCCAGGCGATACAGCACACTGCCTTTCAGAGTGTTATCAAAACGCACCGACACATCACTACTGCCAGTATCAATGGCCATGGCCTCAGAGCGTGGTGTAACCAGCACCGACGCCACCATCAGAAACGGCAGCAACGCAGGCACGGCCAGCAAACCGCGAGCACGACCGCCAGATACCGGCAACGACCAACCGGCAGGCAGATCACGATGATTCAGGCGGCTACCTGACCCGCCGTGCACACGGGCCAGAACAGACATTGTTCGGGAAGACGATTCAGAACCAGGAAGGGTCGAGCCAGGTGAGCCGTAAGCGGCTCCATACTGCTGAGCGGATGAATTCATGGACGCATTCTCGTGCTGATGGACTGTTGTTATTTTTGTAATCACCGCCGTAGCCGTGATGTCCATTTCAATATGCGTGAGCCTGAAACCGGCCAGTTAGTTAAATATTTCCATGCGAGGTATGGATAACCTTCATACCTCCGGCGCGCCATCTCTGTTAAATTGATAGCTCATAGGACACCGGGTTTAACATCGGGTCCGTCATACACCTCATCACAATAAAAAAAATCGAGGGTGACTTATGCGCTTCAAAGGGCTCGACCTCAACTTGTTGGTGGCGCTCGACGCCATGCTGGAAGAACGCAACATCAGCCGTGCGGCAGAACGCCTGTTTCTGACCCAATCGGCCATGAGTAACGCACTGTCGCGCCTGCGCGAGCACTTCAACGACAAACTGCTGCTGCAGTCTGGCCGCTCGCTGGAACTGACACCCCGCGCCCAAATGCTGGCGGGAGCCGTCAAAGACGTGCTGATGCGAATTGACTCCACCATCACCACCGCACCGGAATTTATACCGGCGGAATCCAACCGCACTTTCCGTTTGTACGTATCGGAATACACCACCGAAGTGCTGATGCCACACCTGCTCCAGCTATGCTGGGCAGAATCGCAGAGCATCGGTTTTGAACTCTTGCCCCAGATCGAAGACCCGGAACGTATGTTAGCCAGCGGCGAAGCCGACCTGCTGGTATTCCCCACCCCATATGTCGATGCGGTAAATCCGTCGGAGCCCCTTTACGACGATGACTACGTGTGTGTGGTCTGGGAAGGCAATCGCAACGTGGGCGCCGAACTGACGCTGGAACAGTACCTGGAAACCCCACACGTCATCGTCACCCGCCCCAACCACCAGAAAACCATGTTTGAAGGCTGGTTCCTGGAGCGTTACGGCGTTGCCCGCAACGTCGGCGTTATCACCTCCAACCTCGCCGCCCCCTGCAAACTGGTAATCGGCACCGGCCGCATCGCCACCGTGCACTCCCGCATCGCCAAACGTGCCGCCGAAACCCTGCCCATCCGACTGCTACCGCCACCACTCGATATCCCACCCATCCAGCAAGCCATGCAATGGCACGAATACCGCGACAACGACCCCGGCCTGCAATGGCTGTTAGGCAAGGTACGGCAAGCCGCCACCATGATGGATCAGAGATTGGGGTAACGGGCAAGGGGTACACAGGTATCACCATAGAAGCGTAGAAGCGTAGAAGCGTAGAAGCGTAGAAGCGTAGAAGCGTAGAAGCGTAGAAGCGTAGAAGCGTAGAAGCGTAGAAGCGTAGAAGCGTAGAAGCGTAGAAGCGTAGAAGCGTAGAAGCGTAGAAGCGTAGAAGCGTAGAAGCGTAGAAGCGTAGAAGCGTAGAAGCGTAGAAGCGTAGAAGCGTAGAAGCGTAGAAGCGTAGAAGCGTAGAAGCGTAGAAGCGTAGAAGCGTAGAAGCGTAGAAGCGTAGAAGCGTAGAAGCGTAGAAGCGTAGAAGCGTAGAAGCGTAGAAGCGTAGAAGCGTAGAAGCGTAGAAGCGTAGAAGCGTAGAAGCGTAGAAGCGTAGAAGCGTAGAAGCGTAGAAGCGTAGAAGCGTAGAAGCGTAGAAGCGTAGAAGCGTAGAAGCGTAGAAGCGTAGAAGCGTAGAAGCGTAGAAGCGTAGAAGCGTAGAAGCGTAGAAGCGTAGAAGCGTAGAAGCGTAGAAGCGTAGAAGCGTAGAAGCGTAGAAGCGTAGAAGCGTAGAAGCGTAGAAGCGTAGAAGCGTAGAAGCGTAGAAGCGTAGAAGCGTAGAAGCGTAGAAGCGTAGAAGCGTAGAAGCGTAGAAGCGTAGAAGCGTAGAAGCGTAGAAGCGTAATTTTGATCCTGATAGCCCCTACCAAACTGATGCAAATTGCATCATGTGTGGCACAGCGCTACACTCGACGAAACACGAACTCACAGGTAATCACCATGGCAACAACGAGCGTACGACTGGATCAGGGCCTTATTGATAAGGCCACCATTATGGCAAAAGCCTTAAACCGCACCTTGCCCAAGCAGATTGAGCACTGGGCCAAAATTGGTGAAATGATGGAAGACAATCCGGACTTGCCCTACGAATTTGTAAAACAAGCAATCATCGCACAGGCCGAAAAAGAAGCCGGAAAGCTGGAGACGTACGACTTTGGTTAAGGCCGCCTGCGTTTTACAAACCCCAACCTTCAGAAAGGCCGTCAAGAAACTGAATTCAGATCAGAAAAAGGATCTGGACGATGCAGTCAGAACCTTGATTGAAGAGCCATTACTCGGTGAGCAGAAGAAAGGCGATTTATCGTTTCTGCGAGTGTACAAGTTCAAAATGAGCAAACAGCTGACCCTGCTGGGATACAGCTTCATCGATGGCACCCTGACGCTTGAGCTCATGGCGCTCGGCACACACGAGAACTTCTACCGCGATGTAAAACGCGGGTTATAAGTTCTTTCTTGCCAACACAATCCACATACAGGACTCATGCCTGGCTATTGGTCAGAACAGCACCTGGCGGCAACCCGATTATTGATTGACGCCCTCCGCAAATTACTGGATGCCAGTAATGCTGTCGCCTTTCCCGTTGTGATTGTGGATGCCAAAGATGGCGCTCAACCGTTTTACGAAAAGTACGGTTTTACCGTATTCCAGCATGCAGAAAATCGGCTATTTATTACCATCGCCGATATTCGCGCCAGTTTGGGGTGAGGCCGCAAGCAGAGACGCAGATCACTGGGTTATCTGGCACCCATCCACATGGAATGGAGCCAAAAGGCACAACCTGATTGACGTCGTGATCCCCATATTGACTATGAGGATAGCTTGAATTTTTCCAAAACTTTTGCAGCTATTTTTCCTTGCCCGGCGATGGTATTTTCCGAATGTAGCACCGGAGATATCTCATCGTCCGGCTCCCACATCCCCCAACTGTCTTTAGCAGCGTCATACTCTAATTGGCTACTGCACAGGTATTCATCAAAAATTTTTGCATCGGATCTGTTCAAATATAGCTTCAGTTTATAACCAACTGAATGAAGCTCTTTAACAAGCCGCATGATCTCTTCTTCAGCTTCGCGAAGCCCAAGCCCTGACATGGAAAATCGTTCTTCGCATTCACTTTTCATATAATGATCAGCAATAAAATTTATGCGCGAGACGGTTTCAAAAAATAGCTCTTTAGCCCACAGCTCTTTATCCCATCGCCACTCTCTACGTTTTAATTGAAAAGGAAAAAATGAGTTTGTTAACCAAGCCCCTACCACTACGCCAAGAAGCGGTAGCCCCATGAAAGGAAGAAGATAGGCTGTAAAAAATTCCAAGAAATTATCCAAAGTCATGATTTCCTACTCGTAGCACTCCCTGCCATCATTTCTATCACCTCAAACACATGGTCAGCAGATTGGAGCAACTTTAGTGGGTATAATTTATACCCGGTTTCACGGTATATCAGGCACGCAAAGCAAGTAATTGCCAGACATCAACATCCCTCATTTCAAACCTTGGCGCTATCAGCCTCAGCCTCAGCCGCAACGGGCAAACTACCCGATCACAACAGGCAGCGTATTCATTCAAATACCCAAATGCCGGTTATTTGTCCAAAGTTGGAAGCATCCTTTCTGGCCCGAGCACCGTCAGCGCACTCTCAGACAGGTGCAAGATAAACAAACGCCATCCAACATGTACCGTTACCTGTACATCTCATCATTTTAAAACTACACTTGTCCGGTAAACAGTACAGGTAAACTACGATGCGAGTCGTCTCTTTTACAGAAGCCAGGAACAGTCTGAAAGCGGTGCTGGATGCCGTGGTGAATGACGCCGATACCACCATTATCACCCGACGCGATGCGGAGGATGCCGTGGTTATGTCGCTGGATCACTACAACAGCCTGATGGAAACCGTACACCTGCTGCGCTCGCCAGCCAATGCAGAGCGCTTGAATCAATCCATTGCTCAGTTCAAGGCAGGCAAAACAACGCAACGGGATCTGGTCGATGAGTAATCGGCTACTGTCCTGGACAGACATTGCCTGGGATGACTACTTGTACTGGCAAACCCAGGACAAAAAGACGCTGAAACGAATCAATAAACTCATCACCGATGTCAAACGCGCACCGTTTGAAGGTATCGGCAAACCGGAACCGCTTCGGGAGAATCTGGCCGGTTTCTGGTCACGTCGTATCGACGACACCAATCGATTGGTATATGCCGTCGACGACAGCGCTATCACGATTATTGCGTGCCGTTATCACTACGATTAAACCAGTAAGTAACTCACAAAATCGTTTCTGACAGGCCATTCATTCTGGATTCCTGAACGGCCCATCCACACCTGACAAGTCAACGTTTCACCATCAGGCTCCGGCTGGCGTTAGTGTACGTTCGGTGCTGTAAATAACCAGCGCCATTACCACCAGTATCAGGCTACCCACGGCGATCAGCTGGTACAGCCCACTCAGGTTGCCGGTGATTTGCTGAATGGCGCCGGCTAGCAGATTGCCGGAAGCCCCTCCCGCCCCAAATGCAACCATGCCCAAGCCGCTGATTTGCATGGCTGCTTTTGGCGAGTAGTGGTTGCCAACCCAACTGCCGATGACACCCCAAATCGGAAAGTACATCAGGCCATAACCCAACCCGGCCAGTAATGCCGCATTTGCCGGTGCGATGATCAACCCGAACATGCCAAGAGCAAACAGCAGCGTCATCAGCAACAAGGCAACCGCGTGCCCTTTGTGGTCAGCCAGTTTGCCCATGAGCAACCCGGATACCATTCCGGTCAGCCCTATCACCGTCCAGGTGTACCCCCCCAGATCAGCGGGCAAGGATTGTTCGGCAAACCAGGTATTTAGCCAGGTGGAGAAGGGGATGGTGGTGAGGCCAACCATAAACAACAGCCAGAATGCCCAGGCTGACGTACGCTCACACAAGACACTGAGCAATAAACGCCGCATGGGTAACGCGTCTGAAACCTGAGCACTACTCAGGGAATCCGACCGGGATTGCCCCTCAACAACGGCGGTTGCCGCCATTACCCGACGCAGCATCAACCAGGTCAGCAGCATACACATGCCGCCCGACAGCCCCGCCACCAGCCAACCCGCACGCCACCCCAGCCAAGGCACAATCACCAGAATCAGTAACCCGTTAATACTGTAACCCCATGCGGTGCCACTGGCGGCAATCGATAAACCGGTCGCCCGGCGTTGCGGTTGGCCATAACGACCAGATAGCTCAACGATAGCGCCCCAGCTGATGGCAGCCGTGAATGCCATAACCGCCAGCATCGCCAGGATGACCTCCGGTGCCTGTACCCACATCATCGAAAACAAGAGTGTTGTGGTAACGGCGGCGGTTGCTAACAGCACGGTGCCGCTATTGAGGCGGTGCATCATCGCCCCCAACAGCACAGCGCCCGACAAATAGGCAATCTGGGTCAGTGCACCAGCGCTGGCAAGGTGCCAATGGCTGAAGTTCACATCCCCCTGCATCAGCGGAACCATGGCCACAAAGAGAAAAAGGCCAAAACCATGGCTGATGATCTGGTTGATGGCAAACGTGGGTGTCATGGGCATAAACGCCTCCAGATTTCCGATTATTCGAATACACTACTTAACAACCCATACTGACGGGTTGTTTAATGGCCATAAATCGATAATTATTCAAATCTTCGTTCAACAAAATTGAAGGAATGCCTATGCGCGATTTGCCGATCTCCCTGCTGAGGACCTTCCTTCGGGTGGCGGATACCGCCAACCTCACCGAAGCAGCGCGCCAGCTGCACAAAGCACCGTCTACGGTGAGCATGCAACTCACTCGTCTGGAGGATCTGGTCGGACATCCGGTGCTGGAGCGCGGTCAATATGGCGTTCGCCTGACCAGCTCAGGCCAGCATCTGCTTAATCACGCCCAGCAACTGCTAAATCTGCACGACCAGATTGTGGGGGCACTGAAAAGCCCTCACCCGATTGGCAAAGTCCGGCTGGGAACCCACGACCAATACGCCAGCCGTACCCTGGCACCGATTCTGAAAGCCTTTGTGCAACGTTATCCGGATGCTGAGCTGGAGGTATTTTGTGACCATCGACCCGACCGGCTGGTGGATATGCTGGAGGGCGGCAAGCTGGATCTGGCATTGGTCGAAATGCTGGCGGGCACTGAGGGCGGTGTGCGACTCAAAAAGGATGATCTCGTCTGGGTGAGTGCCCATGAATATGAATACCCGACAGAGTCACCACTACCGTTGGCGGTATTTGATGAAGGCTGTTATCACCGTCGTTATGCCTGCCGGGCGCTCGACCGCGCCGACATTCCCTGGCGGATTGCCTTTACCAGCCAAAGCCGCGCCGGGGTTCTGGCTGCAGTCCGGGCCGGTATCGCGGTGGGAATCATTCCACGCCATACCGTCGAGCAGGATCTTCAGATTATCAGCACCGCCCTGCCATTATTACCCGATACCGAGATAGCCCTGTTCAGCGCCGCCCGCTTGAACGAAGTATCCGCCAGGCTCCAGCAAACGATCCTCGACAGCCAGCAGTTCGGAGAAAACCGTGAACGATGACCAGAAGCAGCCACGCTCAACCGCTCCGATCACCCTCTCTGCCCGTCTGGTGTGTCTGCTGATTACGGTGGTAACCATGGCGTTGGGGATCTGGACGATCATCGATGAATACGCGCCAGGACGTGCGACCCGCTTTGGTCAGACCGAGGCCATCACCGGCCCGGATACCGCGGGGTTCGGAATGATTCTGATGTTGCTCGGCTGTATGCCGCTGCTGGTTTTCTGCCGCAACGCACAGCAAGTCGCCTGGTTGGGTTCTGCACTGGGCGTGGCGCTGTTGGCGGTGATTTTTACAACCATCTATCTTTGATACATCCATTCAGCCGCTATTTCATATCACACCGAAACCGCGTCACATTCTGCCATTCTGACCGCATTCGATGCTCTGCCGCTCTGGCACAATCCGCTTATTAATCGCTCATATTGCCGTTCCGGCAGACATTGCCCCACAGAATCATAAGACAAGGAAGAAACATGACGACGGATAACAAGGTTGTGTCCATGGCAGGAACTCCGATCCTGACGTACCCGCAAGGCGAGCAGGCATGGCAAGTAGCCGCGGAAGAACTCTGCCTGGAAGAAATCTCGAATCATATCGAACGCCATATTGGCCCGATCAAAATGGTGTTCCACGAGATTATTTCCGACACCGTGCATATTGATGTTCACCACGTTGCGCCCAGCGACGAACGTCCATTCCATACCCTGATCACCTCGGGCATGAGCGACTTGCCTATGCAGGTACCAGACGGAGCACCGTCCAGCGGTTATATGGAATTGATGATCACCCTGCCCGCCGACTGGCAAATTTCGCAGGAAGCGTTTGAAGACGAACGCTGGTACTGGCCGGTCCGCGAACTCAAGTTTCTGGCGCGTTTCCCGCACAAGTTCAATACCTGGCTGGGCTGGGGCCACACCATTCCCAATGGTGATCCGGCAGAGCCGTTTGCCAACAACACAGCGCTGGCAGGCGTAATTTTGCTGCCGCCGATTTCAACGCCCGAAGCGTTCTGGGAGCTGCCAATCGACGCCAGTAAAAGCATTCAGTTCTTCAGCATCGTGCCGCTGTTCAAAGAGGAAATGGACCTGAAACTGCACAAGGGCAGCGATGCACTGCTCGATCGTTTCGATCAGCACAATATTGGTGAAGTGATTGATATCGGCCGCAAAAACGTCGCCCGAAAACGCTTCGGACTGTTCTGATCCAAACCCTGATGAACTAGCCCTGATGAACTAGCCCTGATGAACTAGCCCTGAAGCATAGTGCTCAGCTAGCGATCATAGCTCTGATCTGCTGGCCGTAAGGCGATACCACATAGCCGAGTGCAGCGATATTCAGCACCACCGTGCCCCAGAACACCCGTCGGAACGATTCCTTGCTGGTTTTGTGACGAAACAGCTGCTGGGCGATCAGAGCGCCCGGCCAGCCACCCAATAATGCCAGATTGTGCAGGGTGGCTTCGGGTGTACGGCGACTGCCATTCTGAGCGGAATGTTTGTCGATAAAATACAGAGCAAACAACGCCAGGCTGGCACCCGCATAGGTATACAACACCAGCATGGGCAACCAGCCCAACAGCGCCAGAACCGCTACCAGCCCGATAAAACCACCCGCGACCAGCAACGCCGTAAACGCCGGATGAGTACGTGCACCACCCCGATTCCCACTGTTTTTCACAGAAGAACGATTTTCAGAAGAACGCTGGCTTGCTGGACGGCTGGATGTTTTGCGAGGGTTACTGGATACAGATTTTACGGTCATGAAGGTGCCGGTCTGAAAAAGTGAAGACAGAACCCAGACGTACAACAACGCAGCTGAGATTCCAAAGCGTGCATCGTGGTTGAGACTCCGCTCAAACACCAGTGTATTTGCCAGGAATTCTCAAATACTCACCACTTATTCGTCATATTGCCACGAACGGCCGTTACAATAGCCGCCTCCCTATTTGCCATCACCCAACCATCGGAGTCTTTTCGTGCGCCCTTATTATGGAAAACAGGTCTGGATTATTGGTGCCAGCAGCGGTATCGGCGAAGCACTGGCACGTGAACTGGCCGCTCAGGGAGCACGACTGGTGTTATCCGCACGACGCCAGGACAAGCTGGACGATCTGAACGAAAGCCTCGGTGGTGGGCACCGGGTGTTCCCGCTGGATGCGGGTAATCCGCAATCACTGGTTGAAGCGGTGGCCGCCATTGAAGCCGCGGGAGAAACCCTGCACAGCATGATTTTTATGGCGGCGTATTACTCAGTCGATCAGCGCCACGGCAAGGACATCGCGTTCATCAACCGCATTATTTCGGTGAATCTTGGTGGTGCCTTTAACGCCGTACACGCGGTGACAGGGCTGTTCAAGCGTCAGCGTTTCGGCCAGATCGCCTTGTGTGCATCGGTCGCCGGTTATCGCGGCTTGCCTTACGGACAACCTTACTGCGCCACCAAGGCCGCCCTGATCAACTACGCGGAAAGCCTGAAAATCGAACTGGAAGACGACGGTATCGACGTCAAGGTGATCAATCCGGGGTTTGTCAAAACCCCGCTCACCGACAAGAACAAGTTCACCATGCCAATGATCATTCCGGCTGAGGAAGCCGCCCGGATTCTCGCCGACGAGCTGCTGAGCAAACGCTTTGAAATCCATTTTCCAAAGCGTTTTACCTGGCTGATGAAGGTGATTGATGTGTTACCACGCTGGGCCTATTTCCCGCTGGCGCGGTTTATGAAAAAGGCCCAGTAGAAACCGATTAAGCACGTGCGCCCCTCAGGCTTCACGGAAGAATACGGTTGCTCCCGAAGCCAACTGTTTGGCAGCGGCTTTTTCGGCCTGTTCTTTTACGCCACGGGTCTGCTGGTACATATCGAGGTTTTCGTAGTCTTCAACCGCTACCGGGGTAATGGCTTCATCACGGTAGGTGGTGCGATCAGGGCTTTTCCAGATACGGTTGGCTTCACTTAACAAGCGCTGGTTGGCGCGGGCAATGGTGTACACCGTGTTAACCAGACGCCACGCCATTTTCGGATAAAACAACAGCGGGTTTTCAATCGGCAAGCCAGGGCGACGTTCCAGCCGCGCCACATAACGGATCAGCCCCATATCGTAGGAACGAATGCCCGTCACCTTGCTGACCACACCAAATGCGGTCAGCAGGCGGGTCAGGGTCACCTTTTTGTTACTGCCAATCGCAAACGCCCGTCGAATCACCGTCACCATATGATCCGGGGTGTAATAACGATCCCACACCGCCTTGTAGAGACGATCCAGCTCGTCATCGGTCATTTTGGGGTGGTGAGTCACGCGGTGCGACAGGTCATACCGATTAAGGTCCGGGTCCATCCACTCACCGCTATCGGTCATCTGTTTATGGTCCATGGAGCCCGGCAGCGGGGTCAGAATCGAAGGATTCAGAATATCAATTGGCAGTTCACGCTTGATGATGTCGATGTCACGCAGCACCGAATCGTAGGTATCGTTCGGAAAACCGATGATATAGGCACCCCAGATCACCACCGGATAACGTTTCCACTCCAGCAGCATCTTGCGGTAATCGGTGATCTTGTTCTGGCGTTTCTGGATGGTTTTGAGGTTGTCGGCGTTGATGTTCTCAAGGCCGATAAACACCTGCTCAACCCCGGCGGCATAGGCCTTGTCGATAAAGCCCGGCAACCGGTGCGCCTGGGTATCCACCTGGATCAGGAAACGCAGGCGAATCCCTTCTTCCTTGCGGAGTTTGATCAGGCGATCAAACAGCGCTTCCCAGTTCTTGTTGCGGGCAAAGTCGTCGTCGGTGATAAATACCCGCTCATGGCCATTGGCCCAGGCCTGACGCGCCAGCGCTTCGAGATCATCCGCAGTGCGGGAACGACTGGTTCTGCCTTGCACGTTGATAATGCAACAGAACGAACAATGAAACGGGCAACCACGGCCAAGGTCGATGGTGCTGATATTGCCGAAGTTGCGTTTCACCAGCACATCCGGCAACACCGGGCGCGGCTGGTCTTCCAGCGTCACCATTTCCTTGCAGTAGTCGTACAGCGGTTTGAGCGAACGCGCCCAGGCGTCTTTGACGATGATGTCAAAACGTCCGGATTCAGCTTCACCAGCAAACAGGGAAATCCCCAGCTGCTGAGCTTCTTCCAGCTCCGGCGTCAATCGCCCCAGCACACTCAGCACACCACTGACGTGAAAGCCGCCAATACAGACCTGCACCCCACGTTTGGCGAACCGACGCGACACATCCATGGCACGGGGAAACTGGTTACTCTGCACACCCGCCATACACACCAGCATACGCTGACCGGCGCTTTCGACGCGTTCGATCAGCTCATCGATATTGAGGATGTCACAGGCTTCGTCGAAGGCCGATACGCGAATTTCCACCTCGCCACCGAGAATCCGCCGCGCAGCGGCATCCAGTGCCAGTCCGTTGAGGCAGGCCAGCGAATTGGATGGAATGGAGGAGCGAACCCACTGAATCGGATAACCATCGTCGTCGTAACGGGTGGGTTTGATCAGTAACAGGTGGAACACCTGATGATGGGGAGAAGCCGCTGGGCGCGTATCAATACGGCCATTGGCGGAGCCGGTGTTCAGGCGAAACACCTTGCTGAAATCGCTGATTTGCTGAAAAAAGCCCGCCCGACTGTTCTTGTTATTCATCTCCACTTCCTTGCGACGACTCAGGTAAGAATGATCACAAGTTAACCAGACTTTGTGAAAATTCCATCTGTGTCGCCACAAGAATTCGGGCCAACGGTAGCCCGCAGACAGCGTTCACCGGTTTTTAATCGCCACTGCGGACGTTCCGTCCGCCGCTGATTATCCAGCGGCGGAGTTATCAGCAGAGTCTTCAACCCGTTCCGCTGGCACGCCACCCAGTCGCTGATGCAACCAGGCCAACGCCAGCAGCGCCAGACCCAGGCCCATAAACGACGCCACTCGCCAGAGGCCGGTCAGGCCTGCCATATCAATCAGGAACAGCTTGGCGACCACCAGCAGCAACAAGGCCATACCAGCACGATACAAACCACGGCGCTGAACCCAGCTGCCGAGCACCAATGCCGCCGCCGCCATCAGCAGCCACACCACCGAATAGGTGTACAACTCACCATCCGAGGTGGAATGACTGAGGCTGACCGTACCATTCCACAGATGGCGAATTTCCAGTGACACAAACCACCAGAGATTCAGCCCGGCGGCCATCAAGGCGGTGCGGCCATGCGGCTTCGGCAGCACTCGGGCCAGCATCAGCATGATGACCGTCGGCACACCGTAACTGAGCAACAGCAGGTTGAGGATTGCTGTGTCACCAATCGGTGCGTAACTCCACAGCGGGTTTTCCGCCAGCATCAGCACAAACAGATACACCGCACTGGCAGCCGCCAGATGCAAGGTGCCAAGCCATTGATAGAACCGTGGCATATTGCTTGGCTGACCGGCACGCCAGAAATAGATAACAGCCGCAAAGCCCCAGATACCGACATCGAGACTGGCTTCGGTAAAACCGAAACCGTAGTGGAACACATCACCGTCATACAGCCAGTAACGTACTTCGGTTGCCAGGGTCAGCACCAGCAACTGCGCTGCCCCACCCTGCAACCACGGCTGCATCCGGGTTTCGGCACGCAGTACCCAGGCTGCCAGCGCGGTACAGACGGTGGCACCACCATAAGTCCAGAGCGACCAATGCGTGCTGCTGTCGTAGGTCAACAACCACGGATTCAGGGTCAGACGCGCCAGCACCAGCAACAGTACCGCCCGAATCACCCAGGCCAGCAGCGGAATGTCATAACGCTGATGCAGCCAGGCCAACGACACCAGTTGTGCGGCCAATGCCAGCGTCAGGGTAGCTTCGCTGAGCCAGATCACAGCGGTCAGCGCATACGCCATATGACCGGCGCTGATCAGAATCACACAGATCAGGGCCCGAGCACGCCCCACCGCTTCGCGCTCACCCAGCCACAGGTAACCGGAACCCAACACCAATGCAGCCAGCCCCCAGGCCAGATCGTGGCGGAAGTCCGGGAAAATGTAATAACTCACCGCCAGCAACAGCAGAGGTGTTGCAGCACCCAGGGCAGTCCAGAACGCCGGATAGGCCACACCAGCCCGCAGCAGCCAGACACACACCGGTACAAACAACGCCAGCAGAACAACAAAACGGCTGGCCAATGCGGTCTGGGTGTCGACATCCACAAAGGTCAGCAACAGCTGATCGCCAACCTCGGTTAACAGCGGATACACCGCCGCCGCCACCATTAATGGCAACATCAAGGCTGGCAGCGGGTTGAACTCGGCACGGCGACTGGCAATCAGTAGCAGCAACGCAGGCAGACCCAGCCAGGTGATATAACTGGCCGTCGCGACATGCTCCACCATCAAGGTGATGGTTTGCGCCCCCATAATCAGCAGCAAGGCGGGATACACCGGCCAGTCAGAAGCGTTGCGTCGGAACGCCTTCAGCCGCGACCACCAGCCAGCGTTTTGAACAGCGCCCGTCGCCAGCGCATCATCGAGATCTTCTTCGCTGTAGTCGGTGTCGTCGTGATAATCACTGCGCGCCAACAACAGCCAGTCGAACCGCGGCACCGCCAGCAACAGGTAGGCCAGCACCAGCAAATACAGTGAACGCACACCGTCATCCGGTGTGACATCAAAGGTAAAGACCCACCACACCAGACTGCCCAGAATCACACCGTTCAACAGCCAGCGCCGCTGCACATAGGCCAGCAGCCACAACGAGAACAGGGTCAGAATACTGATATACACCAGTGCGGCGGCGATGTTGCCGGAACCGGTATTCACCAGCACCGGCACCAGATACCCACCCAACATGCCCAGCGCTGCCAGAATAGGCCCTTGTTTGAGAGCCAGTGCCATGGTCGCAAACGACACCAGCGCCATCGCGGCAAACACCAGCGTGGGCGATGTATCGGGTATTAACCGGAACGCGGCTAACAGAGCGGAATACAGAATGATGCTGGCGCCACCGGCCAACGAAGCAAACACCGGGTTCTGACCCTTGTTACGACGCAGCCATTCCGCCGCACCGTGCAAGCCAACCCCGGCCAGCAACGACAACAGAACACGCGCTTCAGGCCCCAGCAGACCCTGTTCGATGGAGTAACGCACCATAAACACACCGGCGAGACCCACACAGATGCCACCCAGCCAGATCATCCAATGCTGACGGAAATTGTCGGCCAGACGGTCGAGCAGACCCGGCTCCTGCGGTTCAAATGCATATGGCGAACGTTTGGGTGGTTGCTGTGCCGAGTCCGCTTGGGCTGCCGAACGCTGAGCACCCGGAGGTGCATTCCAGAGAGCAGAATTGTCGTCTGACTGCCGCGCCTGTTCCGCCACCGGAATTGGCCCTCTCGGCATGTCATCAGCACGGATGCTGTAACCCGCTTCGGTCACGCGCTCGATGTTATCGTCGCGTTCAACCCGGGCGGCGATATCGTCCACTGCAAAACCGGGTTCAGGATCAACGGCGACAGCAGCCGGATTCACCGACCGGCTTTCACCGTCAGGCTGACTGGTCGCCACCGTATACGGAGCCGGTTTGGCCAGCGGACGCGCGCCTTCACGCATTTGCCGTTCCAGCAAGTCCACTCGCTCTTGCAGGCTTTTCACTTTGAAAAAAGCAATAAAGCCCATAATCGACGCCACCAGAATAAATAGTGGCAATAACACCAGCAGCGGAATCAGTTCATCCATCTACACCACCCCGGAAACAGGAAAGAATCGACGCGCTGTTGTTGTCGGGATCGCGCGCCAGCCCGCCATTGAACGGGATTCATTTTCGAAACAGAAGCATCAGCCCTGGAACAAGGCCCACTGTAGCCAATTTTTCATCCAGAATGCCGATTAGCTCTCAGAGCATTGTTGATAAAACAGTCGTCAGATATCCATAGACTCCCAAAGCGGCCAATAACCCCATATACGGCAGCTTCCGTATCTGAAAGGGTTTTTATCAATAAAAACTGCGGTATGGTTCTGGCATCGGCAAGGCTTACCAATTGTTAGGGACACTCTGAATAACTCTGCACAGCTCTGCGCGAGCGCTGCAGCGCGTGTGAGCAAGGCGACGAACGCAGCGAAATGACAAGTCCTTTTCAAGTTCGTCAACACCGCTCAAATGCGCTGCAGCCCGCGCCCTTCGGGGCTTTCGGGATGGCGATGACTCGGTGTCGCCGGTTTTTGACGTAGCCCGCTATGCCATCAAACCGGCTTCGTGATTCATCGCCATCCCGATAAGCCAGAGCGGGCACCGAGTTATTCAGAGGGTCCCTAGCTGCGTATTCAAAAATCAACTCGTACTACAAGGACTTACGATGGATCAGGTTGCTTTTTACCAAGCCAAACTGGCATACGAAACCGACTCATGGGATCTTTACGATGCCCTGCAGCGTGGCGAAGGTGTGGTGGTAGTGGACGCCCGTTCGCCCACCGCGTACAGCACCGAACACATTCCCGGAGCCATCAATTTTCCGCATCGCACCATGAATCCGGAAACCACCGCGCACATGGATAAATCCCTGCTGTATGTCACCTACTGTGATGGCATCGGCTGTAATGCCTCCACCAAAGGCGCACTCAAACTGTCAGAGCTGGGCTTCCGGGTAAAAGAATTACTCGGCGGCCTCGACTGGTGGCGTCGCGATGGTTATCCAACCGCCGGAGCCAACGCCCACTGCAGCACCGACGCACCCACCGGAGACTGTGGCTGTTAACAGACGGGCGTCGGGCGTCGTGTCCGATCTTGTGGGCATAAATGCCCACACTACAACAGAGCATCTATTTGCACCGATTTAACCCAGCGCAGCTGGCTGCAGTTAATTGCCCATCTGGGCGAGCCGGGATTCACCGCAACGGCCGACCCGGCCGGGGCATGGATGCCCCGCCAGACCCGTTGGCACAGGGATGTGCCAACGGGTCGGGGGCGAAACGCCGTTGTCGGGGAATACCGGGGAAACGAGCCCAGTCGGGCAAAAGCAGGGGGAGGCCCGCCCGGCCGGGGGACAAGGTCCCCAAGAGGGCAAGCGGCCTGGCCAATTAACAAGCCGAGTAGCAGCCAGATCCGATCGCAGCCCAGCCAGACGCCAGACGCCAGACGCCAGACGCCAGACGCCAGACGCCAGACGCCAGACGCCAGACGCCAGACAAAAAAATTACTCCACCCCGCTTTCCCCAAACACCCGCACAAACAGATGCTGCTCCGAACCCGGCGCTGGCACATACAACGCCGCTGGCCTGCCCTTACCGCCTGCCGGAATCCCGATACCAACCTCCTGCAACAAATCCGCATTCAGAATCCGGCGGCGAAAGGATTTTTTCTCCAACTCACTGCCCAGCAATAACTCAAATGCCTGCTGCAACTGACTGAGCGAAAACGGCTGCTGCAACACATGCAAAGGCAACACGGTATAAGCCGTCTTGTTTTTCAGACGCGCCCGCGCCAGCTCCACCAACTCGCGGTGATCAAACGCCAGCGCCAGGTTTTCGAGTTCATCCAGCGCCCACCAGCGGGCATCCACCACCGATTCCATAAACTCAGTCGTCGGAGCATAAGGAATCAGCGCCATATACAGGGTGGTTACCGACCAGCCACGCGGATCGCGTGTGGCGTTGCCAACGGTTTCAACCTGCTCCAGCAAGGGCGCATTCACGCCGGTTTTGGCCAGCAACTTGCGCCGCGCGGTAGCGGCAATATCGGCATCCGCACTCAAATCCACATAACCGCCGGGTAGCGCCCAGTGGTTCACAAACGGGTGTTCGGCGCGTTGCACCAGCAGGATTTTCAGTACACCGTCGTGCAGCGTAAAGATGGCCACATCCACCGAAAACAGCGGACGTGGATAATGTTCAGGCCGATAGGCCGCCAGATATTCCTGTTCGGTTTGAATGGTCATAACAGCGTGGTGGTCCTGATGAGACGTGGTCGTTATAAAAATGGCAGCCGGTTTGACAATAGTGGCTTTACGCCAATAATATTCAGCCAGCGATTGAAACACAATCACTCCGGCTGGATCGACCGACCGGATATCCCCCACGGCAAGGAGCTTGCTGTATGCAGCGTGAATTTGATTTTGCAGTGTTTATCGGGCGTTTTCAGCCATTCCACAGCGGTCACCTCAAGGTGGTACAAACCGGACTGGCCCAGGCTGACCAGCTGATTATCCTGATCGGTTCGGCCTGGCAGGCGCGTAACCCGCACAATCCCTGGAACCACAGCGAACGCGAACAGATGATTCGCGCCAACCTGTCGGCGGAAGATAATCAACGCCTGATCTGCCTGCCGTTAATGGACGTTCCGTACAACGATGAACTCTGGGTTCGTAACGTGCAGACCACCGTATCGGGACTGGTCACTGCCCACTACACCACCCCGCACAAACCGGCACGCATCGCCCTGATTGGCCACCAGAAGGACCAGAGCGGTTTTTACCTGAACCTGTTTCCCCACTGGAAAAGTATCGGTGTCGATAACGTACGCAATATCAGCGCCACCCCGATTCGTGAACAGTTTTTCAGCCCCGCCCCGGCCGACAGCAACCATGGTCTGGAGCCGTATCGCGATCAGAATATTCTGCCCGCCGGTACACTCGACTGGTTGCAGCAATTTGCCGCAACGTCATCCGGCTACCCGCAGATTTGTGAAGAAATAGCCTTCGTAAAACGCTATCGCCAGGCCTGGGAAGCCGCGCCCTACGCACCAACCTTCGTCACCGTGGATGCCGTGTTAATCCAGTCCGGCCATATCCTGCTGGTGGAACGTAAAGCCAATCCCGGCAAGGGGTTATGGGCATTACCGGGTGGCTTTGTGGATCAAAACGAACGCCTGCTCGACGCCTGCCTGCGCGAATTACGCGAGGAAACCCGCCTGAAAGTGCCAGCCCCTGTATTAAAAGGCTCGATCAAACGCCAGAACGTCTACGACGACCCGTTCCGCTCCGCCCGAGGCCGCACCATCACCCACGCCTTTTACATCGAACTGGAACCGAATCAGACCCTGCCCAAAGTAAAAGGCAGCGACGACGCCCGCCAGGCACGCTGGGTACCGCTGGGCGACATCCGCCCGCAAGACATGTTTGAAGACCACTACTCCATTATTCAGGACATGCTCGGCAGCCACTGAATCACGTCGGGTGTCGGGCGTCGGACGTCGGACGTCGGACGTCGGACGTCGGACGTCGGACGTCGGACGTCGGGCGTCGGGCGTCGGGCGTCGGGCGTCGGGTCCGATCTTGTGGGCATAAATGCCCACACTACAACAGAGCATCTATTCACACCGATTTAACCCACCGAAGGTGGCTACCAATTGCCCATCTGGGCGAGCCGGGATTCACCGCAACGGCCGACCCGGCCGGGGCATGGATGCCCCGCAAGGCCCGTTGGCACAGGGATGTGCCATCGGGCCGGGGTCGAAACGCCGTTGTCGGTGAAAACCGGAGGCACGAGCCCAGTCGGGCAAAAGCAGGGGGNAGGCACGAGCCCAGTCGGGCAAAAGCAGGGGGAGGCCCGCCCGGCCGGGGGACAAGGTCCCCCAAGAGGGCAAGCAGCCTGGCCAGACGAACAGTATCAATCAACACGGCCTTCACCCAGCGCAGCTGGCTACGGAATGCCCATCCGGGCGAGCCGGAATTCACCGCAACGGCCGACCCGGCCGGGGCAAGCAGCCTGGCTAATTAACAAACCGAGCAGCTTGTTCTGCCATCCGATGCGGAAACAAAGAGTAAAAATACCAACGGATGCCTAACCAATCGGCACTATGAACCAGTTCCGGATTTTTTGATTGCCAACATAGTGGCACTAAGCCACTATGTAACCACAGACAACGGGAACCGTTATCTGACATGCAAGGCAACACCCAACGCAGCGCCGGACAGACCAGCGCTGTTATGCCCACGACAGGAGGAACTCCGTCATGCTCAACCTGATTCTGAATACCGATTCCTACAAAACCTCCCACTACTGCCAGTACCCGACCGGCACCCAGTACGTATCCAGTTACATCGAATCCCGCGGTGGCGAATTTGCCGACACCCTGGTGTTCGGGCTGCAAGCCTTTATCCGCCAGTATCTGTGCCGTCCGATCAGCATGGATGACATCAACGAAGCCGATGCCATCCTCAGCGCCCACGGCGTACCGTTTAATCGCGCCGGTTGGGAATACATTCTGAACAGCCACAAAGGCTTTCTGCCGATCGAAATTCAGGCAGTAGCCGAAGGCACCCTGCTGCCCACTGGCAACGTGATGGTTCAGGTGATCAACACCGATCCGGCCTGTGCCTGGCTTACCAGTTATGTTGAAACCGCGCTGTTGCGCGCCATCTGGTACCCAACCACCGTTGCCACCCTGTCGTACCAATGCAAACAGGTGATTGGCCGTTATCTGCAAAAAACCGCCAACAACCTCGACGGCTTGCCATTCAAACTGCACGATTTTGGCGCTCGTGGTGCCAGCTCGGAAGAAACCGCAGCCCTGGGCGGCGCTGCGCACCTGATCAACTTTATGGGCACCGACACCCTCTCCGGGATTGTGGCAGCACGGCGTTATTACAGAGCCAATATGCCGGGTTTTTCGATTCCGGCGGCGGAACACAGCACCATCACCAGCTGGGGCAAAAACGGCGAGTCCGCCGCCTACGCCAATATGCTGCAACAGTTCGGAGGCGCCGGACGACTCGTTGCGGTGGTTAGTGATTCCTACGATCTCTGGAATGCCATCAACCGCATCTGGGGTGACGAATTAAAAGAACAGGTCGAAACCATGGGCGGCACCCTGGTGGTACGCCCCGACTCCGGCAACCCGCTGGAAGTTGTGCCACAAGCACTGGAAAACCTGATGGACAAGTTCGGCTATCACACCAACAGCAAGGGCTACCGGGTATTACCCGACTGCATCCGCCTGATTCAGGGCGACGGTGTCAGCCTGCGTTCCATCGAAGCCATATTGGCCGCACTGGAAGCACGAGGCATCAGTGCCGACAACCTTGCGTTTGGTATGGGCGGTGAATTACTGCAGAAAGTGAACCGCGACACCCAGAAATTCGCCATGAAAGCCTCAGCGATTTGTGTGCAGGGCGAATGGCGCGACATCAGTAAAGACCCGATAACCGACCCCGGTAAACGCTCCAAACGCGGCCGTCTGGCGCTGATCCGCAGCAACGGTCAGTACCAGACCATTCGCGAAGACCAGCTCGGCCTGCAGCCCAACCTGCTGGTGCCGGTATTCCGCAACGGCGAATTACTGGTGCAATACTCGTTTGACGAGATCCGCGCCCGCGCCGGGCGCCAGGCCATTTAACCGCTTCACTGAACACCAGACCTGAACACCAGCCTCAAACCGCGCAGTCCCATCCGCCGATGGGACTGCGTTTTTTAAGCCAGCCAACCCGCCACCACCTGCATACCTCCCGAACACCTCACCCCCAGACACCCCATAACCGCAACACTGCGATCCATCCATACCCGCCGGATTGGCGATATTGGTCGCGGCCAGTCCGGCCCAACGCTGGCAAAAGCGGTATAAGATGGCTCAAAGTCACCTGCATGGGCCTGTTTGGGCCCATTTATTTCACAGGGAGAATCCAACGTGACAACCACAACCAGGCAATCATTCTGGCCAGGGCTGAACCTGCAGATCCTCATCGCTGCGGTGCTGGGTCTGGCGCTGGGCTATTGGCTGAACGGCGTCGACCCGCAAGCGGCCAGCCGCGTCAACATTCTCTACGGTGCCGGGCTGATCGCCACACTGTTTATCGACCTGCTGAAGATGGTGCTGATTCCACTGGTGTTTACCTCCATTGTGGTCGGTGTCGCCAGCCTGCAAGCACACCAGCAAGCAGGCAAGGTCTGGAAAATCACCCTCGGCTTTTTTGTGCTGACCAGCGCCATCGCCATGTTGCTGGCACTGGTCGCCACGGGCATCGTGCGCCCCGGTGACGGCATGGGGCTGGATCTGTTCAAGGACAGCATGCAGAACTTCAAGGCCACCAGCATGCCGGGCACCGAGATTCTGGCGGGCTTTCTGCACAGCCTGTTTATGAACCCGATCACCGCCCTCGCGGAAGGCAAAATCCTGCCGGTAGTGATGTTTGCGTTATTCCTGGGAGTGGCGCTGGTACAAGCCGGAGGCCGTCATCCTCGGGTGATTGAACTGTTACAAGAACTGCTCGACCTGCTGATGCGTATGATCGGCTGGATCATGAAACTCGCCCCGCTGGGGATTCTGGCCTTGCTGGTACGGTTAATGGCGACCCAGAACATGGATCTGCTGGCCACCATGGCGACCTTTATTGTGCTGGTATTTGCCATCACCATCGCCCACGGCGCGGTGGTACTGCCAGGCCTGATGTGGATGTTCACCCGCCGATCACCGCTGTGGTTATGGCGTGGTGCGCGCCCGGCGCTGATCACCGCTTTCGCCACCAGCTCAAGCTCCGCCACCCTGCCGATCAGCCTGCAATGTGCGGAACAGAACCTTGGTGTACGCAAGGAGATCGCCGGATTTGTGCTGCCGCTGGGCGCGACCATGAACATGGACGGCACCGCCCTGTATGAAGCCTCCGCCGCCCTGTTTATCGCCTACCTGATGGGCCTCGACCTCTCGGTCGGCCAGCAACTGATTGTGATGGCTACCGCCATGGTCGCTTCCATGGGCGCACCCGGCATCCCGAGTGCAGGCATGGTCACCATGGTGATGGTGCTGCAATCCGTTGGCCTGCCCGCCGAAGCCATCGCCATCCTGCTGCCCATCGACCGTATCCTCGACACCATCCGTACCGCAGTTAACGTTGAAGGCGATATTGTCGCCAGCGTGGTAGTGAATCACCGAATGGGGTAACAGAAACGACAGAGCCTCCAATGGAGGCTCTGACAACATCAACGTTGCAGCAACAAAATACTCAGTCAGCCACTGCCGACCGATTGATCACAATCTGCTCGAATTTCAGATGGTGCATAAACTCCCGGAAAATCAGCAACTGCGCATAAAACGTCGGAGATACATCGGTTTCATCGGCGCGCGGCGGCCGCCCCACGGCAATTTCGGCGTAACGCCCGAACAGACGCTCCAGCGTATCCCGCCCCAGACGAATTTGCGGCTCATCCGGGCAACCACACAGCAGCGCAATCCTGCGAATAAAACCCACCTCGGTCACCAACTCGGCATTCAGCGCCGGAATCCGCTTCACCACTTTTTCGATCTCGTCCTCGATGTAATTGATCGCGTATTCGATGTCATCGTAGTTCGGTGGCGTATGACGGAAATAACGACTGGCGACCAACTCATAACCCACCGGCAACGAAATCGAAAGGCCATCAGCCTCCAAGTGAAACAACGACGTGGTCTGGTCAATGGTCAGGAAGACCGGCAGTAACGACGGCTGAACGCTGGAGCTTACGGGGGTATCGACCGGGAGTGGCATATGGAATCCTCTGGCACATGGCAACGTGCACTGGCAGACAGCGAATGCCCTTTATTGTCCGCTAAAACCGACGAGCAAAACACTCGGCCGCATCATGCTCCTACGCCCGGATCAGAATAACCAGCAGGCAAACCAGTGGAAATACAGCCCCTGCCGTTGCAACCGCGACTGCCATGGTTCGGCGAGTACCGGAGCCTATCCGACGACGCCAGAACGCGATGGCGGCAGCCAACCATGCTGCGGGCGAGGAATAAAAAAGAAACGCGATCATATTCCAACCCCGGCCCCAGCTTTCACCAGAGGGCTGCAGAAACAGCAACGCCACATAGAGCAGAGCGACCACAAGCGTTGCAGCCAGTAACCAGATATCCCTCATACCCTTCTCTCTACTCGGCACTGCCGCATCACCTGTTTTATCCGGGCAGCGGTTATGGAAAAAACATTGAGCAGCGGCGTGAAGTTGGCTAACCGGTGTTGTAAAGGTGTCGGGAATTAACTCGATCGGGATAAAAAACCAGCGAATATGCGGATTTTCTTGTTCCAGTCGAGTCCAGACTTCCGGTGTCTCGACCATAAAACAGACGGTGTCACCATCAAAAACATCATGCACATAACGAATGGCAAGACGCTCTCCACACAGGCCCTGTAACGCCATCAGCATGGCATGCTGGGCAGATACCGAATCACCGGTTTGTAATGGAACCATCTGCACGCCATCAGAAAGCGTCTTTTCGCCAGCACAGCTCAGCAATTGCAGATTCAACGGCAGGCGAAAATCAGAAGCCGCCGCCCGAAAAGCGCACAAAACATCGTTTTCTGCGTCACGCCAGTCGACGGTTATACAGTGAGAGTAATCCGACAGTGCATCTACCGGAAACTCGCGGCTGTCAGTGCTGATAATTTGCCGATACAAATCCATATGGGGCCTTTATTGTTTTATAACCGAGACTTCAACACGGCAACCAAACTAACACCGATTTCACCCAGCGCAGCTGGCTGCACAATGCTCATCTGGACGAGCCAGGATTCACCGCAACGGCCAACCCAGCCGGGGCAAACAGCCTCTCGACAGCAGCCGGACGTCGTATGACGCCTTCGGCTTTTACGACCTACATACAGCACCCAAACTAACACCGATTTCGCCCAGCGCAGCTGGCTGCACAATGCTCATCTGGACGAGCCAGGATTCACCGCAAAGGCCGATCCAGCCGGGGCATGGAGCCCCGCAAGGCCCGTTGGCACAGGGATGTGCCATCGGGCCGGGGTCGAAACGCCGTTGTCGGTGAAAACCGGATAAACGAGCCCAGCCGGGCAAAAGCAGGGGGAGGCCCGCCCGGCCGGGGGACAAGGTCCCACAAGAGGGCAAGCAGCCTGGCCAATTAACAAGCCGAGTATCCGCCAGACGCAAGATCCGATCGCGGCCCGGCCAGATGCCAGATGCCAGATGCCAGATGCCAGATGCCAGACGCCAGACGCCAGACGCCAGACGCCAGACGCCAGACGCCAGACGTACAGTATCCATCCACACCGGCTTTGCCCACCGAAGGTGGCTACAAAATGCCCATCTGGGCGAGCCGGGATTCACCGCAACGGCCGACCCAGCCGGGGCATGGATGCCCCGCAAGGCCCGTTGGCACAAGGACGTGCCATCGGGCCGGGGTCGAATAGCCGTTTGTCGGTGAATACCGGAAACACGAGCCCAGTCGGGCAAAAGCAGGGGGAGGCCCGCCCGGCCGGGGGACAAGGTCCCACAAGAGGGCAAGCAGCCTGGCCAATTAACAAGCCGAGTATCCGCCAGACGAACAGTATCTGTTAACACCGGATTTCCCCAGCGCAGCTGGCTGCCCAATGCCCATCTGGGCGAGTAGGGTCCACCGTACCGGTAAACCCGCCCGGCTCAGCTCACCCGGTTCAGCAGTTCAATCGAGGCTTCGACTTCCACTTTGCGCACGGCAACACTTTCAATATTGCAGCCCACCGGAATGCCTTTTTCGTTGGCGAATGCCAGCAGTTCGCGGTAGTTCTTTTCGGAGTAGTTTACCGATTGCTGGAGGATGTCGTGGGCGTTGACCAGCTCGTTTTCCAGCCAGCGCGGGATGCTGATGCCCAGCCACTTCATAAAGTCGAGGGTTTGAATGGAGCCACACGGGGTGAGGGTAAAAATCACCGGGGCCAGAGGGATGCCCTGTTCCTTGCCGTAGTAGTAATAGTCCGACAGAAAATCGAGGGATGCCTGCAGGTCGTAGACGCCTTGGGATACAAAAAACGAGCAACCCTGGTTCATTTTTTCGAACACACGCAGGTGTTCATCCCCCTTGGCGCGATGACGTTCCGGGATGGTGACACCACCAATCAGCAGTTCCGGGCGCACCCGACGCTTGAGGGCGTAGGCTTCATCCATGCTCATGGTTACCGGTTGCTCACGGGAGGCGGCCCCCACAAACACGGTCATGTTGTTATCGGCATCGGCGTCTTGCAGGAAACGGGTCAGATCGGCTTCGCTGTATTTGCCTGCCGCCCGATAGATAACCTTCGGAACATCAAGACCGGCCAGCTGCTGGCGACTGTAGTCGAACGCGTCAAGGGTCTGGATGTACGGGAATGGACGCTTTTCAGCGGTACGTGCCGCTTCGTCCTGGATGTCGTACAGAATCAGGCCGTCAATCGGCAGATTGTCCAGACGCGCTTTTTGCAGCGCCGCGATTTCTTCTACGCGTTGCGGGTCGGTACCTTTTTTCGGCGGTACGATTCCGTACAGCACGATGCCGCTTTCACGATTCCGGATTTTATTTGCCAGCATGTCGTTTCCGATTTTTCTTGTCTGTTTGCGTCAAACCGACATGGTATCCGAGCCCGAGCGACATCTCACCTGCTTTAAAGCTGCTACCGGTATCGCCACCCTGTCGATGGGGTTGTGAAGGTTTACCCTCAGGATTCCGGATGCCCACCACGGCCACGCCATTGGCTCGGCGTGCTGCCGGTCTGCTGATGGAACATATGGGTAAACGCCGACACTGTGTTATAGCCCAGCTCCAGCGCCACGGCAGTGACACTCTGACCGTTGGCCAGCCATTCCAGCGCCAGAAACAGCCGCAGCCGGTAACGCCACTCACGGAAAGTAATGCCGGTTTCCCGCTCAAAACGGCGGCTGAGCGTACGCGCCGATGCACCGAGCTGGTTGCCCCAGTCATCGAGGCTGCGCTCATCGGCCGGGCTTTGAAACAGCGCCTCACACAGGCGCAGTAACATGGGGGTTTGTGGCCACGGCAAATGAAAGTCGAGGCATGGCAAACGTTGCAGATGGGCCAGCAATACCTGACTGATCTGACGGCTGTACGGTTGTTGCAGATGCGGGTCGTGCAGGCGCTCGAACTCCAGCACCAGCTCGCGCAACAGGGGTGTTACCTGCAACTGGGTACCAACGCCTGGCAGATCAGCAGCGGCATCGCTCGCGACATACAGGTTACGGAACGACGCACCATGCATGGCCCCCACCGTGTGCGGCATTCCGGCGGGCACCCAGATGGCATGTTCGGGGCTGATCACGTACCAGCAGTCGCCGACCGTAACCACCATGGTGCCCGCAGTGGCGTACACAAACTGATGCCAATCGTGGGTGTGTACCGGGAACATCTCACGCTCGGCCAGTTCCTGTGAGCGCAGGTATACCGGTGCCGGTAAGGTACGAATATCGGGTACTTCAATGCGCTGCCACTGGCGCGACGACAACATAAATACCTCCAATGCCTTGGCGCTGTCGTTTCATCGACACTGGTTGGCCGTGTATCGACAGAGTTAACAATCGGGTCAGGCTACCATAAAAGCACTTTCCACTACGGAGTGATTCATGACGGTTGCCCTCCCCCTGCCAACAACCTCTGCCGACCGCCTGCGGGTGATTTGCGCCGGTATCTGCGCGCTGATCCTCAGTGTGGGTCTGGCCCGATTTGCTTATACCCCGATGTTACCGGTGATGCGCGATGAAGCCGGTCTGACCGCCGTTGCCGGTGGCTGGCTGGCCACCTTCAACTATGTGGGTTATATCGCCGGAGCCTTGTTGGCGGCATCCATCAGCAACCTCAAACACAAGTTTGTGATCTACCGGGCGGGCCTGCTGATCGCCCTGTTCAGCACCGCCGCCATGGGCCTGACCCAGGATGCCGTGCTCTGGACTTTACTGCGGCTGGTATCCGGATTTTCCAGCACCGCCGGGCTGTTGCTGGCATCCGGGCTGATTCTGAACTGGCTGATCCGTCACGGTTACAAGCCGGAACTGGGCCTGCACTTCACCGGTATGGGGTTAGGGATTGTGGTGTCCGGTGTAGCAGCGGGCACCATGGCCGGCCAGTTGGCCTGGGATCAACAATGGCTGGTGCTGGGCGCTTTGGGGCTGCTGTTTTTTATTCCGGCCTGGTGCTGGCTGCCCGAGCCACAACCGATGAACAGCCACCAGCAACAGACACGCCCAGCGGTTGCGGCACCGCCCGCACGCTGGATGTGGCTGATGATTGCCGCCTATTTTTGCGCCGGTTTTGGTTACGTGATCAGCGCCACCTTTATTGTGGCGATTCTGGAAGACCTGCCGATGTTAACCGGCAAAGGTGGTTGGGTATGGGTGATTGTGGGTGTGGCGGCACTGCCGTCGTCATTCCTGTGGGATCGCATCAACCGCGCCCTCGGCGACTTCCCGACCCTGCTGCTGGCTTACGGCCTGCAAATTGTGTCGATGGCGCTGCCGCTGCTGAGTGACGGTGTGGCCTGGAACCTGTTAAGCGCGGTGTTATACGGCGGCACCTTTGTGGGTATCGTCAGCCTGACCCTGACCCTGATTGGCCGCCAGTTCCCGGATAATCCGGCCAAGGCGATGGCGCGCCTGACCATCAGTTATGGAATTTCGCAGGTAGCCGCCCCGGCCATTGCCGGATACATCGCCGCAGCGACCGGCAGTTACCTAGGCTCGTTGTTAATGGCCGGAGTGATGATGGTGCTGGGCATGTTTCTGTTGGTGCTGTTATGGCGCGGCCCACAAGCCAGCGCGTGAAACGGTTTTTCGATATTGGCTTGCATGATCAGCATCCGGAATAAAACTGCGAGTTCGGGCTCCGAGTTCCAACCTGGCCCAGCGCAGCTGGCTGCCCAATGCCCATCTGGGCGAGCCGGGATTCCGCGTTGCACTGTTGCGTTATATCGGCGACTTGGTAACTGGATACACCGCTGCCCTCTTGGGGGACCTTGTCCCCCGGCCGGGCGGGCCTCCCCCTGCTTTTGCCCGACTGGGCTCGTTTTCCCGGTCTTCACCGACAACGGCGTTTCGACCCCGGCCCGATGGCACATCCCTGTGCCAACGGGCCTTGCGGGGCATCCATGCCCCGGCCGGGTCGGCCGTTACGGTGAATTCCGGCTCGCCCAGATGGGCATTGGGTAGCCAGCTACGCTGGGCCAACTCAGCGCTCGATGATTTGACTGAGGGAACCAGGGCGCACTGTCGTATTCCTGATGCCAGACATGCTCAAATCCATAAAACGCTGTTTTATTCTTCATAACACTGCTGGACGTTAACGAATCAACACCCGTGCATTCAGCGGTTGTACCGGACGGTTATTGGCATGATGCACAGCCGCCGTAAACTGTTTCAGCTGTTCAGGCGACGCTGTTACCACTCCTTTTAACACCATCCAGTTCACCCCTTCCGAACAAGGTGGCGTGGTGAGCGAGCCAGAGAACTGATAGTAGTCGCGGTTATCCGGCAGCATACGCGCGGCATTCAATGTACCGGTCAGGGCTTCTGGTTCAGAAGCTTCCATCGGCAGCTGGTCCCAGGCAATTTGCAGAGTGTCATTCATCTCACCTTCGCGGAACATCACCCCTACCACCGCCAGATTGCCGTCGGCATCGGCATGCACAAAGTGGCCCTCCATCGGGAAGGACTCACCATTAATGGTGTTTTCACTCGGGGCATGGAAGTGGAACTGTTTCAGTTCGTACTTGTGGCCGTTCACCTCAATCGAGCTGCCCGGCAGGTAATTCACCTGCACCGTGTGGCCGTTGTTCAGAACAGTATCGCCACGGGTTACGTAGTTAAAGGTAATCGGCGGCAGCTCGGCATCCACTCCACCGCTGATGTCCACCGGCGACTGGTTTTTACCCACTTTACAGGCCGTGTAAGCGGCATCCAGATCGCCCCAGTGCTCAGGGCCTTCCGCACCTTCGTATTCCCAGTGAGCACCAGCCCCCAACACCACAGGCACACCGGCAAATGCCATCACAGCACCCGCTAACAGGATTTTTTTATACATATTGGTTATCCAGATAAGTCAGGAATGAAGCCCGTTTGCAGCCCAATCGAATGAGGCTGCAACGCCCATGCTTCAAGCCTAGCCAGTGTCAGAAAAACGGCGGATCTGATGCAGGAAAGACAGTCAAAACTCTCAAAATGGCGCGTAACAACAGGCCGTAGTCGTTATCAGCGTTGACCGGTATTGGTCCCCTTTAACACCCGACACGCAACCGCTGACAAGCAGAGAGGGAACCTCAACGTTGGGCGGCAACCTCCAGCAAGTCGGCATCCAGCTCCCAACGCTGCATACGCTCCGACCATTCGGCCATGTCTTTGACAACAAACCGGCGCGAATCCCCGGAACGTTGTAGCTGCCACTGGCCACCAATACGCAACTCGGCATTGTTACTGCGAATCAGAAGCCCGGCAAAACCCGGAGCCAATGAACGTGTCAGCACCGGTTGGCTACTTTCTGGCGGAAGAAACGCAAGCGTAATGGGATCGCGGGAGCGATTACGAACAAACAGAGGATATGAACCAACGGGCTCCAGCTCCATACCGGCCAGATTATTGGCCGCAGGATGGTTCAGAGTACGGGTGCCGACGGTAATGGCAGGCATCACCGGCACGGCAGAACGCGGTGTCGAGTGATCCGGCGCCGCCACAATCATCGGTAATACGGCCTCCATCACCGCCAATTCCGCATGATTGGCCTGTGGTTTTTTGGGTACTGAGGTAAATGCTGGCATCGTCGCTGCGGCGACTTTCCCGGTACCGGTTGCGGGCAAGACACTGGTGGTCGGAGCAGCAACGGCAGACAACAATGCCTGCTGTCGCGACTGTTCATCCACTCTCTGGCGGGTCTGCTGCATCTGCTGCTGAATGCGTGAAAGATCGGCCTGCAGACGCGAAATCTGTTCCTGTTGCCGCTGTAACTGCTCTTGTTGCTGTTGCTGGCTCTGACGTTGATCAACCAGCGCTTGCAGGTTCTCCTGCACCTCCTGAGGATCGACCTTGAGGCAGGCGCGAAGATCCATAAATTGGCCATCCCAGTGTTCTTCCATCACCCGGATACTGGCCACCCCTGCCGCAACCTGCTCAATGTCCTCGCTGGCAAAATGAGCGCCATTCGCGTACTGCCGACTCTGGAATACCTGCACCACATGCACACCAATCTCCGCCAGCAAGAGGGCACTGACTTCGGCCATCGCCGCCTTACGGCTGCTGATCTTGCTATCGGCATCGGACGCCCGATAGCGATGTGAGCGTTCATACGCCACCAGCCCAACGGGATCACCTGCCTCAGCACGACAAGCTGCAGCGGCGGCGACCGACGACGGCAAACACCCCCACCCGAGGACAGCCACCAGCGTTTTAGCCAAAATACGCACAGCTATTGCTCTCACAACAACATTCCCTGTCGGACAATCACGCAGTGATGGTATCAGCCTCTGACAGCCCCCGCCAGAATGTTAACCAGTTCACCAAATTGAGCAGAACATCAATATCAGGAGTCCAGCATGAAACCACGTATTACCCTGATCACACTCGGTGTCAGTGATCTGCAAACCTCTCTGCGCTTTTATCGGGATGGGCTTGGCTTCCCCACCGATGGGATTATTGGTCAGGAATTTGAGTACGGTGCGGTGGTGTTTATCGACCTGCAACCCGGTTTGCGGCTGGCACTGTGGCCACGAACCAGTATTGCCCATGACACCGGCCTGGCGCTGGGCGAACCCTGCCCGACCGGACTGACCATCGGCCACAATGTGGATTCAAAAACGGAGGTAGATGCGGTTATGGAGCGTGCACAAAATGCCGGAGCGAACCTTCTGAAATCCGCTCACGACACCTTCTGGGGAGGATATTCCGGCTACTTTCAGGACCCGGACGGCCACGTATGGGAAGTGGTGTGGAATCCGGCCTGGGCCAACTGACGCTGGTCAGGCCGGTTCAAAACGCAGGCGATCAATCACCAGTCGCAGTGCGGAGCTGACATTACGACGCCCGGAATAACACAGGTGAAACCCTTCAAACGGCTGACACCAGTCGGCCAATACCCGGCGCAAGGTGCCGGACTGGATATCTTCCAGCACCTCCGGTTCGGTCACAAAACAGATGCCGTGACCTTCGCGCGCCGCCTGAATACACAACTCGCTATCGTTAAAAATAAACGGGCCATTCACCTTCTTGACGATGGACTCGCCGTTTTTATCGAACTCCCAGTCATAGGCCGACGCCCGTGCGCTGAAGCGCATGGCCAGGCACAAATGCTGGTCGAGATCCGTCGGGTGGGTCGGCACGCCGTGTTTGCGGAAATACTCGGGGGATGCCACCGCCGCCATACTGATATCGGGGCCAATCCGCACCGCAATCATATCGGGGCTGATAAACTCGCGCAGACGCACACCGGCATCAAAACGGTCTTCGGTCAGATCCATCAGACGGCTTTCGGTGTTCAGTTCAATCTGCACTTCCGGGTAATCCCGCACCAGCTGCGACAACACCGGCCATAACACCGCCTTGGCAGCCGTTTTACTGGCCGCCAGCCTCACCAGACCGCGCGGGGCATCGCCCATCAGGCGCAATTCTTCGATACGGGCAGTGATTTGGCCAAAACCGGGTTTCAGCGCCGCCAACAGCTTTTCACCAGCGTCGGTGGTACTCACCCGCCGCGAGGTACGGTTCAACAGCTTGACGCCAATCGAGTCTTCCATACGGCGAATGGCATGGCTGACCGCCGACTGTGATACCCCCAGACGCACCGCAGCCCGCGTAAAATTGCACTCTTCTGCCACGGTCATAAACACCGCCAGATCACTGAGATCTTCGCGCTTCATCAACTCTCTCACAGGGGATAAATGAATCAGGATTCTGAATACCGCATTTTAACCGCCACTCGATGGCCAAATACCGCCGTATTGATGCACCCGGTTCATTGCTGGCATGAACAACAGACCTTGTGCTGTCGAATTCGGGATGGAGAATCCAGGCTGGCCAATCCGGGCTGTTGAATCCTGACGATCAAACATTGCAGAAAAATATTCCTGCTCACCATCAAGTCTGACAGAGATCTGACAATTCGCTCGACACCACGGGGTAATCTGCCTGCAACCATCCACGCATCAGGCGATGAACTCCATGAACAGCTTCAAACACCTGTTAGCCAGCGTTTTACTGATAATGCCCCTGAGCCTGCTGGCCGAAACCAGCACGGCCAGTACCAGCGTTGACGACGATCAGAACCCTGATATCGACTACAGCGTCAGCGAGCTCAGCTATGAAAACTACGTACATTCCAGCAAACGCATCAAATGCCTGTACGGTTACGCCGCCGAAAAAACCGGCGATCACAAGGCCGCCATGGCGATTTTTAACGACTGCATCAGCCGCTGGCACGACGTGTACTCCATGATCTGGCTGGCACAAATGTACGAAGCTGGGGTCAGCATGCCGCGCGATCTCAAGCGCTCCACCGAACTGATGGGCATGGGCGCAGAAGATGCAGAAATCGGCGGTTACGCCGCCCTCGCCCGTTACCACTACGGCGTCGCGCTGTACGAAGGCAAAGGTATCCAAAGCAATCCCGAACAGGCCATTCACTGGCTCAAACGTGCCAACGCTGAAGGCGTTCCGGAAGCCGGGGAATACCTGCACAAACTGGGGCTGGCAGCGGAATAGACGCCACCAGTTTCCGCACCCGCCAGATCAGGACTTAAATTTGGGAGACCTGGTCTTCAAGGGATACTCTGAATACTTTCACCGCCTCGGTAGCATGGATACGAGAAACACCGTCTGGCCGGGCCGCGATCGGATCTGGCGTCTTAAAATCACACCACCGCAGCGCGGTTATCCAACAAAAAATTCAACAACATCGCCGGTTGCTGGCGATGATCCTGACGCGGCTCCATCCCGGTCAAACGAAACCCCAGACTGTGGTACAGATACAACCCGGCCGTGTTGTGGTTAAAACAGCTCAACGCCAGCAACTGCGCACCGTGCTGGCGATACGCCACCCCCACCATATGCCGAATCAGAAACGCCGCCACACCGGCACGGCGATAATCGGCATCCACCATCAGATTGCCCATGGTGCAGCCCTGACTCCCCCACTTGTCGAAGTTGGCGAATCCGGCGACACGCCCGGCAATTTCCACCACAGTGGAATCCGAACGGGCAGCAATCGCCGCCTCCAGCGTTGACGGAGTTAACGGAAACTCCTGAGCAGCAGGAAACGCATAAAACAATTCTTCGCGGGTAGAGGGAATGGCACAGATAGCGGGAATATCTTCCGCTGTCACCGGGCGACACAACATACGAACTCACTCCTTGGGCCTGATGGGGTCAGGATTTTGTTATTGGATTTATGCCGCCACTCTACTCTGCCTGTGGCCGGATAACAGCCCTGATGTCGTTAAGGGCAAATACCACCTCGCGGGCCGTCAACTTCTACCCGGCTCACAAAATCTGACACTCTCTGTCGGCTTCAGGCACAATCCCGGCACCTGTTTCCGCCCGGCTGGTTCTGACACGGAGGTTCAACATGCCCAAGCCCGTTTTTCGCCTGCTGCCAGCTTCGGCTGTAAGCCCTTTACTGCGAACCGGGCTATTGCTGTTGTCGGTGCTGATCACCACCACCCCGCTACAGGCCGACTCACAACCGCTCAACTCGCCCAGTGCACTCCCCGCCCTTAATATCGACCTGAACCAGACCTCGGTGTCCGGGATTTCATCCGGCGGCTTTATGGCAGTCCAGTTGCATGCAGCCCACGCCAGCCAGATTGTGGGAGTGGGGGTATTTGCCGGTGGCCCGTATCAATGCGCGGGCATCGGCAACCAGCTGACCGGTGTGGGCATGGCGCTGAATGTCTGTATGAGTGGTGAAGCCGACGCCGAGGCATCGTTACAACGACTGGCCGATGCCTATCGTAATCACCTGATAGATGATCCGCAGGAACAACGCGGTGACCGCGTCTGGCTGTATTCCGGTTATAACGACGGTGTCGTGAAACAACCCACCATGGATGCGCTCGACCAGTATTACCAGCAGCTGACGTTACCGGGGCTGGTGTATTACAAGTCGAATGAGGATGCCGGGCACGCCCAGATTGTCGATAACCCGCAAGCCCAGGACTGCCTGCTGAACGGCGGCGATTTTATCAATAACTGCGCGTACGACGGTGCCGGACTGCTGTTGCAGCATATTTACGGCAGCCTGAAACCGCGCGCCAAGGGCGCATTAAAAGGTCATATTCTGGCGTTTGATCAGAACCAGTGGGCCAGCAGCGACGCCGGAATGGCGGCCACGGCCTATCTGTTTGTGCCCGCCGATTGCGAACACGGTGAAGTCTGTCGTTTGCACATTGCCTTTCACGGTTGCCTGCAAAACGCCGAAACCATTCAGGACCGTTTTTACCGCTCGGCGGGTTACAACGCCTGGGCCGACAGCAACCGTCTGGTGGTGCTGTACCCGCAAACCACCAACAGCAACGGCGTGCGTTTTAATCCCAAAGGTTGCTGGGACTGGTGGGGTTACAGCGACCCGCTGGCGCTACAAGCCGACTACGCCAGCCGCAACAGCCCACAAATCCGGGCGGTCTGGAATATGGCCGGCCAGCTGGCGAGCGCGTTCAAGGCACAACCTGCACCTGCCGAATCGTCGTCAGCGGCCGAGTTGCCCTTAACCGCCGCCGACAACAGCGACCGCATGATTGCCCTGCACTGGCCACCCCCCCAAACGGCCGCTACAACCTGTACCGCTCCCATTCGGCCAATGGCCCGTTTGAGCGCCTCAACGGCGACCAACCACTGCAAAATGGCAGCTTTTCTGACCGTGGTTTGCAACCCCGCAGTCGATATTTCTACAAGCTGGAACAACTCGATTCCAGTCAGGCGGTGATCGCCACCAGCACCACCGTCAGCCGCACCACCGGCGCACCACCCGCCATTTGTGACCCCTGGTTTGGCACCATCAACGAACACCTGATGACCGGGCGCGCCTACAACAGTTACCTGACCTGGTCGGTACGCGTCACCGGCTCGGACGAGCGTCTGGGCGACCTGTGGGGCGATGGCGATACGGCGGTCACACTGCAACGTACGGCTGCCGGGCATTACCGGGTTGGCAACTGCCCGGCCAACTGACCTGATCCGGGCCAGCCGTCAGGTTTCATAGTCAGGCCAGCAGGGCATCCACCACCGCCTGCGACCAGCGAATATCCGCGCGTGGCCGCGATTGCTGCAGAATCAGCGCCGCATTCAGGCCATCGTTGCTATCCACCCGCTGGCGGGCAATCTCGGCACTCATGCCAAGGCTGCAATGGCGCTGAAACACCCGCTGATTGCTGACCGCCAGATCGATATCCAGCAGCCAGGTTTCATCAAATACCTCGTCCTTCAGACGCGCCCACGGCAGTTCCTGCAGCAGCAGATAATTGCCTTCTACCAGCACCAGTTTCCGGTTCGGCAACAACGGGTACATTCCCTCAACCGGATCACCTTCGGCGTGATCAAAACCGGGAAACAGCCCCTGCCCTGACTGCCGCGCCGCCAGCAGCTCCTGCACACAGCGCTCAGCATCAAAGGTAAACGGCGCGCCCCGACGGCTATAAGCCCAGTCAGAATCCGGCATCTGATCCAGTTGCTGGCGATAATAGTGATAACCATCCATCGGCAGCACCAGCAGATCGTCGCCCAGCTGTTGCTGCAACCAGCTCGCCAACGTGCTTTTACCACTGCCGGGAGCACCCACCAGACCAATCCAGTATTGCTGTCCCGGCGCCAGACTCTGCAGCTGTTGATTCAAACGACTCAGCGGATTTTCCACACCCGGCTCCCTATTCCAAAAGCGCAACCTGCGCCCGACCAAAACGCGCAGACTACGCCAAGGCACTCACCCGCTCCAGCCTGACGGCAACACCAATCCAGCGTCGTTTTGCCAGACACTGAACAAACTGTTATCGGTCATATTACTGTGATACCTTGCGCGGCTTTTTTGCAGGGGCTGACGAGGCAATCATGATCTGCGGTTTTGACTACGGCACTTCCAACTGCGCCATGGGCGTACCCGACCACAACGGCGTGCGGTTACTGGCAGTGGATGGCGACAAGAACTTCATGCCTTCGGCGCTGTACTCCATGGCCCGCGAACTGATCTGCGAGCAGGTCGGCAAACAGCTGCCAGAAGGTGCTGCCCGGGATGAGTTTGTGACCAGCCGTCGTGGCCAGCTGCAACTGGCACAACGCGCGCGCCGCGAGCACGATATTGAAGCCGACGAAACCGTGATGTTTGTGGGCCAGCAGGCGTTTGGTCACTACTTCGCTGATCCGGAGTTCGGTTATTTCGTCAAATCCCCGAAGTCGTTCCTCGGTGCCAGCGGTCTGCGCCCGGAGTTTGTGCACTTCTTTGAAGACATCGTCACCGCGATGATGCAAACCATCAAACAACGCGCCGAACGTTCCCTGGGACAGAGCCTGACTCGCACGGTGATTGGCCGTCCGGTGAACTTCCAGGGCAGCAACAGTGAACAGAGCAACCGTCAGGCACTGGCGATTCTGACCACTGCCGCCCGCCGTGCCGGTTACACCGATGTTGAGTTCCAGTACGAACCGATTGCCGCCGGTCTGAGCTTTGAACAGCAACTGACCGAAAACCGCACCGTGCTGGTCGTGGATATTGGTGGCGGTACCAGCGACTGCGCCATGGTGCGAATGGGCCCGGATCATCGCGGCAAAGCCGAACGCAGCGCCGACTTCCTTGGCCACACCGGTGAACGTGTCGGCGGTAACGACCTTGATATCCAGCTGGCTGGCCGCCAACTGATGCCACTGTTTGGTATGACCGCGCCGTTAAAAAGCGGCAAACCCATGCCAACCAAAACCTTTCTGGACGCCGTCAGCACCAACGATGTCAGCGCCCTGACCCGCTTCAGCAGCCTCGAAACCGGCTTGTATCTGGAACAGCTGCAACGCGACTGCCTGCAGCCAGAGGTGATAGGCCGCCTGATCCGTTTGCGTAACAATAAACAGAACCAGCAGCTGGTGAAGTTCGCCGAAGAAGCCAAAATCGCCCTGTCGGATGCCGACAGCACGCGCGTTACCCTCGATTTTGTTGAAAAAGGCCTCGGCACCGACATTCTGCGCAGCGAGCTGGAAGCCAGTATCGAACGCCCGCTAACCCGCATCACCGAGCTGATGAGTGAAGCAGTACAACAGGCTGGCACCCGCCCCGACCTGATCTTTGTCACCGGCGGTAGCGCCCGTTCACCGATCATCCGTGAAGCGGTCGCCCGCACCCTCGGTGACGTGCAATTGCTCGACGGCGACCACTTCGGCAGCGTGGTGTCGGGCCTCACCGAATGGGCACGCCAGATTTACCGCTAAAAACGTCTGCAACACCGCATCCAGCGGCATTAAACCTGCCAGACCTTGCCTGAACAACCGCCAGCGGTTGTCAGGCAAACACCACTTTCACCAGACCAAACACCAGCACCCCGGCCAACGTCGGAAGCCCCATGGAGCGGGTCTTGCGCCAGACCAGCAGGGTTGCCAGCAATCCTGCCGCGGTTGCCATCCACGACAGCGTGCTCAGCTGCATCGGCACCACCGATGTCCCAAACATGGCGGCGATCATGCCCGGCCCCATCACCGTTAACCAATCCGGTGTACTGGCGCTGACGTCACTGTTTTCATGCCGCGCCAGCTTGTATTGCATCCACACATGCGGAACCAGACGCAGCAGATAGGTGCCAACGGCAATACTGATCAGGGTTAGCCAGATCTCGGTACTCATATCGTTGTTCATATCGGTATTCATGAGGAAGCCTGTGCCGATTGGGAAGCCTGCGCGGAACGGGCCGGTTTGAGCGCGTAAAACACCATAGCTCCGGCCATGGCGGCCAGCGGAATTGCCACATTCGGATAACCACACAACTTCACCACCAAAGCCAACACCGCAGCGGTTGCAATGGCAGCGGTCCACATGCGGTTATTACAGCGCGGCAACACCAGCACCAGAAACAGCGCAGGCAACGCAAACGGCAAAACATCGTTAATCAACGGCCAGCGTTGGGTCAGTTCCTCACCGGCGATGGCACCAATCGCAGTACCACCAATCCAGCTGAACCAGGCCACCAATGCAGCACTGGTGTACCAAGCCATGCGCTGATCTTTGGCCATGGCTGGCATCCGGCTGTGCGACAGCGCAAATACCTGATCCGTCAGGCCATGCATTAGCGGTATCCAGCGTTTGTCATTGCCGAGATACACCGCCAGATTGGGGGCATACAACACATGGCGGGCGTTAATCAGCAAGGTCATGATAACCACCAGCCACAGCGGCGAACCCGCCGCGACCATGGCTACAAACAGAAACTGGGAGGCACCGGCGTAGATAATGGTGGAGATCAGAATGGTTTCCAGCACCCCAAAACCGGATTGAATTGCGATCAACCCAAACGAAATCGCAATGGGGATATAAGCGCCCAACAGCGGCAAGGCATCCTTGATACCCTGCAACCAGGCCGCTGGCTGCGCTCCTGCACGAGTGCTGCTCATATTGCTCATATGATGTGACTCGCCAGGTTTTCCCGCGTTGTTTTGGGATACGTCACCACCACCACCATGGTCGCCCACAGCTCACCGGTTCGATAACTGTGTGGCTGCGAGGCATCAAAGCTGAAGGTATCGCCAGCGCGCAGCGTTTTGGGGGCGTTGGTGTTACCGGCCAACACCTCACCACTGATCATGGTGACCGACTCAACCGTGCCTTCAAAGTGCGGCTCGGATTCGCGCAGGCTGTGTGGAGCGCACGACATCCAGTAGACATCCACCCGCGGATTATCGTTGCCCTGATCAATCAAACGCACCTGAACACCGTTTTCGCCCAAGGCAATGTCGGCCCGCGCAATCAGGTCACCAAACGGCACCTTCAACTGCATGGCCAAACGCCAGATGGTCTCAATGGTGGGATTCCCCTCACCCTGCTCGATGCGGGACAGATTAGACTTGGCGATACCGGCATCGTTGGCCAGCTGAGACAGCGACAGCCCCCTGCTCACCCGCAACGACTGCAGGTTCTGGCCAAGGGTGGCAAAGTTGGGTTTATCCATGAAATAGCCTTCCAGCTGTTCTATATATCGAACGTTCTATATATAGAACAACTGAAAGTCAACCGTCAGAGCAAAGCGGTCGCCCGGTGGGATTCAGCTCCTGGCCGCCCACTGTTGGTTTTAAGATGAAAAAATCATCGGACAACTATGCTGACACAGCGGGACCGGCTGCTAAAATTCGGTAAAGAGCGCAGCGACCATATTTTGGTGCACCGTAGCTTGGTCCGCATGCTGCAACTTGTTATGTGCGCACACCCTTTAAGAAATATACGCTTTTGTAATCGCCAAAAAACAACGACATTGAGAAGTAGTCATTTGATCGTTCCGAGTTTGGCAAGAGGACCTCTCCATCACGATATCCATCTTTAAAAGATGCGTACCAATGTATAGCGTAGCATCCAAACAAGCCGCAATCATCACCGCACATGGTTTGATATGCTTTACCTGTAAAAGCAGCAGCCGCCCCTTTCTGATAGACACGGCCTTCTCGATACTCTAATTCGTCGTCATAGTCGATCGCGACACTCATCTTGGCACGACAGTAAGCCAGATCTACAACGGGAATCAAAACAATCAAAAACACAAAGAGAAGAAATAATTTCGCTAGCTTTCTAACCATCTAATTAATCCACAATTTAGTTCTCAAAGATCCGAAGATAGTGTCGCAATAGCACATAACGTGTCGCAGGTAAAAACCGAACGCCACGTATTCGTAGGCAGTAAAGCGCCCTGGTTCGACATTACATACAACTGAGCCAGCGCCGACTACCGTTCGACAAGTAACCAACCCGGAGAACCGCTAACAATGAGCGGAAAAAATCCGGGAGGGTTACACAAATGGACTGCGACTTCCTGTACCTGAACATCTTCTTCCATGCTCATCTCAACGGCTGATCGCTTGAATTCCAGCGAGTACTGCGTTGTCTTTCTCTGGTTCTTGCAGGCTGGCATTGGGCACCTTCTGTAACGTCAAAAGGTGATGAGATGGACGCTCCCCATATGATCCAGCGTCAAAAGCGCTAAGGTTTTGTTACGAGCAAAACGTCAATATGAGGAGCATCCACATGAACGATATTAGTACCATCGCTATCGATCTTGCAAAGTCAGTTTTTCAGATCTGTATTGTCTCCGGGCACAACAAGGTATCAAAGCAATTGCGGCTCAGCCGAGAAAAATTCAGGCAATTCATACTTGAGCAAGCACCGTCGAGAGTCGTCATGGAAGCCTGTTATTCCTCCCATTACTGGGCCAGGTTATTCCAGCAAAATGGTCATCAGGTTTTGTTAGTTCCTGCCCAGCATGTCACGCCATTTGTGCGGGGTAACAAGAACGATCAGAACGATGCTCTGGCCATTTATGAAGCATCCATGAGACCGAACATTCGGTTTGTGCCGATCAAGTCATTGGGTCAACAGGATGTTCAGAGCTTGCATCGAATGCGCGAGCGGTTGGTCAAGGATCGCACGGCATTGTGTAACCAGATGCGTGGTCTGCTGACGGACTACGGTTATATTTTTCCAATCGGGATAAGCGCGGTGCTCAAAGGGTTGCGCGAGATACTGGAGCAAGGTGAACTGTCTGGCATGATGCAGTCCGAGTTGAACTGGACGTTGATTGAATACGATCTGTTATCGCGTCGTATCAATCACATAAACGAAGACTTAAAGCGTTATGGAGAGCAGGACCAGCAATGCCAGAACCTGATTTCCATTCCCGGTATTGGGGCTCATATTGCTACCGCTATCAAAAGTACGGTGGGCAATGCAGAGGTCTTTCATAACAGTCGGGATTTTGCGGCGTGGACAGGGCTAACACCAAGGCAAAAGGCCAGTGGTCATAAGTCGGTGATGTCAGGGGTCACCAAACGTGGTGATGCTTATCTGCGAAAACTACTGGTGCAGGCAGCACGGCATACATTGCGCTGGGCCAAGCGAAATGAAAACACGAATCTGGCGCGCTGGATGATAGACATCGTCCAGCGTCGCGGATTACACAAGGGCGTTGTCGCCATTGCGCATAAACTGGCACGGATTATCTGGAGCGTTTTGACACGTCAAACGGTCTTTAATCCGGCCTGAAAAGCAAGAACTCATCGGGTAGTCGTTGTTTGATGATGTAACGGGGCAATCCGTCCCTGGTAGAGCCTGAAACGGACACGATCGGCGTAGCCAGATCGAGTGGGTGTTAAAGGTGCCAGGGTTCGGATTTCATCAGGGCTGCGGGAATAGATCCCGAACAGAAGCCGGATATATGTCAGAACTGCCACTGTCATCGCAACGAACAAATGATGGTTAACAGGAAATAAATCAGGGGCATATGGCAGGTGTCAGGGCCAAGTCATCCTTGACACCGGGGAAGCGTCTATATATGTCCGTTAAAACGGGGGAAGATCAGAGGTCACGTGTACGCACTTGTTATGCGCTATTTTCCGTACCATCTACGTTCAGGTTCTTGACCAAGCTGCCACTCCACATAATCTTTTGGCGGGCGATCTATATCAATTACATGCTCTGTAGAAAAAGGAATTTCAGCGGCTTGTTAACTGTATAGCTCTTCATGCAACTCTACCCCCACAGATACGATATCCCAGGGCGTCAACTTTGGGAAAGGTATCTGTATCACAGCACTGAACTTAGGGTCAGAACAATCGATATCAAAAGCTAATAGCTTACCGTCTTGATCTATCATTTTACCAACATATGTATCTCCTGAATCAGGAAAAATCTCGATCAGGATTGACCCTTGGATATCTACCCCTAGCTTTTCTAGCTCTCTATATATGCCATCAGGAGAGAACTCTAGATTATGAAATCTACAATTAAGCTCTTTGATGCTTTTCCTTGCCCGCTCTAGCTTCATGCTCATGTACACGTACCCAACGGCAGTTTGTAAGTTGTGGTTTTGTGGGTTACTTTTGCGCAGCAAAACCACAAAGCCGCGACTTAAGTTCTGTCCAGCGCACGTAGCGCTGTGCTTCAGCGATTTGTTAGGCGCCTAATCATTTTCTTCAGACCAAAAGCCTATCAATGCATTTACAATGTCAATGCTAGAGAAACCTTCGGGGTCTAAATTAAACATGTAATTCAATAGTTCCCTTATAGATGCCCTTTGTTCAGCGTTCAATAATAAAAATTGCGATTCACGATACCCAGACAAATGAGCAAGGCAAAAATCTATACCAAAATCGTACTCGCCTTTTAATTCGGCAACTAGAAATGCGGGGAGATGAAACCGCATTCCTTCAGCGTCAAAGAAACTAAGGCTACTATTGCATTTATTTAGATCTGCAATAGATATTAAGCGCCAATCTTGTTTTTCATCGCTCAATCTTGATTCTTGCTGCTCTGCTTCTGATTTGTAATCATCAATTGCTTGAGCTTGAAATAAGCCAACTCCATTTCCGAGTACAACGCTATCAAATACACTTGTTATTACCTTAATTATCTCATCAGATTTAAGGTCTTCATTTTTCATATTTCCCGACTCGGTACAATGTAGTTTTGTATTCACACCTAACTTTTACTAAAATGGCGGCACGCAGTGCCGTACACTTTCAAGTTTTTGTTATACGCACATTCCTTGCGGAACCCACACATAACCATTTTGTTTGTCACCAAAAAGACGACCGGATTTTTTTAGCTGATACAAGCCAGCAATATAAAGACAGATAATTGAATCAAGTACATCCTCATTAGTTTTGATTGATTTACCAATTAGCTTATTTATATATGCTTCATCAAGGTGTTTCTCAAACTGCTTGGGTATTATGAATTTTAATATTTCACTCTCAGAGAGCGATTTGATCAGATCCGCAAGCTTGACTTGGCCAAGGATTTTGACTGCTTTTTTGCCTTTTTTGTATTTTAGTCTCTCAGGTAAACCAAATATTTCGATCAATGATGGGTGAGGATAGCATTCAATGATCCATTTGTTCGTGTCTAGATGAGAGAAACCTTGAGCAATCAGTGCATTTGCAAAATTTACTGATAAAGCATCAGGGTATAAATTTAAGTTCGATGTATGACATGAAGCACCTCTTGAACCATACATTGAACCAATTTTCTTTTCACACTCGCGTTGACCAGAAGCATTGTTGATTATCAAGGGTGCATCAATTGCAATACCACACGCATTTGCACTTATGTTCATAATATCACGAATACCAATACAAGCCGGATATAGTTCAGAAAGATGAAGAACATTTTGTTCAAGATTACCAACTGCTATAGCGGAAGGGTTCTTTTCTCCATGCCACGCCAGATCTATACCCGCAAGTTCCATTAATTTCTCCAGTGCGTATAACGTCTGACATAACCGGCTGGCTGGAAGCAGGCGAAGCCCACTGTAAACCAGTCCGTGTTGATGGAATTGTTAGCGAGCATTGTTTTCACTGAGACTTCCACAGATCGTTTGCGCCGATTTAACATCTCGCTCGTGGTCCAGATAGATTGCCATCTGCACATGTCCAGTGTCTCCAAAGGCAAAACAATAATAAGCAGGTACAGCCCCTTGCTCATTCCCCTCTCTAAGGCGATAGGTGAGACGAAGGATGTGGTCTGTCTTGGATGTTTGTATGTCAAATGCCTTGGGTGAAATATCGTCGCGAGTAGCCTTTAGACGAACATCAGCATTTTCGTTTTTGTCGTTTCCCCATGCTGCGATCCACAATGTCACCCCTGGCCGCCAAATAACAAGGTCGCCGTCTTCAATGCGGCGGTTGAACTTTTCGGGAAGCGTTACCGACCACTCTTTGGTCATTTGGTATCGCCCCTCAATAACAGGAAAGTCGGGGTGCAGCATTTTTGCTCCATGTGAGAATGGGGTTAGAACTAAAAGCCCCACAAACAGGGCAAGCCCGCGTAGTTTGGTGATCTTGCCCCGCTTTTGCGGACACATTTGTATTATCCATTCTTCGCCTCATACTCTAGCGGACTAAGATAACCCAGACCAGAGTGCAGGCGTGATCGGTTGTAGAAGCCATCAATGTAATC
>NZ_JAPNOA010000059.1 GCF_026626885.1 Parathalassolituus penaei
GCCATCGGATGTCGACGGTGGAACCGGTGTTTGCCAACCTGGAACACAATAAAGGCTTGAAGCGGTTCGGTCTGCGGGGTAAAAAGAAGGTGCAAGCTCAATGGCAGTTATACGCCATGGTACACAATATTGAGAAACTGATACCTCAGATCAGGTGATTAAAGGAAATATCAGAAAATGGAGGTCAAATATGCAGTTGTATCGTGAATTATCCATTTTCGGTTGTTTCGGTTTTTTTGAGCGAAGCTATGGCAGCTGAGTTTCAATGGCTTTTTGATATGAAGAAAATATCCGCTCCGAAAATAGTTTTTCTACAGTCTCGTTANATGGTGAATCTATGAACCGAATATTGACATTAATTATAATCTTATTTTCCTGCTCAACATTTGCAGGCAGCCTTTATTCCTTTGACAAAAACACTGTTCTCTTAAATGCACTAGATCATATCTACTTAAGATATTCTGATTTGGCTAAGCTTGAACTAAAGCCTCAGTCAGTTCAGCCTTCACTGGATAAAGCGGGAAAGCTAGTGGTTACTGTAACGCTGTCTTATCCTGCGAATAATGAATTTGGTTTGTTGTATGTTTGCGCTAAAGTAAATGAAAACGGAAAATTGGTAAATATTCAGAGAGATGTAAGTGCGCGCAATGGACCGGCAAACTTTCTAATGCCAGAGACTCCTGGTTGTTGGGGCAAGCCATAACAAACGGCTGCACGCAGACGTCGATGGTGGTGATCAACTTCGAAGAACAGATCCAGCCAGGTACATTCGAATATGCTCTGCATCATTTGATCTCGGATCGGCTGGATTTAACCCCGTTCGACGATTTGTACTGCAACGATGGTAAGGCCGGTGGCCCACCCGCCGTTATGGATTCCGGGGCGAGCCCGGAATAACGGAGATGATTGGCATCTGACGTCATAGCCTGCGTGGCCCGGCCAGACGCCAGGCCACCAGCACCTAAACGCCCGCTTTCAGCCCGTTCATAAAATCCTCCACCTCCGCCGCGGCGCGAAACGCTTCCTGCGCCGCTGGCGCGCCAACGTACGGCAAACTGTGCACCAGCACCGCCCGGATCTCCTCCGGCGTACAACCGTTATTCAATGCACCACGAATATGGCCCTTGAGTTCATTCGGCGCCTTGAGAGCCACCAGCATGGCAATCGTCACCAGCGAGCGGGTATCACGCGGCAGATCATCACGTTGCCAGGTCGAGCCCCAGGCGTGTTCGTTAATCCATTCCTGCAGCGGTTCGGTAAGCGCGGTGCGGTTGTTCATGGCACGCTCGACAAATTCTGCGCCCATCACTTCGGTACGTACCTTGAGGCCGTTGGCCTTATCCTGTTCTGACATGCTGAGTCCTCCGTAAAAGTTTGAGAGTAAGTCAGTGATGGCTTGCCGTCACTGCTACTGCAGTCGCGTTTGTCCGCTGCAAGTCTCCACAACAGGGAGTGAATGGGGGTGACTTGTCATGATTGCTGCCTACAATGGGCGCGGCATCCGCTTGTGATGCCAACCGTCTGTTCCCATAACGATAATCGACAGAATTCCTATGCCTGCATTGTTTACCGGCGTGATTGCCAGCCTGTTGCTGGTTGCCAATACCCTGTTCTGGGCGCCACTGCTGCTGCTGTTTGCCCTCTGCAAACTGCTGATGCCGTCGGCGGCCCTGCGCAAACCTTTCAGCAAACTGGTGGATGGCTGCGCCAATGGCTGGATCAGCTGCAACTCCGGCTGGATGAAACTGACCCAGAAGATGGATTGGCAGATTCGCACTCCCGCCAACCTCAGCACTCAGCAGTGGTATTTTGTGGTCAGTAACCACCAGAGCTGGGTGGATATTCTGGTGCTGCAACATGTGCTGAACGGCCGCGTGCCGCTGCTGAAGTTTTTTCTGAAACAGGAGCTGATCTGGGTGCCAATCATGGGCATGGCCTGGTGGGCGCTGGATTTCCCGTTCATGAAACGCTACAGCAAGGCCTATCTCGACAAACATCCGGAGAAACGCGGTCAGGACCTCGAAACGACTCGCAAGTCCTGCGAGAAATTCCAGACCATCCCCACCAGCGTGATGAATTTTCTCGAAGGCACCCGTTTCACCCAAACCAAACACGACCAGCAGAAGTCGGCGTATCGGCACCTGCTGCAGCCCAAATCCGGCGGTATGGCGTTTGCGCTGAGTGTGATGGGCGGCCGTTTTAACAGCCTGCTGGATGTCACCATTCATTACCCCGACGGTATTCCGACCTTCTGGCAATTTCTGCAGGGGCAGATGCCACGCTGCCAGGTGGTTATTGATGAAAAAGTTATTCCGACGGAACTACTTGAGGGTGATTACCAGAATGATTCAGACTATCGCACCCGATTCCAGCTCTGGGTCCAGACCCTGTGGCAGGAAAAGGACGAGTTACTGGAATCACTGCGTACGGATGACTGAACCGCGCTGCGGATGGTCATCACGCCCCTGCCTGTGAATGGAGACAGCAAAAGCATGAAAGTATTTGAAGACGTCAGCCAGTCGATTGGCAACACTCCCCTGGTGCGTATCCGTACCCTGACCAATCACCCGGCCCTGTACGCCAAACTGGAAAGCCGCAACCCGGCCCAGTCGGTCAAGTGCCGCATCGGCGCCAACATGATCTGGCAAGCCGAAAAAGATGGTCTGCTGAAACCAGGCATGGAAATCGTTGAGCCAACCTCCGGTAACACCGGTATTGCGCTGGCGTTTGTGGGTGCAGCCCGCGGTTACAAGGTGACCCTGACCATGCCGGAAACCATGAGCATCGAACGCCGCAAGGTGATGATGGCTCTGGGTGCCAACCTGGTGCTGACCGAAGGCCCGAAAGGCATGAAAGGTGCTGTCGACAAGGCCGCCGAGCTGGTTGCTGAAAACCCTGAAACCCGCATCATGCTGCAACAGTTCAACAACCCGGCCAACCCGGCGATCCACGAACAGACCACCGGTCCGGAAATCTGGAACGACACCGATGGCAAGATCGACATCCTGGTAGCGGGTGTTGGTACTGGCGGTACCATTTCCGGTATTTCCCGTTTCATCAAGAAACACAAGGCCATTACTTCGGTAGCGGTAGAACCGTCAGCATCGCCTATCATTACCCAGAAGCGTGCCGGTGAAGACCTGACTCCAGGCCCTCACAAGATCCAGGGCATTGGTGCCAACTTTATTCCGGGCAACCTCGACCTTGATCTGATCGACCGCGTTGAGCAGGTCAGCAACGAAGAAGCGATGGCAACTGCCCACAAGCTGATGTCCCAGGAAGGTATCCTTGCCGGTATTTCCTGTGGTGCAGCCCTGACCGCCGCCCTGCGTCTGGCCGATGATCCGGCTAACCAGGACAAGGTGATTGTGGTGATTCTGCCGGACTCTGGTGAGCGTTATCTCACCTCCCCTCTGTTCGAAGGCTTCTTCGACAAGTAATCTGCCAGCCACAGACTGCCAGCGCCCTGCTGGCAGCCTGTTTGCATAATTTTTCAGCATCCCTGTTTTGCCTTCCGAGGCCACCATGATCCGCGTTCTGTCCATGTTCGCTGCCGCTCTGCTGATGTACGGCTGCTCGACCAATAGTCCCCAGACATCTGACGATGCCACCACCAGCATTGATCCGGTCACTCATCGCCCGGTTCGTAAGGCGGATTTGCCTCCGGAGATTTATCCACCCGCCCGCCAGGGTCCGGCTCAACCCGGTATTGGTGAAGCCCTGTGCTGGAGCCAGCTGCCAGGCTGGAAAGACGACCCGGTTGAAGAAGCCCTGCCGGCAATTCTGGCGCAATGCAAGCTGATGACCGGCAAAGACCCGGCCTGGGAAGAAGTCTGTGAAGAAGCGCCGTTTCAGGCCAAGGACAGCGCCCACGCGTTTATCCAGTCGCACTTTCTGCCCCACCGCATTTACAACCGTGACGGTGGTACCGACGGCCTGTTCACCGGTTATTACGAACCGATCCTGCATGGCAGCCTGACTCCGGACAGCCGTTACCGTTACCCGCTCTACAAGCGTCCAACCGATCTGGTTAATGCCACCACCGACCCGACTCTTGCCAACGTACAGGGCAAACGTGCCCGTGGCCGTCTGGTAAAAACCAGTAACGGCAAAAAGAAAATGGTGCCGTATTACTCCCGCGCCGAAATTGATGGCGCTGGCCGCCCGCTCAAGGGCAAGGAACTGGTGTGGGTGGACGACCCGGATGATGCCTTTTTCCTGCATGTGCAGGGCTCCGGCCGTGTGCAGTTAACCGACGGCAGCCTGATGGCGGTGGGTTACGCCGATCAGAACGGCCATCCATACAAGTCGATTGGCCGCTGGTTGGTCGATAACGGTTATATGACGCTGGAAGAAGTGTCGATGCAGAGTATTCGCCAGTGGTTGCAGGATAATCCCAAAGAAGCCCAGACCCTGCGTAACCGCAATCCGAGTTATGTATTTTTCTATCAGCGCGACAACGTCAACGAGGGCCCAAAAGGCTCGATGAATATTCCGCTGACACCGGTTCGCAGTGCCGCGGTTGACCGTACCCTGATTCCACTGGGCACTCCGCTGTGGATCGACACCGTTCTGCCCGGTGACAACCAGCCGTTCCAGCGTCTGCTGATGGCGCAGGATACTGGCGGTGCTATTAACGGTCCGGTGCGTGCCGACGTGTTCTGGGGACAGGGTGAACGCGCCGAAAAAATGGCGGGCGATATGAAACAGCCTGGCACCCTGTATGCGTTCCTGCCGCGCAAGGCCGACGAGAAAGAGTTGTGTCGGCGCTGATCCAGCTGCACGAGGGGGAAACCCTGCTGGCGGGTGATCTCGATTATTACCCGCAGGCAATCTCCCCCGCCCACGCCGATCCGCTGTTCCAACAACTACTGGCGGAACTGCCGTGGCATAGTGACCGTATTACGGTGTACGGCAAGGAACATACGATTCCACGCCTGCAGTGCTGGCTAGGAGATAACGGGCTGGCCTATACCTATTCCGGCAAACGACTGCAAACCCTGCCCTGGCATCCTCACCTGCTCAGCATGGCGCAGGAACTGCAAAACCTGCTGCAACGCCCCTTCAACTCAGTACTCTGCAACCGTTATCGCAATGGCAACGACGGCATGGGCTGGCACGCCGATGACGAACCGGAACTGGGGCCTGCGCCCTGTATTGTGTCGGTGAGTCTGGGAGCCGAGCGCGATTTTGCCTTGCGCCGCAAAGGCGAAACCCGGCAATGGGGCAAACTGCCATTGGCGCATGGCAGCCTGGTGGTGATGAACAGTGGAATGCAGTCACGCTGGCAACATGCCGTACCCAAACGCGCAGGCATCGCGGCCGAGCGTATCAATCTGACGTTCCGCTATCTGCAGCCGGGACATTGATCCCCGCCATAGATTTAATGCCAATCAGTTAGGGACTTATCAACACTGGACGGCATAGTGACCATCCCCCTGCTCGTATTTTTATGGCCGCAAGGATGTCGGACCCGGGATTACGTGTCCGATTCATTCCCTCGGTCATTTCCTGATCATCGATTGCTGAATTTGCCCAGCGCAGCTGGCTACACCATTGCCCATCTGGGCGAGCCGGGGTTCACCGCAACGGCCGACCCGGCCGGGGCATGGATGCCCCCGCCAGGCCAGTTGGCACAGGGATGTGCCATCTGGCCGGGGTCGAAAAGCCGTTGTCGGTGAAAACCGGAAGCACGAGCCCAGTCGGGCTAAGCAGGGGGAGGCCCGCCCGGCCGGGGGACAAGGTCCCCCATGAGGGCATACGGTAGAGCCAATTAACAGGCCGTGCAGGTCGTATTGCTATTCGATGCAAGAACGAAGGGTAAGAGATCAGCATTACACAGCAGACTCGCTTGGCGGAGCAGTCTTGCCGCTTCAGCGGCCGATCACCGCTTCCAGTCGCAACATCAGGGCGGGCACTGTCTTGTATTCATGGGCGGCTTCCCACACCAGCTCCGGTGCAATTTCCGCAAACACCCAGTTACTGTAAATCTGGCGACGATAACGCACGCTGGAACTGTAGCTGTTGAAGGTCAGATCCTGGCGGGTATCTCCTGAGGCACCACTGATAAAACCGATAGCCGCGCGGCTGCTGAGCTCGTGGTACAGCGCCGCGCTATAGTTCAGTTTGAAGTAGTCATCGTTAAGCTGGTAACCGGCCTTGGCATTCAGACGCAGCAGCTTGTGTTCGGCAATCGGGTGGTCAATCTGCACGGCGCTGTCTTCGCCCCAACCATCAGAGCTGTAGTAGAACAAGCGCTGGGTGGCACGGAAATCCCAACCCGGCAGGCTGAAATAACGACGGGCACGAAAGCGGCTGAACGGGTCTGGCGGAAACCCCCAGCGAATACCGGTATCAATATCGGTTTTCCACTGCTCACCTTCACGAATGATAAAACGCAGGGCGGCGGTGTAATTGTTGTTCTCGATACTTTCCAGCGGGTTGGATTCGCGGTTTTCTTCTTCTTCCGATTGCACCAGCAGGTTCAGACGTTCGTTGGTGTGAGGAAATACCAGTTTGACACTGAGGCCAAAGCGGTAATCGACCGGCTCTCCGATCTTGCGACGGGTGTACGACGACAACACCGCGCTACTGCCGCGCACGTCGTCTTCGAGAATGTCTTCGTTAAAAAACGTATCAACAAAAAAGCCGTCGAGCTGGCCCGACAGATGATCCAGATAACCAGCCATCGCATGGCGTGAACGTTCGATACGGGATTCTTCCGATTCGGACAGATCGGAGGATACTTCGTCCAGTTCCTGGTCCAGCTCAGCGCTGGTGTCTGTTGCACTGGTAGCAGGTACCGCGTCAGGAGCAACAACAGGAACCACAGCGTCGGGGCTGCTGGTATCTGAAAGCGATGTATCAGCGTCAGAATCCATGCTGGCAGCCGCTGAGTCACCAGCCACTGTATCGCCATCAGCGGTATCGGGCAGTATAGCCGTGGCAGACACGGCGGCACTATCAGCCACGGTTGGTACAGGAGCGGGTTCCTCTGCAGCCGCCACCATAGCCGGTATCAGCAGCATCCCGACTATCCCTGTAACCAGCCTGCATCCGTTACCCATGATCACCTCAGACCGGATCGTGATGAATCAGCACTTCCGCCTGCGGGAAGCGTTCCAGAAAGGCTTTTTCCACCTGCTGACCAATGGCGTGCGCCTGCCGCAACGGCAGATTGCCCTCCATCTCGATATCCACCTGAATAAACTGCATGGTACCGGCCTGACGGGTTTTAAGGCCGTGATACCCCTGCACACCCGGCACGGCCATCATGATCTGGCGTAATGCTTCTTCGTCCTCGTCGGACAACGACTGGTCCATCAGCACCGACAGCGCTGACGTCACAATTTCATATACGCTGTGCAGCAGCACAAAGGCAATCAGCAGGGCAACCACCGGGTCCATCCAGTAATAACCGGCCCAGGAAGCCGCCAGTGCCACCACCACCGCAATACTGGTCAGAATATCACCATAGTAGTGCGCGGAATCGGCACGAATCGCCAGCGAGCCGGTCTTGCGGTAGACATAACGCTGGTACATCACCAGACCCACGGTCATCAGGCCGGAAAACACCATCACACCGATGCTTTCTGCCAACGCCTGTACCGGCTGGGGATTCAGCAGACGGTCGGTAACGTGAATCAGCAGAGCCGCCGCAGAACCGAGAATAAACGCCGACTGAATCAGCGCCGCCAGACCTTCGGCCTTGCTGTGACCGAACGGGTGATCGTTATCCGCAGGCATCAGGGCATAACGTACGGCAAAGAAATTCACCACCGACGCGGCAATGTCCATCAGGGAATCCAGCAAGGACGACAACACACTGGTGGAGTCACTGACCAGCCAGGCCAGCATTTTGGCGATCAACAAGGTCACGGCCACAGCAATGGAAGCCATGGCAGCACGTTGAATCAGGACAGAATTGTCAGCAGTCGGCATAGACGCCTCATTCGGATGGTTTGAGGTGATTATGCCAGAGTCTGGCAATGGTGCTATCGAGCTGTATTGTCAGGGCGCAAGAGATGACACAGGCATCCGATCAAGCCGCAGCATCAATCAGCCAAGATTGACACTTGCCTCGTAGCCATCGGCACCGCCCTGGTTGCGATAGGCCCAGCCCAGACGCCGGGTCAGGCGTTCAGTCAGTTGCAGGCCCAGACCAAAACCGAGATCAGCATTGCTGTTTTCACCCGGTTGCTGCTGATTACGGTTAAAAATACGCACCGTGCTGCCCTGCTGTTCGATCAGCACCTCACCTTCCCAGGTATGCTGGAAGGCATTACGAATCAGGTTGCCCAGCACAATCCGCGCGGCACTTTCCGAAATCAGCAGGCGACATGGCGTGGTGTTGACCGTCAGCTGCACCTGTTTGTTGGCGAGCAGATAACGCATGTCTTCTACCAGTTGCTGGATCAGCAGCGCCAGATCCAGCTCATGGGCAGGTAATTCTTCCAGCTCGTCACGGCTCAGCCACAACAGGGTTTCGGTCAGGTAGGTCATGGTCTGACCGGCACGCTGCAATCGCGCCAGCGCCGCACTGCGTAGCTGGTCTGCCGCCGGGCCTTCACGTCCGGCCAGCTTGTTGAGCAGATCAACGTTGGAGCGCACCACACTGATCGGCGTGCGTAACTCGTGGCTGGTATGGCGCAGGAATGCCTGTTCGCGCTCCAGACTGTCGTGAACACTGGCCAGGCTGCTGCGAATGGTTTCCGCCAGTTGATCGAGATCGGGGTAGCCAAAATCCGGTGTTGGTTCGGCCAGCTGGGCCGGTTGCAGGTTACGGGTCCAGCCCACCAGCCGTGATAACGGTACTGAAAACCAGTAAAACAGCAGCAAACCCACACCCACCAGCAGCAGCAGACTGCCTGCCACCATGACGTAGAGATCACGGCGGCTGTCGTTCATCCGCGATTCCATCAACGTGTTACGTGGACTGCGTTGCAAGCGGCGCGACACCAGCCATTCACCATCGGCCACCGGATAACGCAGCAGGAAAAAAATCTCCGCCGGTGCATGACCCCAATGTGGCTGGTATTCCTTCATGAGTACACCCTGCTCAAGGGGTAATTCGCCAAAGGCTTCACGCACGTTTTGCGGCAGCTCGTCCCAGTGACGGGCAAAGTGGAAATCGCGGAACTCGGTGCTGCCACTGTTGCTTTGCGGGCTGGCCATAAATGCCGTCAGGGTCTGCTCCATATCGCGCAGCATCACCGAATCCATACCACGAATAAAATTGCGGGCACTGAACACCGAATAACCAATGGCCAGCGCGCTGCCCACCAGCAAAAACGCCAGCAGCATTATGGTGGTGAGACGTAAACGCGGGGCGCTGATCATGAGTTCTGACCGTCATCGGCCTGTTCGCGCAGGGCAAAACCGGTACCGGCAAGGGTATGCAACAGCGGCAGTTCACCGTCCTGATCGAGCTGTTTGCGCAGGTTGAACAAATGCACCTTGAGACTGTTGCTGTCGGGTTGTTCGTCGCCCCACACGGCCTGCATCAGTTGCTCACGACTGAGTGGCCGCGGAGATGCCCGTAACAGGCACTCAAGCAATTTCCAGGCGGTTGGGGATAATTTCAGAACCCGGCCATTACGCATGGTTTCATGGCTGGCGAGATTCATTTCGAGGTCGGCACAGCGCAGTTTCTGCACCTGGCCGCTGCGACGGCGCGACAACGCCATCACCCGCACCACCAGTTCTTCGAGATCAAAGGGTTTGACCAGATAGTCGTCGGTGCCAGCCTGAAAGCCATCGAGTTTGTCGGTGAGCTGATCACGAGCGGTGAGCATCAGTACCGGTACATCGTTGCCTTGCTGACGCAAGCGGGTACAGACACTGAGACCATCAAGACGCGGCAGATTAAGGTCGAGCAGCAAGACGTCGTAACGCTGCTGTTCCAGCAAGCTCAGCCCGGCAACGCCATTACTGGCGTGGTCGCAGTGGATATTCTCCAGCGCCAGGTAATCCACCACCGTGACCGCAAGGTCGATATCGTCTTCAACAAGCAGAACATTGAGCATGAGCGGGATTCCTGAACAACCGGGGCAGGTCTGTCGTGCTGCAGGTCAACACGACACCAGATTCATCGCAGTTTGCCTGCCAGCCGGTTAAGAGGCGGTTAACGGCAGATCAGATCCCCCAATTCACATCGTCCTCGTCATCCACACAACTGCGGAAACTGTCGATGTCATCACTGTGGCAAACCACGGTACGCACCACCACGTCACCATCGTAATAACCATAGATCAGCATCCATTGCTCATCGTCGATGTAACCGTTGATGCGGCTGCAGAGGTTGTAGCTGCTGCAATCGAGATCCGGCGCGCCGTCATAAAGAGTAATCAGGCCATTACTGCTGCTGTCCAGTTCGCTGCCGCGCACAATCATGTAGAACGGATAACTGCTGCCGGTACGATCGTCGGGGCTGCTGTCATCGGTGTCGAGCACTACAGCGGTGATATTGCCGCCGTTGGATACCGTTTTGGTAACGTCGATATCCGCCTGTTCGCCCCATACCGGCGTAAAGTCGGTGATACCGTCGGCCAGTTTCAGCAGCTCATAATCGTCGGAGCTGTTGACCTTGTAGAGCAGGCACATGTGGGCGTCGGCAAGGCCGCAGTCACTCTGGAACCAGGCCACCCGCCAGGAAGCGGAGCTTTCACCCGAACACACCGAGGCAAAGTCATCTTCGTCAGCCGAGCAGATAAAGGATTCCAGCGTCAGCACACCATCGGTGGCCGAGAATTCCAGCTCCAGCACCTGACCGTTGGTCACGGCGGTGGTGAGGTCGGAACAGCTGTCACCACAGGCAAAACTGATGTCACCACCCAGACTCCAGGTGCTGTCGTCCTCGGCATAGAGGATGCCGGTGTCGCTGTAGAGATTCATGGAAATAGAGCGTTCGGCGTCGGTGATCGACTCCTGGGTCACCACCTGGCTGAAGGTATAACCGGTCGGATCGCCGTCATCGTCGTGGCTGACCACTACTTCAACTTCGTAACGGTAACCCCACTGGTAGTCAGTGAAGCCGTCAAACGATACGTCTTCGTCCAGCAACTCCCAGCTGTCGCCGGTTTCTTCACGAACCCGGAAACAGAGGGTGTTGGCATCGTCATCACAGGGTTCCTTGTAGAAATCCACCAGCCGGGTTTCGGTGGTGTCTGACCAGCTGCGCCCCAGTTCAATACAGCCACTCAGCAGGCTGACAGACAGGAGCAACAGCAATCCTGTGATGCGGTATTTCATGATGAAGACGGTTCCTCAGCTTCGTGAATAATCGCCGCCGGCAGCTGGCGACGCAGAATCGGCATGGCATAACCACGCAGTACCTGTTCCTGGACGTCGCGTGCTTCGTGTTCGATACGGGCACGCAACTCCGCACGCACCAGCTCGTCAACCGGCTCAACAGGGACTTCGTGAAGGGTATTAAACTCTTTCTGCAGCATGTCGAGGGCGGCGTAATGCACTGGCAGCACCTCGGTCATTTGCAGAATCTGGCGATCAATCGCTGCCGCCATGTTTTCCGGTGAAGCCATTTCTTCCAGCGTCAGCGGTGTACCAAAATCAACGTGAATCGTGCCCTTGCGGCCCGTCACACCGGTCAGCAGGCTGCGGGTATCTTCACCTTCTTCCTTGCGGTAGCTGCCGTATTTACGACGGGCTACCAGCTCACGGCCTTTCATCAGATCACACGGGTCCCATTCGTACTGGATGGACACCGGCACCGGGCGCAAACGGCTCATGGATTCGGTAAAGGTTTCGTTACGCTCACGACCATGCAGGGTCAGCATTTTCAGCACCGCCGTATCGGTTTCGTCGATACCGTCTTTGGCGCGGCCTTCACGCTGGGCAATCCAGACCGATTCCGACTCATCCAGACTGTGGCGAATGTAGTTCGACAGCTGCTGCAGGGCAGCCAGTTTTTCGCGCTTGTTGCTGATGTTGCGTTTGACGATAAAACTCTTGTTCAGACGCATCAGGTCGGCCACATCCGGATGACCCAGCAGGTTGTCACCAATCGCAATACGACTGGTCGGCCAACCGGCCTGATGCAATGAGTAGTTGATCATGGTCGGATCCATGGCGATGTCGCGATGGTTGGAAATCCACAGATGACCCTGGCCTGGCTCCATACGCTCAAGGCCACGTACAATCACACGACCGGAGGTTTTATCGAGCAGCTTGCCAACCCAGCGTCCCAGCCATGACTGGAAACCCGCTACCGAGCGGACATCCGCCAGCTGCCGCTTCAGCATCCATTGGGCTAATGGCAACATAAGTTCGCGCAACCAGTGCGGCAGCATCGGCAGACGATACTTGAGCAAGGCGCGATGGAGGGTCATGGAGCCTGTGATTCGGTCAAGAACGGTGACAACTTCGTCATCCTGATAAGGGCGAATGTCGGAAAAAGGATCGTGCATGAGCATCCACTACGATTAAGGCATTAAAATGACGGCCGGGGATGATGCCCTAAGCAACGCCGACTGTTAAGGCACAAGATAGGCTGATATAAACATCGCCGTTGAAAAATTACGCTTGCAACCCCTGTTTGAGGTATTTGTACCATGATTGAAGAATGGCAACCCGCTCCGCAAAACCGTGATACCCAGCCTGATGTCGCCTTGCTGGTGCGCTTCGCGGCCGCTGCCGAGGCGTTTGCCAACACTGGCAACTGCGATATTGATGAGCAGGATCTCAACCGCGCAGCAGGCTGGCTGAAAATCAAGGAAGCGGAGTGGTATGACTCGCTGGTCGATCTGGATGAAGCCCAGTTATTTGATCTGGCGATATTTTTTACCGTGGCGGAACAGAAACTGTCGGGCTTCCAGAGTGGTGCCCGCAACCCGGCGATCTGGGCCTGTCGTCTGCTCAAGCAGATGGGCAAAACCCCGGCCAAGGAACGTATTCGTCATCTGAAAAGCCTGACGGACAACCGTTATATTCCGTGGGGCAAGGTTATCTGAGACCTGCCTGCTGGCACGTGCAGACGGTGTTTCACCACCGTCTGTGACTGCGCCGGAACAAACATCCGCTCAGCTGACCACCACCGACGCCGCCAGATACGGTGGCAATTCGCGCCGCAAGTCTTCGAGGCGTACCGGTTTCGACAGATAACCGTTCATACCCGCGTCTTCACAAGCCGCCTTGCGTTCCGCCATCACGTCGGCCGACAGCGCCACAATCGGCACCGACGCACCACCACAAGCCTGTTCTGCCTTCCGAATCTGGCGACAGGACTCCAGACCATCCATCACCGGCATATGGCAATCCATCAGGATCAGGTCAAAACGCTGCTGCAATGCCTTGTCGAGCGCTTCCTTGCCATTACCGGCGACTTCAACCTCGCAGCCCAAACGTACCAGCATCTGGCTGGCGACTTTCTGGTTGACGATATTGTCTTCAGCCAACAAAACCCGACGCCCCTTGAACGGACAACCGTCGTCATGAACGGCGGTCGGGGAAACCAGCTGCCGTGATACACGACTTAGCAGACGCACCGGCGGCAGCGGTTCTTCCAGCAGGTTCATCAACAATTCGGCCAGCTGGTCGTGGTTGATGGGCCATTCCCAACAGGCTCCGACCCCGGCTTGCAACAAACGCGAGGATTCGATCTGGATAAACTCCATCGAACTCATGGCAACCCGCACATTGCCACTGGCCAGCCACTTCAGGAATTCGGCATCTGCCGACTCAAAACACTTGAGGGAGATAATCACTACATCCGGCTGCTGGGTCTGGGCCAGCCGCAAAAGGTCAGTAGCCTGGCCAAACTCGCGGGTTTTCATACCAAGGTGACGACCGGCGGCTAGCAGGAGCGAGCGATTGATCTGTAATTCATCACAAATCCACAACACCCGACCACTGGTTTTTTCCGGCTGTATTTCCCGTTCCGCGGCCGCTACCGGCGCCACCGGCAAATCCAGATCAAACCAGAAGGTGGAACCGCGGCCCGGCGTACTCAGCACGCCAACCTCACCTTGCATCAGAGCGGCCAGACGTTTGCAGATACTCAGGCCAAGACCACTGCCACCGGCCTCGCGAGATAGAGTGCCGTGGGCAAAGGTGTATTCGTCAAACAGGATCGAAGCCCGTTCAGTGCTGATACCAATCCCGGAGTCTTCGACCATAAACCGCAAGCGCACCTGATCGCCAGCACGATTCACATAATCCACCTTCAGCAACACATGACCACTGTCGGTGAACTTGATGGCGTTGTTGAGGTAATTGATCAGAACCTGGCGAATCCGGTGCGAATCGCCCAGCAGATAACGCGGTAATTTCGGGTCGACCTGCGACTGCAACACCAGACTTTTCTCACGGGCGCGATTGGCCATCATGCTGACCAGATTGTTGGCGAGCTCATCCAGATTGAATGGTTCTGCGGCCAGATCAACCTTGCCCGCATCGATTTTCGACAGATCCAGAATGTCGTTGATGATGGCCAGCAGGTGTTCCGATGAGCTATGAATTACACGTTGGTAACTACGCTGTTCGGGAGTCAGTTCGGTCTGATCCATGAGTGAGACCATACCCAGTACACCGGTCATCGGTGTCCGAATCTCATGGCTCATATTGGCGAGGAAACGGGCCCGCGCCAGGTTTGAATGTTCAGCCGTCAGGCGCGCTCGTTCTGCGTCCTGAATCTGCTGCATCAGATGATCAGTGCTGACCAACCCTACAATCACATCACCCGACTCAAGCGGAGTAATAAGCGCCATCCAATAATGCGTATGGCCATGAGAATCCAGCACCAGCTCCAGACGCTGAGGGCGCTGATGGGTACGCGCAAAGTTTCGGCTGATCTCAAAGATGTCAGCCGTACGTTCATCCAATAAATTGACAAAGCGCAGACCCATCTTCAATGGAAGATCTGTGGATTTTTGCGAACAATCGAGAACCAGCCCCTGGGAGTCAAGTTGCATCGTAATAATCGGGCTGTAACGCCACTGCAGATCGCGCTGTTGCCATTGTTCACGCCAGTGTTTCTGACGCCTGAACATCACAACAGCGACCACTACCACAGCCAGCAAAACCAGTAACAAGAAGCAGAGCAGAAACAGCAATCCGTTGTTGTCCATACCTTATCCTGTCAGCAGCACCAACGCTGCCGGATATACGTCTCAGTTGGACGTTTCACCTTCAGGATCCGGTTGCTCCAGAATGCCGGTGAAACGTTTTTGTTCCAACGGCCAGACTACCCTGAACCAGCCTTCCTGCATACTGGCAGTTGCCGCATGCGGGGACACCAGAATGCAAACAAGATCAGGATTATCTGACTCTTTACGAATTCTGTTCACACTGTGCTGGCTCGCGGCCGAAGTCACCACCACCGCACTGGGCTGCTGACTGGCACAAATAAAGCCGAATTGCATAGGATCGGTGGTCACCATCGGTTCCCATCCGGCCCTACGAGTGCAGGCGGCGATTTCAGCGCCGATTTCATCCTGCTCCGAAAGAATCAGCAAGGTGCGCCCCTGCCCCCGTAGCTCTTCCGGTACTGGCATCTGATTATTTTGCAGAAAGGCGATAAAGCCTGACAGGGGAATGCGGTTATCGCCCCGTCCTGGCAACTTGTACGCTTCCAGGTGGCCACGCTCAATCCAGCGGATGACAGTACGGAAATTGACACCACAGTACTTCGCTACTTCGCCTGTGGTCAGTGCCTGTTTGAGTCTCACGTCATTGCCCAGTCCGGTTATTGCTTCCCACTCAGTATAGATAGGCTTTGGCCTTTGCAAGTTTGAAACAGTATTCTCTCGACAATCCGACGCTGCCGAACGTTCGTGCAGGCAGATGTCATGCGATCAACCGACAGGATGTGACATGAGTTTTAGCGTACTGCTGATTGATGATGAGGCCGGTATCGTTCAGGCCCTGAGCCGGGTGTTTGATAACGCCGGGCTGGTAACCTATACCGCCCATAACCTGCAGGAAGCGCTGGAAATCCTGCGCAATCACATCATCAAGGTGATGATCACCGACTTCCGTATGCCCGGTGGTGATGGCCTCGAACTGTGTCAGCAGGCCCGTGAACAGAGCCCTTGTACCTATCGCCTGTTATTATCCGGCCACGTTGAATACCCGCTGCTACGGGCTGCCTTGCAACGAGGGGATGTTCACAAATTTGTGGCCAAACCCTGGAACAACCAGGCACTGATTCGCGATGTCGAGGAGGGTGCCCGTCAATCCGATCTGATGAAAAAGGTACATACCTTACGCAGTGCAGTCCATGACGACCAGCCAGCCTTTCTGACTGATCGCAACTGGGTGATTCGTCTCGCCAATGCGCGCCTCTGTACCGTCCTCGGTATTCCTGAAGAACAACTGTTGGGCCGAAACCTGTTTGCACCGAGTATTTGTGCCATGCCAGTGATGCAGGAAGCAGAGATCACTCGTCAGACCGAATCTGGTCAGACCTGGCTGGGTTTTTTCAGTTTGCTCGACGTCCAGCGCCAGGAGATTCCAACCTGGATGGTGGTAACTGCACTAAGCCAGGATTACCGCATATGCGTATGCAGTTTTGTTGACCAGGATACCGGCAACGCCAGACGTGAAATTCGCACAGAATTACGCCGTTACTCTGGAAGCCATCAGCTGGATGAGTTCTGCCAGTATCTTGAACACAACTACGGTATGGCGCGCACGTTAGTCGTTGAGTTCCCTAGAGAAATGGTCAACGATGCCGATCTCAGCGCACTCTGTTATGAACGCATCAGTGCTGCAACGGGTGGTCTTAACCGTATATTTACGCCAGCCAGCAACCTGTTTCTGATACCGATTGCCGATACCAGCGCAGATAACTCTGTCACCAACCTTGAAAACACTATTTGCCGCCAGTTCAATGCGCCACTGGTTCATCGCCGCCAGGTCGTACAGGTCACTCCGACACTGCGGATTGAATCGTCCAATGACGAGCAGCCGTTTGCCACCCTGCGCAGCCGTCTCGCCCATTACGAAACGCTGGAAACTCCCGAACAAAATCCCGGTGCAACCAGCATCACTCCGGTCGTCGAAGTCATCCAGAACGCCACCCAACCCGTCATTGTTCATTCCAATGGCCCCGATGTCCTGCCAATCTTTGACCATCAGGGCCAGATTCTCGGCGTGCGTACCTGTCGTCAGGAGTCTCGTCCGGACAGCTGGATGCAATCGACCCTGTCGTGCTGGCAACAGTATCTGCAAACAGCGCCGTTCCTTGCTATGGATACGATCACTGATGATGCCCTGCCAGATGCACCTCTCGCTGCCACCTGTCTGCTGGAAGTGAACGTCAGCATGGGCCTGCCGGAATCCCTGTTAAGCCAGGTCGACCTGTTGCAACGCCGTGGTTTCCAGCTACTGCTGCGCAATCCCTCACAAAACCTGTTGGCCTCCCGCCAGCTGGCAACTCTGCCAATACGGGCATTTGCATTCGGCCCGCGGCAGTTGCAGGAAATGATGGGCGCCGAAGCCGGCTTCCGACGTTTGCTGCAGAAATGGCAGGAACAGGGGGTGAAATTTCTCGGAGAGCAGCTGGACTCCCCCACAGAACTGGCCACCGCCCGACACTGGGGAATGGACTGGTTATGCGGTGATGCCCTGTCGAAACCGGTCAAGGCCAGTCGCCTGAGCTGGTTTGCCAATGTTGATGGCTTCTGAACCGCGCCAAACAACCGGATTGCAATCTCTGAACGGTTCGTCAGCAGGGCCTGACGGCAACGCCAAAGCGGCCTGAAAAGCGCCCCGGATGGTGTATGATGTCAGGCCCTTGTGGAGGAACCGAATTGAACAAAGAAAAAGCGTATCACCAGATTGCCCTGGCCTGCCTGAAAACCCTGCGCAACACCGCCGCCAGCCGCGACGACGCCGTTGCAGAACTGCATCAGGCCATTGATAGTGCCTTCCAGCAGCAATTCGCCCTGCTGTTGTCGGAACTGAATGATTACCGTGACCGTCTCAAGCTGATTGAGTCCCTTGATCCTGAACAGCACAGTCTGGCCGATGCCCAGGCCATTGCCGTTCGCAAAGGCAAGGCACACTGATTTTCTTTCCCGGCTGTCGGGTGTTCTGCGTTTACAGGAGTTGGCATGTTCTCGCCACGCTATTGGTCGTTTTTACTGATTATTGTTGCCGCCATCGTCTATTCGGTGATACGACATGTTATTCAGGAACCCGTGGTTGAACCGGCCACTGAACCGGCACAAACACCGGAAGTAGCCGTTTCGGCGCCCCAGGAGGATACCCTGAGCAACTCCGATGATCCGTATCAGTATCGTTATCTGACCCTCGATAACGGCCTGAAAGTCCTGTTGGTATCTACCCCGGATACCGACAAGGCGGCTGCCGCCCTGACAGTTGATGCTGGCAGTGCCGATGATCCGGCTGGTCGCGAAGGTCTGGCGCACTTCCTGGAACATATGCTGTTTCTGGGCACTGACCCCTACCCGGATGCCGGAGAATACCAGGCCTTTATGAGCCGCCACGGCGGAAGCCACAACGCCTTCACCGCCTACAACCAGACCACCTATTTTTTCTCGATCAACAACGATGCCCTGAGCGACGCTCTTGATCGTTTTGCACCGTTTTTTATTTCACCACGCTTTGACGAAGCCTATGTTGATCGAGAGAAAAACGCGGTAAATGCCGAATACAGCGCCAAGCTGAAAGAAGATTTCCGCCGCATTTTCTCGGCCGAAAAACAGGCCATGAACCCGCAGCACCCGTATTCCCATTTCAGTGTTGGCAATCTCGACACCCTCGCCGACCGCCCTGACAGCAAGGTGCGTGATGATCTGGTGCAGTTTTATCAACAGCACTACAGCGCCGACCGCATGACCCTGGTACTGGCCGCCAACTACCCGCTGGAGCAGCTGCAGGAATGGGCCACAACCCGCTTCGCCGCAGTCCCAGACCGCCAGATTGCCGCCCGTAGCGCACCCGAGCCAATGTTCCAGCCAGGTCAGCTGCCACTGGATCTGAACGTTGAGCCGGTAAAGGAAATTCGTCGTCTGCAGTTCACCTTCCCGATGCCGGAAAGCCTGTCGCTGTACCAGAACAAGCCGATCCAGTTGCTGACCACCCTGCTCGGTCATGAAGGTGAAGGCAGTATTCTGGCGCTGCTCAAACAAAAAGGCTGGGCCGAAAGTCTGACCGCCGGCAGCTCGCTGGCAACCACGTTTGAATCCAATATCGTGGTGCAGATCGAGCTGACCATGAGTGGTCTGCTGCATGTGGATGACATCACCCGTATCCTCGACCAGTACATCAGCCTGCTGAAACAGGGTCCGCTGCCAGACTACCTGATGACAGAACAGCAACAACTCGCGCAGCTGGCTTTCCGCTTCCGCGAGCAGGAAGACATCAGCGATTACGTGGTACGCCTGAGCAGCAATATGCTGGTGTACCCACAAGCAGACATCATCCGTGGTGACTACAAGTGGCAACCGGCCAGCCAGCAACAGCTACAGCCGTATCTGGATGCCCTTGATACTCACAACATGCTTCGCACCCTGATCGCACCGAACGTCACCACCGAAACCGTTGATCCCTGGTACAACACCCCGATCCGTATTCGCCCGTCGTCTTATGTCGCCGCGGCCAGCAACCCGAGTGATCTCGACCAGCTGCACCTGCCAGTGGCCAACCCGTTTATTGCCAGTGATCTCGAAGGCCATGCCCGCAGTGGCGTCAGCCAGCCACAACAACTGGTCAACAAACCGGGCGAAAACGTCTGGTTCTACCCGGACAGCGAGTTCCACCAGCCGGTGGCGCGTATGATTCTGCAGCTGCAGCGTCAGGACCTGTCAGAGCCACGTCGGCTGCTGATTGCCCAGCTCTATACCCGTGCCGTCAACGAAGCCCTGAACACCTACAGCTATCCGGCCAGTCAGGCCGGGCTCGACTACAACCTGTCGGCCTCCAGCCAGGGCATCCTGCTGTCACTGAACGGTTATCAGGACAAACAGCCAGAGCTGCTGAGCCGGGTGTTAAAAGCCATGCAGTCCGTCAGCATGAGTGATGACGAATTCAGCCGTTACCAGGCATCGGTACGCCGTTCACTGGAAAACCAGCAGAAAGCCACACCGTATGAGCGTGGTCTGACCGAACTGAAACGCACCATCTACGAACCGTCCTTCAGCGAAGAACAGCTGCTGGCCGAACTGCCGAATGTCACCCGTGCCGATGTTGAACAGTTTGCCGCCGACCTGCAGGCCACCAGCGCCACCCGCCTGTATATCCACGGCAACATCAGTGACGAACGAGCACAACAACTGACCAGCCTGATTGAACAGCAGTACCCGGCTACCGACGGCCAGCAAACCAGTCCGCAAATCCTGCGCCTGCCTGCGGGCCGTTATCAGAAAGAGCTGGGACTGGAACATCCAGACAAGTCTCTGGTGCTGTACATGCAAGGCACTGACAACAGTGATCACGAACGTGCCACCGTGGCCCTGCTCGGACAGATTCTCAGTGCACCGTATTACCAGAGCATTCGTACCGAACAGCAGCTGGGTTACATCGTGTTTGCCACGGTTTATCCACAACGTAGCGTACCGGGCCTGGTCTTTGCCGTGCAGTCCCCGACCACAGGGCCAGCGGAACTGTATGCACGCAGCGAAACCTTCCTGAATGGCTATCGTGCCACTCTGGCTGCCATGACTGATGCCGAGTTTGCCTCGTTCCAGAGTGGCCTGGTGACACTGCTCACCGAGCCTGCCAAAAACATGGGCGAAAAAGCCGAACGTTTCTGGCGTGATCTGGATATTGGCCGCACCAGCTTCGACACCAACAGCGCCATCGCGGCAGAAGTTGCCAAGGTCAGCCGCGACGAAGTGGTCGCCATGTTTGACAAGATGATTACCCGCAACGAAGTGCCATGGCTGGCGCTGGTACAAGGTGGCAGCCTCGAAGGCTGGACAGCCGCCAGCAGCATTGATCGTAGCCAGCTGCCGGTGTTCAACCCTCGTCCTGCCCAGTAATCCTCCGGCCGGGGCTGCCCGTCAGCCCCGGCCCCGGTTTGTACCGCGCCTCATCCAGCCTTGACCTCGCAACCACGAACGGAGCCAGCCATGAACCAGTGGATTGCCCTTGCCGATATCCGTCTCGACAGCCATTACCGTCAGCTGCCGGATCACCTCTATCACGAGGTGGGTCCAGAGCCCCTGCCCGACCCGCGCATCATCAGCACCAACCACAAGGTCGCCGAACAGCTGGGTATTGATCCCTGCTCACTGGACCCGCAACTGCTGGCGCAGTGGTTGGGCGGACATCAGCTGCCACCGGGGTCCAACCCGCTGGCGATGAAATACGCAGGCCACCAGTTTGGTGTGTATAACCCGCAACTGGGTGATGGCCGCGGTTTGTTACTCGGCGAACTGGTGCATGCTCAGGAACACTGGGACCTGCACCTGAAAGGCGCTGGCCATACCCGTTATTCGCGTATGGGCGACGGCCGTGCGGTATTACGCTCCAGCATTCGGGAATATCTGGTCGGCGAAGCCCTGACCGCGCTGAATATTCCGTCAACGCGAGCGTTGGCGCTGTGCGCCACCAGCCTCAAGGTACGCCGTGAAATGGTCGAAAATGCCGCCACGATTTTGCGCGTCAGTCGCTGCCATGTGCGTTTTGGTCACTTCGAACACCTGTACTACAGCCGTCAGCACGAAGCCCTGCGCGAGCTGGCGGATTATTGCCTGCAACGTTTTTATCCACAGTGCCTGCAAGCCGAAGACCCGGTACTGGCCATGTTCCGCACCATCGGCCGCCGCAGCGCGGCCATGGTGGCCGGTTGGCAGGCTTATGGATTCCTGCACGGCGTGATGAACACCGACAACATGTCGATTCTGGGCGAAACCTTCGATCACGGCCCGTTTGCCTTCATCGATACCTGGAAAGAAAACGCCGTGTATAACCACACCGATGAACTCGGTCGTTATGCCTTCAGCAAACAGCCGGACGTGGTGCACTGGAACCTGTCGGCGCTGGCGCAAGCACTGCTACCTCTGACCACTCTGGAAGGCCTGAAAGCCGCGCTGGATGAATTTCCGGAACAATTCAAAAACGCCTATCAGGCGCGTATGCGCGAACGTCTCGGACTGGCCAGCGAACTCCCCGGTGATGAAGAGCTGATCAGCCATTGGCGCAGCCTGCTGAATCAGTACGAACTCGACTACAACCCGCTGTACCGGGCACTGGCGCTGGCCCAGACATCCCGGGCCAATGGCGAAGCCGACCTCGATGAACTGGAGCTGATTCCCTGGTTACCGGTACTACAGGAATGGTTGCCGCTGTACCGCGCGCGTTTGCAGCAGGAACAACGTTCCAGTGGGGATCGCAAGACGGCCATGCTGGCGGTGAACCCGGCCTATACCCTGCGCACTCATGTAGCCCAGCACATCATTGATGCGGCCGAAAAAGGCGATTACGCCCCACTGAACCAGTGGTTACAGGTACTGCAGAATCCGTTTGTGGATCATCCGGGTCTGGAAGACTGGAAAAAGGCCCCACAGGGCAGTGGTTTTGTGATGCTGAGCTGTTCGTCGTAAGCCACAACACAAGGCCCACGCATCCGTTGCTTGCCACATCACAGGCATAAAAAAACGCCGGTATAACCGGCGTTTTTTCTGGGTGAACCGGGGTGACGGTTCACCTTGCTCCTGACTGTTGTGGTGCTTGTGGCACCACAGGCAGTTATCAGAACTTCAGGACAGCACCAACAGACAGAGCGTATGGGTTGGCATCAGCAACAGTTTTCAGTTTGTTGCCGTGACCACCGTCGACACCGTTGAACTTGGCGTTGTCTTCGTTGTGAGTGCGGGTAGCTACACCGTAAACCGCCAGGCTTTCAGTCAGAGTCTTCTGGGCACTCAGGGAAACCATGGTGGCACCAGTGTCTTCCATATCTTTGGCATCACCAGCTTGCAGAACCTGGCCAGCGTAGAACCACTTGTCAGCCTTGTAACCCAGCTGTGCGCCGTAGGCTTTACGGTTCAGAGCACCGGTGTTGCGAACGTTTTCGCCCAGACCTACAGCAGTCCAGTCACCCATCTTGTAGCTGACAACGGCACGCAGAATGTCTGCATCGGCATCAGCGGAGTAGTTGTTCCAGTGGTCGTAAGCAACGGCCACGCTCAGTGGACCCTGGTTCAGGTCAACACCCACGGCGTGGAAAGTTTGCTTGCTGTCGTCAACGGTTTTGGCGATGTTGTTGGCATTACCGGCATCAGAAGAAGCCTGGGCAGACACCACCAGGTTACCGCCTTCGATGTTACGGATGTAGCGGCCCAGAACCATGTTGTTAACACGGGTATCGAACTTGTTGCCGCCAGCAGCGCTGGCACCAAAGATGGCGCCGTAGTCAGCTACGTGGTCTTTGAACAGATTTTTGCCCATGGTCATTTTGCCCAGGGTGTCGTGACGACCGCCCAGAACTTCAAAAGTCATGGCTTTGTCGGCCAGGTAACGAGCACCCAGGTAGCTGTTACGGGAAGCCAGGTAACCCGTGGTAGAGTCGCCACCATCAACGTTGAAACCGGATTCGATCTGGTAGATCACCTTCAGGTTTTCCAGACCGCTTTCCAGTTCACCCTTCAGACCAAAACGGGAAGAGTTGGAAGACAGGTTCAGGGAACCATCAGACAGGCCAGTAGCGTAGCTTTTCTGATCTTTGGAAACATCAGAGTTTACGTAATCAGCTGACAGGTGCAGTTGGCCGTAAATAGTAGCCTGTGGAGCAGCAAAAGCTACTGCAGGAACAGCGGCAGCAATCATCAGGGCAATCTTTTTCATTTGGTCTCTCTCGCTTTTATATCAGATACCGGTCCACGGGGTTAATAACCGGCACATAAGTGAACGGCGCGGATTCTAGCCACTTCTGAAATAAAAATGAAACTACCCTGAAAGAAAAAAATGCAATTATAGAAATATTTTTTACTTCTCCACAAAAACTACACTTCTGTAATGAAACTGTCACAGATGTGTCATACAGTGGACGACTATTTTGCCAAAACTGATTGCTTTATCTTTTAAAAACAATCAGTTGCCTAAAACAAGACATTCCAGGCCAGCGTCCTGACACTGGTACAAAAACGCCACCATCAGTTACCCGATGGTGGCGCCCCAAAAGTGTTGAAGAATAATTCCGACAGAAAAAAAATGCTCAACAAATGAGCAGGACAATCATATCGGAATATAGTTCAGAGTATTTTCTTTATCTGTTCACCAACCGCTGATTTGGCTTTGTCTTTTGCTTCCTGCTTTTTCTGATCGGCATATTCTTTAAGCTCGGCTTTAGCCAATTCTTCAAGTTTTGTAAAACGATCAGCAAGACTTCCATCCATATCATTTATAGCCTTCAGATCATCTGCATAAGAACCGGCATATTGGTCGATACGCTCATTGATTTTCTTCTGCAAACGCGCCTCCAGTTCATCCTGTTTGGCACGCAGACGCTGGGTAAAGGCTGCACTCAGACGACGATCAAGATCTGATCCCAGCTCCACCTTCGGCGAGGACAACTCACCATTGGCAGCCGCGCGAATGTTGAACTCCTTGACGGTTTGAAGGGCACTGGTGAGTTCTTTGGCAAACAGGGTCTGCCCGCTACCACTGAAACTGGCACTGGCCATCTGCATATCCAGCTTGCTGCTGAGTTTGCCCGCCGACACGTTGGCCGATGCCTGCACCTGGGCCTTGGCTGCATCCAGACGGGTTTCACCAATGCCCAATTCAACCGCTGGCATCTGCCAGTCGCTGCTGGTCAGCGTGAAGGAGTCCGTCGCCGGTTTCTGACGGTGGTCCAGTACCAGTTTCAGGTTCAGGGATTTCGCCGATGGCATATCCACCCCTTCCGCCGTGAACTGCATTGGACGTCCAATCAGGCGCTGCTGGCCAGTAATGTCAATCGCCTCACCTGCCAGCTTGCCGACCGAGGTTGTGGCGTTGATATGAGCCTTGCGAATCAGGAAATCCGGCCATGGATCAGCACTTGGGAAGTGCACAAAACGGCCTTCCGGACGTGGCACCTCCGGCTCTTCAACACCGTCAGTGCTGTTCATCTTATCGAGCCAGGGTGACAATTCCTGATACCAGTGCAACAACCAGGCGGCCCGATTACCCACATCGTCACCAAACAGCAAGCCACTGAGATTCACCGCCCCTTCAGCGTTCAGCTGATACTTGGCGCGAATACTGGCAAGGTCAGCAGCCGGTGCATCGCGCAGGGTCTTTAACTTGTCGGAGAGATCGATGCGGGTTTCTCCGATCAGATCACGGGCACTGGTGATGGCCTTTTTATCGGCCTTGAAGCGAGCACGCAGCTCATCCAGCTTCTGCTTGCGCTGCTGAAAATCCTGCAATGAGGTGATGTTATTGGCGGTCAGCGCCTGCACTTCTTCCTGATAGGCCAGCAGGGCTTTTTCATCTGGCAGTCCTGCGACAGCCTCATTGACCTGCTGTTTGCGGGCATCAAAGGTGCTCACCAGAGTTTTGCCTGCAGCATCGGTTTGTAACGACTCACGCTCCAGAATCTCTTCCGCCGATGGCAGTTCCGCCATCAGCTGTGATGCCAGACCAGAATCCTCCTTGCTGCCTGCAGAACCGTCCAAGGCAGAAGATGCAGATGCCGATTGTGGAAGGGCCCCCGACACCGTACGAGCAGTGTTGAACTCCAACCCATTAATCGACAGCTCCTGAATAATGGTCTTGCCCAGAAACAGAGGCCCGACTTCCAGCGAGGCTTCTGCACGATCAACCTCAAACAGGTTTTCCATCGGCTGACTGGCATTCGCGACCGTCAGGCCACGAATCTCCACCCCGATGGGTGAAAACATCATACTGACGCTCTGAACATCCACTCGCGCCCGCGCCACCTTGCTGCCGAGAGTTTCGATACTGGCGCGAATCAGCCACGGTGCCAGCAACAACCAGATGGCTGCCAACAGGGCAACCACCGCCGCAAAACCAGCCAGACCAGACCAACGAATCCATTTCATGTCTGTTACCCCGCCAGTGATTGATACATACGGTAGAAGTTGGAGGCTTTGATCACCTGCACAATCTTCAGCTTGTTAACCTGTTCCATCACCCGCTCACGATACTGGCGAATCAGCACATTGCTGACCACATACAGAACCGGCGCACACACCAGCCCCAGAATCAGTCCGCCCATGGTCAGGGTGTTGTTAAACGCGGTCATCCGCCAGAACTCACTCTGGTACAGACCGGTAAAGAATTCGCGCCAGTCGGGATTGGTCAGCACGGCTTCACCAATGCGAATCGACAGCGGATCAACCAGCAGAGCAACCAGCGAGAAAAACGCCAGTCCGACCAGAAAACCGCTGATATTGGTACGTAACACCAGCACCAGAAGCAGCAGTAACAGGTTGTGGAAACTCCACATAGGGGTAAAGGCCACCAGCATTCCGAATACAAACGCCAGGGAAATCTGACCCGGTTCCGATTCGGAATTCAGGGCCTTGAGCAAGTTGGCCAGCATACTGAGCATAGGCATGTCCTTCTGCAGAAATGAAAATGGCCACCCGCAGGCAGCCATCCGGAGAGAGTCTGACTATAAAAGCCGTCGGTGATGATTACCACCGACGAGCCTGCAGACTTATGAGACCGTTTTTGGCGAGAATTTCTCCGAAACCTTTGTAACCAGTACATAGAACAGTGGCACAAAGAAGATCGCCAGGAAGGTGGCACTGAGCATACCGCCGATCACACCGGTACCAATCGCCTGACGACTGGCCGCACCGGCACCGGTACTGATTGCCAGAGGCAACACACCGAGCATAAAGGCCATGGAAGTCATCACGATTGGACGCAGACGCATACGAGCCGCTTCAACCGCCGCCTTGGCCACACTCATTCCCTGTTCATGCAGCGCCTTGGCGAATTCCACAATCAGAATCGCGTTTTTCGCCGACAGACCAATGGTGGTGAGCAGACCGACCTGGAAGTACACGTCGTTCGCCAGCTCACGGAACGTGGCCGCCATCAGGGCACCCATGATACCCAGAGGCACCACCAGGATAACCGCAATCGGCACCGCCCAGCTTTCATACAGAGCCGCCAGACAGAGGAACACCACCAGCAACGACAGGGTATACAGCAGAGGGGTTTGGGAACCGGACATACGTTCCTGATACGACAGGCCCGTCCATTCGATACCCACACCCGGTGGCAGTTTCTGCACGATTTCTTCAATCGCTGCCATCGCATCACCGGTACTCATACCCGGCGCGGCTTCACCCTGAATATTCACCGCTGGTACGCCGTTATAACGCTCCAGTTTTGGTGAACCGTATTCCCAGAAGGTGCTGGAGAAGGCGCTGAACGGCACCATTTCACCCTGATTGTTGCGCACATACAGACCATCAAGATCTTCCGGCAACATACGCGCTGGCGCGTCAGCCTGCAGGTAGACCTTCTTGACGCGGCCACGATCCATAAAGTCGTTCACGTAAGAACCACCCCAGGCCGTGCTCAGGCTATCGTTCACATCGCTGATGTTCAGACCCAGAATCCGCACTTTTTCGTAGTCGATATCGATACGGAAAGTTGGTACATCCGGCATACCGTTTGGACGTACACGCGCCAGACGTGGATCTTTCGCCGCCATACCCAGCATCATGTTACGAGCCTGAATCAGCTTGTCATGACCAATGTTGCCACGGTCCTGCAGCATCACGTCGAAGCCGGATGCGTTACCCAGTTCGATGATCGGCGGCAGGTTGATCGGGTAAATCACCGCGTCCTTGATCTGCGACAGACCACCCCAGGCACGACCAATGACAGCCTGCACCACCAGACCAGGATTCTGACGTTCATCCCATGGTTTCAGACGCACAAACGCCAGACCCATGTTTTGCCCCTGACCAGCAAAGCTGAACCCGGATACGGTAAAGACCGAATCTACCGCCGGGTCCTGCTGGTAATAGGCGGTCAGCTGGTTCATAACCTCGATCGTACGATTCATAGTCGCACCAGCTGGCAATTGCACCAGGTTCAGCACCACGCCCTGATCTTCTTCCGGCAGGAAGGAAGTCGGCAGGCGCACATACAGCGTCGCCATCACACCCACCATCGCCAGGAACACCAGCACCATACTGACCGGGCTGCGCAGCGTACGGCTGACACCGTTTTCGTAGCTGCGAGTGGTCGCACCGAAGAAGCGATTGAACAGACCAAACAGACCTTTCTGACCATGATCGTCATGGTGTGGACGCAGCAAGCTGGCACACAAGGCAGGAGTCAGGGTCAGAGCCACCAGCACCGACAGCGCCATCGCCGACACAATGGTCAACGAGAACTGACGGTAAATGGCACCGGTAGAGCCGGTCATAAAGGCCATTGGTACAAATACCGCCGACAGCACCAGCGCAATACCAATCAGAGCACTGGTGATCTGATCCATGGAGCGACGGGTTGCTTCTTTGGGGGAAAGCCCTTCTTCTTCCATCACCCGCTCAACGTTTTCTACCACCACAATGGCGTCGTCCACCAGCAGGCCAATCGCCAACACCAGACCAAACATGGTCAGGGTGTTGATGCTGTAGCCGAATACTGCCATCACACCGAAAGTACCCAGCAGTACCACAGGCACAGCAATGGTCGGGATCAGGGTTGCCCGGAACTTGCCGAGGAACAGGAACATCACCAGGAACACCAGCACCACCGCTTCGATCAGGGTGTTTACAACCTCCTCAATCGAGATACGCACAAACGGCGTGGTGTCATAGGGATAAATCACTTCCATGCCAGTTGGGAAAAACGGCTGCAATTCAGCAATGCGAGCACGTACAGCATCCGCGGTATCCAGGGCGTTGGCACCACTGGCAAGCTGGATCGCCAGACCGGTAGCGGCCTTGCCGTTGTAATAACTGTCGGCGGCATAACTCTCAGCACCCATTTCGACGCGCGCGATATCGCGCACACGCACCTGGGAGCCATCCGGGTTCACCTTGACGAGGATATTTTCAAACTCCTCAACGCTGGACAGGCGAGTCTGGGCAATAATCGTAGCGTTCAGCTGCTGATTTTCGACTGCTGGCAGACCGCCCAGCTCACCGGCTGGAAACTGGGTATTCTGGTCAGAGATTGCACTTTTCACTTCCAGCGGTGTCAGGCCGTAGGCATTGAGCTTTTCCGGTTGCAGCCAGATACGCATGGCGTACTGAGCACCAAACACCCGAATCGTGCCGACACCCGGTACCCGTGACAGCGGATCCTTGAGGGTACTGTTGGCGTAGTCGGCAAGGTCCGATTTGTTCATAGAGCCATCACCCGAGACCAAACCCACCACCATCAGGAAGCCGGTACGGCCTTTACTGACCTGCACACCCTGGCGCTGAACCGCTTCCGGCAGCAAGGCTTCGGCCTGTGCCAGCTTGTTCTGCACCTGAACCTGAGCGATGTCCGGATCGGTATCGGCCGAGAAGGTCAGGGTTACCTGGGCACTACCAGCGGAACTGCTGTTGGATGACATGTACAGCAGGCCATCCAGACCCGTCATGTTCTGTTCGATCACCTGGGTAACACTGTCTTCCAGGGTTTTCGCAGACGCACCCGGATAGGTCGCCTGAATCGTCACCGATGGCGGCGCAATTGATGGATACTGCTGAATGGGCAGGTTCAATACCGAGAGAGTACCCGCCATCATGATGAGGATAGCGATTACCCAGGCAAAAACCGGCCTGTCGATAAAAAATCGGGCCATATGTCTGCCTCCTTACTGAGCCTTGTTGTTGCCAGAACCAGGCATGGCAACCGGATTCGGGTTCACAGTTGCACCCGGTGCGGCTTTCTGCAGGCCAGACAGGATGACTTTTTCACCACCGTTCAGACCAGAACGCACCAGCCACTTGTCACCCACAGCCTGACCCAGTTCAACTGGACGAGCCTCAACCTGATTGGCATCGTTTACCAGCATCACAGTCGTGCTGCCGTTCGGATTACGCTGCACCGACTGCTGTGGAACCAGCATAGCGGCGTCCAGGGTTTCGGTTACCAGACGGGCACGCACAAACATACCTGGCAACAGGGAACGATCTTCGTTCTGGAACAGCACCCGCACGTTCACCATGCCAGTACCTTCATCCACACCAACGTCGGCAAACTGCAGTTTGCCTTCTTCAGCCATGGTTGAACCGTTTTTCAGCTCCAGCAGCACCTTGGCGGCATCGCTGTGTTTCAGCTGCAGGAAACTTTCCGCAGGGCTCTGCACGTCGACGTACACAGGGGAAATCTGGCGAATAATGGTCAGGGCGGTGCTCTGCTGAGCCGATACCAGCGCACCCTCGGTGTAAAGAGAGCGGGAAATCACACCGGAAATCGGTGCTGTGATTTCGGTGTAGCCGAGATTAACCTCAGCGCTGCGCACGGCGGCACGAGCAGCCTTGATCTGGGCATCAGCCTGTTTGGATGCGGCTTCGGAATCATCCACTTCCTGCTTGGAAATCGCAGATGTTTTCGACAGCGCCTTGTAACGCTCGGCTTTTACCCGGGCGCTGTAGGCGTTGGCTTCCGCCACTGCCAGTTGGGCTTCAGCGCTGGCCAGAGCCGCCTGATATAAGGCCGGGTCAATCTGGTACAGCTTGTCACCCGCTTTTACAAACGCACCTTCCTCGAAGAAACGTTTGCGAATAATGCCGCTGACCTGTGGACGGATTTCCGCCACCCGGTAAGCGCTGACGCGCCCCGGCAGAGTGTCAGATAGTTCCAGAGGCTGGGTGGCGACGGTGACCACATCCACGCCTGCTGGCGGCATTTGCATGGCGGCGGCACCGGCTTTGCCTTGCTCACCCTGTTGGCAGGCGGCCAGTGACAGCAGCATGGCTCCCAGCAATGGCAGCCGGTAAAAACCGGGTCGTGTAATCATTCGTCCCATACCTTCCTCTTGAATCGTTTGAATCAGAATTGTTATCTGCCGTTGAATGCCTGACATCCGCTCAGGGGTAAAACATCCTCTGCGACTGTACTGCAAGTCTGCATGACGGCAGGACTGGCTGCGGGCACCAGTTTGGATACTGAGCGTTATATCGGCCTGCGATGGTACTGACTAGAGCCTGATTCGGAATGAATTGTTGGCCTTTTTGCAACAGTATCAGAATCCGGCAATGTTGCAGGAATGAGCCGTAATATTGCGATTGCGGCTAGCAGACATCACAACAAAAGGCTTGATAGTGGATCTTTCATGCATTCATGACAAAAGATGTATGTGCTATTGAGCCACGATGAACAAGGCTGTTGCGCTTATAAACACCTTGCAACTGTTGCAAAATAGTGAGCAAAGACGCTTTTTAGCGGAACGAACGTTCCGCAATTTAGCGGCAAACCTGATTCATCTCATCACGCAAGCGGTTCAATTGATCGCGACGCTGGCGTAATTTATCAACGGATGACGACAGGTTATGACTGATGCGGTCGTACTGGCCGCGCAACTTCGCACAACGCTGCTGGCGTTGCTGCTCGCGCAGCTGCTCCCTGGCAATCGCCGCTGCGCGCTGTTCACGCATCTGTCGGACTTCCGAGCTCGAACGGCTGTTGATCACACCCGACTGCGGCTGCACCTGAGTGTATACAGAAGGCTCAGATGGGTTGACCGCCGTAACCTCGGCACCCGCCGCCCGAGCCGCCTGGGCATCACCAAAATGCAAATGCCCCTCGGCATCGCGCCACTGGTACATCTCGGCCGCAGACACCGGTGTCCACACCAGAGCGATCAGACTCAGCAGAAAAATACGCGCAAGACGTATTCCAAGAGATGGGATACCACTAACCGAAAAGACTCCGGTATTTCTGGCCATCAATATTCACCTCCTTGTGAACGTTCAACTCAGAAATCAGGCAACTGCCGGATCAGTAATTGCACCGACTGCCGCCCGCGAAACTCATTGATCTCAAGCTGGAACACCATGCGCGCTTGCTGAATTTCCGGGCGCGGCCAGACCGACGGATCGATATTGAACCAGATGGCGTCAAATACCCGACCCGATCCCAGCGGCTCCAACACCATTTTCAGGTGACGTTCACCGACCAGTTTCTGCTGAACGATACGAAACTCCCCAACAAACACCGGCTCCGGAAAACCCTGCCCCCAGGGCCCGGCCCAGCGCAGCTGCTCAGCCAGCTCCAGCGCCATATCATCGGCCGTCAGCTCACCATCTACCTCGATACGCTGCTGCAACTGATCAGCATTGAGCAACTCACGGCACACTTCGTCAAATGCCGCACGGAACGGTTCGAAACAACCAGGATTCAGCGTCATGCCCGCCGCCATGGCATGACCACCAAACTTGCGCATCAACCCCGGATAACGTTTGTCGACCAGATCCAGTGCATCACGCATATGCAGCCCGGCAATCGATCGCGCTGACCCCTTGAGTTCGTCACGATCACCACTGGCAAACGCAATTACCGGCCGGTGTACTTTTTCCTTGATGCGCGATGCCAGGATACCAATCACGCCTTGATGCCATTCCGGATGAAACAGACACAAGCCGGTCGGCAGGTTTTGTTGTTGCCAGCCCTTCAGGAAACGCTCGGCATCCGCCGACATGGCCGCTTCGATGCCGCGGCGGTCGCGATTGAATTCGTCCAGCTGGGTCGCCATTTCCAGCGCCAGCAACGGATCATCGGTAAGCAGACATTCGATACCGATACTCATGTCATCCAGACGACCAGCCGCATTCAGTCGCGGCCCCACCACAAAACCAAAATCGGTACTGACAGCCCGAGCCGCATTCCGCCCCGCTACCTGCAACAAGGCTGGAATTCCCACGACGGCACGTCCGGCACGAATCCGGCGCAACCCCTGCTCCACCAGAATCCGGTTATTGCGATCGAGTGGCACCACATCCGCAACCGTAGCCAGCGCCACCAGATCCAGCAACACCGCCAGATTCGGCGCTTCAGTTCGGAAATATCCCATCTCCTGCAAACGCGCCCGCAACGCCAGCATCACGTAAAACACCACCGTACAACCACAGGCAGCCTTACTGGCAAACCTGCAGCCATGCTGATTCGGATTCACAATCGCCGCGGCGGCGGGTAACTCACCACCCGGCAGGTGATGGTCAGTCACCACCACCGGAATACCGGCAGCATTGGCCGCCGCAACACCTGCTACTGCCGCAATGCCGTTATCCACCGTCAGAATCAGATCGGGGCGCCGTTCAACCGCCACCGCCACCAGCTCCGGCGTGAGGCCATAACCGAAATCGAAACGGTTGGGCACCAGATAATCAAGACGGGTTGCCCCCAGCATTCGTAACGCCCGAATGGCCACCGCCGTACTGGTTGCACCATCGACGTCAAAATCGCCGACAATCAGCAAGGAACGCTGTTCGGTCACAACGGGCAACAAATAATCCACCGCCTGCTGAATACCGGCCATGTCATACCAGGGCAACAGATGCTTGAGTGACAACTCAAGCTCAGCGTTTTCACGCACACCACGAGCGGCATAAATACGCTGCAGCACCGGGTGTAACCCGGAGTTTTGCAAGGCGTGTTGTGGATGCTTGCGCTCGACTACCTCAACCATAATGCTGGCCAACCTGTTTTCTCATCTCACCGGCAGTGTATACGAAAACCCTATTCCGGCGGACGTACCCGCACAAAGCGGGCAAAACGCGGCAACCCTGTGCGGGTAACGCCACTGCTGCTGTAGGTGATTCGCGTGCCCACAGCCGGTGGCTGACGGCGCAACGCGTCACTCAACCCTGTGCCAATACGAAACTCACGACCGTCATCGGCTCGTACCTGCAAGGCACCGGTTTGTCCCTGATATTTTCCTTTACCGGGGATGTAACCAATCACCACGGCCTCGGCATCATCGACGGGTTTGAGTTTGCACCAGTCGCTACTGCGGCTGGCCTGATAAAAGGAGCCTTTGCGGCGTAACACCAACCCTTCACCGCCGCCGCTGACCACCGTTTGCAGCCAGCTTTGCAAATCCTCATCGTTGGCCACTGAACGCTGCTCTACCAGCCGGATCACGGCTGAATCCCGAGTAGCCGCTTGCAAGGCCAGCGCCTGCAAACGCGCCTCCAGTGGTAAATCGCTGCGTGGAAGGTCAAACACCATAAAGTGCACATCCTGCCAGTCAGCCAGCGGACGTTGTCCGGCGCGCACCAGAGCACTGACACGCTCGAAGGAACCTCGCCCCGCCCACAACTCACCGTCCAGCGCGACACCGGCGGGCAGTGCTGCCTGCCACTCAGGCGGAATCGCAATGGGGTAGCCGGAACGTGTCAGCAGCTGTTCACCATCCCACCAGGCTCGTACACCATCGAGTTTTTCACTGACCAACCAGGCCACCGGCGACCAGCCGGATTGCCAGCGTTCTGCCAGCATGACAGGAGGAGGTGAAATCTGAGCCAATGGCCACAATGGCCAGCACATCAGAACAATCATCAGGATGACGGAAAGCAGGGCATGATCCATCGGCGGCACTCCTTGTATCGCAACAGAGGGCCAATTTGCGGCTACCGACGCCATCACACCAGTACCACTGAAGCAAGTTCAGCATTTAGCATTAGGTCAACAAGGCTTGACAGCCCGCAGCGGGTTTTGAATCCTTTCTGCCGGACAATAAAAAAGAAGTGCTTATGCGTTATTACCTGCTCGGACTTGGCAGCAACATTCAGCCCGACCAACATCTTGCCCGCGCCTGTAGCGAACTGGCGCAGCGTTATCAGCTGTTGGCCAGCTCTCCGGTAATCGCCACGCCCACCGAAGGCTGTGGTTTCCACTATCCGTTTCGTAACCAGCTGGCGCTGATTGCAACCGGACTGGATGCCACTCATCTCAAACAGGAATTATTAAAACTGGAAGCCGACTTCGGGCGCGAACCCAAAAGCCCGGAGCGCAAACATCACGATCGCACCATTGATGTGGATATTCTGGTGGAAAGCAACCACGCAGAAGACTGCCTGCGCGAACCGCTGCAAGATCGTTATTATCAGGCAGTGATGGAACAGTGGCCTGCAGCTCAGACGTTAAAAGTCTGATCGTAACGATTAGCCACAAAACGTCCGCCGTCGACGCGCATCACAGTTCCCGTCATGGCATCGGCGGCCAGCAGAAAATCACAGGCCTGCACAATAGCGCCGTAGCCCAGCTCACGACGAATCAGCGACTGCGATAACACTCGCTGCCGGTATTCTTCAGAATGCTCAGGCAAAAATTGCACAGGCCCTGGCTGAATCACATTGACCCGCACCCGTCCCGCCAGACGCTGGGCCATGCTCAATGCCCAATTCTGCAAGGCCGCCTTGCTGGCGCAATACACACTGAAACGCTGATTGGGAATTTCGGCGTAGATATCACTCATCACCACCATGGAAGCAGTGGTCGTCCACTGATTGTCCAGAGCCGCGGTGATCTGCACCGGTGCGCTGACATGCACCTGATAATGACGTGTTACATGATCACCGAGCTCAGCAGCGCCAACAGCAGAATCCGGAACAAAGCAGGAGGCGTTATGAATAACTGCATCAACCGGCCCCAACCCTGCCAATTGCAAGCACAAAGCCTGCACCGCCAACGGATCAGACAAGTCAGCCTGCAAGCGCACAATACGGGGATCGTCCGGTAACTCACACTGACTGTTGTAATGAGCCAGTACCCGCCAGCCCAGCGACCAGTAATGCTCTGCCAGTGTTTTGCCCAGCCGTCGCCCGGCACCGGTAATCAGGATGGTTTTCATAACGTGACTCTCCGTGAATCCACGGAAATTGGAACATGAACGGGCCATGACTCGCCAGCGTCAGAAAATCGACTTGCGAAAACGCCAAATCAGCCGACAAAAACTGATAAATGGTGATTTTTTAGCAACAAGGTTTGATGATTATTCCCGGAGCGGGAAAGATACTACAAAAGAGGGAAGTGGTTGCGGGGGCCAGATTCGAACTGACGACCTTCGGGTTATGAGCCCGACGAGCTACCAGGCTGCTCCACCCCGCGACAACTGACACGAATGTGTCTATGGGTGCACTACTAAGTCTCTGACAAACCGTAAATTATTTCTGGTAAAATAATTGGTTGCGGGGGCCGGATTCGAACCGACGACGGTTATGAGAATGAAGACAGAAGATCACAAAAAATAATCTTAAAATGCATAAATCACCTTAAATCACCAACTTAGAAGCAGTTTTAATCTCAAAATAAAAATCATCCAAGGTACATTAAGATCGATTAGTTCTTGCTCATGGCACGGTTTTAGGCACAGAATCGACCGAAAGGGAGTGACCTTAGGGGTGATTGGATGGTCCAACAAGGAAGTGCTAAAGCAGGTGATGCAAGGCATATAAAAAGGGCAAGCAGGCTGCCGATCAGCGTCTATCTGACTCCATTTTTTGATTGGTCAAAGGGCCATAATCTTGACCATATCTGGGAGGCTATTTACCTCGCCCTCGGCTTGAATCACACAAACCAAAGTCCAGCCAGCCCATCAACGCTCGCAACCGAATTCAATAAACCCGAATCCCTATCTGCTCTCCACAACTGGAGTAGCCATCCCACCGCAAGCCAGCTACTCAGATTTTCTGAAGCATTCAAAGCAGACCCAAGAATCTCTCGCAGCTTCACTCCAGTCGGGCATTCAGGCTCAGCCAGTAATACACGAAAGCAGTTCAACAATTTCACCGAGTCGACCTACCTGCTGACCATGCTGGTAAACCCTTTGTCAGCTGCGGACAATCCGGAAAAATTACAGCACCGACGAATGCTCAGACTCTGGCTGTGTGTCCAAAGTATCGAACGGGTCATTTACCATCGTTACCTCGGAGATCAAAGACTCAGTGCTGTCTGCCGTTTTCTGATTCTAGGCCCAGAAGATTTTGAACGCTGGAAGTTCGTCGATGCCTTCCTCGAACGAGCCGATCAATTCCTCAATGATCGTGAGCGCTCTTTCGAAAACCATTCTCTGGCGTTGAGCAAAACAGCAGAGATGCTCCTGCTGGGGTCAGGAAAGCAACTGGACCGCAGCTGTTCGGGGTTTCTGAACAACATAATTTCCATCGCAGCTGGCGAATGTCATCCCTATCCAGATACCCAATCGACTGGATTTACCATTCCCAGATTCAATGAGCTGAGCACTCCAGTGCCTGTTTCATTTTTGATTGGGGAGGATGAAGACGAGCTACAGTTTATTTCCACCCTGACTGCAGATCCGTTTGGTCACAGCCTGGGCACTGATGAACAGGATGACGAATCCGAAGCTCTGCAATTAACCTCCGTTGATCCAGGCCAAACCGAAGCGCAGCAACTGGTCGCTTCGCGCAGTATTCTGCTTCAATCTGCGGAGGCAACCCATCATCTGCCATGGTCCTGGGATCAGGTTTTGCCTGTTGAACTGGAACTGCTCAACAACTGGATTGAAACCAATTTACGTAGCACTGATCGCTTAAACGCACTGGGCTCAGCATTCTGCTGGCTGGCTATGAATACCGGTCGCTCTCTCGCGTTTGCCACCCGATTCCCAATTGATGATCGCAGTCAGGCTGAATGGACAGCAAATGAATCCCTGATCCAGATTTCAAAACTGGCAACGCGCCGTCAGAATGCCTGGAGGCCAAAAGCGGAGTCTTTGTCATCCGTTCACCCATTTGCTGATGAGCTTTCTTTCACCATCCCTGAGCGTGTTTCATATGCCCTGAAAACCGCTTCACAACTGCTGAGTTTTCAGCCGAAAAGTCTTCAAGACCTCTGGATTGCAGTTTCCCCAAACGAGCAGCTCGATGTCTGGCTGAACCAGAACCTGCCCGAGTCATTAAGCCGCCTTTCAAGCGGCAAGCTGTTTCATCATCTGTCCCAACAGGTTTTCAACCGAACCGGCGATCACAATCTGGCCCGAGGCATTGCAGCCCATCCAAACGCCGGACTTCCAGCTGCTTGTGGATATGGCAGTTGGGACATAAAGACCATTGAGACGGGGTTGGATGTAGAAGTCTCAGGAGCTGTTCGCGAATTACCAAAGACCACCTTGTTGATTGGCAGCCTGCTGAATCCACAGGAAGAACTGCTGAGGACCGAAATCGCCAAGGTGACCGCCAAGCTACAAGAGCCCGAATCATGCGCGATCACCCACCACAATAGCTTTACTCAGTACGTCGTAAATGCATTGTACGCAGCCACCGGAAGCCGTTTTCTGAAGGACCCTTTTGAACGCCTGACTCATTTCAATCTGAATCGTGGGTTTGTATTTCTGAACGACAAATCGGATGAGGGGCTCCATGATGGGCGAGTCGTACCGCTGACCCAAACCGTGACGTCCATGGTCTGTGAGTACCTTGAGCACCTGAAAGCGTTTTCTTCGCTCATCTCGAACACCAACCCCGAGCTATCACGCCACATTGATGTGCTAATCCAGTCGAAACCAGCCCAAATCCCTCTGTTTTTCCAGCTGGACAACTCTCTGAATTGGCACAGCATGTCTGAGACCAATCTCCCTGGATCAGCCCTGTTCGACTGGCCATTACCCAGAAACCTGTTCCGGCACAGATTCAGCCAGCAACTGCGAAGGCAAGGTGTGCATCCAGAGGTGATCGACGGATGGATGGGCCACGCCGAGAGACAAGCAGCCAGCTATGGCGACGACTCCCCGCGGTGCTGGCAAACCGATGCAGAGCAATATCGGCAGGAACTGGAGTCAGTATTTTTATCGTTGGGTTTCGAGTTGATTAAAAGCCAGATTTCATCTTTGGCTCAGCCTGAAATTCCATTATCTGCAGATTCACCTCCAAACCAGACCAGACTCTTTGGCGAACAACTTCGCCAGCAGCAACGCTCACGCGCTCTCAAAAAAGCCATTCGCTTTGCCCAGCAAGACATTGCTGATTTTCTGGGAAGCAGAAGTTTTTCCGATCTGGACGAGGCAAGCTTCAATCGATTGATTAACCGGATGCTGCTTCGAGACGGTGGCATCGGCCACCACTTTGCCGCAGTTCGATTCAACGTTTTGAAGAAGCAGTTATTGAGAGAAGCCCCCGAACAACAACACCGCATTCGAAAGCGCCCCGCTGCAGCGGAACACGAGCGTGTCGTACTTAACCAAAGCGTTGCTCCAGCCGCGTCCCTGATGCCCGAACTGAAGCAATGGGCTAAGCAAGTTTCCACCACCCGCAGCTGTGGCTCTAAAGTGGAGGCAGTCGTCATCGGTACACTGCTGCTGTGCATAGAAAAACGCATTAGCTACCAACGCATGCTGCTGGATGTACTGACAGGGCAGAACTTCCGTCTGATTCAACACAGGCGCCAGTCGTTCATTGAATACAGCGAAGAGCTGGAGACAGAGAACCCATACTGCCCAATTCAACGCCATGAAGTGAGCTATCAATCCGCCAGTTTGCTGGGTTATGCAATGGAAGCGAAAAAAGTGCTCGACCTGACTCAACTACCGCAAACTGCGGAATTGGAATCGCTTTGCAAGCTCATTCAGGTACCCACGGATATTGCTCCGGCAGATCTGCTAAGCAAGATTGCTCAGACCGTTGAGCAAGCAAACCTTATTGATCTACCGGGGATGGTTTCCGCTGCATTGGCAGGCAGAGTATTAAGCACCAGTCTACCGATTCAGGATCATCTGCGAATTCTGGAAAAGCGCCCTCGTTCCTATCCTTCGGAAGCAATGCGCGATGACTCACCAGACCAAATCCAACTGATCAAACTTCTCTCCGGTCGCCAGTCAGAAAATGACGACACCCAACTCAGAAAGAATACTCGAGAGTTCCGACGAGCCATTCTCTGGGAGCTGAACCACTACGAGCCATCACAAGCCAGAAACGTCGCCAAAACCGTGGAGGTTACATGCCAGGCATTCGAGGGCAAAGTGAGCAACACCATCCTGCTGGTTGGTCACTGGCTGGTTTCAGTCATTCGAAGAGGAAAAGGACGAGGCAAAAAATTCACGCCTTTGGCCGAATCGTCTGTACGCACGTATTTCAGCTCACTGATGACGCCGTTTGAACAGCTGGCATTTAGCACAGACCTCCTTTCACTGGATGAGGAAAGCATCACTGACCTCTACGGCCAGATGCTGCAGTTCCGTCTACTAAAAGCACAACAGGTTGGTTATTTCAGTGATCGTCTGGTGGCGTTTCATCGTTGGGCTAGCCACACCGGGATTTCCGAGCCGGACTGGTCTGAGTTGAATCTGGAGTCGGATCGACGGGTCGTGCGGCCAGGCATCCTCACAGAGCAGGACTACCTGAATGCTCTGAAGCGCATTCGCCAAAGCTACCCGGAACATGACCAGTACTTGATGCTGAGCTTTGTACTGATCATGACCTATCGGTTTGGCCTCAGGCTCAATGAGGCAACAGCCTTATTGGCCAAAGATCTATGTGAGTATCAGGGACAGAAATGGCTCCTAGTCCGCAACAACCGATTCAGAGCCCTGAAAAGCAAACACAGCCGCCGTGTTGTGCCCCTGCTATTCGATCTAACCATGGAAGAAAATGCCGTTATTGAACAGCTAAAAACTCGCCTTCAAACTCTCTCTGGCACAGACAAAAACCAGCCACTCCTCGCTGAAATTCATAATGGGAAGATCGTTCAATCGTCTCTGATCGATCTGATTTCTCCAGCACTAATTAGCGTTATTCGAGAGGTTACAGGCAACCCGAACCTGGTTCTGCACCACTGTCGCCATGCCTTTCATAATCGAACGGCAGCGGTTCTTTTAGGCATTCGTTCGCCACTCACAGAAAACCTTCTAGGCAGCACAGATCAGCCATTGATTAGAGAAGTTGTGCTCGGGCCGCAAAACGAAGTCTCCCGACGCTGCCCCATGGCGCTGGCAAGACTGCTGGGGCATCGTCATCCGAGCACAGGAATGAGTAGTTACAACCATCTTTTGCTGGAATGGGCTGATCAGCTAACACCTGTCAGCTCAGAGCGTACTCACAAAATCAGCAATGCATTCGATGCTCAAAACCTGGAGAAATACCAACCGCCCAAAGCCCCAAAACAGGCACAACTAGTATTCCTGAAACCCACCCTACTCAATCTAATGAAGACACTGAGATTGGTTTCACTAGGACGAACATTCGAGCAAGCAGGTGCAGCCAATCAGCTCGACCCGGAATTCACCCGCACTGTCGAAACCGTGTTCTACAACGCTAACCACAAAATGCGATTCAAACAGCGTGGCGTAGATAGCGGCATGATTCTGGGATCGGAACATCCCCATGCCCTGATTGAATACATCTCGGACGATGCATGGATTCGGATGATGGAAGCCGCTGCCAATTACGAGAGCAAGCTCGATACAACCTCTGATGCCAGCTTCCCGTCAATCGACGTCCTGCCGTCACTGGTTGGCAGAAAACGCCAATTGCTGATGGAAGCTCCAGAACACTGCCAGCTCGTAAAACGGGTGATAGATATTTTCGAAATCGACGAAAGCCACTATAAAATAGCCGCAGCCAACGACAATGAGAGAGCCACTCAGCTGCTTGTAGAACAAGGCTTCACAGTCACCAAACAAGCAGAAGCATCCGCATTAGATGGACCACTAACAATTGATCTGTTTGAGGAATATGACGGGATAGAGAAGATTGGATCTCGTACACAGTACGGCGTGCTGAACCTGATCAGGAATGATCACGGGGTGATCAGGAACAGCAATGAATTGGCGGTGGTATTTCTCAGTAGCGGAATAGTAAATACATCCAAGTTATTCCGCTAACTTTATATACGTCACCTCAAACGCCTTACAGGCTCGATGACTTTGCAAGCGATTGGCAAATGAAAAGGCATCATTCATTTCATACTGCTGGAAGATGTCGAGGCCTCGATCCAAAGAAATTTTCCAGCCGTTGTCCAATATAATGTGCCTCGCGTGAATAGATCCAGACCTTTCAAACTCCCATGAGAATGTGATACCGACCGTCGCAGCGGAGGTCTGGATTTTCTCGAAGTTTTCCTGCTGCTTATCCCCGTGAAACTCATCTTCAACAGTAATGAGATGAACGGATACTTCGTCCTCTATCGCTTTGTTTTTTACGATTGTTTCCAAAAGCTCCATAAGGTTTCGAATCTGAAAGAACAGGCGGATGTAAGGGTCTGTGATTGTGATGCTCTTTGAACCAGCAAGATAACGCCCAAACAGTGAATCGTAAGAAACACCCTTTTGGTTTTCCTGAATTTCCAGGTGCTGCTCCGTCAACGCCTCAGCCTCAACGACTGCAGAAATTCGGCTAGTTGCGTTGATAGAAGTTACAGAAACAGATGAGGCAACAGAGTTAGGTTCGCTCTCGGATGGATTCGATTCAGAGCTACTGACTGATTCAGGTAAGCTTTCTTCGGCAACACGCCGGTGGTAGTAGTCCGGATACTCCTTCTCCTCCAGAGTACGCACGACATAACGTTTCCCTTCCAGATCAACATAATAGAAATCGACGTTACCGTAGGTCGAATCGATCCGCATAAGTTGATCTTTAACCCGTTTACGGCCTTCGATGGAAAACCTCAGAATTTCCTCAATCTCGTTTTTAGGCGCGTCTCCGGAAGGAAACAGGATCTTCATCAATCCGGAAAACGTCTTGTGGATGCCATCACGATCCCGAGTAGAAATATCTTTTGAGACAGCAAAGTGGTCCTGATAGCGATTGGAATAATCGTGATTTCGGAGTGAGCGAAGAATCTCTGCCAGGTAATCCACTACAAAGCCATAGCCTGAGGAGAACATCTCCCCCCGGATGATATCCACCTCCCAACCAGGAATGTAGAAGTGCAGACGATCCAAAAATGCCGAGTCGTAAAACTTCGGAGGCAGCTCATCAAACAAATCGGAGTGTTTGAGCATGTACGGTACCGTGTGCTGAGTATTTCCCACAAAAACCATGGAAGCTTCGGCACCGAGCGTCTCTACACCACGAGAAAATGACTTGTTGGCCATGTAGTTTTTCATGATGTCGACCAACGCCTTGTCGGTCTTCTTTTGCTTTCCCGCAAACTCGTCGAAGGCAACGCAATCCCAGTAACCAACCAGACCTATCTTGCCTGAGTTGTTGCTGACAAATAGCTTTGGGACAGTAACCTCGCCACCAGAAATCAAAATTCCATGTGGTGAGAATTCAGAATAAACGTGGGATTTACCCGTTCCCTTGGGGCCGAGCTCTATGAGGTTATAGTTTCGCTCACAGAACGGAACAAGACGCAGAAGCTGCATCAGCTTGTTACGCTTCCCGAATTTTTCTGGATTAAAGCCAATACTCTGGATCAGTAGATCAATCCACTCATCCGTAGTGAACTGCTCTCTCGCAGACAAATAACTCTCAAAATCAAAGTGTGACAGCTGGATCGGTTTCAGAGAGGCCAGAATCCAGGGAACCGCGTTTTTGTCTTCGGTAAATTCGTATTCAACATCGGCTATGCACCAGACACCGCCAACCAACAGCTTCGGATGCGCTTTGACCGTGCCGGAGTCCACCAGCACCTTCTTGATCCCGAGATTGGCAAAGTCGGCTTCGTACGCATCTTTCTTGTCATTCAAATCGACACTGATTCGGTCAATAACCTTGAAGCGCCCTTTTTCCCGAATATTTGATCGAACCAGCCCCGCCTCATTTCTGTGGACGTAGTGCTTGCGCAAGATCTCTTTGACGGTCTCAATCCCTGTTTGAATACTCAGCTCGTCATTCGTCGCACAATACTGGCCTAACAGGTACTCAAGAACATAGGACGGTACGATCGCGTTGCCCTTAACCTCTTTAACAAGGTCTTTACGCACAACCAAGCCAGGAAACAACTCATTAATTTTGTCGTCCAACTTTGTCATCACGCGGCTCCGCTTCCGTAGGTGTTGACTCGAATCATCAAAAATCAGAACAGGCTAAAAGGCTCACCCTTTGTCCAGGTGCTTTAAAATACACAAAGAATCAGAGCTTGCCTTGCGAAATGCCCCTGCTTAAAAGTCAAAATCACTGGTAAATGAACGACGGACTGTGTACGCCGCAGTACGGTACCCTTCACGGTAGTGGGACGTACCTTCAAGCTTTTCATCCAATCGCAGGGTAACGACCTCGTTGTTGGCCTTGTCCGCTTCACGCCCCATCAAGAACCTGACTGTGAACTCTCGTTCCCGTGCATTTTCAGAGACAAAATCAAACAGCACTTCATGTTGATCAGAAATCAAGGTGCCACCTTTGGTATAGATACCAACACGGATGAGTCGAGGCTGCAGCTTCTCTGTAACGGCTTCCGTCTGATAAAGGCTGACAGCCAATTGCCCAGAAGTAATCAAATTGCTACCCGTGTTGATAATCTCGACCTCAACAGCAGCAGTATCACTCTTACGGCCTTTGTTGATTTTCAGAACCGGAACCACAACTTCCTGCAGCGTAGCGCCCCCATGAACGAACCGGCTTCCAGAGCCTTTCAGACGTAGTCGATTAATCGACTTGGGAATCTGCACTTCCATATATCCAGACAGACCCAGCTGCTCTGAAGAAAAGCTATGGCAGTTTTCTGAATCTCGCAGCCCCTGTCCAAGCACAAAGCGACGATCCCGATACAGCACACTCTGGCCACTCACTTCATCGTTAATAAAGTCGCTCTCATCCAGCTCACGGTTTTGATAAATAAAACCGTGATCCGCTGTCACCAGAATGTTGCTCACATTGGCAGCAGTTAGCTTTTTCACTAACTTCAACAAATCTTCCAGCGTACGTTCTGCAGCATCAAAGGCTTCGCCTTCTGAGTGCATTTTGTCGCCGGTGTGGTCTATTCGGTTGTGATACACATACAGCACATCATTCGCTTTAATAAGCTCCCGACTGGCATCACGATTGAGGGCGGAAAACTCCTCAGCCTTGATCGCCTGGCCTCGTCCGCTTAACGCAGCAGCCAGAATTTTGCTGCGATTCGCAGTCCCCTGACTACTCACCCCATCCACCAATACCGTACCGGTATCGTTGCTCGAGATTTCCAGAGAAGTGTGAGGCAACAGCGAGGCCATCCCCAACTGGGTATAACTCGGTAATGCCGACAACATCGGATTCAAATCACAGTCGAAGCGATCTTCTTTACGGATTGCGCGTTGCAGCTCATCACCAATTTCATAACGCATGGCATCCGAGATAACCACACAAACCTTGGTGCCTTTTTCAATAAACGGTTTTACCCAGTGACGATAGAACTGGCTTTGACGAATAACCGGCGATGCCTGCCAACGTTCAGTACTAGCCACCTGATGACTGAACAAATCGCCCAGTTTGAGCAGGTAACTGTTCGAATAGAGATTTTCGATCTGGGTATTCAGTTCACTCAGCAAGGTCGTCTGACCAGACTTGACCGAGTGATAAATAAATTTCCGATACAGCTGGTCCAGCTTGAACCAGGAGTTTTTATAACGTTCGACAGCATCGGCCAAACTGTCCATCTGAAGGCTCATCCCGGCAAGGGAATAGACAAACCTGGCAGCGTAGTCGATGGCTTCGTAACAATGTTCGAACGATCGATACCAATGGGTCTGGCGGCGCTGACGAACCCACACGGCAACATCACCCGTAGACACGGTTCTTTGAGTAACGGCATGAACCATATCGCTGATGATTTTCTGATCCACCACCCGGAAGAAATCCAGCTCTACCAAAGCTTTGAAATCTCTGGTCGACAAGTCACGCTCGATCGACAGAATATCCGCACACTCTGCGGATATCGCTTCAAATGATGTCTCGAACTGTCGGCTGTCTTTCCAACGCTTCAGGAACACCAGAGCATCATTGTTCAGCCGAACCTCTGCTCCTGTATTTAACAGCAGCATCGCATAACAGGACTTGAACAGCTCAATTACAAAGTCCTTAATGCCCGGCGTTGCTGAGTGATAGCCGTAATGTTGTTTAACCTGTTCCCACAAGAACTCAGCCAGCCCACAACGCTCGACCAGCTTGATCGCATCGTCAGACTTTTCGGAATATTCCTGTAACAGGTGCTCTAGAACAGAATCGATTCTCGCATCACCGCCCACACAGATTGCCAGCATACGGCGACGAACCATGTGCTCGGTATCATCACGCTGAATCTGTTTTTTCAGCAGCTCCAGGCGCTTGGCAGACTTATAGAACTCCACATGCTCCGCCACGATGCTTTGAAAACCGATGCCCAAATCCAGCTCAGACATCCAGATGCCAACCTGATCAGTACGAAACGTACCGTGCGCCAGCTGCACATCGAGCAACCAGTTCTGAATGTCGTCAGGCTGAGGAGCAGCCTTATACAGCAGGAATTTTTGCTCCGGCTGTTCTCGCAACATCCGGTATTTAAGACCGTACTCGTTGTTGGCAATTTCTACTTTTTCAACACCGTCCAGTTGCAAAGCGTCGAACTCCGCGCGTAACTCATCCTTGGCGTCATACCAGAAAACAATCCGGTGCTTGTCAAACTGTCTGATGAGTGCGCGTTGTATTTGGTCGTTCATACGGTGGAATCTTCCACAACCTCTTCGTCAAATTCTTCTTCGGCCGATTCCACTGGCATCACCTGAGACAGATACACACGTTCCCTCAGTCTGTCTTTCAATGCCTTACGGCGAATCTCGTAAAACTGCGGAAATGCCTCAAACGACATATCCACACCGGCGACCAACAGCGTTTCGGCCGACAAATGAATGTCTGGCCGGGCCAGCCAATCAGCCAACGGCTGATCATTTTTGCTGATGTTCTGGGAATGATTCAGCAGATGCAAATTGGCAACGCTATTCCAATGGCGATCAGACAGGTAAAAGCTCATTAACTGATCATCCTGCTTCAGACGATCGTCCTGCTTGAGCTTTTTCTTGTCGAATGCGCTCTTCGGATGCAGGTGGTCAATATGGAAAACCTCGGTTGGATTCATCTCAGGGAACAGCAAATGCAAGAGTGCCCGGCAACGAACATCGCCGTACTGGATATTCATCATGCTATCCAGATACTCCTCATCAAAACGCAGGTCCTTGTTGGTACCTCGGAAACGATCAACGATAGCCTCCAGAGGAAATGCGTCTCCCCCCAGGTTTTTCTCTAGCACTGTACGCATAGCACTCAGGATAGTATCTGCTTGCCCACCAAACACCCCTTTCAACAGCACCATATACAACCACTGGCTGATTTTGGCTCGTTGACCCGAGTGCTTCGCCAGATTGTTGATGGATTTGTACAACGGAGCCTCAGATACCTGCTTGTTGTACAGGTAGAAACAAATCGGAATCACAGCATTTTTGGAAGTCAGCGACTGCGAATTAATGCCCAAACGCCGCACCAGCTTTAAAGACTCAACAATACAAGCCTTGATAGCATCCCATTGCTGCTGGATTTCAGCCACTTGCTCGGAATGGAAATTTTTAACCTTGAAGCGCACATCCGAACCAGTCAGCATCAGGCAAACTTTCAGAATCCAGTCGCGCTCCATGTAGAAGCCCATCTCATTATCCTGATGAATCTGTTTGGTCAGCTCATCCAGTTCCTCTCGGAAATCACCATCCCAATGAGCAATCGCGATCGACATCAACAAGTCCGAGAAGTCCAGTTTGGTACCACCACTATTGGTGCGAATAAACACATCCAGCACGTGATCAATTTCCTGCTCAGTTTCATTGAAATAATGAATCAGATCCTGAGTCCGGATCACCTCATACAGCTTGAGCAGGGTTTCACAAGCGAAAACATTACCGATCAAACCATGTTCCATCAGGTAAGGCTGAACTACCTGCAACAACACCTCTGTGCTGCTGCTCTTGGCCGGAAACTTCAGTACCTCATGCAAACAAAACCAATGACGTTTTGAATCCTGGCTCGCTATCGACTTGTTGTACTGCTCATCCGTCAAAAACCGGAAGTCATACTTCATCAGTGACTCATCACCTTCCGGGTCGATCGCCTGACTCAAATCCAGATACAACTTGCGGGGAGGCAAGACGTTTTTGTCTTGTGACGACGGCCAATGCTTGCGTGGCTGCTTATAGGCATAAGTACCGCACAGGCCGATGTATAAGGACGTTAATCGCTGCTGACCATCGATAATAGCTTTAAAGTTCTTGAAGCTGGCGCTGGTTTTAACAACCGGGTTTTCTTCATTAAAACGCTGACAGTAGGAATTCAAGAAGGCATAGAACTTGTAGTCGTTCTTCAGGTTATCCTCCTTCACTTCCCACATCATGAAGCTATTGATCGGGTAACCACGCATGATGGAGTCAAACAGCACACAAATCTGGTGGCTGCTCCAGACAAACTTGCGCTGAATCGCAGGCAACAGATAGTCACGATCGTTAATAGCCGCGATCGCATCCTTGATGGTAATAGCTTTTTCATATTTGCCTGCCATGGCAGCACTCCTTTTAAAAGTCAGATGTGGATAGCACACTCTTTAAATTCGATGGCAACTCCGCTATCAGCAAGCCACCTATGGAAGGCCATGCTTATCGCCCAATCAGATAAAGCAAGAATCGTAAGTTGCCAACATGCAGAGCAATCCAGAAGTCTGTCATCAACGCCCGGATCAGGAATAGCAAGCATCACAGCCACTGGTACAAACGAGTTGTCGTCGAAGGCTCGGGAAGGCGAAAGCCAGACCCGCAGCCCTCCTGTTTAGCTGATTCCGCCATGTTGTGATCGGCGGCTTGTGCATCATGGACATTCAACAGGCCGCCACACTGAATCAGTCTGCCGTCGAATCAAGCCCTACAATTTTTTTCAATGCCGCACCAAACTTCGGATAGTTCTGCTTCACGCCGTCGTCCAGATCGATCTCGATTTTCTCGCCAGCCAGCGGGTACAACACGTCGTGTTCATACTCATCCAGCTCGTCGAGGATCTTTTTGATCTGGGTGATGCGCTTCAGCGCCTTGGCTTTATTGGCCTTGGTTTCCGAAGTACTGATGCTGACTGCATCCTGGCGGTTTTTCTCGTTAACCAGCTTATCGCGGAACGGGCGCAGGTAGTTGTTCAGCACCACACTGACGGTATCTTGGCGGTAGCGGTGCATATAAATCAGCGCGTTAAACGAGCCTTTCGGCGATGAAAACAGCCAGTAAATCGGGCGTTTTTTATAGCGTTTCACATGGTCGTTGTAGAAATCCTTGAGGAAGTACTTGCGTACATCCATCCCCAGCGCCGCTTCCACAAACGCCAGATTGGTTTCGAACTGAGCTTCTCCAAAAGTGACTTTCAGGAAAGAGCGGAAACGCGCAACGATGTCGTCGTTAAAATAGCCATCATCCAGAATCGGAATCACATTATCGTCATCCGCTGGGAAGCTCGGGTTCGGCACCTGCTTCAGGTAGTCATCAAGTGTCTCGCCCTGATTGGCCAAAATCAGCCCTGGCTTGTTCAGGCTGTAACGACCCAACATACAACCCACCGCATACGAGATCAGCTCCTTCACGGAATCCGCCAGCAAGACCGCTTCCAACTCGTCATCGGTCTTGTCACCGCCGTAGCGGTAATGCGGGTTACAGGTCAGGGTGATTTCCTTTAACGGCACCTCTGGCGTCAGCTCATCCTGCAGGCCATAGGCTTCGATAAAGATACGATTGTTCTCTTCTTCCAGACGTTGCATTTCCAGCGTTTGAGTTCGCCAGTGTTCACGCAGCTGCTGATAGGTGGCTTCCAGAGTGGGCTGACGGTAGTCGGATTGCAGTAATGGCAGGGAGGTAAAATCCCAGGAGGTTTCGTAGGCGTTCCAGTCTTGCATGGAAAAACTTATAGCAGACGCCCCATACGACTCAGGGATTCTATTAAGAAGTTCCTTAGATACGGGTAAAGAAGATATATTTCCTACTTGAAAATTTAGTGTTGGATTTAATAATTCCAAGAATTTCCAGGCCACTTTACTCGCAAGGAATGCTGTCAGCTTTACTGTTAATTCCTCTGGAGGAAAAGCCGTAGAACCAGCAACGTCAAAGACAGATCCAGAAGGAGCAAACCGAGCACCAAAATTAGAAGAACTGATAAATGTCCAAGTAACCCCCTGTTTAAAATAAAACCCTGTATTTTGTGCTCTAGATTTTACTTTACCCGTTTCATCTGAAAAGTTTCGTATCTCGAATCCGTCATTCTCCCACAATACTACATATTCAAAATTACCATTCCACTTTCTAAAATCACCACCCTTATTGTACGGATACCACTTACAAGAATCGTCCATAGTTTCCGAAGAAGATTTAATACCAACTCCAAAACTTTTAAATGAAACCTCACCCCAAAGACGTATAAATCGATCATTATCAGCAGTTGCAAGTCCCTGTTTAACCGGCACCCACTCGCCTAAAGATGTATTTTTTAAAAATGCTTCACGCATGGACTTTGTAGCCCAATAAGCAATTGGCGAGCCTGGAATATTTCTCAACTCAGATGCCGACACAGTATATCGCCAAGAAACATCTATATTTCTAATCGCTTCCAGTGCTTTTACTGATTGCTGATTTGATCCATAAAAATCATTCAAATCAATAAAAACACCGGGAAAATCCTCATCTCTTTTAACAAAAATGGTAAAAGCACAAAGAGGAACATATGCCGAATCAAAAAAGGCGTGATATTCTGGACGAATCAAACTGGTAAGAGTGTATTCAGAAAGTAAAAAATCACGCATTTCAGAGTAAGAATACAAAAACATCCATGTAAATGGACACATAAAACCAGCAAACCCCCCCGAGCATATAGACTTCAATATTCTTTCTACAAACATAGAATACAAATCAGTCTTTGTGGCTGGATAATACTCCTTTGCCCACCCCCCTAATAGGCTATTCATTCCTCGATGCCCCATATATGGCGGATTCGCCACCACCACATGGTATTTGGAGCTTAGGTAATCCGCTTGTTTCAGCGCCTGCAAAGCACGATTATGGGTATCGGCCAGGAATAATTGCCCGGCTACATCTTTGGCTTCGAAAGTGCGCAGTACTTCGCTGACATCGTTCAGGTGTGGGCGAATCAGCGAGCCAAAGTTATCGGCTTCTTCAAACTGTTTCAGGGTGATGCGCAAGTCAGCGGTAAATAGATCACGGCCGACAAAGTCGGTGTACTCATCCAGTTCGTCGTCGCTGAAATGGATATTTTCCAGTACGCAGATATTGGGCTTGATGCCCTTGTTAAAGAAGCGCCGCTGTTTACTCCCTTTAAAAGACTGCGCGGCCTTCATGGTTAAGGCAAAAGCCGCCAGCTCCCCTGCTCGTTCGTCAATTTCGATGCCGTACAGGTTATGGGTGAGGATTTGTTCCGGAATCTCGCTGCTGTCGTAACCGGCTTCTTCATAGATGGCGTACAACAAATCAAAGGCGTAGGTCAGCATATGGCCAGAGCCACAGGCCGGGTCGCAGATTTTGATTTCTTCCGGGCTGCTGATCTTAAGATAGTCGGTTTCCAACTCGACCGGCGCGATGTAGTAATCCATCTGTTCGGCCAGCTTGGAACCTGGGTTGTTCAGCAGCCAGAGTCGACCCAGGGAGTTTTCCACCAGGTAACGCACAATCCAGTGCGGGGTAAACAACTGGGTCGCCGCCGGGATATTGTCCGGTGAGATTTTTGTGTTTTTCTTCAGGTCCGCAAAGACCTGATCTTTCTTTTCAGAGATATAGAACTGGTACAGCCAGCCAATCACTTCGACGCTTTCACAGGCGTCTGGTGTCATGGCTTCGCGAATGTAAGCAAGAATGGAATTACCTGATAGCAGGTCATCCGGCATCAGCAGTTCGGTGTAGTCTTCGATGCGTTCAAACAGAAACGGCATGGCCGTGTGCAAGCTGTTACAGGCCGCCACCACTAACAGTCGATAGGCTTCCCCCTGGCCATCCGGGCTTGGGATGCTGCCATTCAGCAAACCGTGAATTTTCTTCGCGGTGGCGTCCGACACCATGCCGTCATCAATCACACCACTTTTGGCTTCTGCCAATAGCTCTGGCTGGAACTGGCTTGTGTCAGCCGGTGATACCACATTGATGCGGTTGTAGCGGTTAACGTCCATAAAACGCAGCGCACAGAAGCGGTTAAACCAGGTGTACGCCACCCGATCGATCACTTGCGGCTTGCCGCTGTCGGCAATGGCTTTTTCCAACGCAGCGACCGAAGTCGGTGATTCACGACGTGCCGGGCTGTCTTTTGCCAACACCAGTGTCAGCTTGGCTGCCACTTGTTCCAGCAGGGTACGGCGGGCGTATTGGGCAAATTTCTTCAGTTTGGACGTTTCGAGTTTATCGCTCATGAATTTTCTTACTCACTGTCACTGATTCGGCGTACGGAATCAGCGCCAAAAATTTTTTTGTAGGTTGCCAGATTTACAATCAGGCACTTTTCCGCAAATGGCATCGTCCATTCTGAATGCTTCATTGGTAACGCCTTGTGTAAACGTTCTTGCTGAACCAATAACATTGCCGGGTCGAGTGTAGCCATGGAAAGCAGTACGACGTAATCAACGGGCTTGCCTAACTTGCGACTGAGTGCGCGGAACCACAGACTATCCCGATACTTACTGGCTAAATCGGGGATCAAGTTGCCACTCAGCAATTTCTGCTTGAACTTATCCGGGCTCGCCGCGCCAGGAACGTCCGGATCTTTGATTTCCAGAAATACCCACCGATCCTCGAACTCAGCAATCAAGTCCACACGCTTCATCGCATGATTGCCATGAAACGTATCGTCGTCGTAGCAAAAGGCGCTGATAGCATTACTAAAATCGAATTCCAGATCTCCTTCCCTGAGAATGGTCATCAACTGCCTCCAAGGGATCGCTGGATTTCTGCGTCGTACAACTCACTGAAGGTGTTGGAAATCGCATTGGTTGAGAGGTATTTGTAATCGTCGGCCACTTCGATCGAGATCTTGCCATCCTCATCACGGGAAAGACCGTGATAACGAATATGATCGCCCTTGCCGGAATCAATCAGCAGATCAAACCACTTCAGTAGCACATAGTCGTGAGTCGCCACCACGATTTGCTGGCCGTTACGGGCAAACTGTAACAAGGTCTCGACCACCAGCTTCATCAGTTTGGGGTTCAGGTTGGCTTCGGGTTCGTCCCACAGCAATACACCACCGGAGCCAGGAACCAACTCATGATTAGCCAACAGGAGCTGCAAGTTTCCTAACTTACGAAGACCTTCTGCCGTCATATCCATGGAATCAGAACGGCGCTTTCGAAACGTCATTTGATCAAAATTGGGGCTGGATTCGTCTTTGACTCTTTCATACTCGCCGGAATTAAAGCGAATAATCAGGTTTTCTCCGGGAAACATAACTTCAAACTTGCCTCCGAGGACTTCGACCAGTTTGAGGTACACATCAGCAAAGCGTGGGTCGTCATCTATTTTCTCACCCGGCTTGCTCGCTGCCTTCACCAGTAGCTTGCTGATCAGATCCAGATAGGTTTGGTCAAACAAACCATGATTTTGAACATCGGTTAGCTTGCTGGCAGACATTCCTTTCAGAAAAGAAAGAACTTCCTTGGCAGGCAAGAAAGTTGGCTTGGCAGCAGGCGGATTGCTCATAAAGCGATCTTGAACCAGTTGCCTAGAGTTAGCAGAGAAGGAAATGTCCATTGCCTGCCCAGTAGCCAACTCACAATGAACTTCAGCCTTGGCTTTCCCGTCGTTACCGACAAGCTCTTTAAGGGACAGCGGGGACGGCCTGAACGTATGCAGAAGATCTTCTGCACCAGGAGTTTGGGATGCCAGAGCTTTATTGCAAAAGTACAGCGCCTTTAGCAACTGGGTTTTACCGGTACCGTTTTCACCAATAATCACATTGATTTTCGGCGAGAGCTTCAGCTCCAAATCATCAAACGCGGTGAAGTTTTTAAGGTGAAGTTTTTCAATCATACACGCACCTTCTTGCCGGATTTAAGGGTGCTGTTCAGTGCTTCTCGCAGCGTTTCCAAATAACTTTCGACATCCTGTTCATTCTCGATCAAGGCTTTGGCGTAGCCGTGCTCCAGCGTTCGTATAGCGACAAACGATACTGTTGGTTGAGGTGTCACTTCATCTTCTTTGTCAGGAGTAACCGAACCGGTGAAGTTCTCTGAAATACCTGCTTTTTCAGTGGTAACGCTCAGGGCAGCTGTTTGGCTGGTCGCTGCTTTTTTTTGCTGATTCAGTGCTTCCGCCATCTGATTGATTCGACTGAGCAGACGTTCGTAACCGTCGTCTTCGAAGCGACGCAAACGGTCATTGATCACAGCAATCAGCTGTTGCTGCTGAATATCATTTTTCAGTTTGCCGAACGGTTCCAGTAACTCTTGCTGGCGTACATCAGGTAACGACAAGAAGCTTTCCATCGTCTCAAGGCGGGACTGCATGGTGTCTAAGGTTTGGCAGGCACTGGCACGCGCAGCAGAGATTTGCGCATCGACCAATACATGCACCTGATCAATCCGCTGCTTGATTTGCTGTATACGATTGCCTTTGAAGCATTTGGCGTCATCCAGAGCATGACGAATCTGGCGTATGTCTTCCGCTGCTTCATCAACGTAGCTGAAGTTTTCTTTATGAGTGCTCAGCAGTTTACGAGCATCGTCGTAGATTCCTCTTTGGGCTCCATTCATAAATTGCAGAATGGGGTCGATGAGGTCTTCTTTCAGATCGAGAAGTTTGTCTTCTTCACGTTTGAGGTCAATCAGGAACCAGCTATAGGGCTTTTTACTGATATTACCTAGCAGATCGATCACCGGGTTAAGCGCTTGCAGGAACGGATACTGGTTTGCAAGCGCTACCAGTGGCTTCAGTTGATCGTTTACCTGATCGATAAACCGCTGCGCGATTTCGGTACCCAGGGCTTTTGGCTCGCTGCTGGCCGCAGGCTGGTTGAAGTAATCGCTGTAAAAATCCTTCAGGCCTCGCACTTGAGCAGGAGTAAATTCCTGCTGAGGCTCCAGTAGCGTGTTGCCGTGACTTTGGGTATTACGCAGTACTCGTTCGAGATCATGGTCTTCTACAGTATTGCTATTTACCTTGGCCTCGACCTTGTTTCTCACCAGCAAATTAGCCAATACGCAAAGGATCGCCGGGTAGTTCCAGCCGTAGGGCTTGCGCTCGAAACGCTCAACCAACGACTTCAGGCTGGTACGAATACCCGTTCGGCTGTTACTGCTAATGAACGACAACACCTCGGTTTCGGACTCTGCCATTTGGGTGGCATCACCGCCCAGCAGTGTTCCGCCCTGGTTACTGAGGATGTCTTTGATCATATCCTCGGCAAACACCACACCTCGTAGCATCTTCAGGTTTGGATAGGCGCGAGTGACCAATTCCTGGAAGCCTTGAACAATACGGCTTTGAGCATCAGTACTACTGATTTCCAGTTCACAGCCTGCAACCAGTATTTTTGCTTTACCGATCAGCTTGTTCAGGCTTTCTTCCAGCGTTTTGTAGCGTTCCTGATTTTGGTGACCTTTGTCTTGCAAGATGCGTTTGATTGATTCTTGCTGAGTCGAAGAGAAATTTAATTTGACGTACTTTTCAGTCTGTTTGTAGGTCGTCAGGTCGCGAATCAAACGGTCGTCAGATGGCAAACAAACAAACAACTGGTCAATGTTGTAGGTAGAGCTGGTAATCAGCATTTGCTGGTTATCTGAGTGCTCGTGGAATGGGCTGATGATATTTATCGCCAGCTCTTGCTCCCGACCAAACAGCTTGTCATCCAGCTTCTGCGAGTAGTTGTAATCGACTCCAGCTCCGGTACCGCCACTGACCCGGATCTTTCGTTGTTTGATAACCCGGTTAAACACCAGGTCGTGCAGCAAGGCTGCAACTTCGGTGCTTTCAACTTCGGTGCTTTTGATTTCCTCTTCGACGTCTTTCTCATCATCAGTCAGGAATTCATACAAATCGCCATTACGTTGAATGTAGGTCTGTTGCTCCAACAGATTCAAAGCGTGCTCAATCTGTTCTCGCAATTCAGATAACGGCTGCTGAAAACTTCCCAGCATCAAGACACAAAGATTCCGGACGGTTGCCTTAAATTCACGGACGTACTTAACCAGGAATAGCGCCTTGAGCACTTTGACTGCAAATGGGTCCTGCAAGTGCTGCTCAGCCTGAATGATCGCTCGCTGGATCTGGGATTTCAGGGAGGTGCGAATCCCTTCAAACATCAAGTCAAAAGACGCCAGATCTCCCAGTTTGTGGTCGCTGATCTGCACCGCTACTTGCTGGAACACACCCAGCATCGAACGCTCACCCACCGAGCTGTGTCGACCTTCAAAAGCGTTGTGCAGCGACAGGTTATTGATCGCCGATTGGAACAAAGCAAACTGGTACGGAATAAACGGATAGGTCTGAACAAAATGATCGCAGTCGCGGAAGTTTCGATAGCTGACCGAGTTATCTCCAAAATCAAACAGCGTCTTGAAGTTGTTGTGCTCTGCATCGTAAAGCACATTCAGCTGACTGGCTGCGCTATCAGTCTTGGTCAGCAAGCGACGCTGAATCACTTCGGCAACATCGGCGCTGGTAAGCTTCATTTTGGTTTTGAAGCGTGCCTGAATTTTTGAAAAGTCGTGGGATTGCTGTTTGTTCATTTCACCAATCACTGACTTCATTTCTTCCTGCGCAGTGACCAGCACCCAGGCCTGACCATTACATTTGGTCGCCAGGGTTTCTGCCACCGTTTGCAGGTTGGTCATCAGCTTGGTGTTGTCGGCAATGTACTGCCCCACTTCGTCGACAAAGAAATTCAGGCGGAAGCCTTTCGGCTGACGCTCAATATAGTCGGCGACTTGCTGACCAAAATCGTCAATCGAAAGTTTGTAGTGCTCTTTGTAGCCCTTGATGATGTCCTTGGCGTCTGCTTCATCACCGCCACTCACTGCCGCATAGGCTTTGGCAATGTTTCTGTTTTCCAGCAGTGCTTGCTCACGCCCTTTTTCCCAAGGTTTACCAGAAATTTGTTGGTAGGCATCACGGAATGGCTGGAGCAGATCACGGCTGTCGAGGTCTCGCTCAAACTGGGCGATATGGCCGTGTTTGCCATAGTAACCACACATCTCATCGAAGACTTTTACAAACACTGCAACCAGAGCATCTATCTGGTCCTTGCTGATGATGTCGGCCTTCTGATCTATGTTAAACAGAATGCTTTTGGCCGGTATCGCAGTGGCTTTTTCGATCAGTCCCTTGAGTATTGGATTGTCTTTGCACTTCGGCAGAAACTCCTGCAGAGCAGTCGTACCACCAACTTCATGGTTTTCCAGCAACAGTGCCAACATTTTCAACAGGTGGGACTTACCGGAACCAAAGAAGCCGGAAACCCACACACCATTAGCACCAGCGTAACCTGTGTAAGCTTCCAGGAATTCTTCCATGCGCTTTTCGATTTCGTTGGTCAGTACGTATTCTTCCAACTCCAGGCGAAGGCTGGCGTTATCATCGGCTTTGATAACGCCTTCTATAGGACGATCAACTTCCTTAAGAAACAGGGACTTCAAGCTCATTACGTATCCTTCGTTTTATGCTTCGCAGTGGTAAATATTAAAGGCGCGGTAGTATTTGTCGTCTCGCAGCAGCCCAAACAGGTCGAGCGATGCACCGGATTCCAGAGAATGTGTGTACTCCCCCGGAAAGAACATCAAGGTCGGTCGGTCTTTGGCGACTTTCTGCAGGTTGTTCAAAACATTGTGCGAACGAATGTAAGGGAAAACCTCTCCCACCCCCGACAGCACCATAATCTGGTGTTCTGTTGCGGCAATTTTTTGTGCCATCAAAGGGACGAGGTTGGACTCGGGGTCCAGAACACCTTGCAGCAATTCAATAAAGTCTTCTTTGCTCTCTTCAGGTTCAACTTCCAGAACCCTCTCCCAGATACCTTCTGCCTTGAATATTTCAATACAAAGGTCATAAAGATTCAGATGCAGCACGGATATACCGCGCTCAGCCAAGCGAGCAATCAGCTGCTTCTGTAGCTTGCTGATAGCTACTGCTTCAGAAGCAGCGTAAGAGCAGATGAAAAATGGCACTTCATTACCAAGGCCCTGCATTTTCAGAAAGCGTTCACCGGAAGTCACCGACAACAGGTGCTCAAAGCGCTCACTCATCGGTGCATTGGTTAGATCGGTAGTCATTTTTATCCTGGGTAGTCGTTTCTAAACAGCGGGAAGTAATCAAGCTCTGCCAGGTTGTTCTGTTTTATCAAACTGACCATCGCTGAAGGTAGTACGCATGGCTGAATATGATCGTTCTGATCAATGAGCCCCGCTTCTCGCAACATCAAGAACAATACCTGCCGTAACTTCGTTTTTGTTGCACTGGTTATTTGATCAAGTTCTGGATAGTAATTGGCTTTCTGCATCCAAAATGTGTCAAACGTGTCTCGAGGCAGGTCACAGATCAGACTGGTATACCGATCATTCATAACCTCTGCAGCGAATTCACGAATCAGCCTGTAAGCCCGACATGCAGCGAGCCAGAGCATGAGAGACTGTGTCGCAGATTCAGACAGATAAATAAACTCAAGCTCGGTATCGGACAGGCATTGAAGACGGGTTCTTGTTTCCCGAAAAAGAATCTTCAGACTCGCGTATGTTCTGGCCTGAAGAAGATTTTCAGCGAAAACCATCTTCTTCACTTCCTCCCAGTTTCGCACATCCATGTACGCTTCAATCACAGCGAGCGACTCTCGTTGAAGCAGAGCACCGTTGGTGAAGGTAAGTTTGTAGTGTTTAGCTTGCATGGTGGCCGCTTATGCGCTGGTAAAATCCCAAATATTACCATTGCTCGTTTTGTTAAGCACTTTCACCTCTCCAACACAAGCAGTCTATTCAGACACAAAAAAGCCCGAGCGGCCAGTTAACTGACGGCTCGGGCTTGTACCCACCCCTTACCCGTTTTGCACAGTGGCGTTTCGACTAATCGGACTTCCGAAGAACCCCTTTCTTCTAGCCTCATTCAAGGCAGCAACCGTGCATTCCGAATTGTTTTCGTATCGCGGCGCGGGTGCGAACTGGCACTTCGCGCGGCTAGCTCATCAGAGCGAACGAAAGTGGCTGTTTATGGCTGCCGGGCCATGAGCTTTGAGCCGCTCAGGTGCTATAGGGGTTCTTTACGCTACCAGTTAGCCGGATGAGTTACCACATCATCCACAGGGTAGCCGTGATTCAGAAGCGCAGCACGGACGAGGTATTTAATTTGAACCTCACCATCTAGGGGTGAAGGAGTTCTCGGTTTAACGTCTGGATTATCAATGAAACCAAGAAGTTTTGTTACATCAAGATCCATACGAGCATAACAGATAAGCCAGTTCTCATCCTTGCCACAAGCAACCTTGTCCAGGGAAACCGGTGATAGATACAATGCATTGAATTTCCCCCTGCCGAGTGCATGAACGACGAGCTTGTATAGAGGCTCCCACTTGGCTTGCTGAGGATCTTGGCAATAGACTATTCGCTGAAGAATGACTTGACCTTCTACTTTATGCCATATACCTCCCTCCAAGGCCCCTGAAACTGCTCTGTAAAAGCGAAAAGATGCTCGCCGTAACTTGGAACCAAATACTTCCAGCAATGGCCTGAGTTGTTCTTCCGTGCCAGTCTTCGTTCCTTTCTTCCAGTCACTGACAATCGACTGTTGAGTACGACAGCTGGTTGCTATATCGGCTTGTGTCCAACCATCATTAAGGGCCAGACGAACCAGTTCTTTGGTTTGCTTGAATGGGCGTTTTTTGCGGTTCCTAGATGGTTTTTGGGCTTCCATTCTGTCTCTCAATCTATCCAAAATAAAATAGAGGCAGGAGGCTACTACACCCTCCGGCCTCAAATCACCTACTTACCCTTGCGGTTCGGGTTCAACTGCTTGCCACGATTGCCCTGGTTTTTGTCGTAGGTTGTGTTGGTCCCTGACGTACCCTTGTTCGGGTTTTTGATGTCACCTTGGTGGTTTGATTGCTTGGCCATGGTCTTTCTCCTATTGATAACCTGACCCTCACAGTACCTCACCCTAAAAATCGTGCGACTGATGATTCAATGATAAATAGTGATAATTGGTGATATTTTCGGCGTATACCCTGGAAGGGACATCTGATCTGCTTCACTCCAACTCAAAGCTGTTATCCACCATGATCTCAATGGCAGAAATCTCCTGTTCTACGCCTTGGGCATTGGCTTTTGGGATGGTCCTAGCAACATACCTGATCATCTTTCGAGTGGCATGCGCCTCGGCAAGGGGCAGAAAAATGTCAGAGTTTGTGCATTTGAATGAAAGGCTCTTCCCCAAGGCTCGGTTGTGCTCGACTGGAAAAAGAAACACTTCATTTTTCGACGCACGAAACCCGTCGACAAGTGCAATACCCGAGACATCCTCAGACTGAAACTCTCGAAGTTCCGGTTCTCGCACATGCCCAGAAACAATGATCGGTTCGGATGAGTTCAAATCTAAAGAGACAGAAAAAGTCTGTTGCAACGGCCTGCCGCCATTCACCTGAATGAATTTTTCAATTTGTTCACTGACGCAGTCCAAGTCGTCAAACTCTCGAGATTCATCTGCGCTCAATGCGGCCGAAAAAAGCTCCGCCGTACCGTGTGTGATTCGGGACAAAACATGGAAGGCAAGCTGCTGTAATTCACTTCTGATGCCTACGGAGAGCTCGGTTGAGGCCTCAATTGAGGCAAGCCACTGCTGATCCTGACCAGCATCCGGTCTTGCAACATGAGGGTGAATATCAAAATAAACTGCCTCTCTGGGCATGGTTTCCAGAACGAAGCTAGAAAAGACTCGTTTTACAAGCTCAAGAATTTTTTTAAGTTCAGCGGGAATCAGTGCACGATCCGGGAACTTCAAATGCGAGTCTTCGGCAATAATCTGAGCCCCCTGAAATCTCAGCAAAAGAACAACCGCATTCGAACTTCCCAATGATTCAACTTGATGCGCCATGCCATTTCCTCCAATTCCTCGTCGGCTAAGCACACCACGTTGAAAAGGTTTTTGGCAACACCATGTTTTTCTTCAAGCAACTGATTTAGAAAGCTTTTTTTGCAAAAGATAGTATTCTTTTGGAAATGTTTCATTTTGTAAAAAATATCAAAATCCCTGATAACTCATGGAGTTACTAGTGATTTTCCGATTTCCCGAATCGTCTCCTGAGAGCTCTGCCTTTTTTGTTTCATTCTGTGTTTTTGAGACGCAAATCCCATTTCAGAAGAGGTCTCCAGGTAAAAGACGAACAAACTCCTGTCGCAAATGACCAGTTGTCCGTTGCTCCCCTGTACACGACAAGTACTGCGAATAAACCCAAACAAGAACTGCTTTATGATTGTCACATCGACCTTTTACTCCCAAGAATCCGGCCAAACCAAAGCCAGGCTGAATTCGGTATCGGGCAATGAGCCACTCAGATAACTCTCGAACAACCAAGGGAAACTGACCGTTGATAGGATGAATCATGAAGCCACCTCCCGTGAGGTTCCGGCAACCAGGTTCTCAAATGCCGAACCATCCATGCGGGTCAAATTCGGAACATAGCGCGAGTAAACCGTGAACAGCATTTCCGTGGAGGAATGCCCCAGCAAGCGGGCGACCCACTCAGGATTCTCTCCAGATGCCAGAAGCAGTGTGGCAGCGGTATGTCGAGTTTGATATGGACGACGTTTTGCCAGTCGAAGGTTTCTTAAAAGTGGATACCACACCCTTTTGGTGACGTTGTTTTGGTCCAACGGCTCACCTTGCATATTGCAGAATACGTAACGACTCAGCCTCCCCGTGGCTGATTTCTGACTCATAAGAGCCTCGTAGACAGGCCCGAGCATCGGGATCTCACGCTGCGAACCATTGTTTTTGGTGTATTCAGTTTTTCCGGCAATCAGAGTCTCGCGCACAAGAATCTGACGGCGTTCAAAATCGACATACTCCCATTTCAGGCCATCAACCTCACCGGTTCTCATTCCAGTGAAAAAGCGCACTGTGTAGTAGTTACGAAAGTCTTCCCGAACCTTCTCAATGATCCGATTCACTTCAAGCAACGAAAATGGTTCGATATGCACTTTCTGCAATTTGAGCGGCTTGATATTGCGGTATGGACTTTCGAAACCATAGCGATCGGCCGCCTCTGTCATGATCATGCTCAGAATTCCCATCCGATTGTTCACCGTTTTGGCTGTGACCGTAGCGTTGCCATTGCGCCCCGGCAAAGATGCCTGCTGCACTCGAAAGTTCATCAAGTCGTCTTTGGAGATCTGCGCCAACGGCGTCTTTCCAAATGCAGGCAATAAAGCACTATCCAACAGCGATCGTACGTTCCTCAAATGGGACGAGCGCCATTCAACAGATTTTTCAGAAAACCACTGCTCTGCAAAAATACCGAACGCAGGTGCTTTGTGATTTGAAGATCTGGCGGTTGGCTTATCAGGGAGAATCTCCAAGGTTCCATTTTCAACAGCCTCCACTTTTTTACGGTTGCTGCTCTCCGGAAAAAAATCGGCATAGGTAAACTCACCCAGCGTGATTTTTGCCTGAATCCGCTGCAGAACAGACTCCAGTTGCTTCCTGTTCTTAGGCGTATCATCGAGCAGCGTCTGCTCCCGGCATCGCATACCGAGGTAACGAAAATCCAGAAACAGCTTACCTGTCTCTACACGAACCCGAACGCTAGCCATGACAAACACCTCCGGCAGCCATAGGAATCGCCATCGCCTCTTTCGATGCGTCCAGCATGTCTCCTTCGATTACTTCCCAGATGTAGAGAATTTTGCGACCGCCAAATGGGCGGATGTAGTGACGACCTTCCAGCAGCACGCTGTCTTTGAGGCAGTTACGGATTGTGCGGGCGTCGTACTTGATGCGAGCAGAGAGTTCCTCTGTTGTCAGGTAGGTATTGCTCATGCGACCATTCCTCGTACTTCGTTAATCCAATGATAACTTTTATTATCACTTGATCATAAATATACACGGTCAGATGATCAGTTCAAGTTGTTTTTGATAATTTATTTAATCATTTGAGCATCCAATGATCCGTTTTCATCTAAAGAAGCTGATTGCTGACAAAGAGTTCGCCGAGAAACGGCGGGTAACCATCGCGGAAATTTCAGAGGCAACCGGCATCAATCGCATGACCCTATCGAAGATGATCAACCACCCAGGCCACAGCACAGTCACGGATAATCTGGACAAGCTATGCAGATACTTCGACTGCCCAGTCGAAGAGCTGATCACCTACGTAAAAGAGTGATGACAAAAAATTTCGAAAAATTTTCCAACGCACGAGCCCTACGGTCATTTCTGTCGCCCAACACGGTGATTTTTTGAAGGCGGCAGCCACAATCCAGGCACAGAGTGGGCACAGAGACATTTTTTGAGGATTTGGCAATGTCGAATGACAATCAAGAAATGGATCTTCATCCGTCGTGGCTCGTCGATCCATACGGTAAAAATTGCAGAGAGGGGAGCAAGAGAACAAATGCTTAGGCACACGCCCCTTAAGGTCACCGACTAACCAGAAGCAACAAAAGCTAAAAACAGGGGGAAAAGAATGCGGAGGAGCAAATAGCCACTACAGTCAAAACTTCGACGCAAAAAACAGCCAAACTAACCGTAAAAGCAGATAAACTAACAGCTTATTTAGGATAATTTCAGATTATTGTTCCCAGAGCGGGAAAGATACTACAAAAGAGGGAAGTGGTTGCGGGGGCCAGATTCGAACTGACGACCTTCGGGTTATGAGCCCGACGAGCTACCAGGCTGCTCCACCCCGCGACAACTGACACGAATGTGTCTATGGGTGCACTACTAAGTCTCTGACAAACCGTTAATTATTTCTGGTAAAAATAATTGGTTGCGGGGGCCGGATTCGAACCGACGACCTTCGGGTTATGAGCCCGACGAGCTACCAGGCTGCTCCACCCCGCGTCAGAGGCTGCGAATAATACGGATACCACCCACAGGTGTCAATAGTGATTTTGCAAAATTATTACGAAGCCTGAGCAGATACAGTCTCGTTACAAAAAGGCTTGCAGAACGCTGGCGACAAAACGGCCGGGATGATAGGTTACGAACACATAAAATAACAACAATAAAGATACGCCTATGAGTGCTTACCTTACACCGACATTAACGTCGGCCGTGCTCTATCCGCTATTGCAATTACTGCGCGAGCGCGGCATGACAACTGACGAACTCTCCGAGTTCAGTCAGGAGTGGGCAAGTGACAATCTTCACTTGCCTGTACAGGTTTTCGATCGAGTGCTGGAACAAGCCAGCAGCGTTCTCCGGGATCCGGCTATTGGCCTGATGCTCGGCAGTAGAATGGACTGGCGACGCTTCCGTCTGCTTGCTTACCTGCTCAGTGAATGCCGAACCGGTCGTGACGCCCTGTCACAACTGCGCCGTTATTACCCGCTGATCAGCGACAGCCATGCTCCGGATGTTTTTATTGGCCAGCATGCCGTCAAGGTAGTCTTCTATGTCAGCGAAGGGAGTCAGGACGCCCGCCAGACTCGCGCTGAAATGGTGGCTGCCGGTATCCATAACATTGGTACACGCCTTGGCAATGGCTTCTACAACATCACCGGTATCGGTTTCCAGCAGCCCGCCCCCGCCTATCGTGAACAACTCGAACGTTATTTCGGGGTTCCGGTACGCTTTGGCGAACACTGCAACTGGATCAGTTTCTCCAGCGATTATCTCGACAAGTCGATGAAAAAAGCGGCACCGTTCCTGGCCACTATGCTGGAAGGTTCCGAATTACCATGGACTGCCGAAGATACCGATCGTCCATTCAGCCGCAAACTGCGCCATATCCTTTATTACTGGCCGACCTGTCTGCCAATGACCAAGGAAGCAGTCGCTGATTTGCTGGGCACCAGCGCCCGCACCCTGACCCGTCGTCTACAGGAAGAAGGCAGCCAGTTCTCGGAACTGAGCAAACACTGCCGTCTGATCCGTGCCGCCGCCGCGCTCAAGCGTACCAGCAAGGATGTGCAGCAACTGGCTAATGAACTGGGCTTTTCGGATCGTCGCGGATTCGAACGAGCGTTCAAACAGTGGACTGGTCAGACACCAGCAGCGTTTCGCCGCCAGTGGCGTACCCAGGGTGCAGGTATCTCTGCCATGTCACTAATGGACAGCTTGGGCAGTTTCTACTGACGGGATGTTTACCGGCTTTCTGCAGCAGATGCAGAAAGCCGGTAAATATTGCTATTCAGATCAGAAGTGCAGTTAAAACGTTTGCTCGTCTACCAGTCGTTGGCTGACAACGCCGCACGAACGGCTGCTATCTTCTGGTTCTTTTCAAAATCCACCAGGCTGGTGAATAGCTCACGTACGCCGGTACTGGCCGCCTCGGATGCCACCTGCCGGTACAGCCCCGACAGATAATCACTGATGCGACACGCCAGCTGGACCACTTCGTCCACACTCATATCGTCATGGCACACACCGCTATCGCCCAGAGCTTCCGGCAAGCCGCCCGGCTCTATCTGATGCCACTCGGAAAGCACTGCAGCAGGGCTGTCCTGACAGAGCCGAACCATGGCCTCAGCCTGATGCTCTTCATGAGCTGCCAGCAACTGCATGACCAGATCAACCTGCTCTTTCTGGGTACCTTCGCGTAATTGCTGAAACAGGGTTGCTGCCTGATGGTGAACCTGCTCGCTGAGCATCAGCAAGTCTCGAACAGTTGAGTAACTCATACTTTGTCTCCTCTTGAACGGTACTGCCGAATGGCGAACACCGTTCAGCATAGGTCAGAGCAACAAAACAGTAATGTTACAGATCAGGTCAGAGGCTTATTCTTCAGGATTATCGGAATCCAGAATCCCACGCACCTCCTCAAGATGCGAACGCACCAGCTCCTTGTCAGCCGAAGGTGCCGACTGCGCTTCTTTAATCATTCCCAGTGACTGTTCGAGCATGTTGATCATGGCTTGTCGCTGTTCTTCAGGCATACCCGGCATACTCTTTACCTGTTGCAGCTGGTTCTGCATTTCAGTGACGGAGGCAGCTTCCTTTTCCATCTCAATTGCGACAAACGCACGGGTGACTTCAGTACTGACAACTGACCAGCGTTCTACACTTTCGAAGCCTTTAGCACGCACCAGAGATTCAAAATCACCATACAACCCGGCACCACGCAATTGCTCGACTCCCTGCTGGAATACAGTTTCCATGCTGGAACCTGGAGCTGCAGGTTGCTCAGGAAGCTGATCCTGGTGGGTATCCAGCCAGTTTTTGATTTCCGGCATGCCGGTCATCCAGGCCCCCAGCTCTGAACTGGTTAATGCCTGGGTCGGCAAAGCCGCCGCCAGCAAAATCATCAGGGCGTTAATGCGACGCATCGTGGTGTTCTCCTTGAAGTGATGAGGACGGCCTGCAGCAGGCCCGAAGTAATAACGTTAACACAGCGGACTTCATGGCTGGCGCTTGTGGTGCAGGATTCTGACCAGCAGCTCTTCATCAAAGTCATCGAGGGTTGGCAAGGTTGAACGCTTGCGAGTATCGAGGCATTGCACGGCCCCCAGCACTCGCCCCGCCCTGCTGCAGTTCAGGGCAGCATCTGGCTCAGCGAATAATCCTTCCGGTATACGCTCAAACAGCTCCATCAGCAGGTTATGACTGCCAGGATCGTAAAGCAGATCGGTGGCAATCAGTATGTCGACACCACGAGCTTCGGTGAGCATGGCAGGGGTAATGGATACACCATTCAGCCGAGCATTCCCTTCGGCTGCCAGCAGGGCCAACGGGTCAAGATCTGCAATGAGCACTTCACTCGCACCGGCACGGGCTGCGGCAATGGCGGCAATTCCGGAACCACAACCCAGATCCAATACCCGTTTGCCACGAACAACCTCCGGATGTTCCAGCAGCCAGCTGGCCAGCGCCCGCCCGGCTGCCCACGCAAAGGCCCAGTAAGGCATATGGGACCACATAACCCCGATTTCATCGGACAAGTAAAAGCGGTCAGCCTCTGGTTTCAATAACGCTAGCTCAATACCGCGTTCAACACTCACCAGCTCGATGGTGCTATCCGACCAGCCCGGCACTCGTGCCAATAGTTGTTGGTGATACTCAGGAACGTCCTTCATAGCGACTCCGCGCCTTGGTCACTTTTTGCAAATATTGCCGTGTCTCAGCCTTGGGGTGCGACGTCACAATCGTCCTGTACACCTCCGTCGGCGACATAGCGTTAATTCTGGCAATAGCCTTGTTGCGATCACTATGAAAGGTACGCAACAAATTCCCGGCACCGCCATTATAGGCAGCAATAATGCAGTAGTCCTGACGCTCCTCTCCCTGAATATTACCCAGGTAAACATCCCGCAGAATGGCAAGATAACCGGAGCCAATATCGATATTGGTGTGGGGATTCATCAGATCGGTCGCCGTCGGGCGGGTATGGGTCTGATAGATACGTTCGTAGACGTCCTTACCGGCACTGGCAATCATTACCTGCATCAGACCGTAAGCCGGAGCCGGAGAAATAGCAAACGGGTTAAAGCTGCTTTCGGTTTCGATAATCGCCAGAATCAGTGATGGTGGCAGGCTGTAGCGATAGGACGCACGCGCAACGCTGTCCTTGTATTCACTGGCGCTTAACAGCAGGTAGTTGCTGACCATATCCAGACTGACGATAAAACCATTACTGGTGCGCTGCAGTTTGTTGGCCACCAGCCAGTCGGCGTATTGCTCGGCACGCCAGGGGAATTCGATGGATTTGCCGGTATTGTCGAGCACCTTGCCAGCCAGAAACGGTTTGCCGGTGAGGCCAAATTCGGCCGCCGTATAGAGGTCTACGGCCGTTGGATCGGCTGGTGTTAGCAACACCGCCTTGATGGCATGGCGAATAGCGGATTGCGGGTCCTGACTGCCACGGTTTTCGACATGAATCTTGCCCAGACCAAAATCCACAATCACCTGGGTGTGGAAATCGTCCAGATATTTCACCAGCGTGTGGGGTGACGGCAATAACAGATCTTGCCCCCAGACCTTGTTGGCTTGCTCCGGAAAAAACATGTATTCCAGAATCACAGCCTGCACGTCGCTGGACATATCCGCAAAACCATCTGGCAACTCGCCACTCTGAGCAGGCGTTAGAGAGAGTCCCAGCACTGGCAGTAACAGCAAGGTCCGACTCAGCAGCCGGTAACGAATCAAACGCAACATCGGGGGCCCGGTTTCCAGCGGCTTAAAGCCGTCAGTCTAGAGGCTTGGCCCCCAAATGTCGCGGCATCACTCAGCGACGCGCATCACGTCGCACCGATGACGGAATGAAGTCGCTTTCGCGAATATCATTGTTGAAAAAATCCGGCGCAGCCGCCTGCTCGTTATCCAGCCCCTCTGCGTAATAACGACCACTGGACAGGTCGTAGGTAACCTCCAGGGTTGGATACATCAGTGGCACGTCGTAATAATTGATCAGGTGTGCTTCCAGCACCTGCTGCAGTTGATCCTGATGATCGTATTCCTCGGCATAAACAATCTGCCATGAGTCTTCATCCAGATAATAACGACGACGTTTGAACTTGTGGCTGACCCCTTCACGCAGACGCGCTTCGACAACCCAGACCCGATGCGCTTCATAACGCAGCAGACTCGGGTTCAGATGGTGTTGGTGGAGGATGTCATCCAGCTTCACGTCGCCCTGATGAACCGCATAGGCGTTATACGGAATGTACATTTCCTGCTTGCCCAGCAACTGCCAGTCGAAGCGGTCGGGAGCGCCGTTATAGATATCCACCTGATCAACCGTGCGAAATGACTGGGTGCTGACATCCGGCGTGTCATAGGCCAGATCAGGAGTACGCCGCAGACGACGCTGTCCGGCAATATAAATCCAGGATTTGCGCGGCGAGCGAATCTGATCCAGCGGCTCGTGCACCAGAGTCAGGGTTCCCGCCATCTGTGCCGGCGCCAGGGTTTCACGAATCAGGTAAAACACCGTGTTGTCGAGCTGCTGGAGCGTCATGTCCGGCTGGCTGTATTTGAAGAAATAACGGTAATCCCGCAGGGTATCCATACGATCACCATTTTCGGTAATCAGACTGGTCACCGAGCGAAACGCCACCGACTCCCCGCGATACCGCAAGGTATGATTCCAGATCACTTCCAGACCGGAGGTTGGCACCGGAAACGGCGAACTCACCAGCGCTCCATCCACTCCGGCACCATAAGGCAAGAGTTTGGCCTTGCTGGCATTGGTGCGCAGGGCGTCATACACCCGCTGTGGATACGACGCCGAGCGATGGCTCGGGTAAATATTCAGATACAGATCCGGATAACGCTGCAACAAGGCAATCTGACCCGCGCCAAGACGATCCTTGTATTGCTCAAGATTACCGGCGTGAATTCGGGCAATTGGCATATCGTTTTTATATGGGTCGGGATGAAACCCGCCCGGCCATGGGCCTTTCTGCTCCGCCAGGCCGCCAGTCCAGTCGGGAATATCGGAACCATTCCCTTGTCGCTCGGCCCCCACCGGGGTGAGATCCTGATCCAGTAGTGCCACCGATCCCTGATCAACCGCTGCCAACAGCCATCCTGGCGTCAGCATCAACAGAACCACCAGCCGCCGCATCACCTGCTGCATCATGATTACCTCGTTACCCTTTCCGATGTGGAATATCGTGCAGGCGGAGGGTAGATAGCCCGAATCGGCAGCTCAACATATTGTTACAAAAATCAACAAGGATGCTGTGCCGACCATTCGATCAGGTGGTAGAAATCACTCTTTGGAGGGCTGGAATTCAGCTTGTTGGGCCAAACGCGGAAAAGTGGAGCGCAGATTGTCGAGCAATAAAACCTGAACATCTGTCAGAGACAACTTCCAGAGCCTGGCCAGAATCTGGCCCAGAAGCGGCAAACTGGCCGGTGTATTACGAGCCTCCGCCCAGAAACGCGGTGTCATGTCGGGAGCATCGGTTTCCAGCAACCAGGCCGACGGCGGCAGCTGCTGAACAGCCTCGTGTAATTTGCGTGCACGAGGTTGGCTCAATAATCCCCCCGCGCCGAGGCGAAATCCGAGATCCAGATAACGGCGTGCCTGCGGCAAGCTGCCACTGAACGCGTGTATAACCCCGCCTCCGCTGAATCCGGCCCGCTTGATACGCGCCGCCGCTTCATCGTGAGCGCCAACTGCATGCAAAATCAGCGGCAGGCCATAACGGCTCGCCAACTCGATATGAGCATCCAGAAGCACTATCTGGTTCTGTCGCTGCGGCTTGTCCTCCGCCTTACGCCAATCCAGCCCGGTTTCACCAACCGCCACACAACGGTGACTGGCATTGGCCAGCGCCTGCTGTAACCAGTCCAGATCCGTCGACTCATGATCAAAAAACGGATGCAGGCCAAGGGCATAACACCAAGGACGATTCAGACAGCGTGCTTCAAGCGCTACGCCTTGTGAACGCGAAATACCGGGAATCAGCAAACCGCTGATGCCCAGTTGCTGGCAGTGTTGCCAGATCAGCTCGCGGTCGTGATCAAAGACAGGGAAATCAAAATGGCAGTGGCTATCGAACCAGCTCATGGACCACCTCCGGTACATCAGGTCATGGACTGTCTTCGGCTTTAAGCAGCAAAACAGGCTATTGCAACCTGTCTGCTGTGCAAAACGTGACTCGCCGCAAGTTTGTGCTATTACTTAAGACAGAACCCTAACACAGGAGAGCGACCATGAAGCTCGCTCCTCAAGAACTCAGGGATATGATTATTCGCCCAACGCTGGATTATCTGGGCTGTTACAACCACGCTGTGGAGAATTTGCTGGTGGCGTTGGCGCAACTGCAGGAGTACCAGAGTCAGTCTCCTGCCTGTCGCACCCATGGCTTGTACCCGATTGATGCGGATCTGCACCAGCGGGTGTGGGATCAGTATCTGGCGTTTAATCCGGACCTTGCCAGTCGTATTCGTGGTCTGGCTTCCCAGCACGAATTCCTGAACCACCCGCACAGCGAACTGAACACCAACCTGTCCTACGCCACTGCCATTGCCTGGGCGATTTTTATTGTCTATCCAAAGGTTCAGCAGGCCGATTATTGCCGCTCCGCCTGAGGAGCACGCATACCAGTACGCTCACACACCGTTGCCCACAACGCTTCATAGTTACGTGAAAGGGGTACGTATGGCTGACTGCAGACAATCGGCTCACGGTCTTCGAGCATACGTTCGGCACTGGCCGAGTGCGTAATCACGGTTGATAACAACTCCGGCATGGTCGGGGCGGTTTCCCGAACCCACTCAACATGCGCGGCCTTGCGGCGATCAATCAGGGTTACAAACGGCAACCACTGGCGCTTCTTAACCCAGTCGAGGTGCTCACGACACTGCTGGTACGCCCGGATCGACAGAATCGACGGCTCAATAGGCACCAGCAAATAATCCACAGCCTGTAACACGCCCTCGATCTGCGGTGATAACATCGGCGGACAATCCAGAATCAGCAACTCGTAGTCTTCACCCAGACGGTCAATGGCCTCTTTCATTTGCAGCAACGCAGATTCGCGATCAACCACACTGTCGTTAAAGTGTCGCAGCGACAAATCCGCAGGTAAGACATCGAGGCGGTCATAACGACTGCGCTGGATATAACGGCCGATCGGTTTGCCGGCACTCCAGATCTTGTCCTGCTTGCGTTCGGCGTCAACGCCCAGAATCCAGCTGGCAGCCCCCTGGGGATCAAGATCCCATAACAGGGTGCGCATGCCTTCCCGAGCCGCCAGGGCGGCCAGGTTCACTGCACTGGTGGTTTTCCCCACCCCACCCTTCAACTGAAATGCCGCCATCGACTTCACGCTTGTTGCTTCCTTCTCTTGTTAAACGCTGTTCTTTTCCATCAATACGACCGGATCAGTCGTCAAACGTTACACCACATCCACCCAGACCACAGTAGCCCGCCGGATGTTTGGCCAGATATTGCTGGTGTTCTGCCTCGGCTGGGTAAAACTCCACATCCAGCTGGATTTCAGTAGTGATTATGCCTCGACCGGCCGCCGTCAAACGTTGCTGATAGTGATCGCGACTGGTTTCCGCACGCGCCAGAGCATCTTCGGTGCGCACATAAATACCGGAGCGATACTGGGTACCCACATCGTTGCCCTGACGCATGCCCTGCGTAGGGTCGTGACGTTGCCAGAACACCACCAGCAATTCTTCGAGACTGATCACACCCGGCTCGTACCAGATACGAACCAGCTCGTTATGGCCGGTCAGACCGGTGCAGACTTCCTCATAAAACGGATTGGGGGTATAACCGGCACCGTAACCCACGGCCGTCAGATAAACACCTGGCAACGACCAGAAGGCGCGTTCGGCCCCCCAGAAGCACCCCATACCGACCATGAGTTCCTCCAACCCTTGCGGGCACGGACCGATCATGGCACGGCCATTTATATAATGATGACTGCTGGTTGGAATGGGTTGGGAACGTCCCGGCAGGGCATCATCCGGCTCGGGAAGTGAAACGGGTTTGGAAAACCACATGGTGATACCTCGATTTTCAATTGCCAGACCAAGAGCATAAGCAATATGACAGCACTATACCTGCACTTCCATGGCACCGGCAGCGGCGGGCATCCGGCCATGGGCAGCGCCGCCGCCACTCTGGAGCGTAACGGCAAGCCATTACTGCTGATCGATTGCGGTCCGGGCACGCTGGTAAATTTTTACGAACGTTATCAACAACTGCCACCGGCGCTATTTGTCACTCACGGTCATATGGACCACATCGCCGATCTGGAAATCCTCAGCGTGCGAGCACATCTGACCAGGAGTGCTCCGATTCCGATGTTTGTGCCATTAAGTGTGATTCCAGTGTTGCATCAGCGTCTGGCCCAATACCCGGGAACCCTGGCGGAAGGCGGTCTCAATTTCTGGCAATCATTCCAGCTGATTCCGGTGGTCGACCGTTTCAGTTTCGCCGGGCTGGATTGGCGCACCTACCCTGCCCGCCACCATGCGCCGGGCTCCTGTTATTCCTTGCATCTGCCGGGTAGCTTCTTTTATAGCGCCGATACGCGCCCGGTGCCGGAAGTATTACATCACTGCCTGACCGGTCAGGAGCTGGTATTTCACGATTGTGGCTTACACGCAAATCCGTCACACACCGGACTTGATGATCTGGCCCGCGAATACCAGCCAGACCTCTGCAAACGATTGGTGCTCTACCACTACGCCAGCGCCGAGCACGGCCAGCAACTGGCTGCGGCCGGCTATCGAGTCGCTACTCCGGGCTCGGGATACCCGCTTGGCCATGGCTGAGATTCACCCATCAGGCACACCAGCCCCACATCCGGGCCTGCAACGGTCACTCGACCGCATGCTGGCCAACGCCTGGCTAAAACCCTGGCGTCTACCCGCATGTCTGCCGGCAGAATTACAGTTATGGCTGCTGGACCCGGACTGCCTGCAACGGCGTTTCAGCCCCGAAGAAGAACTGAGCATCCAGAATCATCCGGCCTATTGGGCGATTTGTTGGCCGGCCGGTCATGCACTGGCGGCATTTATTCTGGCCAATCCGCAGTATGTAGCGGGTAAACGGGTTTTGGACGTTGGCTGCGGTAGCGGCGTGGTGGCAATTGCCGCGGCGCTGGCAGGTGCACGGCAAGTAATCGCCAGTGATCTCGATAGCGACGCCTTGCTGGCAACCCAGGCTAACGCCGCGCTGAATGGCGTCGAACTGATCAGCTGTGGGGATTTTAATGACGCCGGAGACGTCGACCTGCTGCTGGCGGCTGACCTGCTGTACGACCACAACAATCTGTTCATGCTCGACCGTTTTCGCGAAGTAGCCAGCAACGTGCTGGTCGCCGAATCACGCCAGCGTCTCTGGCAGCATCCGCATTACCACGACCTGCCATCGCTGAACGCCAGCACCGAGCCGGATATTGGCCTCGCCGATGAGTATCAACAGGTTCGTATCAGCCAAGCCTGCGGAATAATACCCATAAACGGATAACCTGCTGGTCAGGCCCGGAGCTGGCCATTACACTCTACGACCATTTTAATGACCCGGGGTCAGTCAGGAATGCTTGATAAAAACGCGTTGTCTCAACTGCAATCTCTCAAACAGGAAATCCAGAACAGCATTCCACGCTTTGAGGGCAAGGTACGCGCCAGTGGTGGGCGTTTCGGATTTGTAGTGACCGATGATAACCAGCAGTTTTATCTGTCTGCGGATGAAATGGAAAAAGTGCTGCCGGGCGACCGTGTTGCGGTGCGCATCGAAACCAATGCCGACGACAAACAACAGGCCATTATCGAGCAGCTGATCTCCAGCGATCTCAAGGAATTCTGTGGCAGCTACCTGATCAAAGGCAAAGGCCACTTTGTGCAACCCGACCACCCTGCCCTCAATCGCTGGATTTTTATTCCGCCGAAGGCTCGTCTGCAATGTAAGGAAGGTGACCTGGTACGTGCACGCCTGACCCAGCACCCATGGCCGGAAGGCAAGGCTCAGGCCAGCATTGAAGAACAAATTGGCACCAGCGCCGACAACGGTGTCGAAGCCCGTTACATGTGTCAGAAGTGGCAGATTCCACAAGCCTTCAGTGAAGCCAGCCTGCAGCAAGCTGCTGAACTGGCACAACAAGGGCTGGAAAATTGCCTGTCTGAGCGCGTCGACCTGACCTCAGTGCCATTTATTACCATCGACTCCGCCACCTCCCGCGATCTCGATGACGCCCTGTATGCCGAAGCCGATGCGGATGGCTGGTTACTGCGAGTTGCCATTGCCGACCCGGCAGCCCTGATTGCACCGGGCAGCGCCCTCGATCAGGAAGCCCGTCTGCGCACCACGTCGGCGTATTTCGCCAATCTGGTGGTGCCTATGCTGCCAGCCGAAGTGTCAGAACAACTGGCATCGCTGCTGCCTGGTCAGGACCGCCCGGCGCTGGTTGCCGATATCCGTGTCAGCACGGCTGGCGAAGCCACACTGCAAACCCTGCAACGTGCCCGTATTCGCAGCCATGCCAAACTGAGCTACAGCCAGGTCGCCGAATTCCTCGCCAATCCGGCTGAGGGTGAAATAGCCGCAGAATTACAAACCATGCTGGCGACCCTCGGAGCTTGCGCCAGTCAGCTCGGACAATATCGCCGCCAGCACTTCCTCGCGATGGATGAACGTCCGGATTACCGCCTGATGCTGGATGAAAATGGCAAGGTGCGAGAAATCCTGCGAGTCGACCGTAACGATGCCCAGAAGCTGGTCGAAGAATGCATGCTGGTATGCAACCGCCTGAGCGCTGACTTTATGGCCAGCCGTGGCGCCGGTATATATATCGAACACGCCGGTGTGCGCAGCGAACGTCTCGGCGACGTCATGAGCCTGCTGCGGGACGAGCTGCAAATGCACTCGCGTCCAAAACTGCGCACCGTTGAAGAGTACCGCGAAGCCATTCGTATGGCAGAAAACGCCAACAGCCAACTGCCATTACGCGACATCATCACACGTCAGCTGGAACGTAGTTATCTGACAACAACTGCCAATCCGCACTTTGGTTTGGGATTTGAACACTACACCACTATGACCTCACCGCTGCGCAAATATAACGACCTGCTAGCTCACCGCCTGCTGAACCGTTTGCTTGCCAATGAAGAGGCGCAGGTGCCTACCGAGCAGGAACTGGATGCCATCCAGGACCAGCAAAGCCGTGTACGCGCCGCAGCCAACCAGGCTGACAGCTGGATGAAACTGGGCTGGTTCGCCCAGCAAGACCGCAAGGCCATCTGGCCTGCCCTCATTACCCAGGCCAATGCCAACAGTATTACTGTGCGTATTGATGCATTTGGTATTGATGGCCAGATTGATCGCCGCAAAGCCGGTAATGGCTGGGTGTTTGACAGTAAAACACTCAGTCACCGTAATGGTGAACAGGTTCTCGGTATTGGTCAGAGCGTTAATGTGCGAATTCAGGATATCCAGCCTATTGCACGGGAACTGCGTTTCCAGCTGGCGGAATAATGTCGGCATAAATCAACGCTGACGTTATTTTCTGTAACATGACGATCCTGACAAATGTTACCGAGTGTTGCCCGGTTCATATCAAATGGAACGGGTAAACATAACCATAAAGATGGTTCTTATAACAAACAGCAACAGATTTGTATAAAAAAACGGCAACCAGAGGGTTGCCGTTTTTTTTGAGACTTGCCGATCTGATCGTTTAAAGATCAAACCCTGTCGCAATTACTCTTTCCAGGTACGAACTGTTTCGAAACCGTATTCAGCGATCCACTGATCGAGCTGACGTGGGTTACGCTTGATCTTTTCAACTTTCTCCTGAGTAGCCGGATTACGGTATACGCCTACAGCCAGTTTCGGTTTTGGCAAGGTGCTTTTCTTTTCACGCTTGCCACCACGAGCCTGAGCGCGGTCGAAATGCTTTTTCAGGTTGTTATAAATGCTGGACGGGCTTTCCTGACGGGACATTTCAACCAGCCAGGCTTCGATCTGTTCGGAGCGGGAAACATACAGTTCCGCTTCGGTCAGGCTATTCTGGTTGCACAGACGCTTGATCGCCAGATCGAATTCTTTCAGACCTTCCAGTTTCTTTTCGTGGTCTTTTTTCAGCTGCTCCAGCTCAAGGATACGTTGCTGGTGTTGCTGAATTTGTTTATCGATATCTTGGTCCAGGATGCTCACGTTTTACCTCTGCAAAGGCTGACAGAATAAATAGCTTCAGATGGAGAAGCACTACAACGCAGGTTACCGGGAACTTTTCACCATACGGTATGTCGTGCTTACTATCTATTCAGGTTAATTGATGTGGCAAGTATAGACTTACCCTGAGAAAAAAACTACAGACCATAATATACCGGCCGTATTATTTGTCCAACGCTCCATATGAATATAGCAGGCCATTTGTTGTGCACCGTTTTTTATCCGACATGACAGAAGAATGACAAGGATCACTTGCTTGCTTAAATGATAAACATTATCATCTGATCGTTATCCTCTAACTGGACCCAAACCATCCATGCAGACAACCACCCTGGATCAGGTTGCCGTCGGGCAACAAGCTCGCATTACCGGGTTTTCGGCGACTGAATCGCATTTTCGCCGCAAGTTACTGGCTCTCGGAGTGATTCCGGGCGTGGTGGTTGAAGTCCGCCGACTGGCACCTCTGGGAGATCCCATGCAAATCCAGATGCGGGGCGCCTCTGTGAGCCTACGCAAGCAGGAAGCCGCTACTCTCCACGTGGAGGTATTGGCGTGAAGGAATGTATTATCGGCCTGATCGGTAACCCGAATTGCGGTAAAACCACCCTGTTTAACCAACTGACTGGCGCTCGCCAGAAGGTGGGGAACTGGCCTGGCGTTACCGTGGAACGAAAGGAAGGCGTGCTCAATCTGCGTGGAACACCCCACAAGTTGATTGACCTACCGGGAACTTATGCCCTCGACAGCCAGAATGACGATTTGTCGATGGATGAGAAAATTGCCCGCGAATTCGCTCTCTCCGGTGAAGCCGATGTCATCATTAATATCCTCGATGGCAGCAACCTCGAACGAAACCTGTTTCTCAGTTCACAGTTACTCGATATGGGTGTGCCGATCGTTTGTGCCGTCAATATGCTCGATGTTGCCGAACGTGAAGGAATTCATGTTGATACCCAACAACTCTCCAATCTTCTTGGTGTACCGGTAGTGCCTATTGTGGCGGCAGCCGGTACTGGTATTGAAGAATTATGTCGAGTACTGGCACACCAGCTCGAACATCCGGCAGTTGCCACCCCTATGTGGAAACCGGAAGACGACATTCACATCGCTACCGAACAATTACTGGCCTATTGTGGCAATAACATTCCCAATATTCGCTGGACGGCAAGCCGTGCTCTCGAAGGTGATGACAGCGCATTCATGCAAATGGGGGCTGAATATCGGGCAGCAGCTCGCTCTAAAGCCTCACAATTGTCACGCGACCTTGAACAACAACATAATCAGCCGATTGATGTCCTGATTGCCAATGGTCGTTATCGTTGTATTCAGAAAGTACTGCAACAAGCCATTACCCGCTCACAAAATGAACGTACATTGAGTGAGCGTATTGATGACTGGGTCCTGAATCGCTGGCTTGGCATTCCCTTTTTCCTGTTGATCATGTATCTGATGTTCACATTTGCCATCAACTTCGGCGGTGCATTTATCGATTTCTTCGATATCTCATTTAACGCCGTATTTGTTGAAGGTACCCGCCATCTGCTGCAAGCCGTCAACTCACCCGAATGGCTCATTACCCTGCTGGCCGACGGTCTGGGTGGTGGTGTCCAGCTGGTCGCGACCTTTATTCCGGTCATTGGTGGCCTGTATCTGTTTCTGTCGATTATTGAAGACTCAGGTTATATGGCCCGGGCGGCTTTCGTAATGGATCGTCTGATGCGAGCCGTCGGATTGCCGGGTAAATCCTTTGTACCATTGATTGTCGGTTTTGGTTGTAACGTTCCAGCGGTAATGGCAGCACGTACCATGGATACCCATAAAGACCGCCTGCTCACCATATCCATGGCACCCTTTATGTCATGCGGTGCACGCTTGTCGGTATTTGCACTGTTTGCAGCAGCGTTTTTCAGTGATGGCGGCGCACTGATGGTGTTTTCACTGTATTTGCTCGGCATCCTGATGGCTCTGGTAACGGGCCTGGCCCTCAAGAACACCCTGTTCAAGCCGGAATTGACACCGTTTGTGATGGAGCTGCCGGCGTACCATATTCCAACCGTCAAAGGCATTCTGATCAAAACCTGGGAACGCCTGCAGAGTTTCTCGCTGCGCGCCGGTAAAACCATCATTGTGGTGGTAACCATCCTGAGCTTCCTCAACTCGTTTGGTACTGACGGCTCGTTCGGCAACGAAAACAATGACAAGTCAGTACTGTCGAGCATTGCCCGTGTCGCCACTCCGCTGCTCGGACCTTTGGGCGTCAAGGAAGATAACTGGCCAGCCACCGTGGGTATCATCACCGGTATTTTCGCCAAGGAAGCTGTGGTGGGTACACTGGATGCTCTTTACAGCCCGGAGCCAGCGGAAGATGCTGAATACGATCTGTTTGGCAGTCTGCTGGAAGCAGCCGCGACGATTCCGACCAACGTGATGGATGTAGCCAATAACCTGCTCGACCCTCTGGGCCTGAGTCTGGTCGGCTCCAATCAGGAAGAAGAACAGGGAGTACACGGCAGTACCTTCTCGGTGATGGAAAACCTGTTTGGTAGCAAACTGGCAGCGTTCTCTTACCTGGTGTTTGTACTGCTTTACACCCCTTGTGTTGCCACTCTGGGTGCAATGACCCGTGAAGCAGGTCTGCGCTGGATGTTGTTTGTAGCAGGCTGGAGTACTGGGCTGGCGTACTGCTCGGCGGTAATCGTATATCAACTCGGCAGCTTGCCTTCTCACCCGCTGTCATCACTGCTGTGGGTAATTGGTTGTGTCGTTTTTATTGGTGGCGTGCTGTTCAGCATTCGTTTTTATAGCCGCCAACGCGATGCTCGCCTGATCCCGATTACCCAGCTCTGACGTCCCGCCTGGGGCAGGCTGAATAACTCTTCGGCAGGCCGGTATTTGCCAGCCTGCCAATTCATTGGGTATAACTGACGTCCGCTCTGGAGGACGTCATGATATCCCTGCAACTTCTTTTTCCCCTGCTGGCGCTGGCTTTCACAATACTGGCCTGGCTTACTCCTGATGCGCTGCTTGCGTGGGAATACAGTACGCCCACACTGCTGCTGATCCTGATGTTTATTCTGGGCCTGAATCTGCGCCTGCAGGATTTCCAACGGGTGTTACGCAAGCCTGAGCGAATGGCTATCGGTGTTGTTCTGCAATTTATCCTGATGCCTCTCAGCGGCTGGTTGTTGTCACTGGCGATTCCGCTAACCAATAGTTATCAGGTCGGCCTGTTGCTCACCGCTACGGCCAGCGCCAGCTTGCTGGCTCCGGCATTTGTCTTTCTTGCCAGCGGCGACCTCGCACTGGCCATCGCCATCACAGTCCTCGGCAACTTGTGGGGAATCATCATCTCGCCGTGGCTGATTCCATTCAGCACCGGACTCACCGTTGAGCTGCAGCCGTCAGCCCTGCTGATAGCAACCCTGTTGCCCGTGTTGGTATTGGTCAGCGGAATGTTTTGCCAGTACTGGTTACCAGATATCCGTCAACGTTTGCACAGTTATATGCCCGCTGCGGTGATCAGCCTGTTATTGGCGATGATGGCGATTCAGACGGCAAGTCTGGTCGATATGGTTAGTGTCGTTCCCGTATCGGTATGGCTGGCCGTCATCCTGCTGAACCTGACAGGGCTTGGTGCTGCGTTCCTGATTTGTCGTCACAAGGGAATGACCATCGCCGAACAACGTACCGTCAGCCTTCAGACCGGCTTACAGGCCGCACTGCAGACGGCTGCACTCGCGAATCAGATATCAGGTCTCGATGCCAGCCTGGTGCCATCGACATTGGTGATCTGGCAGTCGTTAAGCGCCGCCATGCTGGCCGGATTCTGGTATTGGCAGACCCAACAACAAATCCGCCAGATCCGTCGAAACCAGAGTGTCAGTACCTTTGAGCCAGGCCAACACTGAGACTCCTGACAGCATCAGTGGGCCAGAATTGATCCGTGCAAGGTTTGTCACAAGTCGGGCTATATATTTTTCAACAGTCCTTGGTGCACTGCGCCGAGTAGGCTACTATGGTCGAGAACCTGTCATTCGGGTTCTATTGGCGAGTGCTCCGTTTTCACCCTAGAAGTGTGCAGAATACTGGTCAATACCGGCATTGTTCGCACTTTCCGAAATCCGGCCAGTTCAGCAGTGCCAGCAGAAATCGCTTTATATTGGCTTCGGCCAACTCAAATTCAGGAAATACAAATGGCAGAACAAGTTCAGGGCACTGTTAAGTGGTTCAACGATGAGAAAGGATTCGGATTCATTGAGCAGGAGTCCGGTAAAGACGTATTCGTACACTACAGCGCGATCAACAGCTCTGGCGGTCGTCGCACTCTGCACGAAGGTCAGAAGGTTACTATGGAAGTGACCCAAGGTCAGAAAGGCCCACAGGCTGAGAACGTTACCCCGCTGTAACTTCTGGTCTCCTTTCGACCAAGGCCCCGGAATCTTCCGGTTACTCTTTTGTGTTGCCACTGAAGTGTTACCAGCCAAGATCTGCTGGCCCATTACAACCCGACGCGGCCATCGCTGCTGAGGGTTGTAAGCCCGCTCAATCAGGAGCATAGCCACGGCATGATAGACCAAGGCGAACTCTTCGATATCAAAAGCCCCTGTCGCGGTATCTGCACCGTGAACAATCGGGGATATTGCAAAGGCTGTTTCCGCAACCGGGAAGAGCGTTTCCACTGGAATGAATTCAGTACCTACCAGAAACAACTGGTGGTGAATTTGTGTGAAAAACGCCGATTAAAAGTTTTGGCCACTCGCCAGCAAAGCGAAGCCGGTGTCGAAGACGTCACGGCTATTTACCAGCCAGCACCACAACCCGACCTGTTTGAAAACCAGCCAGCCGCGCTAACCGCAGCAGCCGACACAAGCATGCCAGCAGAACCACTGCCCGACCCCATTCCGGCTGACAAACGCCACAGCCCCGGAGCCAACAGCCAGTTTGGCTTGTTTGATGAGTAAACCAGGATCAGGCTTCCAGCGCTTGTGGATGCCACTCCTGTAATTCCCGCAGCCAGCCCATGGTGGCCGGTGTTGCCATGGATGGGCGATATTCAGCACCGACCCAACCTTCGTAGTCACTGGCGGCGATCACGCCAAAAATCTCACGAAAACGCAGACGGCCAGTACCCGGTTCGTTACGTCCCGGCATGTCAGCAAACTGGATATGGCCAATACGACGGGCATGACGCTTGAGGAAACCCGGCACATCCACTCCCATCCGCGCCATATGATAGATATCGAACTGGGCCTTGATGGATGGGTGTTCAAGCTCCGCCATAATCGCCAGCATTTCGCGCCCGGTACTGAGCAGGAAATCCGGCATATCAAAGCGATTGATGGCTTCAAAGGTGGTGGTGATACCAAATGGCGCCAGACTGTTAGCAGTAACCACCAGATTTTTCTTGAAGGTCGCAAGGTATTCCTCGCGACGTTCCGGCTGGAAGCAACGGCCAGGCAACACATTGACGGATGGCACATTCAGACCACGGGCGTACGCCAGGCACTCCACCACCGCCGCTGCATATTCCGCCGTCTTGCGCGGCACCGAAGCCAGACCTTCACCGCCGTCCATAAGATCACCGGCGGGTACGTTAATCAGAACACAACGCTGGTCGTTATCCATCAGGGCACGACGAATATCCGCAATCGGGGTGTCGTATGGAAACTGGATCTCGACCGCACGGAAGCCATCGCGGCGAGCTGCAGTAAAACGCTTCAGGAATGGCAGCTCCGTGTACAACATCGACAGGTTGGCGCTCAGTTTCACCGGAATCACTCCCTATAAAGCCGGATGAGGGTTGCCGGATCCGATTCGGCATACCCTCGCGATGCATGCTGTCGCATCAGTTCAGCCCCAAGGCCCGCCATGGGAACCGCAGATCCCTGACGGCGAGCCAGTTCATTAGCCATATCCAGATCCTTGAGCAGGGTGCGGACATGCCATTTGACGGGGTCAAATTCATCATTGGCCATACGTGGCCCGGTTAGTTGCAATGGAATGGAATCAGCAAAGCCACCTTTCAGTGCCTCCGGAATCCGCGCCGCATCCACTCCGGCTCGACTGGCAAGCGCCATGACTTCCGCCATGACCAGAACGTTGCAGCTGACCAGCATCTGATTGGCAATTTTAGTGGTTTGCCCGGCCCCCACTGGCCCCATATGGGTCAGACGTTGTGCCAGCGCCATCATGATCGGACGAATACGTTCGATATCATCGGCTTCACCACCCGCCATCATCGCCAATGTCCCCTGTTCCGCTCCCGCAACACCACCGGAAACCGGTGCGTCAACCCAGCCCATACCGGTGCGTTCACGCAAGGTAGCCGCCAGGTCGCGAGTCGTCTGAGGGTCAATACTGGAGCAATCGATTACCAGCTTGCCGCTGCCATCGCCGATCGAACACAGTCCGTCAGCCGACAATACTACCTCGGAAACGGCGTCAGCATTACTGATACAAATGATGACAAGATCACTTTGCTGGGCCAACTCAACAATTGTGCCAGCCTGCAAACAACCGGCCTTGACCGCAGGCAAACACTTGTCGGAATTACGATTCCAGACCCGAACCTGATGCCCGGCAGCCGCCAGACGTGATGACATGGGAACGCCCATCAGGCCCATGCCGATAAAACCGATATTTGCCATAAGCCCGCCCCCAATCGAAAGAATCCAGATACTACCAAACCGACTGCCTGAGAACAGATTCTTTCCGACGCTTTTTGTGGCTTGTCCTATTCTTAAATGACTCACCAGCAGAGGAAGTGACCACAATGAACATGGCTGCCATTTTTGCGGAATCCCGACAACTGCCGCACATACCCAAGGTTGTTCAGGAGCTGATCGAAACCTTTCGAGACGAAAATGCCAATATCGATCAGATCAGTAAAAAAGTGGCGCTGGATCAGGCTCTGACCGCCAAGGTGTTACGTCTGGCCAACTCAGCGCACTACGGATTATCACGAACCATTGCCAAACCTCAGGATGCTGTCGTGATGCTGGGCTTCGGCACACTTCGTACCATGGTGCTGGCATCGGGCGTGACATCAGCCATCAAGACCCCAGGGTTCGACCAGAAAGCCTTCTGGAAAGATTCATTTGCCGTCGCATCACTGGCCAAGTGGCTGGCGGCCTATATGCCGGACTGTGACAAGGAAATGGCCTTTACCTGCGGCATGATGCACTCCATCGGAACCCTGCTGATCCTGATGGTTATTCCTGAACAGGCTGGCAGCATTGAAGATTCAGTACGACTGGGTGGCACTCGCCACAGCGCCGAAACCGCCGTACTCGGATTCACATCTGCGGACGTTGGCGCCGAACTGGCAAAACGCTGGAAATTTCCGGAAGAACTGCAGGAAGCCATCCAGCAACAGGACAACCCGGCCAACGGTGATGCGTACACCCCGATGGCTGGCCTGATCTATATCGCCAAATTCCTGCACAAGGCCCATGTCGACGACTGGACCGAAGAAGAATTGATCGAGAAATTCCCGATCCGGATCGCAACCCGTATCGGCCTCGATATTCGCCGCATTCGCAACGATCTGGCCGAGTGCAAGGATCTTGAATCCGGATTCGAGGAAATCCTCAATGGTTGATCAGGCGTCCGGACGAACGCCAAACCACTCCTGACTGCGCAGAACCCGACGGTGCGCAGGGATGCGCGTGTCGGACTCACTCAACGCGTCGATACGACGCAAACGTGGCACCAGGCCTGAGCCGTTAGCCAACTGGATCGACAAGCCCGGGCGGGCGTTCAGTTCCAGCAACATCGGGCCTTTATCACGGTCGATTACGATGTCGGTACCGAGGTATCCGAGACCTGTCACTTCGTAACAACGCGCCGCCAGCACCAGCAGTTCCTGCCAGTATGGAATCACCAGCTCATCCAGACGCTGTCCGGTATCCGGGTGATACTCAACCGGCAGACCAAACTGCACTGCCTTTAATGCACGCCCGGTAGCCAGATCGAGACCCAACCCCACCGCACCCTGGTGCAGGTTAGCCTTACCATCGGATGCCCGGGTCGCCAGACGGGTCATGGCCATCACCGGGTAACCGCGACACACAATCACACGGATATCCGGAACACCCTCAAAGGAAAACGCCGACAACGACTGGTCGAAATCGATGCGCTCTTCAATGATTACCACGTCCATCGCTCCGCCGAGACTGTACAGACCCGCCAGAATGTTGGAGACGTGGCGCATCAGGTATTCCAGATCCACGGTCTGACCGTTGGCCTTGACCCAGCCTTCCTCGTTACGACCGGCAATCACCACAATCCCTTTACCACCCGAGCCTTTGGCAGGCTTGATCACAAAGGAATCACGCTCACGAATGATCTCTTCCAGACGCGCCGTGGCATGTTGGGAATCAATCGTCGCGATCAGCTGCGGCACAGTAATTTCAGCTTCCTGCGCCAGCAGCTTGGTTTTCACCTTGTTATCCACCAGCGGATAGAGGTGACGCGGGTTATATCCGGAGATATACAGGCGGTTACGGGCATTCATGCCCAGAATCCCGGCCTTGTGCAGGCGCCATGGACGGGTTGCCCAGTCCAGCGCCAGTGCCGGCAGTTCACTCAACTTAACGGGTAAAAGCGACAAAGCGTTTCAGCTCCAGCAGGCGATAACCGGTATAAGAACCCAGCAACAGCACCAGACCCAGAATCACAAACTGGATACCGATAAAGTTGAAGGTCAGGTGACGAACCCATGGGTTGTTCATGGCCCAGTAAGCCAGAACGGCGGTCAGCAAGCTGCCACCCACCTGGGTAACCACTTCGCGCGGGCCTTCTTCTTCCCACAGGATCGACATACGCTCAACTGTCCAGGACAGGATGATCATCGGGAAGAAGGTAATTTTCAGACCTTCCGTCAGACCAAACTTGTACGACAGCACGCTGAACACACCGATAATCGCCACCACACAGATAATGACCGAGGTGATCCTGGCGACCAATAGCAGGTTCATCTTCGACAGATAACTGCGCAGCACCAGACCGGCAGCAACCACCAGCAGGAAACCAATCAGACCGGTAACCAGCGATGTCTGGATAAACGCCAGCGCAATCAGAACTGGCATAAAGGTACCGGAGGTTTTCAGACCCACCAGAATCCGCAGGAAACACACCACCAGAGCACCAATCGGCAACAGCAGAATGGTCTTGAACATGGCCTGTTCTTCAACCGGCAGGCTGTGAATCGAGAAGTTGAACAGGTTGTACTGGCTGGACAGGGTATTGGCCACGGTTGCATAGGTGGATTCTTCACGACGGATCATGGAGAAACGAACCTGAGAATCCCGTGCACCCATTACATCCAGCACTGGCGCACCACGCTGCTCCCACAGCAGCAGAGGGCCCATGTCTTCCGTTCCGACCAGGTTGGGGCTATAGCCAGGAATCGGGAATACCTGACTCTTGTCACCCTGCCATACCCGGATCAGAGGAGTCAGATCTTGCTGACGACGACCATCCTGCAGATAAAGACCATATACCACTCGTGCCGGAACACCGGCCTTGTTGAGCATATAAGCCAGCTGCTCCGGACGATCGTTGCCAAATTCGTTCATCAGCAGCTCGACGTTCTGTTCCGCCGGTTCGGCTGCAAAGGCCTTCAGCAGTTCACGGGTCAGGCTGAAGTGATCCGCGGAAGTGGAATACACACGATCCAGAATCACACGAACGGCACTGGCAAACGGCTCTTTCCATTCATGGGTCTGCAGCACTGGAGGAGCTTCCGGCGGCAGGTCACCACTGTTTTCCGACTGCAGTACTTCAACACGATAAAACAGCATCTGCATGCCATTGGCCTGACGAATGGTCCACTCAGCCATTGGCGCCGGTGCATCAATAAAATTCAGGCCATAACCCGGAGAAGCACCACTGTCACGCAACACCATAAAGCCTGGCTGGTTGCTCGGCCGCGCCAGACTGGCACGTACAGGCTCACCATTGGCCATAAACTGCACCTTGGCTTCCAGCGACCAGATGGTCTGGGATTCACCCGGCGTCAGCGGAATTTCATAGACCCAGTGACGGTGCAGGATCAGACCAGCACCAATCAGGATCAGGGTGCAGATCACAAAATAATAGGGAACCGGACGTTTCATTGAGTGCGTTCTTCCGTCTGCTCAGGGCGGTATTTCGGGTGCAGGAACTGCTTGCCCACATCAATCAGGGTAATGTCACGCAGGAACTCGCGTCCCAGCAGGATCGGATAAGTCATGTCAGAACGGTCAGTCAGGGAGAACTCGGCATCCTGCTGCAAGTTTGGCCCCAGATTCACACGCAGACGCACCACCGGACGACGGTCGAGACCATCGGCAGATGCCTGGCGAATCTTGATGTAACGGGCGATTGGCGCTTCAACCGGGAACGGGGTAGTGACTTCATCGTCATGCTGCAGAATAAAACGTACCCATGGTTTGCCGTTACGCTCAAACTCGGTGATTTCCTTCGCGCTCAGAGAAGAGGTGGCCGCACCACTATCGACACGAGCCTTATAGTGGTGCCCAGGAGGCGCCAGCCAGATCCACTCGGTTTCACCGATGATTACACGACCGTTGAGCTCATTGGCGACTGGTGCCTGCACCGCAGGACAGTCACGACTGACCACGGTCTTGACGACCTGAGGGGCAGCAGGTTTGTTGGTAGCCAGCTTCTGGGAAATTTCATCCAGCTTTTGCAAGCTCTGCTCGCGATAAGCCGCTTGTGCTGTGTCAGAGGCTGGCTCCGGACAGCTGAGATTAACCACCGGCTGATTTTTTTTCAGCAAAGCGTCAATTTCTTCAAGGGTCACATCACGATGCTCCTGACTTGGCCAACTGGTACAAGCACTGAGAAGCAGAGGAATGGAGATAGAGGCAAGCAGTGAGGAGGCCCGGACGGGCATAACGAACTCCACTGTTAACAGACGATATTAACGCGTATTTAAACACAGCCACCTGACAGAGTGCACTGGCAAAGCCGATGCAAACCAAAAAATAAGCCCGTCAAAGACGGGCTTATTTTTCAGATAACCATAGCCTCTGTTTCGCTGCTATCGCGGAATATTACATCTGGCTCTGCAAATAGTTTGGCAGGCCAATGCGCTGGATCAGTCCCAGCTGTTGTTCCAGCCAGTGCGCATGATCTTCTTCAGTGTCATCCAGCATTTTCAGCAGAATATCGCGGGTGACGTAATCACGTACGGATTCACACAGAGCCATGACTTCACGCAGATCGGTCACCACCTTGTATTCAAGGTCGAGATCATTCTGCAGCATGGATGGAACATCCTGACCAACCTTGATTGGTACACGAGTCACCATATCCGGCAAGCCACCGAGGAACAGGATGCGTTCGATCAGTGCTGCAGCGTGTTCTTTTTCGTCATCAAATTCGTGGTTGATACGCTCATACAGCTTGTTCAGCGCCCAGTCCTGATACATACGGGAGTGAACAAAATACTGATCCATGGCGCTCAGCTCACCGGCCAGCAGCTCATTCAGCTTTTCAATAACCTGTTGATTGCCTTGCATGGATTAATCCTCCCCGATCATGGACTGCAGGTAATTCTGAATACCGGTATTGGCAATCAGATACTGTTGGCTTTCCAGCCAGTCGAGATATTCCTCTTCGTATTCCAGAATTTCTTCCAGAATCTCACGGCTGACGTAGTCGCGTACCGACTCACAGTAAGCGATGGCCTCCTTGACCAGCTCCAACTGTTCTTCAATCTGGTCAACGTCACACTGGATCATCTCTTCAGTGTGCTCGCCAATGCGCAGACGATTCAGCTTTTGCAGGTTCGGCAGGCCTTCCAGCAACAGGACACGCTCAATCAGCTCATCGGCCTGTTTCATATCCTTGATGGATTTCTTGTAGGACTTCTCGTTCAGCTCATGCAGCCCCCAGTTCTTGTACATGCGGGCGTGCAGAAAATACTGATTGATGGACGTCAGTTCTATGGTCAGTACCTGATTCAGATACTCAATGACCTTGTTATCGCCTTTCATACCCTTGCTCCAGAGTAAATTCAGACAAATAGTCTAAGAGCAGGATATAAGGGTCGCAAGTAAAAAAATGCTATTTTTCTGTACTGATAAACACTATCAACAGATGTCGCATTTGCGACAAAACCTTCGCCTTTTCATGCACTTAAATATTCTGCGATATAAATAAAAAAAAGCCCTTTCGGGCCTTTTTCTATAAGAACGATGATAAGCAGAAACACCAGCATTCGCACTGGAATAGCATTTGCGTATAGCCCGCAATTGGTATTATTTTTTATTTGCCTGCCGGTTTCACTGCGGTCTGGAAAGTGCCATCCGAATGGAAGCGCACAACCTGGTTACGACCGCGTCCCAGCAAAAACGGCTCGTCATCGTAGAACAGGAAATTTTTCCAATAACGGCTGAACACGTCCCAGCGAGTTTCCACCACATGATCAACGTCCCAGGCAAAAAACACGGTGACGTTATTTTCCCAGCTGCAGTGGGCGGCCAGTTCTTCCGGTAACGCCGTGGCATCGGCATCCCAGCTGTTTTGCCAGTTGAAACGTTCGCTCCACAGCTGTTTGCGGGAAGGCCAGTCATCGTTCATGAAGTGGTTGGCGTGGGTGGCTTCCTTGCTGATCTGGGTTTGCCAGAAGCGGTTGGCCGATGCCTTGTCGAGCGGGCGAATCAGCAGCAGGGATTCCGAATCTACCGGCAACTCACGGTGGCGGAAGATCCAGCCCCATTTGAAGTCGCTCAGGGAAATATGGTTCATGAAGCCTCCAGGCTGCAGTTCTGATCGTTACGGTCGGGAATCGAAAGTCTGGCGTCGGACGGCGCCAATCGTGAAAACGGCGGGCAGAAAGCCCGCCGTCAGAGGCAGAAGAGGTTCCCCTGCCCCCTGACAAGTCCGGACGCCGGACCTGTCGATCAATCCTTGAAGGTATTTTTGGCGATGAAGTCCTGAACGGTTTTCAGGTCGGCCGGCAGAATGGCCAGACGCTCTTCACGCTCCATCAGGTCAGCCAGGTGGTGTGGCAGTTTTGGCATGTCGAAGCCACCACGGTTAACCGCATCTTCGAATTTCACCGGGTGAGCAGTACCCAGGGTGATCATCGGAATACGCGGGTTGCGACGGCATACACGAGCAGCCTTCACACCAATGGCGGTGTGTGGGTCCAGCAGGTAACCGGTTTCAGCAAACACTTCTTTCATGGTGGCAACCGTGGTGTCCTGATCCACAGCGTAGCTGTCGAACAGATCACGGGCCTTGCCCAGGTTTTCTTCGGACAGTTCAACCGGCTGGCTGCGATCCGCCATCTTGTTCATCAGGTCGGCCAGTGCCAGACCGTCACGGTCGTACAGGTCGAACAGCAGACGTTCAAAGTTGGAAGAAACCGCGATGTCCATAGACGGGGTAATGGTGTGCTTGAGGGATTCAACCTTGTACAGGTTGTTGGCCATCAGACGGTGCAGAACATCGTTTTCGTTGGTGGCGATGATCAGCTGTTCGATTGGCAGCCCCATCTTCTTCGCCATGTAACCGGCGAAGATGTCACCAAAGTTACCGGTTGGCACTGAGTACGCCATTGGACGCAGCGGGCCACCCAGGTTCAGGCTGGAATAGAAGTAGTAAACGATCTGGGCCATGATGCGCGCCCAGTTGATGGAGTTAACCGCCACCAGCTTGCGCTCGCCACGCAGGAAAGACTGATCACCAAAAGAGGCTTTGACCATATCCTGCGCCTGGTCGAAGTTGCCTTCGATGGCGATGTTGAAAATGTTGTCACCGGTAACGGTCGTCATCTGACGACGCTGAACTTCAGACACCTTGCCGTTCGGGTGCAGAATGAAGATATCAACGTTTTTGCAGGCCTTGGTGCCTTCAATCGCGGCAGAACCGGTATCACCAGAGGTGGCACCCATGATCACCACTTTTTCCTGACGCTTTTCCAGTACGTAGTCGAGCAGACGACCCAGCAGTTGCAGGGCGAAGTCCTTGAACGCCAGGGTCGGGCCGTGGAACAGCTCCAGAACGTATTCGTTATGATCGATCTGCTGAACTGGCGCAATCGCCTTGTGACCGAAGTTGTCGTTGTTATAAACCGCTTCCAGCATGCCTTTCAGGGCATCGGAATCCACACAACCTTCCACGAACGGGTAAATCACCTTGTGCGCCAGTTCGGTGTAAGACAGGTCACGCCAGGATTCAATTTCTTCCAGGCTGTACTGTGGAACCTCTTTTGGCACGTACAGGCCGCCGTCTGCAGCCAGACCGGTTAACAGAACGTCGTCAAACGCCAGTTCAGGCGCATTACCGCGTGTGGAGATGTATTTCATCATGGTGTGTGGAACCTGGAATTCAGATCGGCAGATGCCGGTTTATAAAAGGTCGCTATTGTACCTGCTTTGGACAAAGGGCGCACGAATCGTGGCGCGCGCTCCGTCGTAGCCGCAGATAGCGGCCGTGTTATTTCACCAGACGATCGAGCATGGAAGGCTCATAATCATCGATGCTGATGGTCATCCCCAACGACTGCAGACGTTCATCAAACGCGGCGATTTTTTCATCCAGCTCCGGCAAGGTCAGGGTGTTGTCTTCGGTCACATACAGATGACGAGAGCCATGCAGACTGAAGTATTGGGCGCAGAGGGCTTCATACTGATTTTCTGCCAGCGCTTTTTCGAGACGAGCCGAACGACGATAAATACGGTTCAGCTCCTGCTTGAGACGCCACATATAAACGATGTCGCTCATCCACGGCTGATGACGAATGCGATACACCGCACCACCAACCAGAATCAGGGCGGTTGCCACACCTGCAGCATTCAGGAAAGTACTGGACTCACCATTAGCCCACAGAAAACGGTACAACTCGGCCAGACCCAGCCCCAACACAAACAGCGCCACCACCATGCTGCCCTGCAGACGGTTGAGGCGCTTTTTATAAACGGTCTTGTTGATGTCACGAAGCTCCACCGCTATTCCCCTTGTGGATATTAACGGTGGGCAAGAATACCGGAATTGTTCGTGAGGGAAACCGCCAGCGTCAGGCTGCGGTGACTTCTACCGTCACATTCACACCCGGTTCGATGGTCAGCACCAGCTGCCGTACCAGCTCCGGCACCAGCTGACGACTGACTTCAGTGCCATTCAGCAGCTGCGGCAACAGGCCATCCAGTGCAAAATTGACATCCGCCGGAGTCTGGATATTCCAGCCCAGCAACTGCCCGCTTTCCGGATTGCGAGTCAGACGATGCTGCAACCAGCCCTGGGCAGTAAACACCTGACCACAGGATTCATCCGCACGAGTGCAGTGATTGCGGGCATACACCGCCGACTGGAAACTCATCAGCCATTCACCACTCTCACTTTCCGGCATCAGGGCATCCAGACGCTGGCGAGCCTGATCTACCTGGGCTGCCGCTGCTTCACGCACCAGACTGGCCACTGACTCCCCTTCCTGCTCAATCAGGATATGAGCGCCGGTGCCGGTCACGGCAACACGAACCGCTACGTCTTCGTCGTCTTCATCGAACGGCAGATAGACGTTTTCCAGATCATCAGCCAGCTCCGCCAGCCAATCACGGGTTTCCCATTCATCCCGCTCGAAATTCATCCAGTCACGTTCAAGGCCTGCTGCCCATTCCTTGCTAAACAGTTCCGGCGTCGTCAGCACCAGGCGCAGGCGCTGCAACAATGGCTCGGCCAGGGCAAGATCGCGATAACGCCAGTGCTGGCACAATCGCAGCACGGTTTCGGCCAATGCCTCTACGTGTAAAAGACGTAACTCATCAACACTGGAATTGGCATTGATTTCATTACTCCAGCCAGCCAGTGCCAGACGAGCTGCCATACGATGTGCATAACCATAACGCGGGAACATCAGCGGCAACGCCAGCACCGTGCGCTCGGCCGGTTGCGACAGCAAGGAGCGGGCGGTAACGTCCTCCAGGCGCTGCAATACAGTTTCAACAGCGTCAATGGTACCGTTGCTATAGTGCACCTTTACCAGCAAATCACTGGTATATCCCAGGTCGAGGTTATTCATGGCTATCGAGTCCTGTTGATCGCGCGCGTGGTCGTGGTGGTGATAAACGATTGCCAGAGTGGCATAACCACATAAGACCGCAAAGTGGCAGTGCTGGCGATAGGCAAAAGATAGTGTTTACACGACTCTTGAGCAGAATCGCCGAATCCTTCCAATGGCCTGATTTTTCCTACTGCTGGAGAACAGCGTCACAATCCCCACAACATAACAACAATAAGAAAGTTCTACAAACCAGCAAAAGGTAAAAGGATAAACGCTAAAGCATGATGCTGCTCACGCCACCAATCGCGCCATCGGTCATAATCTGTCGCGAAACACCTAAAAAAAAACTGAGATTGGAAACTTTCTATTCTGCGGCTATTGAGAACTATAAAATTGTCAGGTTTAAAATGGGATACTGTTCACAGTCAGGAAAGGACAGCGGATCCGTCTTTTCATCCAGCACAAGCAAATCAGAACAGCCAAAGACGTTGTTTCTTTAATTTCTTGAGCACAATTCTGACTGTAGTCGTTAGCCGATTAACAGCGTTCCGTACGCCTAGAAGGAGCCAGCAGGATGAGCGTTACAGACACCTCCTTTATTGAGAGGGTTGGTGGTCCCCTTGAGCAACTGGGGCGGCTTTTCTGTTTTACACGCCGGGAGCTGGCGCAAACCATCCTCGACGAAGCAGCAGAGCTTGAACTGCACCTGATCAACCGTAACAAGGAGCTTCAGAACAGTCAGGCAGAGCTGCAGCAAACCAGATCGCGAGTGCAACAACTGGAGGCACAAATCCGACGTCTGGAACATGAACAGGGTAACAATCGTGAACAACTTTCCAGCATGAGCAGCCAGTACAAAAAACTGCAGCAGCACTTCAAACATGCCGTGAAGGTTATCGAGCAACAACGCCAGGAAGCCCGTTCACTCAGCGACAGCCATGAAGAGCTGAGCAACGAATTTGCTGAATCAGAAAACCACTGGGCTCTCATTCGAAGCATACTCACTACAGGCCCATCCACAGACCCGATTCTGGCTGACTTCCATCGACAGCTGGAAATCGACTTTATGGCGTTCGTTAACAGCGATAACAGCTACGAACGCAAAACCGAAGCACTGCGTATCCTGCGTGGTGTTGAGCGTGAATTACAGTTGCTGAGTGCCACTCCAGCATTAGCTAACAAAACATTGATGTCGGTATATGGGCCCGCAGGATCCGGTAAATCATCTCTGATCAACTGCTTTCTGGGCGAAAAAGATGCCCATTTACCGATAGATGTAGACCCGACTATCAGCCTTGCCCACTACGTATACTGTGCGCCAGAAAACCGCGTCATTGGTTATACCGCCAACGGTGGAACGCTGGAAATAGAACCAGCGCGCCTACAAGCTCTACCTCTGCATACCAATGACAGCAAGGGCTTTGATCTGGGCGCCATCATGCCGTTTACGACGGTTGCCACCCGCATGGACAAGGAGCGTTTTGGTAATATCTGCCTGGTCAAACATCCAGGCTTCCGTCCTGCCGATAATCGCCCGGGTAATGGCAATGCATCGGATATGGCGCTGGCAGCCGGTTATCTGAACCAAGCCAACGCCATGCTGTGGGTGATGGACCTGACCCGCGAAGACGCCCTGTGCGCCTCCAACATCAATTTGCTGGGAGAGCTGGATCGTCCCGACCGTCCGCTGTATGTGTTGCTGAGCAAGGCTGAACACTTCACTAGCGGCCAGCTGGTGAATGCCCTCGACAAGATCGTGGAGCTGATGGACAACGCCGATATCACCTACAACGGTATCGGAGCTTTTAATACCCGTGAAAAACGCTGCCTGTTGTGGCGACGCCAGACACTGGACGACTTTCTGCGCTCCCAGAACAAAACTCTGCCGCGCCATGACCGTCTGCTGAATGATGTCTTGGGCGTATTTGATAACTACCGTACCGCGCTGGGACGAATGATTCGCCGTAACGAATTTGTCCAGAACCAGTTGCACGACTCCGAAAGTGCCTTGGTGGCACAGGCCGATGAACAGGCGCTGCTGGAGTTTCGCGAACGCATTTATCCGATTCGTAACCTGTTCGACAACACCGAACTGGTTGAGCGTGAACGCAAGGCGCGCCAGCTCTGCACCAACCTGCTAAGCACCATTCAGTGCCTGTTTGTTACCATCACTCATTTGCCCCCCAGCAGTGTGCAGATTCCGGTGGTGACGAATCTCGACTATCTGCTGCTCGACGACGAAAGTGCACCACTGGCCAGTTATGATGCTTCTACTGGCTGGGAAGATGCTCTGGCTGCGGAACTGGATAACCCTGTCGAAACTCCATACGACGCCAATACCTACAGCGCCGTACTGGAGTTTTTGCGTAATGGCGTTATCCAACATGAGAACGAAAGCACTACGCCAGCATAACCCTCTGAGGCACCCCGAGAGACGTCAGGAAGTCGTGCATCCATTCATCTTTACGTCGCTCCGGGTCAGGGTTAAGACGGGCCAGCAAATCCAGTGACAAGATCGCCGGATCCGGATTTTTCTGCTGGCCCGCCCATTCCGGTACATCCCGCAAAACAAAACCCAACGTGCGACAAATCTGCCGCTGGCGCGACAGTGGCAAACAGGTTCGGCCACGCCGGAACGACAGGGCATGAATCTGCCCCCTGACCCACTCCCAGCGCCGATCATCCAGATACACCCGCTTCAGCATATTCAGCAGGCATTCATAAAACTCCCAGTCCAGATGCCGGAAATGATGGCTGACCGGCATCACCAGCGGTAATCCGCTGGCTTCATGGACCAGCAGCAGACGACTGCCAAAATCGGTATCCATCAGAAATCCACTCCAGCTCCCGAGCTGACTGGGGCTGAAACGATCCACGGCAAACAACATGGGGGCGGCATTTCCGGTTTCGAGCAAGCCATGGCGGTTAACCGCCAGCCGCGGCATCAGCGTAGGAGCAACATTTACGATAATCATCAGGTTTCCTCCATAAGTACCCATATCCAGTGTGCTGAAACACAACCGACACTTCATGGCACTTCTTTGCATTTCGAATACCGCAAAAATCGCCAGCCACAGGTTGGCGCAAACCGACCGATCCATGTAACACCGTGAACACTGGCGCTGAACGCGCTACCCTGTGAGAACGTCCACAGATGATGACTTTTGAGACAGGTTGGTTATGACACAGGTATTAGCACTGACAGCAGATACATCCTCCACTGCAACCGAACTTTCGGTAATCAGCAAAGCGGATTACCCGGACTGGCTGGCCCAACAGCCACAAAGCAGCCAGGACTGGCTGAAAGCCTGCGGATTCTCCGGATCAGGCGTGGCCTTGCTGCCGGGCACCGGTGAACAGCTGGCTGGTGCCGTGCTGGTCTGCGAATCCCTTGATGACGTATTTGCCGGTGGTGATCTCACCAGCCTGCTGCCAGCCCGTGACTACTGTCTGGTACCAAACCTGCTGAGTACCGAACAGACGCTGAACCTGGCGTTTGCCTGGGGTGTGGGTGCTTATCGCTTCGAGCGTTACAAGCGCAACACCAGTCCGCAGCCACGCCTGCTGCTGGACGATGCCGATCTTCTCAAACAGGCCCGTGACCGCGTAGTGGCCGTCACTCTGGTGCGCGACTTGATCAACACTCCAGCTGCCGACATGATGCCGCAGGATCTGGCCGCGACCACAGCCGATCTCGCCGAACGTTTTGGCGGCGTCTTCAGCGAAGTCGTAGGTGACGAGCTGCTGGCCCAGAACTGGCCAATGATTCACGCCGTCGGCCGTGCCAGCGAACACCCTTCACGCGTGCTTAACCTGCGCTGGGGTAATCCGGAAGCACCACGCCTGACCATTGTGGGTAAAGGTGTGTGTTTTGACAGCGGTGGTCTGGATATCAAACCGGCTGACGCCATGCGTCTGATGAAGAAGGATATGGGCGGTGCAGCACATGCGCTGGGCCTCGCCAGCCTAGTGATGTCCGCCGGTCTGAACGTCAATTTGCGAGTGATTATTCCAGCGGTTGAAAACGCCGTAGCCGGTAATGCTTTCCGTCCGGGTGACGTCATTAATACCCGCAAGGGCCTGACCGTGGAAATCGACAACACCGACGCCGAAGGCCGTCTGGTGCTGTGTGACGCCCTCACCGATGCCGTGGCTGAACAACCAGAACTGGTTATCGACTTCGCCACTCTGACCGGTGCCTGTCGTGTGGCGCTGGGCACCGAGCTGCCTGGCCTGTTCTGTAACCGCAAGGATATTGCCCGCGATCTCGAAGATGCCGGTGAACGTGTGGGCGACCCGGTTTGGCAGCTGCCGCTGCACAATGCCTATCGCGATGCCCTGCGCAGCGATATTGCTGATCTGGTGAACTCGGTTCCAGGCCCGTTTGGTGGTGCGATCACCGCCGCCCTGTATCTGGAAGCCTTTGTGGATAACACCCCATGGGTGCACTTTGACGTAATGGCCTGGAACCGTCGCAAGTTGCCAGGCCGTCCGATTGGTGGCGAAGCCATGGGCATCCGCGCTGTGTTTGAGTATCTGCAGAAGCGTTTTGGCTAAACCCGCCAACTCTGCAGCATCTGCCCGGGATCAGTGATCCCGGGTGATGATGTAGTCCGCCAGCCAGGCCAGTGCCGAGGTATCACCCGGCACTTCCTCCAGTGCCGCCTGAGCTTGTGCACACAACTCCGCCGCTTTCTGACGAGCACCCTCCAGCCCTAACAAAGCCGGATAGGTTGGCTTGTTGAGCGCAATGTCCGCGCCCTGGGTTTTCCCCAGCACTTCGGTTGAGCTCTCAATGTCGAGAATGTCGTCCTGAACCTGGAACGCCAGACCAATGGCATCGGCGTAACGTACCAGTGCCTGTTCCAGTTCCGGAGCCAGAGGATAAGACACCGCCGTAGCCCCCATCAGCACCGCACAACGAATCAATGCACCGGTCTTGTGACGATGCATACGCTCCAGCTGTTCCAGTGTCATGCTTTTGCCAACGTTGGCCAGATCAATCGCCTGCCCTGCCACCATGCCGGCAGCACCGGAAGCACGCGCCAACAACAGACTTAACGCCAACGCCTGTGAGGGCTGATACACCGGCGCCGCCGCCAGCACTTCAAACGCTGCCGTCAGCAGGCCATCACCCGCCAGAATCGCGGTGGCTTCGTCATAGGCAATGTGGGTAGTGGGTTTGCCACGGCGCAGATCGTCGTCGTCCATGGCGGGCAGGTCATCGTGCACCAGGCTGTAGCTGTGGATCATTTCCAGCGCCACGGCAGCGGCATCTACCTGCTCGAATGAGCCACCCAGTGCTTCTGCGCTGACATAGGCCAGAAACGGACGCAGACGTTTGCCACCGTTCATAAGTCCGTATTCCATGGCACTCAGCAAACGTTCGTCGCGGCCATCAAGGGTGTGCAAATGCGCCACCAGCTGCTGATTGATACGCTCCTGCAGACTTGCCAGCTTCTGTTTCATCCGCGCGCTCCATCCGCATTAAACGGACGGGCCTCGGAACCACCCTGTGCAGTTTCAATCAGCACCTGGACCCGCTGTTCAGCACTGCTGAGCGCTTGCTGGCAGGCGTTGGTCAGGCGAATACCCTGTTCAAACGTCTGTAAGGATTCTTCCAGCGTCAGGTCACCACGTTCCATACGGGACACCAGCTGTTCCAGGTCTGCCATGGCCTGTTCAAAATCAAAAGCCGAATTCGAATCTGTCATTTTCGGGGGTTCCTGCTAATCAGGCCGCCACAGTAGCGTCTTGACCCGGCAGCGACAAGAGCTGGCGACGCAACAGGAAGATTCAGCGCAAGCGTCTACACTCTTCAACATAGGTCTATGGATATAGAGGTTGGAGCAGTGGATCTCGCGACGCTGGTTGGTTTGATCGGATGTTTTGCCATGGTGATCATGGCGATGATGCTGGGTGGCAGCCTCAGCATGTTCGTCGACATCCCATCGGTGCTGATCGTAATTCTTGGCGGTTTGTTTGTAGTAATGATGAAGTTCGAGCTGGGCCAGTTCCTGGGATTAACCAAGGTGGCAGGCAAGGCTTTCTCCTTCAAGCTGATCAAACCGGAAGCCATTATTGTGGAAGTAGTTGAACTTGCGGGCCTGGCTCGCAAGGGTGGTCTGCTGTCTCTGGAAGGCAAGGAAGTCAGTGACCCATTCCTGGGCAAGGGCATCCAGCTGCTGGTCGACGGCCATGATCCGGATGTCGTGCGTACCATTCTTGGCAAAGAAGCCAAGCTGGCGTCTGACCGGCACGGCATTGGTATTGCCATCTACAAGTGTATCGGCGACGTAGGTCCGGCGATGGGCATGATCGGTACACTGGTAGGTCTGGTAGCCATGCTGGCCAACATGAGCGACCCGAAAACCATCGGTCCGGCAATGGCGGTAGCCCTGCTCACCACCCTTTACGGTGCCATGCTGGCCAACATGCTGGCGCTGCCAATCGCCGACAAGCTGATTCTGCGCAAGGACGAGGAAGATCGTCTCAAGGCCATGATCATCGACGCTCTGTTGGCCATTCAGGCCGGACAAAACCCGCGCGTTATCGAATCCATGCTGCAGGCCTATATTGCCGAAGGCAAACGCACGTCGTCAGGAGACTGAGCCATGGCCGCCGAAGAAGAACAGGAGTGTCCTCCCTGTCCGGCCGGCTTGCCGGCCTACATGGGTACCTTCGCCGACCTGATGTCGCTGCTGATGTGTTTTTTCGTATTGCTGCTGTCATTCTCGGAAATGGACGCCCTCAAGTTCAAACGCCTCGCCGGGGAACTGCGCGAGGCATTTGGGGTGCAAACCAGTATCAACGCCGATGACCCACCAAAGGGCACCAGTATTATTGCGCGCAGCTTCAGCCCTGCCATTCCGGAGCCAACCCCGATAAACGAGGTACGCCAGAAAACCAGTGACATTACCAAAAGCTCGCTGGAGGTTATGTGTCAGGACGAAGTGATCCAGCAGGAAGAAAAACAAAGCAATCAGGGCGAACAAAGCCGCTCGGTAGCGGAGCCTCAGCCACAAGCCGAGAATACCGAAACCAACACCCAGAGTGAAAGTAACCCCAACAAGGCGACCGAACCGCAGGCCGAAGACCATACCGCCATGCAGGTATCACAGCTATTGCAGGATGAAATCGCCCAGGGCCAGATCGAAGTCGAAACCGTGGGTATGAAAATCATCATTCGTATCCAGCAAAAAGGCGTGTTTGCGTCCGGTTCCGACTATATCGAGGATCGTTTCCTGCCCGTGATCGACAAGATTCGCGAGGTGCTGGTCAACATTCCCGGACGAATTTCGGTGGAAGGCCATACTGATGATATTCCGGTATCGAGTGGACGTTTCCGCTCTAACTGGGCCTTGTCGAGTGCCCGTGCCGTATCGTTTGCCGAAGAGCTGTTTGTCGCCCCGGAACTGGACGAAAAACGCTTTCAGGTGGTCGGTCATGGCTCCGTACAACCGCTGGTGCCGAATACTGATGCAGAATCACGGGCACGCAACCGTCGGGTCGAGATTGTAATTATCCGTTCCCGCGAAGGTGACAATGACAATCAGCCGGAAATTGAAACCGATCAGAACAAGATCAACAACGCCGTCAATTCGCGCCCGGAAGACTTTGAACTGCGTCCAAACGAAATTTTCTAGTCATAACGCCGGTTGTACCGGCGTGCCAGGAGCCTTGGGATGACCACCGGATTTGTCGAACGTCGCCGCTATTTCCGCCTTGATGATCAGCTGCTGCTGGCATTTATGCCGATTGAAGCATCCAAGGCGGAGGTCAAACCCCTGACCCGCGACGAAGCCATGGAGCGCATGGAAATCGAGATCGACAGCCTGCTCTCCCAGCTGCGCTCGAGGGAACCCGCCACGGCACGTCTGCTGGAATTACTGAACCAGAAGATCAACCAGTTCAGCAGTCACCAGCGCCTTGATCTCAAGGACATGCCCGAACAGGTGCTGACCCATGTGAATCTCAGTGCCTGTGGTATCCGTTTTCTCACCCACAATAATCTCGCCGACCAGACCCACCTGCGTCTGCACATCACCCTGCTGCCATCCAACACCCCTTTGTGCCTGATCGCCCGTATTGTGGCGGTCGAGCATAATCCGCTGTCGGCCGAAAACCCGGACACCGAACCCTGGCTAATACGCGCTACGTTTGAGCCGATTCTCGAAAGTGACGAAGAACAGCTGATTCACCACATGTTACGCCTGCAAAGTCGGCAACTGGCGGCACGTCTGCACGAACAGGACTGACCTGCCGGGGAACGCCAAACTTGGTATCATCGCTACCCCGAAAATTGTCCGGATACCCGCATGCCTACCCGTATCTACACTTCCGAAGCTCTGGTCAGTGGCCAGCAGATCAGCCTCGATGAACAGGCTTTCCAGCATCTGGTGCGCGTTCTGCGTATGACCGATGGTGACTGTCTGGTGTTATTTAACGGGGATGGCCGTGCTCTTGAAGGCACCTTGTGTGAAGTGGGCAAAAAACAGGCGTCGGTATTGCTGGGCAACTGTATCGCCGAAGATGCACCAACCCCTGTAGCGCTGCATCTGGGTCAGGTGATTTCCAAAGGCGATCGCATGGACTTCACCATCCAGAAAGCCACCGAGCTGGGGGTGACCAGTATTACCCCGCTCTGGAGCGAACGTTGTGATGTGCGCCTGAAAGGCGAACGTATGGACAAGAAACTCGAACACTGGCGCAAGGTGGCGATTTCGGCCTGTGAACAGAGTGGCCGTAATCGTATTCCGGAGATTCTGGAGCCGATGGCCATGACCGACTGGGCTCCGACCGTGGACACTGACCAACGGCTGATCCTGCATCCACACAACCAGCAACCGCTGGATACCAGCGCCCAGCCAGGCAGTGTCACCCTGCTGGTTGGTCCGGAAGGTGGATTCAGTGAAATCGAAGTGGAACAGGCCCAACGCAGTGGTTTTACCGGCCTGCTGTTAGGCCCGCGTATCCTGCGTACCGAAACCGCGGCACTGGCAGCACTCAGTGTGCTGCAATACCTGTGGGGCGACTTTCGCGCCTGAGGTTACCTTCTGAAAACAGGAGAAAGTGCCGTCAGGCACTTTCACACAGGGTTTTTACCAGCCAGGCACCGACCTGTTGAGAATCCGTGCGGGCCGCTTCTGCTTCCAGACTTTGCAAGCCCATTGACGCCGCCGGTTCCGGTACCGCTTCACCACGACGCAGCTTCAGCAGATCGCTTTCAAACGCCATGCTGAACTCCGGATGGGCCTGCAAGCTCACCATGTTCGGCGCATAACGCAGCACCGCATACTGGCAAAACGGCGAGCTGGCCAATACTTCGGCCCCCGGAGGCAATGTCACTACCTGATCCTGATGCACAGCATTCAGGTGTAACGAACTCACTCCCAGCTCATCACGGGCGGTGGCGGTGAGATCATATTCATGAATACCGACACCCCAGCCACCGGCGTATTTTTCGACCTTGCCGCCCAACGCTTCAGCCATCAACTGGTGACCAAAACAGATGCCTGCCAATGGCTGGCCGGCGGCATGAATTTCCCGCACAAGTTGTTTGAGTGGTGGAATCCAGGGTAAATCATCATAAGCACTGTATTTGGAGCCGGTGATCAGCCAGGCATCACATTCCAGATGGTCCTCCGGCAATTCGCCTTCAAACACCTGATACACGCGGTATTCCACATTCGCACCCGATACCAGCAACAGGTTCCGGCACATGTCGGCATAAGAGCCATACTGATCCAGCAGAGCATCCGGAGTAATTCCGGGGGCAAGAATTCCGATTTTCATACTGCATCTCCTGATACAACCGGTTTCCAGACTAGCAGCAGGTGGGGGCAAAACAAAAGCACCCGACAGCCATGAAACGCCAGTGGTATGCAAAAGACTGTTTATTCAGGGAAAACAGAATGGCAGAAACACAACAGGCACCCGCAGGTGCCTGTTTGTAGTCGTTATAACCAGAGAAAGGGTCAGGAACAGGATCAGACCTGCTTTTCCTTACGACGCATCTGCAGCATGGCCACGGTGACACCAATCGCCACAATCAGGATCATCAGGGTCGCCAGCGCGTTCACTTCCGGAGTAACCCCCAGACGCACCTTGGAAAAAATCACCATCGGCAGTGTGCTGTCACCCGGACCGGACACAAACGAGGCAATCACCAGATCGTCGAGCGAGAGGGTAAACGCCAGCAGCCAGCCGGAAATCACCGCCGGGGCAATCAATGGCAGGGTCACCAGGAAAAACAGCGTGGAAGGCTTGGCGCCAAGATCCATCGCCGCTTCTTCCAGCGACTCATCGAGGTCAGACAGACGCGCCTGCACAATCACCGCCACATAAGCCATACAGAAGGTGGCATGGGCAATAATAATGGTCAGTGTGCCACGTCCGGCGGGCCAGCCGAACAGGCTCTCCATCGCTACAAACAGCAACAGCAGCGACAGACCGGTAATCACGTCTGGCATCACCAGCGGTGCCGACACCATACCGGACAGCAGCATCTTGCCTTTGAAACGGCCCATCCGGGTCAGGGCAAAGGCGGCCAAAACACCCAGTACCACCGCCAGCCAGGCGCTGACAAACGCAATTTTCAGACTCAGCCAGACGGCACTCATGATCTGTTCGTTGTTGAACAGCTCACCGTACCATTTCAGCGACCAACCACCCCACACCGTTACCAGCTTGGATTTGTTGAAGCTGAAAATCACCAGCGAAATGATCGGGATATACAGGAACAGAAAGCCCAGAAACGCCGATGTATTCAGAAACCACGAACGCTTTTGCATGGCTCAGTCCTCCAGCCGGTCGCTGCGATTACGCAGGAACATGATTGGCAACACCAGGAACAGCAGCATCACAATCGCTACCGCCGATGCCATCGGCCAGTCACGGTTAAGGGTGAACTCATCCCACAACACACGACCAATCATCAGGGTGTCAGAACCACCCAGCAGCGCCGGAATCACGTACTCGCCCACCGCCGGAATAAACACCAGCATACAACCGGCGATAATACCCGGCATGGCCAGCGGCACCGTAATCAGGAAAAAGCTCTGCCAGGGCTTGGCACCCAGATCCGACGCCGCTTCCAGCAAGGTCATGTCCATTTTTTCGAGCGTTGAATACAACGGCAGGATCATAAACGGCAGATAGGTGTACACGATGCCCACAAACACGGCGAAGTCGGTCTGCAGCAGCTGGATCGGCGCATCAATAAACCCGAACAGCATCAGCAGATCGTTCACCGGGCCGTTCTGTTTCAACAGCGCCATCCACGAATACACCCGCAGCAGGAACGAGGTCCAGAACGGCAGGATCACCAGCGCCAGCAGCAGGGTGCGGGTTGAAGCACGCGCCCGTGCGATGACATACGCCATCGGGAATCCCACCAGCAAGGCCAGAATGGTGGAGATACCGGCAATCCGGATCGAACTCAGATAAGCGTCGATATACAGGCTGTCTTCCAGCAGATACAGGAAGTTGCCGAGATTCAGCTGCAGGGTCAGATAGGCTTCGTCCGCATCCCACTCCAGCAACGAGGTATAAGGTGGAATCGCAATGGCGGTTTCAGCAAAGGAAATCTTCAGCACCACCAGGAACGGCACCAGGAAAAACAGGATCAGCCACCCTAGCGGGATACCCCGCACCAGATGGCGCCCCGGATTCAGCTTGCTCAACAGGCGACGCACTGGGCCACCTGCAGATACAGGAACAGTCATGGGCGAAGTCCTCAGGCGGTCAGGATCACAGCGGTGGTTACACCCCAATAGAGGTACACGCGATCGTTCCAGGTAAAACGGGCGCCCATATCACGCTCGATGTTAGGCTGGGTCACACGAAGTTCCTTGCCACTGTCGAGACGCACACGGAAGACCGACAGACCACCCATGTAAGCGATGTCAGCAATAATACCGCTGCAGACGTTTTCGCTCTGGGCTGGCGGCTCTGCACTGATCATGATTTTTTCCGGACGCAGGGCGATGTGCACTTCCTGATCCGGCGCGCAGTTGATGCCGTGCGCCACATACATACTGCCACCGATATCCGGGCAGGCTACCCGCACGTGAGCCGGTTCATCCTCAACGATGGTGCCTTCGAGCATGTTCACCGAACCGATGAACTGCGCCACAAAGCGGCTGTTCGGATATTCGTAGATTTCGTGTGGCTCACCGATCTGGACGATTTCGCCGTGGTTCATCACACCGATACGGGTCGCCAGAGTCATAGCTTCTTCCTGATCGTGGGTCACCACAATAAAGGTCACACCCAGCTCTTCCTGGATGTTGATCAGTTCAAACTGGGTTTCTTCGCGCAGTTTTTTATCCAGAGCACCCAGCGGTTCATCCAGCAACAGCAGTTTTGGACGTTTTACCAGGGCTCGTGCCAACGCCACCCGCTGACGCTGGCCGCCAGACAGTTGGGACGGTTTGCGTTTGCCCAGATGACCGAGCTGCACCATGTCGAGCATTTGCGCAACACGGGCACGCACTTCGGCATCCGGCACACCTTCACGACGCAGACCAAAGGCCACGTTGTTTTCAACGGTCAGGTGCGGAAACAGGGCGTAGGACTGGAACATCATATTGACCGGACGTTCCCATGGCGGCACACCCGACATATCCACGCCATCGATCAGAATACGACCACTGGTCACACCTTCGAAGCCAGCGAGCATACGCAGCAGGGTACTTTTGCCGGAGCCAGAACCACCCAGCAAACAAAACAGTTCGCCCCGGTAAATATCCAGGGAAATTCGATTGACCGCCGTAAAGTCACCAAACTGCTTGGTTACAGCTTCAAATTGCACGAAAGGTTTCGCATCTGCCTGTTTCCAGATGGGCAGGTCTGGAGTAGATGCTGGTTTGCTAGCGCTCATGTCGGGAACCCGGATCAGAAATAGATAAAATTTCGGGGGAACCCATGTTCCCCCGAAATCGTTCTCGGCAACCTGATTGAATACGACCCGGAATTATCACGGGGCACATCCATGGCGGCCGCTATTCAACCCTGAACAGGAAATCCTGAATCAGCGGTTGGTTTTGACGTTGCTCCAGGCTTTGGTCAGCAGACGGTCATACTTGGCAGTATGCGCCTTCTGGGTGAACAGCTTGGCTTTCACCTCTTCGCTTGGGTAGATACCTGGGTTGGTGCGTACGTCTTCGTTCAACATAGGCTCAGCAGCCTTGTTCGGGACGGCATAGTACACAAAGTTGGAGATACCGGCAGCGGTTTTGCCTTCCAGAATGAAGTCGATGAACTGCAGGGCTTCATCCTTGTGTTTGGCATCCTTTGGAATAGCCATCAGGTCGAACCATACCACGGTACCTTCTTTCGGGATCACGTAGCTGACCTGTACACCCTGACCTGCTTCATCGGCACGGCCCTGAGCCTGCAGGATGTCGCCGTTGTAAGCCAGAGACATACAGACTTCACCGTTGGCCAGGTCAGAGATGAACTGGCTGGAGTGGAAGTAACGGTAGTTGGCGCGGTTGGCTTTCAGCAGCGCTTCGCCTTTTTCCAGGTCTTCTTTCTTCTCGGAGTTAGGGTCCAGACCCAGGTAGTTCAGGGCAATCGCCATGATCTCGGCAGGAGAATCCAGCATGACCACACCACAGTCGGCCAGCTTGGCAGACAGTTCCGGCTTGAACAGCAGGTCGAGAGAATCAACCGGCATCTCACCGATACGGGCTTTTACTTTCTCAACGTTGTAACCCATACCAATGGTGCCCCAGGCCCACGGTACGTTGTGTTTGTTTTCCGGATCGTGCATGGCAATTTTGGATACCAGGTTGGCGTCCAGGTTGCCCAGGTTCTTCAGCTTGGTCTTGTCGATTTCAGAGTAAATGCCCGCCTGAACCTGACGCTCCAGGAAAGAACCGGTAGGAACCACGATGTCGTAACCGGTGTTGCCGGTCATCAACTTGGCTTCCAGAGTTTCGTTGGAGTCGTATACGTCGTAGTTAACCTTGATACCAGTCTTGGCGGTGAACTCTTCGATAGCGCCTTCGTAGATATAGTCTGACCAGTTATAAATGTTCAGAACCTTCTCTTCTGCAACGGCGTTTACAGACATGGCCAGCGCACAAGCGGACGCAAGCAGGGATGGAATATGTTTCATCGTCAACCACTCCGGTTTAAAGGGTGTCCGTACACCGCCAATGGGCGGCCAGGAGCAAAAATTAACTGGGATAACAACAACATCTGCTTGCAGTCGAGCAAGACGCTGCAAAACTGGGTCATTTCATGATATTGGGCGAGTGGTTTCAATCAAATATTATTGTTTTCATCACAAAAATATCGAATGAAAGAAAGCAGCGAAAAATCTTGCCCGATTTTGAAACTCTGATCGGCACATATGCCCCACGAGGGGGCATAAATGTTCATAAAAGAACCGGATTGTGCCGTCAGAGAGAGGATTAAACGCGGATATCAAACGATACCCAGATAAGATTCGTACTCTACGTCAGAAATAATTTTGCTCAGAATGCGCTGTTCCTGATATTTCACTGCCGCAAACACGTGCACAAACTCCTCACCCAGATACGCTCCCAGAATATCGCTCTGCTCAAAGCGTTCCGTGGCAACATCCCACTTGTTCGGCAACATCGGATGACGATCGGCTTCGGCGTAGGCATCGCCCTCCACCGGCGGCGGTGGTAACAGCCGGTTTTCCATACCATACAGAGCACCGGCCAGAATCGCTGCCAGCACCAGATACGGGTTGGCATCGGCACCGGAAACCCGGTGTTCAATACGGGTGGACGCCGGTTCACTTTCCGGAATCCGCAGCGCCGTGGTGCGATTCTCATAACCCCAGTTGGCAAACACTGGTGCGTGGGAACCCTCCATAAAGCGGCGATAGGAATTCAGGTGCGGCGCAAACATCAGCATGCTGTCTGGCATCAGGCGTAACAGTCCGGCCACGGCATGGCGCAGCAGTGGAGTGCCACGGTCAGAGCCGTCGTCAAACAGGTTACGACCACTGCTGTCGAGCAGGCTGTAATGCACGTGGAAACCGTTACCAGACTTGTCGCTGTATGGCTTGGCCATAAAGGTGGCGGCGTAACCATGTTTACGGGCCATACCCTTTACCAGACGTTTGAAACGCACGGCGTGGTCGGCGGCATCCAGTGGGCTGTTAACGTGTTTGAGGTTGATCTCGAACTGGCCTGGGCCCAGTTCCGACACAATGGTTTCGGCCGGCACGCCCTGAATTTCACAGGCATTACGGACGTCGTTAAAGAAAGAATCGAGGCCTTCCATCTCATCCAGTGAATACACATCGTTTTCACAGATTCGACGACCATGACCTTCCACCAGCACGGGGGGTTTGGGACGTTGGGTTTCTTCCGATTCGGCGTCGAGCAGGTAAAACTCCAGCTCGGTCGCCATCACCGGATACATACCGAGGGCGTGGTAACGTTCCACCACACGGGCCAGTACCTGGCGCGGGTCGGCACCAAACGGTGTGCCATCGGAGTTGTACATCATGGTGTGCAGCTGGTCGCGCGGAATTTCCGCCCAGGGCACAGGCACCGGATCACGGTGGACTGGCAGGCAGATACCGTCACTATCGCCGGTTTCGAACAGCAGCCCGTTTTCGGGGACATCGTCGCCCCAGAAATCCACTCCCATAATCGAGCGCGGCAGTTTCACACCTTCGGTCCGGACCTTGTCGAGGGTCTTGGCCAGCATACGTTTGCCACGCAGGTTACCGTTCAGGTCAGTAATAAACAGATCAAATTCTTTTTCGAGCGGAGGCATGGTGCCTACTCCTTGATGTTTCGAAACTGCTCACAAATCGGCCGTAACATCGATTCACCGGTTTGCGGCCAGCACATAGAGATATTCCAGTGCCAGCGTCGCTGCAGCCAGCGACGTAATATCGGCGTGGTCGTAGGCGGGGGCCACCTCAACCAGATCCATACCGATCAGATTCAATCCCTGCATTCCCCGTACCAGCTTAAGCGCACAATCGGTGGAGAGTCCACCGGCCACCGGTGTACCGGTGCCGGGCGCATAGGCCGGATCAAGCGAATCTATGTCAAAGGTCAGGTACACCGGAGCGTTCCCGACCCGTTGGCGAATCCGTTCCAGAGTGGCTTGCGGGCCAAGGTCATTCACCAGCGCTGCATCCAACACCTCGAACGGATGTCCAGCCCGATCATACGATGTCCGGATGCCAACCTGAATCGACTGCTCGGGTAATAACAGGCCTTCCTGCACGGCGTGATAAAACATGGTGCCGTGATCACAGGCCGTGCCGTTATCGTAGGTATCGGTGTGAGCGTCGAAGTGAATCAGCGCCACCGGCCCATGATGAGCAGCAATCGCACGCAGGGCTGGCAGAGCAATAAAGTGGTCACCACCAAACAGCAGGGTGCTTTTGCCAGCGGCCAATACCGTAGCAACCCATTGCTGCAAATTGTGGACAAGTGTCTGGGGTTCGCCGTGGCGGAAACTGACGTTACCGGCATCCACCACCTTGAGGCGGTCATCGAGGGCAAAGTCCCACGGCCAGCGGGCACCTTCCCAGACCAGATTGGCAGACGCCTGGCGAATGCCCTGAGGGCCAAAGCGGGTGCCGGGCCGACCAGAGGTCGCCATATCAAATGGCACACCACCAATCACCACATCCGCATCGGACTGTTGCAAGGCATCAGCCAGATTGGCCAATACCGGAAACTGCATAAAACCGGCACCGGTAGCGCCGTACAAGGGTACGTCACCACTGGCATGAACCACGCCGGCTGGATCCTGGGTTGTCATTGGGTCCTCCTCTCACCATGGGCTGTGCTCTGTATTCAGGTTAGCCATAGCCATGACAGGTTGGAACCGTTTTTTATAATTTCTCTGCAGGTGTTCCACTCTGTTTCATTTGGCAAAGGTCGCGGATGGACAAACAAGCCTTTATGATAGAGAAACCGGCCTCGTGCCGGGGTGACCTCTGGTCGCCACAATCCGGATCTTCGACACAGGACAGGATGGGACCGTTTCTGATGTTTGCCGGGAAACTTAAAATCTGAATCCGAGGATGAGATGAAATCTTTCCTGACGCTTTTAACGACCTTTGTTCTGATGCTGGGCCTTGCCGGCCACGCGGAAGCTGCCAAGAAATTTGGTAGCGGCGGCCTCGGCAAGTCCTACAACACAACCCAGACTACGCCACAAAAAACGGCACCAATGCAGCAACAGCAAGCAACCCCTGCCCAGCAGCAACAGGCTCAGCCAGCAACGGCGGCCAATCAGCCTGCCGCCAGCAAGGGTAACTTCATGAAAGGTATGCTGGGTGGTCTGCTGGCCGGTGGCCTGTTCGCCTGGCTGCTGGGCAGTGGCGCATTTGAAGGTATCCAGTTCATGGATATCCTGATGATCGCCGGTGTTGGCTTGCTGATTTTTATGCTGTTGCGTCGCAAGGCCGCCGCTCAGCCACAACCCGCAATGAGTGCTGCCGGTGCCGGCGGTATGGGCAACTATCAGGAACCGGTGCGTCCGGACCCGATGGCACCTACCGAGCCAATGCAGCGCCAGCAGCCCGTCGCTGACCCGGTGATGCCTGCCGCAGGTACCGCCATGAGCAGCATGATGACCGGCAACAGCGCGCCGATGAATCTGCCAGCCGACTTCGACAAGGTTGCCTTTATTGGTGCCGCTCTGGATCACTACCGTGCGGTCCAGCAAGCCTGGAACGATGGTGATATGGAGAAAATCCGTGGTTACGTTGACCCGGATCTGTTTGACGGCCTGGTGACCCAGCGCGCCGAAATGGAAAGCGAACCACCACGCACAGAAGTGCTGGATCTGTCTGCCGACATCGTCCGTGCCGATCAGGAAGGCAGCATTCGTCAGATCAGCGTGCTGTTCCGTGGTCGCTGCCGCGATGTACTGGAAAACTCCGAAGACGGTATTTTTGATACCTGGCACCTGGAGCGTGATACCAGCAAAGCCAACTCACCATGGCTGGTAGTGGGTATCGAGGCGGAATAATCCGCCTCTTCGGTTCAGACCGGATACCGATTACCAGGAGACGGCAGCCATCGGCGCTGCCGTACTCCGCAACCAGTTCAGCATCTCGCCTTTATTGCGCTGACTCGCTACCGGCTCCGGTTCGCCAGTGCGACAAGCCACCAGCAAAGCCTCCACCACTCGCAAGTTGCGAATTGCCCAGGCCATATCCAGCATGGCTTCCTGCTCACCACGTACAACCCGACAGAAGTGCCGCAGTTGCTCCATCAGCGGGTCGCGACGTTTGACGTCGAGCTGACTGCTGGTGAAGGGTGACCAGTCTTCACCCGACTGCCGCAAACCATAACGCCGCAGGGTCATGTCCGGCAGGCTTAACGAACCTTCTGAACCGGTAATCACACACAGGTCTTCGTCCTGATAACAGGGTGAATCATCGCCATTGCCATCGAGATCACTGAGCATCAGGGTGCCCAGCACACCGGACTCAAAACGCAGGCAGATACAACGGCTGCCACTGTGCTGATCCTGTGCCTGCAAGGTACGCACCTCCGTCACCTCGCCCAACAGGTAACGCAGACAGGCAATTTCATGCGCCAGATGATCGGCCAGCGGCAACGGAAAACGCGCAGTACGCCACTCGGCGGCGCGATGAAAATCCGACGGTGCAAAAAAGCGCCATTGCCCCTGAACCGAGGCCACCCGCCCCAGCAAACCATTACCAAGGGTTTTACGCGCCACCTGATACACCGGGCTGTGCAGGCGGTAATAACCCGGCAGACAGGGCACCGCCCGTACCTGCAGGGCATGTTCCAGAATGGCAGCGTCCTGCAAATCGAGATAACCGGGTTTTTCCAGCAACAGGGCTTTGCCCGCCGCCACACATAACAGCGCCATGGCCAACTGTTGCTCGCCACTCACCGCCAGCACGACCGCTTCTACGGCAGGGTCTGCCAGACATTCTTCAAGGTTGGCGTACAGGGATACTTCCGGGCTCGCCAGCTCCGGCTCAGCCCCTACCCGTGCCACCAGCTCGGTATCCGGGCAACGACGAATTCGTTCAAGACAGGCGGCCGCCATGGCACCGGTGCCAACAAGGGCGATAGCAACAGGATTCATATCGATTCACCACTGTTATTATTCGATTTCCTATGCTAATCCAATAATATAACTCTGTAATTTGGCATCCATTTGATTCATTCTTAACTAATCATGAAAGATAGATGGGATTTGATGGACCTGACGGTGTTCACCACCCTGGTTCGTAATGGCAGTTTTACCGGCACTGCGGTGGAGTTGGGGTATTCGGCTGCCTATATCAGCAAACGGATTTCCGACCTCGAAAAACGTCTCGGTACCCGCCTGTTCAACCGCACCACCCGCAGCCTGCAACTCACGGCCGAGGGCAATATCGCCTATGGCTGGGCCAGTCGCATTCTCGATGCTGCCGACAGCATGGAACGCGAAGTCGCCAACAGCCAGCAGGCTCCGGCCGGCAGCCTGCGCATCAGCACCAGCCTGCGGATGGGGCGTGAACACGTAGCCCCTATCCTGTCGCAACTGGTGCGTGAATATCCACAACTGGAAGTCTGGCTGGAACTGGTGGACCGTAAGGTGGACTTGCTGGAAGAAGGCATCGACATCAACATTCGCAACGGCGTGGTGGATGAACCCCACATGGTGTGTCAGCTGGTCAGCCGTTGTTCCCGAATTCTGGTGGCGGCCCCCTCGTATCTGGCCGAACACGGCGAGCCCCAACGTCTGCAAGATCTCAGTGATCATGAGTGTCTGTTTTACCGCGATGGGGATAACGTGTTTGGTGCCTGGAAACTGGAAGGTCCCAACGGCATGGAAACCATTCGTGCTGGCAGTCAGAAACTGCAGTCGCACCACAGTGATCTGGTCAAGAACTGGGCTATTGATGGCCATGGCATTATTCTGCTGGCCGACTGGGATGTCTGGAAACCCTTGCAGGAAGGGAAACTGGTGAGGGTATTGCCGCAGTATTTCCAGCGCGCGGATATCTGGGCAGTAACGCCGGCGCGTAGCAGCAGTTCGGCGCGCCTGAAAACCTGTGTGGATTATCTGATCAGCCAGATGCAAAAAGGGCCATGGGCACTGCAAGGAGCAGGCACCATGACCCCATAAATTCAGCCGTTGTGCGGTTTATTCAGTAATAAATTCCGCATAACGCTCGGCGAACGGTTTGAACTCGCTGCCGAAATCATCACTGCAGAGGATCTCGCCGCTGCGGATGTCGTATACCCAGCCATGTACCTTCACCTTGTTGGTTGCCAGCTTGGCGGCAACAATCGGGTGAGTACGCAGGTGCTGAACCTGCTGCAGAACGTTCTCTTCGATGGCTTCGTGCAGGTGACAGGAGTCAACCGGCTCGTTCCATGGAATCCCATGACGCTCACGTACAATTTCCATTGCCGAACGGCAGTGGCCCAACCACTCTTTCACGTGTGGCAGACCGGCTTCCTTGATGGCGTTGATGTCCAGCGCACCCTTGATCGCACCACAATCGGTGTGACCGCAGATGATGATGTGACGCACACCCAGAACCGCTACGGCGTATTCGATGGAGGCCGTCATACCACCGGTAACGTTATTGTGCGGAGGCACAATGTTGCCAGCGTTACGACAGATAAACAGGTCACCCGGATGGGAACCCGTCACCATGTTCGGGTCGATACGGGAATCCGAACAGGTGATAAACAGAACGTCAGGGCTCTGACCTTCGTCTACCAGAGAGGCAAACAGATCGCGGTTGGCCGGATGTACCTTCCGCTGAAAATTCAGGACGCCTTTAATCAGTCGTTCCAATGTGATTTCCTCTTTTCATTCAACCACTTGTGATCGGCTGCAAGAGTACGTCAGCCGGTGATGATTAACACCTGATTTATCTGCAATGGTGTGATGCCGGAATGGATCATTCCTGTCGCATCACACCGTTACAGCACAATCGGGTTATCAGCCGATGTCGACCAGGATTTCGCCCGGGGTCACACGGTCACCCTTGGTGACATATACCGCTTTGACAGTACCAGCAATGTTGGCGTGGATTTCGGTTTCCATCTTCATGGCTTCCGCCACCAGAACTGCCTGACCAGCAACAACGGTGTCGCCTTCTTTAACCAGCACGTCAACCACGTTGCCTGGCATGGTGGCTGTTACGTGGCCTGGCTCGGTAGCACGCTTGCGACCCTTGCTGTGGCCATCGTCCACGTATTCGCCGAGGGTTTCGAAGATAACTTCCTGTGGCACACCGTCCATGGACAGGTAGATCTTGCGCTTGCCAGCACCGAAGTCGCCGATACCGGTAACCGCGATATCGTAGCTTTCGCCGTGTACGTCGATCTTGAATTCAGTCGCCACAGCCATTTTGGCTTTGGCAGATTCCACTGGCAGCAGGGCTTCAGGAACCAGAGTGCCTTCAGCACGCTGCTTCAGGAATTCACGGCCCAGATCCGGGAACATGGCGAAGGTCAGAACGTCTTCGTCGGAAACCGCCAGGTCACCGATGTCAGCACGCAGTTTTTCCAGTTCCGGAGCCAGCAGGTCAGCTGGACGTACGTCGATAACCGCTTCGCTACCGATGGCTTTTTTCTGCAGAGCAGCATCAACCGCTGCTGGAGCTGCACCGTAACCACCTTGCAGGTAACGTTTTACTTCGTTGGTGATGGTCTTGTAACGCTCACCGGCCAGTACGTTGTATACCGCCTGGGTACCCACGATCTGGGAAGTTGGAGTTACCAGCGGAGGGAAGCCCAGATCAGCACGTACACGTGGGATCTCGGCAAACACTTCACCAATCTTGTCGAGAGCGTTCTGTTCTTTCAGCTGGTTGGCCAGGTTGGACATCATGCCGCCTGGTACCTGGTTGATCTGAACGGATACGTCTTCACGAGTGAATTCGGATTCGAACTGGTGGTACTTCTTGCGCACTTCGCGGAAGTAGTCAGCAATCTCACCCAGCAGGGTCAGGTCCAGACCGGTGTCGAACTCGGTGCCTTTCAGAGCAGCAACCTGGGATTCAGTCGCCGGGTGGCTGGTGCCGCTGGCGAAAGAAGAGATCGCGGTATCGATACGGTCAGCACCGGCTTCGATGGCTTTCAGCTGGCACAGTGGTGCCAGACCAGCGGTGCTGTGGCTGTGGATAACCACTGGCACGGCAACGGCAGCTTTCAGAGCCTTGACCAGATCGTAGGTGGCGTATGGGGTCAGCAGACCAGCCATGTCTTTGATGGCGATGGAGTCAGCACCCATGTTCACCATGTCTTTGGCCTGTTGCACAAACAGCGCTTCGGTGTGAACCGGGCTGGTGGTGTAACAGATAGTACCCTGGGCATGTTTGCCAGCAGCTTTAACCGCTTTCATGGCAGTTTCGAGGTTGCGCAGGTCGTTCAGAGCGTCGAATACACGGAACACGTCCATGCCGTTCTCAGCAGCCTTGTGAACGAAGGCTTCAACCACGTCATCAGCGTAGTGGCGGTAACCCAGCAGGTTCTGGCCACGCAGCAGCATTTGCAGGCGGCTGTTTGGCAGCGCCTTGCGCAGGGCGCGCAGACGCTCCCACGGATCTTCTTTCAGGAAACGCACGCAGGCGTCAAAGGTCGCGCCACCCCAGACTTCCAGCGACCAGAAGCCGGCTTCATCGAGTTTGCCGCAGATTGGCAGCATGTCTTCAGTGCGCAGGCGAGTCGCGATCAGCGACTGGTGGGCATCGCGCAGGGTAACGTCAGTAACCTGGATCTTGCTCATGGATTCACTCCTGAATTCTGTTGGGCACCTGTGTCAGGGCCGAAAATATCTAACACTTGTAGGCACAGACGCCCGATTTTACGAGCCAGCATGGGCGGCAATGGCCGCGGCCAGCACCAGCGCAATTTCACTCGGGTGGCGTTTTTCCGAGTAGTTCAGCAGTTCCGGGTGAGTCGGAACAAAGCTGGTATCGAACACGCCACGTTCGAAATCTTCATGGCTGAGAATCTGCTGGTAGTAGGTACCGGTGGTTTTGATACCACGCAGACGCATGTCGTCCAGAGCACGTTTGCCACGAGCAATTACTTCTTCCCAGGTCAGAGCCCAGCAAATCAGCTTCAGACACATGGAGTCGAAGTACGGTGGAATCTCATAACCGGTGTAAATCGCGGTATCAACACGTACACCCGGGCCGCCCGGTGCGTAGTAGTGAGTGATACGACCGAAGCTTGGCAGGAAGTCGTTTTTCGGATCTTCCGCGTTAATACGGAATTGCAGGGCAAAACCGCGGTAGTGAATATCTTCCTGGCGGTAGCTCAGTGGCAGACCGGCGGCGACACGCAGCTGCTCACGAACGATATCAACACCGGTAATCTGTTCAGTGATGGTGTGCTCCACCTGAACACGGGTGTTCATTTCCATGAAGTACACTTCATTGCCAGTCAGCAGGAATTCCACAGTACCGGCGTTTTCATAACCCACAGCAGCGGCAGCACGCACAGCCAGGCTACCCACGTATTCACGTTGTTCCGGGGTCAGCTGCGGGCTTGGCGCAATTTCGATCAGCTTCTGGTTACGACGCTGGATCGAGCAGTCACGCTCGTACAGGTGCACCACGTTGCCGTGGCTGTCGGCCAGAATCTGAACTTCGATGTGACGCGGGTTAACGATGCACTTTTCCAGGAACACGTCGGCAGAACCGAAGGCCTTGGTGGCTTCAGAAATAACACGCGGGTACTGCTGACGCAGTTCTTCCGGGGTATCACAACGACGGATACCACGACCGCCGCCACCGGAAGTGGCCTTGATCATTACCGGGTAACCAAACTGTTCTGCCAGTTCCAGAGCCTGCTCAACGCTGTCGAGGTTGCCATCGGAACCTGGGGTAATCGGTACACCGGCCGCACGCATGGAGTCACGCGCCTGGGTCTTGTCGCCCATGGCATGAATCACGTTGGATTTCGGACCAATAAAGGTCACGCCTTTTTCTTCACACAGACGTGCAAAGGTGGCGTTCTCGGACAGGAAGCCGTAACCCGGGTGAATGGCATCACAGCCGGTTTCCAGCGCCAGGTTAACGATACGCAGTGGGTCCAGATAACCCGCCAGCGGATCAGCACCCAGAGAGTAAGCTTCGTCAGCACGTTTGACGTGCAGGGCGTAACGGTCTGGCTCGGTGTAAATAGCCACCGAACGAATGCCCATCTCGGCGCAGGCGCGCACGATACGAACGGCAATCTCTCCGCGGTTGGCGATCAGAACTTTCTTCAGCATGCTTGCGGCCTCCATGAAGACTCGTAAACCCCGAACCGGCGGCAACAAACTACCCTTCCGGTTATCGGGTTGATGTAAACAACAGTAAACGAGTTGGTTATGACGTCATAATTGATATTTCTTCGCTTATCTATAAGCTCCAGCTTATAGATGAGCCAACGCACGACATTCCAATGCCTATTACCGTTCAGAAACTCGCCAGTCGTTTATCTTTTCGCCAGCTGCAGGTGTTTTCCCGCGTTTATGAGCTGCGCAGTTACAGCAAGGCCGGTGACGAACTGGGCCTGACCCAGCCCGCGGTCAGCAGCCAGATCCGCCAGATTGAAGAAACCATCAATCAGCCCCTGTTCGAATACGTCGGTCGCCGCCTGTACACCACGGCTGCTGCCGAACGTCTGGCGGCCACCATTACGGTGATTTTTGATCAGCTGGAATCCTTGCAGGAGGACCTCAGCCATCTGCAGGGCCAGGTATCCGGCGAACTCAACATCGCGGCGGTGAACACCGCGCAGTGTGTTCTACCCTACCTGTTACGTGGCTTTATGAACCAGTATCCACTGGTCAGTGTGAACGTGCGGGTGGTCAATCGTGCCAGAGCTATCCAGCGCCTCAGCGACAATGCCGACCATCTGGTAGTGATGGGTATGGTGCCCAGTGAAAAGCCGTTTGCGTCGCTGCCGTTTCTCGATAACGAACTGGTGCCATTGGTAGCACCGGGGCATCCGTTATTACGGCGGGAAGATGTCACGGTGGAGGATTTTCTCGCCAGTCGCCTGCTGATTCGCGAGCCCGGTTCGGGCACCCGCCTGGCGCTGGAAGTACACTGCCAGATGAGCCGTCAGCGGCTGGAGCCTTTTATGCAGATCGATTCCAACGACGGTCTGAAACACGCGGTAATGGCGGGGCTGGGCGTGGCGGTACTACCCAAGCTGAGTGTGTTGGCGGAGTTGCAAACCGGTGCATTACGCACCTTGCATCTACCCGGTTTTCCGCTGCGCCGCTCCTGGTGTCTGGTGTACCCGCTCAGTAAACACCCGAACCCAGTGATGCGGGCGTTTATCGATTACGTCCGCGCCAACATCCTCAACTTTGAGGTGTTTTTCCGTGACATGGCCGGGACGCCGCTGGCGAACTATCCGTAATTCCGCTCAGTCGATTCAGGAGTTGTTTACGCTATGCCAAACCTGCTAACCGAACTCGGTCACGTCTACCACAGCTGCCTGCTGGCGATCTGGCTGATGCTGGTCACGGTGCTGCTGCAAGCCATCATTGCCATGGTCGCCCATCGCCGCCAGAAGCGTTATGTGCCCGGTATACTGGACCCGACCCTGAGCCACGAGTCCTTCGTGTTTCGCAGCCATCGGACGTTCCAGAACTCGCTGGAAAACCTGCCGGTCATGCTGTTCAGTATGCTGCTGGCGATTCTGGCTGGCTTTGATGCCAGTGCCCTGGCCCTGCTGAGCTGGGTGTATGCACTGGCACGGGTTATCCACATGGCGCTGTATTACGCCATTGCCACCGAGAAAAACCCCAGCCCACGCAGTTATGCCTACAGCCTGGCGCTGTTCTGCAATATCGTCCTGCTGGGCTGGCTGGGTAGCCTGCTGATCCTCTGACCAACGCTGCGTTCAGCGCATCTCAAGGAATCGGGCCGATGGTCGTGCCTTCACCTGTTGCAGGTAACGGCTCAGACGCGTATCACGCAACACCAGCTGGCCCTTGCCATCCAGGTCCGGCAGGCTGGCGGCATAATGCAGGAACGGCGTCAGAGCACTGTCGGCCATACTGTAGTCATCACCGGCCAGCCACTCACGGCCCTGCAACTGCTGACTGAACAGCGCCAGCAGCTCCTCGGCTTTGGGCAAGTTGGCCAACACCACGTCCATACGGATCTGGCCGTTTTCACCTTTGGGAAACGCCACTTCCAGCAGAAAACCGTTCATCAGACGGGCACCTGCGTATTCACAGACCGCCCCGATCCACTGGTCCACCAGCGCTTGCTGGCGTGAGCTCAGGCCTGCCAGCAGGCTGCGCTCACCCGCCATACGATCAAGGTAACGGCAAATCGCGGCTGTTTCAAACAAGAGCTCATCACCGTCCATCAGCACCGGCACCTTGCCAAACGGGTTCATGGCCAGATGGCCGGGAGATTTGAAATCAATACGATCACCACACGGAGCCATGCTGCAATCGGGGCTTAATCCCAGCTCATCGGCATAAATCCGCACCGCTCGTACAAACGGACTGAAGGCCGGGCCATAAATCGCAAAGGTGCCAGAGGCAGACGCAGTGTTGGTCATGATGTTGTCCTGAACAAAAGTGAATGGCTTGTGTGTTCACCTTAGATGCATCGACAATATGATCAAGAACATATTCTGAGGATCAGCCATGGCCTGGCATCCAGATCACAAGCAGCACAGCCGGAAGCGGATTCTGAATGCCGCCGCCACCCTGTTCGCCCGCAAGGGCTTCGACAACACCGGTATCAACGACATAATGGAAGAAGCCGGCATGACCCGTGGTGCCTTCTACCATCACTTTTCGTCCAAGCGGGAGCTGTATCAGGAATCGCTGCGTAATGCGGCCATCAACCGCTTTCGTCAGGCACTGCAAGACCCGGATGATTTACAGTCGGGAGTTGATCTGAAACGACTGATAGAGACCTATCTGGACCCCAGCCATCCGTTGGGAATTGATGGCGGCTGCCCGATGGCATTTCTGGTAACAGATATTGCCCAACGCGATGAGACCATTCGCAGTACCTACACCGGTCTGCTGCAGGGCATGCTGCACAGGGTGCAGGCGGCAACAGGGTCAGACCAACAGGCCGTGTTACGGCAACTGGTGCTGATGATTGGTGGTGTAGCGATTGCGCGCGCCGTCAATAACGATGAGCTGCGCTTGCAGTTACTGGATGCCTGCAAACAGGGATTGCTGCCAACACAGGAATAAACTGACGGATAAAACCGGGCCACGGATAAACAATCCATGGCCCCTGTTTATCAGAGTGACTTGCTGTCTTTTTTGCGCTTTTCTGACTCGCGCATCGCTCTTTCATGATCTTCGCGCATGCGGGCTTCTTCACGTTCGATACGATCACGGGTGCGGTTGTATTCGGTCTGGATACACTGTGCCATGTCGCTGGTATCGGCTTTAAAACCGAATGATTCACAGGTGATACGAGCGTCCGCCAGCTGGCGTTCTTTCTGACGCTGTTCCTGGGCTTCCAGTTCAGCGAGGGACATACAGCCGGTTTGCACCAGCACGGTGGCGGCCAGAACAAGGCCAGTCATGATTTTCATTATTGGATTCCTGATCACTCCCCATCCCGGGGCATGCAGGGATACTAGCCAATGAATACGTTCGGAAAAAGTTTTACAGGCAAAAAAATGGCACCCACATGGGGTGCCATTCTCATCCGGTCAAACGACCTGATTCAGAATCAGCTGACCTTAGGGCCAAGCTCACCGCTGATGTAACGCTGGAACATGTCGTCCAGAGAGTGAACGCGGATCTTGTCAGCGTGGCCAGCAGTGCCGAACGCTTCGTAACGAGCCACACAGATGTCAGTCATGGCGGTTACAGACTCTTTCAGGTACTTGCGTGGGTCGAACTCAGCCGGGTTCTTGGCCATAAAACGACGGATCGCACCCGTAGAAGCCAGACGCAGGTCGGTATCGATGTTCACTTTGCGAACGCCGTATTTGATACCTTCCACGATCTGCTCAACCGGCACACCGTAGGTTTCCGGAATTTCGCCACCGAATTCGTTGATGATCGCCAGCCATTCCTGAGGAACAGAAGAGGAACCGTGCATCACCAGGTGGGTGTTAGGGATGCGTTTGTGGATTTCCTTGATGCGATCAATCGCCAGGATGTCCCCTGTTGGTGGACGGGTGAACTTGTAAGCACCGTGAGAAGTACCACAGGCAATCGCCAGAGCATCCACACCGGTTTTCTTCACGAAGTCAGCCGCTTCTTCAGGGTCGGTCAGCATCTGGTCGTGGCTCAGTACACAATCAGCACCGATACCGTCTTCTTCACCGGCCTGGCCAGTTTCCAGAGAACCCAGACAGCCCAGTTCACCTTCTACGGACACGCCACACGCGTGAGCCATATCAACGGTACGACGGGTTACGTCGACGTTGTATTCGTAGGAAGTTGGGGTCTTGCCATCTTCACCCAGGGAGCCGTCCATCATAACGGAGCTGAAGCCCAGCTGGATGGAGCGCTGGCACACGGCTGGAGAAGTACCGTGGTCCTGGTGCATACACACCGGGATATGCGGGAACTCTTCAATTGCCGCCAGGATCAGGTGACGCAGGAACGGCGCACCAGCGTATTTGCGCGCACCGGCAGAGGCCTGCACGATCACTGGAGAGTTGGTTTTGTCAGCGGCCAACATAATGGCACGCATCTGCTCCAGGTTGTTGACGTTAAAGGCCGGCACGCCGTAACCGAATTCGGCGGCGTGGTCCAGCAGCTGACGCATGCTGATAAGTGCCATAGGTTTCCCTCATTGTTGTAGTTCGAATCAATACCGGGCGTCACCGCCCGGCATTAAAAACAGATATTACTTGGCGCGCTCTTGCAGGATCGCAACCGCTGGCAGCACTTTGCCTTCCACGAACTCGAGGAATGCACCACCACCAGTGGAGATGTAGGAAACCTGCTCGGCAATGCCGTACTTGTCCACCGCTGCCAGGGTGTCGCCACCACCGGCAATGGAGAACGCATCAGACTCAGCAATGGCCAGGGACAGGGCCTTGGTGCCTTCGCCGAACTGATCAAATTCAAAAACGCCTACCGGGCCGTTCCAGATAATGGTCTTGGCTTCTTTCAGCTGGGCCGCCAGGGCTGCAGCGGAAACCGGGCCAATGTCGAAAATCATGTCGTCGGCTTCCACTTCGTCAGCAGACTTCAGGGTTGCCACGGCGGTTTCAGAGAACTCCTTGCCACACACCACATCGGTTGGCACCGGGATGGATACTTTTTCCATCAGCGCCTTGGCAGCCGGAATCAGGTCGGCTTCACACAGAGACTTGCCAACCGGCTTGCCAGAAGCCGCCAGGAAGGTGTTGGCGATACCGCCACCCACAATAATCTGGTCACAGATGTCGGCCAGGCTGTTCAGTACTTCCAGCTTGGTAGAAACCTTGGAACCACCCACGATGGCCACCAGTGGACGGGCAGGAGTTGCCAGAGCCTTGCCCAGCGCGTCCAGTTCGGCCGCCAGCAAAGGACCAGCACAGGCAACTGGCGCAAACTTCGCCACACCGTGGGTAGAAGCCTGGGCGCGGTGAGCAGTACCAAACGCATCCATTACGAAGATGTCACACAGAGCCGCGTAGGCTTTGGACAGCTCTTCGCCGTCTTTTTTCTCGCCCTTGTTGAAACGGACGTTTTCCAGCAGCACCAGTTCACCATCGGCTACTTCAAAGCCGTTGCTGAAGTCCTTGATCACTTCAACCGGACGGCCCAGCAGACCTGCCAGGTGTTCGGCAACCGGCTTCATGGAAGATTCTTCGTCGTAAACGCCTTCTTCAGGACGTCCCAGGTGAGACATCACAATGACCTTGGCACCGGCTTCCAGCGCGAACTGGATAGTTGGCAGGGATGCACGAATACGGACGTCTGAAGTTACCTTGCCGTTTTTAATTGGCACATTGAGATCTTCACGAATCAGAACCCGTTTTCCCTTCAGGTCGAGATCGGTCATTTTGATGACGGTCATTGTCTTTTCCTCGTTTTCATTCCGGGCGTTAAACGCCTCGTATTTGGGGTCGAAAAGCGTTGGCGACAGCATCCAGGCTGCCACTTTTTATCTTATGGTTATCTCATGCACAGGGCAGTATCGAGCATGCGATTGGCAAAGCCCCATTCGTTATCAAACCAGATCAGTAACTTCAGCATGCTGCCGGCGCTGACCCGCGTCTGGGTAGCATCAACAATGCCGGAACGGGGATCATGATTAAAATCAATGGAGGCGTGAGGCTCGTAGGTAATTCCGAGCAAACCGCGCCAGTGCGTATCGGCTGCAGATTGTAACAGTTGATTCACCGCTTGTGAGGTAGTTGGCTGCCTTAACTGCAGACTGACATCCAGCGCCGACACATTGATCGTCGGCACCCGCAAATGCAGGCTTTCCAGTTTGCCCGCCAACTGTGGCATCAAACGGGCAATACCCGCCGGCAACCCGGTGTCCACCGGAATAATACTCTGCACCGCCGAACGGGTGCGGCGCAGGTCAGTGGAGTAGGCATCAATCACGGGCTGATCATTCATGGCCGAATGGATGGTGGTAGTTACCCCACATTCGATACCAAACGCAGCATCGAGCAGGGTCAACACCGGCACCAGGCAGTTGGTAGAGCAGGAACCGTTCGACACAATGCGCTGATCGGGTGTCAGACTGTGCTGGTTGAGGCCATAAATGATGGTGTTATCCACGGCCTTGTCAGCCGGATTGGAAATCAGCACCTTGCCCGCGCCTTGCTGCAAGTGTTGTTCAGCATCTTCCCGGGTGCGGATCAGGCCACTGCACTCCAACACCAGATCAACGCCGTCTGACGCCCAGTCGAGACGCGCCGGATCGGCTTCCCGATACAGCCTCACCCGATCACCATTGATCAGCAAATGCGAATCACCATCCACCCGCACATCTCCCGGAAAGCGTCCGTGGGTACTGTCATAACGCAGCATGTAACTGACCGAATCGATATCCGCCAGTTCATTGATGGCCACAATCTGCAGCTGCTGGTTGTAACGGTTTTCGTACAGAGCACGCAGAACCGAACGACCAATACGTCCAAAACCATTAATTGCAATACGGGTGGTCATGCCGGAAACGGCTCCAGTGATCCGGAAACAGGGCGGCTATTGTCCGGGATTAAGGCCAGACGGGCAAATGACTCAATAACGGTTACGACCGCCGGTGTCGCAACCAGCTCATCAAAAATAACAGGAAGTCAGACGAGTCAGTCGTCCACAGGTCGATAACACCGAAAGTTGATCGGCATATCACCCGGTTTACGACCCGATCGACACTTTCTGGAGTGAGCCTATTTTGCGATCAAGATATATACATTGGGACTACTACCAAGGTATCGCATTTTTAAACAGGGAGGGTAAATGACCGTCCCCGGAGCCATCCCCCAAACTGAGGGACGTTCAGTTGCCTTTTTGGCACATGCCACGACTCAGCAAACCCTCAAGGTTTGCGATAACAATAAATACCGGAGAACCAACATGATCTACGCTAATCCCGGCCAACCAGGCTCCGTGGTAACTTTCAAGGAGCGTTACGGTAACTTCATCGGCGGCCAGTGGGTCGAGCCAGTGAATGGTCGTTACATGGACAACATCAGCCCGGTAAACGGCCAGGTGTTCTGTCAGGTTCCTCGTTCTGATGCCGCCGATATCGAGCTGGCTCTGGACGCCGCTCACGCTGCCAAAACAGCATGGGGCAAAACTTCTGTAGCAGCACGTGCCAACATCCTGCTGAAAATCGCTGATCGTATCGAAGCGAACCTGGAAAAGCTGGCAGTAGCCGAAACCTGGGACAACGGTAAAGCCGTTCGTGAAACCCTGGCTGCTGACGTTCCACTGTCTGCCGACCACTTCCGTTACTTCGCTGGTTGCGTACGCGCTCAGGAAGGCACCATCGGTGACATCGACGAAAACACCGTTGCTTACCACTTCCACGAGCCACTGGGCGTTGTTGGTCAGATCATTCCCTGGAACTTCCCACTGCTGATGGCAGCGTGGAAACTGGCTCCAGCTCTGGCTGCCGGTAACTGCATCGTGATGAAGCCAGCTGAACAAACTCCAGTATCTATCCTGATCCTGATGGAATGCATCGCTGACCTGCTGCCTCCAGGCGTACTGAACATCGTTAACGGTGTTGGTCGTGAAGCGGGTGAAGCTCTGGCTACTTCCAAGCGTATCGCCAAGATCGCTTTCACCGGTTCTACCCCAGTTGGCGCGCACATCATGAAATGTGCTGCTGACAACATCATTCCTTCTACTGTAGAGCTGGGCGGCAAATCCCCTAACATCTACTTCGAAGACGTACTGGATCACGAAGACAGCTTCGTCAGCAAGTGTGTGGAAGGTGCCGTACTGGCGTTCTTCAACCAGGGCGAAGTATGTACTTGCCCATCCCGCCTGCTGATTCAGGAAAGCATCTACGAACAGTTCATCGGTAAAGTGATTGAGCGTATCGCTCAGATCAAGCGTGGCAACCCGCTGGATACCGAGACCATGGTGGGTGCACAGGCTTCCCAGCAACAGTTCGACAAGATCATGAGCTACCTGCAGATCGGCCGTGACGAAGGCGCTGAAGTTCTGACTGGTGGTGCAGCTGAATCTCTGGCTGGCGATCTGGGCACCGGTTACTACATCCAGCCTACCCTGCTGAAGGGTAACAACAAGATGCGCGTATTCCAGGAAGAAATCTTTGGTCCAGTAGTCGCTGTTACTACTTTCAAAGACGAAGCCGAAGCTCTGGCCATTGCCAACGACACTGAATTCGGTCTGGGTGCCGGTGTCTGGTCTCGTGACATGAACCGTGCTTACCGCATGGGCCGTGGCATCGAAGCTGGTCGCGTATGGACCAACTGCTACCACGCTTACCCAGCTCACGCCGCCTTCGGTGGTTACAAGAAGTCTGGTGTAGGTCGTGAAACTCACAAGATGATGCTGGATCACTACCAGCAGACCAAGAACCTGCTGGTCAGCTACAGCACTGATCCGCTGGGCTTCTTCTGATCGGTTCGCAAGACCGTTCAATAAACAAAAGGGGCAGCTTGGCTGCCCTTTTTGTTACCGATTTCAGACTTCCTCCAGGAGCAATCCTGGTGTGTGACACTCCCTCCCCCTCTCCGGGACAGGGAGGCCTGTTGGCACCCTAATTAGTGCCCCTTCCGCGCTCACAAGCGCGGACTTTTTCCAGCCTGACCCCGAATCTGTTTACACCAGAGGCTTTAATCCTAACTGTTGCAAGGTATCCGCCGACACCCGTGCCAGCTCGGTTACCACCCAGCCCTGATCACCCAATGGCTGAATCAGCAATGGTGTGGCATTTTTTAATGGCGTACAGTCCGGTGTACCAAACATCTGGAAAAACAGCACCCGATACACACTGCCATGAGCTACAAGCAACGGCAGCGGATATTGGATCAGCGCATCATTCACGGCGGCAACCACACGCCCGACAAACCTATCCCAGCTTTCGCCGCCCTTGGGGGTTTCCCGATGCAGTGGCTGATTCAGGATCGGAGCTCCTTCCAGCTGGCCAAAATCACGCTCGTTAAAACGCGCATCTGCCAACGCCTGTTGATGCGGAACAGCAAGCGCAGCCGTTGTACGAGCACGCCCCAGCTGGCTGCTGATTACCTGACTCCACTCGTACGCCAGCCACTCGGCAGCGGCTTTGGCCTGTTCTTCACCGCGCAGATTGAGGGGAATATCACTACTGCCACAAATGCGTTGCTGATCATTCCAGGCGGTTTCGCCATGGCGCATGTACACAAAAGGTTTTCGAACCAGACTCATAACATCCTCCGCGTCGTGGCAGCATCATGCCAGTACCGGTGGACATCACAACCATCAAATTATTAATAAACAACACAGGAAATGGATGCGACAACAAATGCCACATCTGGATGGACAGTATCAGCCACTGTCCTCCAGACGACGCAGCACGAACCCCGGTCAGGCCAACTCACGCAACACAATAACCGGGGCGACCGTCACCGTGCGTCGGAGCATCAGAGTACCCACCATTGCCAATCCAATCGATGCAACTAACGGTAGCCATAACCAGATCCAGCCCAGACCACTCCAGGGGATATCCAGTACCTGTCGATACAAGGCCCAGCACAGGGCTTCCGCTGCCAGTAGTGCCAGCACGGCAGCCATTGCCCCCAGCAAACTGAACTCACTCAACTGGGCACGCCGGATCATCCGGCTGCTGGCGCCAAGCGTTCGTAACAAGGCCCCTTCCTGCAGACGTTCACGCAGACTCGCCAGCAAAGCAGACACCATCACCAGCACTGCCGCCAATAACACCACCGCCAGAATCAGCTCAATCGCCAGCCCCACTTGTGCCAGCAGGCTGTGTAACTGGGTCAGCAGCGCCTGCATATCCAGTACGTTGACCGCCGGGAATTCACGAATCAGGCTGGTCAGTGCTGCTTGCTGATCAGCGGGCACATAAAAGCTGGTGATGTAACTGGCAGGCAAACTGGCCATCAGATCAGCCGAAAACATCATGAAAAAATTGGGGCTGAGCGACGTCCAGTCCACCTCGCGCAGGCTGCTGACGGTGGCCTCAAAATCAACGCCACCAGCCCGAAACTGTAACTGGTCACCGAGTTTCACCCCCAGGCGCTGGGCCAGGCCGGCCTCCAGCGACAACTGTCCACTGCCCGCCATCACCGCCCAATCCCCCGCCACAATACGGTTAGAGTCAGGCAACTGGTCATCATGGGTTAATGCCAGATCACGATCGATGGCACCAATATCCTGCAAGCCCAGCTCCTGAATGGTTTTTCCGTTAATCGTCAGCAAACGCCCCGGCACCATGGGGTACATACGCGCCGACACAAAACCCCGCTGTTGCAGCGCTGCAGCAAAGGGTTCCCGCTCAAACGACTGGATATTCAGCGCAAACACATTGGGCGCTTGCGCGGGCAAACTCGCCTGCCAATCCGCCAGCAGATCATTCCGTAACAGGGCAATCACCACCATAACCTGCAGGGTCAGACCAAACGCCAGCACCTGACCAGCCGTTTGCTGACGATTACGGCTGAGATGCTGCCAGGCGAAGCGCCAATGCAGCGGTAAATCCCGTTGTTGTAGAAGCCGGTGCAAACGGCCAATCCCGAACTGCAACAACAGCAGTAATAACAACACCAGCAAAGCTCCACCGCCCATCACCAGCAGGGTCAGCAACGCATTACCGGTAAACACCCACAACAGCAGGCTTAACGCCAGCAGCGCCAGAGCGGTTAACAACCAGCCTGCCAGAGGCACTGGTGCCAGATCCCGTCGTAATACCCGCAACGGAGGCACCGCCGCCAGCGGCAGGATTTGCGGCAAACCAAAGCCGAGCAAGGTCACCAGACCGGAACTCAGACCCAACATCCAGGCCGTCAGCGGTGCCGATGGCAGCTGCTCTGGCAACACATCGGTGAGCAGCGCCAGAATGGCTTCCTGTAACACCAACGCCAGCAGCGCCCCCACCAGTGCCGCAGCCACCCCAAGCGCCACCAGTTGCCAGACGTACACCCGCAACACATCACGACGTAACAGTCCGAAGGTACGCATCAGAGCACTGACATCAAAGTTGCGACTGGCATAACGACGCGCCGATACCGCCACCGCCACACTGGCCAGCACCACGGCCAACAAAGATGCCAGCGACAGATACTGGCGAGCCCGTTGCAGCGACGCCGCCATCCGTTCATTGCCATTTTCAACGTCTTCGAATTTTTCATTGGCACTTAACTGCCAGTCGGCCTGTAACGACTTCAGCGCCGCCGAATCCCCCGCCAGTAACAGCTGATAACGCAACCGGCTGCCAGGCCCCAGCAGTGGACTGCCCGCCAGATCATCCAGATGCACCATCATCCGTGGTGACAAGGCGGTAAAACCGCCGCCACGATCACTCTCTTCGAGAATCTCGCCAGTGACCTGGAATTGCCGATCACCCAGCTCAAGTGCATCACCGACTTTGGCGTTCAGCAGCGCCAGTAAACGGGGTTCAACCCAGGCTTCACCGGAACCTGGTCCGCTGCTTTGTAATACCGGCTCCGTCGCCCCCGGCGTTAACAACAGCAGGCGCGCCTTCAGTGGATAACCCGCATCCACCCCCTTGATTGAGGCCAGGGTCATGTTGTCACCGGCCATCACCACACTGGGAAAACTCAGGGTTTCCGCATGCTTAAGGCCTACAGCACTGACTTTCTGCAAGTTGTCCGGCGCAAACGGCTGGGTTGAACGCACGCGCAAATCACCACCCAGCCAGGTGCCACCCTTGTCGTTCAGGGCCAGCTCCAGACGGGCACTGAACAGGGCAATCGCTGTGGTGGAGGTTACGGCAATCAACAATGCCAGCAGGATCAGGGTTAACTCGCCGCTGCGGGCTTCACGCCATAACAGGCGTAACGCCAGCCGAGCGCTGGCCACTAACGACAAGCGGGATACCAGACCAGAGGAAGTGGAGGTAGCAGCCATCAGCTCGATACCTCCTTCAGGGACGGACGAGCATCCGGCGCGCCATCTTCCAGCAAGCGCCCATCCTCAACCCGCACACACCGCTGGCAACGTTTGGCCAGCTCGGGATCATGGGTCACCAGCACCAGAGTGGTGCCAAGCTCAGCGTTCATGGCAAACAGCAGGTCTTCAATCTGATGGCCGGTATGGCGATCAAGGTTGCCAGTTGGTTCATCAGCAAACAGGATGCGCGGCTGGCCAGCAAAAGCGCGTGCCAGCGCCACCCGCTGCTGCTCACCGCCGGATAACTGTGATGGGTAATGTTCCATCCGGTGTCCGAGCCCAACCCGCTCCAGCAGCCGTTTGGCTTCTTGGCGCGCCGCTGCCGCATAGGCTCCCGGCCGGATTTCGAGCGGCAACATCACGTTCTCCAGAGCGGTCAGCCCCGGCAACAACTGAAAGTTCTGGAACACAAAACTGACGCCATCGGCGCGTACCAGTGCGCGTTCATCCTCGTCGAGCAGATCAAGCCGTTGCCCCAGCAGGCTCAATTGTCCGGAACTTGGCAGATCCAGACCTGCCATAATCCCCAGCAGGGTCGATTTGCCACTGCCGGAAGCGCCCACAATTGCTACCGATGAGCCTTGCTTGATCCGCAAATGGATGCCTTGCAAGATGCCCAGAACCTGTTGATCGCTGGAACCTGCCGCCATCACAACTTCTTTGTGGATGTCACGAAGCTCCAGCGCCAGATCAGTTCGGGATTCCTGCTGCATAAAAGTCACCTGTTGTTGGAAAGGAAAAATTACCGTGTCTGTTAACACTCACCCGCAACGCCAGACGTTTTTCATGGCCCTGTTTACCCTGATGGTGCTGCTGTGGATGGCGGCCAGTCAGGCCAGCACACCAGCACGCACGATTCTGGTAGTGGGTGACAGTATTAGTGCCGGTTTCGGCATTCCGGTTCAACAAGGCTGGGTTGTCTTATTAAGGGAACAATTGCAACAACCTGTTCCAGGTCTTCTGGTTCAGAATGCCAGCATCAGCGGCGACACTACCCAGGGAGGAGTGGCGCGCTTGCCAGCTCTGCTGCAACAGCATCAGCCCGCATTGGTGATGATAGAACTGGGCGGTAACGATGCCCTGCGTGGCACACCACTGGCGCTGATTCGTCGCAATCTGGAAACCATGATCCAGCAAGCACAAGCCGCTGGAGCCAACGTTATGTTGCTGGGTATGAAGATTCCACCCAATTACGGCCAGAAATATGCCGACGGTTTTGCCGAGCTCTACACCAGCCTGGCCAACCAGTATCAACTGGCCCTGGTGCCTTTCCTGCTGGATGAGGTGGCGCTGAAGCCAGGCCTGATGCAGGCCGATGGCATTCATCCAACCGCTGAGGCGCAACCACAACTGGTGGCCAATGTAATGACCGTGCTGCAACCCTTGTTAGGCCGCTTCTTCCACCCCTGAAACCTATTCCGACGCCCTGATGGATAACACCATGAATTACCAACCCATGCTCGACCTCGCCCTTGATCTGGCCCAACGCGCTGGCGACGAAATCAGCCGCCAACGCTCTGCCTTGCAAATCAACTTCAAGTACGACGGTTCCGAGCTGGTGACCCAGGCCGATGTGGCTGCCGACCATCTGATCGCCTCCGGTATCCAGCAGGCCTTCCCAGACCACCAGCTGTTGTCGGAAGAACTGGGCCCGGACAATCCGATGGATTGTGAACATCTGTGGATCATCGACCCGATTGACGGCACCGTGAACTACGCCCACGGCCACTACAACGTGGCGGTATCCATCGCGTATTACCATAACGGCGAAGCCCGTGCGGCGGTGGTGCACAACCCGTTCCTCAACGAAACATTCACCGCTCTCAGTGGTGCCGGTGCCTGGCTGAATGGCCAGCCAATCCACTGTTCCGACAAGGATGAGCTGCGTCGCGCCATTGTCGCCACTGGTTTCCCGTACCAGAAAGACACCATCCCGCAAGTGGTTGCGCGTGTCGCCACGGTGCTGACCCATTGCGCCGATATTCGCCGTCTCGGTTCCGCTGCGCTGGATATGTGCTGGGTGGCCTGTGGTCGCGTGGATGCCTACTACGAAAACGTCAAACCCTGGGATTTTGCTGCCGCCCAGCTGATCGCCCGAGAAGCCGGCGCCCGCTTTGGCCATATTCACGCCCTGCCAGCCGGTCAGAATCCACAGCTGGAAAGCCGCAATATCATGGTCACCGCACCGGCCCTGTTTGAACCTCTGCAACAGCTGTTACAGGCCGCCGACCAGTCGGTTGACGCCTGATAACCACTCCGGCTTTTGCACAGGCAAAGGCCGGAATTCCTGCTTTACTTAATCTGAGTTATTCCCGATTGCAGAGCAGGAACCCCCATGAAACATGTCAGCGACCTGATGACCACCGAGCTCCTCAGCCACAAACCAGGCGACACCCTGCGCGACGCCGAACACAGCATGGCGCAACATAGTATCCGTCACATACCGGTGGTCGACGATAATGGCAAACTCTGTGGTTTGATGAGCCAGCGTGAATTTCTGGCCGAAGCCTTCCGGATCACCGACAAGTTCGGTGCCCATCATTTGCAGGACTATCTGGGGAAAACCCTGATCAGCCAGTGTATGCAGACCCAGGTGGAAACCGTCGGGCCTGACACACCGCTCAAGGAAGCGGGGGAAGCCCTGCGGGCCAATCGCCGTCAGGGATGCCTGCTGGTAGTGGATGACCAGCATCAGCTGGTCGGACTGCTAACGTCGCAGGACTTTGTCAAACTCGCCATCCACTTACTGGACAGCTGATGCCTTGCGACGTACTTGTGGACGTACTGACTCCGGACGATGGCTGGGCCAGCGTTCACAAATGGCGAGCACTTCTTCAGGGTTATTGAGGATAACGGCCACACAGTCCGGGTCCAGCTCGCTGCCAGCCAGTCGTTGCAGCTCTGCCATCACCTCCGACAGCTGCCAGGCATCCTTGTAACAGCGGTGGTTTAGCAAGGCGTCGGTGATATCGGCCACCGCCACAATCCGTGCTTCCAGCGGAATCGCGGCGCTGCCACTGAGCCCCAGATAACCACTGCCATCCAGTTTTTCATGGTGGAACTGCACCATGTTGCGCAGCATGTCGATGTATTCGAGGTTATCCAGCGCGAACTGGGTAATCGCCCGATCGACCAGTGCCCGTCCGGTCAGAACATGCTGTTTGACCTGCTCAAATTCATCCTCCGACAACTGCCCTTGCTTGTGCAGAATCACTTCCGGTATCGCCAGCTTGCCAATATCGTGCAACGGCGCAAACAGGGTCAGATATTCAATCCAGGTATCGGCCAATTTGTGTTGCTGGCGCACGCCACGGGCAATCAGGCGCACGTAGGCCGACATCCGCTGCATGTGTTCATCCGACTCGGAACTGTGCAGACCTCCGGCATCCATGGCCCAACTCGCCAAAGCCTGCAGGCGCAGTAGCGTATCCTGCTCGCGCACCAGCTCCTGCTGTACCAGATGGCCCCACAACGAGCAATAAGACGCCATACTTTCGGTAAAATAATCGAGGCTGCGGGAGTTCAGAAACAGCATGCCCAGCAGGCGCCCCTCAGACCGCAGCGGCATACTGAATGCCGACCGAAAGCCCTGGGCCAGCAAGGCATCGGTATGTGCCGACACGTCGTCGCTGCGGAAACTGCGCATGTCATTCACCACCCGCAAATAGCCCTCGTCGGCCAGCCCCCGTAACGACGGCACCGACGACAGACTGGTTGAGTAGCCATTTAATGGGGAGACACCTTCACCAAAAGCAGCAAAGGTGGTCAGGTGATCGGAATCAACGTCGTACAACGCCAGCGAGAAACGCTCGATACCAGAGAACTGCTCACGTAATACCCGATACAAATGCTGCAAGCGCGAGAAGAAAGGCTGCGGCTGCGACAACTGGTGAAAAGGATCCTGATAGAACTCGGCTCCAGACATAAGCGCCTCCCTCCTGCGTCAGCTTGTTCAGACTATTGTTAATAGGCAAATCAACGTCGAACCAGTCTAGCGACAGCCGCCTAAGGTCAACCTGACTCATATCAAGATGAACCAAGGCGGTCAGATCTAGCCTGACAGGAACAAGATCGAGGGAGACCCACATGAATCTGCAAGACGTACATACCCGGTTGGAAGAACGCCTGAGCGAGCTGACCGAACGCGCTGAACGCGCCGAAAAACATGCAAGCCATCGTGAGGAAGCGGTATCCGCCGACTTTGCCGAACAGGCAACCGAACGAGAAAATGACGAAGTGCTGGCCAGTATTGGTGATGAAGCGCGGGTGGAAGCCGACCAGATCCGTCAGGCCCTGCGCCGTCTGGATGCGGGTAACTACGGTGAGTGCTTTGAATGCGGAGAAGCCATTGAACCGGCACGCCTGCTGGCGGTGCCTTACGCGACCCGTTGTATGCAGTGTGCCGCCCGAATGGAGCACTACCACTGAGTTTCGTACGTATGCAGGTGCCAGCAATGGCGCCTGCATACGCATCTGACACCACCAATCAGCGCGGAGTGATCGCCACGTCGCAGCTGACGGAATTGGCGATAAAGCAGTGATCATGCGCTTTGGCGTGCATTTTCTGCAGCGCTTCGGCATCCGGTGCCTCACCTTCAAACACCGCTTTTGGCGACAGACGAATCCGTCCAACCCGGAACTTGCCATCCTCGCGCTGCTCCAGCTCAGCAACCGCTTCATCCTCGTACGACAACACCTGCAGGCGTTTTTTGGACGCCAGCGCCAGGAAGGTCATCATATGGCAACTGGCCATCGCCGCCGCCAGCATCTGCTCCGGGTCCGAACCATAGGCATTACCGGCACCACCAGCAGCGACCACCAGTTCATCGTTAAAACGGATCTGATGCTGACGCTCAAACCCTTCATGAGAAAACACGCCCTGACGTTGCCAGGCAAGTTCAATACGGTGTTCTGAAACGGCCTCAGCCATGAGTTACTCCTTCAGTGTTTTAACCAGGGTAAATGCCCCACGCAGCTGGCCTTCCTGATAACCAACCGCCTTGTCGGCGGGATAGAGTTCTGCGAGTCTATTGGCAACCGGCTCTGCCAGCTTGTCGCCATGACAGCCAAGACACAAGCCTTCAGTGGCTATCGCTTTCATATAGCGAAATTCACCGTTTTCTACGCTAAAGGCTTCCATCGTAGCCAGAGACTCTCCGCTTGCCATGCGCTTGGCAAAGGACTCCAGCACCGATTGTTCCCATTTGTCTGGTTGATTATCCGGATTGCGGAGCTTCGCACTGGTACGCCCTACCTGCCATTCACTCTGACTGTGCTGCTCGGCAATCGCAGGGGCTTGCAGATGGCAGGTATTAATCGCCGCGACAGGCCCACCTTGTTCCATCCCCTGCTTGACAGCGGCCTTGAGTGCCCCCCCAAACTGCTGCACCTGGACACGAGCCTCTTCCGCTAATTGTTCAACAGGCGCTTCTGCCTTGACGATTGGAGCCAATGTCAATGCCAGCGACAGAGTAAGCAGAGCTTTTTTCATATCAGAATCCCAATGTAACTAAAGGAATAAATTCCATCCTGATCAAGGTGGAGTTGACCCGCTTTATTCGAAAAATTAACGATATTGGGCAGGATCAATCTCGACCTTATGCACCGCACCAGCCCAGCCATCAAAACCTCCTACCAGCATCCGCACACCGTCAAAACCCATTCGCTTCAGCGTGTGAGCCGCCAGAGTCGAACGACCACCGTTCTTGCAGTACAGCAGAATCGATGCCTGTGGGTCCTTGAGCGCCGGGTGATCCCCAACACGGAATTCCAGTACACCGCGCGGCACATTAACCGCTCCCGGCAGATGGCCCATATCAAACTCAGCGGGTTCACGAACATCCAGCACCACCGCACCAGCAGCCAGCAGGGCTTCCGCACCATCCGCATCCACCGGAGTAACCGACACACGCGCTTCCGCCAACAGATCGTCTTTGCTCAGAGCCATGATTTATCCCCATCAGGTTAACAAGCAGACAACTATATTACCAAGAAGGAATAAAGCTACAACCAGAAACGCGAAAACCCCGACGAAAGCAGTACGTCACAACGCACTGCTTGCGGGGTTTAACATCAGGCACAAAATCAGGCACAACAAGAAAAGCGCCAAACGCTTAAGGACGCTCGGGGAACGAACACCAGAGTATTCAAAGGGTCCTTAAACAAACCACCAGAGTCCCGCCAGCAACATCAATGGCCAGCCGATCCAGGGTCCAAAGGCAATACGCCAGAACGGCGTGAGAGGCACAAAACCAATCCCGTGGATAAAACCACAACTGAGGCCCAGTAACGCCAGTGACAACCGACCATGATCGATTTCACGGGTTTCTACCGCCACCAGATGCGGCATCACCAGCAACAACGCTGACAGTACCAGGGCCGCCAACAGCGACAGGGCACGAGCCCAGCCACTGTAGAGCGGACCATACAAGCGGTAATCAACCGGTTCAGTCACCCTTGATTACTCCGCGTCGCGGTCGAGATCTTCATAAAATTCCAGCCACATCGCATTGATGATGCCGAAGGAACAGGCCAGCAAAACACCCAGAATCCAGGCGAAATACCACATACTCATATCCTCTTGTCTGACCCTGCGGACGCTGGCCGCAGGGCGAATATTTGTCACAGCCAGCGGATCGGCAAGTGCCGGAACGGTCTGCCCGACAGGGTCAGAAACTCCGGCACTGCGTTATCCGTATCAGTAGGTCGAGTACTTGTTGTTCTCGATAAAACCGTTGGTGAGGCGACCCCACATCTTGTAGTAACCCCAGATGGTGTAACTCAGGATGATTGGCACAAACACCATGGCTACCCAGAACATGATGTTCAGGGTCATACGGCTGGACACCACATCCCAGACGGTCAGGCTGTGGTTCGGCTCCAGACTGGACGGCATGATGAACGGGAACAGGCTGAAACCGGCGGTCAGAATCACCCCGGCCACTGCAATCGCGCTGAACAGGAACGCCAGACCACTGCGACGGGTCGAGCTGAACACAATCACCAGAGCAAAACCGGCAAACGCCATCAGAGGAGCCACCATCATCCAGGAGTATTTGCTGTAGTTGTAGAACCAGGCACCCGGCTCACGGGTAACAACCTTGTTCAGTGGTGTCATGGCCTGGGCAATATCGGCACTGCCCATGATCAGATAACCATCCACACCCAGGTACAGCCAGACACCGGCCAGACCAAACAGCACCGCAACCACCAGCGCCAATACCATCGACAGCTTGCGAGCACGTTCATAAAGGTCAGCATCGGTACGCATCTGCAGCCAGGTAGCGCCGTGCATGCACAACATGCCCAGACTGATCAGACCAGCCAGCAAACCGAATGGATTCAGCAGCTCCCAGAACGAACCGGTGTAAGTGGAACGCATAAACTCGTCAAACTGGAACGGCACCCCTAACAGCAGGTTGCCAAATGCCACACCAAAGACCAGCGCCGGTACGGCACCACCAACGGTCAGGCCCCAGTCCCACATACTGCGCCAACGGCTGTCTTCAATCTTGGAGCGGTATTCAAAACCGACCGGACGGAAAAACAGCGCAAACAGCACCAGCAGCAGCGCCCAGTAGAAACCGGAAAACGCCACGGCATACACAATTGGCCAGGCCGCAAAAATGGCACCACCGGCGGTGATGAACCATACCTGGTTACCGTCCCAGTGTGGGCCAATGGTGTTCAGCATCACACGACGTTCGGTATCGGTTTTACCCAAAACCCGTAGCAACGCACCCACACCCATATCAAAACCGTCGGTGACGGCAAAGCCGACCAGCAGCAGGCCAATCAGGGCCCACCAGATCAGTTTGAGCGATTCGTAATCCATAAAAACTCCTTACACCCGATCGTGGTGACGATTCATCACCGGAGATGCCATCGCCGCAGCGCCGTGACGACCCGGTTGTTCAAAGTGGTAACGACCGGTGTGCAGCGCCGAAGGACCAAGGCGTGCAAAGCGGAACATCAGGTACATTTCAACGATCAGCAGCAGGGTGTAGAACGCCACAAAGGCACCGATACTCATCCACAGATCTTCAACCGAACGACTGGAAGCCGACAGATGGGTTGGCAATACTTCGGCAATCGACCATGGCTGACGACCGAACTCGGCCACAAACCAGCCCATTTCACAGGCAATCCACGGCAGTGGCAGCGCCCACACCAGTGCTTTCAGCAACCAGCGCTGCTTTTCAACACTCTGACGGGCGGAGTGATAGAAGGACAAGGCAATCAGCAACAGCATGGCGAAACCACACGCCACCATCAGACGGAAGCCCCAGAACATCGGTGCAACTTTCGGAATAGTGTCACGGGCAGCAGACTTGATCTGGGTTTCGGAGGCATCGGTCACGTTGTTGGTGTATTTCTTCAGCAACAGGCCATAACCCAGATCGTCACGCACCATATCAAAGGCGTTGCGGGTTTCTTCAGACTTGTCACCGGCTTTCAGTTTCAGCAGCAGGTCATAAGCCAGCATACCGTTGCGGATACGGGCTTCGTGCTCGATCAGCAGATCGTGAATACCAGTCACTTCCTCGGTGGTGGAACGGGTGGCAATCAGACCCAGCACATACGGAATACGCACGGCATAGTCGGTCTGCATGGTTTCCTCGTTTGGCCAGCCAAACAGGGTAAACGCCGCGGGCGCTTCGTGGGTGTGCCACTCGGCTTCAATGGCCGCCAGTTTGGTTTTCTGCACGTCACCAATTTCGTAACCGGATTCGTCACCCAGCAGGATCACACTCAGAATCGATGCCATACCAAAGCTGGCCGCCACCGCAAAGGAACGGCGTGCAAACGGCAGATCGCGTTTGTTGAGCAGATACCAGGCCGAAATCCCCAGCACAAACATGGCACCGGTCACGTAACCGGCCGAAACGGTGTGAACGAACTTCACCTGGGCAACCGGGTTAAAAATCACGTCCGAGAAGTTCACCATTTCCATACGCATGGTGTCGTAGTTGAACTCGGCCCCCACCGGGTTCTGCATCCAGCCGTTGGCAATCAGAATCCACAGCGCCGACATGTTGGAGCCGAGTGCCACCAGCCAGGTCACCATCAAGTGCTGAATCTTGGTCAGACGATCCCAACCGAAGAAGAACAGACCAATAAAGGTACTTTCGAGGAAAAACGCCATCATGCCTTCAATGGCCAGCGGCGCCCCGAAAATATCACCCACATAGTGAGAGTAATAAGCCCAGTTGGTACCGAACTGGAACTCCATGGTCAGACCGGTGGTCACACCCAGAGCGAAGTTGATACCAAACAGCTTGCCCCAGAACTTCACCATATCCTTGTAAACCTGTTTGCCGGTCATGACATACAGGGATTCCATAATGGCGAGAATAAAGGTCATCCCCAACGTAAGGGGGACAAATAGGAAGTGGTACAACGCAGTCATGGCAAATTGCAGCCGCGACAGGTCCACCAGGTTTTCACTGATCATGATGACTCTCCGCTTGGGACGGTACTGCTGATGAAGGAAGAACGTGTTCGGTAGAAATATCCGTGGACGCTGACAATGTCGGCACGGACTGGACTGACGACTCCGGGATACCCAGACGTTCAGCCATACGACCGGCGGCTTCTGCCTCCGGTGTCGATACTGCAATCACAGGACTGGCGAAAAACATCCGGTACAGCACCCAGATCAGTGCCAGCTTGACCAGCAGCACTACACCCAGTTCGCGTACCAGCGGCAGTCGCCACCAATTCTGATTCATTGGCTTTCCTCTTTTATTGCCACCCTGGCACCAGAACATCACACCAATACAACAGGCAACAACGTTAACGATCAGCTGTTTAGCAATCATCTTGCCAACCCGCTCAAGCGCTGGAAAAACCCTTTATACAGCCCCGTTTTGCCGCTGAAACTGTGGCAAATCGTCCCGCATGGTCGCTGGGCACCACAATGCCCGCTAGAATCGCTGCCACTATTTGCCATTTCTGTCAGGAGAAATGCCAACCATGACAATCAATCCAGCTGCATCACTAGCGGAAATTGTGTCCTTGCTCGACAGTATTCCGGCCCCGGCGATCCTGATGGACACCGACTACCGTATCTGTGCTGCCAACGACGCCTACCGACGCCAGTTCCCGCATGAAGGAGAACTGATCGGCCGTCGTTGTTATGAAATATCCCATGGCTACAGCAGTCCCTGTGATCAGGCCGGAGAAACCTGTCCGTTGCGCCAGTGCCAGCAAAGTGGCAAACGGCAACGACTGCTGCATATTCACAATACTCCTCAGGGGCGAGAGCACGTCAATGTGGAGCTGAATCCGGTACGCGACGAACACGGCAATATCCGCTACTTCGTGGAAATCATGCAGTCCGCCGAACGTACCGACACCCATCAGGGGCGCGTCCTCAAAGGCACCAGCCCGGCGTTCACCCGTATGCTGGAACTGCTCAGTCGTGCAGCACCCAGTGATATCAGTGTGCTGTTACTGGGCGAGTCCGGCACCGGCAAGGAACTCGCCGCCCAGTACCTGCACAGTCACAGCCAACGCGCCAACAACCCTTTTGTGGTGGTGGAATGCACCGGACTCACCGAAAGCCTGTTTGAAAGCGAACTGTTTGGCCATGAAAAAGGCGCCTTTACCGGCGCAACCCAACGCAAGCCCGGACTGGTCGACGCCGCCAGCGGCGGCACTCTGTTCCTCGACGAAATCGGCGATATTCCACTGGCCATGCAGGTCAAATTATTACGCCTGATCGAGTCCGGAAATTACCGACCTGTGGGCAGTGTGACAGCGCGCCGGGCCGACTTCCGTCTTATTTGCGCCACCCATCGACCGTTGGCCGACATGGTAGAGTTCGGCCAGTTTCGCCGGGATTTGTACTACCGCATCAGTGCTTTTCCTGTACATCTTCCCAATCTGGCACAACGTCGCGAAGACATTGTGCTTCTGGCCCAACACCTGCTGTCACAGCTGCCCGCCAGCCATGCCCGCGACTTCTCGGAAGCCGCTTGCCAATGGCTGCAACAGCAGGAGTTTCCCGGCAATATCCGCCAGTTACGCAACCATATTGAACGTGCCATCCTGCTCTGTGATCACGACCTGATTGAACCCTGGCACCTGCAACCGGAAATCCCCAGCGTATCCGCCAGCACAGTCAGCCCACTGCCCCGGCAAAGCCTGCAAGAGCTGGCAAGGCAGCCAATACCGCTTGATCAGCTCGAACAACAGTATTTGCAACTGCTCAGCCAGCATCCCGACAAAACCCTGCTGGCGCAGCAACTCGGTATCAGTGAACGAACCCTCTATCGCAAACTGGCGGCACTGAGGGAACAGGAAATCCCGGTGGATGAACGCGAAAAGACCATTGGATGACCTTCTTGTGACAAACGAGCCATTAAAGGTGTGAGAAAGCCGGTGTACAATGCTCCACGACGTTGTCACAAGTGTTCAGTCAAAACCTCTGATACCGCCATTACCTGACAGGGCCTGAAGCCCACTAACGAAGATTCTGTTGTCGCCGCATCCGACTGCTGCAGCCCCCTGGAGGCCTCTCTTGAAGAAGATCCGCAAGTCCGCCAAGCTCAATAACGTACTCTATGACGTGCGTGGCCCGATCGTGGACGCGGCGAAGCAGATGGAGGACGAAGGCCAGCGCATCATCAAGCTGAACATCGGCAACCTGGCACCGTTCGGTTTTGACGCCCCGGAAGAAATCCAGCAGGACATGATCCGCAACCTGCCAAACTCGGCCGGTTACTCCGACAGCAAGGGCATTTTTGCCGCGCGCAAAGCGGTGATGCACTACACCCAGCAGATCAACGTCAAGGGTGTCACCCTCGATGACATCTATCTGGGCAACGGCGCCAGTGACCTGATCACCATGGCCATCGACGTGCTGCTGGATGACGGCGACGAACTGCTGGTTCCGGCTCCGGATTACCCGCTGTGGACAGCGGCCACCAGCCTCGCCGGTGGTACTCCGATTCACTACCTGTGTGACGAAAACAACGAGTGGATGCCGGATCTTGACGACATCCGCAGCAAGATCACCCCACGTACCAAGGGTATTGTGGTGATCAACCCGAACAACCCGACCGGTGCCCTCTACAGCAAACAACTGCTGGAAGGCATTGTGCAGATCGCTCGTGAGCACGAGCTGGTACTGCTGTCGGACGAGGTGTACGACAAGATCCTGTACGATGGTGAACAGCACATCGCGCTGGCCAGCCTCGCCGAAGACGTACTGACCATCACCTTCAACTCGCTGTCCAAGGCTTACCGTGCCTGTGGTTACCGCGCTGGCTGGATGTTCCTGTCCGGTGCCAAGGAATGTGCCCGCGATTACGTGGAAGGCCTGAACATGCTGTCCAACATCAAGCTGGGCTCCAACGTCCCTGGCCAGTACGCCATCCAGACCGCACTCGGCGGTTACCAGAGCATCAATGATCTGATCAGGGAAGGGGGTCGCCTGCGCCGTCAGCGTGATCTGGCTTACAAACTGATCACCGCCATTCCGGGTGTCAGCTGCGTCAAACCCAAAGCCGCACTGTATATGTTCCCGAAACTGGACCCGGAAATTTACCCGATCGCCGATGACCGCCAGTTCTTTATGGAACTGTTAAAAGCCACCCGCGTGATGCTGGTGCAAGGCTCCGGCTTTAACTACCCGGATAACCAGCACTTCCGCATGGTGTTCCTGCCCCACGAGGACGATCTGCGCGAAGCCATCGGCCGCGTCGCCAAATTCCTGGAGCAGTGGCGTAACCAGCACTCCCAGTGAGTGGATCACCAGCCGGATATCCCTGATGTCCGGCTTTTTTGTAGGCCCTGTAGGGTAGCGATCATTACCTCAACACGAGCGTCCGAATCTGCCAAAGGCCAGAAACTGACCACCGGCAGCCATATACACTTCCGAATACACACATATCCAGATCATGTAACCCAGTTGTGCCAAACAAGCCATTAAAGGCGTGGCTCAAGCTGTGTACAATGCGGCGCAATTCCGAAGCACCGGGCTAAACCTGACCATGAAAAAACTTCTGATCGCGGCGTTGGCAGCCTCCCTGGCCGGCTGTGCCGTCGGCAAACTGCCAAACAACCTGTCCCGTTCCATGCTCAACCACGACGACCCATCTGTCGTAGCCGCCGGTGCTCCGGCCTACCTGCTGCTGCTGGACGCCCTGGTTCTGACCTATCCGGACGATGAAGACTACTTGCTGGCCGCCGCTCGTCTGTACGGCGCTTACGCCGGTGTATTCTCCCAGGACCCGGTACAGGCCAAGCTGATGGCCGACAAAGCCATGGGTTACGCCCGTCGCGCCCTCTGTGAGTTCGACGAAGACGCCTGTGCGCTGGTCGACAAACCGGAAGCCGACATGGTTTATGGTCTGAAGAATAACTACGACGAAGACGATATCGCCGTGTTCTACGCCTATGCTGCCGCCAAGGCTGGCTGGATCCAGGCCAACAGCGAAGACTGGAGCGCCATTGCCGAACTGGGCAAAACCAAGGCGCTCATGCAATGGCTGGCCACCCTCGATCCGGAATACGATCAAGGCACGCTGCAGGTCTATCTGGGTGTGATGGAAACCCAAATTCCGCCGTCACTGGGCGGCAAGCCGGAAGTGGGTCGTGAACATTTCGAGCGTGCGATTGCCATAAGTGAAGGTCACCACCTGATGGCCAAGGTGTTGTACGCCAAACAGTACGCGCGCCTGATGTTCGACAAGGAACTGCACGACCGCCTGCTGAACGAAGCGCTGGCCGCTGATCCGCATGCTGAAGGTCTGACCCTGATCAACCGTCTGGCCCAGCGCCAGGCCGCGGTTCTGCTCGAAGAATCCGAAGAATTTTTTGAATAACCTTTAACCGGTAATACCACTACGGGAAAAACCAGATGAAAAAACTGTTTGCCCTCGGTTTGATGTTGCTGAGTCTGAGTCCGCTCAGTCAGGCAGCCACCACCCTGAAAATTGCCACCCTGGCACCAGACGGCACCAGCTGGATGAAAATGATGCGCGGCGCCGCCGATGACATCCAGAAAGCCACCGATGGCCGTGTGAAGATGAAGTTCTTCCCGGGCGGCGTGCAGGGCAGCGACAAGAGCGTGCTGCGCAAGATCCAGATTCGTCAGCTGCAAGGTGGTGCCGTATCCGCCGGTGCACTGAACAGCATCAGCAACGTCACCCAGCTGTACAGCCTGCCGTTCACCTTCCAGAACGTCGAAGAACTGCGTGCCGTACGTTCCGAGTTTGACCCGTACATCAGCAAGTCTCTGGAAGACAAGGGTTACGTGCTGCTGGGTATGACCGAAGGTGGTTTCGCCTACGTAATGTCCAACAAAAGCATCGCTGCCCTGTCCGACTTCGGCGGCCAGAAAGTCTGGGCACCAGAAGGTGACGTAGTTAGCCAGACCACATTCGACAAGGCCGGTATTGCACCGGTATCCCTGCCGATTTCTGACGTCTACACCAGCCTGCAAACTGGTCTGATCAACACCGTTGGTGTGAACCTGTCGACTTCCATTGCCCTGCAATGGCACAGCAAACTGACTCACACCACCGACTTCCCACTGCTGTTCCTGATGGGCATGCTGGTGGTCGACAAGGGTGCTTTCGACAAGATTGATGCCGCCGACCAGACCGTAGTGCGTGACATCATGAAGAAAACCTTCCTGGCCATGGACCTGCAGAACCAGAAAGACGAAGAAGGCGCTCGTGCGGCTCTGGTGAAGGGTGGCATGAACTTCGTGACCCTGAACGAAACCGAACAGAAAGCCTGGCACCAGCTGGCCACCGACACCCTGACCGAACTGGCCAACAAGGGCGTTTATCCGGTAGAACTGTTCAAGCAACTGCAGGAACGTCTGCAGGCTGTACGGGCCAAATAATATGATCCGGTTGATCCACCGCATTGAGGACGGCCTGCTGGTCGCCCTCCTGCTGGCCATGGTCATCCTTGCGGGCGTGGACATCCTCGCCCGCAGCCTGCTCGGCGGTGGTATCCTCTGGATTCCGCCGCTGCTGCGGGTCATGGTGCTGTGGTTGGGCCTGATGGGTGCTGTTCTCGCCACCCGTACCCGTGAACACATCAGTATTGATCTGGTAAACCGTCTGGCCAAACCGGCCGTGGCGCGCTGGATTTCAGTACTGACCTCGGCGTTTACCGCCGTTATCTGCGGCATTGTTGCTGTCAGCGCCACCGAGTTTGTCAAAGTCGCCCGTGAATTTGGCGACCTGGCGTTTGGTGATATTCCAGCCTGGCCGCTGCAGATCATTATTCCTCTGAGCTTTGGCCTGATGGCACTGCGTTTCGCCATCCAGACCGTACAGGCTGCCCTGAATCAACTCCCTGAGGACAACGACTGATGACCATTCTTGTTCCTCTGTTGCTGGCCTTGCTGGCACTGTCTGGCGCGCCGCTGTTTGCCGTGATTACCGCCAGTGCACTCTGGGGTTATTACCAGACCGACGTCGACCTGATGGTCATGGCGGTGGAAATCTACCGTATTGCCGAAATGCCGGTGCTGATTGCCATCCCGCTGTTCACCTTTGCCGGTTATCTGCTGGGTGAAAGCAAGGCACCACAACGTCTGGTGCGTATTACCGATGCATTCCTCGGCTGGATGCCGGGTGGCCTCGCCATCGTGGCGCTGGTGACCTGTGCGCTGTTTACTGCCTTTACCGGTGCATCCGGTGTCACCATCGTTGCCCTGGGTGCCCTGCTGGTACCAGCACTCGATAAAGCCGGTTACCCGGAGCGTTTTAACCTCGGTCTGGTCACCACCTCCGGCAGTCTGGGTCTGCTGTTTGCACCGTCACTGCCGCTGATTCTGTACGGCGTAGTGGCTCAGCAAATGTCGCTGGATACTCCGGTGAGCATTGATGACCTGTTTGTTGCCGGTCTGCTGCCAGGCACCCTGATGCTGGTTGCTCTGTCGATCTACAGTGCCCTGCAGCCACGCGCCAAGGCTGACAAGCCACAACACAAGTTTGATAAAGCCGAAGCCTGGGCCGCATTAAAAGACTGCGCGTGGGAAATCCCGCTGCCGTTTATTGTGCTGGGTGGTATCTACGGTGGTCTGTTTGCGGTTTCAGAAGCGGCAGCGATTACCGCGCTGTACGTGCTGATTGTCAGCGTACTGATCCGTCGTGAAATCAGCTTCAGCAAGCTGCCAGTGGTGATGCGTGACTCCATGAAGCTGGTCGGCGCTATCCTGCTGATTCTGGGCGTGTCGATGGCATCCACCAACTACATGATTGATGCCGGTATTCCGGAAGCCATCTTCGAGTTCATCCAGCAACACGTTACCGACAGCTTCACCTTCCTGCTGCTGTTGACCCTGTTCCTGCTGGTGCTGGGGATGATGCTGGATATCTTCTCGGCGATTGTGATCATGATTCCGATCATTCTGCCGATTGCGGTGGAGTACGGGATTCACCCGGTACATCTGGGGATTCTGTTCCTGGCGAACATGCAGCTGGGGTATTTCACCCCGCCGGTGGGTATGAACCTGTTTATTGCCAGCTTCCGCTTCAATAAACCGGTAATGACCCTGTATCGGGCCACGATTCCGTTCTTCTTTATCCTGCTGGCGACCGTTCTGGTCATTACCTTCTGGCCAGCATTGAGTCTGGCATTGCTGTAACCAGACACTTCAGGAGCCATGCCAACCGGCATGGCTCCTGAAATTCCTGCCACGATTACAGAGTCAGCTGACTGCGCAGACGCTCCAGGGTCTTGGCACCAATCCCCTTCACACGCACCAGGTCATCAACACTCTTGAACGGACGGTCTTTCACCAGAGCAGCGGCCTGACGGCCAGACAGGCCACGGATATTGGCCAGTACTGACAGTGGGGCACGGTTGATGCTGATGGCGCCATCGACAATGTAAGGGACTTCTTCAGCTGCTACCGCTTCTTTGGCAACCACCGCTTCTTCAGCTGCTACCACTTCTTCAGCTGCTACCACTTCTTCAGCTGCTACCACTTCTTCGGTTGCTACCACGTCTTCGGTTGCTACCACTTCTTCGGCAACTACCGCTTCTTCGGCAACGACTGCTTCTTCAGCAACGACTTCTTCTTCAGCAACGACTTCTTCTTCAGAGGCTACCGATTCTTCGGCAACAACGGCTTCTTCAGCGGCTACTGCTTCTTCGGCAACAACGGCTTCTTCTGCTTCTTCGGCAACAACGGCGTCTTCAGCGGCTACCAGCGCTTCGACGGCCATCTGAACGTCAGAGGCGACGGTATAAGGCACCGCAAACGCCACTTCATGACGAGTCAGATAACGGTCGTTATCCCACTCCTGCAGACGCACAGACAGCTGCCACTCACCCACTGGCGGTTGCTGGAATACCAGATCGTACTGGCAATCCTGCAGACAGAAACCACCAAACAGCGTTCCAATGGAGGTAAACGCCAGTGCGTATTCGTCACCCTCAGCCGATTGTGCCCACAGGCCAATCTGCAGAGTGCCGCTGACATTACCGTCGGGACGATCACTGCTGATGCGGCCAATGCTGAGCAGCACCCGATCACCCTGAATATCAAAACCACACTGGCCATCAAGGCGCAGCGCAGGCTGGCAGAGGCTCTCCATCGTTCCATCAATCAACATATATCCATTTCCCCGGATCAGAAAAGAAGACGCACTATAGGTACTGAACGCCATTAACAAAAATGAATTTTCTGCGTCAGTTGAAGTGCACTGATGCATAAAGTGTTAACAATTCAGTCGTTAACAGATATATCAGTGTCGTTTTTGATTACATTAGCAGCCATATTTGAACCATTGAGTTGCCAATCCCGGATTTGCTCACGAGCCCATAATGGCCAGGACTCCGGTATCCAGGGATCACGGTGAATTGAACAATTACCGTATTGGCACAGTTCGACCTCAAAAGCGTGTAACAGATGATGCTCTGCTCCCAGCACTTGCCAGTCTTCTGCTGCCAATGGCTGCTGCAGACGTTTCAGATAAAAATGACCATCGTGGCTGTAGATCTTGTCACCCATGATGGGAAAACCCAGCCATGCCAGCTGGGCACGAATCTGGTGGCGACGGCCGGTTTCCAGAGCGCAATGGACCACCGTTTGCCAACCCTGTTCGGTCTGCTGCGAAGCCAGACAACAAAAGCGGGTTACGCTGTGCCGAGCCGTGCCATACAGCTCCGGCTGCTGAGCCTGCAGCGCTTCGTCGACCACATAAATCCGGCTGCGAATGGCACTGTCGGAACGCTCGGCCAGCAAGGTTTCACAGTGAAACTCCTGCCAGTCCGGCCGTCCTTGCACCAGCGCCAGATATTCCTTGCGCGCCAGCAGCTTGTCGAGGCGCTTTTTCCATTTACGATCACAGTGACTGTTTTTGGCCAGCACCATCAGACCCGAGGTTTCAGCATCGAGCCGATGCAACAGGTGCGCATCGTCGTACTGGGTTTCGCGGCGAACGCGGCTGATCAAGGTATCAAACAGGTTACGGGTGGTACGACTGACCGGCAAATTGGCGGGCTTGTGCACCAGCAACAGCTCGGAATTTTGCCAGAGCAATTTCCAGCCGCCGTCGGTTGCTCCTTCCTGATGTTCGGCCAGATAGAGCGCAAAATGCTGGCCCGGATGTAACTCCTGATCGGTCGAGGTCAGCGTCTGACCGTCAACCTGCACAAAGCCCTGCGCCAGAGCCGGTGCCAGTTCCGCACCACTGTGCTGATTCCAGAAAGCCCACAGCTCTGTCAGAGGCTGGTTGCGGAATATCTGGCCTTGCAGCCAGTATCCCGGTGTTGGTACATCATTCAAACCCCGGACTCCCGGGCCTTGACCCACAACACACCCACTTCAACCCGCTCCACTTCCACCAGCGTACCGGCGGCCAATGGTGTATGGCTGCGCAGTTTCCAGACGATACCGGAATAACGATGTTCACTCAGGCCACGGCTGTCGACATCAGCCGCCAGTACAAATGGCTCACGAGCGAAATCGCCACGTACATCACTGGGGCTGCGGCTTTCCTGCATACGGCGTAACGGTTTCCACAACAGCGCCGACAGCAGACCCGTCAGCACCCCAGCCGTGATCAATGCCGCCAGCAGGGTTTCCGGAATCAGGCCCAGCCACATGGCCAGACCCGCCAGCAGCAGCGACAGGCCCAGAAAAAACAGCACCATCAGCGAGAAGCCAAAAACAGCAGCTTCAACAATCAGGGCCAGCAGTCCCAGTACCATCAGGCTCTGGGTCAGATATTCATTCATGTTGCGCCACCTGGACGACGAGCAGCGTTCTGCTGCAGATTCAGACTGTTGATAATTGTCGTTGCCGACGCCACCACGGATGCGGCATCGGTGCCGTTATCGGTCAGCATCACCACCGAAGACTCACGGGCAATCGCCCGTTTGGCATCAATGGCCTGGGTCGCCAGTTCCAACTGCACGGCTTTCTGGCCTTCGTCGGTTGAGGCGGCCTCACCCATGAGTTTCAACGCCAGCGCCTTGGCTTTGGCAACCGCTACAATTGCTTGCGCCTCACCCTCGGCCTTCAGCACCTGCTCGGACTTGTCCGCTTCAGCGGCCAGAACCCGCGCCTGCTTTTGACCTTCAGCCACGTTAATGGCGGACTGGCGGTCACCTTCGGACTCCAGAATCTGCGCACGTTTGACCCGTTCGGCTTTCATCTGCGCTTCCATCGCTTCCATCACCGATGACGGTGGCACGATGTCCTTGATCTCGTAACGCAGCACCTGAATACCCCATGGCTCAGCGGCTTCGTTAATGGAGGTAACGATGTTGGTATTAAGCAAAGCCCGCTCTTCAAAGGTACGGTCCAGTTCCATTTTGCCCAGCTCGGAACGCATGGTGGTTTGCGCCAGCTGGGTCACTGCAAACACGTAGTTATCCACACCGTAGGTGGCCTTGTACGGGTCCAGCACACGGAAATACAACACGCCGTCGACGGTCAGGGTGATGTTATCGCGGGTAATCGCCGACTGGCTCGGCACATCCTGAGCCTGTTCCTTGAGGCTGCGGCGCGCCGCTACTTCGTCAAAAAACGGAATAATAAAATTCAGACCAGCTTCCTTGGTGCTGTGGTATTTGCCAAAACGTTGAATCAGCCAGGCTTCGTTCTGGGGTACAACCTTGATACCGCGCGTCAGCAGTACCAGCACACCAACCACTATAAAAAATGGCACCGAAAACAGCATTGAAATAACAGATTCCATAAGCTTCCTATCCTGGGTTGATCACCGCCGGTAAATACCAGCCTGAATGTCAGGCCTGCCTCGCAACTCACTGTCACGATGTTTATGCTTGCCTGAACCTGACTTCACTCTATCATCTGATATATACGTCTACCACGACGGTTGTCCCTGTGCGGGAAGGAGTTCACCATGTTTGACCCCTGGTCCGGAAATCCGTGGTTGTTCAATCCTCTGACGGCTGCTATCGATTTTCAGAAACGCCTGCACCATGAAGCAGGTGGCCTGACTCGCGAAGAATTGCGCCAGCGTTACGAGATGCCTGACAGCCAGTATCTGGAACTGGACGGTATGAACGTGCACTACCGTGACGTTGGCGAAGGCCCGGCCCTGCTGCTGTTGCATGGTCTGATGTCATCCCTGCATACCTGGAATCGCTGGACCGAAATCCTCAGTCAGCACTTCCGCGTCATCAGTATCGACCTTCCCAACTTCGGTCTGACCGGCGCCCACCCGCGAGGGATGTGCCGCCACCTCTACAGCGACTTCGTGGCCGACTTCACCACCGCACTGGGCATCCAGCGTTGTGCCATTGCCGGCAATTCCATGGGCGGCTGGATTGGCTGGGAATACACCGCCCGCTTTCCACAACGGGTCAGCCAGCTGGTATTACTCGACAGCGCCGGTTTCAGCTTTGTTCCGCCCACCTTCATGATGGGCATGGCCATGCCCGGTGGTGGCTGGGTTTATTCTCGCAGCAAGATTCCACGCGAACAGATCGAGCAAATGCTCACTGACATCTATTTTGATCCGAGCAAAATTTCCGAAGACGATATTCAGCGTTATTACGATCTGTTTATGGCGGAAGGTAATCGTACCGCAGCCGCACGGGTGATGCGCTATGTGCGGGACACCCTGGGCTTTGAAACCAACCTGCTCGACCAGATCAAAACCCCGGTATTGCTGCAATGGGGAGCCAATGATCCGTGGATGCCAATCAGCCATGCCAGCCGTTTCATGCAGCAAATGCCGCAATCAGAGTTGAAGGTCTATGAACATTGTGGGCATCTGGTGATGGAAGAAGCCGCCGATCGCAGTGCCATGGACTGCCGGGACTTTCTGCTCAAACACAACAGCGGTGGCTGATCACCGCTGTTGTACTTAGTCTCCGGGCGAATAATCTGACCAGGGGTTAACGCCCGAAACCGGAACCAGCATCCGCAAACTGTGGTTGGTCCATCATTGGCTGTCGCCACTGGCGCAGGAACGCAAAATCATCGCGCCAGCCCGGTGCTGCGGCCGCCGCTGTCCGCGCCGGGGTTGGCATCGCCGCCTCAATCCACTGCGTTGAACCGGACTCCAGAATCAGCGCTCGCAAACAGCCACTGCTGTAACGACGAGACGCCACGTTATCCACCACCCACCATTCCGCCTGCAAACGTTCGCGGCGAATATCCAGCAGCACATAACCCCGGAAATAAAAATCAACAAAGTGCAGGTGTGGTAGCAGCCCTTGCAGCGAACTGGCCGCCAGTTGGGCCTGGGTCTGGTTGTCGATACCGACTGAGGTCACGGCCGGCGTCACCAGCTCGACGCCCAGCGGTGGCCGTGGCTCGTCGGCAAACGGATCATCCTGCAACTGCAACGCCCAGCTGGAATGAATATCGCCGGTGAGCACCACCCAGTTATTCAGCCCTGCTGCTCGTACCTGATCAAACAGGCGCTGACGCGCCGCCGGATAACCGTCCCACTGATCGTAGTTAAACGGCGTACTGTTGGTGCCCAGTTGCGCCAGCATCACCTGCTGGGCACACAGGTTCCAGTGCATGCCATCCTGAACCGACCGGTGCATCCGTTCTGCCAGCCATTGTTCCTGTTCAAATCCCAGCAAGGTGCGGGTTTCGAGGTTACGTTCTTCAAGGGTATTGGCCTGCTCGTCACGTCCGGCCAGACGGGTATCCAGCAGATTGAGGTCAAGCAAATCACCAAAGCGGAAATTACGCCAGATACGGCCGGGGCTGTCCGGATCACGAATCGGCATCCACTCCAGATAAGCCTGCACCGCGGCACTCAAGCGTTGTGACCAGTCGCCCTGCTCCGGTGAGTGATTTTCCGCACCACCCGGCCAGGCGTTATTGGCGATCTCGTGATCGTCCCAGATCACCATAAACGGATGCTGGCGATGCACTTCCTGCAGGTCCGGGTCCAGCTTGTAACAGCCATGACGGGTGCGGTAATCGTCGAGTGAGCGGATATCGGTTAACGGCTGGTGTATACGCCCGGACGCCGCACAGGCTTCCAGATCGGCATACTCGTAGAGGTAATCTCCCAGATGCAGAACCACATCCAGATCTTCGCGTTTGGCAATTTCCCGGTAAACGTTAAAACAGCCCACCGCGTAATTCGCACAGGAAGTAAAGGCCAACCGCAGATGCTCAACACCCTGTTCCGGCAAGGTGCGGGTACGACCGATATCGGAGCGCTGTCCCAACGCTTCGAACACGTAATACCAGCTACGCCCGGGACTCAGTCCATCGGCGTCGACCTTGACAGTAAAATCGCGCAACCGGTCGGTTGTCCCCTCCCCAGAGGACACAATCCGGTTAAACGACGGGTCTTCAGCTACCCACCAGCGCCACTGCACAAACTCACGATCATCCGGCGGAGTAATACGGGTCCACAGAATCACGCGATCCGTGAGAGGGTCACCACTGGCAACGCCGTGGCGGAATGGCCAGTCAATACGACTGGAAGACTTGCGAAGAAACGGTGCCACCAGCGGGCTGCCAACGGCATCCAGTAGAAACTCCCGGCGAGTCAGCGGCATGACAGTACTGCCTATTACGAAGATGCCGCTATCTCAACAGCTCCGTATGACAGCGCGGTTGCCATGCGCTGACAATCCTGTGACGGTGGATCAGCGGGCCGCCGGTCCAACCAGAGCGTGGGCCAGACGATTGCCGACCAGCAAGGCCAGCACAAACCCCAACACCGACGGATCAAGGCTGGCAAGGTTCACCAGCGCCGGGCCCGGACACAACCCAACCAGACCCCAACCGCTACCAAACAGCGCCGCCCCACCCAACAGGCGAGCATCAATCTGCTTCAGCATCGGCTCGTGAAATTCGCCCGCACACCAAGGCTTCTGGCGGCCGCGACTGAGATAAAACGCCAGCGCAAACAGGGTAACGGCAGACCCCATCACCGCAATCAGCTCTGGCCGCCAGTGACCGGCAATATCCAGAAACGCCCGCACTTTTTCCGGGTTGTTCATGCCGGAAACCAGCAGGCCCATCCCGAACAACAAACCGCTGAGCAACGCAATCACCGCACTCATGGTTGCACCCCCAGCAGGTTCATCAGCGCCACGGTGATCATACCGGCGACAATAAAGGTCACCGTCGCCACCATCGAACGCACCGACAACCGCCCCATACCGCAGACACCATGCCCGCTGGTACAACCATTACCCACGTAAGTACCAAACCCGACCAGCACACCGGCCAGCATCAGCAAACCGCTATTGGTGGTGATGTGAATGGGTGCTTCAGCACCGAACAGGTGATACAGAGGCCAGGCCAGCACCAGCCCCAGCAGGAACCAGAATGACCAGCTCCGACGCGACCACTGGCCGCTTTTTGAGAGTAGAAACAGGCTGGACAACACACCGGTCATACCACTGATACGACCAATACCCAGCCATAACAGAGACGCCGCCAGACCAATCAGCGCGCCTCCCAGAAGTTCGTCTAACATGGTTCAACCGGTTAAGAATTCAGAAGGCACACATAATAGCGTGAGCGCTACCGTTCGTCATGAAACCTGCCTCTCTGTCAGCTGCTGTCAAATATCGGCCAGAAATCATGATGTATCTATTAAGGTCAGCTTGCTGTTGAGGGTATTCCTGTCGAGAACAAATCATTAGGATTGTCTGACACAAAAAACATGATTGACACAATACAGACGTCAGTCACAAGGATATCGGGAGAATTCGTATGGCAAGACGTTACCCCCTGACACTGGTTCTGTGTGTACTGATGACTCTGCTAACGGCCAGCCAGATCCACGCCGACAATAATAAACAGATCCGCCTTGATAACGGCATTCATCTGGAATATCGGGTCGATGGCCCAGCGGATGGTATCCCGATCCTGTTTATCCATGGAGTAACGGACTCCAACCATTCATGGTCGCAGGTCATGCCGTTGCTCAAGGACAAATTCCGGGTATACGCACCGTCACTGCGAGGCCATGGTGACTCTGACAAACCCGCCGGGGGTTACAGTATTCCGGTCTTCGCTGAAGACATGATCGCGTTTATGGACAAACTCGGTATTTCCCAGGCAGTTGTGGTGGGACATTCGCTAGGATCGTTAGTCGCCAGTCAGATGGCATCGGTTTATCCACAGCGGGTCAGTCAACTGGTGCTGATAGGCTCAGCACCAACACTGGTCAATAACGAAGTGATTGAGTATTTGTGGCAAGAAGTGGTTGGCACCAGCGAGTTTCAGGACCCGATCAGCAGCGATTTTATTCGTGAATGGCAAACAGGTCCAAACCCGGTGAATGAGGCGTTTTTTGAGAAGGTGGTCAGTGAAACCGGCAAGGTACCGGCACGTGTCTGGAAAGCCGCATTTCGGGGTCTTTTGACTGACAATCACTCGGCCTTTCTGGCCGACATTCAGGCTCCAACCCTGATTATCTGGGGGAGCGCCGATCCCTTGATGAGTGCCAGCGATCAACAAGTGTTGCTCGACAGCATTCCAGCGGCAACCTTAAGAACCTATGACGGAGCCGGACACAACACCCACTGGGAACAACCACAGCAGGTCGCGCAGGATATTCGTAACGTTATCGAATAATCAGCCGCGCACCGGCACCCGCAAACCGGTGGAGGAGCCGTAGAGATAACCATCGTTATCCATGCGGCACCCCACCATACATTCATACCAAGGCAGCGCCTTCGGATTCGCAAAAATCATCCGCCCCGGATTAAAACCAGCATTTGCATCCAGCCCATCAACGGCAGCGCCCGGCAATTGCCAGAATGCGATACGAATCTGCTGTTCGAGGTCGAACAGTACGGCGCGAAAAGAGCGCCATGCCAGCAAATAAGCTGCAATCTGCTGCTGCAACTGCTGCGGATCACCCGCGTATCGAACCACTGCAGGGCCTTCAGCCAGCAACTCAGCAACCCGACTGACATCTGTCTGATCCACCGGTTTACCAGCCAGTGCCCGCTGTAACACGATACGATGTTCTGCCATCAGCCCCGCTGGCAAACCTTGTTCAGACGGTTCCGGTGACACCAGCGGACAACTGCGATGTTCAAAATCGAGGCGCTGCCGCAAATGAGTATTCATCGGTTGCAGAAACGTCCGCTCCGAGCCACAACAGAGACGGAACCAGTGTTGTTCATCCAGCAAACGCCAACAGGTGCCAACCGCTACCTGAAGAGTTAACAATCGCGCTACCGTCAGACGCGCCGCTGGAATATGAATACCTTCTGCCTGTGCCGCCGGTTCAGCGTCAAACAGGCCGACACAGGCACGGCGAATCATTTGTGGAGAACCGGCACAGACTTCTGTAACACCGACCAGAGCATCACGGCGTTCAACAAAATCGAGGAAACTCTCCACCCCAAACGGCAAGTCCTGCCCGCTGGCATAACGATCATTCACCGAGCGCAGGATGCCGAAAAAACCGGCTCCCAGCTTGTGAGCAACAGCCGCCTGGGCATCAATACGCCCGTTGCTGGCTTGTTGCCCCAGCTGCAAACGCGACAACACCGGCTGCAACAGCAGATCGACCACAGCCGCCTGCACCGCCATCCAATCATCTTCACCAGCGGCCTTCTGGGCCAGGCGAAACGCCAATAACGATGCCATCACCTCGTTGTAATGGGTGGAAACCTGGCTCAGTGCGGACACATTCATCCACTGACCATTACGCTTATCGGAGTAAGGACAAACCCGCATATCCATTTCAACACCAGCACGGGTTGCCATGGTTGCGCGCCGTTCAGACACCGGCCGACCTTCGTCATCGATGCAATCGTCCAGATCAAATACCAGCTCCGATAACGACCATGGGCGACCAGCAAGGGCATTGATATAACTCTTCGACATCGTATGCAGTTCCGATTGGCAGGGTTGTCTGACAATCCCATAACGGGAGAAGAGTCACAGAATGCCACGCCCATCGGCGAAACCAAACGAATTTTGTGCTCTGTGGCACAGTGGATTGTATGATGACAAATCAACCAGTTAGCGGATCTGTTTCTTGTCAGAGTTACGTCTCAAAGGCATAGCCATTCGTGCCGCCCAACGAGCCCCCATGCAATTATTACGTCAGTGCCAGATCACCCCGGAACAGGGACTGGAGGGTGATTTCCGCGGAAAACCGGGCAGCCGTCAGGTATCCGTGCTCAGTGAAGAGTCCTGGCAAGCCGCTTGTGATGAACTGGGAATTGAACTGGGCTGGCATGAACGCCGCGCCAATCTGCTGATCAGCGGTTACGAATTCAGTAACGAAGACATCGGCCGACTGTTACAGATAGGCGACGCCATCCTTCGTATCAGCCGAGAAACCATGCCCTGTCGGCGTATGGAAGAAGTATGCTCCGGACTCAGCAGGGCTCTCATCCCACGCTGGCGCGGCGGCGTTTGCTGTCGCGTCATCCAGGGCGGCATGGTCAAGGCAGGAGACATTGCCACTCTTCTTGACGCATCCAGTCTATCTGACGCCTGACGAGCACGATCAAAACAAAAAACAGCATCCACAAGCACCTGTGCCTCACACAGAAACCCGCAAATGCTGTTTTTCAGCATCACCCCACCCGCACGCCAGTGCCTCGCAGCCCCGGCGTGGGTGAAATGACTATGTCAGCGCCAATCCGCCGGGATCAGGCGCCCCAGACGTCTTTCAGAACACGTACCCAGTTACCGCCCATAATCTTGGCAGTTTCTTCGGCAGTGAAACCATCTTTCAGCAGCGCTTCAGTCAGGTTCGGGAATTCGCCAACGGTACGAATACCTTCAGGGTTCACGATCTTGCCGAAGTTGGTCAGGCGACGAGCGTAACCCTTGTCGTGGGTCAGCCACTCGAAGAAGTCCTTGCCGTGACCCTGAGTGAAGTCAGTACCAATACCCACAGAGTCGATACCGGCGATGTTCACGATGTAACGGATGGCTTCCACGTAATCCTGAATGCTGGAGTTGATACCGTTTTTCAGGAACGGAGCAAACATGGTCACGCCGATAAAACCACCGTGGTCAGCAATGAACTTCAGTTCCGCGTCAGACTTGTTACGTGGGTGGTCTTTGAGGCCGGATGGCAGGCAGTGGGAGTAACAAACCGGCTTTTTGGAGGCCAGGATCACTTCTTCAGATGTTTTGGAGCCCACGTGAGACAGGTCACACATGATGCCGACACGGTTCATTTCCGCCACGATTTCGTGACCAAAACCGGACAGACCACCGTCACGCTCGTAGCAGCCAGTACCTACCAGGTTCTGGGTGTTGTAGCACATCTGTACCACACCCACGCCGAGGTCCTTGAACACCTGTACGTAACCGATTTGGTCTTCAAACGCGTGAGCGTTCTGGAAGCCCATCATCAGACCGGTTTTGCCCAGCTCTTTGGCCTTGAGGATGTCGGCAGTGGTTTTAACCTTCATCACCAGATCGCTGTTGTCTTCGATGAGTTTGTTCATCGCCGAGATGTTATCAACAGTCTTCTGGAAATCTTCCCAGACGGATACGGTACAGTTGGCCGCGGTCAGGCCGCCCTTGCGCATATCTTCGAACAGTTCACGCTCCCACTTGGCGATGATCAGACCATCAATAATGATGGATTCATCGTGGAGCTGCTTGGCATCAGTCATTACGTATCCCCCGTTTTCTGCACCGGTGTTGGGTTATCTGCGCCAGTCTAGGAGCAGGGCCGTCGTCCCGAAGTACCGAATACGACCTCACCACGTTCGAATACGCCACGGCCTTCCTGTACGTTTCCGGCAGCCCAGTCGGCGCCCCATGCGAACCCGGTTTCAGCGGCCAGTCAGACCCGGAACACCGGCAGAACAGTACGCCCACCGGTACACGAGACGCCCGACGAAACCAGCGTCGCAGAGACCAATACCGGATTAATTCAGAGGCTTGAGCGGTCCAAACTCGACCGGTACCCAGTGATAGCCCTGCTCATCCTTGCGGATATGGCCAACCCCCGGGAACGGCATATGAGCACCGGCCACCAGCAGCTTCTCACCGGCCACCTGCTGCAGCAAACGCTGCCGGGATTCAATCGCGCGGGCAGGCGTTGTATCAAACTCGATTGAAACTTCCGGATGCGGCAACTGCACCGCATAGGCGTGAATGATATCGCCCCAGATCAGCAGATTGTCGGCCTCCGAGTGGAACAGGTACGAGGTATGACCGGGCGTATGGCCCGGACTTGGCACCACACTGAACCCGGCAGGCAGCGCGTCGCCCGGCGCAAAGGTTCGAAAACGCCCGGCCTTGCGGTAAGGCGCAATGGCCTGCTGCGCCATCGCGAAAAACGGCCGGTTGCTCTCGGCGGCCTGGCGGGCAATGGCCGGATCCAGCCAGTACGCAGCCTCGTCGCCCGCCCCCCAGACCGTGGCGCGAGAAAACACCGCCTGGCCATCGCCATCCACCAGACCACAGATATGGTCCGGGTGCATGTGCGTCAGCAACACCACATCCACGTCTTCCGGCTGATAACCTGCGGCTTGCAGATTGCTGACGATGTGGCCCATGGTCGGCCCGAAACAGGCCGCCGCCCCCGCATCCACCAGCACCAGCTGATCGGCGGTCTGCACCAGATAAGCGTTCACCGCCGTCTGTACGACCGGGCCGCTGTCCTGGAACATCTGTGCCAGCAGATGCTGGATACTGTCTGCCGCCATGCCCTTCAGCAGTGTCGGCTTCAGGCTGAAGTCACCATCGTACAAGGCCGTCAGCAGGGCCGTGCCGACCCGCTCGCGGAAAAAGCCCGGCGCCTGCTCCGTCGGCATGGAAAGATGATCGGCGGCCTGGCCGGTCGCAGCGGCAGCACTCAGGGCAAGTGCGGTGATGATCTTGAAGCAATGATTCATGGGACCCTCGTTCAAATGGAGGCCATCGCACCCCGGAGATGCCATGGCGAGAAGTGATTTGAGGGATTATAAAGAGATCATTTTTCTTCAATGTAGAGAGTTATTACCAGTATTGGAGAACCTAAAGATACAAATAAGCGGTCGTTTTTGTGATCATACGCCGACCATTATCCGGCCTTCTGACAGAGCACGAGCACCCATGACGGACACCGGTCTGAATGACATTCCCACCTTTCTCGACGTCGTCGAAACCGGCAGCTTCACCGCCGCCGCGGCCCGCCATCGCGTTACCCGCTCGGCCATCGCCAAATCCATTGCCCGCACCGAAGCACGACTGGGCATCCGGCTGTTCCATCGCACGACCCGCCAGCAAACCCTGACCGACGAAGGCAGCCGCTATTACGAACATTGCCGCCGCTGGCTGGCCGAACTGCGGGATATGGAAACCGCCCTGCGCGATGAGCGTCAGGGAGCCGAAGGACGGGTCAAAATCAGCGCTCCCGTGCTGTTTGGTCGCCACTGCGTGGCCCCGGTGATGCGCGAGCTGTTACGAACCCACCCGCGCCTTGACGTCGCCATATCCTTCAGCGACCGGGTCGTCGACATCGCCGACGAAGGCTTTGATCTGGCTATACGCATCGGCGAACTGCCTGACTCATCCTCACTGATCGCCCGTCCGATAGGCCGCCAGCGCATGGGCATCTACGCCTCCCCCGTCTACCTGGCAGCCCATGGACGGCCAACAACCATCGAGGAAATACAGGCACACACCGGCATTCTTTACGGCACCGCCAGCGACCATTCCCGCTGGCGGGTACTCGACCACGACGGCCAGCAACGGGAAATCCGTATGCAAGGACGCCAATGCCACGACGACCTGCAAGTCATCGCCGACGCCGCCATCGAAGGCGATGGCCTCGCTTGGCTACCCTGCTGGCTCGGCAATCCCTACGTGAAAACCGGTCAGCTGGACAGCGTGATGGACTACAACCGCGTACTGTCGTTCGACATCCACGTCATCTGGCCACGCAGCGCCTATCTGCCTTACCGGACACGACTGACCATCGAAGCCTTGCTGGAACGAATCCCGCAACGCATGGGGTGAGGCACGGCAAGCGACACAGCGCTCACGGGAGGCTGGCCGGAATACCCCAGGGATCCGATGAATAACCCTGCACAGTTCTGCACAAATACAGACAGGATGTTTCCATTTCCAATATCGCAAGGCCATATCCTGTCAATCAATATACCGCTCATCACCAAAGCACCGTATCAGCTAAACCAAGCGGACAGTTCCAGAAGCCGTTCAATATGAAACATATATAGGCATATCCTTGAATAACCGGGAGCCCGCTCTGGATTCCGGGTGCTTCTGAATCACGAAGCAGATGTGCAGGACTCGCACAGAGTGCGCAGCATTATTCAAAGAGTCCCGGATACGGCCACAAGCCTTTCATTCTTAAAAGGAGTTATATATGAACCTTAAAAGCTGTTTTGTTTCATCACTTATCTTTCTGATATCTCCCACAATTTCCGAAGTCGCCTTTGCAACGGGCGAGGAACCAGACGGCAGCACCGCAAAAGGTCTTTTGACCAGCTGCCGGAATCTGTACGAAAAATCGGAGCAACTCAAAGACACAAACTACAGCATGTACAGGAACAAGGAAGCAGCAAAACAGCTGACAGAAGGCCTGATCAGTGATATCAGCAAGGAGCTGGAAAAGACGAACTCCGCCTTCAACGGTGGGGATAATTTATATTGCCAAAACACTGACAGCCTGCGATCTGATGTTTCCATCACGGATGCTGAAGCTCATAACACTGCGATTGCAAATCTCACAACCAGAGTTTCGGCTGTTGAAAAAGCGCTGACACCGTTCAAAACCATTCCTGGAGATCTGCTCAAGAACACTCGCGCCCAGTGGGAAAGCGCCAATACAGAGGAACAGAGCGCAGCAACTGCAGCGCTCTTCGGTCCTTCCCCTTCAACAGGCTCCGCAATAACACTTTCCGATACCCCTCTGGTTAAAACATTGACAAAGATATCGGAGCTAAAACAGCAATATGCCATCACCGACAATGGCACCACCCTCTACCTGCTGCGCCCTGCCGAGCAATGGCAACTGTACGACGTGCTGGGCAATATCAAGTCGCTGGAAAAACACCCGGAAATTGACAAATTCACTGATACTGATCTGACGGATACCCAAAAATCCGAACTCAAAACCCGCCTTCTTGAAGCCAGATACCAGCTCTACAGCATGCTGGCTGATTTTGACGAAGCCGCCCAGCTGCTGGTGACAGAAGACAACAGCCTCATTAAACGGATACGGGATGAAAACGCCGGTGTAGATACCACCAGACTTGACCAGCTGATCCGAGAACAGGCCGCTCTGAAGTCCAGACAACAGAAAGAGAATCAAAAACGCTTTAACGTACTGATTGCACGCCAGCTATCCAACACACTTGACGAGAATGGCAAGGCCGAACTCAAGAACCTGTCAGAATCGCTTGCCACTGATAACACCAATAGTCTGGATATCCATCTGGATACGTTTGATACCTACCACGATCCAATCCGTCGCTTTTATCTCGGGGCCCAGTATTCTGCCTCCACCCGATTTTCTGGCGATAAAACCGCAACGGCCGGTTTTTACCAATACATGCAACCCTATGGTAACCAGCGTCTTCATCGTGAAATGGATATCGGCATCGGGGCTGTCAAATTCAATCCCGCTACAAATGATACAAACAATACCAATACAAGCACTGATGAAACCCGGTACAGCCTGACCCTGAAGCATCAGTGGACATGGATGCCATTGAGCCCAAAAGAAAAAGCGCCTAGAGAAAACACCCCCTGGGGGTTTATCGAAACCAGCGAAGGGAAAATCTTTTATGGCCCAACCGTGGGTATTGAAGGGCACATGTACGAGCGGCCGACAACCAGTACCGACGCAACAAGCAGTACCAGCATGGATTACCGCTATGACTTTTTTGGAGGATATCGCTGGGCTGTTTCTCCCGAATCCTATATTGATCTGATGGCCGCCGGATGCCGACTGCAGTCCGAGGTTTCTGATCGCACTGCCTGCAAATTGCGGATACGAACCGATATGACGATGTCCTTTGATGCCTTTAATAACGGAGACAAATTCAAACTGGGTTTGCTGCTGGATTTGTCCACCAAAAGCTCTAAGGAGAGCGTCTATCCGAATACGGCAACCATCAGTTTTACCTACAACATCTCCTTCTCGGATCTGTACAGCTCTTACGCGAGCAATTAAACGTCCGGAATCCGGCGCGTTATCCGGTACATGGCACCAGATAACGCGGCCTCCCTGCCCATCCATATCCTTGCCAATCATTGCCCGGTTTTCCTGGTATCAGGCCTGCCCCCGATCGCAGAACCTCCGGTACAGCCACTACATCGCCAGGGTTGCGGTGAGTTCGAGCATGTCCTGGCAGTAGCGGGCGACGAGATTGGGTACCCAGTCATCACGATGGCCAACCAGACGCGGGCGGATAAAGCGGTAACGCGACTGCACTTTGTCGAGCGCATCGGCGGCACGGATACTCAAGGTGCCGGTATGAGCACTCAGGGCGTCCAGTTCCGCACTGATCAGGCGGTCGAGTTCTTCCATCATATCGGCACGGCCACCCAGTGGATAAAACGCTACCGATCCAAACGTGGTGACCTGATAACCGAGGTTCTGCATGGCCAGATGGATTTCCAGCTGCGCCAGTTGCTGTTCAAACCCCGATTTGCCCTTGTCGGCGGCGTCCAGATGTTCGTCCAGACGTGCCTGCAATTCGAGGATACGGTTCAGCCAGACCGGGCGCAGGTGCGCCACTTCGTCGGTCTGTTTTTCCAGCTCACGAATCTGGCTGGCCATTTCCGCCACCATCTTGCTGGCCTCGGGGTCCGGGTTGTTCTGCAACCAGCCCTGCAACATGGTGAGATCACCGCGGTATTGCGCCTGTACCTTCTGGTCGCGGTTGTCGTAACGCGGGTTGTAATACATCAGCAGGGTGCTGGCGATGTTGTAGGCATACAGACGAGCTTGCTGGCGTCCGGGTGTAGCAGCCGCCTGGGCCTGCCCCGCCAGCAGCAAACAAACCAGCAGAGCAGCGAACACGCGGGCCCGCATCGGCAGGCTGTGTAACAGGTGTTTCATGGTGATTCCTTGCAGTTGATTCGGTGACAAACGCCGACACCCGGATTCAGAGTGCAAAACGGCCATCCAGCAGCACAAATACCATCCGTGCCATTTCCTCGGTGCGGTTACTCCAGGCGTGGTTGGTGCCACGCTGTACCACGATATCTCCGGCTTTGAGATGGATTTCTTCTTCGTCGAGCACCAACCAGACCTCTCCCGCAACCACAATGCCGTAGTCGAGGGTTTCGGTGCGGTGCATGAGTTTGTGGGGTTGATCATCGCCCGAGTGGGCATGGGCCTGGCCGATTTCAGCAAAGGCGCGAGCGGCGTCGGCGGCGGAAATGGTGTTCTGCTGGCTGTCGGGGGGAATATCCACCACCCGAATCACCGAACCATTGGCATCGGGTGCCAGTTTCAGGGGCCGCAAGGTTGGATCAGAGGCGTTATCCACCAGCACGGGCATCATGCTGGTATTCCAGATTTCATAAAAACGGGTGCCGGGGACGGCGGCCAGATCGTGAATCACCGGAGGGATTCCGGCTTCAGCAATAATGGCGCGGCCCATGGCATTGTGGCCTGTCACCACACGCTGGAAAGGCAGAAGTTTGCTCATGTTGTTATCCGTTTGTTGTTGTTTTTGTAAACGGTTCGGACGTTGTTGCAGGTTTCCGGCCGCCAGGCGACCAGAGGTGTTACGACTAACAGTATTCTGAATCCGGCAGTATCAGCTGCCGTCGGTAATCAAGGTGCCGCCATCCACCACCAGCGTCTGGCCGGTAATAAAGGCACCACCAGCCGATGCCAGTAACAGCGCAACCGCGGCCACTTCATCGACCTTGCCCATACGACGCAGCGGCGTCATCACCATACGGCGCGCCAGCAGCTCCGGATCGGCATGAAAAGGTTTCGCCAGTTCGGTATCAATCAAGCCTGGAGCAATAGCGTTGGCACGGACACCGGCAGGCCCCCATTCCACCGCCAGATTGCGCGCCAGCTGCGCCAGCGCGGCCTTGCTCATGCCATACAAACCAATCGACCGATTACCACGCATGGCTGACAGACTGGCCATCAGCACAATGCTGCCACCACCCAGATCAGCCATTTGTGGCGCCAGTGCCGAAGTTAACCAGTGGGCACTGCGCAGATTGATGGTCATGGTGCGATCCCAGTCTTCCTCGGATGCACGGTGCAGGGGGCCGTTGTGTAATGACACTCCGGCATTACACACCAGCACCTGCACACCACCCGCCCGTTCGACCCGCGCCGCCAGTTCCAGCACCTGCTCACGCCGGCTCATATCCGCTGGCATGGCATCGGCCCGTAATCCTTCGGCTTGCAGAGCGGCCGCCACCCGGTAACAGTCGGCCGGGCTTTCACTGCTGACCAGCACCTTCGCCCCGGCCATGGCCAGACAGCGGGCAATGCCGAGTCCGATGCCACGAGTAGCACCGGTGATCAGCGCGGTTTTACCTTCCAGACTGAATAACGGATGAATGCCTTCGATCGGACGGGTGCTCATGACTTACTCCAGCTCGGCGAAGGTCTGGGCACACCAATCGGCGATAAAGTCACGCATGGCCGTGCCGTTGTCGGCGCCGCAGTGTTCAATCTCGAAGTCTTCCGGCGTGAACACGCGAATATCACACTTGGCGGCATTCACCGCCTGCTCCTTGCAACGGTAGGCGTCGGATACCGGCACCTGACGGTCGCCCTGACCATGGGTGATCAGGAATGGCATTTTGATCTTTTCGATCTGGCCATCGAGGGTGATGTTGTCGCAGTACTTCATGAAGGAATCGAGGTTGTCATGACCCCAGACCCACATCACGTGATCCCAGTAATGTGGCACCGGGTTCTCGCCTTCACGCTGCAGACGACGGTGTTGCAGGTTGCCCCATAAATGGTTGGCACCCATAACCGCACAGAGGGCAAAACGTGGTTCGTTGGCGGCTGCGCGCGGGGCGTAATAACCACCCAGAGACAGGCCAAACATACCGATCTTGCTGCTGATGACGTCCGCACGGGAGGCCAGATATTCATAAGCCGGAGTGGCCCAGGCTTCGGAGTTATACACAGCGGTCAGGCCGCGCTTGCGCAGCGCTTCGCCAGTACCCGGCTGGTCGATAAACAGGGTGTACATACCACGTTCGAGGTTGGACTGACCGTGACCGGCCATGTAGACCTGCTCTTTCATGGAGTCCAGACCGTTGCAAGACACCAGCGCCGGACGCGGAATACCGCTGCCATCGTGCACAAAGATGCCTGGGAAAGAAGAATCACCGTACGGGATTTCCACGAAGTCGATGTGCAGACCACGGCACTCAACATACTTGCGGAACAGCTGCAGGCCCTTGTCGTAGGCTTCCCAGCGTGGGGCGTAATCGCGAGACTGCATACGCTCGGCAGACAGGTAATAGCCAAAAGCGCGACCGTATTTGGTACCGGCCGACAGGGTGTAACCGGCGGCTTCATCCGCCTCGGCATTACGAGTAACCTGATCCGCTACCGCAATCCAGCTATCAAACAGCAGCGCGGTGCCAGCGTCTTCGCCTTTGGCTGCGGCTTCCTTGATTGGACGGATGGCGACATCTACTTCACCGTGGTTACCACCGCAGACCAACGCCAGGTTGGTTTGCAGGTTCCACACGTAATTCCCCGGAAATGGTTCAAACATCAAGCTTCTCCTCTAGGCAGGCAAACAGCCCACTCCCGCCACGGATGCGGGGCGCGTGCACAGAGCAAGAGCAAGAACAGGACGCCAGACGGCACTCATGGCCAACCCGCCCGCCAATCACCAGCAGGGGTGCCTTGCGGGTCAAAACCGCCATGATCAGGAAGACGCTTTGTTATTGTTCTCGTTCTGATGATCGTCGATGGGCATGCCGACGCCACAATGGCGCCGTTATCAGCAAGCAGGCTAACGGCTGGCGAGGTATCGATAAAATCATTTGTTTCCATGGAGGGTATCGACCAGCGTGATCCCTGCCACCCTCATTAGCACCTCAGCGTTGTTTCTGTACGGTGGTCATGTTTTTGGCCATCGCGGCCCAGTCGATAGCGGCCGGATCCAGGTCGGGGCCGGTGTAGGTAATCACCTGATTGGCCCCCGCCCCCAACGCCATTTGCACCAACATCACACGCTCAACACCGGCAAGGCCGCCTTCCAGCTTTTCCATGGGTTGAATCAGCAGACGTGGCGAACGTTTTAACCAGTTACCGGACAACACCTTGGGCAACATCAGCGAGAGGGTTTTTTCCGCAATTTCAAAATCCGCCAGAATCATGCGGGGATGGTCGAACGGATTCAGCAGCTCCACATTAGGACGACTACGCGCCGCCAACGCCTCCTTGCCAAAACCGACAACCGATTTTTTACCCTTGGCATCCGTCGCCACCGCCAGCCAGGGAATATCCTCATACACAACACCAGTGTTGATGTTCACAAGACGGATACGCTGCGACCAGATTTGCAGGTACACCAGCGGAGAGAAGAAGTTCTGGATACTGCGGAACATAACAAATCCCTTTAGATAGAACCCCGATACTAGCACGGCCAATCAGCAGCGGAAGCAACCGCGCAGGTTCGGGCCGCGTTCGGATCGGGTGTCGGGTGTCGGGTGTCGGGTGTCGGGTGTCGGGTGTCGGGTGTCGGGTGAGCAGCATTCATCAACACACCGAATTCACCCACCGAAGGTGGTAACCGAAAATTGCCCATTGGGCGAGCCGGATTGAACACCAAGGCCCGACCCGGCCGGGGCATGGATGCCCCGCCAGACCCGTTGGCACAGGGATGTGCCATCGGGTCGGGGTCGATCAGGCCTTGTGTGTGAAACCCGGAAGCACGAGCCCAGCGGGCAAAAGCAGGGGGACGGCCGCCCGGCCGGGGGACAAGGTTCCCCAGGCAGGGCAAGCAGCCAGGCCAATTAACAAGCCGAGTAGCCGTCAGACTTCAGACGTCAGACGCCAGACGCCAGACGCCAGACGCCAGACGCCAGACAGGCTACCTCACATCCACAACTGCCCCACCGACGTCGTCGGCGAAAAATGCGTGGCAATCTGCGCCTGAAACAACTCCGCACAGGCCAGCGCATCAATCTGCGCATGATGCGGATGGTAAAACGGCAGGTTGTAGCGCGCGCGGCAATCACCCAGACGAATCGAACGACCGCCACCACCTAACAGGCGCTCGAAGATACCATCGTGATTAAAGCGATTTTCAATCGCCATGGTATCGAGCATCGGGAAATACACCCCCTCGCCCCAGCGCGCTTTCATGGCCTGATCGAGGAAGTTGCGTTCGATGCTGCAGCAGTGTGCTATCACCACCCGTCCGCGCAGCAGTTCCAGCAGCTGGTCGAGCAACATACAGAGGTCGGGGGCGTCGTCGATGGCGCTGTGGGTAATGCCGTGGAACACCACCGAATCACCGGACAACTCGGTGCGCGGGCGCACAATCCAGTGTACCGACTGGCTGTTGTAAATACGCTGGATGGTCATCGGCACCAGGCCAATACTGACGATGTCACAACCGTCGGCATCAAGGCCGGTGGTTTCAAAATCCATCGCCACCATGGGGACGTTACAGAGCGGGGTTTCTCCGGATGGAATACCCGCCGCATAAAAATCACGCAGCGCCGGGTGTTGTACTCGCGCCGCCTGATATTCGTAAAACTCCGGCCAGCTTCTGCCCTTGGTGATGGAGGACGAGAACACCGAATGCCGCAAAAACCGGTTCTGAAAGGATCCGCTCATTCGTAAGCCCTGAGGTTCTGATACCGAAAGCGTAGCGATTTCTGAGCATTATTCAGTACCTGGAACGCATCCTTAAGGGTTTTACGTTCAAAATCGGACAAATTATCCGGTTCGATGTTGTTATCCGGCTCACGTCCGGCTTCCAGATCCCGCGCCTGGTGACGAATACGCACCATGGCAATCAGCTCCAGCGCATCGGCGAGGTCGGCCGCCATCCCTTGTGGCAGGAAGTTGGCTTCCTCAAGATCGGCCAGTCGGTCAAACGAGTTATGCGCCAGTGATCCCATCGCCAGCGCATGCACCCGAATGAGGTCGGCCAGCGGTGCGGTGCCACGGCGTTTCATATTGATGGTACGGCTGTGCACGCCGTCTTCTTCCATCACAAAACTGCGGAAGAACCCCAGCGGTGGTGTACGGCCAAGCGCCCCACGCGCCATGGCTGACAGGAACAACGGGCTGCGGCTGGCCTTGTCGGCGACAAAATGGTTGAGCTGTTCGGCCCACTGGGTCTGACCCCAGACACCCTGCAGGTCGAAGAAAATAAAGGTGTTGAGCAACACTTCACGCGCCGGGTTTTCGATCCAGTCACGGAAGCTGTCCTGCCACTGCTTGAGGGTTTTACGCCACTTCGGATTCACCGCCATGATGCCCCCTTCGCAGTGCACATAACCGCAGTCGTTGAGGCCATCACAGACAAAGTTGGACAGGCGTACGAAGTATTCCTCGTGCTCTTTCGGGTTGTAACGGTTGTCGAGAATCAGGGCGTTATCCTGGTCGGTAACAATCAGCTGCTCTTCACGAGCCATCGAGCCCAGCGCCAGAAAACAGTACGGCACCGGTGGCGGCCCGAACTGCTGTTCGGCCAGCTCCAGCAAACGCTGTTTGAAGCTGCGGCCAATCACCGCCATCGCCGTGCCGATCATATGGGAGTTGGCATCTTCAGCCACCATACGGCTGAAACAGGCGACCACTTGTGGGCGCAACACCTTGAGTTCATCAATATTGCGGGCCCGGAAAATACTGCGCACCACAAACAGGCTGTTCTGCGACTCGTAACGCATAATGTCGGGCAGCGTCACCACGCCCACCGGCAGGCCATGGCGCAACACCGGCAGGTGGTGCACGTTAAAACGCAGCATCATCAGCATGGCTTCAAACACGTATTGATGGTGTTCGATGCTGGCGATACGGGTGGTCATGATCTGTTCGACCGGGGTGTTGTGGGGCAAACCGGTCGCGACCAGACGAATCCGAATGTCCTTGTCGGTCACAATGCCCACCAGCCGTGATGCCGCCATCGGCTGGTCAGACTCCGTTACCACTAGCGCACAGGTCACTTCCATGGCAATCATACGGTTAGCCACTTCCTGCACCGACATGGTTACCGGCACATTCAGCTGTTCCCGATGCAGCAGGTTCTCGACCCGCGAGGTCATCAGCTGGTTGCTTTCGTTCTGACGGGCGACCGCCTGTTTCAGACGGGTACGGTCCTCCAGCTCCACCTGGTCGGCGAAGGATTCGTGCTTTTCAAAGAGTTCGGTAAACAGGGATTCGGGGATCAGATACACCAGGGTGTCTTCCACCGCGGTGGCCGGGAAACGTACACGTTTGTCACGCAGCAAACCAAACTGACCGAAATAATCCCCCACGGTCAGGCGGTCGTAGAGTTCTCCGGTACGGCGATACACTTCCACTGCACCACTGCGAATCAGGTGCCAGTCGGTCACGGGTTCATCAAAGGTCATGATGCGGGTGCCAGCCTTGAAATAGGCAACATCCGTGCGAGAAGCAATCTGCTCCAGCACCTTGTTGTCCAACGCCCGGAACGGAGCCTGCTTACGCAAGAACTCCATGATTTCGATCTGTTCGGCCTGCATGACCCACTCCTGTCACCCTATCGGGAATTGCCCACTACAGATTATCAGCGCCTGGCAGGCGGGAAATTTCCCAAAAACGCCAGAATCGGATACGAATCATCCAGACATTCCGGCAAAAACCGGAAAAACACCACTCCGGCCTGCTGACATTCATTTCAGCCACCGCTCAAACCCGAAATCCACGGCAAGTCCACGTATCAATAGGCCCATTTGTTCCTGTCGGCCAATCGGCCAGAAACCCGGGGACCCTCTGAATAACTCGGTGCCCGCTCTGGCTTATCGGGATGGTGATGAATCACGAAGCCGGTTTGATGGCATAGCTGGCTACGTCAAAAACCGGCGACACCGAGTCATCACCATCCCGAAAGCCCCGAAGGGCGCGGGCTGCAGCGCGTTTGAGCGGTGTTGACGAACTTGAAAAGGACTCGTCATTTCGCTGCGTTCGTCGCCTTGCTCACACGTGCTGCAGCGCTCGCGCAGAGCTGTGCAGAGTTTTTCAGAGTGTCCCTAGGCAACCGCCGACTATTCTCACTGTCTGGATATCTGCAAACGTACCCGAGCCAATGCAATCGATAGCTAAAAACATAGAATCCTGAACTTTTATTAGCTATCAACAATCACAACTAACCATTCACGTCCTAAAATAAAAGCTATCGGATTCATTTTCACAATCAAATTCACCAATAACGCAGATCCACTAAGATGAACATCAACAGGCCAGCCAAGCTGCCCTGAACCCAATTCAGCCAGAGGATTTCAGCCGTGAGCAACAACAACACTTCCGCCGGAAAATGCCCTGTAATGCATGGCAGCATGACCACCACCGCCACCACCAATACCAACTGGTGGCCGAATGCCCTCAACCTCGACATCCTCCACCAGCAGGATCGCAAGACCAATCCGCTGGGTGAAGACTTCAACTACGCCGAAGCCTTCAAAAGCCTCGACCTCGAAGCCGTAAAAACCGACCTCAAGAACCTGATGACCGAAAGCCAGGAATGGTGGCCAGCCGATTGGGGCCACTACGGCGGCCTGATGATTCGTATGGCATGGCACGCCGCCGGTTCTTACCGCACGGCGGACGGCCGTGGTGGTGCCAACACCGGCAACCAGCGTTTTGCACCACTGAACAGCTGGCCGGATAACGCCAACCTCGACAAGGCCCGTCGCCTGTTGTGGCCAATCAAACAGAAGTACGGCAACAAGCTCTCCTGGGGCGACCTGATGATTCTGGCCGGTAACATGGCGTATGAATCCATGGGCTTGAAAACCTACGGTTTTGCCGGTGGTCGTGAAGACATCTGGCATCCAGAAAAAGACGTGTACTGGGGTTCTGAAAAAGAATGGCTGGCCAAAACCGGTTCTGAAGGCACCCGCTACTCCGGCGAACGTGACCTCGAAAACCCGCTGGCCGCCGTCATGATGGGCCTGATCTACGTAAACCCGGAAGGTGTGGACGGCAACCCGGACCCGGCACGTACTGCCCAGGACATCCGCGTGACCTTCGCCCGTATGGGTATGAACGATGAAGAAACCGTCGCCCTGACTGCCGGTGGCCACACCGTTGGTAAAGCCCACGGTAATGGCAGCGCCGCCAACCTTGGCCCGGACCCGGAAGCCGCCGACATTGAAGAACAAGGCCTCGGCTGGAACAACCACAAAACCCGTGGTGTCGGTCGCGATACCGTCACCAGTGGTATTGAAGGTGCCTGGACCACCAACCCGACCCAGTGGGATAACGGTTACTTCCAGATGCTGCTGGGCCACGAGTGGGAACTGACCAAAAGCCCGGCCGGTGCCTGGCAATGGCGCCCGGTAGACATCCGTGAAGAAGACAAACCGGTGGACGTCGAAGACCCGTCGATCCGTTGTATGCTACTGATGACCGACGCCGACATGGCCATGAAGGTAGACCCGGAATACCGCAAGATTTCCGAGCGCTTTGCCCAGGATCAGGACTACTTCTCGGAAGTATTCGCCCGTGCCTGGTTCAAGCTGACTCACCGCGATATGGGTCCAAAGAGCCGTTACCTCGGTGCCGATGTGCCCGCTGAAGACCTGATCTGGCAAGACCCGATCCCGGCGGGTGTGAACAACCTGAATGACGCCGACATCATGGCGCTGAAAGTCCAGATTCTGGCTTCCGGCCTGAGTGTGGCAGAACTGGTCGCCACCGCCTGGGACAGCGCCCGCACCTTCCGTGGTTCCGACTTCCGCGGTGGTGCCAACGGTGCCCGCATTCGTCTGGCCCCACAGAAAGACTGGGCCGGTAACGAACCGGAACGTCTGCAGAAAGTGCTGGCGGTACTGGAGGGCATCCGGGTTGGTTTCAGCAAAGACGTCAGCATCGCCGACCTGATCGTACTGGCCGGTACTGCGGCAGTCGAAAAAGCCGCCCGTGACGCTGGCGTGAACATCGACGTACCGTTTGCCGCTGGCCGTGGTGATGCCACTGCCGAGCAAACCGATGTGGAATCCTTCGACGTACTGGAACCGGTACACGACGGTTTCCGTAACTGGCTGAAGGCTGACTACAAGGTACAGCCAGAAGAAATGCTGCTCGACCGCGCCCAGCTGATGGGCCTGACCGCACCGGAAATGACCGTACTCTTGGGTGGTATGCGCGTACTGGGCACCAACCACGGCGGCAGCCAGCACGGTGTGTTCACCAACAAGCCGGGCGTACTGAGCAACGACTTCTTCGTAAATCTGGTGGATATGGCCAACCAGTGGCAGCCAGCGGGCAAAAATCTGTACAAGATTGTTGAACGCAAAACCGGCACCGTGAAATGGACCGCCACCCGGGTTGACCTGGTGTTTGGCTCCAACTCGGTACTGCGTGCCTACGCCGAGCTGTACGCCCAGAACGACAACCGCGAGAAGTTTGTGCGCGATTTCGTCAAGGCATGGGTGAAAGTGATGAACGCCGACCGTTTTGATCTGAAATAAAACGTCGCGAATACAGCGGTAAAACAACCCCAGGGCAGCTACGGCTGCCCTGGGTGTTTTGAGGCAGGCTCACGTCTACCACCACAATATGGATTGATGCGTCCGAATTAGTTGAAATTAGTAAAATCAAAAACTAAATCAGTAAATCAATTACTAACTCCCACTAAACAGATCCATCATGACGATCAACTGGCATTACCCTCGAACTGAACTGGCTGAACAGTTTCTCGATGCCTTCGCACGAGGAGCCACGTCGTCGTACACCCTGTTTGCACCACGCCGCATGGGCAAAACCGAGTTTGCCCTGAGAGATCTGATTCCGCTCGCCGAGAACACCAGTAACTGACCGTATACGTCAAATTCTGGGATCGCCTCGACTCCCCATCGCAATGCCTCCTGCAGGGTATCAAGGCCGCCAGCCAACAGTTGTCGTCGAGCAAGACTCTGCTGAAATGGCTTGATCAGATCAGCAAGATCGGAATTAAAACACCACTGGCCGGAATCGATATTGGTCGGGACCGCAACAACCCCTCTGATGTGGAACTGGACCTGGTTGCCGACGGCCTCAGCGCCTTGCTGAAAAATGGTAAACCCATGTTGCTGGTACTGGATGAAGTCCAGCATCTGGCCACCAACAAGGAGTTTGAACCGCTGGTGTTTGCCCTCCGGGGCCTGCTCGATAGTCAGCGCCAGCACATCAAGGTGCTGTTTACCGGCTCCAGCCGCAATGGCCTGAACCAGCTGTTTCGCCGCCGTAAAGCGCCGTTATTCAGCAGCTCCCAACAAATTGATCTGCCGGAGCTGGGCTCACCTTTTCTGGAACACCTCAACCATGCCTTCCTGCAGGCAACTGGCCGTTCACTACGACTGGCGGAGTGTCAGGCGGCCTTCCGGCAGCTCAAAAAAGTGCCTTACGACTATCAGCAGGTGCTGGATATTCTGATGCGCGCAGGCCATACCGACATCACAAGCATCACCCAGAGCTACCTGCAAAATCTCGATCAGGGCGATGAACATGCCAACATCTGGAAAAGCCTGAAAGCCGTCGATCAGGCGGTTCTCTGCTGTATGCTGGAGCCGGACTATCAAGGTCCCTACACACCGGAAGCCAACCGTTTTATGGCGGAGCGCCTCGGTCTCGACCAGCTGGATACCGCTACCATCCAGAATGCCCTGAATCGCCTGAAGAAGAACAACATCATTGCCAGTGTCGGTCATGGTCGTTACGAACTCGAAGATCCGAATCTGGCAGACTGGATACGGTATCAGCAAGACTCAGAAAGCTGAGCGGATAAACCGGCAGGTATTAGGCTTAATGCACGCAAGCGTTGGGCACGCCTGCGGCGTGCCCAATCTACGGTACAGATACAAGAGACGGCGTTGAGGAAAAATTACACCAGTCGCTGGCGATTCATCGGCACACAGGCATTACGCTGAAAGCCGATGCCTTCGATCTCACACTCCATCACATCCCCGGCCCGCAGGAAGCGGTTGTAGTGGGAGCCATTGCCCGCCGGTGAGCCGGTAATCAGCACATCACCGGGGTAAAGTTTCACGCGCTGGCTCAGGTACGCCAGCAAACGCGGGATGCGGAAAATCATGTCGGCGCTGGTTTCGTCCTGCATCACCTGGCCGTTCAGACGCAGTGTCATACGCAGGTTGTGTGGATCAGGCACCAGACGCGCCGGAATCAGGTATGGCCCCATTGGTGAATAACCCGGTTGGCCTTTGCCCATCACCCAGTCGCTGCCAATGGCGCGTAAATCACCGCGGTGCACCAGCGCGCGGTTGGTGATGTCATTCACCAGTGTGTAACCGGCGACTGCGTCCATAGCGTTGGCTTCATCCAGTTGCCAGGCTTCGCGGCCAATCACAACCGCCAGTTCCAGCTCCCAATCCGGTTGCAGGGATTCTTCGGCGACAGCGATGTTGTCGAACGGCCCACAGATCGACGACCAGGGTTTCGAGAACACATAGGGTTCCCCCTGAGCACGGCGATCCATCATTTCATGGGCATACGCCAGCCGCTGCTCGGGGCTGAGGCTGTTTTCGTATTCGTCGCGGTGCTGGTCGAGTACCAGATCAATCACGTGCTGGCGATAGTTGGCACCGGAACAGAAGAACTGGCGCGGATCAACCGGCGCGTGCACCTGCAGCAAGGCCACATCCACCGGCGTCACCTGCAGGCAGGCATGACGCCAATGATGCAATTGCAGACAGTCAGCCACCGCCGCCAGCGCCGGTTCATTACAGAACCAGCTGTCGAGAATCTGCCGGACGCTGCCGGTATCGCGTAATTCATAACCCAGATGACGAGCCAACGGCACCAGAGCATCAACCGCCACTACCCGGTTGTTCATGATCAGCCCGGCAAACGGGCGTGAACCGGCGATGGAAAAGGTGCCAAGACCATAATCCGCCAGCAAATGTGTTGTATTCATGCGTGTCCCCTGCTGCAGCCAGTCAGCCGCACATCCGATAAAACAGTGAACGCACTCCCTCGCTAAGCCGGATGTCTGCACGGTTGTTATCGTTATACCGCGACGTTTAACATCTGGCTGGAATCCCCAATTACCCGCTCCCGCTAGTCAATCACCCAGTAGCTTACGGGCTGGGCCAACAAAGAGGAATGCCTGTTCAGTGAACAATCCTGTCCGGTGGCATTCCTCAATGCCTTGCACGTCTTGCCACATGTACAGGCTCGCAACCTTCTGGTGATCAATGACGGGATTCATTGGCAAGACGGTGTTGTCTGGCAAACCAATTACCAGACAAGATGATGAGTGTACCCGCCACCTGCCCACAAAACAGGACATTTACCCGGATTTACCGAGAGTCCCGGTTCGGTTCTTTCACGAGGATTAACCGCAGAGCATGGGCTGATCAGGGCAGATAATCACTCAGCCACGCGCCTTGAGTGCCACCATGACGGGTTTCATCGTCATAGTCGCGGTTCTGCTGGCGCATATCGGCGATACGCTGTTGCGCCCACTGATTGGCATCAGCGGCGAGGTCGCTGCAGGTAGCAGCGCTAAAGGAAGGTAGTTGCAGTTCGATATCACGGGCGGCTTCCAGCGCGATATCGCGGTGCAACTCTTCGTGTTGCAGCAGCTGTGGATACCAGGCATGCCAGATATCCAGCACATCGCTGTTGTTGCTGCGCAGTCGTGGCATGGTGAAGGTTACCGTCACGTTCACTTCGACCTGGGTAATCTGGCAATACGACCCCTGATCCCGCCACCAGAAACGCCAGTCGACCCTGGAACCAGTGTGGCCGTGATACACATGATCATCTTCGGTGATTGGCGAACGCCGGTTGATCTCGGCCAGCAAGTCATTCACCCCGGATGGCTCAACATCGTAATACACAAAGGATTCCGACACGGCAGGCTCCGCCTGGACAGTCGTTATACCGACCATCCCTGCCCACAGAGTCATCAGACCCGCTATCAAAATCCGCCCTGCCTGCATCACAACCGACACCTGTTTATTCACTGCCCTGACTGAACTGCTTTTACTGAACTGCTTTTACTGAATTGCATTGATTCAACGGCCGCCCAACATTGAACGACCAAAATTGAACGCCCAACATTGAACAGCAGCCGATGATTCACCGGCCTCAAAGGTATCACAGGCGGTTGATCAAATAAGCAGCGGAGTCAGGCAGGTCAGCTGAGGGAGCGTCAGGAAGGGTCAGCGCCAAAACAAAAAGGAGATCGATGATCTAATGCTGATCAGTTAAGGACTTCTAAACAGCCTGATCATTGATTTACGAATTTTCCCAGCGCAGCTGGCTGCCCAATGCCCATCTGGGCGAGCCGGGATTCACCGCAACGGCCGACCCAGCCGGGGCATGGATGCCCCGCAAGGCCCCGTTTTCACCGATAGACAGGGCACAGGGATGTGCCATCGGGCCGGGGTCGAAACGCCGTTGTCGGTGAAAACCGGAAACACGAGCCCAGTCGGGCTAAGCAGGGGGAGGCCTGCCCGACCGGGGGACAAGGTCCCCCAAGAGGGCAAGCGGCCTGGCCAATTAACAAGCCGAGCAGATCGTGACCATCCGATGCGGTAACGAAGTGTAGGAATGCCGACGGGTGCTTAACCGATTGGCATTAGATCCGAAGATCTCCCTTGTTGTAGGCACTGCCGCCGTTAACCAACCGCTCACGCACAGGACGTGGCGGCTTCAATCAGGGTCTGGATGTCGGCGTCGTGCTTGTAGCCCACCGCCAATGCGGCGCTGGCGTCCATTGGAGGCTGGGTGGCGAAGCCCGCTTCCAGTTCGGCGTTGGGTTCGAAGCTCACCAGTTGCAGGCGGTCGGCACCGTAACGTTCGGCAAGGCCTGCAATCAGTTCTTTCATGGTCAGGCGCAATACCGGCAGGGTGAAGTCGCGGCGCGGTTTGACCACCGCTTCGTCCATGCTGGCGGCGTGGATGAGGTTATCCACACAGCATGGCACCGACATAAACCAGGCGACGCCGTTTTCGGATACCGGGCAGGTGAAGGCTTCACCGGCTTTGAGTTTCCAGAAAATATCACTGAGGAAGGCCGACAACAGGCCGGACGGTTGTGGCGGACGGGCAACAATACCCGGCAGACGCACGATCCGGCCGTCGATCCAGCCGCGACGGCTGTAGTCTTGCAGCAGCACTTCGGTGGCCAGCTTCTGGGCGCCGTAGCTCAGATGCGGACGCAGCGGTGTGAAGTCGTCAATAAAGTCCGGCAGTGGTGCGCCGTACACCGCGATGGTGCTGGTGAAGACCAGACGTGACGGTTTGGCAAATCCGCGCAGGGTTTCGAACAGGTTGATGGTGGCGGTGAGGTTAACATCACGACCCAGTTCGAAGTTACGTTCGGCGGCACCACCGGGAATACTGGCGAGGTGAAACACCAGTTCCGGTTCGTCGGCCAGCGCGCTGGCCAGTACTTCCGGGTCGGCAATGCTGCCTTCAACACAACGCAGACGAGCATCGTCGGGCAGACCGGCACAACTCATGTCGGCGACGGTCAGGCTGCTGATGGCCTCGCCATTAATACGGGTGTCAGCGTCCAGCAGACGCTGCACCAGAACGCGGCCAACAAATCCGTTGCCGCCGGTTACCATTACCTTCATCGGTTTTACTCCATCGCCCTCGCTGCACAGCCCGCCTCTTCAAGCTGTCTGAGGGCGTTTAACGGGCGAGTGTCAGCAAGGCGGCCCCGTTAAAGGCCGCCTGGTGATCGGGCTTGTCTGATTGGTTTACGAAAACGTGTGAGCGAAGGCGTTCAGCCCTTGCTGCACACAAAGGTCTGATCGATCTTGCCGAACAGCGAGCTGCCATCGTCAGCGAACATTTCGAACTGCAGGCTTTCACCAAACTGCATGAACGGTGTGGAGGCTTCGCCGCTGTCGATCACTTCCACCGCGCGACGTTCGGCCAGACAGGCAGAACCAACGGTGCGATAGCCTTCGTTGGAGAAGGTGCCAGTGCCCAGCACCGCGCCGGCGCGCAGGTTGCGGTTGTAGGCCCAGTGGGCGATCAGCTCACCAAAGCTGAAATCCATCTCACGGCCGTTCGGGTTGCCGAACCATTCGTTGTTGCGTTTGACGTGCAGGTCGAGGTTGACACGGCCATTGCTGAAGCTGTCACCCAGTTCATCCACGGTGCAGGCTACCGGTGCGAAGGTGGTCGCCGGTTTGGCGTTGATCAGGCCAAAGCCCATTTGCAATTCGCGGAACAGGTGCGCACGCATGGATACGTCGTTGATCAGCATAAACAGCTTGATGTGCTGTTCGGCGTCGGCCTTGCTGACACCGGCTGGCACGTCATCGAGGATAACGGCGATTTCACCTTCGAAGTCGCACTGGTCATCGACGGTCGGAAACTCGTAATTGGCCACGGCGCTGCGGAAATCGTCACCCTGACGCTGCACCAGAATCGGGATGCCCGGGGTTTTCTTGACGCTGAGGTTGTAGGCCTTTTCCATGATCTTGCCGTGGTTCAGGAACGACGAGGCATCGACAAACTGGTAGGCACGCGGCAGCGGTGCCATCAGTTTGGCGGCATCAAATTCGTCGGCGCTGCTCCAGCCCGCCTCGTTGAGCGCGCTGTTCTGGGCTTCCAGTTGTGGTGCCAGGCTGTCCCAGTTCTCGATCAGTTGCTGCATGGTCGTGGCGGCATCGGCGGCAACCATGCGGGTCAGGGCACGGTTAACCAGCAGCAGGCGGCCGTTACGGCTGCCGTCGTTGAGAGTGGCAAGTTTCATAGGAGTCTCCGGTTTTTATTGTTGGGAGCGAGGCCCGGCCTCGTTCCAGATCAGTCCCACAGATGCGGCAGTTCAATCATTTCGATGAGGTTGCCGCTGTTATCGCGCAAGAAGGTGGTCGGAGTGCCCTGAATCACCTTGGTAAACACGATGTCGGCGTCCTGTTCACGCAGGTGCACCAGCATCTGTTCCATGTCCTGCACCCCGAAACACATGTGTTTGTTGCCGTGAGTCGTGAGGTCGGTATTCGGTAAACGACGCTCTTCCGGCAGCGGTTTGGCCTGATCCAGCTGGAACAGCTCGATCCGGAAACTGCCGCGCTGGATAAAGGCGACATGCGCCGGAATGATGTCCAGGTAAACCCGGAACTGCAGTTCAAACCCCAGAACCCGCTGATACCACGCCAGCGAGGCGTCCATATCCGGCACGCTGATACCGAAGTGGTCGGGTTTGATGTCGGGAATATTCTTGTTGCTCATGGTTTCCTCGTTTGTTCGTCTGAAGTCGGACGCTGGACGTCTGACGCTTTTCGTCGGATGTCGGACGTCTGAAGCTGGACGCTTTTTATCGGTTTCTCGTTCCCACGCTCCGCGTGGGAATGCAACGGCGATGGCTACCACGCAGGAGCGTGGGAGCCAGATCGCGTCCCGCCTCAGACCTCAGAGGCTACGCGCCCCGCCTCAGACCTCAGACCTCAGACCTCAGACCTCAGACCTCAGACCTCAGACCTCAGACCTCAGACCTCAGACCTCAGACCTCAGACCTCAGACATATCAGCTGAGAGGCCGTCCGCCGTCCACCGGGATCACCACACCGGTGGTGAAGGTCAGGTGGGTGGCGGCGGCGATCACGGCGTCGGCGACTTCTTCCGGCATGGCCAGGCGCTTCAGCGGTGTACGGCTGGCCTGTTCGTCGCGCCAGCTCTGGTCGAGCTGTTTGACGAAGTCGGTGTCGGCCAGTCCCGGTGATACCGACAGCACCCGGATTTCCGGGGCCAGTGCGCGTGCCAGGGATTTGGTCATGTTGTCGACCGCAGCTTTGGAGGCGCAGTAGATCACGTTGCTGCCCATCGCCGTCACCGCGGCAATGGAGGAAATATTCACCACCAGTCCGGCACCGCTGGCTTTTAACAGCGGTTTGAACGCCCGTACGGAAGCAAAGGGCCCGCGTACGTTGGTGGCCAGAATCTGGTCGATCAGGGCGTCATCCAGACCATCAAGGTCGTCGTGAGCGCAATAACGGGTGGTACCGGCGCAGTTGACCAGCAGGTCACAACGGCCGTAACGGCTGCTCACTTCAGCAGCCAGGGTTTTCATGGCGTCGCTATTGGTCACCGGAGCGGCCAGTGCCACATGGGGCTGACTGGCGGCGGGCATCTGGCTGACCAGTTGTTCGGCCGGTTGTTGTGAGCTGTTGTAGCCCACTACCACGGTCGCACCGGCTTCAGCCAGACGTTGGCAGATGGCGGCACCAATGCCACCACTGCCTCCGGTTACCACCGCGACCTTGCCGGCCAGCGGCTTCAGGGTTGCGGTGGTCATGATCACTTGGCTCCCAGACGACGAACGCGAATGTCCGCCTGTTCCTTGTGGCCCATCATGTGTTCAGCGTTGCACAGACGTGAGCAGTATTCGCCCACCATTACCGATGCTTCGTCGGTCAGAACGCGCTGGTAGGTGTGAGTCTTGATGAACTTGCCGACCCACAGACCACCGGTGTAACGGCCAGCACCCTGGGTTGGCAGGGTGTGGTTGGTGCCAATCACCTTGTCACCGTAAGCCACGTTGGTGCGTTCGCCGAGGAACAGACCGCCGTAGTTGGTCATACGCTCGAGGAACCAGTCAGGGTTTTTGGTCATCACCTGAACGTGTTCGGAACACAGACGCTCGGATTCCTGCAGCATCTCTTCGTCGGTTTCACACAGGATGATCTCGCCGTAATCGCGCCATGAAACGGCCGCTACATCGCGGGTTTCCAGACGGGCCAGTACGGTTTCGATGGCGGCTGGCAGTTCTTCAGCAATTTTCTTGCTGGTAGTCAGGCAGTAAGCCGGAGAGGTTGGGCCGTGTTCGGCCTGACCCAGCAGGTCAACCGCGACCAGTTCAGCGTCAACGGTGTCATCACAGATCACCATGGTTTCGGTTGGGCCTGCGAACAGGTCGATACCCACACGGCCGAACAGCTGACGCTTGGCTTCGGCAACAAAGGCGTTACCTGGGCCTACGATCATGTCAACGCCCGGGATGGACTCAGTACCAATTGCCATGGCGGCAACGGCCTGAACACCACCGAAGCAGTAGATTTCATCGGCACCGGCCATGTGCATGGCGGCCACGATTTCAGGGCATGGAGCACCGTTGAATGGTGGCGCACAGGCGATCACACGTTTCACACCGGCAACCTTGGCGGTCAGCACTGACATGTGGGCAGAGGCGATCAGCGGGTATTTGCCGCCAGGAATGTAGCAACCCACGGAGTTAACCGGGATGTTCTTGTGGCCCAGCACAACGCCTGGCAGGGTTTCGATTTCAACGTCCTGCATGGTGCTTTTCTGGATCTGCGCAAAGCGACGGATCTGCGCCTGGGCGAACTTGATGTCTTCGATGGTGCTGGCTGGCACCTGGGCGATGGCTTCCTGGATCTGGGAAGCGCTCAGACGGAAAGACTCCGGGGACCACTTGTCGAACTTCTCGGAGTATTCGCGTACGGCAGCGTCACCACGGGCTTCGATGTCGGCCAGAATGCCTTCCACGATGCCACGCACCTGAGTGTTCATTTCCGCTTTGGTCTCTGCCGCAGCGCCTTTCTTGATGTACTGGATCATGAGTGCTCCTCACTGGACTAACGGTTGTTTCGTTTTGTTCGCCAGACGTCGAAGGTCGGACGTCTGCGCGGTTGTATTTCGGGTCGGGCGTCTGAAGCCGGACGCTTTTGGGGTCGGACGTCTGAAGCCAGACGTCGGACGCTTTTTTCATCTCGTTCCCACGCTCCCGCGTGGGAATGTCAGGGCCTTGCGGCTACCACGCAGGAGCGTGGGAGCCAGGTTTGTATTTCTCATCTCGTTCCCACGCTCCCGCGTGGGAATGTCGAGGCCTTGCGGCTACCACGCAGGAGCGTGGGAGCCAGATGCTTCCGACTTCCGACTTCAGACTTCCGACGTCAGGCCTCAGCCGTCTGGGTTTCCACCCCGATTCCCAGGCTGTTCACGACCCGGCTGACCATGTTGTAGGCGGCGATCAGGGCCACCAGCTCGACGGCCTGGCTGTCGCTGCCGAGTGCCGCACGCGCTGCCTGGACGCAGTCGTCGGTGGCCGTGGGCTTGTTGGTCATATCCAGCGCCAGATTCATCACGGCACGTTCGATCGGGTCGAACAGGTCGGCGTTGATCACTGCCTGTTCGAGGTTTTGCAGGGCTTCAAACTGGGCATGACTGCCACCGGCGCTGATAAACGGCTTGAGGTGGTGATGCAGTTCGTACGCGGTCTGGTTACGGGCCGACACCACCAGAATCGCCAGTTCGCGGTAACGCGGGGCCAGTTCCAGTTCGTTACGAACGGCTCCTAGGAAAGCCCCCCAACCACGCATCAACGGCAGGCTGTGCATCAGCATGCGGTCGATGTGCAGCAGGCGGCCGCCACGACGCTGGCGTACGCTCTGGATCAGATCAGTACCGGCAATATCAACGTCGGCGTGGTAAGGGATACGAGGCATGGTTGTCTCCTTACTGGGCCGCGGCGGCTTTGCGAGTGGCCACAACCGGAGCGGCGGCAGCAGGGTTATTCACCACCACCTGCGGGGTGCCAGCGCCCGGTTTGCGCACCTTGCCCTGCAGCAGGAAGTGACCCAGTGCAGGCAGCAGCACCATGGCGCCGACCATGTTCCACAGGAACATAAAGGCCAGCAGCACGCCCATATCGGCCTGGAACTTGATGATGGAGAACACCCAGGTAGACACACCGGCGGCCAGCGTCAGGCCAGTCATCAGTACTACCTTGCCGGTGAAGGCCAGTGCGTGCTGGTAAGCGTCGGAGAGGCTTTCACCTTGCTCCATCCGGCTCAGGGTCACGGACAGGATGTAGAGCGCGTAGTCGACACCGATACCCACACCCAGGGCGATTACCGGCAGGGTTGCCACTTTCACACCCATGCCCAGCATCACCATCAGGGCTTCGGCCAGAACCGAGGTCAGCATCAGTGGCAGGATCGCCACAATCACCGCACGCCATGAGCGGAAGGTGATGAAACACAGCAGAACCACCGCGCCGTACACCATAAACAGCATGTCGCGCCAGGCGTCTTTCACCACGATGTTGGTAGCGGCTTCGATACCGGCACTGCCCGCCGCCAGCTTGAACTGGATGTCAGCGGTGTTGTTGGCGGCAGCAAACTCTTCCACCTTGTTCACCACCGCAGTCAGGGTGTCGGCCTTGTGGTCCGCCAGGTACACATACAGGGTCAGCAGGTCACAGGCGTCGTTGTACAAACCGCGTGGCGCAGAAGCGGTCACGAAGTTGAGCATCGACTGGTTCTTGATCAGTTCAAACCACTTCGGATTGCCTTCGTTAAGGCCGGTCAGTACCTGACGGTTGAGCATGGCCAGCGAGTTGGTGGAGACCACACCGGGCAGCTGGCGCAGTTGCCATTCCAGCGCATCCACTCGACGCAGGGCTTCGTAGTTGGCGCAGCCACCGTTACCAGCGGTTTCCACCATCACGGCAAACACGTCACTGGAGGCACCGAAGTGTTCGGTCATAAAGGCGACGTCGCGGTTATAGGCGGAGTCCTGACGCAGTTCCGGTGCGCCCGGATCGAGATCACCAATCTTCAGCTGTTTGGAGCCCATGTAACCGGCACCAGCAATCACCACCGCCAGACCAATGGCCACCATGGCCGGGCCACGACGGGTAAACAGATCAAGGAAGTTCCACAGCGGTGCGCGGGCTTCGCTCTTTTCCTTGCGCAGGCTGCGTTTGGCGGCCTTGGCACTGACACCGGTGTACGACAGCAGGATCGGCAGCAGAATCAGGTTGGTGAAAATCAGTACACCCACACCCAGAGACGCCGCAATCGCCAGCTCCTGGATCACCCGGATATCAATCACCAGCAGCACCGCAAAGCCCACGGCATCCGCCAGCAACGCGGTCAGACCCGCCATAAACAGACGACGGAAGGTGTAGCGGGCGGCCACGTATTTATGCGCGCCGCGACCGATGTCCTGCATGATGCCGTTCATCTTCTGGGCGCCGTGGCTCATACCGATGGCAAACACCAGGAATGGCACCAGCATGGAGTACGGGTCGAGGTTGTAACCCAGTGCCGAAATCAGGCCGAGTTGCCATACCACCGCAATCAGGGAGCTGGTCACCACCAGCTTGGTGCTGATCACACAGCGGGTGTACAGGTAAACAATGGTGGTGACGATCAGGATCGAGATCACAAAGAAGGTCAGCACTTCGTACAGACCGTGGATCAGGTCACCCATGATCTTGGCAAAACCGGTAACGTGGATGCTCACCTGGCCTGCGGCTTCGTACTTGGCGCGGATATCTTCCAGCTGTTTGGACAGCACTTCGTAATCGAGGGTGGTGCCATCCGGCAGTTGCGACAGCAGCGGTACGTAGATAATGGTGGCTTTGCCATCCAGTGCCACCAGCTGGCCGATTTCACCAGAGCGCGCCACGTTGGCTTCGAGCTGGGCCAGACTGTCGGCGGAACCGTCGTAACCATCCGGAATCACCGGACCACCTTCCAGACCCTCTTCGGTCACGCCAATCCAGCGCACGTTTGGAGTCCACAGGGATTTCATACCGGCACGGTCAACACCTGGCAGCAGGAACACCTCGTCACTGATCTGACGCAGGGTATCCATGTAGGTGGCGTCGTACAGCGAGCCTTTCGGGTTCTCGACAGCAATACGCACAGCGTTACCCAGACCACGCAGTTCATCGCGGTGCTCGAGGAAGTTGGCGATATACGGATGGCTGGTCGGAATGGTTTTTTCGTAGTTGGCGTTGAGGCGCAACTGGCTGGCCTGCCAGCCCAGACCAATGGTCACCAGCACACAGATGACAATAATGGCCAGACGGTTGTTAAACAGCAGACGTTCCAGCAGGTTGCCGGAGTTGCGGTCGAACTGGTCGAGGCTGACCGGGGCAAGATCGAGGTTATTATCCGAGGTATGCATGATCAGTGTCCTGCAGCAGAAGCGGTCGCAGCGCCCTTGAGAGCCGCCGAATTAATACGAGACAGCCCTTGCAGGCTACCGAGCAGCAAGCCGCCATCGGCCAGTCGTACCATTGAAGAAGGTGCCATCACCGGCTGATTACCGAGGTTCTGAAGGTCGTACTGACCGGCATTGGCACTCAGCAACTGACCGGCCTGGTTCACCAGCAGCAATTCACCCTGGCTGCCCACTTCACTGGCAATAATCGAGGCTTCAGACGGCACACTCAGGGTTTCCCAGTTGGTACCGTTATCGGTGGACTCAAAGGCGTTACCACGCAGACCCGCGACCACTACCCGACCGGCCGCCGCACTGACGGTAAAAAAGCTACCGTCATAGGGAGTGGACAGGCGTTCGAACTGCAGTGGTTGTTGCTGATCCGCACGGAACAGCAGACCTTCTTCACCGGCCAGCCACAGCTGGTGATCGGCGCTGGCAATGCTGTACAGGTGACGCTCACCGGGGTTATCAATCTGGCTGTTCAAAGGCTTCCAGCTGATGCCACCATCGGTAGTGGCGAAAATCAGGCCGTATGCGCCTACCACCAGACCGTTCTGGCGATCACTGAAATAAATATCGAGGAAAGGTTTGTCGGGGCCGTCTTCAACCAGACGCTGGGCGTTGCCCACCGCGCGCAGCAGGCGTTGGTCGGAAGAACCGTCGGCGCGAGAACGCACATCATCCAGTACCAGCCTGGCGGCACGGCTGCCATCGAGCTGGACTTCCCAGTGTTGGCCGCCATCACGGGTTGCCAGCACCATGCCGTAGTGACCTGCAGCCCAGCCGAACTGGTCATCGACAAAACTCACCGACGTCAGGCTGACGCTGACCGGCACCTGAGCCTGTTTCCAGCTCTGGCCCTGGTCGTCCGACAGCATGATCAGACCACGCTCGCCAACCGCTACCAAACGTTTGCCTGCTGCCGCAACATCCAGCACGGCGGCGTGCTGGCCTTGTGCACTGGCCAGCGCCGGACGCTGGTCGGCTTCGGCCAGACCCGCTTTGGGTGGCTCAGCCACCGTTGCCACCGCGATACCGGCGGCCAGCAGCAGACCACATACCAGCAGACTGCGTTTGTTATTGAGAGCCTTCGCCACCATAACCACCTCCCTGTTCGCTCAGTAACCGACGGTAAAACGCTGGCGACTGTGACGCGGCTGTTCCAGCTCATCGAGCATGGCCACGGCAAAATCTTCCATCGAAATACGGCTCTGGCCGTCTTCGCCCACCAGCAGGTCTTCAAGGCCCAGACGGAACTGGCCGGTACGTTCGCCCGGCAAAATCAGCATGGATGGCGACAGGAATACCCACTCGAGATCGGCCACACCTTTCAGAACATTGAGGAAACGACGACCAGCTTCGGCCTCCGGACGCACATGGGCGGGAAAACCTTCGGTTTCCAGCAGTGGCACACCGGATGCCGTCATCAGGGTGCCAGCACCACCGGTACACAACAGACGAGGAATGGACGCTGCCCGCGCCAGAGTGACAAAACGCTCGGCACCAACATCGGTGAAGTGCACAGCGGTCAGCATGGCGTCGTGGCCAGCCAGCAGCGGCAGCAGGTCTTCACTGTTATCGAGATCGGCAGTCACCCATTGCACACCAGCAATGGCGGCCTGTTGATCGGCCTGACGACTGAAGGCAGTCACCTGATGGCCACGGGCGGCGGCTTCGCGCAGCAGGCGCGAGCCAACACGGCCAGTGGCTCCAAAGAGGGCAAGTTTCATAGGCATTCTCGTTGTTGTTATTGGATAGCCGCGGTTCGAACGGGCCGCGTGCGCTGGGTAATTCAAAAAACCCGGTCGCCCTCTGGATCGGGGCAGACCGGGGAAAGGTCCGGTTCCCAAAACCGGACCACCTATCCCGATCGAGCATCAGGCATAAATTCGGTCAGAACTGGGTACCGCCATCGACGTTCAACGCCTGGCCAGTGATAAAGCCGGCTTCTTCGGAAGTCAGGAATGCCAGCACACCCACGAGGTCTTCCGGCACTTCGGTACGTTTGATCAGCTGCAGGTCTTTCACCGCATCAAACAGCGCCTGTGGCAGGTGCTTGCGGGAGCTTTCGGTGGCGGTCAGGCCTGGGTGGATAGCGTTAACGGTGATACCGCTGTTGCCAAATTCGGCGGCCAGCGCGCGCACCAGGCCAATACCGGCCATCTTGGTGGTGATGTAGGCCGCAAAGCCCGGACGTGGGTCGCCAGTGGTAGAAGAGCCAATCTGCACGATGCGACCGTAACCACGCTCTTTCATCACCGGGCTCAGGGTCTGTGCCAGCACCAGAGCGGACTCAACGTTGATGGCTTCAAAACGGCGGAATTCTTCGAGGGTCAGTTCAGCGAACGGCACCAGCGGCATATAAGCGGCGTTGTTCACCAGAATGTCGCAGTGACCGAAGTGGTTCAGCACACCTTCCGCAAAACGGCGCACCGCATTGGCATCGGCCAGATCAACGGCGTCGGCGTAAACACGCACACCGGTGTGGGTCAGGGATTCGATGGTTTCTTCGGGGATACGGATGTCGGTCAGCGCCAGATCACAACCGGCTTCGGCCAGACGGCGGGCAAAATGGGAACCCAGAGCACCGGCAGCACCAGTAATCAGGGCCACACGGCCAGCATGGGTTTTTGGATAGACTTTGCCTGTGGATTGGCTCATGAAAACTGCGCTCCTGTTATTCTTGTTATCCGCAACGATCCGGCAGGCCGGATGTGCTATTGGCGGTGGCAAGGCTGGTTGCCGGTTCCGCTCATCATGGAAAACAAGGTATCACCGAGCTAAAGCATCAAAAAAATCACTTGTTTTGATTTGATGTATCGAAATGGTCAATAGGTTGGACTGGCGGAGGTATCCGCCGGGTGAATCACCAAGAACGCTCTGAATAACCCGGTGCCCGCTCCCGAGGCGTTGAATGTATTTGGTGAAATCCTGATCTCGAATACTTTCCACTGAAGACGGAAAGACTCTAAGGACACTCTGCACAGCTCTGCGAGTGCTGCAGCGCGTGTGAGCAAGGCGGAGAACGCAGCGAAATGACAAACCTGTCCGGCCGAGTCCTTTCAAGTCGGGCAGCGCAGAGTCCCTAACGCAGCTATGTGAGACGTTAAACATCCAGAAGCCCAGGGACACCGGATATAGATGTCCCCTTCAGTGTTTCTGAAGCTCTGCGAGTACCTGAAAGCACGGATTTTGTATTTTTATTGCAGTGCCCTGATCAATATTATCGACCAGCGCAAAATGAACCATTTGCTGGTTATTGCTCGAAAAATACTTTCACTGCCTCAGGCAGCGTGGAATAAGAAAGACGCCAGATCTGACCATGGCCCGGCCAGACGCTCAGGATAAACCACATACCGTTCCCATGCAGGTAGCATGGGAACGGTATAACAGCAGCGTCACCAGTCTTATCGACTGGAATCCGCCACACTACTGGTCAGATGCAGATGATCCGCAGGCTTACCCGCCAGATCACTCACACCCGCCAGCCACTGATTCACCTGCATCGGATTTTTCTCCAGCCACATGCTCACCGCACGTTCAACCGGAATAAAACCGTTCAGCACCTGGTCCATGATGCTTTGCTCCATATCGACGGTGAAGGTCAGGTTGGACAGGAACTGACCGAGGTTCGGGCAGTCATCCATCAGCTTTTCACGGGTAGTGGTGTTCACCACAGCACGGCCATAGTTCGGACCGAAATAATCGTCAGCACCGGCCAGGTATTCAATCTTGAAGGTGGTGTTCATCGGGTGTGGTTCCCACGCCAGGAAGGCGATCCACTCACCGCGTTTCACACGACCTTTTACCTGCGCCAGCATCAGGCGTTCAGAGGTTTCGATCAGCTTGAAGTTTTTCAGGCCGAAGTCGTTACGGGTAATCATTTTCTGCACCAGCGCGTTACCGTCGTTGCCTTTTTCCAAGCCGTAGATACGGCTTTCAAAACGGTCGGCATGAGCAGCAATGTCGGCCACACTGCGAATGCCTTGCTGGTAAACATAATCCGGTACGGCGAGGGTGTAGCGGGCACCTTCGAGGTTGGTCTTGATAAATTTGACCGAACCTTTCTCCAGATAAGGGCCAACAGCACCGGAGTTGGATGGCATCCAGGTACCCAGGAACGCATCCAGCTTGTTATCCGCCAGTTGCTGGTAAATCGTATCAACGGTGTATTCAGACACATTCACCTGATAACCCAGCTTGGTCAGCAACTGTTCAGCAACAGCCGTGGTAACTCGAACATCAGTCCAGTCAACATAACCGAGACGTACCGTTTTACAAGATTGCCCATCAGCAAAGGCAATTCGTGGGGACACAATCAGAAATGAGCACAACGCCAACAGGGACAGGAATCGCATTGCTCTAGACCTCGTCATAACAGGAATAGGGTGAGGCAAACGGATGGGGAAGCCATCTGCCTCTGTCTACCAGCCACAACAGCACTGGAAGACGCGGGGAGTCGTAAACAATCCGGGGATGGAATTGCGGTCCGGCGACAACATTTCTGTACGAACCTTGATCCTTCTCAAGACTTTCCAGACTTGCAGTCTATTAGTGAAGTGGTTAACGAAATTAGCTGGGAGCGACACGAGCAGACCGAAAAACGCGCAGTGCGTTGACAATGTTGTCACCCTGTTAAAAAGCCTGCCGCCGACTTCCCGTCGTCTGGCGGCAGGGCTCTGACAGGGTGCAGAGCCATAGGCAGGGTTTTGAATCAGGACGGAGAATCGACAGCAATCACACCTTCGGCGACCAGCAGGTTCAGAATGGCCGAGGCTTTTTCGGCGGCGGTTTCCTTCACCAGCACCTGGCCCCCCTTGGACGCCGACTTAACAGTTGCCGCTTTGAAACGCTCGGCAGCCGTTGTGGCCTTGCGAGCAGCCGCAATACGTTTTGGACGTTTGCGAGCCGGGCTGAATTCGAGATCGTTGGCCGCCGGATCCGCTACCGAAGCAACGGCTACCGCTTGCAGCTGACCACGCTGGGCCGGACCAAACGCACTCTGACGAGCCTCTGCCGCCGCCGGGTCAACGGTGGCAACAAACGGGGTACGCACTTTCAGCAAACGGCGTTGACCACGCGGTAACGCCTGCAGCACTTCGTAGGTGCCATCAGAACCACGACTGATCGACACCACGGCAGGCACCAGCGGCCAGCCCAGCGCATTGGCGACCCGGTAAGGAGTCATGCCGGATGCTTCGCCGGTTTCGGCGCGAGTACCACACAACACCAGATCCGGGCTGTCGTTACGCAGGGCCTGAACCAGTGCCGGAACCACGTCAGCACTGGACGGTTGTTTCAGCACATCAATGGCTTTGACACCCATACCCAGGTATTCACGCAGGGCCGGTGATTCACTACCGGCATGCAGCAGACCAACGCTGAAACCGGGCATTCCCAGCGCCAGTTCAAGGGCGCGGGAGTCCTGATCAGCACGGCGTTCACGGCCGGATTTCGGGTGCTGGCCAACGGACACCAGCACACGAACCTTGAGGGATTTATCAAGCGACATGGTGACGTCCTCCTTCACTCGCAGCTGGCTGGCGCAGGGCTTTTACCTGCTCAATCAGGGCCGCCAGAATTTCCTGGCTGTCGCCAATAACACTGAGATCCGCGCGTTTGACCATGTCACAACCGGCGTCGGTGTTAATGGCAATCACCTTCTCACAGGCACCAATACCTTGCAGGTGCTGTACCGCACCGGAGATACCCACCGCTACGTACACACGAGCCGTTACCCAGGTACCGGTCGCACCCACCTGACGGAAACGTGGCATAAAGCCATCGTCCACCGCCACACGGCTGGCACCTTCGGTAGCACCGAGGACACGCGCCGCTTCGTGGAATTGCTCCCAGTCGTGGATACCATTACCTGCCGACAGGATAAATCCGGCTTCGGCCATGGCGATCTGGTTCGGGTCTACCGCAACGGCACCGGCATCCTGGATACGGGCCAGTACACCCGGCAGTTCCGGCAGCGCCATTGGCAGTACTTCATGACGGCTGTCATCCACCGGCATGGCACATTCGGCCAGCAGCGCCACCACTTTCGGCAGGCTGCGGGTCACATCGTTACGTTCACTACCAGCACGGCAGGTCACGCGGCCATCACGAATCTGCCAGGCATGCATGGCCGGACGTTCTTCGAGACGGGTCGCCAGACGCAGGGCGCGGTCGTTACCACTGAGATGGGTATCCGGGAACAACCAGTGTTGTGGCAACAGCTGACGGTGCACCGCCAGCATGGCCGCCAGTTCCTGCTCTGGGCAGTAACCGTTCCAGTCGTCACCGCTGAAATGCAGCAGACGGTCAACACCCGCCAGCGCCAGGCCGTTGGAATCGTCAGCAAGGTTTTCGCTGAGATCACCAAACACCAGCGCCACCACGGCACAGGCCGGGTTGGCAGCCGCCAGCTGACGAGCCTGACCCAGTACGTCGCGGTCATGGCTGGTCAGACGACCACCGGCGAGGTCTGGCACCACCACAATCCAGGATTCCGGATTGCTGATCTGCACCAGTGGCAGACGGGTATCCACCGCTTCACCGCGCTGGCCAGCGGCCACTACAGTGCCACTGCCACCCAGACGGTCGATGCGTTTGATACCGTTCGGGCCAATAAAGCCGATATTGTGCGGATTCTTGCGAATCAGGCCGCTCGGGCCACGCACAACAGCGTTGTTGCCAGCGCCCTCGGCGACCAGCATTTGCTGGTGCAGAGGGTGCAGGCGGTTACGCAGAATCCAGTTCTTGCGAGGGTCTTTACGGATAATGGAGCTCATCACGCCACCTCCCGTGCAGTAGCCGGTTCTGCCACGTCGACCAGTTGGGCAGCAACCATTTCAGCGATGTCCTGAACTTCCGGACGTGGTTCAACAACACCTTCGAGCATCGCGGTACATTGCTGGCAACCCACGGCGACCACTTCCGCGCCAGTGGCACGAATGTCGTCCATACGCATGTCAGCGATACGGCGTTCACCCGGAATGTCGGTGATTGGCGCACCACCACCACCACCGCAGCAGCGGGAGCGGAAACCGGAGCGTTCCATTTCGGCCAGCTGGATGCCCATGGCGTTCAGCACGGCACGTGGCGCATCGTATTCACCGTTGTAACGGCCCAGGTAACATGGATCGTGATAGGTCACGGTGCCACCGGTACGGGCGTTCAGTTGCAGACGTCCCTGCTCCACCAGCTCGTTGATAAAACGGGTGTGGTGCAGTACTTCATACGAGCCACCCAGATCCGGGTATTCGTTTTTCAGTACGTGGAACGCATGCGGGTCAGTGGTCACAATGCGTTTGAAACGGTATTTCTTCAGGACTTCGATGTTGCGACGAGCCAGGCTCTGGAAGGTGGCGTCATCACCCAGACGACGGGCGAGGTCACCACAGTCACGCTCTTCATCACCCAGTACTGCGAAGTTGACCTTGGCAGTCTTCATGATTTTCACGAAGGCGCGCAGGATGCGCTGGCTACGCATGTCGAAGGCACCGTCAGATACCCAGAACAGCACGTCGGCTTCTTTTACATCGGCCATCACCGGCAGGTTCTGGTCAGCAGCCCAGTAGGTGCGGCTGGCTGGATCATTACCGTGCGGGTTGTCGGTGGCGATCAGGTTTTGCAGGGTTTCGGAGCCCTTGCCTGGCGTGGTGCCTTTTTCCAGCGTCAGGAAACGACGCATATCAACGATGGCATCCACGTGTTCGATCATCATCGGACACTCTTCCACACAAGCGCGGCAGGTCGTACAGGCCCACAGGGTTTCCTGACTGACCAGACCTTCGGTAATCACCTCAATGGCGGAACCTTTGGCCTTGCCTACTTCCTTGCCAGGGTATGGAGAACCGGCGTAGTTGGCATCAGTGCCACCAGCCAGACCCACCACCATATCCTGAATCAGTTTTTTCGGGTTCAGCGGCTGACCAGCCGCAAACGCCGGACACATGGCTTCACAGCGACCACACTGCACACAGGCATCAAAGCCCAGCAGCTGGTTCCAGGTGAAGTCAGCCGGTTTGGCCACACCCAGGGTTTTATCCCCGGCAGTATCCAGATCCAGCAATTTCAGACCGGTAGAACGGCCGCCACCAAAACGCTCAGGGCGACGGTGGAAAGCCAGATGCAGGGCACCGGCGAACGCGTGTTTCATCGGACCCGCCCAGCCCATACCCAGCAGCATTTCACCAAGACCGGCAACAATGCCCGCCAGCAGTACAAACGCCAGGATACCGGAGCCAAAACCGTCCGGCAGAATACCGGCAGCAGGCAGGGTGACGATAAAGAAGGTGGCAGCAAAGACCAGCAGGCTCTTTGGCAGACGCATCCACGGGCCTTTTGACAGGCGTGACGGTGGATTCAGACGACGACGGAATACCAGAACGGCACCAGCAAACATCACCACCGTGGTGAGCAGCAAGGCACGCGCCAGCCAGACGTTATCAACGCCAAAACCATGCACCAGCAGGATCAGCGCCATCGAGGCCACGAAACCACCAGCGGTGGCAACGTGGGTATTGGACATCGCCTTGTCACGGTCAACCACATGGTGGAGGTCAACCAGGTAACGGCGCGGCATGGCCATCAGACCGGCAATCAGGTCGACCGGTGCTGGTCGACCTGCTCGCCAGAGGGAGATCCGGCGCACTGCGCCAGCTCCCAGTACAATCAGGAACCCGGCTAACAGCCAGGGCAGCGCGGCATTCAGCATGACTCTCCCCCCGCAGACGGATTACAGGTGCATACACAGACGCAGAGCGTCGTAGATAGCAGCATGGGTGTTACGTTGGGACACACAGTCACCCAGACGCCACAGGATCATGCCCTTGCCATCTTTGGTGTCTTCGCTCAGCACAGGTTGCGGTTTGATATCGAACAGGGTTTCGTTATCAATCTGACCCTTGTTGCGGGATTCCGCTTTCAGTTCGTAGTACAGCGCTTCGTTTGGACGAATGCCGTTTTCCACCACGATCTGGTCAACCACACGTTCTTCCTGCTGACCGGTGTATTCGTTTTCCAGAACCGCTACCAGTTTGTCGCCTTCGCGGTAAACCTTATGCAGCGCCAGGTCGGAAGTCATGATCACTTCTTTCTGGTACAGGCTGCGGTAGTAGGTCGGGAAGGTAGTACCACCGATACCCACACCCGGCTTGATGTCTTCCGTCACCAGTTCTACCAGAGAGCCTTTGGAGGCCAGGTAGTCAGCGGCAGACATACCGGAGAATTCACAGATACTGTCGAAAATCAGGACGCTCTTGCCCGGTTCAACCGTGCCGTTGAGGATATCCCAGGTAGACACAACCAGACCTTCCTTGGCGCCCCACTCAGGGTTCTGCTCCAGGAATGGAGTACCACCGGTAGCCAGGATACAAACATCCGGCTTCAGATCACGGATCATGGCAGCATTGGCACTGGTGCCCAGACGTACATCAACGCCCAGACGAGTCAGTTCCATTGCCAGCCAGCGGGTAATACCGGCCATCTGGTCGCGTTGTGGCGCCTTGGCAGCGATGGTGATCTGACCACCCAGCTCGTCAGCTTTTTCAACCAGAGTCACCTTGTGGCCACGTTCAGCAGCAACACGAGCGGCTTCCATACCACCTGGACCACCACCAATCACCACCACGTTGCGGATCACACCGGAGGTTTTTTCGATGATGTGTGGCAGACCCATGTATTCACGGGAAGTCGCGGCGTTCTGGATACACAGAACGTCCAGACCCATGTACTGACGGTCGATACAGTAGTTGGCACCCACACACTGACGAATCTGGTCAACCTGGTTCATCTTGATCTTGGCGATCAGATGCGGGTCGGCGATGTGGGCGCGGGTCATACCCACGAAATCCACGTAACCTTCTTCCAGAATACGTTTGGCCTGGTTAGGGTCCTTGATGTTCTGGGCGTGGATGACCGGCACGGTAACCACTTCCTTGATACCAGCCGCCAGATGCAGGAACGGCTCTGGTGGGTAACTCATGTTCGGAATAACGTTGGCCAGGGTGTTGTGAGTGTCACAACCGGAGCCAACCACGCCAAAGTAGTCCACCATACCGGTGTCGTTGTAGAACTTGGCGATCTGTTTCATATCGTCGTGGTTCAGACCATCCGGGTGGAATTCGTCACCGGTGATACGCATACCCACTACGAAGTCAGGACCAACAGCAGCACGAACGGCCTTCAGCACTTCCAGACCAAAACGCATGCGTTTTTCGAAGGTGCCGCCCCAGGCGTCGGTACGTTTGTTAACACGTGGAGACCAGAACTGGTCGATCATGTGCTGGTGCACAGCAGACAGTTCAACACCGTCCAGACCACCTTCTTTGGCACGAACAGCGGCCTTGGCGAAATCGCCAATCACACGCCAGATTTCTTCTTCCTCGATGGTTTTACAGGTAGCACGGTGTACCGGTTCACGGATGCCGGATGGCGACATCAGGTTTGGCCAGTTTTCACCGTCCCAACGGGAACGACGACCCATGTGGGTAATCTGGATCATGATCTTGCCGCCGTGCTTGTGCACAGCATTGGCCAGGTTCTGGAAGTGCGGAATGATGCGGTCAGTGGACAGGTTGACCGAACTCCACCAGCTTTGTGGGCTGTCGATGGCAACAACCGACGAACCACCACAAATACACAGACCACAGCCACCTTTGGCTTTTTCTTCGTAGTACTGAACGTAACGCTCGGTGGTCATACCACCGTCGGTGGCATACACCTCAGCGTGGGCGGTACTGACGATACGGTTACGAATGGTCAGCTTATTGATGTTCAGTGGCTGAAACAGGATATCAAACTGGGACATGGCTCTACCTGCAGGCTCAGGACGAGGGCCCGGCAAGGGGCCCGTCGGAGGTTGGCAATCAGGGTTTAATCAGGTTCTGGAATTCAACCGGCTATCAGCCCGGTTGCAGGAATTCCCACAGCTGCTGGCTGGCTTCGGTTACAGGACGCACTTCGAAAATGCCGACCTCACAACCTTCTTCAGAACCGCTCTGTACCTGTTCGGCGAGGGTACGAACCTCATAACCGAGGGACTTGGCGATCTGGTCCATGGCACCGGCAAACCAGCCAGTGAACATGTAATCAACCTTGCGGTTTACCTTGCCGTACTGGTACACAAACGCGGAGTTTTCCAGACGTACGCGGGCAGTACCGGCTTCCAGATCGAGGGATTCAGTGATGAACAGGCCCCAACCACGCTGGGACAGACGCTTCATGTAGTGCTCGAAAACGGCCTCGCCTTTCAGACCGTGACACTCGGCTTCTTTCTCACACCAGTAGTACGCAGACTTGTAACCGGCGCGGTACAGGATCTCGGCGTATTTGTCAGCGCCCAGTTCCTTCTCGATGCCCATATGGTTGTTCACAAAGAAATGACGCGGCACGTACAGCATTGGCAGTGCATCGGTAGTCCAGACGCCGGTTTCATCGTCAACCTGGATTGGCATTTCGGGGGCGTGATAACTCATGATCCTGATCTCACTCAAGTGTGTATGGAACCAGTCTATGGAGTTGCTGCATTCGGAAAGTAACTGGAAACGACGCGCGAGAAACTGAAAGCGCAGCCCTTGACCGGCACCGCTGGAAACTGTCGGAAGCGGACAATTTGCCCATTGGCAGGGGTTCAAAGCCTTGCAACCCATCCGGGAAATTCTGCCGCCTACCCCGCTGCAAGCCGCACAGGTATTGAATTTATCGATTTGCCCAATCCGACATTTAATTGATTTTTCAATTGAATTGATTTGAGCACAGAGGTATACCGGAAGCCTGTATTTCACTGCCGGATCCGTTACCCATGTCCACTCCGACTGCCTCTTCCTTGCCTGATCTCACCAGCGCACTGGCTGCCATTAATAACGGTGAGACCACCGCACTGGCGCTGATCAACCAGTATTTTGATCGTATCGATGCCCGTGAAGCGGATGTCGGTGCGTGGCAATTCCGCCTCAGTCGTGAGGAGTACCTGGCGCAGTACCAGCAACAGCGCGGTTTTTACGAAGCCAGCCTGTTAAAAGGTCTGCCTGTCGCCATCAAGGACATTATTGATACCGCCAGTATGCCGACGGAAATGGGGTCGCCGATTCACAAGGGCCGTATGCCCGCAGAAGACGCCACCTGTGTGGAATTGCTGAAACGCGCTGGCGCCATTGTACTTGGCAAAACCGTGACCACTGAATTTGCCTATTTCAAACCGGGCAAAACCCGTAATCCGGCGGATCTCAACCGCACGCCGGGTGGTTCTTCCAGTGGTTCTGCAGCGGCGGTAGCCGACGGTATGGTGCCGATGGCGCTGGGTTCACAAACCGCCGCATCGGTGATTCGTCCAGCCGCCTACTGCGGCACCCTTGGTTATGTGGGCAGTCGGGGCGAATATTCCCTGCGTGGTGGTCAGCCATTGGCGCAATCGCTGGATTCGCTTGGCCTGTTTGCGCGCCAGGTATCAGACCTGCAACTCATGCGTGCAGTGCTGCTGCGCTCGCCCGTGAGTGAGCTCACCAGCATCAAGCCGCGTCGTATTGTGGTGTGTCGTGGTGATCAGGTGGGTGAAACCGATCCCGCCATGGCAGCGGCCATCGAACGGGTGTGTGAGATCCTGCGTCAACAGGATATAGAAGTGGTAACACTGGATGACCAGCACCGCATCCAGCAACTGGTCACACATCATAGCCAGATCATGGCGTGGGAAGTGTGCCGCAACCTCGCCCGCGAATCCCGCTATACCGATCTGCTGAGCGCGCCACTGCAAGCCCTGATGGAAACCGGCCTCACCATGCCACGCGAGGAATACCTGCAGTCATTAGAAGCTGCTGATGCCAACCGCGACTGGTTGTGGCAAACCTGTGCCGAAGCCGATGCCATTCTGGCACCGGCCGCACCGGGTGTTGCACCACTGGGTCATGACAAGACCGGCGCTCCACACATGAGCCGTCCATGGCAAGCCATGGGGCTGCCGGTGATTACCCTGCCCGGCCAGACTGATGAAGCGGGTCTGCCGCTGGGTATCCAGCTGATTGGTCGGGCACGAGCCGACGACCGGTTACTGGCAGTAGCACGCTGGTTACAACCGCTTCTGTAACCTTGCTGTGACCAGACTGTAACCAGAATACCCACATTCAGAGCCAGACTATTTGCTCAGAATGTGGGTAACGCAGCGCGTTACCCGCTTTGCAGCCGGATCATCACCCGCCCCGCCAGGGGGATTTGCGCAGCAGCACAGCCGCCCCCTGCCGTTATCGGCGGCCAGATTCCCCCTCCGCCATGCGCTTTACCTGACTTACCAGCCTCACTTGCCAGGCAGTCGCATATTTACCCCATCGATATATCTTTTTGCGACAATAGCGCCTGCCAATTCTTTCCATTCGTCCCGATAAACGCTGCTTTATATATTGACAGACGTACTTCCGTTCAGCGAACCACGCCACAATTGTGATGGCAAACAGGGCTGGCGCAGGTGCACCACCACCGATATCCGATATATAAACCGGCTTTTACAGGCACCAGAACGTTACTCACCCGAGCGCCTTTTGCCGCCTGACGAAATACGCAAGTAACAGTATTTCCGGTATAAGTGTTACCGCTCTGGCCGCAATTGTCCTGTTTGGTAACACTCGCCGGATTTCATAAATCCGCTGTTACCGTTGTCACCACACCAGCCCGACACCAGCCAACAAAATCCTTATAAATCAAATAACTAACAGAGCCATCAAGAACACCTGAAAAACATCCATAACCTCAGGTTGGGGAAAGCGCCGACAAAAAATTGTTTGTTTCGGAAATTTCCAAATCACTACTATGAAAAGCAACAAAACCCGATATCCAAACCCGATTAACTCCCCCCAATAAGAGTGATGGCGACATGTTCTTCAACGGCATATATACCCCGGTAATTACCCCATTTGGCAGCGACGAGAAAATCGATTTCGACGCATATTCAAAACACGTTGGATATCTGCAGGAATCCGGTGTACATGGCCTGATGATCGGCGGCACCACCGGTGAATATTATGTGGAATCTCACGAAGAACGCGTTGAACTGCTGAAGGTTGCCCGCTCGGTTGTGGGTGCGGATATGCAGATCATTTTTGGTACCGGCTCCCTCGATCCGAATGCGTCTGTACGTCTGGCCGAAGCCGGTGCGCAGCACGGTGCTACTGCGCTGCTGGTTGGCACCCCGCCATATTCCCTGCCAACCCAGCAGGAACTGGCTGACACCGCCCTGACCATCGACAAGGCCGCTGACCTGCCAATCATGCTGTACAACTACCCGGCCCGTATGGGTGTGAACATGGAAACCGGTTTCTTCGACCGCGTGTTCAGCCACTCTTCCAACTTCAAGGGCATCAAGGAAAGTTCTGGCGACATCAACCGCCTGCACATGCTGGTGAACTCTTATCCAGAGCTGGAAGTTGCCTGCGGTATGGACGATCAGGCGCTGGAATTCTTCGCCTGGGGCGCGCAGAGCTGGGTATGTGCCGGTTCCAACTTCCTGCCACGTCAGCACGTTGCTCTCTACGAAGCCTGTGTAAAAGCCAACGACTTCAACAAGGCCCGTCGCATCATGGCCGCCATGATGCCGCTGATGCAGGTTCTGGAGCAGGGTGGCAAGTTCATCCAGAGCGTGAAATACGGCGTTGAGCTGAACGGTGGCCCGGTGGTGAACGTACGTCGCCCACTGCAAGGCCTGAGCGAGTCCGACAAGGAGCAGGTAGCGGCCGTAATCAGCCAGCTGCAAGCCAACATCGACCAGATTCTGGCCGCCCCGTCTGTTTAAACCACAGCACCGCTAACTGGAGACGACATCATGTCTGAACTGTTAACCCTGGATGACTACAAAACCCTGGCAGCCAAAATCCGTCTGCCGGAGCTGGCGTTTATCAACGGCGAATTCTGTGCCGCGGCCAGTGGCAAAACCTTCGCCACCACCAACCCGGCTACCGGTGAAGTGCTGGCCAATATCGCCGCTTGTGGTCCGGAAGATGTGGATCGTGCCGTTGTTGCTGCTCGTGACGCGTTCGAAGATGGCCGCTGGAGCAAGCTGCATCCGGAAAAACGCAAGGAAGTGCTGCTGAAGCTGTGCCAGCTGATTGAAGCCAACCGTCACGAACTGGCAGTGATGGAAAGCCTGGATTCCGGCAAGCCAATTGCCGACTGTGAAAACATCGACATCCCGGAATTTATCCACACCCTGTCCTGGCACGCGGAAACCATCGACAAGATTTATGACCAGACCGCACCGGTTGGTGAAGGTGCCATGGCCATGATCGTGCGTGAGCCTATTGGTGTGGTGGGTGCGGTGCTGCCGTGGAACTTCCCGCTGCTGATGCTGGCCTGGAAAATCTCCCCATGTCTGGCCGCCGGTTGCAGCATGGTGCTGAAACCTGCCGCTCAAACCACGCTGACCGCCCTGCGCATTGCCGAACTGGCCGCGGAAGCCGGTCTGCCAGCCGGTGTTCTGAACATGGTCACCGGTAGCGGTTCCCAGGTAGGCGAGCCAATCGGCCGCCACATGGATATCGACATGGTGACCTTCACCGGTTCTACCGCCACTGGCCGTCGTTTCCTGAATTACTCCGCTGAATCCAACCTCAAGAAAGTGGTACTGGAACTGGGTGGCAAGAACCCGTGCATCGTGCTGGATGACGCCGAAGACATCGAACGTGTTGCCCAACAGGTATGTGCCGCCGCGTTCTGGAACATGGGCGAAAACTGCTCCGCCGGTTCCCGTCTGATTGTGCAATCCGGCATCAAGCAACAGCTGCTGGAACGTGTGTGCCACTACGCCAAGGACTGGACTGTCGGTGATCCACTCGACCCGCAGAACGCTCTGGGCGCCATGATCGACAAGGGTCACTTCGCCAAGGTTGCCAGCTACCTCGACCTCGCCGCCGAGAAAGGTTACCAGGTGCTGACCGGTGGCAAGACCATCGACGGAATCTTCATCCAGCCAACCATCGTTGATGGCGTCAGCAATGAAGACACCATTGCCCGTGAAGAAATCTTTGGCCCGATCCTGTCGGTGATCACCGTCGACAGCTTCGAAGAAGCCATCAAGGTGGCCAACGATACCGAATACGGTCTGGCCGCTTCCGTGTTCACCTCCAACGCTCGCAAGTCCCTGATCGCTGCCCGCGCCATCCGCGCCGGTACCGTGACCGTGAACTGCTTCGGCGAAGGGGATGTGACCACGCCATTCGGTGGTTACAAACAATCCGGTTTTGGTGGTCGCGACAAGTCGATCCACGCCCACGACCAGTACACCGAACTCAAGACCATCTGGGTCGACCTTAATCAGCCAGCCTGATCCGGGTTTACCCCGCACCGTTCTGATCGGCGCGTCTGATCAACGGTGCGCTTGCAGGGTTCTTTTCCAACGGTTCTTTTCCAACGGTTGAACGAACGACACCGGTCCAGAGCTGGCGTCGTTCAAGCAGGGCTAACACGATGAATAACAAGACCATTCAGGCACGCCGTCTGCCCCGGGACCCAGGTCCCGCTGCCTGGAACAGCATTCTGCCCTCCCGCCCGAGCTACGCTCAGCAGGAAGGCGACATCGACCTCGATTGGGCCATTATTGGTGGTGGTTTTGCCGGTATGGCCGCTGCCCGCGAATTACACAAGCTGGTGAATGGCGAGTCCATTGGCATCATCGAAGCCTGTGGTCTGGCCGATGGTCCATCCGGCCGCAACAGCGGTTTTATGATCGACCTGCCGCACGAACTGAACGCCAAAAGCTATACCGGCTCCGGCGACCAGAACGCCGATCAGATCCATCTGAATCGTCTGGCGATTGAATACGCCTGCTCCATGGCTGACGAGTTCGGCTTTGCCAAAGGCACCGTGGCACGCACTGGTCGTGTTACCGCTGCCGCCACCGAGCATGGTCGCAAACACGTGATGGATTACCTCAAGCACCTGCAGCGTATCGGTGAACCCGGCACCCTGATGAGTGCAGACGACATGCGTGACTACACCGGTTCGGCGTTTTACCACACCGGTCTGTTCATGCCTGGCACTGTGATGATCCAGCCAGCGGCGTTTATCCGTCAGGCCGCCGATGGCCTGGCCAGTCTTGGCGTAAAAATCTTCGAAAACTCACCGGTGGTCGCCATTACCCCTGGTAATCCGCACGTACTGCAAACCCGCAAGGGCAAGGTGCGCGCCCGTAACCTGATTCTGGCCGTGAACGGTCATATCCAGTCGTTTGGATACTTCCCGTCCCGTCTGCTGCACGTATTCACCTACGCCTCCATGACTCGCAAGCTCACCAACGATGAAATCCGTCGTCTCGGTGGCACCGATGACTGGGGTGTGCTGCCTGCTGATCCGCTCGGCACCACCGTTCGCAAGGTCTCTGACTTTATGGGCTGTGGTCACCGCATCGTGATCCGCAACCACGCCAGCCTCAACCAGAGTCTGGAAGCCGGCCCGGCCAACATGGCACGCGCCCGCAAGCTGCAGCAAATCTCGTTCGATAACCGTTTCCCCATGCTCAAGGGTGTGGAAATGGAGCATCTGTGGGGCGGACGCCTGTGCCTGAGCATGAACTCGGTACACGCATTCGGAGAACTGGAGCAACGGGTATGGTCAGCCTGTTGCCAGAACGGCCTCGGCACCGTCAAAGGTACTCTGGCCGGCATCATGGCCGCACGACTGGCCACCGGCAGTCGTTCGGTCGACCTTGAGAAATTCCAGCAGCAGGCAGCACCGACCCGGTTAATGCCTGAGCCATTCCTGTCAATTGGCGCCAATGCGGTCATGCGATTCAAGGAATGGCAAGCCGGAATCGAGTTGTAAGGTGGATGATCCGGCCCGGAAACCCGTTATCGACAGCAGAGTATTACGCCATATGTATTGGCCATTCCGCGCGAATGGGTTTATACCCAATACGATGGTAGCAAGAATGCAACAACCATAACCTGTGGTTATCAACAGAAACCACCATATGTTATTGGATGTGTATTGCCCTGCAAACGTATACTCGGGGAGCCGCCAGCCGGAGCATCTGAATCGGATAATAAAAACGAAATCAGGACGACCTGATGTTGAATTGAACAGAAAACCAGTCTGTAGCAATCCAGCAAAACCAACAACGAACAGGTGATTACATGAGCATTGTTTCAAACAAATATACCGGCAAGGCAGCACTCCTGGCACTGATTACCATTACCGGCATGGGCCTTTCCGGTCAGGTATTGGCGAGCACTGACAAGCACAAGATCACTCTGGCACTGGAATCCGGTGACCGCACATCCGCTTCCGGTCAGTCGGTACAAATGCTGGCAGAGCTGGTGAAAAAGAATTCCAACGGTCGCATCGATATCAATATTTTCTACCAGGGCGAACTGGGTGGTCAGCAGGAAATGTTTGACCAGCTGGTACGCGGTAATATCGATATGATGCTGACCTGGCCACAGACTTCTTATGACGAACGTCTGGCCGTTAACTATATCCCTTACCTGACCCTCGGCTGGGAAGATGCCCTGAAAGCCTACTCGGATAACGGCTGGCTGAAGAATATTCTGGCTGAAGTATATGACGATATGCACCTGCACTATTTCGGTCCATATCCGGAAGGTTTCGGCGGTATTGCCACCAAAGGCAAATACGCCACCAACTTCGAAGCGGCCCAGGGTATCAACGTTCGTTCCCAGCCAGTATTCCCACTGCCACAAACCATGACCGCGATGGGCTTCCAGGCCACTCCGGTTGACTGGTCTGAAGTGTATACCGCGATCCAGACCGGTGTGGTGGATGGTGATTCCAGTAACGTTATCTACTACGACTACGAATACTTCCGCGACCAGATCCAGTACTACGTTCACAGCAAGCACAACTTCTCTTCCTACGCCCTGCTGATGAGCGGCGACACCTGGGAGAAGCTCGACAAGGAAGACCAGGACATCATCAGCAAGGCGGCTGAACAGGTCATCGAGAAGAAGTTTGGTGATGCCCGTGCTGAAGACGAGAAATGGATCGCCGCTGCCAAGGCCGCTGGTATCCAGTACATCGAGCCAACTCCTGCGGAAATGCAGGCCTGGGTAAAACGCGTCCGTGAACAGGTATGGCCAGAAGCTGAAAAGATGCTGGGCAAGGGCCTGATGGACAAGCTGCGCGCCAACGCCTCCAATCCGGAATAATTGCCAGGCAGCCCTGCTGCCGGCTTCAGGGATATCCGGCTACGGCCGGATATCATCAAATTCAAAAACAGGAGCCAAAGACATGTCAGTTCTTATGTCTTTCATATCCATACTGGACCGAATCATCAATTTCCTGGTTCGCCCGTTTGTTATTTTTGCCAGCCTTGCCATCGCCGTTATGGTCAGCTGGGGTGTATTCAGCCGCGCCGTGCTGGAAAAACCGGTATTCGGTGTTGAAGAGCTGATCCTGTTGTCAGCGGTTTGGCTGTATATGCTGGGTGCCACCCTCGCATCGCGGGAACGCTCACACCTGTCGGCAGACTTTGTAGCGGTATTATCGAAAAACCAGAAAGTCATTATCGGATTCCGCCTGCTGGCAACTGTGATATCACTGGTCATGGCCGTATTTTTTGTTACCTGGGCCCACAGTCTGCTGAGTTGGGGTCTGGCCAAGGGCCAGAGCACTACCGTGCTGCATATTCCGCTGTATTACTCCCAGGGCAGCCTTTTTGTTGGCAGTCTGTTACTCGTTTTTTATCTGATTCGCGACACCCTGCAGGACTTTTCAGACCTGCTGCGTGAATTCCACAACCATTAATAACTCTATACTGAAGGTCTGGTTATGGGAGCTTTATTAGCTATTGCAGCGGTGGTATTACTGATGATGATCGGTGTACCCGTTGTATTCTCGTTTGCTGCAATGACACTGATTCTGTCATTGATATATGACGTTGATATTTCCTCGTTGATGACCACCGGTTTCTGGTCCGTCAACTCCCTGATTTTGCTGGCCCTGCCATTATTCGTAATGACAGGTTATCTGATGCAGTCGGGCGGTATGGCAGCGCGTCTGGTGGCGGTGGTTGAATCCATTGTTGGCCGTTCCAAATCCGGCATGGGTGCTTCCATGGTGGTGGCCTGTGGTGTGTTTGGTGCGATTTCCGGTACGGCTTCTGCAGCGGTTGCCTCCATCGGCACTGTGATGATTGGCCCAATGGAGCGCCATGGTTACCCACGAGAATACACCAGCGCCCTGTTGGGAATTTCCTCCCTGCTGGGTCTGCTGATTCCACCAAGTATCACCATGATTCTGTACGCCGTGGTGACTCGTCAGTCGGTTGCTGCCTGTTTCCTCGCCACCATTGGCCCAGGCATCCTGCTGATCATCATGCTGTGTTTCCTTAACTGGCTGAAAATGCGTCATCACCGTGACGACGTTGAAGAACATCTGAGCTTCAGCCAGCGTATGGCCGATATCCGCACCAACAGCTGGAAAGCCCTGCCGGCCCTGATGCTGCCACTGATCATTCTGGGTGGTATCTACGGTGGTGTGTTTACCCCAACGGAAGCCGCGGCAATTGCGGTGGTGTATGCCATCCCGGTTGGTCTGTTTGTGTACCGTGAGCTGGACCTGAAGAAGATTTGCCGCGCCATGCTGGAAGCCGCTGCCACCACCGGTGTGATCATGATCATCCTGCTGTTCTCGTTTGTGGCCAGCCGAATCTTCACCCTGGAACGTGTACCGCAAGAACTCACCGACATGCTGCTGGAAATGTTCCACAACAAGTTTGTGATTCTGCTGATCGTCAACATCTTCCTGATCCTGCTCGGCATGATCATGGATGACGTCAGTATCGTGGCGATTATCAGCCCACTGCTGCTGCCGGTGATGGTGAATATCGGTGTTGACCCGGTGCATTTTGCCGCCATCGTTGGCACCAGCGTGGTGATCGGCTGTAACAGCCCACCAATGGCTCCAATTCTGTTTATGTCGTGCCGTATTGGCCAGGTTGGTATCACCAAGGTAATTGGTCCATCCATGTTTTTCATGGTGTTCGCAGCCTTGCCGGTGATGCTGGTAACGACCTACTGGGCGCCTCTGGCCCTGTATCTGCCACGCATGTTTGGCTACATCAACTAAGGACTGGTGGCTGGCTGGTCGCCCCCTACCAGCCACTTTTTCCACTCCCGCGTTAACCCTTGAGAAGCAGGTAAGCCCCCATGATGACCCGTCCTCCTGTCCAGTCTCTCAGCCCTGAATCCATCTGTTTTCCTGTGCCAGGCAGCCAGCCTTCGGCCCCTCTGCAATTGCGTCAGAAGGCCGTGTTTGTGCTGCTGGAAAATTTTTCGATGCTGTCGTTCACTGGCGCCGCCGACGTACTCGTCACGGCCAACCTGCTGCGCTCAAGTGCTATTTTTGATGTCGAGACCTGCAGCCTGCACGCAGGTAAGGTCCGCAGTGATCTTGGCGTCGACGTGGCGGTGGATACCACCCTCGCCCGTCTCGACCTCAACAACATCGGCCTGCTGATTATCTGCGGTGGCCTGCGTGCCCAGTTAAAAAGCAACGCCGCCCTGACCAGCCTGATCAAGAAGTGCCATGCCAATTCCGTGCGTATTGGAGGCCTCTGGAATGGCTCCTACTTCCTCGCCGATGCCGGTTTGCTGCAAGGCCTGGAGTGCACCATTCACCCCGACAGCCGTGGCCTGTTCAAGGAGCGTTTTCCGGGCGTCAGCCTGTCGGCACGCACCTATCTGATTCACGACCGGGTATTCACCTGCGCCAGCCCGGACTCGGCGATTCACGCCATGCTGGATACCCTCGAAGGTATGCACAGCCGTCAGCTCAAGCGTCAGGTAAACGAAATCCTGCTGGCCAACCTCGACCAGCCCGGCACCCTGCCACTGGCGCACAAACTCGAAAAACTGCCGGACAGCCTGATCGAAGTGATCACCCTGATGGAAAACAACATCGAGGAAGTGCTGGGTCTGGCCGAGATCAGCGCCTACACCGGCATGTCGCGCCGTCAGATCGAACGCCTGTTCAATCGTTACCTCGACATCAGCCCGGCCAAATATTATCTGGGCCTGCGCCTCGAACGCGCACGTCAGCTGGTACTCAAGACCCGTTACACCATGAGCGAGATTTCAGTCGCCACCGGTTTTGCCTGTACCACCCATTTCAGCCGCAGTTTCAAAACCTATTTTGACGTGTCGCCCAGCTACCTGCGTTGGCAATGGCGCGACAGCGATAACCTCGCTCAATAAACGTTCTGCACCCCGAACCGGATTATCTGCTTCACTGCAGTAATCCGGACTCCACACCTTTTCGTTAACCCCGACTCCGGTAACGGCCACGCCTCTGGTGAACATTTTGCATGCCAACCAGACAATAACCGTTAATATCAGGCTTTTTCGCAGTACCGGAGCACTCGTCATGGCACGACACGTGGAACCCGACAAGATATTCCTGAAAATGCCGTCACTGCGCGCCATCAAGGCGTTCACGGTGGCCGCCAAATACCAGAACTTCACCCGCGCTGCCGAAGCCCTGTGTGTCACCCAGGCGGCGATCAGCCGTCAGATCCGCGAACTGGAAACCCACCTCGGCGTGGCCCTGTTCAAACGCGAAGGACGCACCGTCGAACTGACCGAAGCCGGCAGTATTTTTTATGATGCCGCCTATCTGTCGTTTGTGAACATCGCCCAGTCGGCTGAACGTATCCAGAATATCGGCAGCAAAAAACGTCTGCTGACCATTTGCTGCACCCCGGCGTTTTCGTCCTTCTGGCTGACCCATCGCCTGCCCGGCTTTTTTGAGCAAAACCCGGATATTGATATCAACCTGATATCCACCGAAAACTTCCTGCAGCTCGAACCCGGCACGTATCCGGATGTATTTATCTACAAATCCGCCGACCCACGTGACGGTTATCACTCAGTGCCGTTATTCCACGATCTGGTATATCCGGTCTGCACTCCCCGTTATCTGGAAGAACATCCGGACATCGCCAACAATATTGAAAGGCTGTTCCACACCACCCGCCTGAATCTCAGCCCGTATGGCCGCGCCCAGGTTGCAGAACATCTCGACTGGCAGGTGTGGTTTTCATTTTTTGATATCAGCAGCCAGGACAAGGTCCATAACCCGCATATCTTTAATGCCAACGATTACAACACCCTGATGCGTATGGTACTCAACCACCAGGGCGTCGGCCTCGGCTGGCACCACCTCGTGGCACCACTCATCGCCACCGGCGAACTGGTCGTACCCGTACAGGAACGGGTCGAACTGAAAGAAAAACGTCACTTCATGACCCACCTGAACAGCAAAAGCAACGACGACACCTTCCAACGCTTCCGCGACTGGTTCCTGGCAGAAATCAGCCATGAAGTAACCCGCATACAGGAATAGATCGGGCCGGGCGCGATTTTTTGTGGGCATAAATGCCCACACTACAACAGAGCATCCATTCACACCGATTTCACCCAGCGCAGCTGGCCACCCAATGCCCATCTGGGCGAGCCGGGATTCACCGCAACGGCCGACCCGGCCGGGGCATGGATGCCCCGCCAGGCCAGTTGGTACAGGGATGTACCATCTGGTCGGGGTCGAAACGCCGTTGTCGGTGAAAACCGGAGTCACGAGCCCAGTCGGGCAAAAGCAGGGGGAGGCCCGCCCGGCCGGGGGACAAGGTCCCCCAAGAGGGCAAGCAACGTAGCAAGTTAACAAGCAGCGTAGCCGCAAAGCGCCAGACGCCAGACGCCAGACGCCAGACGCCAGACGCCAGACGCCAGATCCGATCGCGGCCCGGCCAGACGCCAGAGCATATTCGCTGCCAACAAGGCAAAAAAAAAGCTCACCCGAAGGTGAGCAAAAGCCGTGGATGAGACGGGCACCGATGAAGGTACAGAACAGAAATCAGAAACTCTGACGCATACTGACCAGCACAACGTGGGCATCGCCATCGCTGCCGTAATCAACCTGCTCATATTCGAAACGTACGTGACGGGATTCGCTCAGGTGGTAAATCGCCTGGGTGAAGAAGTTACCGTCCAGCTGACGAGCGCTGTCGTCTTCCGCTTCACCCTTGGCCACACCAGCGTGCAGGTCGAGGTTATCAACGCTGTACTGAACAGAACCGGTCAGGCTGTAACGCTTGCTGTCGACACCGGTATCGTTGTCAGACACACGGTAGGCCAGACCAAAGCCCAGTTGTTTGGAAGCCTGGTACTTGCCACCCAGAGTCCATACGTATGGTTCGGTAACGTCGACACCGGCCAGACGGGCAGCGTCGCTCTGCTTGGCAACGCTCTGGGCGTAAGCAGCGTTGATGGTGGCCGCGCCGAAGCTGCTGGCGGCACCCAGGGTGTAACCGGTGATACCACTGTCGTTCACCAGATCACCAGCGTCAGTCTTGCGGTTATCTTCAGCGATGTGCAGGGCTACGGTGCCGGTGAACGGGCTGTCGGCATATGGGCCGCTGCCGTAGGTGTAGGACATGGTGCTGTCGTTACGGAAACCGTACGCCATGGAACCTGGCAGCTGGTCGACCACGTAGTAGTAAGAGGCCAGACCATGGGCTTCACCCTGGTTGGTGTTCCAGGCGCTGTAACCAAACAGCGGCGACCACTGGGCACCAAATTTGAATTCATGGTCGCCCTTGCTCAGAGCAAGCCAGCCCTGACGGGTAGCCAGTGCATCACCACCGTTGTCGAGCACGTTGGCGGCAAATTCGAGGTTGTAGCTGCCGGTCCAGCCACTTTCGTGAGCTTCCTTGCCACGCACGCCGATGCGGGAGGTCACGTTGTTGCTCATGGCAACGGTCTGGTCGTTGGAGTTACCAGTCGGGGAATAACCACCCTGGAAAATATCCGCACCACCAACAGCACCACTTTCAGAGTACTGTTCCAGGCCCATATCCACAAAGCCGTAGATTTCTGCGTTTGGAACGGCCAACGCCGGCTGTGAACATACAGCTGCAACCGCAACTGCCAGCGAAAGTTTTTTATAATGCATATTACTCTCCGATGAATTCCCGTTTTCTGGCTCGTCAAACATCTGCATGAACCGGAACATATCCGCGCTCATATGTTGATCAGATTAGTAACAGGACCCCATCGTCATTCCACATGCTGCGACACAATATTGCATAACGACGACAGCTATTGTCGCCGCTGGCTACATCCGTCTGTCGACGACAAATACAAGGGAACTTCTGATTCATATATTCATTATACGATTGGCCGGAATTAAGGACACTCTGAATAACTCTGCACAGCTCTGCGCGAGTGCTGCAGCGTGTGTGAGCAAGGCGACGAACGCAGCGAAATGACGAGTCCTTTTCAAGTTCGTCAACACCGCTCAAATGCGCTGCAGCCCGCGCCCTTCGGGGCTTTCGGGATGGTGATGACTCTGTGTCGCCGGTTTTTGACGTAGCCCGCTATGCCATCAAACCGGCTTCGTGATTCATCACCATCCCGATAAGCCAGAGCGGGCACCGAGTTATTCAGAGGGTCCCTAGCACTTCGGCACTATATCGGCGATAAAAAACGGTTATCCGTCACAACAATCGAAATATAAAACGACAGGGATATATCGACATTTCTGACATTCGGAAATACCCCAGCGCCGAATCCGGCGCATAACCCGAAAACCCGTACCCTCAACAAGAAGAGCCAGAATCAACAGCAGAACCAGAATCAACAGCAGAACCAGAATCAACAGAAAGAGCCAGAATCAACAGGAGGCGCCTGAATCAACAGAAAGCATCAGCAGCAGCCAACGGCAGGAGCCTGACATAGCCAGCGCATAGACAGACGAACTTTTTTTATTCGCCACTGTAAGAAAACCCCAACGGGGCCGACTAATCATCCAGATGAACTACTATTTCGATCTTTGACGAGGATACCCCATGCCACTCAGTGCACCATGCCAGCCGATCAACTTCGATAGCCACGACGTCTACGGAAACCGCGTGCGACTGCAGGACTTTGTTGGCAAGAAAGTGTTACTGGCATTCTTCAGGGATGCCGCCTGTCCGTTTTGCAACCTGCGCCTGTACGAACTGACCCGCCAGTACGAACAACTGCAAGCCAATAATCTGCACATCATCGCGGTATTCAGCTCGCCCTCGGAAGATGTTCGGCGCTTCGTCGCTCGCCACCCTCGCCCGTTTACCTTGCTGAGCGACCCGAACCTGTATCTTTATGAGCGCTATGGCATCCAGCACTCCGGTTGGGCACTGGTGAAAGCCATCCTGTTTCGCATGCCCCGTATCATTGGCGGCATGATGAAAGGCGGCCATGGCGATATGAAAAACCCCTACGTCAAACTGGTGCCAGCGGACTTCCTGATTTCTGAACAGGGCGAAATTGTGCACACCTGGTATGGGCGCGACACCAGTGATCACATTCCGATGAAAAACATAGAGGCGTTCTCACGTGATGAGTGGCCCCATGCTGCCACATCTCGCAAGACCCGCCTGGCCTGAGCCAGCCCCGGCCCTATCACCAGCGCAGCGTGCGGAACCAGCAGGCGGTACGACAGCAGCGGCATCATCGAGATCGCGGAGCTTGTCTTCGGCAGTAGCCACATAACCGGATAACACCGGTTATGTTGCCAAGCGCCAGAATCAGGCTTGCAGACGGTCGCCGCAGAATGGGCAGAAGTTCACCTGAATCACGCTGTGGTAAGTCAGCTCACCTTCATATTCGGCATCGCCCAGTTCCACTTCTTCAGCATCAGCGAAATGCAGGTTGTGCAGCTGCCACTGGTCGGTTGGCTGGTCCTGAACCGCAACACAGTGCACCAGACGATCACAGTCCGGATAGGTGTTGGCAGCACACTGGTGCTCGGAGTCGTATTCACAATCGGTGTTTTCACCCAGTTCGATCAGGTTCATAAGTGCTCCACTCGCAAAGAGGTTTCAGGAAACAAAACAGCCGCGACGGTAATCCGCCACACCGGTAACTGCAAGCATCGGGCATCTGTCAGATCGCGCCTGACAGCTTCCGATGATCCCCATCAGGGTAACGGCTTGAACGGGGTTGGCCGGTAACTGCCGTAGATACTCAGGCGTTCGCGGCCAGCCACGGCATTACCACGGCAGTGGAATCCGCGCACGTCGGCCAGCACCAGGGTATTTTCCGGCACCGGATACGGTTTGAGTTCGGCACCGAACAGTTCTCGGATATCCTCTTCACTGATCCGGAAAGCACCACCGAGGTTGTTTCTGGCGGCGTGCAGGCTGCGCTGGTATTCCCACTGGCGACGCTGGCGGGTCATCCGATGGGTGCCAGCGGCATAACAGAACGGGCCGTCATCCAGGGTCACGTCTGACAGTGAAAACCACATTTTGATGCTGGAGTGGAAAGTGTCCTTGTGGGCCAGACGCTGGTTGTCCGGGTTATCACCTTCATCACCATGACGCAGGCGATACAAGCGAAAACGGTTGTCGAAACGATTGCCCGCACCAAGGCTGACGAGGCTGCGCAAGCGGGGTTCGTTGAGCCAGTGGGCAAAAATGCCCTGCTCCGGCATGTCATAAAAACGATTGAGACTGCCGCCGTCAAAACGGTCAAAACCGCCCTTGAACTGGCGTTTCGGGCCAAAACCGCGATCACCGTGATTGAGCACCGGATACTCGTTATCCACCTGCTCCATCAAGGCCAGCGATTGCTGTTTGAGTTGCTGGTAGATGTCGTCGGGCAGGAAGTTGTGGATCACCACAATGCCGTCTTTCTTGAGGGTTTGCAGATGCGCGCTGGACAGATTCAGCCCCAGTAAACGTCGACGCCCCGCGAGCATTCGGTCTGCCAGCCAGATGCGGCCCAGATGCAGGCCAAGACGATTGAGCCGGTAGTTTCCCACCACTGGATCCGCAAAGGATTTACGCCCACTGAAGATTTGCCACATACAAGAATCGAACTCCCGGTTGTCGGCGCCATTATGCCGGGTTCTGGCGCGTTGTTCTGCAAACAACCAGCAAAGTTTGAATGCACCAGAAACACCAACGCCGCGACAGAATCTGCAGCGGCGCTGGTGGTGAAACGGGTGTCAGGTAATAACCTGGCGGTATTCCGGCTCAGTTGTGTCCGGCAAATACCACAGTGCGGTTGCCGGTCAGGAACACCCGGTGTTCGGAGTGTAACTTGACGGCTTTGGCGAGGGTCAGACGTTCAATATCACGGCCCTTGTTGGCCAGTTTTTCCGGGGTAAAGCTGTGATCCACGGCTTCCACACCCTGACTGATAATCGGGCCTTCATCGAGATCTTCACTGACGTAGTGCGCGGTGGCCCCCACCAGCTTGACGCCTTTTTCCCAGGCCTGGTGATACGGGCGTGCACCCTTGAAACCGGGCAACAGGGAGTGGTGAATGTTGATGGCTTTACCATGCAGCTTGCTGCACATGTCTTCCGACAACACCTGCATGTAACGGGCGAGCACCACCAGTTCAGCACCGGTCTGTTCGATCAGATGCCATACCTGGGCTTCCTGACGGGCTTTGGTCTCGGCGCTGATCGGCAGGTGGTAATACGGAATACCATGCCAGGCCGCCAGACCTTGCAGGTCCGGGTGGTTGGAAACAATCGCGGCGATATCAATGTTGAGATGGCCGGTCTGGTATCGGTGCAACAGATCCTGCAGGCAGTGATCGTATTTGGACACCATGATCAGGCAACGGGTCGGACGACGGGAGTCGCGAATCTGCCAGGTCATGTCATAACGGCTGGCGGCTTCGGCAAATTCATTGCGCACCACTTCGATGTCGATGTCGTCCATCGGGCGGAATTCGGCGCGGATATAAAACTGCTTACCTTCGGTATCGTCGAAGGTCTGTAATTCGGTAACGTAACAACGGCGCTGAAACAGGAAGCCGGTTACCAGTTCGACGCTGCCCAGAACACTCGGGCAAGTGCCGGTCAGAACATAGAGGCGATCCTCAGTAGCGGTCGCCGGGGCATTGCTCGGGGTCATGATGATTATCCTTCCACAGTAGGGGGGTTGTCGTTCGCCCGCTCCATCTGAGCCCCCTCGGAACGGGCGAACGAACGCTGTGTGCGGTGTGATCAGCGGGCCGAAGCCCTGCGGATCACTTCACCGCAAATCCATACTCCTGGGCTGCATCCTGAATCCAGGCAGCCAGGTAATCCGCGAAACTGCGACGAATCACCAGTTCCCACTCCTGCTGGCCAGCGCGACGGATCACACACTGGGCCTTGGCGAAGGTAGTACCAACTACTTTGCCAACCGGGAAGTTGCGGTCGTGGACGTCGTAGTGGCAGCTCTTGCGCAGTACGTTAACGGCATCAGCGCCGCTCAGTACCAGCAGGGTCTGGCCACCGGATACGTTCACCAGTGAATAATGACCTGTCAGACGCTTGCGCAGGTTGGACTCGATGGCGAATGCCTGTTCACCCGGAACGGTGATCAGCCATTCGTCTGGCGCCAGCCAGCGCACTACCAGGTTACCCTTGGCGTTGCTCTTCAGAGTACCTGGCAGTTCAACGCCCAGTACCTCGGCGGCACCTTTTACGAAATCCGCGTTGGCAACGTTGCCACGCAGGATGAAGTGGCCCAGCAGGGCCAGTTCACGCGCAACCACACCGACGTTCTTGCCGCTGGAGCTTACCTGCCAGCGGAAACGGCTGAGTGGGCTTTCAGCGTTGCTCATGTCGGCAGGACGCTGATCCATCAGAGCGTATACAGGTTCGGCAGACGCCACAGTGCCTGCAGCGGACGCTTTTTTAGGTTCCAGTACTTCAGACATTCTGGCGGTCTCCTTTAGGATCGTAGAACACAGGGCTGCAGATTTCGGCTTCAATTACGGAACCGTCAGCCTGTGGGTAGTACACAGTTTCACCCATGCGGTCGAGGCCACCACGGATCAGACCCATGGCAATGCTGCGACCCAGCGTAGCGCTGTAGTAGCTGGAGGTGATGTGACCCAGCATGGTCATCGGAATTGGCTGGTTCGGGTTGGCAACCGCCTGGGAGCCTTCCGGAATCACCACATCCGGTTTCTTGGCCATCAGACCAACCAGCTGTTTACGATTCGGTTTAACTGCATCTTCACGAGCCATACCGCGCTTGCCGATGAAGCTGAACGGTTTGGTTGGAGCCACAGCCCAGCCCATGCCCAGATCGTACGGGGTCAGGGTGCTGTCAGTGTCCTGACCAACGATGATGAAGCCTTTTTCAGCACGCAGAACGTGCATGGTTTCGGTGCCGTACGGAGTAATGTCGTACTGCTTGCCGACTTCCATCAGCTTCTTCCATACCTGCAGACCGTGGTTGGCAGATACGTTGATCTCGTAGGAGAGTTCACCGGTAAAGGAAATACGGAACACACGAGCTGGCACACCGGCTACCGTACCTGGACGCCAGTCCATGAACTTGAAGGTGTCCTTGTCCAGATCGATGTCGTCAGTCAGTTGAGCCAGCAGCTTACGGCTGTTAGGACCAGAAATGGTCATGGTGGCCCAGTGGTCAGTCACAGAGGTCATGTAGACTTCCAGTTCTGGCCATTCAGTCTGGTGGTACAGTTCCAGCCATTCCAGAACCCGTGCCGCACCGCCAGTGGTGGTGGTCATCAGGAAGTGGTTTTCGGCCAGACAGGAAGTCACACCGTCGTCGAACACCATGCCGTCTTCTTTACACATCAGACCATAACGGCACTTGCCCACACCCAGTTTGGCCCAGGCGTTGGTGTACACACGCGCCAGGAACTCACGAGCGTCTTTACCCTGGATGTCGATCTTGCCGAGGGTAGAAGCGTCGAGGATACCTACGCTGTTACGGACAGCCAGCACTTCACGGTTCAGGGACTGCTGCATGGTTTCACCGGATTTCGGGAAATACCATGGACGCTTCCACTGGCCCACGTCTTCGAACAGGGCACCGTTTTCTTCGTGCCATGGCTGCATGGCGCTGTAACGTTTGGCGTCGAACAGCTCACCACAGTTACGACCGGCGATAGCACCGAACGTAATCGGGGTGTAGTTCGGACGGAACACGGTAGTACCGGTTTCAGCGATGCTCTTGCCCAGAACCTGAGCCGTAATCGCCATACCGTTGATGTTACCCAGCTTGCCCTGGTCAGTACCAAAGCCCATCGCGGTGTAACGTTTTACGTGTTCGATGGATTCAAAACCTTCGCGAGTCGCCAGTTCGATACCAGCGGAAGTCACGTCGTTCTGCAGGTCTACGAACTGTTTTGGCGCCTGGCTGATTGGCTTCAGGTGCGGTACCAGGAACAGCGGCATAGCCGGGCTGCGACGGATACGGGCCACCTTGTATTCAGGGCGTTTGCCAACCGGGCCGTAACCACTGCGTTCAGCCGCTACGTAACCACAGTTCATACCTTCGGTCAGGCAGTCCAGCAGGTCGTAGTGACCACGGATACCACCCGCAATCAGTTGTTTCTGCTGAGTCTCACCCGGTACAAAACCGATGATGTTGTCGTCCCATACCGGACGGCTGCCAGTGTGGCAAGACAGATGCACAACCGGGCTCCAGCCACCGGAACTGGCAATGGTATCGCAGCTCAGGGTTTCGCTCTTGCCAGTCAGTTTCTTGCCATCAGCGGTCAGGCCGGAGATACGCGCGGCTTTGACACGAGTGCCACCGTCAACGTCGTATACAGCAGAACCGAAAATCACACGGATACCCTTGTCGATCACCTGTTTCACCAGGTCACCGTCAGCCTTGGCACGGCTGTCCACCACTGCCACAACCTTGCGGCCAGTGCTGGCCCATGACAGGGCAGTCAGGTAAGCGTCGTCGTTGCTGGTCATCAGCACCAGTTCGTTACCTGGTACTACGCCGAAACGTTCGATGTAGGTGGTCACGGCAGATGCCAGCATCACACCTGGTACGTCGTTATGAGCGAATACCAGTGGACGTTCCTGGGCACCAGTCGCCAGTACAACCCAGTGAGCACGTACGCGGTGCATACGCTGACGGGTCATACCTACCGGCGCGCGGTCACCGATGTGATCAGCACGACGTTCGTGAATGGTCACGAAGTTGTGGTCGTGGTAACCGTTAACGGTGCTGCGTGGCAGCATCACAACGTCAGGGTTGGCAGACAGTTCGTCAACCACAGTACGTACCCAGTCAATCGCCGGTTTGCCGTTGATCAGCTCGCGGGAAGACAGCAGGGAGCCACCGAACATTTCCTGTTCGTCAGCAATGATCACACGTGCACCAGTAGCGGCAGCAGCGCGAGCAGCAGCCAGACCGGTAGGACCAGCACCCACAATCATCACGTCGCAGTGATGGTTCAGGGTGTCGTACTGGTCAGGGTCCTTCATGGTAGAAGAACGGCCCAGACCAGCGGCCTTACGAATGTATTTTTCGTAGGTTGGCCACATGGTTTGTGGCCACATGAAGGTCTTGTAGTAGAAGCCCGGTGGCATCATTTTGCCGCCGATCTTGCCTACGTAAGACATCACGTCGAAGTCCACATTTGGCCAGCCGTTGGTGGCAGAAGACACCAGACCTTCATACAGCGCTTGCTGGGTAGCACGCACGTTCGGGATCTGGGTAGCTTCGGAAGCACCAATCTGCATTACTGCGTTCGGCTCTTCAGCACCCGCGGCCACGATGCCACGTGGACGGCTGTACTTGAAGGAACGGCCGATAATGTCAACGCCGTTGGCCAGCAGGGCAGACGCCAGGGTGTCACCTTCGTAGCCCTGATACTGTTTGCCGTTGTACTGGAAACTCAGAGGTTTGCGACGGTCAATCAGACCACCGCTGGACAGACGATTGGTTTGGCTCATGACGCAGCCCCTTCAGTTTCAGGTTTGGTACCGACCAGGTAGACCTTTTCAATCTCGTAAGTCACGGTGTTGCGAATCACGTTGAAGTGCTTGCGACAACCGGTGGAGTGCACCCACAGTTCACGGTGCTGGCCACGAGTGTTCTGACGGAAGAACATGAAGTGACCCCACTCTTCGTCGGAGCAGGCTTCCGGATCCAGAGGGCGGGCAATGTGTGCCTGGCCCTTGCAACGGAACTCTTCTTCCTCACGGTATTCACCGCAGTGAGGACAAAAAATATGCAACATTTGGACAGCTCCTCCGGATTAGTGCGCTACAGCCGCAGCGCCGTGTTCGTCAATCAGGGCACCGCTGTGGAAGCGGAACATGCTGAACGGTTCGGCCAGTGGAGCCGCTTTGCCCAGCGCCAGGGTTTCAGCAAATACGTGGCCTGAACCTGGAGTTGCCTTGAAGCCACCAGTACCCCAACCGCAGTTGAAGAACAGGTTACGAACAGGAGTAGCCGTAATGATCGGGCAGGCGTCAGGGCATGTATCCACGATACCGCCCCATTGACGGTTCATACGGACACGGCTGACCGCCGGGAACATTTCCACAATCGCCTGAATCGTGTGTTCGATGATGGAGTAGGAACCGCGCTGGCCGTAACCAACCCAGCTGTCGATACCCGCACCGATTACCAGGTCGCCCTTGTCGGACTGGCTCATGTAACCGTGTACGTGGTTGGACATTACTACGGTATCGAGAACCGGTTTGATCGGTTCGGAAACCAGCGCTTGCAGTGGGTGCGACTCAACAGGCAGTTCAAAACCGGCCATTTTGGCCAGAACGCCGGAGTTACCAGCAGCCACACAACCTACGCGGTCAGCCTTGATAACGCCGTGCTGACGGGTCTTCACGCCAGTAATCGCGCCGTTTTCAATGACCATATCAACCACTTCACACTGCTGGATCAGATCCACACCCAGTGCGGCGGCAGCACGGGCATAACCCCAGGCTACGGCGTCGTGACGAGCGTTACCGGCACGACGCTGAACAGAAGCGCCCAGAACCGGGAAACGGGTATTACGGGAACAATCCAGCAGCGGAATTTCACGCTGCAGCTGCTCGGCATCAATCATCTCGTTGTCGATGCCATTGAGGCGGTTGGCCGACACCAGACGTTCGTTGTCGCGGATATCCTGCAGGGTGTGACACAGGTGATACACGCCACGCTGGGAGAACATCACGTTGTAGTTCAGGTCCTGAGACAGGCCTTCCCACAGTTTCAGAGCGTGTTCGTACAGACGTGCGGATTCATCCCACAGGTAGTTGGAACGCACGATGGTGGTGTTACGAGCGGTGTTACCGCCGCCCAGCCAACCTTTTTCCAGCACCGCCACGTTGGTGATGCCGTGGTTCTTGGCCAGGTAATAAGCGGTAGCCAGACCGTGACCGCCGCCGCCCACAATAATGATGTCGTACTTTTTCTTCGGGGTCGGGTTGTGCCACAACCTTGGCCAGTTTTCATGGTTGCTGAGAGAGTGCTTCAGCAAACCGAGCGCAGAATACTTTTCCATACGCGTGCCTCAAAAATGACTGTCTTTTCTGCCTGGGCCGCAACCCCGTTATTTGCTAACGGTTGCGAGGGGGGGCCGTAGGTGTATTTAGCCGCGTTCCTTGATGTCGCAGTTTGCAAAACACGACGTCCCGTTGCCTTTTTGGGCAAGGCGTGAAAATTCCTTCAATTGCACACCTGACTGTCCACTCTCGCTTCCCTCCCCAAATCGCCCCATTTGCCTGTGACCACCAGCCACCTGCACTGGATGCGCCAAACATCGCGATTGGTGCACTTTTGATGACAGTTCATTTCAGCCGGGCAGCCGTAAGAATGAGCCGGATCAAGCCTGCGCGTAATGGGCCGCCTTATGCTCGGAAAAGTCAGGAAACAGACGTTCTCATGCCGTTTCCGTCTGATGCACAGAGTCGGCCCAGCAGTGTGAGGCCGTGATTGAAGGAGTAAGTATGAAAGCCGGTGGTGTTGCCCTGATTCCTGCCCTGGTGGCAGCTGCAATCACGTTATTGATCTGGTTTGTTATTCCGGTGCCGGTCGGGGTTACCCCAAACGCCTGGCATCTGCTGGCACTGTTTGTTGGCACCATTGCCGCGATTATTGGCAAGGCCATGCCGATTGGCGCCGTCGCGCTGCTGTCGATAGGCTTGGTGGCGCTCACCGGTGTCACCAACGACAAACCGGCGCTCGCCATTGCCGATGCCCTCAGCGGCTTTTCCAACTCGCTGATCTGGCTGATTGGTATCGCCATCATGATTTCCCGAGGCCTGGCCAAAACCGGCCTGGGTAATCGTATCGGTTATCACTTTATTGCCTGGTTCGGCAAAAAGACCCTTGGAGTTGGTTACGCGCTGGCCCTGTCGGAACTGGTACTGGCACCGGTAACACCAAGCAATACCGCCCGTGGCGGCGGTATCATCCACCCCATCATGAAATCCATTGCCAGCAGTTTTGGCTCCTCGCCGGAACAAGGCACCGAACGCAAGATTGGCCACTACCTGTCGCTGGTGAACTACCACAGCAACCCGATCACCTCGGCCATGTTTATCACCGCCACCGCCCCTAACCCGCTTGTCGTCAAACTGATTGCCGACACCACCGGTGCCCAGATCAGCCTGAGCTGGAGCACCTGGGCGCTGGCGGCGCTGTTACCGGGCCTGATCTGTATGCTGCTGATGCCACTGGTGATCTACGCCGTCTACCCGCCTGAAATCAAAAGCACACCCAATGCCCGCCACTTCGCCCATGAACAACTGACCGCCATGGGGCCCATGAGCTATGGCGAAAAGGTCATGATCGGCGTATTCGGTCTGTTACTGCTGCTGTGGGCCGGCATCCCCGCCCTGCTGCTGGGCGCTGGCTGGGCCTTCGACACCACCGCTGTTGCCTTCCTCGGCCTGTCGATCCTGCTGGTCACCGGTGTCCTCAGCTGGGACGACGTCCTCAAGGAAAAATCCGCCTGGGACACCATCATGTGGTTCTCCGCGCTGGTGATGATGGCCACCTTCCTCAACAAACTCGGGCTGGTGCAATGGTTCTCGGGCCTGGTGGAAACCAACATCGCCGGTTTTGGCCTGATCTGGCAAGTATCCGTGCTGGTACTGGTTGGCGTGTACTTCTACGCCCACTACTTCTTCGCCAGCACCACCGCCCACATCACCGCCATGTTCGCCGCCTTCTTCGCCGCCGGACTGGCACTGGGCGCACCACCCATGTTCCTCGCCCTGCTGCTGGCCGGCGCGTCATCACTGATGATGTCCCTCACCCACTACGCCACCGGCACCTCACCGATTATCTTCGGCTCCGGTTATGTCTCCATGGAGAACTGGTGGGTCGCCGGGTTTGTGATGAGCATCGTCAACCTCGCCGTCTGGGCCGTCGTCGGTGGAATCTGGTGGAGCATGCTCGGGTATTGGTAAGCGGCCGGAGGGTGTCGGGCGTCGGGCGTCGGGCGTCGGGCGTCGGGCGTCGGGCGTCGGGCGTCGGGCGTCGGGCGTCGGGCGTCGGGCGTCGGGCGTCTGACGTCTGACGTCTGACGTCTGACGTCTGACGAACAGCATCCACCAGCACACCGACTTCGCCCACCGAAGGTGGCTACAAAATGCCCATCTGGGCGAGCCGGAATTCACCGCAACGGCCGACCCGGCCGGGGCATGGATGCCCCGCAAGGCCCGTTGGCACATGGACGTGCCATCGGGCCGGGGTCGAAACGCCGTTGTCGGTGAAAACCGGAGACATGAGCCCAGCCGGGCAAAAGCAGGGGGAGGCCCGCCCGGCCGGGGGACAAGGTCCCCCAAGAGGGCATGCAGCCAGGCCAATTAACAAGCCGAGTAGACGCCAGAAGTCGGACGTCGGACGTCGGGCGTCGGGCGTCGGGCGTCGGGCGTCGGGCGTCGGGCGTCGGGCGTCGGGCGTCGGGCGTCGGGCGTCGGGCGTCGGGCGTCGGGCGTCGGGCGTCGGGCGTCGGGCGTCGGGCGTCGGGCCAACAGTATCCATCAACAACGATTTCACCCAGCGCAGCTGGCTGCAGAATGCCCATCTGGGCGAGCCGGGATTCACCGCAACGGCCGACCCGGCCGGGGCATGGATGCCCCGCTAGCTCAGTTGGCACAGGGATGTGCCATCTGAGCGGGGTCGAAAAGCCGTTGTCGGTGAAAACCGGGTAAACGAGCCCAGTCGGGCTAAGCAGGGGGACGGCCGCCCGGCCGGGGGACAAGGTCCCCCAGGCAGGGCAATCAGCCAGGCCAATTAACAAGCCGAGTAGACGCCAGAAGTCGGGCGTCGGGCGTCGGGCGTCGGGCGTCGGGCGTCGGGCGTCGGGCGTCGGGCGTCGGGCCAACAGTATCCATCAACAACGATTTCACCCAGCGCAGCTGGCTGCAGAATGCCCATCTGGGCGAGCCGGGATTCACCGCAACGGCCGACCCGGCCGGGGCATGGATGCCCCGCCAGACCCGTTGGCACAGGGACGTGCCATCGGGTCGGGGTCGAACAGCCGTTGTCGGTGAATAACGGAGACACGAGCCCAGTCGGGCAAAAGCAGGGGGAGGCCCGCCCGGCCGGGGGACAAGGTCCCCCAAGAGGGCACACGGCCAGGCCAATTAACAAGCCGAGTAGACGCGATCTTCTGTGGGCATCAATGCCCAGACTACTGCCCCGCTTGCGGCGCTGCGGTTAACGTCATTCCCTCTGCCACCGTTCTGGCGGTGCGCTGGAACGTTGAACGCAGCCGTAACGCCATCCCTTCCACCAGCACCCGCTGGTTCTCCGGCATTCCGGCATCTTCCAGCGCCTGTAACAACTGGCTGCTGGCGCGGCTGAGATGGGGGCTTTCCTCGCCCCGGCTGGCGGCGAGATAACTGCTGGCGACCGCGTGTAACCATTGTTGATAACTCTGGCGGGCGTCGGTGGTTTCGGCATTACTGATCAGTCGTCGCAGTCGCAAGGCAACATGGCCAAGATTAAGGCCGGTCAGGCCAAGGTCGGTGATGTAACGATCGGCACTGGTGCGGTCGGATGCCGACAGCTTCAGCAAACGATCACCCATCCGGCCGTTGAACCAGTCTTCGTTGTGATCGGGTTCGGCAAGGCTGCGGAGGTCGCGGGCGGTGGCTTCGAGCCAGCGCCGTTGCATGGTCTGATTGGCGGGTGCGGTGATGATCTGGAACACCCAGTACAACACCCCAACGCCCACCATTACGCCCAGCGCAATGCTGAGGGCGGTGCCGACATCAAACGACATACCGTTGCCGGGGCGCACAATAATGGTCAGCGGAATCAGGAATCCCAGTCCCCACGGCAAGGTTGGGCGATTGGCCAGCAGCAACAGGCCGGGGAAATAAAACGCCCCCATCACCAGCACCAGAATTTCGGCATCACCACTGGATTGCGCCAGCAGGGCCAACACTACCAGCCCAGCAAGTGCCGCCGCCGCGGTGCCCTGCACCAGACGTTTCACCAGCACCGATACGGTGGCCAGCGGCAGGTGTGAAAACATGATGGAAAACACCACCGGCATCATCATCAGCATTTGTGCCGCCGGACTGGCGGTCGCGATCCACAGGGTGGTGCCAATGGCGAACATCAGCATGGTACGACTGGCATTGATCAGGGCTGGCAACCAGTCGCGCGTGGTCTGGATCGAGCTGGCCTTGAGCAGGGTGTCATCGGGCTGTTCCAGCGCCTGCCAGGCTTTCAGTGCCACCTGAAGGTCGGATAACAGCTCCACCATCATGTTGGCCATGCGGCTTTGCAGGGCGGAGTTGAACGACTGCTGACGGCTCTGCTCCTGCAGGCGGCGGCGTAACTCCTGCACCAGTTCCAGCGCTTCCGGGTAATCACGGGTAGTGGCGGCGGCTTGCAGCACCGCGCCGGTTTCGCGCATGGCCTGCTGATACCAGGGTTCAACCTGTAACGGGTAATAACGCTGAAAGCGCCCGAGAATCTGCACGGTGGCCATCAGCGACATCACCCGGTTGGCGAGCAGGCTGGCAGCCCGGGCGCGGCCCGGCCCCTGCGGTCCTTCAAACGCGACCGCACTGGTGTCGTCACTCATGGCCATCAGGCTGTCGAGAATACGGTCGGCGGCCTGATGACGCTGTTGGTGGGCACTGTCGGGGCTGGTTTCCAGCGCCATGTAACTGAGGGTTTCGTTCAACAGGGTACGACCATGCGCACGCAGGCCATCCTTGACACTTACCGGCCACAACAGCTGGCTGACCAGCACCGCACACAGTGAACCTAACACCAGTTCGGCCACCCGCGAGGTGGCGATGGCAAATACACTGGCGCTGCTGGTGGTACTGGCATCCGCCATGGTTAACATCACCACCAGCGCTGCTGACATACCAGCCATGGCAAAGCCATAGGTGTGATTGGGGCTGCGGACGGTTGACGCCAGTGCCGAGTTCAGACCAATCCACAGGCCAATACAGCAGAGTGCCAGTTCCGGATACGGCATCAGGAACGCCAGTACCAGAATCCCCACCAGCGAGCCGACCAGCGTGCCGCCTACCTGGTACATGCCTTTCTGGATCACCAGTCCGGTTTCCGGCCGTACCTGCAGGAACACCGCCGAGACCACCGCCCAGTACGGGCGATCAAGCCCCAGAGCCATCGCCAGCAACAGGGCCAGCGCCATCGAAATCACACCCTTGATGGCAAAAATCACTGCCTGACGGCGAGGTAACAGCAGGGTTTCCAGCAGCAGTTTCATAAACAGGCCTTACTGCGCAGCGGCAGCGTCAGACGGAGTTGCCACCGCTTGCAGGTGCACCGATGCACTCATGCCGGAACTCAGGTGCAGGTCGGCCGGAATGGCATCAAGACGGATGTCTACCGGAATGCGCTGGGCCAAGCGTACCCAGTTGAAGGTTTGTTGTACCTGCGGCAGCAGCTGGCCATCAGCGGTGGTGTTGGCGTTGGCGATACCACGGCCAATACCGATCACGGTGCCGGTCAGGGGTTGTGGATAACCCATCAGGGTAATGGTCGCCTGCTGGCCTTCGTGAATCTGCGCCAGTTTGGTTTCTTCAAAATAGCCAGTGACATAAAACGAGTTGGCCTTGACCAGCGACAGCACCGACTTGCCCTGGGATACCCAGCTGCCAGCGTTCAGACCCGGATTGATCAGGGTGCCATCGGCCGGTGCGGTTACACGGGTACGTTCAAGGTCGATACGATCGGCGGCCAGACGGGCACGCGCCAGAGTCAGGGCGGCACGGGCCGAATCGGTATGAATACGGAAAGTTTCGAGGTCTTCCTGACTGATGGCGTTGGTGCCATTCAGCTGCTGACGACGGCGAAACTGATGTTCGGCCAGTTCCAGTGCCGCTTTGGCCTCTTCCACCGTGGCTTCATCTTCCGCAATGGCCGCCTTGTAACGCTGGTCATCCATGGTGAACAACAGATCACCGGCTTTGACTTCACGGTTGTTGGCAGCATCCAGATGGGTGATCCAGCCCGACACATCGGGTGCCAGGGTAATGACTTCGGCCCGTACCCGGCCGTCGCGGGTCCAGGGTGAATACAGATAATGATTCCAGACCTGATACCCCACCAGCAGCGCGGCGGCGGCCACCAGCAAGGTGAATCCTGCGCGTAGAACGGTTTTCATATTGTCAGGCTCCCCATATCCAGACGACTAATCCCAGGTAACACACCAGCAGCGACAGATCGAACCAGGCGGGTTTCCACAACCAGCGCCGCAGGTTCAGACGCTGCATCAGCCATTGGGTAAGCCATAACATCAACAGGGCGAGTGGGACAAACACAACCAGTGGGCTGAACAGCACACCAAAAAGCGGTATTTCATGAAGCATGCAGCTGCTCCTCGTGCGGGCCATCCGCGAACCCTTGAGCAGGTATTCCGGATGTCTTCAGTAGAACATGCGGCAGCGGTTACGTTCTACGAGCAAACTGCATCAGACTGTTCCGAACCTATTTGTAAAATAGAATTGCGCGGGGAGTCAGACTTATCCGCTCAAGCAAATTACCGTCCAGAAAGTTTTTCGGAGAGTCCGCAATCAGGGAAGGGTAAAAGCAACAACCATTCAAACATGATCATTTGCTTTCAGAAATCAACATGACAAAGCAACCACAAAGCATAAGTAAACATAGCGCAGCTCGACCATTCAGAAACCAATTTAACCAACCATCTCCAGAACAAACTCCCCAAAAAAACCTGCCATTAAAAATTCACAAAACCCAAACTCGCGTTATGGAATCCGAAACTGAAATAGCCATCAGAAAAATCGTACATGACCATTGCCATCATCAAAAATATCGACGCAACCAGAATAGCTTTCAACAATCCAGCGTCAGCATCTATACAAAATTTCTCAGTGCTTGCCAGATTATTGATGAACTCCCAATAACAATAAAATCAGCACCCCTGTAAAAGCGCCATGCTAAAACCTGCAGCCAATTACGACTTGGCACTCTCAGAAAAACTCAATTCACTCAAGAAGTTTTGCGCTTGCGGAGAATTCGAGTACAAATAGAAATATCCACATCCGGTAACCAGAACTGCATACTCGAAATACAAAACACTTTTGTACCTGACTTCAATGAAATCATTGACAAGAACTTCTGTTTTTCTCTCCACCCACGGAAAGAAAATCATGTACTCCGAGAACAAAAATGCACCCTCAACTTTTTCTATAGATAAAACAATACTTCTGGGGCCCATAAGAACACTCAAAAAAAGAGGAAAAGCAACTAGTGACGCAGCACCCCAAGCACCCAGCTCAAAAAAATAAACACCAATAAAAAGCTGCAACAGCATCACAAAAAAATTCAAAAAACCACGACTTTTCAACACATATACAAATTGCCCCATAATCACACCTAAAAATACTCACGAAACCTTATAAAATATTAGAGACGCCACTTTCAAAAACACACCCACACGTACAACAACCGCAATATGCATCATTAAAAATCAGCAAATATCAGAGTAACATCCACAGCAACTTTGTTATTCGATATTTTTTCGCCAATAAAAAACGGATTATACATATCGCGCTCAAAATCCTCTGACAGATCAAACAACAATACTCGAATTCCAGGACCAGTGCTGTGGCTTGATGCTGGTTTTGAGCAGGCCATCACTCGATACGATTAAGCTCACCATACCGTCCGACGTGAAATCCGCTTGTTTTTGCAGGTTATTCGGGGCTCAGTGGCTGAATATCGTGCTGATACAACAGCCCCCCAATAGGAATATACCGGACCGGAAAAATCCTGTGCGATCAGTTTTGCCTGAGTGCTCTCAAGATCGCGTTTTAACTACCAGGAATTCTCTGAGTGTTACCGTAGCGCTGCAATCCTCTTCAAAATCCTGAAATTTTCCCATAAAAAAACCAGCCATCCGGTTTCCCGGAGGCTGGTTTTGTATTCGGTTGCGAATCAGGAGCTGATCAGCACTCGATCACGTTTACCGCAAGGCCACCACGTGAGGTTTCCTTGTATTTGTCGAGCATGTCGCGACCGGTATCACGCATGGTCTGGATCACCTTGTCGAGAGAAACAAAGTGCTCACCGTTACCACGCAGCGCCAGTGCCGCGGCGTTGATGGCTTTCAGTGACGCCATGGCGTTACGTTCGATACACGGAACCTGAACCAGACCACCAATCGGATCACAGGTCAGGCCGAGGTTGTGTTCCATACCGATTTCAGCGGCGTTCTCAACTTGCTCTGGAGTACCGCCGGTGGCTTCCGCCAGACCAGCCGCCGCCATGGCACAGGCAGAACCCACTTCACCCTGACAGCCTACTTCAGCACCGGAGATCGAGGCGTTTTCCTTGAACAGGATGCCTACGGCTGCGGCGGTCAGCAGGAATTTGATTACGCCCTCTTCGTCTGCGTTCGGGCAGAAGTTGAAGTAGTAATGCAGTACCGCAGGAATGATACCGGCAGCACCGTTGGTTGGTGCGGTAACCATACGACCACCGGCCGCGTTTTCCTCGTTCACCGCCAGGGCGTAGAGGTTAACCCAGTCCATGGCACCCAGAGACGGGGTGATCATGTCCATGCGGGTACGGTTTTTCAGGTCGCGGTACATGGAAGCCGCACGACGGCGAACTTTCAGGCCACCCGGCAGGATACCCTCGTTGCGAATACCGGCTTTGACGCAGTCTTGCATCACTTGCCAGATTTTCAGGATACCGGCACGGATTTCAGCTTCCGTACGCCAGGCTTTTTCGTTTTCCATCATCACTTCAGCAATCGACATGCCGTTGGCCTTGCAGATTGCCAGCAGTTCAGCGCCAGTACGGAAACGGAACGGCAGCTGGGTAGAGTCTTCGACAATACGGTCAGCACCGGTGGCGGTTTCATCCACCACGAAGCCACCGCCTACTGAGTAGTAGGTGGATTCTTTCAGCAGTTTGCCGTTGGCATCCCACACGTGAAAACGCATACCGTTGCTGTGGAACGGCAGGGTTTCAATGCGGTGATAAATCAGGTCGTTTTCGCTATAGGCGATGGTGTGTACTGGCAGGCCGTCAGCCTGACAGGCGTCCAGCAAACGCAGGGAGCCTTCTTCGGAGATAGCATCGGCGCGTGGGCGAACGATTTCCGGGTCAACCAGTTCCGGGCTGTGACCTTCCAGACCGAGCAATACTGCCGGGCCGGTGCCGTGGCCTTTACCAGTGGCGCCCAGGGAGCCGAACAACTGACACTGCAGACGAGCAACATTGCTGAGAATGCCCTCTTCGTGCAAGGCCAGCGCAAACATACGAGCCGCTTTCATCGGCCCGACGGTATGGGAACTGGAAGGACCAATACCGATTTTGAGCATATCAAACAGACTGATAGCCATGATTTCCGGACCTCAAAGGATAAGCTCCGGGGCGCTGCCCCGGAGCGGGGAAGCTTACTCGGCGTAGGCCGGGAACTTCTTGCACAGGCCTTCGACCTGTTCTTTAACCATAGCAATGATTCCGGCTTCATCCTTGGTGCCCAGTACGGACAGGATGTCAGAAATCCAGTTAGCCAGGTCGCGGCATTCGGCTTCTTTCAGACCACGGGTAGTCACCACCGGAGTACCAATACGCAGACCAGAGGTCACGAATGGAGACTGTGGATCGTTTGGAACCGCGTTCTTGTTAACGGTGATAGAGGCAGCGCCCAGAGCAGCGTCAGCCGCCTTGCCAGTCAGACCCTGTTTGATCAGGCTCAGCAGGAACAGGTGGTTGTCGGTACCGCCGGAAACCACGTCGAAACCACGCTCAACGAATACGTCGGCCATGGCTTTGGCGTTTTTCACAACCTGCTGCTGGTAAGCAGCAAATTCTGGTTGCAGGGCTTCCTTGAACGCAACCGCCTTGGCAGCGATTACGTGCATCAGAGGGCCACCCTGGCCACCCGGGAATACTGCAGAGTTCAGTTTCTTCTCCAGGTCGGCGTTAGCACGAGCCAGGATCAGACCACCGCGTGGGCCACGCAGGGTTTTGTGAGTAGTGGTGGTCACCACGTCGGCGTACTGCATCGGGTTTGGATAAACACCAGCAGCCACCAGACCGGCTACGTGAGCCATGTCGACGAACAGGTAAGCGCCAACAGAGTCAGCGATTTCACGCATACGAGCCCAGTCAACCACGCGGGAGTAGGCAGAGAAACCACCAATCACCATTTTTGGCTTGTGCTCGGCAGCCAGAGCGGCCATCTGTTCGTAATCGATCTCGCCTTCAGCGGTCAGACCGTACTGAACAGCCTTGTACATCTTGCCGGAGAAAGAAACGCTGGCACCGTGGGTCAGGTGACCACCGTGCGCCAGGCTCATGCCCAAAACGGTATCGCCCGGCTCACACAGAGCCATGTAAACAGCGGCGTTCGCCTGGGAACCGGAGTGCGGTTGAACGTTGGCGTAATCCGCGCCGAACAGTTCTTTGGCACGGTCGATGGCCAGCTGCTCAACCACGTCTACGTATTCACAGCCGCCGTAATAACGCTTGCCTGGGTAACCTTCAGCGTACTTGTTGGTGAGCTGGGAGCCCTGGGCTTCCATCACGCGTGGGCTGGTGTAGTTCTCGGAGGCGATCAGTTCGATGTGATCTTCCTGACGCGCCACTTCTTTCTGCATGGCTGCCCAGAGATCCGGATCAAAGCCTTCGATGCGATCTTGCTTGTTGAACATGAGTCGTACCCCTGAATTCATTATGGCCGTGCTTGCAGCCACGGATTGCACTGTGTCAGGGGCATACTAACGACGGGGGCATAGGCCGATATGTCCACTTACGGCCAGCGAATGACAAAAAGCGACGATGCCGAAAATGACGGCCAAATGGTTATTTACTCGCCACAACAGAACAGTCGCTAGACCAAGGTTTGTACGACCAACCTGCTCCACCGAGACCCTTGAGAAGAAAATTCCGGCTTGCCAGCGCGTCCATGGTTGACCAAGGACCTGGTACCCGCTCTGGCTTGTCGGGATGGTGATGAATCACGAAGCCTGTTTGATGGTATAGCGAGCTACGTCGAAAACCGGCAACACCGTTCAAACATTCCGTAGCCAGCCCCTTTCAGGATGGTGAGAAACAATCACACCAGGCTGCAAAAATATACACCCCGGTATTGCGAGTACCGTTTTTTATCAAAAAAATCAGAAATACCACAATTGACATAAATGTACGGAACAGTACCATTCGTGACATCTCATAACACAAGGAATGGTTTGATGATTTTAGCCACCCCCACCTCGTTTAAAATCCTTTCGACTGAACAATGTTCATCTATTGATAACAAGCCCCGTCTTGCTGGCGTTGGTTTCTTGTGGCGCTGGAGCATGATCACAGCCACCGAGCCAATATCGGATTTCATCTGAATACCAATACTCATATTCATCCAGACAGCCGTTATCATACCGACCATGGCGTGACATTCTGGAAGTAAACAAGACTACAGCAGCCGGATGCTATCCGGCCGATTTTCAAGGTGAACACTCATGAAAAACAGTTATTTTCTGCCTTTTTTGGCCGGCATGGTATTAGCCCTGCCAGGATGTGGCGAAACCATTACCACCAATATTGAAATCAGCCAGAACGGAGAACCGTATCTGATACCGGTACAAGAGTTTGATGGCACAGTGACCTGGCCAGAGATTACCGAGAACGAGGTAACGGCAACACTGGAATATCTGGATGGGAAAATATACTGGGATCAGCGCTCTCCTGAACGACAGGCAGCTGTTACGGAATTAAAAGACTGGGTTGAATATAACGACGGGGTTATAAATGGAGAGCAACACCCCTATATTGTGGTAATCCCCATTACATCTTCCCATGAAATTCGTCCGAAAAAAACTGGAGGACGTTCTGGCTGGAGGCTAATGCAATTGGAGCGCTGCGTAGAAAACTATTATATAGGCGATACGAGAATGCTTATCAGAAGAGATAACACTCCCGAAGTTATTGATGGGGTGTATCACTACAATCTTTATGCGCCATACAATGAAATGGTATCAAGTTTGCTTTTGGCCTACATTTCAGATATTTGCATTAGTTATGACTTTTCTTCGGGTGGCGCAGGAGAAAACTTAGAGGACACATATGTTATGAAATCCAACACTCTGGTCATTCCAGCAGACGAAATCAAACAGGCGCTGGATTACTGGAATATTCCCCATGAACTGCCGCAGGAATAATCGTTTGATTCCAGGGTGTTTATGTAACGATAACGCCAATGCCAATATTACCCAAATAGAGTGTGCCGACAGAGAAAATCGTTATAGTCGTTATCATACCGACTATGGTGTGACGTTCTGGAAATAAATTCACAGTGGCTGGATGCTATCCGGCCACTTTTTCAAGGTAAATATTCATGATAAAACTCCATTTTCTGCCTTTTTTGGCCGGCATGGTATTAGCCCTGTCGGGATGTGGCGAAACCATTACCACCAATATTGAAATCAGCCAGAACGGAGAGCCATATCTGATACCAGTACAAGAGTTTGATGGCACAGTGACCTGGCCAGAGATTACCGAGTACGAGGTAACGGCAACACGGGAATATCTGGATGGGAAAATATACTGGGATCAGCGCTCCCCTGAACGGCAGGCAGCCGTTACGAAATTGAAAGACTGGGTCGAATATAACGATGGAGTTATAAGCGGGGAACAATATCCATATATTGTGGTAATACCTATTACATCTTCTCATGAAATTCATCTGCAAAAAACCGGAGGACTTGATGACTGGATACGCTTACCACTGAAGCGTTGCGTAGAAAATTATTACATCGGCGATACGAGAGTGGATATAAGAAAAGACAAAAAACCCGAAGTTATTGATGGCGTTTACCACTACAATCTTTACGCTCCATACAATGAAATGGCATTACGCCTGTTATTAGCTTACATTTCAGATATTTGCATTAGCTATTACTCCTCTTCGGGTGGCACAGGAGAAAGTTTAAGTGACACCTATGTTATGAAGTCCAACACTCTGGTCATTCCAGCAGACGAAATCAAACAGGCGCTGGATTACTGGAATATTCCCCATGAACTGCCGCAGGAATAATCGTTGTGAAAACATGCCCTGCTCAGCTGCTTTGGATATTATTTCTGTGCTCATCGTTCTGTCTTGCCGCTGTTTCAGCGGCATCAGTATTGTCTGATGCATGATTGAGGGGAATTGGCATGGTTAGCCATGCCAAATTCGCTCCCACGCCCCCCCCAATCCCGATTTCGCCCAGCGCAGCTGGCCACCGTTAATTGCCCTTTGGGCGAGCCGAAATTCCCCACAATGGACGTGCATGCGCCAGATGTCGGATAACGCTCCGCTCTTCCGACCTACATAAGGCACTTCAATCAACACCGATTTCACCCAGCGCAGCTGGCTGCCGTTAATTGCCCATTGGGCGAGCCAGGATTCGCCACAACGAACGTGCATGCGCCAGATGTCGGATAACGCTCCGCTCTTCCGACCTACATAAAGCACTTCAATCAACACCGATTTCCCCCACCGAAGGTGGCCGCCAATTGCCCTTTGGGCGAGCCGGAATTCACCGCAACGGCCGACCCGGCCGGGGCATGGATGCCCCGCAAGGCCCGTTGGCACAAGGATGTGCCATCGGGCCGGGGTCGAACAGCCGTTGTCGGTGAATACCGGATAAACGAGCCCAGTCGGGCAAAAGCAGGGGGAGGCCCGCCCGGCCGGGGGACAAGGTCCCCCAGGAGGGCAAGCAGCCTGGCCAATTAACAAACTGAGTAGCCGCCAGATCCGATCGCGGCCCGCCACAAACAACAAGGCCGGACACAGGGTCCGGCCTTGATAGATCAAACCATCGGCAAAGTCCGATCAGAACTCCACAGAAACGTCCGTCGTCGGCACCGAGCAGCACGACAGGATGTAACCATCCGCCACGTCTTCATCGGTAATACCACCGTTATGGCTCATGGTGACTTCACCGCTGTTTTTCTTCAGCTTGCAGGTACCACAAATGCCCATACCGCAGGCTTTTGGAATGTACATGCCCAGACGGCCTGCCGCAGCGTGTACGGTTTCCCCCGGATTCAGCTGTACTTTTTTGCCGCTTTTGCTGAATTCCACAAACGGAGTGTCTGCAGCCGGTGCCGCTTCGGCTTCAGCTGGTTGGGCTTCTTTTACCGGAGCGGCTTCGGCCGGGGTGCTGCCGAAGGATTCGTCGTGGTAGTGCTTCATATCAAAGCCGGCTTTTTTCAGCAGGCCTTTAATAGCGTTCATGTATGGCTCAGGACCACAGCAGAACACTTCGCGTTCCAGCAGGTCAGGCACCATCATCTGCAGCTTGGCAGAATCGAGGTAACCGCGGTAACCGGCCCATGGGTAACCGGCCTGGGTGCGTTCACACACCAGATGCAGGTGGAAGTTGCTGTGACGGGCGCTGAGGTCAGCCAATTCACGCTCATAAATAATGTCGGCTGGGGTACGGGCGCTGTGGATAAAATCGATATCCACATCGGAACTGGTATCCAGGAACCAGCGGGTCATGGACATCACCGGGGTGATACCCACACCACCGGACAGCATCAGTACCTTGCGATTCGGGAAGTCGATACAGTTAAAACGACCAACCGGGCCATGCACATACAGCATGGTGCCTTCACGCATGTTGTCGTGCAGCCAGTTGGATACCTGACCACCCGGAGCGCGTTTGACAGTAATAGTGAAGCTGTAAGGCTTGGATGGCGAGCTGGAGATGGTGTAGCTGCGCATCACCGGCAGACCATCAATTTCCAGTTCCAGAGAAACAAACTGACCTGGCTTGAAGAAGAACAGCAGTGGCTGTTCAGATACAAAGACAAAGGTTCTGACGTCGGCGGTTTCCTGGATGACTCGCGCGCAACGCACCTGATGACGGCCGTTGACCCAGGTACTGGTATTTACATCAGAAAGGTAGCGATCGGCGGGGGCCGGGCTGGTCGTACTATTCATGGTCAAGTCCTCATCAGACGGGATTTGCAGTGTCGCTCTGAATTCTGCGTCGCGTTTCGTTCCGCCATTTAACCATAAGCGACATGCAGTTGTTCGCCCCTTCCAGAGCCCTGTAAAACCGGGGTTCTGGCGTCGAGAAAGGTATCTCGGGCAGTCGTTTTCAGACAAATTAAGCGACCGGGTTTGGCAGACTATGGCCATGTAGTTTTCGGGGTCTTTAAGGATCACCCCCACCGGAAGCGAGACAACCACAACCATGGCTAACGCCTGTTATATTAACAGCGTGCCCTATATTTATACCGAGGATTTGCGGATGAAAGAGATCGACCTGCTGAACGTTTCCAGCAACTCTTATCAAGAAGCCCGTCAGAAGCTGGATGCCGAACTGGAAGCACGCAACCCGAACTACTCGCTGCCACAGGCCCTGTACAACGACCCACTGATGTTCCGTGCCGACATGGACGAAATCTTCCTGAAAGAGTGGCTGTTCGTTGGTATGACTTCTGAAATTCCAACCAAGGGTGATTACTTCACCGTTGAGATTGGACAGAACCCTGTTCTGGTGGTGCGTGACGCTGAAGGTGGTGTGCAGGCATACCACAACGTATGTCGTCACCGTGGTTCTGTGATCTGTACTGAACACCGTGGCAAGGTAGCCAACCTGGTTTGCCCTTACCACCAGTGGACCTACGACCTGAAAGGCAACCTGCTGTACGCCGGTTCCGAAATGGGCGATGCCTTCAACATGAAGGAACACGGTCTGAAGAAAGCTCACACCAAGACTGCCGGTGGTTTCATCTTCGTATGTCTGGGCAAAAACGAGCCTGAGTCTGACTTCGACGAATTCCTGGAAACTCTGAACGAGTACATGGAACCGTACAACGTGGAAAACACCAAGCTGGCGGTTGAATCCCACATGTACGAAAAAGCCAACTGGAAACTGGTGATCGAGAACAACCGTGAGTGCTACCACTGCGCCGGTTCTCACCCTGAACTGCTGAACACCCTGCTGGAATGGGATGACACCAACGACCCACGTGCTCCACAAGACTTCCTGGATCACTACGCTGCCCAGGCCGCTGCCTGGAACGCCGAAGGTATTCCACACGAGCACAAGAGCTTCGGCCCTGGCAAACGTAACCGTATCGTTCGTATGCCACTGAAGAAAGGCGTTGAAGTAATGACTCTGGATGGTCAGAAAGGCTGTGAGAAGCTGCTGGGCCGTATCCAGAACCGTCAGCTGGGCTCCATGCGTATTCTGCACCTGCCAAACAGCTGGAACCACATGCAGTCTGACCACTTCATCGTGTTCCGTGTACTGCCAATTTCCGCTCAGGAAACCATGGTGACCACCAAGTGGTTCGTACACAAGGATGCAGTAGAAGGCGTGGATTACGATCCAGCTCGTCTGCGTCTGGTTTGGGATGCTACCAACGAACAGGACCGTATCCTGGGCGAACAGAACCAGAAAGGTATCAACTCCGTTGGTTACCAGCCTGGCCCATACTCCGAAACCTACGAGTTTGGTGTGGTTAACTTCCTGACCTGGTACAGCGAAACCGTACGTAAAAACCTGAAGAAGAAGTAATTCTGACGGTGCACCACTGCGCAGGCCGGACACCTCCGGCCTGAACAGATACGCATAAAAAATCCCCGCCACCGCAAGGTGCCGGGGATTTTTTATGGGCCCTGTCAAACGGGCCCATCAGGCAGAATCAGAACTGCAGGCCGCTGCTCAGCTCGATAATACGGGCGTCGGAACCGCTGATGCCTTTGCCGTACCCCAGTTCCACCCACCAGTTGCTGGTGAAGTAGTTATTCACCGACAGGGTCAGGGAAGAATCATCATCGGCGTCGCTGGACTTGGTCAGATCCAGGCCCAGACCCAGCTGCGTGTTCAGATAATAACGGGCAGCCGCATCCCAGAGGTTCGCGGATGTATCGTCTTCGTCATCAGCACTCTGCACCGAATGTTCAACACTGGCCGACAGCGCCAACGACTGGCCGTCCTGCAATGGCATCAGCACCTGAGTGGCCACACCAACGGTATTGGTGTCCATATCAATCGGTTCGTAGTGGTAACCACTCTCGATGTACGTCACTTCAGCCGAGGTCTGGCGATACAAGGCGCTTACCGACCAGTTGGAAGCCAGGTAATGCACAACGTTCACTTCCAGCGAACGATCCTTGTAGCGGTATTCATCAGACCAGATCGGAATTTCAACGGTCGAGCGGGTGCCACCGTACTGCAGGCCCACCAGGGTTGCGCCATCCGCCAGCAACCAGGCACCACCCAGGTTGTAAACGTCGCTGTCAGTGCTGGCAGACTGGTTATAGATCTGCTCATCACGGTCATCGTTACCAATCACCAGCTCCAGATAACTGGAAGGGCTCAGAAAATCACGCTCCGCCAACGGGCCACTGGTATTGCCAGTGTCGTTAAAGCGGTAGTGAACACCCGCGATGCTGCTCAGACCATCCAGATCGGTGTCGGAACTGGTGGTTTTGGCAACACCAGCCGCCACTTCATACTGCCAGGCCAACGCCGGGGTCGCCGCAGCACACAACAAAGCCAACACAGAGATACGAGACAAAGACATAGTCACTCCTTTTGAGGTAAACAAGGTGCCGACCAGCTCCGGGTCGGCCCTCCAAAAATCGCGCGCGACTTTGTCGATGTGATCAGCCGTATTCAACTCGCAAAGGGAGGGAACGTGACATCTATCTCATTTTTCAGATCAACAAATAACGACCGATGGCCAGTTTTGTCAGCAAGCATGCACGCTGGCGTAAAGTAGCTACCTGACACCGTCAGCACCCGGTTGTTACAACAAGGGCGAACGCCAGATCAGCCCAAGCGTCAGGACCGTTGGCTGACGTTCAGGATTGGCCTGATCTTTCATCCATTCCAGCCGCAGGCCGGTACTGTGGTTGTATTGCCAGTTCCACGCCAGGCTCAAGCGTTGTGGATTATGGCCATCGTTGATCAGTCCGGCTTCCTCTCCCAGGCTCGCAACGGCAGATCCGGTCAGGGTGTTGTCCAGCATCAGCCGCTCAAAACGTCCAGCGACCGAGTGCTCCCCCCAGCTGAAACGGGGTTCCAGTAACCAGCTGCGATAGTCCCCCTGGACCTCTATCTGGCGGGTTGCTCCCGAGTCACGCACACTGCCCGACAACGCCATTTGCAGATATTCCGAGCGCAGTTCCAGGCGCTGGCCGTCGGCCATTAACCAGCCCAGCCCCAGCAACAAACCACTGGCACGGCTGTCACCATCAAAATAACCACTAAAAGCCGTACTGCTGGTACCGCTGTGGGAATGGCTACTGCTGGCGGAACGGTCATCCTGACGATTGTTGGCATGGGCGTTTAATCCCCAGCCCTGAATTTGCCAGTCCAGTACATCACTCTCCCCCGCGTAACGCACAAACAGCGTATGCAAACCGCCACTGCCAGCGGCCGGATAGGCACTGCCCTGATAGGTCTCTACCCCGCTGCTGAAGCCTTCGGCGGTATCACCCGCCATCAGTCGTACTCCGGCCTCCTGAACATGCCCACCTAACAAAGCGGTGTAGCCAAGCGGTGCCAGACTGAAGGCATCGGTTGACGGATGCATATGGTTATACGGCGAAAAGAAAGCCGTCATCTGCCCCGCTTCAGCAGACACGGGTACATCCTGCCACTGCCAGGATTGGCCAAGAAAGGCATTTTCCAGGCTCAGTTCAGAACCACCATGACTGCCAACCTTGATGCTGGCGTAGGCCTGCTCGAGGGTTCGGTAGTTCAGCCGCAATGAGGTTTCATCCAGTGCTACGCCCTGGGTATAGGCACTGGCATGACCTCCCATCATCACGCCAGGAATCTGCCAGACCACCTGATTGGCACGATCGCTGGCCGATTGCTGGTTGGCACTGCGCCACGACACCGCGAGATCCAGTCCGGCCGACAGCCCCGGTTGTGCTGGCTGGCTACCGTGTGCCCATAGCGGCAATGGCAGCAACCCAAGACTGGTACAGGCAACAAAAGAGCAGATACCGCGCCGTGAACAGCTGCTTACAGACATTGGACGGGTACTCCTGGTTTGGCGGGTTGTGGTGTGGGTGTCTCTGGACGCAGCTGCCCGTTGGCATCCGGCCATGGATTGGCATAACGAGGATCGCTGACAAACTGCTCGTCGGTAAGACTGCACAGGAACGCCAACAGGTCAGTTTCTTCCCCCGCGCTGAGCGTAAAACCGGTAATTAGTGGATCGCGGTTCTGTGTGGTTTTGCCAGCAGCGGCATAGGTACGAATCACCGCACGCAAGTCCGGCAAGGAGCCGTCGTGCATGTACGGAGCTGTCAGGGCAATGTTGCGTAACGAGGGGGTACGGAACAGCCCGAGGTCTTCCGGTTTGCCAGTCGCTTCAAACTTGCCGGTGTTCGGAAAATCGAAAGACGCCACACTGGCGTTATTGTGAAACCCTGAGTGTTGCGCGGCCTGCCGCTGACTGACGTGGGAGTCCGTCAGGAAATGGTTGGCCTCATGACACTGCGAACAGTGCAGACGATCACTGCTGAACAGTGCCAACCCTCGCTGCGCCGCTACCGATAATGCCTGGGTATCTCCTTGCAGATAGTGATCCCAGGGAGAGTCGAAGGACGTCAGCCCCCGTACAAATGTCGCCAGTGCAGGCACAATGTGATTAACGTAATTCCAATCCGGTTGTGGTCCGGGATACGCCGCGACCAGCAGCTTCTGGTAGGTAGGATCACTCACCAGTGTCGCTAGTACCCGCGCCTGATTGTGCTCTTCGAGGCCATGTTCAAAAGGGGTGTCACCAAACATGGGAATACGGATCTGGCGCTCCAGCTGTACCGTCACCGGATTGCCCCAGTTCAGGCTGGCATACCAGGCCGTGTTACCCAACGCCTGGGCATTGCGGGGATGGGCATCACCATAGGTGCCGAACGGATGCGGCAAGCCATCACTGAAGCCTTTATCCTGATGGTGGCAGCTGGCGCAGGCGATATTGCCGTTAGCCGACATTCGCGGGTCATAAAATAAATGCCGTCCCAGCTCAAAACCGGCTTGGGTCATGGGGTTGTTGGCCGGTATACGCGGCAGATCAACCCCTTCCGGCAGCTGCCAGACATAATCCGATGCCAGCACAACCGCGGCAGGCGTCGCCTGGGCGGGCGCAAGATGGGCGGCCGTACCTGCGCCAGTAGCAGGTGTTGGCTGATCGCAGCCCATCAGCAGAGCGGCGATCGCAAACATGGCAGTCCAGGCCGTCGCCAGCCTGGCGGGTGTCGGTGCGGTTATCATGATGATTCCTTTCAGAAGTCAGGGATTGCTCAACTGGCATTGCGGATTCACAGCCGGGTCCGCTTCGGCATTGCTGGCCACACCAATCGGGTTGCCATCCGCATCGGGCCAGGGATTGCCATAACGCGGGTTACTGATAAACGTCAGGTCGGTAAGGCTGCACAGAAACGCCAGCACATCGGCTTTTTCATCAGAGGTCAGGGTAAAGCCGGGGCTCAGATCACCATCCACCTGGTAATCCCCCTGTTTGCCCCCCTGCGAATAGGTATCAAGGATGTCTTCCAGCGTGGCGTGGCTGCCATCGTGAGAATACGGTGCAGTCAGGGCGATATTGCGCAGGCTCATGGTCCGGAATTGCCCGAGATGACTGCTGTTACCCGTCACTTCGTACACTCCGCGATTGGGTTCATCAAATCGATACACCGCACCGGTGTTATGGAAGTTGGAGGTCGGATAGGTCCAGCTGCGGTTCATATGGTTATCAGTGAGAGTAAAGTTATCCAGATGGCAGTGGGTACACTCCAGACGTTCACTGGCAAATAATGCCAACCCGCGTTTGGCAGCGGCACTGAGGGCACTGCTGTCGCCTTGTAAATAGTGGTCGAAATCTGAGTCAAACGAGGTCAGGCCACGAACAAAACTGGCGAGTGCCGGAATCAGGTGATCATCAAAATCCCACTCGGTATCGGTCGCAGCTTCGGGAAATGCCGCCACCAGCAGGGCCTGGTAGGTGCTGTCGGTGCGGATGCTGGCCAGTACGCCATCCAGGTTACTGCTGGTCAGGCCGTGTTCCGGAATCGGGCTGCTATTAAACAACGGGCCACGAATCTGTTCTTCCAGCGTGGTGACATCCGGACGAGCCCAGTTGAAGGTTGCAAACCAGGCGGTATTACCCAGCGACATGGCATTACGTGGATGAGTGTCGCCCCATGTTCCGGTCGGAAACTGCCGACCGTCTGTGAAGGCTTTTTCCTGATGGTGACAACTGGCGCAGGCAATATCGCCGTTCGCAGACAAACGGGTATCGTAGAACAGGTATCGCCCGAGCTGGAATTTGGCCTCGGTCATGGGGTTGTCATCCGGCTCCACTGGCAACGGAATGCCATCCGGCAAGCCCCAGTCAAAGCTGCTGACCGAAGCCCCCTGATCGTCCAGAGTCGTACTGCTGCTGCCCATACAGGCAACCAGCAGGCTGCTGGTCAATACGACCAGCAGCGCCATTGCGTTAGGCCAAATTCCGTTGCGCCACTCAGTCATTCAGGGTACTGAAAACGACTTGCTGAATCGGAGTTGTGAAAGCATCACCCTGGGTTGCATGCTGCAGACCGAGACGGGCAAAAATTTCCGCACATTCCGCGTCGGTTGTACCCGACATACAACCCGACGGGCCGCCGGTATCCACGGTCAGATTACTGCCGGCATACAGGGCAGCAATGTCCACGGCAATCTTGCTGGAGTCCGGATTGAAGTCTGAGAGGCTGACGTCAGAAAGATTGGGCGTATCACACTCGCCACCCGATGGTGCCGCGCTGCGGTTTTCAGTGCCGTCGTTATCGGCAGCGTTACTGCAGCCAGTCGCTCCCAGATGCACCGTCCACAGGCTGCCGGTAGAACCACTGGCCAGCTGTACGCCACCCGCTGGCATCAGGTCCATCCGCAAATAACGGTAACCGGATAACCATCCCCAGCTCATGGATACCGCCGACGACAATACGCCTGCGGTTTCCGGTGCGGCATGATTAATCGAGGCTGGCAAACCGAGCTGATATTTCAGGCCCGTGTAGGAGGTGCCGCTGGTGTGTTCGTAGGTTCCGGTGACGTCATTCCAGATGGCTTTGGCTTCACCGGTTCCACCACAGGCACTGGTGATGTCGCGGAAGTCGACCAGTGCAATCCCCTGTTCCTGGCTGTCCTGATCTTCATCCAGCGTTACCGCCACTTCCGCACCGCTGCTGGTGATCAAACGTACATTCGATACATAAAACGCCATGTAAGCGATTGCCGCATCAGTACCTTCCGTGCCAACCGCTGCCAGCGTGGTATCGCAAATACTGTCAGTCACATCCACAGATGGGCTTACAGTGCTATTGATGGCACGGAAGTCCAGTGTCAGCTCACGGGTTTCAACGGTTTTCTCGTTCGTGGATGAATCACCACCACAGGCGGTCAGCAACAAGCTACTGGTCACAATGGCGGCCGCAAGACCAATACGTCGGTGTTTCAACGTCATAATCGGATTGTCCTTTTTTATTGATTGTGCAATTCCTGAGCAATCTGCATTGAAAACATGAGCACATGTTTCCTGGTCTCGGCCTCATGAGCTGGAAGCCAGATGCATTACTCACAGTGAAAACGGCGAGCATTTAGCCAGCCACGGACAAGTTCCAGAATGTGACAAATGGTCGCGTGCATGACGCAAACCGGCTTGCTGATGTCGTTCTCCATATCAACGGAATACCGTTCTGGACATTTACCAAAATATCTGACCACCGAACCCGGAATTCACAATATGTGATATATTTTCATGAAACATTCGTTTAACAAAAACGACAACCCGCTACTTTTATAAACCCATATCAGAATCTGGATAATGGAACTATTCAGGCACCTATATTTAATTACCCACAAACTTGTAAAAATACTTTTTCAGGATCGAAAAACCCCATACAGAATCATCAGAACAATCTCAACGCCCCCAGGAAGTGCAAGGCACGATCCGTCCTAAACCCTTATAAAACATAGAATTTCGTACTGCCTCGCAATACAGAACAGTCAGCCTGCACTTTTTTGTAACACTCATCGCCGATGATCTGCGCTATTTCCGAACAGTCTGCACCAGACTGATTCAAATTCATTTCCCGACATATAAAACCGCCTTTCGTTCAGATATCGACCTCATATTTTTATTCTGGATACGACGCCCACAAAACCGTTTACGACATTATTGCCCGGAGGCGACCTGAGCGTTTTGACAGCGAATTCGGATAGGGGGAATGTGGTCCTGTAACCAAACAGAGGATCAGCCAATGACATCCGCTCGCAAGATGAAAAAACCGGCTCCAGCATTAAAACGTTTCGCCCGCACCAGTGGTTATTCGTTGATTCTGGCATCCATGGTAGGTATTCCAGCCGCGATCGCCTCTCCGTCGATCAGTGGTGGCATCTGGTTCAACTACACCTACGACAAGGACGACAACGCCAACAAGGAAGAAATGGGCGCCGTTGATTACGAGAGCATCATTCTCTACTTCAACGACAAACCAGCAGACAAGCCTTACTTCTTCAACGGTGAGCTGCGTATTGGCAAGGGTGCCTTTACCGCTCCTGACAGCAACAACACTGGCGGCCACTTCGGTATTCACCAGGCTGAAATCGGTTTTAAAGCCTCCGAAACTGCCACCATCTACGTTGGTAAAACCGACGTTCCATTCGGTAAAAAGACTGTTAACTTCTGGCCAGGTGACATGCTGATTGGCGGTTACGGTGACCAGATGGACATCGGTGCCAAATTCACCAACAGCGATGGTCCGATTGCTTACAAACTGGGTTACTTCCATGCCGATGACTGGGGTGAATCCAGCACCGAAACCATGGACGACGGCGGTCACTGGGGCAACTACAGCGCTTCTACTCCTGCCAACTCTACTTACCGCAAGGTACAAACCCTGGTGGGTGATGCGTCCTACAGCATCGCAGCAGACCAGAAAATTGGTGTCTCCGCACAATCTGGTAGCCTGTTCGACCTGAGCACCAAAGAAATCGACGGTGATCACTCTGCATTTGCCCTGTACTACGAAGGTTCCTTCAGCGGTGTGAGCGTAACCGGTGAACTGATGACCGCTTCCCGCAAGCTGCCAGACAGCATGGGTGGCATGACCAACGATAGCGACCGCGCACTGCTGACCCTGGGTTACACCATGGGTGACTTCAACTTCTACATGGACTCTACCTGGGCTCAGTCTGACGACGTGGACACTGTGCACGCCTACGCTCCTGGTATGAGCTACAAGTACGGCCCAGGTTGGGTTTACGTTGAATACCTGACCCAGAACGGTTACGTCGGTGCCGACAACGATGTGGGTAAAGGCGATTACGACGCTCTGTACCTGACTGTCGATTACTACTTCTGATATAGGGGACGATCAGCATGTCACCATCCGAGATCAAAGCATTACAGAATAAGTACCAAACGGATTTTAAAGCTGGCCAAGATAACTACACTCTGATGGGCATGGACCTCCATCGCAGTGTGTTTACGGTTAGTGCCGTGCTGATCATCGCCTTCGTTCTGGGTACTCTTTTGTACCCGGAACAAGCCGGCGGTATGCTCAGCGCTTCCAAATCCTGGGCTATTGATAACTTCGACTGGCTGTTTATGGTCGGTTGTAACGTCTTCCTGGTGTTCTGCCTGGCACTGATTTTCCTGCCAGTTGGTCGCCTGCGTCTGGGTGGCGAAAATGCCAGCCCAGAGCACTCTACCTGGTCATGGTTCGCCATGCTGTTTGCCGCCGGTATGGGTATCGGCCTGATGTTCTGGAGCGTGGCCGAACCGGTTGCCTACTACACCAACTGGTACGGCACTCCGCTGAACGTGGAAGCCAAAACCCCTGAAGGCGCGGCACTGGCACTGGGTACCACCCTGTTCCACTGGGCTCTGCATCCATGGGCTATCTACGGTGTTGTTGGTCTGGCTCTGGCGTTCTTCGCTTACAACAAGGGCATGCCTCTGACCATCCGTTCCGCGTTTTACCCGCTGCTGGGTGAGCGTGTGTGGGGCTGGGCTGGTGACGTGATCGATATTCTGGCGGTTCTGGCCACTGTATTTGGTCTGGCGACTTCTCTGGGCCTCGGCGCTCAGCAAGCCACCAGCGGTCTGAACTTCCTGTTCGGTGTTGCTGACAGCCTGACTACCCAGATCATTGTGATTATTGCCGTAACCGGTGTAGCTACCCTGTCGGTATCCCTGGGTATGGACAAGGGTGTAAAAATCCTCAGTAACCTGAACATGGTAGTGGCGTTTGCCCTGATGATTCTGGTGTTCCTGCTCGGCCCTACCGCTGCCATCCTGAAGTGGATCGGTGTGACCGTTGCCAGCTATGCCACCAACATTGTGCCTCTGAGCAACTGGATTGGCCGTGAAGACAGCGACTGGTACCACGGCTGGACCGTGTTCTACTGGGCCTGGTGGGTGTCATGGTCTCCATTCGTAGGTATGTTCATCGCTCGTATCTCTCGTGGTCGTACCGTTCGTGAATTCATCATCGCTGTGCTGATTGTTCCAACCATCGTCAGCGCCCTGTGGATGAGTGTGTTTGGTGGTACTGCGATTGAACAGGTTATTGCCGGTACTGGCGAACTGGCCAACGGCATCACCAACGTGTCTCTGTCCATGTTCCAGATGTTCGAACAACTGCCACTGGCTGGCATCACCTCCTTCACTGCTGTGATTCTGGTTCTGCTGTTCTTCGTAACCTCTGCTGACTCTGGCGCTCTGGTGGTCGACTCCATCACTGCCGGTGGCAAGCTGACCTCGCCGATTCCTCAGCGTGTGTTCTGGGCTTCTATCGAAGGTGTGATTGCAATTGCTCTGCTGATTGGTGGTGGCAAGGCGGCTCTGAGCGCCCTGCAAGCCGGCTCGATTGCAACCGGTCTGCCATTCACTGCGGTACTGCTGCTGATGTGTCTGAGCCTGTACAAGGGTCTGGATAACGAACTGCGCATCGTCCGTCTGAAGCAGCAAGGCCGCGCCTGATCAACGACTTCTGAATCTTCATCGGTATGAATCTCATACCCTTCGCCCCCGCTAACGCGGGGGCTTTTTTTTTGGGTTCATCGCGCTTTACCGGAAAGCCCCACGTCGGTTTTCAAATCAAGGCCCCTCTGGAAACACAGTACCTACTACGGTTTATCAGGATGGTGATGAGTGAAGAAGCCGACTTGATCGCATGGCAGGCTACGCCAGAAACCGGCGATACCGCGTCAACACCATTCCGAAATACCTGCAAGGAGCAGGTTGCAGCAACGTTGAGCAATATTGGTGAAATAGAAAAAGACTCCGTCTGACGGACTCGTCATTTCGCAGCATCCGCCGCCTTGCTCATACGCACTGCCGCTTTCGCTCAGAGCTGAGCAGCTTTTTCAGAGGGAACTTGAAGCAGTAAGTGTCCTACCCGCGACACAGCCCCTTACATATCAACTTGTCAGATCCAGGAAAACCAGAGTACGTCGGGAGTAACATGGATACACAAACAGGGAACGCAGAGAGCCAGGCAATGAAATGACACTGGATATAAGGGAGGGGGCTAACAATGGTGAAAAAGCAGCGCATGGCTGCTTTCTTCATGTACATAACAAACGGTAAAGCAACGCTACAGCCAATCATTACCAACAGACTGCAGCGATATTGACGATCAGACGTCCAGCACCTTGCCCGGGTTCATCACGTTGTTCGGGTCAAAGGCCAGCTTCACGGCACGCATGTACGCCAGTTCGGCTTCAGAACGGCTGTAGCTCAGGTATGGCTTTTTGGTCATACCCACACCGTGTTCTGCCGATACGGAACCGTCGTATTTCTCGGTGATTTCGAATACCCACTTGGAGACCTTGCCACAACGGGCAAAAAACTCTTCCTTGGCCAGCGCATCCGGCTTGAGGATGTTCAGGTGCAGGTTGCCGTCACCAATGTGGCCGAACCAGATGATTTCAAAGTCAGGGTACTCACGTACAACCACATCTTCGATTTCTTTCAGGAACGCAGGCACCTTGGATACCACTACGGACAGGTCGTTCTTGTACGGAGTCCAGTGAGAAATGGTCTCGGAAATGTCTTCACGCAGACGCCACAGGTTGGCGGCCTGGGTTTCGCTCTGGCTGATCACACCATCCAGCACCCAGCCTTCTTCCATACAGGCTTCGAACAGTGCCATCGCAGTGTCGAGATGACCTTCGGTTTCCGCTTCGAATTCCAGCAGGGCGTAATATTCGGATGGAGTTTCGAACGGAGCCGGAACTTCACCACGAGCCAGAACCTTGGCCAGTGCCTTGTCGGAGAAGAATTCAAATGCCGTCAGATCCAGACCGGACTGGAACTTGTGCATCACACTCATGATGGCATCGAACTCAGGCACACCCAGCACCAGTACCGTCAGGTTCTTTGGTGGACGTTCCAGACGCATGGTCGCTTCGGTTACAAAGCCCAGAGTGCCTTCACCGCCGATAAACAGCTGACGCAAATCGTAACCGGTGTTGTTCTTCAGCAGGTCCTTGTTCAGACGCAGAATATCGCCCTTGCCGGTTACCACTGTCAGACCAGCCACCCAGTCACGGGTCATGCCGTAACGGATTACCTTGATACCACCCGCGTTGGTGCTGATGTTGCCGCCGATCTGGCTGGAGCCAGCAGAGGCGAAATCCACCGGATAAAACAGACCCTGCTCTTCTGCGTACATCTGCAGCTGTTCGGTCACCACACCGGCTCCACACCGAACGGTGCGATCGAGAGCGTTGAAGTCGCTGATCTGGTTCATGTAGTCGAAAGACACAACCACTTCACCATTGGCAGCCACCGCACCAGCACTCAGACCAGTACGACCGCCGGACGGTACCAGTGCCAGACCACACTCATTGGCCAGCAATACAATTTGCTGAACCTGTTCAGTGGTCTTCGGGAACACAATGGCGGATGGACGCGGTTCAAACACCTTGGTCCAGTCCTTACCGAATGTTTCGAGAGAGTCGGCGTCGATGCGCACCTTGTCTGCACCAACAATGGCAGACAGGCGTTCAACAAGAGCGTCTTGGGTCAGAGTCATGGGGGCAGTTCCACAGATATGAGAGATCGTCACTTCAACTTGAGTATTCATCCGGTTGAAGCAAGCCATGGAGGATCACATTGAAAGCCGAGTATGCTACCATGCGCGCCTTAATTTTCGGAGATATTTTGGTCAATTCCGTATCCAGCTGACATATGTCTGTGGTATGGATGCACCAGATGGCACCCCCCTCGCCGCTTGGCTAACGCATATAGGTACCCCAATGGCCCAGACTTCCCTCGACAAAAGCAAGATCAAGTTCCTCTTGTTGGAAGGTGTGCACCAGTCTGCTCTGGATACTCTCAACGCCGCAGGCTACACCAATATCGAGTATCTGAAGACGTCTCTGCCTGACGCAGAGCTGAAAGAACGCATCAAGGATGCTCACTTTATCGGTATCCGTTCTCGCACCCAGCTGACCGAAGAAATCTTCGAAGCTGCCGAGAAACTGATCGCTGTTGGCTGCTTCTGCATTGGTACCAACCAGGTAGACCTGAAGGCTGCTGCCAAGCGTGGTATCGCCGTATTCAACGCGCCTTACTCCAATACTCGTTCCGTTGCCGAACTGACCATCGCCCAGATCATCATGCTGATGCGTGGTATTCCGGCCAAGAGCGCTGAATGTCACCGCGGTGGCTGGAGCAAGTCTGCTGCCAACTCTTTTGAAGTGCGCGGCAAGAAACTGGGTATCGTGGGCTACGGCAACATCGGCACCCAGCTGTCCGTAATGGCCGAAAGCCTGGGTATGAAGGTGTTCTTCTACGACATCGTCACCAAGCTGCCAATCGGTAACGCGACTCAGGTAGGCAGCCTGAACGAACTGCTGGAAACCTGTGACGTGATCTCCATGCACGTACCGGAAACCCAGTCCACCATGTGGATGATGGCCAAGGAACAGTTCTCCCGTATGAAGCAGGGTTCTGTATTCCTGAACGCTTCCCGTGGCACCGTGGTTGTGATCGAAGACCTGGCGGAAGAAATCCGCTCCGGCAAGATCATCGGCGCTGCCATTGACGTATTCCCGGTTGAACCACGCTCCAACGACGAAGAGTTCGTCACCCCGCTGCGTGAATTCGACAACGTGATCCTGACCCCACACGTGGGCGGCTCCACTCTGGAAGCCCAGGAAAACATCGGTAAGGAAGTAGGCGAGAAACTGGCCAGCTACAGCGACAAGGGTATCACCACGGCTGCTGTTAACTTCCCGGAAGTGGCACTGCCAACCAACGCTGGCAAACACCGTATCCTGCACATTCACCAGAACGTGCCGGGTGTGATGAACGCCATCAACAGCATTTTCGCCAGCAACAATATTAACATCAGTGGTCAGTACCTGCAGACCATCGAAGATATCGGTTACGTGGTGATTGACGTGGACGCTACCGCCAGTGAACTGGCTCTTGAGAAAATCAAGGAAGTGGACGGCACCATCCGCGCTCGCGTTCTGTACTGATTTCCGATCAGACAGCAAAAAGGCCGGTCAAACCGGCCTTTTTTGTATCTGTCCACAGGCGATCCTGTACCGCCTGACTCACGACTTGTACTGCTTACCAGCGATAACGATACGTTACACCGTTTAACCAACGCTGATTACGTTCAAAATTGACGTTACCAGCATCGGCGTCATACCAGACCTGCCAGGCCAGAGTGCCCATAGGCAACTCACGCCCCAATCGAGCTTGCCATTTACGCTGACGATAATGCTCAGAAGAACTGTAGTTGGAGCCTGCACCAACGTCGGCCTGATCATAAGAGACTCCCAGCATCTGCTCCCAGAATCCGGACTCACGGGTCCAGATCATCCGCAAGCTGCGCTCAGCTCCCAGCAACAGATCAGCAGTCGCTTCGTCGTTGGCTTTGCGATCCTGCAACATTCCGACTAACCACAAACGCTGTTGTTGTGCCAGATGTAAAGAAGCCTGCCACTCAATACCCTGCATTCGCAAGGAACCACCGTTATCCAGATCACTATCGAGCAGAGACACCGAACTGCCGATCAGACGACTCAAGCGCTCATGAAAAATTTTGGTATCCACCGTCAGACGCGAATCCAACCAGCTACCAAAATAACCTGCCTCCCAGGCCTGAATCACCTCGTCTTTCAACTCGGCTTTCCAGGCATCCGAGCGTGCCTGCAAAAACAGGGTGCCAGTGTCTGAGCCCAGATAGTTATCCCCCAGACCACTCAGGGTCACACTGGCATTGAGATAACGCTCTGCCAGATCCGGCGAACGATGGCTGCGCGAATAGTGAACACGCACACTCTGGTTATTGGCAAGACGCCAGGTTGACGCCAGTCGTGGTGAATAATGCACTCCTGACTCACGTTCGTATTCCGCCATCAGACCCGAAAACAGCAACCAGTCAGGCAGTGGTTTGTATTCAATGTTGAAGAATGCCGACCAGCTGTCCTGCCCTACCTCACCATCAAAATAGGTACGCGAACTCACCCGGTCACGACGCCAGCCAATCCCCTGCACAGAACGCAACTGCGGGCTCCAGGTGCGGGTATCCTGCCATTCGATATCGGTCCGTTGTTCGTAAATGTCGAGATCACCCGTTCCGCATACGGTTTCATCCAAACCATGGCCAGTGATGACTCCAGCCATAACCGACTGTGCCAACGCCAGATCCGAGTCACTGATCTCTACACTGTAACCACGAGTGGCCAACAAGGATTCCAGCGCATCAGCACTGACACGGCCAGATGCAATCGCGGCGTATAAATACCCCAACGTCGTTCGATCAGCTGCCGAGCCCTGTTGATAACCCAGCACACTGTAGCCTAATGTTTCTGCGAAGCCCGGATTCTGGCGATATAACGTTCCCAGATCCTCGGAAAAAGCGATGGTGGGAGCACAGGCACTGTAATCTGATTCGGTGTTGTTACCGCTCCAGTATGCTTTTAATTGCCACTGGTGATCTGCCGACGTCTCACGGGTGTAACGCCCCCATAGCACATCCGTAGTGGACTCCTGCAGAGGTGAATCAGTCATAAAATTTTCATCGGCATACACGTCACGCGCCACAAGCTGACGACTCACTTGCCATTCAAGCTCGGAGGAATCATCCGGACGAGTAGCAGCGCTCCAGGCTATAGCCTTGTTGGCCCGCAAATCTGGCAATGAACCAGTATCATGATGGAAACCGCCGTATTCGCCGACACGATCAGCAAACACACTGATGCGGTGCTGGACATCGCCACCACCCCCGATACTGGCATAACCGTGACGCTGCTGATCGGATGCATAACTGACCGACAAATCAGCGGATGCACTGTCCGCAGGATGACGAGTGATGATATTCACCACCCCCTGAAAGGCGTTCAGACCATAACTGGATGCACTGGGGCTACGCGTCACTTCAACCCGTTCAATGTCTTCCACCGCCACACCAATACGATCCCAGTCGACCCGTGCAAACGTCGACTCATACACCGAACGACCATCCACCAGTACTTCCAGACGACGCGCCAACGACACATCACCGGAGTGATAAACAACGGACGTAGAACGGGTATCGAGTTCATCCCCGACAAACATGCCGGGAACGTAACGGAAGATATCCACCACGCGGGTAACGCCCCACTGGCGAATCTGGTCAGCATCAATCACCGTGACGCTGGCAGGAACTTCAGCAAGAGGCTGTTGCAGACGAACCGCACTCAGCACCAACGGCAATTCCGGTTCAAACTCTTCCAGAGCCTGAACCTCACCACCCAGTGCCGAGGCCAGAAAAACCAGCAACATCGAGCGCCGGTTTTGTTGTTTTCCTGACCGGTTCATACAACACGCCTCTCTTGATCCTGATTCACCGGCCCGAGAGCAGGTATCTCATCCCTGACAACTCATACGAGGGCAGGATTACAAACGCATTTCAATGCCTGCAGCAGCCATATGTTCTTTGGCTTGCTGCACGGTGTATTCACCAAAGTGGAAAATACTGGCGGCGAGAACGGCATCCGCGCCGCCCAGTTTAACGCCATCCACCAGATGGTCGAGGTTACCCACGCCACCTGAGGCAATCACCGGAATATTCACCGCATCCGAAATAGCGCGGGTAACACCAAGGTCAAAACCGGATTTCACGCCGTCACGATCCATACTGGTCAGCAGGATCTCACCGGCACCGTATTCGGCCATTTTGACAGCCCACTCAACGGCATTGATACCGGTTGGTTTACGGCCACCGTGGGTGAAAATTTCCCAACGGCCTTCTGCAACCTGCTTGGCATCAATGGCAACCACGATGCACTGGGCACCGAATTTCTGCGAGGCTTCGCGCACAAATTCAGGGTTGTAAACCGCTGCAGAGTTGATGGATACCTTGTCGGCACCGGCATTCAGCATACGGCGGATATCCGCCAGCTCACGAATACCACCACCCACCGTCAGCGGGATAAACACCTGCTCAGCAATGGCTTCCACCATATGCACCGTGGTGTCACGACCTTCATGACTGGCGGTAATGTCGAGGAAAGTGATCTCGTCAGCGCCCTGATCGTTGTAACGCTTGGCGATTTCAACCGGATCACCGGCATCGCGGATACCCACAAAGTTCACGCCTTTAACGACGCGGCCTTTATCGACATCCAGACAGGGAATAATGCGTTTGGCCAGTGCCATAAAAGCCTCCGTTACGCGCCAGTCAGCTCGTCAGCCAGTTTCTGGCCTTCGGCCACGTCCAGAGTACCTTCGTAAATCGCACGGCCAGTGATCGCACCCAGGATGCCCTTGCCTGCTACTTTGGCCAGGTTACGAATATCCTCGATGTTGGTAACACCACCGGATGCAATCACCGGAATACCACCTTCAACGGCCAGCTCAACGGTAGACTCCAGGTTAACACCCTGCATCATGCCGTCACGGGCGATGTCGGTGTACACAATGGCAGACACACCGTCGTTCTTGAACTGTTTAGCCAGGTCTACGGCTTTCACAGTCGACACTTCAGCCCAACCGTCAGTGGCCACAAAACCGTTCTGGGCATCCAGGCCAACAATCACCTTGCCCGGGAAAGCCAGACAGGCTTCTTTCACAAACGCAGGCTCTTTAACCGCCTTGGTGCCAATGATCACGTAGCTTACGCCCGCTTTTACGTAGGCTTCGATGGTTTCCAGGGTACGGATACCACCACCAATCTGGATTGGCAGGCCCGGGAAAGCACGGGCGATCGAGGTCACCGCTTCACCGTTAACAGGTTCACCGGCAAAGGCGCCATTCAGGTCAACCAGGTGCAGACGACGGCAGCCGGCATCAACCCAGCGACGAGCCATTTCAACCGGGTTGTCACCGAATACGGTGGAATCGTCCATACGGCCCTGACGCAGGCGCACACATTGGCCGTCTTTCAGATCGATAGCAGGAATTACAAGCATGTTTGAAACCTTGATTCAGCGGATGACAGGTCAGGCCTGACCATCCCAGTTGAGGAAATTCTTGAGCAGGGCCAGACCAGCGTTGTGGCTCTTTTCCGGGTGGAATTGCACCGCAAACACGTTGCCTTCACCCATAGCTGCGGCGAAATCAACGCCGTAGTGACCGCGACCTTTCACCTGGGACGGATTCACCGCCTCAACGTAATAGGAATGCACAAAATAGAAACGGCTGTTATCGGCGATACCGGCCCACAGCGGGTGTTCAACCTGCTGCACCTTGTTCCAGCCCATGTGAGGCACTTTCAGCTTGGTACCGTCTTCGACCAGATCATTGCCAAAGAAACGCACCTTGCCAGGGAACAGACCCATACAGTCAACACCACCGTTTTCTTCGGAGGAGTCCATCATGGCCTGCAGACCGACGCAGATACCCAGCAGCGGTTTGGTCTTGCGAACCTCGGCCACCACCTGATCGATACCCTGACGGCGGATTTCAGCCATACAGTCGCGAATCGCGCCCACACCCGGCAGCACCACATGATCGGCAGAACGGATCACTTCCGGATCACTGGTCACCAGTACACGGGTATCCGCACCGGCTACCGCCTGCAGGGCACCGTGTGCCGAGTGCAGGTTGCCCATGCCGTAGTCAATAACCGCACACAACTTGCTCATTACAGGCACCCCTTGGTCGACGGCATCACGCCCGCCATACGCGGGTCCAGCTCCAGCGCCATACGCAGGGCACGACCAAACGCCTTGAAGATGGTCTCGGCCTGGTGGTGGGCGTTAAAACCCTTGATGTTGTCGATGTGCAGAGTCACCTTGGCGTGATTCACAAAGCCCTGGAAAAACTCCCAGAACAGCTGGGTGTCCAGCTTGCCAATCGAGGCGCGGGTAAACTCACAGTTGAAGTTCAGACCCGGACGACCGGAAAAATCGATCACCACGCGAGACAGGGCTTCATCCAGCGGCACATAACTGTGGCCATAACGGACGATGCCTTTTTTGTCACCCACGGCCTGGGCAAATGCCTGACCAAGAGTAATGCCAATATCTTCCACGGTATGGTGGTCATCAATGTGCAGGTCACCCTTGCATTCGATATCCAGGTCGATCAGACCATGGCGGGCAATCTGATCCATCATGTGCTCAAGAAACGGCACGCCGGTATCAAAACGGCTGACACCGGTGCCATCGAGGTTGATGGACACCCGGATCTGAGTCTCCAGGGTATTGCGTTCGACCGTTGCGGTACGGGCCATGGTCAGCTCCAAACTCTCGCCAAAGGAAAAGGAAAGCATTATAAAGGCGGTAGCCCAAAACCTCCACGATGCCGCCCGGCATTCGCCACACGCAGAGGACTCATCATGCCTGTCAAGCTGGAGCATATTCGCACCCCTAACGATGCCGACTGGATTGATATCGAAAAAATCCACAAGGACACCGCCAGCCAGCAAGGACTGACCAGTACCCCGATGGAAGTTTCCAGCCGTCTGGCCGCTGGTGACTGGATTGTGGCAGCGCGTTTTAACGACCGCGTGATCGGCCTGATTCTGGCTCATCAGCAAGACAATCAGGTCTGGATTGACCAGGCCGCCGTGCGCACCATCACCCAGCGTCGAGGCGTTATGCACCAGACCCTGTTCCTGCTGATGAAATGGGCACGGGAACAATCCCTGACCCTGATTTGTCAGAATGTTCCGGTACAACTGCAAACGGCCCTGAGTCGTCGCGGTTTCCAGCAGCAGGGTGAGCAGTGGATCTGTAACCCGGCCGACTGAGCGGCACCGTTCACAAACCCGGTTATTGCACCTGCTGCAACAAAGAATCCACCCGCCACCGGGCTACCCATTACATGCCAACAGCGACATACTGTTGGCCATGGTTCAGCATTGGTGCTGGATATTCAGAAATTCCGTTTTCACTACCACAAGGGACACCCCATAACATGTTCCGTTTATTGATCAGCTTTATGGTGTTTATTTCTGCTCACGTATGGGCAGCAGCGTCGCCATCTGATGTTGTCAGCTCGGCCACCAACAACCTGATTGCCGACCTCAACAAACTGACCATCGAACAACGCTCGGACGACGAAGTACGCCGTCTGGTGATGACCTACATCGTACCGACCATTGACCAGGAAAAAATTGCTTCCAGCGCCCTGGGCAAATACTGGCGTCTGGCCAAACCTGCTCAGCGTCAGGAATTTATCGAACGCTTCCGCGAACTGCAGATTCGCACCTACAGCGGTGCATTCAAGGCATTCAGCGGCGAAAAACTGGCCTTTGAAGACGCCCGCATCAGTGAAGAAGGCGACAAGGCTCTGGTGAAAGGCCAACTGGTGCAAACCAATGGCAACGTTATTCCGATTGATTTCCGTCTGTTCAAGGACGAAACCAGCGGTGAATGGCGTATCTACGACGCCGTGGTATCCGGTCTGAGCATGGTCAAAACCTACCGCGAACAGATGACGGAGCGCCTGCAAGGCACCAACCCGTCCAACGCCGACGAACGCATGAACAAGCTGCTGCAAGAGCTGGCCGACGAAGCTAACCAGGTCAACACGGCGGCCAAATAATCCGGCAGCAACCTCTCTGAACGGCCAGCCTTTGCTGGCCATTTTTATTTCAGAACGGCCATCAAACACAGAACTTAACTGCCAAAGCAGGCAAGACTGACAAATACTGGCTGAATCAGCATAACCGCCTACACTGCTACAGGTAGACCACCCGCAAAGGAATGTTATGACGCCCATGCCATCCGTACCCACTGTGCCAGACCAATTACCACACGTACGAATCGGCGCCTCTAGCTTACGGTGTCCCCCATGCGCCTGCCTTATCGCTCCCTGACGCAGAAGCTGGTGTTGGTAGCGCTTGCGACCACCACCCTGTCCTTGCTGGCAGCCAGCCTGGGTTTTACCTGGCTTGAGAATCATTTGTCCGAGGCCGAACTGCGCCAGCACCTGTCCCGCAGTGGCACCATGCTGGCCAATACCATTAGTCGCGAACAGGAAGAACAAGGCATCAATGACATTCCGGCAACCATCAGCAGCCTAAGGAACGACGAGGCCGTATTGCGGGCCTGTTATTTCAATTTCGACCACCATCTGATCTACAGCTACGCCCGCTACAAAACACAAGACTCCGTCTGCAGCAGCATTGACCATCCGGAAGAAATGACCCGCAAAAACCCGCTGGCCGCTTCTTTCCCGATTGTGGTGCGAGATAACATCGAAGGTAACCTGTTCCTCGAAATGGATCCTGCTTACCTGCAAAAACGCACCGAACAGTTTATGGCCTTTACCGTGCTGATCCTGTTTGCCTCCTTGTCCCTCGCCTTTTTGCTGGCCAGCCAGTTCAAGTACCTGATCATTCGCCCCATTCGTGACCTGCGAGCCACCCTCGACACCCTGCTCAACGAAAAGGATTACAGCATTCGCGCGGTTCGTGACAGCAATGACGACCTCGGTGAACTGATCACCCTGTTTAACCGCCTGATTGAAACCGTCGAAGACGAACACAATCTGCTGCGCGAAAACGAAGCGCGTTTCCGCAAACTGGCCGCCTTCTCACCGGTCGGTATTTTCCAGATCGATAACCAGCAACAGCTGCAATACGTCAACCAGCGCTGGCGCGATATCCACGGCATTCATATCCCGGAACCCACGCTGGAGTCCTGGTTCAGCTGCATCAGCTCGGCCGATCTGGTAGAAGTCCACAACGCCTGGCAACGCCTGCTGGAACTGAATGAAAGTATCGCGCTGGAAATGCGCCTGTTGCAGCGCGACAGCAGTGAAGTCTGGGTACACCTGATGGCAGGCCCGCTACACGACCGCGACGGCGCTACCATCGGTTATCTGGGGGCCATTTCCGATATTTCCGAGCTCAAGGCCGCCCAGCTGCAGATGGAACATCTGGCCTTCTACGACGCCCTCACCGGTCTCGCCAATCGCCGCCTGTTCCGTAACCGCCTGGGTAAGTCCATCAAGGCCGCCCAGCGTACCAACAGCAGCCTGGCCCTGATGTTTCTGGATATGGACCAGTTCAAACGGGTTAACGACACCCTTGGCCACGATGCCGGCGACCTGCTGCTGCAAGAAGTCGCTCATCGCCTCAGCAGCAACGTCCGCGACCGCGATACCGTCTCGCGCATTGGTGGTGACGAATTCACCATCCTGCTGACCGACGTTCACCACACCTCCGATGTGATGACCGTTGCCGAAAAACTGCTGTCCGCCCTGTCCAAACCCATCCGCATCAAGGGGCAAGACATCAGCACCTCGGTCAGTATTGGCATCACCCTGACCCCTCAGGACAGCACCGACCCCAACATCCTGATGAAAAATGCCGACCTCGCCATGTACCGCGCCAAGGAACTCGGCCGTAACAACTACCAGTTTTTTTCCGAAGACATGAACCGCGCCATTCTTGAGCACCTGACCTGGGAAAAGGAAATTCAGGATGCCCTCAACCTCAACCAGTTCAGCGTCTATTACCAGCCCAAAATCCGCCTGGATGACCTCACCGTCACCGGCGTTGAAGCCCTATTGCGCTGGATTCACCCGGAAAAAGGCATGATCAGCCCTGACAAGTTTATCCCGGTTGCAGAAGAAACCGGCCAGATCCTCGACATCGGCCATTGGGTACTGGATCAGTCCTGCCGTGAAATCAGCCAGCTGATGGCACGCGGCCGTCTGGCCCCCGGCTCGCGGGTCGCGGTTAACCTGTCAGCACGCCAGTTTACCGACCCCAACCTGATTGAAGTCATCCGCGACATCCTCAACAGCCACTCCTTGCCACCGGAATGTCTGGAGCTGGAAATCACCGAAAGCACCCTGATGAAAGACGTCGAACATGCCATCCGCATCATGAACGACCTCCGCACCCTGGGTATCAGCTTCGCCATCGACGACTTCGGCACCGGCTATTCCTCACTGTCGTATCTCAAGCGCTTCCCGGTAGAAGTGCTCAAGGTCGACCGCACCTTTGTCACCGACATCCCGCACGACGACAACGACATGGCGATCACCGCCGCCGTTATCGCCATGGCCCACAAACTCGGCATCACCGTTGTTGCAGAAGGCGTTGAAACGCCGGATCAGTTAGAATTCCTGCGCCGCAACCGTTGCGACCAGTGTCAGGGCTACCTGTTCAGCCGGCCGCTACCCATGCACCAGCTGGAGCAGTTCCTGACCCAATTCCGGATACGCGACAGCATCAACGCCTGACAGATTCATGACCAACACAGCTTTCTCGACCAGCGTGCTGAACTGGTATCACCAGCACGGCCGCAAACACCTGCCCTGGCAGCAAGACATCACCCCGTACCGAGTCTGGGTTTCTGAAATCATGCTGCAGCAAACCCAGGTAACCACCGTTATCCCGTATTACCTGCGGTTTATGGAGCGTTTCCCGACCGTGCAGGCGCTTGCCGCCGCCGAACAGGATGAAGTCCTGCATCTGTGGACAGGCCTGGGTTACTACGCCCGCGGTCGCAACCTGCACGCCTGTGCCAAAGCCATTGTTGAACAGCACGGCGGCGAATTCCCACGCAGTGTCGACGCCCTCGCCGACCTGCCGGGTATTGGTCGTTCCACCGCTGGCGCGATTGCCTCAATCAGCATGGGGATTCGTGCACCGATTCTGGATGGCAACGTCAAACGGGTACTGGCGCGCTTTTACGCCGTTGATGGCTGGCCCGGCTCACCCGCTGTGCAAAAAGACATGTGGGACATCGCCGAACGCCTGACTCCAGCCCACAGCTTCCGCGAATACACCCAGGCCATGATGGATATGGGTGCCACCCTCTGCATCCGCAGCAAACCTGCCTGTGGCATCTGCCCGCTGCAACCGGACTGCCAAGGGTACGCCAGTGGTAAACCAACCCAATTCCCACACAGCAAACCCAAAGCCGACAAGCCGGAAAAACACACCTGGATGCTGATGGTACGCAACCGCGATGGCCACTGGCTGTTACAACCGCGCCCGCAAACCGGCATCTGGGGAGGCCTCTGGAGCTTTCCGGAAGCCGACAGTGAAGAGCAGGCACAGCAACAGGCACAGCTGCGCTTTGGCACACAGATCGACCAACTCGAAAGCCTCGGCAGCTTCCGTCACACCTTTTCGCACTATCACCTGCACATTCACCCCCTGCGCATCAGCCTCAACAGCAACCCGCTGCAAATAGGCGAAGCCGGAGTGCATTGGTACAATCCCGAGCAACCCAGCGAACTGGGGCTGGCCGCACCGGTGAAAAAACTGCTGCACCTGCCCGACTGATAACAGGAAAAGACTCATGAGCCGTACCGTGTTCTGCCGCAAACACCAGCAAGAACTGGAAGGACTGGAGCGCCCGCCATTTCCAGGCCCAGCCGGAGAAGATGTGTTCAACAACATTTCCCGCCAGGCCTGGGACGAATGGACCGCCCACCAAACCCGCCTGATCAACGAAAAACGCCTCAACACCATGGATAAGGAAGCGCGCAAATACCTGACCGAACAGCGCACCAAATTCCTGTCCGGAGACGACTACGACAAGGCTGAAGGTTACGTCCCGGAAAAAAATTAAACTTTTTTTAAAATATTTTAAAAAAGTGCTTGACCGAAAAAGGGAATAGTCGTTTAATACGTCCCACTCGCAGGGCAGAACGAAACAGCCAAGCGATAAGCCCAGATAGCTCAGTCGGTAGAGCAGCGGATTGAAAATCCGCGTGTCGGTGGTTCGATTCCGCCTCTGGGCACCACCAAATTACTCAAAGAAGCCTCGCGAAAGCGGGGCTTTTTTGTTTGTGCCTTTCCGGTTCGGTTCCCAGAGGCCGCACCCAACCCGCTACCCTCGCATATTCAATCACCAGCTTCCCAGTTACACTCCAGAAAACCTGACTTTTCTTACAACGCGCCATGGGACAAAAAACGCTGAGAGAGACAGAAAGCATCACGTCAATTCTGCGTCCAAACTCGCAAGGCAGCAGCTTATAGTAAACCATCTCAAGGCCAACCAGACCCGCCAGCAGCTGACCGAGGAATCGGCGGAACGGGTGTTGAACTAACTATTCAGGAGCAAGGACGCGATGCACTCTCTCTACAAATACATGCCCTACCGGCCAGAATTTTTTGAAAACTTCTTTGTACGCTGCTCCCAGCGAGCAGCACTCAACGATCCTTTTGAAATGCTACCCGGCCTGGAGTACCTGGTGGCACTGGACTCTACGCAGCCAGATGGTCAACCCAGTGGACGTTTTGGAAAAACACGGGAAGAAGTTAGAGCATATTTTCAGAAAAACTTAACCGACCACACCCGCCACCACGTTGCATTTACCCAGGACTTCAGAGATCTGGGGGTAATTTCGCTGACAGAAACCCGTGACAACCTGCTGATGTGGGCCCATTACGCCGATAATCACCGCGGCATGGTCGTGGAGTACGACCTCCGACATCCCTTTTTCACCGAACTCGACGGTGAGGCAGAGCGTCTGGCTCGCGTTGTGTATCGAAAACAACGCTCCTGGGATTTGTATCCCGATCCAACCAATCCGGAGCTGGTTGACCTGTACGGAATCCTGTTCGAAAAGTCAGACGAGTGGATTTACGAGAAAGAGCACCGGGTATCGAGAAAGCTGATAAAAGCTGACCAAATTGCAGTGACGCAAGAATTCTGGGGTGAGAATCCACACGGCTCAAACACCTATAGAGACCTCTCGCCAGAGGTCATACCGGGCACCAAATGGCTGAACCTGACAGGGTTAATCAGATACCCCGCACAAGGAATGCTGGATAGCGCCGATGCCTTTTTCTTCTTCTGTATCCCACCCGATGCCATCAAGTCAGTAACCTGTGGCACCTTAATGAGTGAAGAAAACATCCAGTTCATTCAGGCTCAATCGGCCAAGTATGGCTTCAAGGTGTGCCGGGCAAAAATCAGCAACAACGACTATGGGCTGGAGATAAATAACATATAAAACGTATGCCTCTAAGGCTCCCTTCTACACCATACGAAATCTGTGGAAGACTGGACTCTTTGGGGTATCGAAAAAACTTCGAAAAAAGATTTTTTTCGGTTGCAGGATACAGACCGTCTTTTAAGAACGGATACGGATATGACCTATTCTCGCCCATGGCTGAGCTTCCCGGATCAGCTCGCCAAACTGAAATCGCGCGGTGTCATAGTGACTGATGATGCCGCAGCCTTGAAATCGCTGGAGCAATTTGGCTACTACCGTCTCAGTGCCTACTGGTATCCGTTTCGGGTAAGGGAATTCGATGCCCGTGGCAAACTGTTGCGAGTAAAGGACGAGGTACATCCCAACACCCATCTGGTGGATGCTGTTCACTTATACCTGTTCGACAAGCAACTGCGCCTCCAGGTACTGGATGCGCTTGAACGTATCGAAATTGCGATCCGGGTCGACGTGGCTCATCTACTGGGGCGTCTGGATACCTTCGCTCACACCCAGCAAAACCAATTACACAAGACATTTGCGAACAAGAGCAAAGGGCCTGGCAAGCCAACAGCCTTCGATGCATGGACGCAAAAGCGCCTCAATCTGGAAAATCGTTCACAGGAAGACTTTGTAAAACACTACAGAGAAAAACACGGGCCGGACTTGCCAGTCTGGGTTGCTGCTGAAACCTGGGACTTTGGTGCTGTATCCCAACTGTTTGCCATGATGAAGGTGAAACACCAAACCCAAATTGCTACCCAATATGGCGTGCCTGACTGGGAGGCTTTTCAGAGTTGGCTACGTTCCTTGAACTATCTTCGTAATATTTGCGCGCACCATAGCCGCCTGTGGAACCGCAACATGGTTGACCAACCAATATTGCCAGCAGTAGGGGCTCTGGAGTGGCTCGACAAAATGAGGGCGTCAGGATTGACCGATGATGAGTTAAAAGCGCGCCCATTCCTGATCTTGGCTATATGTCGTCATCTGGTACTGAAGCTGCATTCTGGCAGTCAGTGGCATAAACGACTCGAGACGCACTTACTGGCACTGCCTGAGATGAATTCCGACTACAAAGTGTCGTTACAGGCGATGGGAGTGCCGGAGAACTGGCAGGACTGGTGGTAGCAGACTATAAAAAACCCCCGCGTATAACATCCTGACGAATCAGGAGCAAAGAGGCGGGGGCCGTGTTGCTGTTAACAATATACGAAAACGTATTGGCAACCAATTGAATGTTCACAGCTCCTGATAGGTTCTGATAGCTGTTGGTTATCAAGTGGGCTGGTTAATTTCGACCGAGCGATACATCAGAACAATAAGTGAAAATGACAAACCATAACCGGCTCCCACGCTCCTGCGTGGTAGCCCAAGCCGCTGGCATTCCCACGCAGAGCATGGGAACGAGAAAAACTCTTCAGGCAGCTGATACCTCGTGGTGCTTCAGGTTGCAGCTATTTGATCCCCAGATAAAACCGGTTAGCCCCTCTTGTTCAGATTTATTTGGGTGCCTGTCCGGGGCCTTTTGGCGTTTATATGCCGGTGCTGGCTACCGATGGGGTTGGTTTGCCCACTCGTACAGCCGCGGAAGTTGGCAGAAATCAGGCTTGCTGGATGTTGTCCTTAACCTCAACCAGAGGCGGCATGGTTGTTACCAGAGCGCCAGCAGGCACTGCATCGACACTGAAGACCGTGGTGAAGTAGCGGCTGACCCTGTTGTCTACGACCAGCGCATACCCTTCGACATAGCAGGGTAATAAGTCTTCCAACGCTCCGGCAAATTCCCACAGCTCTGCATCTGCCGCCAGGTCTTTGCGAAAATCCAGCCATTCCGGATTCAGGAAACCGAACGGTAGCGCCGGTGCTGACGGATCGTCCGGGGTTTCCTTCTGTTCAATCTCGGAGATGGATAAGGGACGCAGCATATGACTGATGTCAATCTGGTATTCAACCGGTTTTGGGCGTTGGCGTCTGGACTCCAGTTCGGCCCAGACGCACACCGGCCACAGAAGCATGAGTACCAGTATGGCCGCCAGCTTGTCGAGAATAGTTGAAGGCGGTATTGGTTCTTTTTTCGGCATGCCATAGATAACCCAAAGACCGGTCAGAATGCCTGCTGCCAGATAAGCATAGAGTACGATCATGTCTCATTCTCCTTGATCCATTGCCGGGTAATCACGCCCTTGTACACATCAAACATCTTGTATCCGGTTGGTGGTAAGGCTGGATCTCCGAGTGGTATGCACAGGTCGCCGCTGTACCAATGGGCAAATACCCGCTCTGGATATTCCGGAAACAGATCCGGCAAGTGCAGAGCAGGGCTTTCCATGTACTCACCCAATGCTGCGCTATCATCTTCGGTCGGATTATCGGCGGCAAAGCCGGTGATTCCGACCAGATACAAACGCTGGTCACGAATCTCCCAATTTGCCCTGTAGCCACGCCAGAGCGCGGTATGTGGTGCGGTGAAGTGCGGGGCGTGGCGACTTTTGGCCAGCCATCGATCTAGCGGGAAACTGTTCAGGCGGTGGTCTACGCCGTCAATCATCAGGTTTTCGGCAAACTGTTTTGTCATAGCAGATGCTCTGAGCGTGATATGGCTGCCAGCTTTGTTTTTGGTTGTGCGACTGTCAACGCCGCTATCCCCGAAGGTATTGGCTGAATGCCATCCAGAACCGGAAACATTCAGCTGACTGAGCGCTTGGAGAATTGCCTTGCCCATCGACAGAGTTTTTCGGCCATCGAGCGTGCTTCTATCGATTGTTAACCCATAACAATAGAACGCCGACTTTCACTGCCCCGTCACTGCCCGCTCACCGTCCGACCATGGCGACCAGGCTGTGCCACCAGTGTGGTTGCCAGCTTTCCAGCACCAGTTGCAGGGTTTCGGTATCCGGACCGAACCACACCAGCGGGATGCAGGCGATGGCCAGCATCAGGCTGCCGAGCCAGTTGTTCATACACACGGGCTTGAGGGCAGTACCGAACGATTTTTTGAAACGCGCGCCGTTAAAGTCGACGGAGTAACACTCATCCAGCACCAGATGCACCAGATAGCCGCCACCAACAAAAAAACCGGTCAGCCAGCTTTCCAATGAACTCAGACCAGCCATATGCCAGGCCAGCAGAGCCGATAACAAACACGCAAAAATCACCGCCAGTAACGAGTGGTAAATCCCGCGGTGAACGGTGAAGTGAAAGAACACCTCTCGCAGCAACACACCGAACAATACAAATGCCATCGCCATGGCGATCCACAACATGTACAACGCCGGGCCGGGTACCAGCCACCAACAGGTTAACGCGGCTGCGCCTATGCCCAGGGTATTGAACAGCCACATCACGGGTTTGGAGGTGTCGGAGTCAACGTCGGGCAGGATGCCGCCGAGGGTGCCGAGCAGCCACAACGAGGCAGCCATAGAGAGGTCAATCAGGTCGATGGCCAATAACGCCGAGGCGCCCATGGCGCTTGCTCCGGCCGCTACGGATATATGAGTCTTGAACGAGGCCACTGGATATTCACACAGTATAAAAAGGCAAGTGTGCATCAAGTGGCAGAAAATTGCATCAACGTGGACTAACAGGCATGACTTCTGTGGATAAATGGCCAGCCTTCAGCCATCTCTGCATCAGCAGGAAATCCTCTGAAAAATCGGCACCACTTTGCTCCAGAGACACTCTGATAACTTTGCACAGCTCTGCGCGAGTGCTGCGGCACGTGTGAGCAAGGCGACAAACGCAGCGAAATGACGAGTTCTTTCAGGCTTGCCCACACCATTGCGACAATATTTATCAATCCGGGATTCGTGGTGGCACTACAGTCTGACTATGGTCGACCAAGTGAAAATCCTGCCAGTCGTAATAACTGCTGAGGTAATACAAACCGATCAGCAGGGCCATCCACCACTCCACTACATTTTTCCACTGATCATCGCTGCCGAAGATCTGCAATGCCAGCATCACCAGTAACCACAGCCACTGTTTACCCACCAGCACGAACTTGAACTTCAGACTGCGCCCCACGTCGACACCGGTTTTCTGTAACTGCCGCAACCAGAAGGTCACCCGGGTTTGAACCAGTAAGGAAATCAGGAAAAACAGCGCAGCTCCCACGGTGTGTAATGTCCAGGGTAAATTAGCCTTGTCGGGCCGCAACACGGCAGTTGCCACAATCAGACACACCGAACTCAGCACACCAACACTCACCATGTAGCGAACGGTCATGATTGGCCGTTGCGGAGCCAGCTGTAACAACCAGGCCTGCATTGCATACCACCAGAGAATAAACAGCACACAGGCGGCAATCAGGCCACCGCGAAACACAAACGCCTGCGGATCAGGAATGCCGGTAGCGGTAATACTGGTGCAGCCCGTGAGATACGGCAGACAGACATCGGTATTACCCGTGTAAAACCCCATCACCAGCGTGATCCAGAAGGTCAGATGGGAAATCCAGAAACAGCCAAGGGCCAATACCTGCGCCAGACTCATGCTTCACGCTCCTGCCCGAAGGCGTTCTGACTGGCTAAATGATTAGCAGGGTACGTTGCGGGATGGGTCAGATTAAAATCTGCCCAGTCATACCAGGCCGTTACAAAATAGGCACAGCAGAAGGTCGCCAGCCACCACTCACAAATCGCCTCAACCTTGCCATGCTCCATACCGGTTTCAGGCAAGATCCAGAACGCCAGCAGACTGCCAAGTTGCCCTGCCGCCAGCAGTACTTTCACCAGAATCTGCTTATGGCTGATTTCCAGTGGCTCTCGCAAACGCCACATATAAAACGTCATGAGGATCTGGCAAATCGAGGTCAGCAGGAAAAACAGTCCAGCGGTAATGGTGTGGAAGCGCCACAGAAAACGATGCTCGCTGCTCGGTAGCATGTGTTCACCCAATACAGCGATAGAGGCCACCAGTAGCAGGCTACCCATCATGCTGGTGACAATCAGAAACCACATCCAGCCCTTTAATGGATGCATGCGGCTGCTGTCAAGCCAGACCCGTGCGCAGTACCACCAGACCAGACAGAACATTGCAGTGCAAATCAGGCTACCACGCAGAATATAGGCCGAGGGGTAATAGATACCGGTGGCGGTAATGGTGGTACAGCCATCCAGCCAGGGCACGCAGAACTGTTCGGGAAAGGCCTGGCCGTTCAGCCAGAACGCCAGCCCAATGCCCAGAGCGGGCAACAGGGTGCAGAACAACGCCAGACGTTGTGGCAACGTCATATCAACCTCCTTGTTCGTCACCACAGACCCGTGTCTGCTGGTGAATCGTTTAGCGAGGAGCCATTTGGCTCCACAATTGTTCCCGGCGCAATATTCAGCCGCCGGATTCAGCCATCAGGCGCACCGAACGCCAGTCCGGCCAGCTCGAAATAAAATAAAAACCGATAAACAGCGTCGCCCACCATTCGATAATGCGTTTGCCGTTGCTCATTTCAACGCCGACGGTAACCCCGGCAAAGGCGATAAACAGTCCCCACAAACACAACATCAACAGGGTCTTGAAACCGAACGACGGTACTAGTAATCCGCGACGACGGGCTTTCCAGATCAGCACATAGTTAATCGTCAACGCCAGCAGCATGCCTTGAAAGAACAGGTTGGCACCACGAACATGCACACCCCAGCGTACCGCGTCTTTCTCCGGCAACAACACTGCGGTGCCCACTAACAGGCCAACTGCGGCCACAATACCGAACAATTGCATGGCACCACGCGCCAGTGCACCTGTGTACTGGCGCAACCAGACCGCCATGATCTGCCACCAGACCACAAAAAATGCACAGGCGGCGATCATGCCACCACGAAAAATAAAACCACCGTCGCCTTTCATGCCGGTGTGAGTAATATCGGTACAACCGTCAAAAAACGGATTGCAGATTTCTGCCGTACCCTGATCGATGGCAACGCCGTAGGTGACCGCGATGGTTCCCATCGACAGCAGAAAACACAGCAAGGCAATCTGTTGCCCAAATGACATAACAACCTCCCGTCAATGGTTATCCCGTGTGATCAGCGGACGGGATATTCAGGCCCGGCAGTGTAACAATAGGCATCCTCATTCAGAAGGAAAGCATCCCGTGTCGAAGAAGAAAACCGCCTACGTCTGTGCTGACTGTGGTGCCGACCATGCCAAATGGCAGGGTCAATGCACTGCCTGTGGCGCCTGGAATACCCTGCAGGAAGTGGTGCTGACCAGTGGTAAAACAGCGACTCGCAGTGCCGCCTTCGACGGTTATGCGGGCAAGACCGGTGCGGTTGGTATCCAGCGTCTGGCAGAGGTCAGCATCAGCGAACAGCCACGTTTCAGCTCTGGCATGCAGGAGTTCGACCGGGTGCTGGGAGGTGGTCTGGTGCCGGGTTCTGCCATTCTGATTGGTGGCCACCCGGGCGCGGGGAAATCAACACTGTTGTTACAAACCATGTGTAACCTCGCCAGCCGCATGCCAGCCTTGTATGTCACCGGTGAAGAAAGCCTGCAACAGGTCGCCATGCGCGCTCATCGTCTGGGATTGCCAACCGACCAGTTACAGCTGCTGAGCGAAACCAGCGTCGAACAGCTGCTGGTTACCCTGCAGCAACACCAGCCGAAAGTGGTGGTGATCGACTCGATTCAGGTGATGCATGTAGAGGGTGTGGAATCAGCCCCCGGCAGTGTTTCCCAGGTACGCGAAAGCGCCGCCCTGCTCACCCGTTATGCCAAACAGACCAACACGGTGCTGCTGCTGGTTGGCCACGTCACCAAAGACGGCACGCTGGCCGGTCCAAAAGTGCTCGAACACATGATCGACAGCTCCATCATGCTGGAAGGGTCGGCCGACAGCCGTTATCGCACCCTGCGCGCCATCAAGAACCGCTTTGGTGCCATTAACGAACTCGGCGTATTTGCCATGCTGGATACCGGCCTGCGTGAAGTCAAAAACCCCAGTTCGATTTTCCTCAGTCGCAGTGACGAACCAGCACCCGGCAGTGTGGTGATGGTGATCTGGGAAGGCACCCGTCCCTTGCTGGTAGAAATTCAGGCACTGGTAGATCAGAGCCATCTGGGCAATCCTCGGCGGGTATCGGTGGGTACTGACCAGAACCGCCTGAATCTGTTGCTGGCGGTATTGCATCGCCACGGTGGTGTGTTACTGGCGGATCAGGACGTGTATATCAACGTGGTCGGTGGCGTCAAAGTCAGCGAAACCAGTGCTGACCTCGCGTTATTGGTAGCAGCGCTGTCGAGTTTCCGTAACCAGCCATTGGCCCATGATCTGATTGTGTTCGGCGAGGTGGGATTGTCGGGGGAAATCCGCCCCGTACCTTCCGGCCAGGAGCGGATTCGTGAAGCCGCCAAACACGGCTTCAAACGGGCGATTGTGCCGAAAGCCAACGTGCCACGGCAGCTGCCCGAGGGTATGACGGTGATCGGGGTCGAACGCCTGCAAGAGGCGATCGACCAGATCTGACCTTACTGCGGCGGCTGCTGGTCGCGAGCTTTTTCCAGCAAACGATGCGGGTCGCTGCCAGGCTGCAATGGCACCCGCAAGTGCATGGCCGCCTTGGCGATCATATAGGCCGATACCGGAGCAGTAATAAACAGGAACAGGCTGATCACCAGTTCCTGAATACCAAAGCCTTCGTTACGGTCCAGCCGCATCAGCATGGAAGCCAGCAGGATACAGCCGATTCCCATTGTGGTGGCCTTGGTCGGCGCGTGTAACCGGGTATACAGATCCGGCAACTTCACCATCCCCAGCGCGCCAATCAGGGTAAACAGCCCCCCAATCACCAGCAGTGCTGCAATAAACCATTCATAAAGCGTCATCCGGATCTCCTTATTCGATGATGTCGCCACGCAGCAGGTATTTGGATACCGCTGCGGTGCTCACAAAACCCAGCATGGCTATCAGCAGTGCCGCTTCGAAATACAGGCTGGTATCAAAATAGATACCCAGCAGGATGATCATGGCGATGACGTTGATATACATGGTATCCAGCGCCAGCACCCGGTCTGTCACCGACGGGCCACGCACCAGACGCCAGGCATTTAATACCAGCGCCAGCCCGACCACACCGGCCACCCACAACAAGAGTGTATTCAGCATGCAAAAATCTCCTTGAGAGGGGCTTCGTAACGTTCCTTGATGGAACGCAGCAACGCCTGCTCATCCGTTACGTGCAGGGCGTGGATATACAACCAGCGACGGTCTTCGGAAAAATCCATACTCACCGTGCCCGGTGTCAGGGAAATGGTGCTGGCCAGCAAGGCTTGTGGTAAATCCCCCTGAATATCCAGCGGCAAGGCCAGCAAGGCCGGACGCAGGCTGCGATTCGGGCGCATCACCAGAATCGCTACCTCGATGTTGGAGCGCAGGATGTCCCACAACACAATCAGGGCATATACCAGCGCCTTGCCGGGTTTGCGCACTGGCGCTTGTGGATCACTGAGCGGGGCCACCAGCCACGGAATCAGTACCGCCAGCAGTGAACCCAGCAGCAGGTGTCCAATCGAGAAGTCGTTTAACAACAACCAGGTCAACAGCAATACCGCTGTGTGAATCGGCATGGGTAACAAGGCTTTGTTCATCTCAACGGCCCTCCGGTAATACCAGCTGCATGCCTGCGAGCAGGTCGGCAGCGGCACGATCAGTAAAGGCCGTTAACCAGCCAGCCAGCACCACCATCAGCACCAGCGCCACCAGCAGCACCCCGATACCGGCCAACTGGCGGGTATCAATCGTTACCGGTACGGCACGGCCACGACTGCGCCAGAAAATGCTGCTACCAGCACGAGACAACACCAGCAGCGCCGCCAGACTCGACAGCAGCAGCGGTGGCCAGATCCAGCCAGCGACACCTTCATCCAGCGCTGCACTCAGCATCAGTGCCTTGCCGATAAACCCGGAGAACGGTGGCATACCAATCAACGCCAGTGCGGCGATAAAAAACAGCCCGCCGAGCAAACGGGGATGCGCCAATGGCCGTCCACGCACAAAGCGGTCTTCCGACTTGCCACGCTGGCCCATGATCAGACCGGCAATCAGGAAAATCAGCGCCGTCGCCAGCGTACTGTGGACCAGATAATACAAACCGGCCGCCGTTGTGGATTGCGCCGGATTGGCAACCATCAACAACAGACTGCCCACCGACACAATCACCAGATTGGCAGCCAACGCCCGCAGAGACTGGCTTGCCAGCACAGCAACCACACCCAGCGCCAGTGTCAGCCACGCCATTGGCCATAACCACGGCAAGGCAACATTCGCCAGTGCCCCGGCGTGTTCACCAAAGATGGCGGAATGCACCCGCCACAGGCTGTAGATACCAATCTTGGTCATGATGGCAAACAACGCGGCAACCGGTGCCGGAGCTGCGGCGTAAGCCTTCGGCAACCAGAAATGCAGCGGCAGCATGGCGGCTTTCAGACCAAACACCACCAGCAACAGCAGGGCTCCGACCTTGGCCAGATACAGATCATCGTTCTGGATCAGCGCCGCGTTGGCCTGCATGTCGGCCATGTTCAGCGTACCGAAAGTGCCGTACAGAATACCCAACGCAAACAGGAACAGTGCCGAACCCGCCAGGTTGAGGATCACGTAGTGCAGGCTGGCGGCGGTTTTGGCTTTACCACCACCGTGGATCAGCAAGGCATAGGAAGCGATCAGCAACACTTCGAAGAACACGAAGAGGTTAAAGATATCACCGGTCAGAAACGCGCCCTGAATCCCCATCACCTGGAACATCAGCAACGGCTGGAAAAACCGGCCGCGCTCATCTTCACCAGCACTGGCAAACAGCTGAACCGCCAGCAACAGCACCGAGGTCAATAACAGAAGCAGAGTCGCCAGACGGTCGGCGACCAGCAGGATGCCAAACGGTGGTTTCCACTCCCCCACGGCGTAAGCCTGGGTACCGTTGTGGTCAACCAGCACCAGCAACCAGACCGCCAACACCACCGCCAATACCGAGGCCACTGTGCCCAGACGGCGCTGCAGCACCATGTTGCGCGAGACCGCCGGAATCACCATCAAGGCTCCGGCCAGCAGCGGCAACAGAATCGGAAGGATCACAACATGCTGAAACATCATGAGTGCTCCCGTCGTTCGCGGCGCTGTTCAGCACGAGCTGACAACTGGGCAGGCGGCAGATGACCATCCACATGGTCATTCCCGAGATCGGCGCGCGCGCGCATGGCCAGAATCAGCACAAACGCGGTCATGGCAAAACCGATCACAATCGCGGTTAACACCAGCGCCTGTGGCAGCGGATCGGTGTACTCACTGGCCGTGCCCAGAATAGGCGCAGCGTTGATGGTGAGTCGTCCACTGGCAAACAGAAACAGGTTAACGGCGTAAGACAACAGGGTCAGGCCCAGAATCACCGGGAAGGTGCGTCCGCGTAACATCAGGAACACACCGGCGCCGGTCAGGAAACCAACCCCCAGAGCGTATGCAAATTCCATTATTCATCTCCTGTACGGATACGTTCGGACGTGGTGAGCTTGCCAAGGTTGGCCAGAATCAGCAGGGTTGCGCCGATCACCGTCAGATACACGCCGAGATCAAATACCATGGCACTGGCCAGTTCGAACTTGCCAACACCGGGCAAGTAGAAGTAGTCGTACCAGGTTTTCAGGAAATTGTGGCCAAACAGCCAGCTGCCCAGGCCTGCGGTCAGTGCAATCAGCAGACCGGAAGCAATCAGGGCCTCATAACTGAGCGGCATACGCTGTTTCATCCACACCACACCGTGCGCCACGTACTGCTGGATCAGGGCAATAGCGGTAATCAGACCCGCAATAAAACCGCCACCCGGCATGTTGTGACCACGCAGGAAGATATAAGCCGATACCAGCAGCGCCAGCGGCAACAGACTCTGTGACACCAGTGCCAGCAAGGCCGGATGACGTTCACGCGCCCAGGCTCGGCCGTCATCATCCGCCGATGGCATCGCCAGGGTCATACGCGCCAGCAGCTTGTAGATCCCCAGCGCCGCAATCCCCAGAACGGTGATTTCGCCGAGGGTATCAAAGCCCCGGAAGTCGACCAGAATCACGTTGACCACGTTGGTGCCACCACCACCGGTTTTGCTGTGCTCCAGAAAATAACCGGAGATACTGTCCAGCGGACGGGTCAGCAAGGCATAACAAATGGTGCCCACCACACTGCCGAACAACACGGAGACACCCAGGTCACGCATCATGATACGCAGCGGGCCATCCATAATCGGCCCGTGTCTTGGCAGAAAAAACAGCGCCAGCAGGAACAGCAACACCGTCACCACCTCTACCGACAGCTGGGTCAACGCCAGGTCAGGTGCCGAGAACCAGGCAAATGCCACCGACACCACCAAGCCAACAATCGACAGGGCCAGCAACGCCCACAGGCGCTGATGACTCCACCATATGGTCAGCAAGGTACCGGCAATCAACAAGGCGGTGCAGAACACCACACCCCAGTTCAGCGCCAGTTCCGGGCGGCCACCGGCGGTATTGAGCAGATCCATCAAAGGCCAGGCCATCAGGACCAGCGCCAGCAGCAGCATCAGGAACATGGCCCGCTGCATCGAGCCATTATCAATCAGATGGTGCAGCTGACCGGCTTTCCGGACCAGGCTCTGTACCGAGGCTTCAAACACCAGCTTGGCATCGCGTTCAGCAAACTGGCTCTGGAACTGGAACAGGAAACGACGATTGACATAAATCGCCACCCCGCCGCTCACCGCCAGCATACTCATCAGTAACGGCAGGTTAAAACCGTGCCAGACTCCCAGTTCAAACTCCGGCACCGGAGCCTGCAACACGGCACCAGCCGCGGTTTTTAACAACGTGCCCACCATCAGATCCGGGAACATCCCCACCAGCAAACAGAGCACCACCAGAATCTCGACCGGCACCCGCATATAACGCGGAGGCTCATGGGGAGTCTTGGGCAGATCAATCGGCTGGCCGTTAAAGAACACGTCGTGCATAAAGCGCAACGAGTAAGCCACCGAGAAGGTTGCACCAATGGTCGCCAGCAATGGCACCCACCAGGACAAGGCCCCGAAGGTGTACTGCTCAAGCGTTTCAGCAAACATCATCTCTTTCGACAGGAACCCGTTCAGCAACGGCACCCCCGCCATCGACGAGGCCGCGACCATCGCCAGCGTTGCCGTCACCGGCATAAACTGCCACAAGCCGTTCAGCTTGCGCATATCCCGGCTGCCGGATTCGTGGTCGATAATACCGGCCGCCATAAACAGCGATGCCTTGAATACGGCGTGGTTGATGATGTGAAACACCGCAGCGACCGGCGCCAGCGCCGTACCCAGGCCCAGCAACAGGGTGATCAGACCCAGATGACTGACGGTGGAGTACGCCAGCAGACCTTTGAGGTCATGCTTGAACAAGGCGGTGTAAGCACCGACCAACAGCGTAGCCATACCGGTCAGGGAGACCACCACAAACCAGAGGTCGGTACCGGCCAGCACCGGATAAAAACGCGCCAGCAGGAACACACCGGCTTTCACCATGGTCGCCGAATGCAGGTATGAACTGACCGGCGTTGGTGCCGCCATGGCATGTGGAAGCCAGAAGTGGAACGGGAACTGTGCCGACTTGGTAAAGGCACCGAGCAGAAACAGCGCCAGAATCACCGGATACAGCTCACTCTGACGCAGCAGATCACCACTGGCGAGCACGGTCGCCAGATCAAAACTGCCCACTTCATGGCCAATCAGGATCAGAGCCCCCAGCAGAGCCAGACCACCGGCCCCCGTAACCGCAAGCGCCATCCGTGCGCCCTTGCGGGCATCGGTACGCCACGACCAGAAGCTGATCAGCAGGAAGGAGCTGATACTGGTGAGTTCCCAGAACAACCACAGCTGCAGCAGGTTGGCGGACAACACCACCCCGAGCATCGCGGTCATAAACAGAATGAGGCTGGCATAAAACTGTCCCATCGAATCACGATCCGACAGGTAATAACGTGCGTACAGGATCACCAACAAACCAATGCCCAGAATCAGCAAACAGAACAGCCAGGCGAGGCCATCCAGATGCAGAGCCAGGTTCAGTCCGAGGGCGGGGATCCATTCAGCATGTAACGAAGGAACCTGACCAGACATAACCACTGGCGCCTGTTGCAGCAGCAACATCAACGCAATGGCGGGCGGCAAAGCGGTCATAGCCGCACAAACATTTCGCCCGTATCGTTCGGTCAGGAGTGGCGTCACAATGCCCATCATGGGCAATAGCAGAATCCATAACAACGTCATGTGGACAGTTGCCTCTTGGTACCGGAGTTATTTCAGTACCTGCAGAGACTCCGAAGAGACTGCCGCAGGCGGTGTACAAACCCGTCACCCAGCATCATTACTGACAGTAATTGACACTGAGCAACCGATTTGAGACACCAAGCCTGCCGCAAAAAGTTCCCAAAAAACAGTACGTTCTGACTATTAATGGGATAATTCACCACTACTGGTGCGAAGATTAGTGGAATTCAGGACTCAGCTCGACCACTGCTTCCACAAAGGCACGGGCATTTTCGGGATCCACAAACTGGTGAATACCATGGCCGAGGTTAAACACATGACCACTACCCTTGCCGTAACTTTCGAGGATACGTTTCACTTCTGCACGAATAGTGGCCGGTGATGCGTACAGCACGGATGGATCCATATTGCCTTGCAGGGCAACCTGATTACCCACTCGCGCACGGGCAGAGCCAATATCCGTGGTCCAGTCCAGACCCAGAGCATCCGCACCGGTTGCCGCCATGGCTTCCAGCCACTGACCGCCGCCTTTGGTGAACAGAATCACCGGAATCTTGCGACCTTCGTGTTCACGGATCAGACCGGCAACAATCTGCTCCATGTACTTGAGGGAAAACTCGCGATAAGCCACGTCACTCAGGCTGCCACCCCAGGTATCAAACACCTGTACCGCCTGGGCACCGGCCAGAATCTGGGCATTCAGGTAATCAATGACTGACTTCGCCAGCACATCCAGCAACTGGTGCATGACTTCCGGTGTGTCGTACATCATGGCCTTGATATGACGGAAGTCCTTGGAAGAACCGCCTTCAACCATATAGGTCGCCAGAGTCCACGGACTGCCGGAGAAACCAATCAGCGGCACACGACCATTCAGCTCGTGACGGATGGTTTTGACGGCTTTTAATACGTAATCCAGATCACGCCCGGTATTCACCACCTGCAGGGACTGCACGTCGGCTTCGGTACGAATGATCTTGTTAAAACGCGGACCTTCACCGGCTTCAAAATACAGACCCAGCCCCATCGCATCCGGGATGGTCAGGATATCGGAGAACAGAATCGCCGCATCCAGAGGGTAACGATCCAGCGGCTGGATGGTGACTTCACAGGCCAGTTCCGGGTTCATACACAGCGCCATAAAATCACCGGCCTTGGCACGGGTAGCGCGGTATTCAGGCAGGTAACGGCCAGCCTGACGCATCATCCAGATCGGAGTGCGATCAACAGGCTCGCGCAGCAGCGCCTTGAGGAAACGGTCGTTTTTCAGTTCGGACATGGTGGTGACATCCTGACGATACAAAGGCGGCGATGATACCAGACTTTGTGGAGCGGGTTTTGAGTCAGGTTAAAAGAGGCAGAAAGAAAAACCGGCGCAGAGCGCCGGTTTTAGGGGGGGAACGTCCGATCAGTTCAGCTGAATGCTGGTACTGGATGAATCAAGAGTACCCGTCACAGTGACTGATACCGGAATACCATCCGGCGCATAGCTAACCCGATACAAACGGCCAAAGGTTGGCAGACCAATATCCGGACAAGCGGCATTGGAGCAGTCAGCGCGCAGACCAATGCTGTTACCGACATCGCCAGAATCACCAAAAATCTTGTAACCATCACCAGAGGCAGAGAAGGTAGTACCGCTGGCAGGCATGTTGCCATTCAGATCCTGCAGGAACACATAGAAGGTGCCGCCATTGATAGCATCCAGAGTAATTCCGGATACTTCGGTGTAGGTCGCCCCATCGTATGTGTACAGACGCATATTCGGTGCTTCGTTATAGCTCTGCACAATACGAATACTGTCACGTACGTGCATCATCTCGGCGCAGTGACCTGCGGCTTTGGCAGCAGTAGTACAAACAGCTCCCTGATATACCGTTGGAGCAACAGTGAACAGTCCGTCGGTATTAAAGTCAGCAAAGAACTCTACAGGCTGGCCATCGGTGTTTTCATCCGGTGCATCAACACCATTTACGTAGAAGCTCCAGTTATCATCACGAATGGCCTCGGCGTATTTCACAAAAGGTTCAGTACCGTTAAACAGACCATCACCATCGGTATCGGTAAAACCACCTTCACCCTGGGTATAAGCAGTAATAGTGGTCATGCCGCAGATTGTGGCGTTTGTATTCGCAGACTCATCACAAGCGGAATCCAGAATAAAGCTGTCGTATTTACGTGCTTGCGGATCCTTGTCGTTAACTCGCTGCAGGCCTGCGGCATGTTTACCAGGACGGGTGCCAGAGCTGGTCCAGGTTACAGAACAGCTACCACTGGAAGTGGTGCAGTAAGACTCAATCTGGCCACTTTCCGCAGTAAAGTTCACCACAGTGCCATCCGCTACCGGGTTCTGATACTGGTCAGCGGCGTACGCCGTTACCGTTACAGTTACGCCGTTTTCGTTGTAAGCAGCCGGGTTAAATGTATCCACTGCAATGTCAAAGCTGTCCTGATCCGGAATACCAGTGGTCACCGAGATTGGCTGAGAACTGGTATAGATAGTCTCACCATCATCGGTTTCCACCGCCGCACGTACAGACGTGATTGCATGACTGGTACCCGCATTCAGGATTGCGGTGACCTCACCGTTAGAGTCAGTCACATCATAAGCAGCGGCCAGGTAAATACCACCGGTGGTGTTATTCAGGGTGAAATCAACCTGCTTGCCCACCACTGGATTATTGGACTCATCCACTACCGCAAAGGTCAGGGTAGTCAGTTTTGGCAGTACGGCATCACCGATACTGGCGATGGAGATAGCCGTTGCAGAGGCACCGGAGTAGGTAATCGCACCAATCTGGATTGGGTGAATATAGATAGTACCGGTGGCTGGGGTTGAGCTCAGAAGCGTGGTCATTGCACCATCAACCACCTTGTAGAGATTCACTTCAAAGTGATCTTCTTCACAGATATCGGAAGTATAGGTAAAGGTAATGGTGCCGGAGGTTGAGGTCTTTTCAGTCGCATCAAACGACGCCGTACCATCCTGCACACAATCAGAACTGATGGTCATACCATAAGCAGTACCACTGATGGTTTCATAACTGTTATTGGCATCACCCACGTTGGCAACAATCAGCATGGTGCCACGAGCAGACAACTTGGCTGCATCTTTCTGGGCATCGGTCATGGTGTCGTATTCGATTTCACGAACGTTGTTCACCAGCAGCTGGCCAGTATAGAAAGTACCACCATCAACCACACCCAGGGTTGGCGCCAGCCCTTCATTAACGGTTACATCAAAGGTTTTGGTATCCAGACAGGCCGAAGTAGAAGTCGCTGAACATGGATTATTACGTTCGTAAACCACCAGAGTGATTTCGTTATTACTGTCAGAGCCGGAGCTCACACAGGTATCCAGATCAGTAGTGTAACGGGTGGTGATTACACCAGCGGAAACCACTTGTTTCTGCACACTGAAAGAAGAGTCACCACAGCTGGAGAACCATTCAGCAATATAGTCTTCATCCGAAACCAGTGAGTTGCTGTCCAGCGGGTTCACCAGGTTTACAGAAAATTCGGTTTCATCTTCACCGGAAAGGGTAACAACACCACTGACACTATCGTCAATAAACGCGGACCCACTACCAACACCTAACGCCGGTTTGGCGGTATCAATGGTTGCTGATGCTGTTGCCAATGGAGTGGCAGTGCTGGTGTCTGCGCTGGCACGGAACAGCTCAACAGTAATCGCGGCACCACCATCACAGGTCAAGTTGCGATAGGTGCTGGTTACAGAACCAGAACTGCTGACAGTGCGGGGAATAGAAAACTCACCAGAACCGTCACCAGAGCAAGACGCACTAAATATATACAAATATGCATCGGTCAAAAGAGCGTTGCTATCCAGTTTGTTAACGGCTGAAACATCAACGGTCAGGCTTCCACCAGCCAGGATTTGGGATTCGCTCAGCCCCAGGCGGCCTTCATAAAAATCAGCACCACTGCCCGAACCCAGAGCAATCTCAACATCAGAGTTAGCCTCTTCAGATACAACAACGGTCACACTGGCTGTGTCGAGTGTTATCCCTTTATAGCTTAAGGTCAGGGTTACAGTGTTATCACCCTCACACGAGGCCAATGGCACGTCATAGCGGGTTTCAATCGATCCGGATGATACAGACTGACTGGAAACACTAAAAGAACCACATGATGCAGCCCAGGTAGCCAGATAGTCGTCATTACCAGCAAGACTATTGCTATCCAATGGATTCACAACCGTTGCAGATAGTACGGTTTCTTCGAGGCCAGAAAGGTCTGTTGTACCTGCAATTACACCATCACGGAAACTTGACCCACTATTGCTACCCAACACAGGAACAGCCAATTCAAGGCTACCAGATGCTGACGCCAGAGGCGCGTCTGTTCCCACAACCGCAGTTGCGGCATATAGGAATACACGAACAGTATCAGAACCAGTACAGGCTGGTTTGGTTGAACGATAAATGCTGGTTGCGGAACCATTGGCATTCGTGCTGGAGAGCACCGTCATCTCAGCATTACCAGCAGCAACACAATCTGATGAAAATACATACTTGTAGGATGAGCTGAGAGACGTGTTTTCAGAATTCTTATCTACACCACTGACAGCAATGGTGACGTCATCGCCAGTCAAAGCCTTGCTCATCGAAAAGGACAAAGCACCTTCACGGAACGAAGAACCAGTGCCAGTACCAATCGATGGAACAACAAGCTCTTCACCGCTATCGCTGGTTGCAATATTCACAATGGTGGTAGTGGTATCCAGAACAACCGTAGGGGCTGCAGTGCGATACAGCTTGAGGGTAATAGTCTGGGCGCCCAGACAAGAGGTCAGATTGCCATCATAACGTGTTTCAAATGCACCGGCAGACAAGTTCTGACTGGAAATGCTGAATGCACCATCGGCACAGGAGCTGGACCAGCTGATGCTGTATTTATTAGAGCTGACCAGACTGTTGGCATCCGCCGGATTGACTGCGTTGGCACTCAGAACAGTGGAGCTTGTGCCTACCAGAGCCAGGGTGCCACCAATAACAGCATCCTGATAATCAACGCCGGTACCAGAACCCAATTGAGGAGCCACTGCGGATACCACAGCCGAGGCAGAGGCAACCGGGCTATCAACACCAAGGGTTGCACTTGCTTCATAAAGCTCGGCAGTAATAGTGTCAGAACCAGTACAACCTTCATTGATATAGGTCGAAGTGACCGAACCCGTAGAGTTGAAGGTAGACACTGTAGTGAAACGCGCAGTCGGGGTAGAAGCACTTGCGCAAGTTGAACTGAAAACATACTGGTAATTATCAGTGATCAACGAGTTGCTATCGTTTTTGTCTACAGCAGAAACAGCGACAGTCAGACTATCCCCGATCAGCACATTAGTCGCAGAAAGTGTCAGGCCACCCTCGTCAAAAGCACTACCAGAACCAGCACCCAGAGCAATTTCAACGTCAGGATCAGTTCCTGTATCAGTGCCGGTATCCGTACCTGAGTCCGAACTCGACCCCGCAACCGGGCCACCGCCCCCACACGCGGTCAGTGCCAGCGTCAACAATAGGCTGGTCAGTAAACCGGATTTTGACATGAACGTACGCTCCTTCTATGGATTCCCGACACTTTAATACGCCGGGAAGCATAGCATTTACAAAGACGTTCAAGCCACAAACAAAAAACGCGGCTTGCGCCGCGTTTTCTGTTACAGATCACAAAAAGGACGGTTCGTCCCCGATCCGTTATACACCGAGGTAATCAAGGATACCTTCAGCAGCCTGACGGCCTTCGTAAATGGCGGTTACCACCAGATCAGAACCACGAACCATGTCACCACCCGCGAACACTTTCGGGTTGGTAGTCTGGTGTTTGAATTCCTGATCCGCCGGAGCAACCACACCCTGCCAGTCGTTCAGCTCAATACCGAACTCCTTGAACCATGGCGCCGGGCTTGGACGGAAACCGAAGGCGATCAGCACAGCATCTGCTGGCAGGATCTCTTCAGAACCTTCCACTACCTGTGGACGACGACGGCCTTTTTCATCCGGTTCGCCCAGTTCAGTCGTTACTACTTTAACGCCCTGAACCTTGTCGTCACCAATGATGGCAACAGGCTGACGGTTAAACAGGAACTTCACGCCTTCTTCACGCGCGTTGGTTACTTCGCGTTTGGAGCCTGGCATGTTGGCTTCGTCACGACGGTAAGCACAGGTCACGCGGGTAGCGCCCTGACGTACAGAAGTACGGTTACAGTCCATCGCAGTGTCACCACCACCCAGAACCACAACCTGCTTGCCCTTCATGCTGATAAAGTCTTCAGCAGACTTCTCAAAACCAAGGTTACGATTAACGTTGGAGATCAGGAAATCCAGAGCGTCATGAACGCCTGGCAGATCTTCACCCGGGAAACCGCCCTTCATGTAATTGTAGGTACCCATACCCAGGAATACGGCATCGAACTCATCCAGAATGGTCTGGAATTCAATGTCCTTGCCCACTTCGGTGCTCAGACGGAATTCCACGCCCATACCTTCGAATACCTTGCGACGGTTAACCATCACAGATTTTTCGAGTTTGAACTCTGGAATACCGAAGGTCAGCAGACCACCGATTTCAGGGTACTTGTCGAATACCACCGGAGTGACACCGTTGCGCACCAGAATATCAGCAGCGCCCAGACCAGCAGGGCCGGCACCAATAATGGCGACGCGTTTGCCAGTTGGTACAACCTTGGACATATCCGGCTTCCAGCCCATGGCGAAAGCGGTGTCGGTGATGTACTTCTCGACGTTACCAATGGTCACAGCGCCAAAACCGGCGTTGAGGGTACAGGAACCCTCACACAGACGGTCTTGTGGACATACACGGCCACACACTTCTGGCAGGGTGTTGGTCTGATGGCTCAGCTCTACCGCTTCCAGAATGTTGCCCTCACTGGCCAGTTTCAGCCAGTTAGGGATGTAGTTGTGTACCGGGCACTTCCATTCACAGTACGGGTTACCACAAGCCAGGCAGCGGTGCGCCTGGTCGGTCACCTGCTCCTGCTTGAATGGTTCGTAGATTTCCACAAACTGCTTTTTGCGAGTGGAAATCGACTTTTTCTTCGGGTCCTGGCGACCCACATCGACAAACTGAAAATTATTGTTCAGACGTTGCATCTCGAACCTCTCTATCTCGTCCTGTTATCGCGCTGATTACTCAGGACGAGCACGGGTGTTTTTCAGCAGCTGCTGCAGATCAGCGGCTTTTGGTTTAACCAGCCAGAAACGACCGATGAAGCCATCGAAGTCTTCCAGGATTTCCTGACCCCAGGCGCTGCCAGTTTCAGCAACGAACTCACGGATCACGCTGCGCAGGTGGTTACGGTGCGCTTCGGTTTCTTCGTTGGTGATGCGGTGGATATCCACCAGCTCGTGGTTGTAACGATCCACGAAGCCGTTATCACGATCGAGAACGTAAGCGAAACCGCCAGTCATACCCGCGCCGAAGTTGTAACCGGTATTACCCAGTACACACACCATACCGCCAGTCATGTATTCACAGCAGTGGTCGCCAGCACCTTCAACAACGGCGTGAACGCCGGAGTTACGTACGGCGAAACGCTCACCGGCACGGCCAGCTGCCAGCAGTTTGCCGCCAGTTGCACCGTACAGACAGGTGTTACCAATGATGGAAGTTTCATTGGACTTGAAGGCAGAGCCTTTTGGTGGGTAGATCACCAGCTTGCCGCCAGTCATACCTTTGCCCACGTAGTCGTTGGCATCACCTTCCAGAACCATTTCCAGACCACCGGCGTTCCACACACCGAAGGACTGACCAGCAACACCGGTCAGGTTCAGGCGCACTGGCGCATCGGCCATACCCTGGTTGCCATAACGCTTGGCGATTTCACCAGACAGACGCGCACCGATAGAACGGTCACAGTTGGTGATGGTGAAGGCGAATTCACCGCCAGTCTTGCCTTCAATAGCAGGCAGAACTTCATCAACCATACGCTCAGCCAGCAAACCTTCGTCGAACGGCTTGTTGCGCGCGCTCTGAACGGTGTGTGGTTTGTCGGCCGGAATCTGGTCGTTCACCAGCAGCGGCATCAGGTCGAGGTTACGCTGTTTGGAGGTGTCACCACCCAGCACTTCCAGCAGATCGGTACGACCGATCAGTTCTTCCATGGTGCGAACGCCCAGCTGAGCCATCCAGCCACGCACTTCTTCAGCCAGGAAGCGGAAGTAGTTCTTAACCATTTCGGCAGTACCGATGTAGTGCTTGTCACGCAGATCATCGTTCTGGGTGGCAACACCGGTCGCACAGTTGTTCAGGTGACAGATGCGCAGGTACTTACAACCGACAGCAACCATCGGCAGAGTACCGAAGCCGAAGGACTCTGCACCCAGAATGGCCGCTTTCACCACGTCCAGACCAGTCTTCAGACCACCGTCAGTCTGCACACGCACCTTGCCACGCAAGTCGTTGGCACGCAGCGCCTGGTGAGCTTCAGACAGACCCAGCTCCCATGGAGAACCGGCGTACTTGATAGAAGTCAGCGGCGATGCAGCAGTACCACCGTCGTAACCGGAGATGGTGATCAGGTCGGCATAGGCCTTGGCCACACCGGCAGCGATCGTACCAACACCTGGTTCGGATACCAGTTTCACGGAAACCAGAGCTTCCGGGTTCACCTGCTTCAGGTCGAAGATCAGCTGTGCCAGGTCTTCGATGGAGTAGATGTCATGGTGTGGAGGTGGAGAAATCAGGGTTACGCCCGGTACTGAGTAACGCAGGGTCGCAATCAGATCGTTGACCTTGCCACCCGGCAGCTGACCGCCTTCACCTGGCTTGGCACCCTGGGCAACCTTGATCTGCAGTACTTCGGCACTGGCCAGGTAAGCAGGAGTTACACCAAAACGGCCAGAAGCGATCTGCTTGATCTTGGAGTTACGCACAGTGCCGTAACGAGCAGGATCTTCACCGCCTTCACCGGAGTTGGAACGGCCACCCAGTTCGTTCATTGCCATCGCCAGCGCTTCGTGAGCTTCTGGAGACAGGGCACCCAGCGACATGGCTGCAGTGTCGAAACGTGGGAACAGTTTCTCGGCAGGCTCCACTTCGCTGATGTCGATCGGCTGAATGTCCTTGCGGATCGACAGCAGGTCACGAATGGTGGCAGCCGGACGCTGGTTCACCAGATCAGCAAACTGGTTGTAAGCAGACTGGCTGTTGTTCTGTACCGCTTCCTGGATGGATTTGACCACATCCGGGTTGTAAGCGTGGTATTCGCCGCCGTGTACATATTTCAGCAGGCCACCCTGATCCAGCTTCTTGCGAGCAGTCCAGGCGTGTTTGTTGATCTGACCCAGATCTTCTTCGAAGTCAGCAAAGGTGGCACCACCGATACGGGAAGTCACACCACAGAAGCACAGATCCACCACTTCACGTGCCAGACCAACCGCTTCAAACAGCTGTGAGCCACGGTAAGAGGCAATGGTGGAAATGCCCATCTTGGACATCACTTTCAGCAGGCCCTTGCGGATTGCCTTGCGATAGTTCTGCAGAGACTTCAGCGGGTCGCCCAGCAGTTCGTTGGAACGGTGCAGGTCGGTCAGAACGCTGTACGCCAGCCATGGGTAAACGGCAGTCGCACCGAAGCCCAGCAACACGGCAAAGTGGTGCGGGTCACGTGCATCACCGGTTTCAACCACGATGTTACCGTTGGTACGCAGACCTTTCTGAACCAGACGGTGGTGAACCGCACCCGTCGCCATAACCGCAGGAATCAGCCACTGGTTCTGGGCAACCTCACGGTCGCTCAGAATCAGGATGACGTTGCCTTCACGGATAGCGGCTTCGGCAGCATCAGCCAGGTTCTGGATCGCCTGCTTCAGGCCGGTAGCTGGATCAAAGGCCAGCGGCAGCACAATGTGACGGAAAGCAGAGGAAGCCTGGTTCTTCAGACCGTTGAACTTCATTGGTGACAGCACCGGAGAAGTCAGGATCACGCGGTTGGCGTGGTCAGCAGTCTGTTCGAATACGTTCTTCTCAGCACCGATACAGGTTTCCAGAGACATTACGATCGCTTCGCGCAGCGGGTCGATCGGAGGGTTGGTTACCTGGGCGAACTGTTGACGGAAGAAGTCAGCAACGTGACGAACACGACGGGACAACACGGCCATTGGGGTATCGTCACCCATAGAGCCGGTCGCTTCCTGACCTTCTTCCCCCATAGGACGCAGAACCTGGTCACGCTCTTCAAAGGTGATCAGGTGCAGCTTCTGCTGGGTGTCCAGCAGCTGGCCGGACACAGGTTCCATGTCGGCTTTCTGCAGGTACAGTTCACTTTCGATGCGGATGGCGTTTTCACGCAGCCACTTCTTGTATGGGAATTCGGACTTCAGCGCGTTGTCGATGTCGGCAGTGCGCAGCAGTTTGGCTTCCTGGGTATCGATCGCCAGAATCTCACCCGGGCCAACACGGCCTTTGGCAACCACATCTTCCGGCTTGTAATCATGCACGCCCACTTCTGACGCCACAGTGATGAAGTCGTTTTTGGTGATCACCCAACGGGATGGACGCAGACCGTTACGGTCCAGACCACACACAGCGTAACGGCCGTCGGTAATAACCAGACCAGCCGGGCCGTCCCAGGCTTCCATGTGCATGGAGTTGTATTCGTAGAATGCACGCAGATCCGGATCCATGGTTTCAACATTCTGCCAGGCAGGCGGAATCATCATACGGATCGCACGGAACAGGTTCATACCACCAGTGGTCAGCAGTTCCAGCATGTTGTCCATGGAGGAAGAGTCAGAACCGGTAGTGTTCACCACTGGCGCCAGATCAGACAGACCTGGCAGCAGCGGGCTTTCAAACTTGCCACCACGAGCATTGGCCCAGTTACGGTTGCCCTGGATGGTGTTGATCTCACCGTTGTGAGCCAGCATGCGGAATGGCTGAGCCAGCTGCCAACGTGGCATGGTGTTGGTAGAGAAACGCTGGTGGAATACACACACCGAGGTTTCCATACGCTCATCGCCCAGATCCAGATAGAAATTAGGCAGATCAACCGGCATGGTCAGACCTTTATAGGTCAGCACGCGGTCAGAGAAGCTGGAGAAATAGAAATCCGGATACTGAACCAGAGCTTTTTCGGCGTAACGACGGGCATAGAACAGCTTGACGCTGAACGTGGTGTCGTCCATTTCGGAAGCCGCAGCTACAAACACCTGCTCAAAGCGCGGCAGGCTTGCCAGTGCGATCGGGCCCAGACATTCATTATTGGTTGGCACTACGCGCCAGCCCAGTACAGACAGACCTTGCTGCTGAATGGCCTGCTCAACTGCAGCTTTCTGGGACGCATATACCGCGTCATCCAGATCCATGAACAACATGCCAACTGCATACTGCTCAGGCAACTGGATACCTGCTTCAGCGCTTACCGCGCGCAGGAATGAATCGGGCTTCTGGATCAGCAGACCACAGCCATCACCGGTCTTGCCGTCAGCCGCAATACCACCCCGGTGGGTCATGCAGGTCAGGGATCGGATCGCTGTCTTCAACAGCTCATGGCTTGGCTGACCCTTCAGATGAGCCAACAGACCAAAGCCACAGTTGTCCTTGTAGTCGCCTGGAGTATACAGACCAGTTCTCATAGAACAGCTCTCACCATTAATACGAATTAATATTATCTGCGGCGAACGCCGCGAAGTGCTCAAAAATTGAGCAACCTCAAGACAAAAGGACGCCCATTCTACACATCCGTGCACTGACTCACAAATGTGCAAGTCAGTGTTTACGGATTATGTATTGATCAGACGTTATTTTTTGTTGGCAGCAACCTGATTGATCTGCTGCTGGATCTGACTGACATCCCGCACCCACGGCGACGCCGTTCTGATGCCGGTTGGCAGCTGTGCTGCTGCAGCCAGGGCAGCCTTTTTGTCCGGAAGGGCACCGGACACTACCACAAACCACGGCTTGCCATCACGTGTTGTTTCGAACCAGTAAAGGCCGGGCTTGACCTGCGAAGACCACTTGTTTACGTAATCTTCTGCTCCCTTGCGCTCACTGGAACCCAGCATCTGGATCACATGACTACCCGCACGCGCGTTGAGAATCGGCGCCAGGCGGCCGCTGTTGTTCGCAGAGGCAGCTGGTTTGGCTGCCGGAGCAGCAGGCTTCGTTACCGGCGCAGGCGCCACCGGCTTGGGGGCCTGGGCTGGTGCAGCAGCCGGTTTCGGCACTGTCGTCGCAGCCGGATTCAACACAATTTTCGGTTGTTCAATTTCCGCAGGCTTGATTGCCGCTGGCGCTGCAACGACCTTCTGGCTCTGCACCATTTCACCACCCGCAGCAGTAGCAGAACTCGCAACGTAACGGGATTGTGGCTGAGACTCAACGGTATCGGACAGCTTGTAACTGCCTGAAGGTTCCATTTGCGTCAATCCGGCAGGTTGCTGTGCACCAGCCGTGGCGAATGACGGCTTGGCACCTTCACCAACAGAAGGAGTATTTCCACCACCCAATACCACCGGGGGCAAACTGGTGGTCATGGTTACAGGAGTTTCATCACCACTGGTGTACAACATGGCGCCCAGAATAACGGCCAGAACAGCGCTGGCACCCAACATCCAGGTAACTGGCAATCCACTTCCCTTATTCGCGTTATTTCCACCGGTCTTGCCTTTACGACCAGACGATGGCTCATTGGCAACCACCTTGCGAGCATCAGGACGAACCGCTTTTTTATTACCACGCATGGCAACACCCGATTTCACAGAATCAATCCAGCCACTCATTTTTGCCTGTATACCTGCCATATCAATCAGGGGAGGACGCACCGGCTTTTTCGGACGTCGCTCTTGTAAACTGACAGGAGGAATATCGCCTGTTACAGGACCTTGCGGCTCGGAGAACGCATCAGACCGAACATCAGTCATAGACGTCAGCGGTTCAATATCCTGACCCAAGTCCATAGGAATTTCGCGCTCTTCAGGCTCTACAACCGGCAGGATTGGCTCCATGCGAGCGTTAACCACTGGCGGCTCTTCAAATGAAGATACAACAGGCTCGGCCACAGGCATTACAGACACGCTCACTATTGCAGAAGCCGCTTGCTCAGGACGAACCTTGACCGGTGGCCTTGTCGGAGCCAGCTGAATTCGATAACGAGGCGCACTGGCAGGGCTGTCCTTGATCAGGATTTCAAATCCACCAGTACCGAACAGTACAAAAGCAATCTTGTGGGACGCCATCAGCGCCAGCTGTGCAATCTCATTCAACGCGACGGGTGAGAGAATTTCACTACCTTCGATCAACACCAGTAGTGGCTCTTTACGAGTATTAAGGCGAGCTTCCGCAGTTTCCAAAATACTCTGACGAGCAGCGATTGGATCATTTGGAAGCTGCTTCAACCCCAGAGCATGCGCAATACGCACCAGCAGTAGCTGACTACCATTGTCAGCAGCAAACAGACCCGGACCATCAAGGTGGCAAACATTGCTGGCTCCATAAGTTGCCACGACCGCAACAGCAAGCTCATGCAAGGACTCTGAATCAGCCCCACCGACAGTTACCAGCAATGGAGAATAGGTTGCCAGATGGCATACAAGTTCAAGATAACGCGCCGGACTGGAGTATTCTTCCGGCATGGCGGGTACTTGTCCGCCAAGTTCAGGAGTGTTGTCGACCACGGTATATCCCTGCTATTCCCGCGTTGTTAGTAGCCGAGCTGGGCGCCGGCACAGAGAGTCTGGTTCAAGGCATTTGTATCAATATCCGTTGTAACAAACGCTTCACCGATTTTCTCCAGTAATACCAGACGAATCCGACCATCCATGACCTTTTTATCAATCCTCATACGTGACAGAAAATCTTCACAGCCCATGTCAGCAGGAGCCACTATCGGCAATCCAGCTTGCTCCAGCATGACACGCAGACCATTCAGTTCAGCGCGAGTTATTTTGCCAGTCCGATAACCGTAATCTGCCGCCATCAGCATTCCCGTGCCAACAGCTTCGCCATGCAACCACACACCATAGCCCTGATGCGCCTCGATGGCATGTCCAAAGGTATGGCCAAAGTTGAGAATGGCACGAATACCGGTTTCGGTTTCATCCTGACCAACCACATCAGCCTTGCAAGCACAGGAGCGCTCAATGGCAGTCGCCAGCAAATCGGCCTCACCACGCATCAAACCGCTGATATTGTCACTAACCCACTGGTAAAAACCGGCATCCGCAATCAGTCCGTACTTGATCACTTCCGCCATACCGGCAGACAGTTCACGATCCGGCAAGGTTTGCAGTGTATCCGTGTCAATCAGTACCACGTTGGGCTGATAAAACGCACCAATCATGTTTTTGCCCAAGGCATGGTTGACACCAGTCTTGCCACCAACGGAGGAGTCAACCTGTGACAGTAACGTCGTTGGCACCTGAATAAAATCAACGCCACGCTGATAACAGGCGGCAGCAAAACCACACATATCTCCGACCACACCACCGCCGAGAGCCACCAGCGTAGTGGTACGATTGTGAGTACGTGACAGCAGCGCGTCAAAAATCAGATTCAGGGTATCCAGATTCTTATACTGTTCACCATCAGGAAGGATAACCTCATCAACCTGATAAGCTGTCAGAGCTTCACGCACTTTGGCCAGATAAAGAGGTGCAACGGTTTCATTGGTCACAATCATGACCTGACGTCCACGGATATGCGGAGTCCACAGAGCAGACTGCCCCAGCAATCCACTGCCGATATGAATTGGGTAACTGCGATCACCGAGATCGACGGTTAGGGTTTTCATGATTCCATCGCCTTGATTCGTTTCTTGAGTTCGCTGACCACCCAGCGCGGATTACGCTGGTCAGTTTGCAGAATAATATCTGCTACCTCCCGATACAGGGGGTCACGCTTTTTAAAGAGATCCCGCAGCACCTGCGCAGGATTGGCAGTTTGCAACAGAGGGCGATTCTTGTCCTTGGCGGTACGGGCAATCTGCTGCTCAACGGATGTGCAGAGATAAACCACAACGCCTCGGGATGACAGATGCTCGCGATTGAGATCCCGCATCACCACGCCACCACCCGTTGCCAACACTACGCCCGAGCGCAGCGTCAGCTGGTCAATAGCCTGCTCTTCGCGATCGCGAAAACCAGCCTCCCCCTCCATGTCAAAAATCCAGGGGATAGTGGCGCCACAGCGTTCCTCAATGTATTTATCGGAGTCGACAAACTCCATACCGAGCTCACTGGAAAGCAAACGGCCAATGGTGGTTTTACCCGCCCCCATTGGCCCTACAAGGAATATTGATTGATCAGATGGCATAAACTATCTGGTGTTGAAGGTATCCTTCACCAGCCGTGGCGTAATAAAGACCAACAGCTCACTCTTGTCATCAGACTTTGAGGAGTACCGGAACAGGGATCCGATCAACGGCAAGTCACCAAAGAATGGGGTCTTGCTGACGGAAACCACTTCCTCGGCACGGAAGATACCACCGAGTACCACTGTTTCGCCATTGTCTACGAGCACCTGGGTCTGAACCGAGTTGGTATTGATTGTAGGACCAGCACTGGTTTCTTCACCAATGGAGTCCTGGTTGATCACCAGATCCATAATGATACGGTCGTCCGGAGTAATCTGAGGAGTCACTTCAAGCTTCAGCACTGCTGATTTGAAGGTAACACTCGTAGCACCACTGGAAGTCGACTCTTCGTATGGAATCTGGGTACCAGATTCAATCAGTGCTTTCTGGCCATCTGCCGTAATTACACGAGGCTGTGACACAATCTCGGCTCGACCATCAGTCTCAATTGCAGACAATTCCAGATCCAGCAAGAAATCAGCCGTCTGATATCCAATTGCAAAACTTGAAGCACTCGCAGATGTTGCACCAAAGTCCACAATATTGGCAGAGTCGAGATCAATATCGGATGTAGCAGTACTGGTGCCACTGGCGCGATCAAACAGAATCTGGTTGGTTTCAGAAATAGTAGTTTGACTCCCACCTCCTGTTATCCAATTAGATCCATTATCCTTGGCAACTGCCCCGCCCCATTTCACACCCATCTCTTCACCCACACTGGTGGTGGCTACCACAATACGGGCCTCAATCAGCACCTGACGCACCGGCACGTCAAGCATCACCAGCGCTTCGCGGATTTTTTCCAGGTTGGTCGCGGTGTCTTTCATCAGAATGGTGTTGGTGCGCTCATCCACTACCGCAGTACCACGCTCCGACAAAAGACCTTGATCAGAAGTCAGGATTTTGGCGATATCAGCAGCCTTGGCATACTTGAACTGCATGAATTCCTGAACCAGCGGAGCAAGCTCTTCAACCTGTTTTACCGCTTCCAGCTCGATCTTTTCACGAGCAGCAATCTCTTCAGCTGGCGCGATCAGCAATACCGAACCCATCTGACGCTTGCCCAGAGCCTTGGTTTTCAGTACCAGATCCAGAGCCTGATCCCATGGCACGTTTTGCAAACGCAGAGTGATACTGCCCTGAACGGTATCCGATGCCACCAGGTTCAGACCAGTGAAGTCAGCAATCAGCTGCAGCACTGCACGGACTTCAATATCCTGAAAGTTCAGAGACAGTTTTTCACCAGTGTAAGGAAATTTCTTCTTACGCTCGTCCTGCGCAGAATCATCTGGCACATTGGTAATGTTGATCGACAGCAGTTTGTCTGTTTGATAAGCCAGATATTCAAAATCATCTTTACCAGGCTCAATAATCACACGAGTACCACCACCTTGAGCTTGTGTATCAACAAAGCGGACAGGCGTCGCAAAATCGGTTACATCCAGACGACGGCTCAGTTCTTTTGGCAAACGAACATTACCCAAGTCTGCAATAATGCGATTGCCTTCGCGACGAACATTGGCAGACGCACGGGCATCGTTCAACAGCACCAATACCTGACCATCGCCCTGCTCACCACGACGGAAGTCGACGTTAACAACCTTCATACCAGCAGCATCAGATGGTGTCAGCCCAGGAGTAGAATCCAGAGGTTGAGATTGCGAATACTGACTGCCACTGGTTTCAGCACCAACACGCACCAACAGCGAATTACCATCCGCACGAGTTGTATAAGCCACCAGACGGGACAAATTGATTACCAGCCGGGAACGATCCTGCGCGGTAACGATCACAGCACTACGAGCATTACCAGCGCCAATCTGATGACTTTTGGATTTGAGATCACTGACCACTCCCGGCATATCGATCGCGATACGTGCGGGCTTTTCAATGGTGTAACCGCTGATTTGTGGCGGGGCGCTGTCGAAATCCAGACGAATTTCGGTTACATCCCCCGGCAGAGAGGAGAACTGAATATTCTTGAGATTGGTGGCAGATGCCTGACCAGCGATCGCCAGCAGCGCTACCACAGAAAGCGCCGTGAGCAGTGAGTGCAGGGCTTTAACCAGTTTCATGTCAGTCTTCTCCGCCAATTCCGTCCAGTGCAATTGTTTTCGGGCGTTCTACCCACCCACCCAGGCCATTTGGCACGATTTCGATGAGGTTCATACGGTTTTCAGAAATATTGATGATACGCCCGTGGTTTTGGCCCATATAGGAGCCTTCACGCACACGCACGGTGCCACCGTCACCATCCCGAACCAAAGCCCACAGAATACCATCCGAGCCCGACATGGTGCCTTTCATAGCCAGTTCTGCCAATGGATATTGCTCCAGATGCTCTTTCGGGCGATCGAGATCGGGACGTACATCACTATCCGGCCCGGCCGATTTCAGGCTCTCATCCACAACAACCGGCAGCTCAAATGGAGAGCGTAGACCAGCTGCGCTATAACTGAAGTATTCGTAAGGTTTGAATACCGGGATCGGCTCAATACGGCCTCGCGGACGTTTTTGCAGATCGTTCACATATTGCTGAAGGTCGGACGTATCAGCAGTACCACCACAGCCTTGTAAAACCGTTGCGAAAGCCATGACGCAAATCAAAGAGGCGTGTTTCATTATCTGTTGCCTCCATTGCGGTTAGCAGCAGGCCTCGGAGCACCTGATTTACCACCACTCTCGTCGGATCCATACTGATAGGTCTTGGCAAGAATCATCATACTGAGCTCACCATCTTTATCGGCAACGATCGTAAAGTCATGCAGGGTCACAATACGCGGTAATGCCGCCACCCCAGACACAAAGGCGCCCATTTCGTGGTAACCACCCGCAACGCGGATATTGATCGGCAGTTCCTTATAAAACTCGGTCTGGACGATTGATTCCGGCGCGATTGCATTCAACTGCAAACCAGCGCCCAACGCCGTGGCACTGATATCATCAATCAGGCCCGGAACTTCGGTGTCCTTTGGCAGTTGCTTCAGCAATGTACCGAAAGTCTCTTCCATTTCTTTCAGCTGCTCGCGGTATGGATCCAAATTAGCCACCCGAAAAGACTTTTGTTCTACATCTTTTTTGAGTACTTCTTCCTTCGAAATAGAGTTGGCCAGCTGACCTCGAAGATCATCAACCAGAAAAAAGTAGCCGCCAACCATCACTGCTACAGCAACCAAAAAAGCAAAAAAAATCTTGCCCGCAATGGGCCATGAGCCCATGTCTTCCCAGTCGATGTTGTTAATGTCATTAGGGTCAATTGACTTTAGCTGCTCAAACAGCCCCCCAACATCCAAGCTCTTTCCCTTAGCCATGTTTATTTTTCCTCCTGGGAGCCAGGCTCAACACGCTTCATGGTTACTTCGAAACGGTTACCCCCGGACTTATCCGCCTGCACCACCATCAATGCTGGGTCAGCGAACCATTCAGAACGATCAAAGTTACGCATCAAGGCCGCAACGCGGTTGTTGGACTTGGCAACGCCTTTGACAGTCACCTGATTCTGTTTGACCTCCAGATCAGTAAAATAAAGGTCTTCAGGGACGGCACGAGCAATTTCATCAAAAACACGCACAATAACCGGACGTTTACCCTGCAAATCCTGAATCAGCTCCATACGCTCGATCAGTTGATCACGAGTATTGGTCAGCTCCTGGATTTCCTTGATCTTGCCATCCAGAATTTGTGATTGGCTCACCAAATACTGGTTGCGATATTCCTGACCAGCAATCTGCTCATCAAAATAGGTTTTACCAGCCCAAACTACGGCAAAAGCCGCAAAAGCCACCAATCCAAGAACGGATAGATATTCATTTTGCTTTTGCTTTTTATAAGCATCGCGCCAGGGCAGAAGGTTAATCTTGGCCATCAGTCGAATCCTCGCATCGCCAGACCACAAGCAACCATCAGCGACGGCGCATCAGCATGCAGCGCTGCTGCATTGACGTTTTTCGCCAGAGTCATATGACGGAACGGATTAGCTACCATAACCGAAAGCCCCAACTCAGTACGGATCTTGTCTTCCAAACCAGGCAGTAATGCAGTGCCACCTGCAAGAATCAGATAATCAATATCGTTAAACTGGCTGGATGAATAGAAGAACTGTAATGAACGACTGGCCTGCTGCACCACCGCAGCACGGAACGGTTCAAGAACTTCAGGTTCATAGTCATCCGGAAGTCCATCACCATTACGTGCCAGAGCAGCCTCGTCTTCGTTAAGGCCATAGCGACGCATAATGTCCTCGACCAACTGGCGACCGCCAAAAAGCTGCTCACGGGTATAAACCGATGCACCTTTGTGGATCACGTTAAGAGTCGTCATGGTTGCACCGATATCCAGAACACCAACGGTCTGGACGTTATCACCATCCAGCTGTTCCTTGATGAGACTGAATGCGCGTTCGGTACAAAATGCTTCAATGTCGATTACCGTGGCCTGCAAATCTGCGTATTCGACCACATCCTTGCGACGCTCCACCGTTTCAGTACGGCACGCGGCCAACAGGACCATCACCACTTCCTTGTTATTGGCAGGAGATTCGAGACGCTCCCAATCCAGAGCAACCTCGTCGAGGGGATACGGGATATATTGATCAGCATCCAGACGGATCTGGGTTTCCATCTCGTTATCACTAAGACTGGAACTCATCTGGATGGTTTTGGTAATCACCGATGATCCGGCAACAGCCAGAGCTGCCAATTTGGCACTTGAGCGGGATTTTGCAATGGCTCGGCGAATCGCTTCTCCGACTTCCTCATCGTTGTTAATGCCCTGTTCTACCACAGCGTTGGGAGGAAGGGGCTCGGAAGCATAAGCCTCGACCCGATAGCGATCATCATTGCGGCTTAACTCCAGGACTTTAACCGACGTGGAACTGATGTCCACGCCAAGAAGAGACTTGCTCTTCTTGCCAAACAGATTCGCCAGCACAACAAAATCCTCTTAAAAATCGAGCACTTGCGCAAACAAGCTCAGATTGATCCTATATATGCGAGGCCATTATAAGCACAATCCTATTAAAAGGACAAAAAACCCTTATAATGCGCCGTCTATTAATTAGCCCGCCCGCCGAACCGGATCACATACCGCCATGATGAGCGTGAAAACCCCTGTCAAATTAGCTGTATGGCTTTTTCTTTCCGTCTGCTCAGGCACTGCCATCCTGCTCATGGGAGCCTATCTTTATCTGGCTCCGACCTTACCTGACGCGCAGGCATTGCGCGAGGTCGATCTTCAGACGCCACTGCGCGTCTACACCGCTGATGGCAAGCTGATCAGCGAGTTTGGCGAGAAACGCCGCACCCCACTGACCTATAGCCAGATTCCACCGCGTTTTATTGACGCTTTACTGGCTTCTGAAGACGATGCTTTTTTCGAGCACTACGGCATTGATGTTAAAGGACTTTTACGCGCCTCGCTGGAACTGATTCGCACTGGCCGGAAAAAATCTGGCGGCAGCACCATCACCATGCAGGTAGCAAAAAACTACTATCTGTCGAGTGAAAAAAGCTTTGGTCGGAAATTTACCGAAATATTACTGGCATTAAAAATTGAGCAGGCCCTCACAAAAGAGGAGATCCTCGAGTTATATGTCAATAAAATTTACCTTGGCAAACGTGCATATGGTATCGAAGCGGCTGCACAGGTTTATTACGGTAAAAGTATTCAGGAACTTAATCTGGCCCAAACTGCCATGATTGCGGGCCTGCCCCAAGCACCATCCGCAGCAAACCCGGTGAATAGCCCACAACGAGCCCTGGAACGTCGTAATTATGTTCTGTCACGGATGCTGGAGCTGAAAAAAATCACCGAAGCCGAGTATCGACAAGCAAGTGCAGAACCGGTGACCGCACGTTACCACGGCGCCAACACGGAAGTATCAGCACCGTACGTGGCCGAAATGGTCCGTCAGTACATTGTTGCCACCTATGGCGAAGACAAAGCCTATACACAGGGCTTCCGGGTTTTCACCAGCATTGATTCAACCCGTCAGCTTTCAGCCAACCTCGCTCTGCAGCGTGGCCTGCTCGATTACGACCGTGCTCACGGTTATCGTCAGAAGCCAGCCTTTGCTCCGATGATCAAGGGTACTCAGGTTTCCCGCGAAGAGTGGCTGCAACCGGGCAAAGATGAAGCACCGCTGGACTGGGACGCGACCCTTCCACAATGGCATGACGCCATTGCGGCCACCGAGCCAGACGGTGTCATCGCAACGGCAATTGTCAGCCGGGTGACCGACAAAGGAGCCTGGATCTACACTGGCGAGCAGTTCCTGTTTCTACCGTACGAAGGTCTGTCCTGGGCAGCCCCCTTCCTGAATATCAACGCCATGGGCAAACGTCCGGCACATACCTCAGACCTGTTGAGCCGCGGCCAGAAGATCATGTTCGAACGTCGTGGTGAGCACCTGCTACTGGCACAGAAACCGGCTGTCGAGAGTGCCTTGGTATCGGTAGACCCGCAAACTGGTGGCATTCAGGCTCTGGTCGGTGGCTTTACCCAAGCCGACAATCAGTTCAACCGCGTCACCCAGGCACAACGCCAGCCAGGATCAGCCTTCAAGCCTTTTGTTTACAGTGCCGCACTTGCCAATGGTTTCACGCCTGCAACCATCATCAATGACGCGCCGGTGGTTTATGAAGACGCCAGCCTCGAAGATGGCAGCTGGAGACCAGAAAACTATAACGGCAAATTTAATGGTCCGACGCGCCTGCGTCAGGCGCTGTACCGCTCACAGAACCTGGTATCCATTCGCATACTGAGTCAGATCACTCCACGCAAGGCGATCGAATATATCCGTCCATTTGGATTCCAAAACGCCAATCTGCAAGCAGAACTGTCACTCGCACTGGGCACCTCTGCAGTAACACCGCTACAGCTGGCAGGTGCATACGGCACTCTGGCTAATGGTGGTTTCGCCGTAGAGCCATGGCTGATTGATCGAATCGAAGACTCAAACGGCAGCGAACTGGTACAACATAGCCCCGTTATTCTATGTGATGGCTGCACGGCTCCGGAAGGCAGCAAAGTGGCGCCTCGGGTAATGGATGCACGCACCAACTTTCTGATAGTGGACATGCTGCAAGATGTAGTTAAACGAGGCACAGCAGTCAAAGCCAAAGAACTTGGCCGTACTGATCTGGCGGGAAAAACCGGGACGACTAACGACCAGAAAGACGCCTGGTTCTCAGGCTTCAACCGCAATCTGGTAACCACCGTCTGGGTGGGGTTTGATACACCATCAACATTGGGCAAAGCCGCATTTGGTGGCACTACGGCCCTGCCAATCTGGATGGCCTATATGAAAGAAGCCCTCAAGGGGGTTCCAGAACAGGAACCTGTAATGCCGGAAGGCATTGTCACAGCGATGATAGACCCAACCACTGGCTTGCTGGCAGCTCCAGGCCAACCGGATGCCATCAATGAGTTCTTCCGCGAGGAAGATGTACCAAAAGAATCCGCCACTGTGCGCCTGGAAACCGGCAACGGCACCACGGTAAGCGCACCTGAAATGTTGTTCTGACGCCACCATATTAGCGACAACCGTCGCTTTATGGACAAATAGCTTGCCCCCAGCAGACGTCAGGAAGTCAGGAAGCCTTTGATCGCCAGTATCTGGTCGCGTGCCATCAGCGCCGGGGCATGGCCAATGCCGGGGAACTCGGCCAGCTGAACATTGGACTGGGCCGCCATCTGGCGCGCGGTTTCTGGTAACAGCAAATCAGACACGCCCCCGCGAATCAGCAATACCCGCGTGGTCACCGCCGTCCACACGGGCGACAGATCCACATCCGTCAGAATCGGTACGTTGGCAAAGGCGTTGGCGATGGTCGGGTCGTAGCGCAGGCGCAAGGTGCCAGGGTGAACCGGATCAGGTTCGGCGCTGTGATGAGCCAGATGCTGCCACTGCTCGTCGGTTAACGGTCCGAATGGCGCGGCGACCACACGCAAATACCGCTCAACGGCGGCTTCATCAGCAAAACCGCTATCTTTACCGACGTAACTGGCCAGCCGCTGCAGGGCTTCCTTGGGAATAAACCAGCCAACGTCGTTCATCACCAGATGCTCAATAGGCGATGCCGGATGGGCAGCGATCATCATACCAATCAGCCCCCCCATGGAAGTGCCAACCCAGTCGAGGGTTGTGACCTGGTATTTCAGCAACAGCTGTTGCAGCAGTTGCTGCATCTGGCCGATATACAGTGGATAACCGTAATGCTCGGGGTGCTCCAGCCACTGGCTGTCGCCGCGTCCGACCACATCGGCTGAAACCACCCGATAACCATCCGCTACCAGCGCACGGGCCAGATAATCAAAGTCATGGGCGTTGCGAGTCAGGCCATGCACACATAACACCAGCTTGCGCGCCGGGCCTTCTGGTTCCCACAGCAGGTAACTGCCGGTGAGTGGGCCTTCGGGGGATTGATAGAGGTAGTCGATGCGGGTTGGCTGAACCGGGGTCATACGTATCTCCCTGACAGGATGACAGTTCCCGGACAGCTTCCCGTATCACCTGGACAACAGCAAGCCCAGTTATGCGACCAGGTTCGCAACTGTCCGATGCAAGAAAAAACGCTTACTTTTTCACCACAATGGCGTTAATGCCATGGCTGGCAAGCGTCGACTGCGCACGCGCGGCGCTGTTGCGATCACTGAAGGGGCCAACATACACACGATACCAGGTGGCACCGTTTACCACGGAGCTGGATGTCCAGGCGCTGAGGCCAATCAGCAACAGGTTGGCGCGCTGATTTTCAGCGTCGGCACTGGTGCGGAATGAGCTGACTTGTACCAGGAAACTCTCACCGGAGGCCGCCGGTGCAGGTGCCGCAGGAGCAGCAGCCGGCGCTTTGGGAGCTGCCGCAGGAGCAACCGGTGCCGCAGCACGGCTGATCGAAGCCAGTTGCTGAGCCGACTGTGCGGGCTGGGCAATCGGTTGCTGGATCGGCGTTGGTTTGGTGGTCGGCGCACTCGCCGGAGTAGCTGCTGGAGCGGTCGCTGGTGTTGCTGCTACACGCCCTGCCGCAATTGCCTGATTACGGGCAGCCAGCTCGATCGGATCGTTTGGATCAATCGGAACAACCTTGGGAGTCGACTTGTATTTGCTGTCGGCATACGGTGATTCGACCTTTTGCTCTTCCAGCAGGCGGTAGAAATCGTAGGCCGGTTTGACGGCACCATCCGATACTTCGTTTTTGGCGCGATCAATCCCTTCCTGCAGGATTCGACCGGTATCGCGGCGCACGGAATCCAGATCGGAACCTGCCGGAACCGTACGCAGGTACATCAGAAACCCGATAAAGGCGATCATAAGCGCCGGAGTGGCAAACCAGATCCATCCCGGCAGTCGACTACTGCTACTTGCCTTGGCCATTGCTGTTCATCCCGATGAAACCAGTCCAGAGTAATGGGCCGACATGCTGCCAGCCCATTACGACAACCGTGAGGTTGTCGTTCTCATTTTGCGATGTGCGTCAGCACTCTGATTACATTTCTGTTGGAGCGCTGACGCCCAGCAGGTGTAATCCATTATAGATTACCTGACGAACCGCTTCGGCCAGAGTCAGACGGGCATTGCGCACATCGGCATCTTCAACCAGGGTTTTTTCGGAGTTGTAGTAGGTGTGGAACTCGGCCGCCAGATCCTTCAGGTAGTTGGCAACCATGTGCGGCTCGTTGGAGCTACCGGCAGACTTCACCACCTCAGGGAAACGACCCAGACGTACGATCAGGTCTTTTTCGGATTCCAGTTCCAGTTTGTCGAGTACCGCCAGACCAGACTCCAGAGTCCAGCTCAGGCCAGATTCTTCCAGCTTGCGGAAGATCGAGCAAACACGGGCATGGGCGTACTGGATGTAGTAAACCGGGTTGTCGGAAGACTGTTCACGGGCCAGGTCGATATCAAAGGTCAGCTGACCATCGGCCTTGCGCGCCGCCAGGAAATAACGGGTAGCGTCACGGCCCACTTCGTCGATCAGGTCGCGCAGAGTTACGTAACTACCGGCACGCTTGGAGATTTTCACCTCTTCGCCGCCGCGCATTACGGTCACCATCTGGTGCAGCACGTAGTCTGGCCAGCCTTGTGGAATACCCACGTTCAGCGCCTGCAGACCGGCACGTACACGGGTGATGGTGCTGTGGTGGTCAGCGCCCTGCTCGTTTACCACACGCTCGAAACCGCGCTGCCATTTGTTCAGGTGGTAAGCCACGTCCGGTACGAAGTAGGTGTAACCGCCTTCGGACTTGCGCATTACGCGGTCCTTGTCGTCGCCGAACTCAGTGGTTTTCAGCCACAGCGCGCCGCCGTCTTCGTAGGTGTAACCGCTGTTGATCAAACGCTGAACCACGTCTTCGACCTTGCCTTCGGTATACAGGGAAGACTCGAGGAAGTAGACGTCGAAGTTAACACCAAACGCCTTGAGGTCGAGGTCTTGCTCACGACGCAGATAAGCCACCGCAAAATGACGGATGGCTTCGAGGTCGTCAGCGTCCTTGGCACCGGTGTAGGACTGGTCTTCAGACACCACGGTATCGCCGTTCATATAGCTGTTGGCGAGGTCGATGATGTAGTCACCACGGTAACCATCGGCAGGCCAGCTTTCGTGATCCGGGGTCAGACCCTTGCAACGCGCCTGCACGGACAGCGCCAGGTTGTTGATCTGCTGGCCAGCATCGTTGTAGTAGAACTCGCGGGTAACATCCCAGCCGTTGGCTTCCAGCAGACGGCAGATGCAGTCACCCACCGCGGCGCCACGACCGTGACCAATGTGCAATGGGCCAGTCGGGTTGGCCGACACAAACTCCACCTGCACTTTTTTACCAGCGCCGGAGTTGTTGCGACCGTAGGTTTCACCCGCTTCCAGAATGGCTTTCAGCAGGCTGTTGGTAGAAGCCTGGCTCAGGAAGAAGTTGATAAAGCCTGGGCCGGCAATTTCGACTTTCTCGACCAGTTCAGACGCCGGCAGGGCGTCGATGATCATTTGCGCCAGCTGGCGCGGGTTCTTGCCAGCTACCTTGGCCAGAGTCATGGCGAGGTTGGTGGCGAGGTCGCCGTGAGACTTGTCGCGAGTGTTCTCGACCTGAATATTGGCCTCGAATTCGGCGGGCAGTACGTTGTCTTGCTTGAGTTGAGCAACAGCAGCAGCTAACAGCTCGGCGATTTGCGGTTTCATAGTCGGAATCTGTCGTCAGGAATTGGAAAGGAAAGGCGTACAAAAAAGGAGCGGGATTATCGCAAATCACAGCCACCGAGTGAAGGCTGGTGTCAGGACTGTACAAAACCCCGGCAAAAACCGGCGAGGCCGCCGTGGATGCCTGCTGCAGGGGTCGCTGCACATATAACGCAAGGGTTACACACAGCGGCAGGCAGACTTACCACCAAAGTTATCCACAAAAAGATTTTGCGGATGTCTAGACAACAATTTCCGATTCAGCAAGTAAAAATCTGGACAAAAAATGCCAGCTTGCTTTCATTTCTCTGAAAAACCACATTAAACAACTGAATTTAAAGGATTTTATTTTTCCTTCTGGATATTTTCCGACTTTTTGTATTGTATATTTATTGATCAATCCGTAAATTATTCAATCATCAAGCCCGGTTGCTGTGGTTACTCAAAAGTTATCCAGAATTTTATCCACAGAAACTCTGGATAACTGTCGTTACTGACAATCCTGTATGAGCAGATAAGCAGCATCCGCTAACGGCCTGAATCAGCCAATTTTGGGCCACTCAGCCATACCGCGATCGCCATAAATACGGCGGTTTCCGATGAATAACAGTGTTTTACTCATGCTTTATTTGGCCAATACGACGCATTGGCCGCTGTTGCTGTCGACGGCTTTTGCTAAACTACTGCCTCTTTTTTTTCAGGTGCCGCAGTCATCCGTCCCCTCGGACCGGCGGCCTGCATGTCCATGAACGCAGCACAAGGTAAAGACGTCATGCCAGAGTACCGTTCCAAAACTTCCACCGCCGGCCGTAACATGGCGGGCGCCCGTTCCCTGTGGCGCGCCACCGGCATGAAGGATGATGACTTCCAGAAGCCGATTATTGCGGTGGTGAACTCATTCACCCAGTTCGTGCCAGGCCACGTACACCTGAAAGACCTGGGCCAGCTGGTTGCCCGTGAAATTGAAGCCGCCGGTGGTGTGGCCAAAGAATTCAACACCATCGCCGTTGACGACGGTATCGCCATGGGTCACGACGGTATGCTGTACAGCCTGCCATCCCGTGAAATCATCGCCGACTCCGTGGAGTACATGGTTAACGCTCACTGCGCTGACGCCATGGTTTGTATCTCCAACTGTGACAAGATCACCCCAGGGATGCTGATGGCTTCCCTGCGCCTGAACATTCCGGTTGTGTTTGTATCCGGTGGCCCGATGGAAGCCGGCAAAACCAAGCTGTCCGAGCACAAGCTCGACCTGGTTGACGCCATGGTGATCGCCGCTGACGACTCCGCTTCTGACGAAAAAGTAGCGGAATACGAGCGTAGCGCCTGCCCTACCTGCGGTTCCTGCTCCGGTATGTTCACCGCCAACTCCATGAACTGCCTGACCGAAGCCATTGGTCTGTCCCTGCCAGGCAACGGCACTGTGGTCGCGACTCACTCTGACCGCGAACAGCTGTTCCTGAAAGCAGCTCGTCTGATCGTGGAAAACACCAAACGTTATTACGAACAGAATGACGAATCGGTACTGCCGCGTTCCATCGCCAGCTTCAAGGCGTTCGAAAACGCCATTACCCTCGACATCGCCATGGGTGGTTCCACCAACACCATCCTGCACCTGCTGGCGGCTGCCCAGGAAGCTGAAGTCGAATTCGACCTGAAAGACATCGACCGTATGTCCCGCGTGGTTCCACAGCTGTGCAAAGTGGCGCCGAACACTCCGAAATACCACATCGAAGACGTCCACCGTGCCGGTGGCATCATGGGTATCCTCGGCGAACTGGACCGTGCCGGCCTGCTGCACAGCGACCTGCCAACCGTTCACGCGCCAACCATGAAAGACGCGCTGGATCAGTGGGACATCATGCGTAACCCATCTGCGGAAGTGCTGGAGTTCTTCAAGGCTGGCCCTGCCGGTATCCCGACCCAGACCGCTTTCAGTCAGTCTACCCGCTGGCCAACCCTCGACGGCGACCGTGCCAACGGCTGTATCCGTAACCTCGAAAACGCTTTCTCCAAGGAAGGTGGTCTGGCGGTTCTGTACGGCAACATCGCCGAAGACGGCTGTGTGGTGAAAACCGCTGGTGTGGATGAGTCCATTCTGGTGTTCAACGGCAAAGCCAAGATCTTCGAATCCCAGGACAGCGCTGTAAAAGGCATTCTGGCTGATGAAGTTCAGGCCGGTGACGTGGTGATCATTCGTTACGAAGGTCCGAAAGGTGGCCCGGGCATGCAGGAAATGCTGTACCCGACTTCCTACCTGAAATCCAAAGGTCTGGGCAAGGTTTGTGCCCTGCTGACCGACGGTCGTTTCTCCGGTGGTACTTCCGGTCTGTCCATTGGCCACGCGTCTCCTGAAGCCGCTGCCGGTGGTGCAATTGGTCTGCTGAAAGATGGCGACCCGATCAAGATCGACATCCCGAACCGCACCATCGACGTACTGCTGAGCGCTGAAGAGCTGTCTCACCGTCGTCACGAGCAAGACAAGAAAGGCTGGAAACCAGCGGAAGAACGCCCACGTAAAGTGAGCACCGCTCTGAAAGCCTACGCCAAGTTCGCAACCAGCGCCGACAAGGGTGCCGTGCGTGATCGCAAGCTGCTCGACTGACCTGATCCATCCGTCCGGGCCACTGGCAGCTGCTGGAGCGGCTGCCAACCCGGATGCCAATCTACCGTTTCCCCCTGCAGGTAGCTCCATGACCCGCTCTGCATTCTGGTTGATTCCGGTTCTTCCGCTGGTACTGCTGTCAGGCTGTGCCCAGCAGCGTATTGCCAACGAGGATGAACTTGGCAACAAGGCCGCACTGAAGGCCGAATCTTTTATTGGTGACGCCCGTAACGCCCTGGATGACGCGGAAGAAGCCTATTCCCGCGCCCAGGCCGAAGATCTGGAATTTTTCACGCCGTTACACTGGCAACAGATCAACGACGCCATTCGCACCGCCCGCAAGGAAGATGTGGCAGGCCACGATCAGGCCACCATTACCGCCTCCGCACTGGTGACCACCCTGCTCAACAACGCCATGGGCTTCAAGGACAAGATCAGTGATCGTCTGGCCAGCCTGCTGACCCAGCGTCAGGTATTGCTGGATATCCGCGCCGACAAGGTACTGGCGAAGGAATTCGCCAAGCAGGACAACCGCATTCGTGAACTGGCGAGCTTGCTCGAAGCTGGCAAGGAAAAGGATATCAACGCTGAAATCAGCGATATCCTGAGCGATATGACCACCCTTGAACGCGACACCATGCTCGAACTGCACTGGCGTCCGGCCAAGAAAACCCTGGAAAAAGCCGAAGACGAAGGTGTGGATGACTTTGCACCGGAAACCTTCAAGGCCGCATCCAACCTGGCCAAAAAGACCTTCGACACCATCAGCGCCCAATACATCAAGCGTGATGAGTGTGCCCGCATCGGCCACGAAGCCCTGCGTGCCGCCCAGCATGCCCTGTACATTGGCCGCGAATCGGAAAAAATCGTCAACCTCGATCCGGACGACGCCGAACAGGCCGCCCTGCGTTTTGAAGACTTCCTGAAGCAGATTGGCGACGCCCTTGGCGCCGAAAACCTGCGTTATATGGCCCTGCAGGACCAGACCCTGGCCCTGACCCAGAAAGCCCGGGAAATGCGGAACCAGCTGCAAAAGCAGATTGCCGCCGACCCGGAACGCGCCGCCGCCGCGGCTCTGGAAGCCGACATGAAAAAAGCCGAAAACGCCACCGCCACTCCGAAAGTCGACAACACCCCGGACGAAACCATCGAGATCAACAGCATCAGCAACCCGGTGGAAGCTGGCAAAGCGGAATAACACCGCCATTGAACTCAGCGCCCGGCTTGAATGGGCAAACCAAAACCCGGTTCGCGCAAGCAACCGGGTTTTGTTTTTTGGGCAGGGCGTCGGGTCGGGCCGCGTTCGGATCGGGCGTCGGATGCGATTTTGTGGGCATAAATGCCCACCCTACAACCGAGCACCTATGAACACCGCTTTCACCCAGCGCAGCAAGCCACCGTTAATTGCCCATCTGGGCGAGCCGGGATTCACCACAACGGCCGACCCGGCCGGGGGACAAGGTCCCCCAAGAGGGCAAGCGGCCTGGCCAATTAACAAGCCGAGTAGCCGAGTAGCCGTCAGAAGTCGGATGTCGGATGTCGGATGTCGGATGTCGGATGTCGGATGTCGGATGTCGGATGTCGGATGTCGGCGAACAGCATCTACCAACACACCGGTTTAACCCAGCGCAGCTGGCTGCCCAATGCCCATCTGGGCGAGCCGGGATTCACCGCAACGGCCGACCCGGCCGGGGCATGGATGCCCCGCAAGGCCCGTTGGTACAGGGATGTACCATCGGGCCGGGGTCGAAAAGCCGTTGTCGGTGAAACCCGGAGACACGAGCCCAGCCGGGCAAAAGCAGGGGGAGGCCCGCCCGGCCGGGGGACAAGGTCCCCCAAGAGGGCAAGCCGCCTGACCAATTAACAAGCCGAGCAGAAGTCAGAAGTCAGAAGTCAGAAGTCAGAAGTCAGAAGTCAGAAGTCAGAAGTCAGAAGTCAGAAGTCAGAAGTCAGAAGTCAGAAGTCAGAAGTCAGAAGTCGGACGTCGGACGTCGGACGTCGGACGTCGGACGTCGGACGAACAGTATCGATCAACACCGATCTCACCCAGCGCAGCTGGCTACCGTTAATTGCCCATCTGGGCGAGCCGGAATTCACCGCAACGGCCGACCCGGCCGGGGCATGGATGCCCCGCAAGGCCCGTTGGCACAAGGACGTGCCATCGGGCCGGGGTCGAAAAGCCGTTGTCGGTGAAAACCGGAAAAACGAGCCCAGTCGGGCAAAAGCAGGGGGAGGCCCGCCCGGCCGGGGGACAAGGTCCCCCAAGAGGGCAAGCGGCCTGGCCAATTAACAAGCCGCGTTGCCGCAAAGCGCCAGACGCCAGACGCAAGACGCCAGACGCAAGACGCCAGACGCCAGACCCCAGACCCCAGACCCCAGACCCCAGACCCCAGACCCCAGATATCAGACGCCTACTGGGCGAGCCAAATCACACCAAGCGCTGCGCCACCAGACTGCCGCCATCTTCCTGCGGCTCAAACTGCAAACGATGATGAAACGCCGCCGGAATCTCACTCTCATGGTGAGTCACATACAGCAAGGTCATGCTGTTCTGCTCGGCCAGACGATTGATAAAGGCCAACACCATCTGCCGACTGAGGTCATCCAGCCCCTGGCACGGCTCATCCAGAATCAGCAGCGGCGGCTGTTTGATCAGCGCCCGGCCAATCAGCACCAGACGCTGTTCACCGTAAGACAGATGCTGCAGGGTCTTGTTGGCCTTGGCCCGCAAACCGAGAATTTCCAGCCATTGCAGTGCCAGCTGTTTTTCATCATCGCCGGAGGCCTTGTACAGACCAATGCTGTCGTGCAGACCGGAAATCACCGCACTCAGCACGTTGGTGGTAGCGCGGTACTGCCATTGCAACGACGCCGACACAATGCCGATGTGTTTCTTGATGTCCCAGATGGTTTCACCTGTACCGCGCTGGATACCAAACAGACGCAGGTTGTTGGTGTAACACTGCGGGTTATCACCGGTGATCATCTGCAGCAGGCTGGTTTTGCCACAGCCGTTCGGGCCCTGAATCGCCCAGTGCTGACCCGGCTTGATAGCCCAGTCGAGACCAGCAAACAGCTCGCGTTCGTCGTACACGATACGGCCATTGGTCAGGCACACCAGCGGTTCACCGTCAGCCAGCACCAGAGGTGGGCGCGGTGGTGGTGGCAGGGCTGGCAGTTCACGGTCGAAGTGAATCAGTGCCTGCACTTCCGGCAGACCCAGCACCTCGGCACGAGGACCTTGCGCTACCAGCGTGGCGTCGTGGACAAAGGCTACGTGGGAAATCCAGTCTGGCAGTTCATCCAGACGGTTGGCGACCCACAACAGCGGCTGGGCAGTGGCGTGTAATTCGTTGAGCAGGTTACGTACAAAGGCACGACTGCTGACATCCAGACCTTCATACGGCTCGTCCAGCACCAGCAGACCATGTTGCTGACGCAGACGGTTAACCCACAACACCTTGCGGCTTTCACCCGTGGACAGATCGCGGAAGCCGGAATCCAGCAACTTGCGAATACCCAGACCATCGATCAGCGCCGCCACGTCTTCGATCGGCGCCAGCAGTTCACGCACCAGCGTGCCCTTGTCGGCCATATCGGTGAGGTCACTTTCGTCGTTCTTGCGCTCGATCTCGATCTGTTCCGCCTGGGCTTCCAGCGATACGTAAGCCACGTCGGCCGGAACGTCCGTTACCGTGCCGTGAGCCAGACGCAGACGCCCGCCCGGCAGCGCCGACAGCGCGGTTTTGCCGCTTCCGTTGGTGCCGATAATGGCCCAGTATTCACCGGCATTGATTTGCCAGTTATCCACTCGCAGATGGCGACCGTCGTGCAGACGCGCCATGATTTTTTCAAAACGCATGACAATACCTCAGCCCGGGGGCCAGCTCAGGGAACGGCCACCAATTACATGCAGGTGCAGATGGAAAACCGACTGACCGGCCTCGGCACCGTTGTTCACCACCAGACGGAACTTGTCGCCCAGACCTTCCTGTTCGGCGACCTGATTGGCCACCAGCATCAGATGACCCAGCAGCAGCTGGTCTTCGGCAGTGGCGTCACACAAACGCGGAATCGGCTTGCGTGGAATCACCAGAATATGGGTGGGGGCAGCAGGATACAGATCGCGGAAGGCCAGACAGAGATCGTCTTCGTAAACAATCTTCGCAGGCGCTTCACCGCGGGCGATCTTGCCAAAAATGGTATCGTCCGACATGGTGGCACTCCGTTAACAGAAAGCGACACCTTAGGCCAAAGCGGCCCACAGGAGCAATTGGGAGAAGTGCGGAATCGGTTGCCGCCAAAGGGATAACCCGCCCGCGAAGCAGGCGGGTTAACGCTGGAATATCAGTCGCCTGTCGGTTTCTCCGGCCACAACAGATTCTGGGCGCGACCACCCACACGGAAGCCGTAACAGGTATTCAGCATCACCTTCTCGCGGTCGCCATTGCTGAAGCCGGGGGTGAAATTCAGGTGATAACCACGAATGGTCTGAATGGCGGCGGTGGCCAGCACCGGCAGCATTTCAGTCAGGTGAGTACAACCGGTGGCACGGCCAATCGCCTTTTTGGCATCGTCCATCCAGCCGGAACGGATCTGTAAACCGATCAGCGCCGCATACTGCTGGCTGGCCGCCGGACAGTCCTGATACGGCGTGGCGTGCATACCGGCACGGGCATCCACAATCTGCAGCTGCTCATTCACCGTCAGGGTCAGGGTCATGTGATGCAGGGCATCCCCTACCGGAATTCGGCCCTTGTCGATCAGGTCCATTTCGTAGGATTTGGTGTCACGCAGTACACCTTCCACTTCCCACAAACCGTCATCTCGCAGATACCCCTGCACGTCGATATTACGACGGTGCAGCGGTGTACGTTTAACCTCGTTCACTATGTGTTCCTCTTGCCACGGCGCGGCCGCTTCAGCGGCTCTCATCTCATCAGTCTGCGACTGAGTGTAACGAGCTGGCGACCCGACTGAACAGACCAAAGTGCAGGCCTTCAGTGAGACGGCGTTGCTCAAAAGACAGCGCAATTGCGCATAAACCTACCCCCAGGCAACAGAACTATCATTTAAAAACGCTTTGCGACGATGGCTAACCACACGACAAAGCCCTCCTTGCGGCAGCGGCCATCAATGCAGTTCCGACACACAGAATGTCGAAAAAGTACCAGCGATTGCCAATATCCTCCATTCAGGCCGGGGCCGGAATTCACCATCATGGATACATAACAACAAGCAACGCAGAGGCTTATTACTATGAAATCCATCAAGACCCAGGTAGCCATTATTGGTGCAGGTCCATCCGGTCTGCTGCTCGGCCAATTGCTGGCCAAACAAGGCATCAGCAACGTGATTCTGGATCGTGTATCCGGTGACTACGTACTCGGCCGCATCCGTGCCGGTATCCTCGAACAGGGTTTTGTGGATCTGGTACGTGAAGCCGGCGTTGCTGACCGTATGGACCGCGAAGGCCACGTTCATGAAGGTGTGGAACTGTCCATCAACAACGAACGTTTCCGCATTGATCTGAAAGAACTGACCGGTGGTAACACCGTGGTGTGTTACGGCCAGGTAGAAATCACCCGCGACCTGATGGACGCCCGTCAGGCTGCCAATCTGCCAACCTATTACGAAACCGAAAAAGTAGCCCTGCACGATGTAAAATCCGAACAGCCATACGTCACCTTTATCTATCAGGGTGAAGAATACCGTATGGACTGTGATTACATCGCAGGCTGTGACGGTTTCCACGGCGTATCCCGCCAGACCATTCCGGCCGAACTGCGTACCGAACACGAACGTGTATACCCGTTCGGCTGGCTGGGCCTGATGGCCGACGTGCCACCGTGCAACCACGAACTGATCTACGCCATGAGCGACCGCGGCTTTGCCCTGGCCAGCCAGCGTTCCCTGACCCGTTCCCGTTATTACCTGCAAGTACCGCTGACCGACAAGGTTGAAGACTGGTCTGACGAACGTTTCTGGGACGAGCTGAAAAAACGCCTGCCAGCCGACGTCGCCGCCACCATGCAAACCGGCCCAAGCATCGAAAAGAGCATCGCCCCACTGCGCTCTTTTGTGTGTGAACCAATGCAATACGGCAACCTGTTCCTGGTGGGTGACGCCGCCCACATCGTGCCACCAACCGGCGCCAAAGGCCTGAACCTCGCCGCTTCCGACGTCGCCACCCTGTACAAGATCATGCAGCGTGTTTACAAGGAAGGCGACAAATCCTGCATCGAGCAGTACTCCGAAATCGCCCTGCGTCGTGTCTGGAACGGTGAACGTTTCTCCTGGTGGATGACCAACATGATGCACGACTTCGGCAACGAATTTACTGGCGACGGCATGACCCCGCTGATGCACAAGCGCTTCATGCAGTCCGAGTTGAACTACTTCCTCAGCAGTGAAAACGGTCGCAAGGTGATTGCCGAGCAATACGTTGGCCTGCCGTATGAAGATCTCAAATAAGCACTCGAAGGGCTTTATTGAGATATCTCCGAGATAAGCACTTGCTCCAGCCCCGGTGGGAACACCGGGGCTTTTTTGTTTTTGAGGCGAGCGTCGGGCGTCGGAAGAACAGCATCCAGACCCAAACCTCCAGCACAACATTCCCACGCAGGAGCGTGGGAACGAGAATGAAAACGCAGTTTTTACCCAGCGCAGCTGGCTACCGAATGCCCATCTGGGCGAGCCGGGATTCACCGCAACGGCCGACCCGGCCGGGGCATGGATGCCCCGCCAGGCCCGTTGGCACAGGGATGTGCCATCGGGCCGGGGTCGAAAGCCGTTGTCGGGGAATACCGGAGGCACGAGCCCAGTCGGGCTAAGCAGGGGGAGGCCCGCCCGGCCGGGGACAAGGTCCCCCAAGAGGGCAAACAGCCTGGCCAATTAACAAGCATAGTAGCCGCCAGAAGTCGGACGTCGGACGTCGGACGTCGGACGAACAGCATCCACCAGCACACCGCTTTAACCCAGCTCAGCTGGCTACCCAATGCCCATCTGGGCGAGCCGGGATTCACCGCAACGGCCGACCCGGCCGGGGCATGGATGCCCCGCCAGACCCGTTGGCACAGGGACGTGCCATCGGGTCAGGGTCGAAAGCCGTTGTCGGGGAATACCGGAGGCACGAGCCCAGCGGGCAAAAGCAGGGGGAGGCCCGCCCGGCCGGGGGACAAGGTCCCCCAAGAGGGCAAGCAGCCTGGCCAATTAACAAGCCGCGTCGCCAGACTCCAGACTGGACAGATCCTGCAATCCGCTTTGCAGGGACTGTCGTAGACCTCCTGCGCCAACTTCCCTACCGTGGCTACAGCGTGTAGCCATCCAGCTCCACGCTGCCCGACCTCTGAAGAACAACAAAAACAATTCGATAAGGAACCACGCTGTGAGCCGATCTCTGCGTACGCTGGCCATGCTGGCTGTCTGCTGCCTGCCCTCTCTGCTGATGGCGGCTGAACCGATTCTGCTGGGGCTGAATTACCCCGCAACAGGCCGCCTGAAGGAAGACGGTATCTCCGAAGCCATGGGGGCTGAACTGGCGGTGGCGGAAATCAACGCTGCCGGTGGTGTGCTGGGGCGGCCTCTGGAATTGCTGATGGCCAACACCGCATCCAAGCCGGAAAAATCCGTCGAAAACGTGCGCCAGATGGCCGAACAGGGGGCGGTGATGGTGTTTGGTGGCGCAACATCGCCGGTAGCCATTGCCGGTGGTCAGGAGGCCGCGCGCCATCGTATCCCCTACTTTGGTACCCTCACCTACGCCAACGAAACCACCGGTATTGAAGGCCAGCGTTTTATGTTCCGCGAGTGCCATAACGCCTGGATGATTGGCAAGGCGCTGAGCAATTACATCCGCCGCCAGCTGCCGGATGAGCGTTTCTTTTTTGTCACCGCCGATTACATTTGGGGCACCTCGACCGAACAGTCACTGCGCGAGCAGGCCAATCTGCAGGACATCAGCAAACACCCGTCAGCCCGGGTCAGTTTCCCGAAACCACGCCAGCAGGAGATTGAGTCGGCGATCCAGACCGCTGCCGCTTCCAATGCCGGTGTGCTGGTTCTGGTGCTGAACGGCGAAGACCTGATTACCGGCCTGCGTCTGTTGCATGACCTCAAACTGGACGACCGCTTCAAGGTGATTGCGCCATCGGTGACGCTGGGGATTGCCCGTGCCGCCGGAGCCAGCCTGATGGAAGGTGTGGTCACCACCTCACCATGGGAGTGGAACATCCCCTACCAGCTCAATTACCCACGTGGTCAGGCCTTTGTGGAAGCCTTTGTAAAACGTTTTAACCAGTATCCGGCCAGTCCGGCCGCCTCGGCCTACAGCATTGTTTACCAGTTCAAGGATGCCGCCGAACGGGCTGGCAGTGTGAATGGTGACAAGCTGGTCACGGCGCTGGAAGGCTACCGTTACACCGGTCTCAAGGATGAACAGCAATGGCGGGCATTCGACCACCAGAACCTGCAAACCCTGTATGTGATTCAGGGCAAACCGCGTAACGAAATCCTCAAAGACAAGTTCCGTTCCGACTTCTTTGAAGTGGTGGATCAGCTGTCGGCCAAGGACGGTGCCATGCCGCAGGAACAGTGGCTGGCGGAGCGCCAGAAAGCCGGTAAACCCGCGCAGCTGCAATAAGCACTGCGCGCATTCACCATACGCTTGAACGACTCCGATTTAATGCAACACCGTGGCCAGATCCAGTGTCTGGTAATCCGCTGCAACCGTTACCGGCAACGCCGCACAGCCCTGTCCCACCAGCGGCCGGAAGCGTTGCTGGTAAGCGGCCCAGTAGCGTAATGGATGATCGTTGTTGTTGACCCGGGTAGTGGCGGTGATGGGCAAACGGGTCAGCAAGTACCAGCCCTCTGTGGTTTCCAGCAAGGGGCTGATGCCGTTGTTATCCAGCTGTTGCCAAGCCGTTTCCAGCACTGCCGGTAATTGTCCGGCACTGACCAGACGCCCCTGTGGATAACGTTTCATCTGTGGGTCTTCACCCTGCTCACGCATCAGGGCTAACAAGGCCGATGCCGGTTGCTGACTGGCCAACAACGTCTTACGCGTGTCCAGCAGTTGTTGTTTTAACGCCGCCGCAGCATTGGCATCCGCCGGTTTCTGGCGGAACAGGTAACCCACATGGCGCAACTGGCGAGCCTGAATGTAATCCTCTACCAGCGCTGCGTCGACATTACGCGCTTCTTCGCCATACAGGCTGTCGAACAGGCGTGCCGATAAACGATCGGTTTCCTGCAAGCGGTCATACACAGATTCACTGACGTACATACGGCGCAAAATCGTCAGATATTCACGTTCGCCACCATAGGTACGAATCTGGGTCTGCCGTTGTTGCTGCATCTGGGTCTGATCCTGTTCGGTCAGACGAATATCACGCTGACTGGCCAGACGCCGCACTTCGCGCTGTTCACAGGCGTAACGACCGGCCTGATGTTTTAACCACTGCGCCAGCGGTTCCCCGTCCACCTGGGCTTGCCAGTCAATCAAACGGCCGTCCGGGCGAGAGACATCCCCGTTGTTACTGACCCCCTGCATTTGCCGATAGGCACGCAGGCTGTAGGTCAGCCAGAAATAGTATTCATCCCACTGCACCGGATCGTTATTCACCGTCATCCAGACATCGGTGGTTTTTGGCAACGCCAGCAGCGGTTGGCTGACCAGACAAGCCAGCAGCGCCAGTACCATCCAGCCGCACCCGGCACTGGCTGGCTGTGGCTTCTGACGAGTCAAACAACGCTTCAACATCATGCGCATCTCACATTCTCCGTCCTGACCTGCGGCTCCACGCCCAAACACAACGGGGCTGCCTGTTGGCAACCCCGCTGCTGGAAGAAAAAACCATCCGTGGTTGGGCCCGAGAACCCGTCATCCTTGAATCAGCACAGGGTGATACTTACTCAGCAGACGCAACCTGCATCACCACATTGGTGTAGGTACCGGCGGCAATCGCGGTTTCCACACCATCAACCAGCATGGTCAGGGTTTTGCCAGAGGCGGCGGTAATGCTGGCGCCGTCTTCAATGGTGATGCTGTTCAGGTAGGAAGTGGTATCCACGACCCATGAAGAGCTGCCATCCATGGTCAGGAACAGACCGCCATCTTCACCAGTCGCTTCGAAGGTGTTTTGCACCTGACCGATGTAGTAGTACTGGTCGGCGGTTACGTCGGCAGCAGCCAGACCATCCAGTTCAAACTGGAAGGCAGTCGTAGCCGTGGTGATGGCACCGGTCAGAGTAGCGCTGGCCAGGGTCACATTCAGGTCACCAGATGCGGTGTTGCCGTGAATGATGTCGCCGCTCAGGGTGACGTCAGTGAAGCTGGCGCTGGAAGAAGAACCGGTGCTGCCACCCAGTTCCGGGAACATCGCCACAAACTGGGCGAAGTACGGGTCATCGTTTGGCATCAGCTGCAGAATCACACCGTTGGCGGAGTTCAGGCTGGCGTTATCCACTTCGATGGTCGGGAAACTGCCCTTGGCCTGGATCACCGCTTCACCGGTGTTAAACACCGCACCACGTTCGATGCGCAGGGTGCCGTTGCCGTTGGAGTGCAGCATCACACCAAAACGGTCGGAGTTAACCACGGTGCCATCGGTGAAGGTGCCTGCACCTTCAGCGGCCATGATCAGACCGTAGTCGTTCACGTTCAGTTTGCAGTTACTGAAGGTATCCACCGCGTCACCAATCGAGTAACCGCCGTAACCGCTGTCGCTGGTTTCCAGAGTGGAGTTGATGCAGTACAGGCGTACCGATTCGGTATCGTCAGTCGACAGCACACCCCAGCCCTGAGCCTTGATGGTGGAGTTGTTGTAGTAGGCGGTGCCCTGACCCACCAGGTTGGTGGCACGTACGTTACCGGTCAGACCCAGCATCCATGGCACTTCCATCATTTCACCGAGGTTCACGTTCCAGACGTAGTCTTCCGGCAGGGTGCCGTTGTGCACTTCGATATTGGAGTTGTTCACCGACATGGTGCTGTTGCCATCCACAAACACGGCGGTACGTACCGCACCGGTGGTTTCGATGGTGGCGTTCTCAACATTGACGTTGGCGTAACCGTTGGAATAAATCGCGGCGCCAAAACCGGCAAAGTCGTTACCACCGTTACCGGTGAAGTTGATGGTGACGTCGCTGATGTCGTAATCAAAGGTATCGGTGTTATCCGCGCTGCTGGTCACCATGATGCCGTTAAATTTTTCACCCACAGAGGTGATGCTGCCGCCACTCAGGCTGCTGTCGGTGACTTCACCGTCAACATAGGCCGACGCTACCGACTTGCTGGCCACATAGGCGCCATCTTCCACATACACGGCGGTACGGAAATAGTGCGGGTCGAGTTCACCATAGGTGATTTCGATATTGTCGGTCGGGGTCAGCACCACAGTGCCGCTATAGCTGCCTTCGGCAAGCGGAGTTTCCACACCGTCGACGGTCATGGTCAGACTCTTGCCGTCTTCGGCAGCCAGAGTGGCGCCGCTGGCAATGGTCAGGGAATCAAGGGTGGTGGTGCTGGAAACGGTGTAACTGGAGTCTGCAGCGACTTCCAGAGACTGGGTGGTATCCGCGCTGGATGACTTGTTGTCGGAGTCGGAACCACAGGCCGCCAGGGTGATGGCCAGGAACAGAGGCGACAGGCGCAGCAAAGCCGGGCCGTGATATTTTGGCTGTTTCATTTTTATTGTTCTCTCGGATTCTGGATATGGAGTACCCGTTTCCGCGTTACTGCCAGAAACGGAAACTGCAGGAACAATAAGGGCCGCTTCGGCCATCACTTAAATCGTTTGATTCAATGTTTATTATCGGAATCGACCATTGCAATTGACCCATTATGCCCTCTGCCACCACCAGACAGGACATATGATTCAGGAAGTGTCAGGGCTTGGTCAGGCAATATCACCGTTTCCGAATCAACAATCATTCATATTGATAACGATATATCGTGCATATCAGCCGGGCTGATCCCAGCAATACCATCAATACCAGATATTGATATTTACGATGGAGAGCAACTGCAACTTGTTACACAGCCGTTCTGTTTTTGTTGCCACCGAGCAGCTGACAGCCCCTGCCACACAACCGCGCTGACAGTCATGACCGTTGTTCTTGTCGCTGAATGACTGTCACTCTGGTGCAACAAACCGGCACACTGGAGCATGAAACCGCCCTGTTGGCGGTGCCATGATGAATGACATCGAAGTCTGAATGGTGGAGTCCCAACCATGTCCGGTTCCATTTCCTCGTCTGTTCCGGTGGCGTCCTGTAGCGCCGCGGCGGCCACGCCTCAACCGCGCCGCAAGATTCATCTGTTGACCATGATTTCCATTTGTCTGGGCCTGGTGATTGTTCAGGGCTCCATGATTTCCGCGACCCAGGGTATTGGTCTTGGTGGTACGGGTTTTCTCGCCGCGCTGCTGGTGGCGTTTGTGATTTCCCAATGTAACGCCATGTCGTTTGCCGAGCTGGCGCTGATGTTCCCCCACGCCGGTACACTGGCTACCTATACCGAAAAAGCCATTGGCCACTTTCCGGCGATTGTGGCGGTGTTTGCCGGTTATGTGGTGGTGGCCATGCTGGCAATTCCGGTCGAGATGTTTCTGGTCGACGCCATGATTGGCCAGCTGTTCCCGGATACCTTTCCGCACATGGCGGTGCCGGTGGTGATTCTGCTGGTGCTGGTGGTGACCAACCTGGTAGGCACAGATGTGTTTGCCACCGTCCAGAATGCCTTGTCGTTTGTATTGGTCAGTGCGCTGTTGCTGACCGGCATCACCGCGGTGGGCCATGGTCCACAAGCCACCATCGCCGCCGGTGCCGCGGTCGACTGGAGCCTCAGCGGTGTGCTCGATGGCAGCTTTCTGTCGCTGATTGCACTGGCCATGTGGCTGATGGTGGGCGTTGAATTTATCTGCCCGCTGGTGAACGAGATTGATAACCCGCAGCGCAATATTCCGCGCGCCATGTTTATCTCGCTGGTGGTTATGCTGGGACTGTTTACCCTGTTCAGTGTGGGTGCCGGTTTTTATGTTCCCGCCGAGCAGCTGACCACATCCGAGCTGCCCTACCTGGATTACGTCGAAGCGGTGTTTGGCCAGTACGGCCTGCTGCTGGCCACCATAATGGGTGTGGCTGCGACCTGCAGTACAGTGAATACCGTACTGGCCGGGGTGCCGCGTATGCTGCAGGGCATGGCCGAAAACGGTCAAGCCTTCCCGCAACTGAAGATCACCAGTCGCCGTTTTGGCACGCCATGGGTCGCCATTGTGTTTATGGCCGGTATCATCCTGATTCCAATGTGCCTGCTGAAGGTCGACCTGCTGCTGACCCTGCTGATTTCGGCGTCCACCAGCTGGCTGCTGGCCTACATCGTTGCCCATATCAACGTGCTGGTACTGCGCCGCCGTTATCCCGATTATCCACGGCCATTCCGTTCGCCCTGGTATCCACTGCCACAAGTGTTTGGTATCGGCAGCATGGCCTGGATTGCACTCAACAATGCACCTTCCCCGGAAATGGTGTGGCAGGTGTACGAAATTACCGGCGGCATCCTGCTGCTGATCAGCCTGATTGGTGCCGTCTGGGTGCGCTTTGTGATGAAACGCGGCCTGTTCGAGCCTGACCCGGTGTAACACCTGATTTTCTGACACGGACTTCCTGACCGGAAGAACCGAAGCTTGGCGGTGTTCTCACCGCCCTTTTTATTACCGGTATTACCAGCATAAAAACCGCTCCATTCCTGACAGCCGCGGCTGCCCGGGGCCCTGATGTTTTGCCTTCAATCCGGATATCACCCTCGTATCCGGACAATTCAACGGGAGATAACCCTATGAACCGGAACCGACTTTCCCTGCTCGGCAGTCTGCTGCTGGCCATATGCCTGTATATCAATCCGCTGACAATCAACGGAGTAGCGGCCAATACAGCCGACAACATAAAGGCCGTGCGTACCCTGCATATCCTCAACTGGGGTGAATATATCGACCCGGCGGTTATTGCGGACTTTGAAAAGCAATATAACGCCCACGTGGATTACAGCGCCTATTACAGTGTTGAGGAATTCAGTGAAAAGCTGTTTGACCCGGCCAATCATTTTGACCTGATTTTTCCGACGTCCAGGGTGATCAACACCCTGGAAGCGGGCAATCGTATCCAGGCCCTCGATACCCGCCAGCTGCCGCGTCTCAATGAATTACGCACGGACATTTTCCAGCAGTACCGCCAGCAGGACAGCAACAGCCTGCACGGTGTGCCCTATATGTGGGGTACTACCGGTCTGGGGGTGAATGTTGAGGCCCTGCAACGTCTGGGCATCGGCCAATACAAGGATTCCTGGGCGTTGCTGTTTGACCCCGCGGTCCGCGCCAAGGCCGCCCAGTGTGGTATCGCCTTGCTGAATGAACGGGACGAACTGTTTGCCGCCGCGCTGGTGTATCTGGGCTATTCGGTGAATTCCAGTAATCCCGATGAACTGGCCGCTGCCGGTGTACTGCTGAAAGACAGCGTTGCCGCTGCCACGTACCTGCACGCCACCCAGTACCGTCAGGACCTGCCACGCGGCAAGGTCTGTGTCGCCGTCGGGTATTCCGGCAACGTACTGGCCGACATCAGTGGTTATCCACAGCTGGCCTATTTTATTCCGCGCGAAGGGGCGGCTATCTGGATCGACGTGATGTCGGTGCCCACCGACGCCAACGCCCCGGATCTGGCCTATGCGTTTATCAACTTCCTGATGGAGCCACACAACGCCGCCCGCAATTCCAACTATCTGGCGTTCCCGACGGCCATGCAATCGGCAATGCCGTTTGTAAAACCGGAAATTGCCGCCAACCCGGCGATATTCCCTGCCGGAGGCCAGTTGCCACTGGAGGCACTGGTGCCTCAACCACGCAGCACTGCGCGCCTGAAACACCGCTTATGGGTAACCGCAATCTGTTCCGGCCGCGACTGGTGCTCGATTCCCATGACATCCTTTTTCTGATCAGAGCTGAGCCGAGCCATGACCACACAACCCGATCCCGGCCTGGTGCCGGACCTTGTTGCCCGTAACCTGATAGCCCAGAGCAGTGCCGAATTGCCCTTCATGGAGGAGTACCTGAATGGCGAACCACGCACCCTGTATTGTGGCTTTGACCCGACCGCTGGCAGCCTGCACATTGGCCATCTGGTGCCCCTGCTGATGCTGCGCCGTTTCCAGCTGGCCGGTCATCGACCGCTGGCCCTGATTGGTGGCGCCACCGGCATGATTGGTGACCCGAGTTTCAAGGCCACCGAACGCAGCCTTAACAGCGTTGACCAGATCGACCAGTGGGTCGAAGCCCTGAAACAGCAGATTGGCCGTTTTCTCGACCTCAGCAGCGCCACCCTGGTGAACAACCGCGACTGGACCGCAGGTATCGGCGTGCTGGAATTCCTGCGCGATATTGGCAAGTACTTCTCGGTTAACAGCATGATCAACAAGGATTCCGTGCGCACCCGCATCGAACGCCCGGATCAGGGGATTTCCTTCACCGAATTCTCCTACAGCCTGCTGCAATCCTGGGACTTTGCTGTCCTCAACCGCGACCACCAGTGTTCTCTGCAACTGGGTGGCAACGATCAATGGGGCAATATCACCGCCGGTATCGACCTCACCCGTCGCATGAACGGCAACACGGTGTACGGCATGACCCTGCCACTGATCACCAAGGCCGATGGCACCAAATTCGGCAAGACCGAATCCGGTACGGTATGGCTCGACCCCGAACGAACCTCACCGTACCGGTTCTACCAGTTCTGGCTGAATACCGCCGATGCCGATGTCTACCGCTTCCTGAAGTTCTACAGCTTCCTGCCGGTCAGTCGTATCAACGCCATCGAAGCCAGCGATGCTGCCAACCCCGGTCGTCCGCAAGGACAACAGATTCTGGCCGAGGAAATTACCCGGCTGGTGCACGGTGAAACCGGTTTGCAGCAGGCCCGACGTATCAGCGCCAGCCTGTTCAGTGGCGAAGTCGCTGATCTGGCCGAAAACGAATTACAGCAGTTGGCACTGGATGGCCTCAGCACCAGCCCCTGGACCGTGGGAGACACTCTGACCGACGCACTGGTCAACGCCGGGCTGGCCAGCTCACGCCGTAACAGCCGCGAATTATTGGCCAGCGGTGCAGTGATGCTGAACGGCCGGACGGTTACCGAAGAAGCGCTGCTGTTAACCCATCCGCTCAGCCTGCCCGGTGGTTATCACCTGCTGCGCAAAGGCAAAAAACACTTTGCCCTGCTGATTCCGGCCGCCTACCCCTGAACGGCATCCGTGTTGTTACCTGAGACCCAAGGATGGGTCGCTTTATCAACACCGCAAGCAAACTGGTCTACTCTTTCCTCAAACAATTGTTATTGAGGAACTGTCATGCTTCGTTCCATATCGATCAAAGTGCGCCTGCTACTTCTGGTCGTTTGCCCAATCGTCGTACTGATCGGGACGGCTTCGACAACCTTATCGATTATGCTAAAACAGCATCAGGATATGGTTTCTCTTTATCAGGATCGGGTTGTACCTTTGCAACAGATCAAGGCAACTTCCGATTCCTACGGCATCGCGATTGTGGACTTGTTCCATAAGTACAGAGGCCAGCAGATAAGCCAGCCAGAACTTGTCAACTCGGTTAATCAGGCTCGACAGAAGGCGTCTCAAACCTGGCAAGCGTATAAGGAAACCCTTCTAACCGAGAGAGAAAAAAGCCTGATCGCCATTGCAGACCAGAATTTTGCGAAAGCTTCACAGCTGATCGACCGCTATCTGGCAGCCGTGCAGAACCAGACCTTTCTCGACATCCCGGGCCCCGAGTTTATTCATGAGCTATACAGCACATTCGATCCCCTGACTGTCGCTCTGGAGGAGTTGATACAACTGCAACTCGATGTCTCAGCAGAATTCGTTGCCTCGTCGGCAGACAATTTTGCCCAGACTCAAACACTGCTGCTGGCGATCTGTCTGCTTGCCTTGAGCGCCATCCTGATTTCGGGGCTGTTGATCTACCGCTCAATCAATCAGCCCATCAATTCTCTTATCAGCGATCTCAATCACATTGCAGAACGCTCGGATTTACGCCACCGCATCCGGGTTGAAAGTAACGATGAACTGGCACAGCTGGCAAAAACCCAGAATCACATGCTGGAACGTTTCCACCAGATTTTGCAGCAACTACGTGATGCCGTGCATCAAAGCGCGGTTGCCTCGGAAGAAATGAGTATGATCGCCAGCCAGGTCAGCCAGACCGTATCGCGTCAGAATGACCAGATTCTGTCGGTTACCTCGTCGATCACCGAAATGTCTGGCGCGGTGCGCGAAGTGGCCAACAGTGCCGCTGAAACCGCGCATCAAGCCCATGCAGCTAATGATCAGACACTGACTGGCCGCCAACAGATCAATGCCAACATTGCTTCGATTTCTCGACTGTCCGAATGCGTAGAACGCTCCGACGATATTGTGAATCGCCTGCATCAGCAGTCCGGTTCCATATCGGAAGTGTTAACTGTCATTCGCAGTATTGCCGAACGCACCAATCTGTTGGCCCTTAACGCAGCGATTGAATCAGCCAGGGCTGGCGAAGCAGGACGTGGATTTGCGGTGGTGGCCGACGAAGTGCGGGCACTGGCACAAAACACCCAGAAAGCGACCGAATCGATAGGTGACATGATCAACGTGCTGCAGTCGTCCTCAATGGAAGCCGTCAGCATTCTCAAGGAAGCCCGTTCCCGCGCTGCCGATAGCGTCAGCACTACCGAAATTACTGGCCAGTTGCTACAGGATATCGCTTATGCTGTAGGCAAGATCAACGATATGAACCTGCAAGTATCCGCCGCTACTGAGCAGCAGGCGGCTGTATCGGATGATATCCAGCGTACGGTAGTGTTATTCCGCCAGGCACTGGATGAAGTATCGGAAAATGCCCGCCAGAGCGCGATTGCCAGTGGCGAAATAGCCAGCCTTTCCAATGGCCTGCAGCAACAGGTAGCAGTGTTTGCGATCTGAGCTCCGGTGTTGGGCGTCGGACGTCAGGCGCAATTGTCACTAATAGTAGGCTGGTGCACAGCGAAGCGTGCCCAGCATCAGAGCGACGCCGAAACACCATCGCGGCCAATGGCGCGCTCCTACCACAAAACCAGCTTCACCCACCAAAGGTGGCCACCGTTAATTGCCCATCTGGGCGAGCCGGTATTCACCGCAACGGCCGACCCAGCCGGGGCATGGATGCCCCGCAAGGCCGGGGGACAAGGTCCCCCAAGAGGGCAAACAGCCTCGCCAATTAACAAGCCGAGTAGCCGTCGGACGCCAGACGCCAGACGCCAGACGCCAGACGAACAATATCCATCAACATCGTTTTCACCCAGCGCAGCTGGCAGCCCAATGCCCATCTGGGCGAGCCGGGATTCACCGCAACGGCCGACCCGGCCGGGGCATGGATGCCCCGCAAGGCCCGTTGGCACAGGGATGTGCCATCGGGCCGGGGTCGAAAAGCCGTTGTCGGGGAATTTCGGAGACACGAGCCCAGTCGGGCAAAAGCAGGGGGAGGCCCGCCCGGCCGGGGGACAAGGTCCCCCAAGAGGGCAAGCAGCCTGGCCAATTAACAAGCCGAGTAGCCGCCAGACGTCGGACGCACTCAATGACCCACGGCAGATTTGTGCCAACCAGCAGCACCTTCCAGCAGCCTCGCAAGCAGCACCCGAGTAGAATGGTATCCGGCTTACCAGTAGCGGAACCCTCCCCCACATGTTGTCTGTATTTGTTCTTAACACCCTGATTGTTGTGCTGGTGGTCGTCACCCATTACGAGTTTCTGGGCTGGCTGGGCATGGGCCTGGGGGCGCTGGCATTGCGCCATCGTTCCCGCATTCTGGTCGGGGTATTCGGCGCACTGGTGGCCCATTCGGTAGAAGTCTGGATCTTTGCACTCGCCTATTACGTGATGAGCCACACCGACGGCTGGGGCGTACTGACTGGCAACACCCATGACACCCTGCTCGACTGCGCCTATTTCTCGTTTACCGTGTTCACCACGTTGGGATTTGGCGACATCCAGCCGGAAGGCAACCTGCGTTACCTCACTGGCCTCGAAGCCCTGACCGGAATGGTGCTGATCACCTGGACCGCATCGTTCCTGTTTGTGGAAATGCAGCGCCACTGGAGCGAGCGCCAGCGACGCTGATCTGGCCAGACAGCAGCCAGGTTAGTTGCCCCGGCCTCGACGCGTGACCGACGGCAACTCACCCATCTGCTGCTGATACTGACGGGCAAAACGCCCTGGGTTGGTGAAGCCGAACGCCATCGCCAGTTCGGTGACAGTGGCATCCCCACCCTGACGCAACGCCAGATGCACCTGTTCAATGCGCAAGGCTCGCAGATAAGCGGCCGGAGTCAGGCCGGTTTCGCGGCGGAACAGGTTATAAAGCGTACGGGCACTGACCGCCGCCGCCGCCGCCATCTCTTCAATACCAATGTCATCACCGATATGGTCGAGAATCCAGCGCCGGGCTTTTTGCAACGCAGCGGCCTGCAGTGGTCGCGAACTGAATGACAACGACAGCGAATGCGGCCAGCCCTGCAGTAACAGGGTGTCACACAGGCGTTGCTGACAGTCGAGCGCCTGCCGCCAGAGCGGTTGCCCGCCGTACAACAGACCATCCTCCAGCAACAACAACAGACTGCGCATGGCTCGGCTATCGTGGGCACAGGCCCCCAACTGCAGCGGTTTACCACCACAATACAAACCCAGCTCACGCGCTGAAGCCTGTAATTCCGACACAGGAATCCGCACCAGTAACAGCACCGAACCAGCCAACACCTGCAGATGCAGGACAGCGCTGGCATTCAGTACCCGGACTTCGCCAGCACACACCCGTTGCACAACGTCATGATCCGCAAGCCGCCCGCTGTGGGCGTTTTCCAATGCGCCGGTTCCGGCTGGCAACCACTCCACCTGACCTTGCAGACAACCCAGTAAAAACAGCTGTCCACAGGGCATACGGCCCTTCAGGGTCTGAACGGAATCACTGCTGATTCGCAGGTAGTCACGTTGTCCCAGGCGTTGCCAGTTCCAGCTGGCCGGCCACTGACAGGGTGGCTGGCCGTCCAGAAAACATTGCAAACCATAATGTGGTTGAGCATGGTTCAGAGGTCCCCGGGAAGCCGTCACCTGCCAATGTGACGGCTGTACCAGGCGCACCATCAGCCCAGCGGCACAATCAGCACCGGACGTGTGCTGTGGTGCATCACCTTGCTGGCGGTTTCTCCCAACAAGGCGGTGTGGTGGCGAACCCCCATCACAATCACACTGGCGTCGATTTCATCGGCTACTTCGAGGATTTTTTTCCACGGTGTGCCTTCTTCAACGCGCGCCGTGACCTGCTCGTCGCGCAACTGGTTGTGGTCTTGCAGCTCCTGCTGGCGGAAGCGTTCAACCCGCTCTACCACTTGCTGCTGGACATGGCGCAGACCATCGTCGTGCAGGGCTTTTAACGACGGATCAGTCGCCATCATACTTCTCACCAGCCGTTCGGCATGTTCACGCATGGGTTCCACCACATGCAGGAAGGTGATGTGTGACTGGTAATGGCCACACAGACTGACCGCGGTGCGGAACGCCGGGCGAGCGCCCGGCTGGATGTCAGAGGCGTACAGAATACGGGTTACATCAGGCAGCATAGGGTTCCCTCCCAACTCAACGGTACAGTAACTGTGGCAGGATCAGTGAAATCGGGGCGATAAAGGTAATCAGCGCCAATCGCACAATGTCAGCACACCAGAACGGTGTAACACCTCTGAAAATGGTGGCCGGGTTAACGTCGCGCAGTACCGCACTCAGAACAAATACGTTCATCCCCACCGGAGGGGTGATCAGACTGATTTCCGTCACCACCACCACCACAATGCCAAACCACACCAGGTCAAAGCCAAGGCTCTGCACCAGCGGGTAAAAAATCGGCACGGTCAGCAGCACCATCGACAGGCTTTCAAACACCATGCCCAGCACGATGTAGATACCCAAAATCACCAGAATCACGCCCATCGGGCCGATATCCAGCGAGCTGACAAAGGTCAGAAGTTCTTCCGGCAGACCGGCACGGTTGATAAAGTCAGAGAAAATCAGTGCGCCGATCAGCACCGCAAACAGCATGGCGGTGGTACGACCGGTATCCGCCACGGCCAGGAAGAAGGTGCCCAGCGTCAGTGAACGACGCGCCAACGCAATCACCAGTGCACCACCGGCACCAATACCCGCCGCTTCGGTCGGAGTGAAAATACCGATGTAGATCCCCCCCATCACCACAATAAACAGGGTCAGCACACCCCAGACGCCCTTGAGGGCGTTGATGCGCTGCGGCCAGTCCATCTTTTCACCACGCGGGCCTTCTTCCGGCTTGCGCCACACCACATAACGCACCGCCGCCAGATACAGCAGGATGCCGAGGAAACCAGGCAGGAAACCGGCAGCAAACAGCTCACGGATACTGGTTTCGGTCAGCAGACCGTAAATCACCAGAATTACACTGGGCGGAATCAGGATACCGAGGGTGCCACCGGCAGCGATGGAAGCCGTGGCCAACGAGTCGGAATAACCGAACTTGCGCATCGGTGGCATCGCCACTTTGGCCATGGTGGCCGAGGTTGCCAGCGACGAGCCACAGATGGCCGAAAAACCACCACAGGCCACAACGGTTGCCATCGACAGGCCACCTTTACGATGCCCCAGAAAGGCGTTGGACGCCTGATAGAGTTCTTGCGACAGGCCCGACTGGGTCACCAGGTTACCCATCAGGATAAACAGCGGAATCACCGACAGACCGTAATCCTGGGAGGTGTCCACCACCCGGTTGGCGGCCATCGACAGGGCGCCGGTCCAGCGGAAATCCATAAAGTTTTCAAAGGTCAGGCCCTGCAATACAGCAAACCCGAAAAAGCCGACCAGTCCCATGGCGAAGGCGATTGGCACCCGCACCAGAATAATCAGCAGCAGCAGAATGGCGAAGCCGATCAATGCAATTGTCATGTGTACATACCCGAATTTGGTTCAGAACACCTGCGCCCAGGCAGCCGCAAGGCGCCGTTTCCAGCCGGAAACCGCGTCATCAGCAACTGCACAGCGCAGGAGGTCAGTGTTGCCGGTATTCCCGGAACAGGCGGTAAACGCCGTAAGTGATCATCAGGACGGCCGTTACGTAACTCATCACCGCGATGTATTCGATGATGTGTCCGACCGGTAATTGCAGGTATTCCGTCACCACGTTGCGGCGCAAGGAGCGCTCGGCCAGTTCCATCAGACGGTCAGCCAGCACATAAAACGAGGTTGATACCAGCAAGGCGGCCAACAATCCGAGTGCACACACCAGACGGCTGCCGAGATAACGGTCGAGCATGTCGACCACGATGTGGCCACCACGCCAGGTAATCACCGGCATCTGGGCGTACACCAACAGAGCGATGGCGATTTCGGTCATCTCCACCGCACCATCCACCGAGTCATTAAAGAAATAGCGGCCAATCACATCGGCACAGGTCAGCAGCATCATCAGGCAGATGATGATTCCGGCGAACACTTCGAGGCCAAAGGCCAGCCATGCGGCTGGCCCCCGCTCTTCGTAATGTTCCGCCACCCAATTGGTCAAGGCAGACATGCGGGCCTCACTTGGCTACTGGAGCTTGGTAGTTACGAGCGATCTCTCGCAGTTCGGCAAGCGCCGCGGCGGCATCCACACCACGGTCTTTAACGGAATCGATCCACTGCTGGTCCATACCGGCAGTGAGTTTTTCAAACTCTACCGCCATCGGGCTGCCTGGCTGCACACGGTTGATGGTGACACCCGCCGCTTCCGCGGCGGCATAACCTTCCTGATCACCGGCATCCCAGGCACGACCGGCCATGGCAGACAGTTTTTCACCGGATACCGACAGAATGGCCGCGCGGTCTTGTTCGCTGAGGCTATCCATAAAGTCCGGGTTGATGAAAATCGAGAAGGCACCCATGTACATGCCGTCAGGCAGCACAGTCAGGTATTTGGTCACTTCGTTCAGGCGCAGTACTTTCTGCTCCATCACAGGCAGGAACACACCGTCGATCACACCCTGTTGCAGCATCTCGTACACTTTTGGCGCTGGCGCACCCACCGGGGTCACCTCCATACGCTCGCCCAGAGTGGTCTGCACGCCACCACCGACACGGATTTTTTTGCCCTTCAGATCCGCCAGCGAGCTGATTGGCTCACGGGTGTGAATCTGGCCAGGGCCGTGGGTGAACATACCAATCAGTTCCAGACCTTCGAACTCGTTGGCCTTGGCCAGACGGCTGGTGTACACGCGCCACAGGGCCACAGAGGAGGCTTCGGCACCGGCACCCAGGCCTGGCAGCTCGACGATTTGTGGCAGAGTAAACTGGCCAGGTACGTAACCGTTAAAGCTGAAAGAGGCGTCGTACACGCCATCTTCCACCGCCTGGAACAGGGTTTTCGGATGGCCAGAGGTATTTTCGATGGTGACCTTTACACGGCCTTCGGTGGCTTCTTCCACCCACTTGGCCCAGGTTGGCCACACCACGGCGTTCTGGGCGTTGGTTGGTGGTAACCAGGTGCCAACTCGCAGTACGGTTTCGGCCAGAACAGAGCCGGATGCCAGCATCGACAGGCCCAGAACAGCCACCCGCAGGGTGCCGCCAACGCGCTTGCCAATGGCTGATTTGAATGTGCTTGAAATGCGTTTCATGGTTCGGGGTTCTCCCTTTTGTAATTATGTAGCGCCCGTATGCCCACGGGCTGAGGACACATCACACACATCAATCAGGGGCTGGTGATGGCCTCGTAAAACACGTATGGACGGTTAACCGCCCTTGCTGTCGGCACCTGCGAACAACAAACCGGCAAAAACGGCTTAACCGCCTTTGCTATCGGCGCCTGCAAACAACAAACCCGCAAAAACGGCTCAGCCGCCTTTGCTATCTGCGCCTGCAAACAACGGATGAATGTTGTTCTTGTTGTATTTGAGTACCGGCGCCAGCTCGGTCATCTCAAACGAAATCTGTACGTAGTGGTGGTCCGTTACCGGTTTCATCCAGTCACACAGAATGGCAAACACGTTTTTGGCAACCTCCTGCTGCAGCGCCATATCACGGCCGTGGCCGATCTTGAGGCTGAGATTGAGGTAACCAAAATCCTCGCGGCCATCGGCGACCCGGTAGTCGTAACAACGGATCGCGCGGCTGCGCACTCCCCCGATGGGGAATGCGCCGGTGGACACCACGTAGTCGTGCAGAGCCTTGAAGAGCGGCTGGAAATCCAGCAGTTCATGGAGGTTGTCTGAATAATCGACGACGAAGTGCGGCATGGATTACACGCCCCACTTCGGAATGTGGTGGGAACCCATGGAGATACAGACGTTCTTCGGTTCACAGAACACTTCGAAGCTGTAATCGCCACCTTCACGGCCAGTACCGGACGCCTTCACACCACCAAACGGAGTGCGCAGGTCACGGACGTTCTGGCTGTTCACAAACAGCATGCCGGCTTCTACCGCACGGGCGATGCGATGCACCTTGCCCACGTCCTGAGTCCACAGGTAAGACGCCAGACCGTAATCGTTGTCGTTGGCCAGACGGATCACATCGGCTTCATCCTTGAACGGAATCAGCACGGCAACCGGGCCAAAGATTTCTTCACGGGCAATACGCATGTTGTTGGTCACATCGCGGAATACGGTTGGACGTACGAAGTGGCCGTTCTTCAGGTGTGCAGGCAGTTCGTGTACTGGCTTCTCAGGGCCACCAGCGATCAGCTTGGCGCCTTCTTCGATACCCACACGGATGTAACCGGTTACCTTGTCCCAGTGTTGCTGGCTGATCAGGGAACCGACCTTGGTGTTCATATCCATCGGGTCGCCCACCTGGATACGGTTGGCGCGTTCGGCAAACTCGGTGGCGAATTTGTCGTAGATGGTTTCCTGCACAAAAATACGGGAACCAGCGGTGCAACGTTCGCCGTTGATGGAGAAGATGCCAAACAGGGCAGCGTCCAGTGCACGTTCGTAGTCGCAGTCGTCAAAAATCATCACCGGCGACTTGCCACCCAGTTCCATGGAGAACTTCTTCAGGCCAGCGCTGGCAATGATGTGTTTGCCAGTAGCCGTGCCGCCAGTGAAGGAAATGGCGTTAACGTCCTTGTTCATGATCAGGGCGTTACCGGTGGTTGAACCGAAGCCGTGCACCACGTTGAACACACCGGCCGGAATACCGGCTTCCATCGCCAGACGGCCGAGGAAATCGGTGGTCAGCGGTGACAGCTCAGACTGCTTCATCACCGCGGTGTTACCCAGCGCCAGGCAGGGTGCAGTCTTCCAGGTGCCGGTCATGAATGGCACGTTCCATGGGGAGATCAGCGCACACACACCGGTTGGCTGGTACAGGGTGTAGTTCAGCATCTGGTCATCCATTGGGTAGGTGTGACCATTCATCTGCTTGGCTTTTTCAGCGAAGAAGTAGAAGTTGCTGGAAGCACGTGGAATCAGAGCATTGCGGGTCTGGTACAGCGGCAGACCAGTGTCTTTGGTCTCCATCTCAGACAGCTCTTCAACGTTATCAGCGATCAGATCGCCGAGCTTTTCGATAATCTTGGAGCGCTTGGCCACCGGCATATTGGCCCACGCCGGGAAAGCGTCTTTCGCCGCCTGAACGGCTTCAGCCACCTGTTGAGGAGATGCATGTGCCACTTCCGCCAGCACTTCACCGGTTGCCGGGTTGACGGTCTCGAACACTTCCTTGCTCTCGACCCATTTGCCGTTAATCAGGTTCTTGATCATTGTTTTTTACCGCCTGCCAGGCGCTCCTCTTGGGGAATCAACACCAGCCCTGAAGTGCCATCAACCGACACAACAAGACAAACCGCTTAATATATTAAGCAAATCTATTTAACATGTTAACCAATGTCAACTAATGCCGCGCATGAGAGGCACAAGAAGAGGTGTCGGGTGTCGGGTGTCGGGCGTCGGGTGTCGGGTGTCGGGCGTCGGGCGTCGGGCGTCGGGCGTCGGGCGTCGGGCGTCGGGCGTCGAGCGTCGGGCGTCGGGCGTCGGGCGTCGGGCGTCGGGCGTCGGGCGTCGGGCGTCGGGCGTCGGGCGTCGGGCGTCGGGCGTCGGGCGAGCAGCATCCACCAACACACCGCTTAAACCCAGCGCAGCTGGCTACCCAATGCCCATCTGGGCGAGCCGGGATTCACCGCAACGGCCGACCCAGCCGGGGCATGGATGCCCCGCAAGGCCCGTTGGCACAGGGATGTGCCATCGGGCCGGGGTCGAAACGCCGTTGTCGGTGAAAACCGGATAAACGAGCCCAGTCGGGCTAAGCAGGGGGAGGCCCGCCCGGCCGGGGGACAAGGTCCCCCAAGAGGGCAAGCAGCCTGGCCAATTAACAAGCAGAGTAGCCGCCAGCAGCCGTCGGACGTCGGACGTCGGACGTCGGACGTCGGAAGAACAGCATCCAGACCACCAGCACAACATTCCCACGCAGGAGCGTGGGAACGAGAAAGCCGATTAGCCGCAAAGCGCCAGATCCGATCGCTGCCCGGCCAGACGTCGGACGAACAGCATCCACCAATACACCGGCGCAGCTGGCTACCAAATGCCCATCTGGGCGAGCCGGGATTCACCGCAACGGCCGACCCAGCCGGGGCATGGATGCCCCGCAAGGCCAGTTGGCACAGGGACGTGCCATCTGGCCGGGGTCGAAAAGCCGTTGTCGGTGAATACCGGAGACACGAGCCCAGCAGGGCAAAAGCAGGGGGAGGCCCGCCCGGCCGGGGGACAAGGTCCCCCTAGAGGGCAAACAGCCTCGCCAATTAACAAGCCGATTAGCCGCAAATCGCCAGATCCGATCGCTGCCCGGCCAGACGCCAAGAATGATCCCATTCCCTCTGCGACCATGGCACTAATTAACATATTAACTTATTGACAACCTCAGCCTGACCCATAAACTACTTAACATGCTAACAAAATAACGAATCGAGGCGGTTGCCTCCCGCAACCACTCCCCCGCATAGAGGAATCATCATGAGGCATGGCCGCATACTGAAGGATGGCGTTGCAACCGCGGTTGCGATTGATCCCAACAGCCAGCAGGACATGACGTCTGCACAATGGCTGCCTGCCACCACCGGCACCGTGTTTGGCATCGCCCTGAACGACAAGACCCTGTACGCCGGTCTGGAAGCTGCGTTTAACGACAAGCCTTATGTCACACCACCGACCCGTCCGGTTCTGCACATCAAGACCCCGAACACCCACATCGGTTACGGCGCGGCGATTCCGGCTCCGGCTGATGGCACCACCATTTATGCCGGTCCGTCACTGGGTATTGTGATTGGCAAACGCGCCACCCGTGTTTCTGAAGCCGAGGCGCTGGAGTTTGTGGGTGGTTACACCGTGGTTAACGAAGTATCGCTGGCCGAAACCTCGTTTTACCGCCCGGCGGTAAAAGCCAAGTGCCGCGATGGCTTCTGCCCGATTGGCCCGTGGATGGTTGATGCCGCTGATGTCGCCAACCCAAATGCACTTTCCATCGTGACCTCGGTTAACGGTGAAAAAACCCACGCTACCAACACCGATCAGCTGCGTTACGGCGTGGCAGAACTGGTGAGCTACCTGAGCAGCTTTATGACGCTGGAAGCCGGTGACCTGATCATTGCGGGCACCCCTGAACGCCGTCCATCACTGGCATTAAAAGCCGGCGACCGCGTATCCATCGACATCGAAGCGGTTGGCGTACTGGAAAACCCGGTCGTAAACGAAGCAACTCTTGGTACGAACCAGGCTTAAGGGAGCTGACACATGAAACGCGCACGTATTCTGGTGAACGGTGAACTGACCAACGTCACCGTTAACGACAACCTCGACGCCGTACTGGCCGACGGTACGGTAATTGCCCAGGCCGACGCCGACTGGCAGCCACCTTGCGACGGCAAGATTTTTGTTCTGGCCATCAACTACGCCGACCACGCCGCCGAACTGTCGTTCAAGGCACCGGATGAACCACTGGTATTCCTGAAAGGCCCGAACGCCCTGCTCGGCCACAACAAGAACACCTACCGTCCGGACAACGTGGCCTACATGCACTACGAGTGTGAGCTGGTGGCCGTGATTGGCAAAACCGCCAAAAACGTCTCCCGTGAAGACGCCATGAGTTACATCGGTGGCTACACCGTCGGTAACGACTACGCCATCCGCGACTATCTGGAAAACTACTATCGCCCGAACCTGCGGGTGAAGAGCCGCGATACCTGCACCCCGGTTGGCCCGTACATTGTTGACGCTGCCGATGTTGCCGATCCGCACAACCTGACCCTGCGCACCTGGATCAACGGTGAACTCAAGCAGGAAGGCTCCACCAAGGACCTGGTGTTCAACATTCCGTATCTGGTTGAGTACCTGAGCAACATCATGACGCTGGAACCGGGCGACATGATTTTCACCGGCACCCCGGAAGGTCTGGCAGACGTGAAGCCGGGCGACGAAATCGTCACCGAAGTTGAAGGTGTTGGTCGTCTGGTGAACTACATGATCAGCGAAAGCGATTACCTGAAATCCATTGGCCATCCATCAGCCCCACAGGAAGCATAAGCCATGCTGTCTGAAGACATTATCAAAGACTGCGCGGCGCAGTTGCACCAGGCCGAAAAAGAGCGCAAGCAGATCCGTCAGATCTCCCTGCAATACCCGGACATCACCATCCCGGATGCCTACAAGATCCAGAGCGAGTGGCTGAAACTCAAGCTGGCTGAAGGCCGCAAGATCATCGGCCACAAGATCGGCCTGACCTCTCGCGCCATGCAGATGTCATCGCAGATCGACGAACCGGACTACGGCACCCTGCTGGACGACATGCTGTTCCAGGACGCCGCCGATATTCCGACCGACCGTTTTATCGTGCCGCGTATCGAGGTTGAACTGGCGTTTATCCTCAAGGCGCCGCTGTCCGGCCCGAACTGCACTATCTTTGATGTGTACAACGCCACCGACTACGTGATCCCGGCGCTGGAACTGATCGACGCCCGTTCGCAGTCCATCGACCCGGACTCCGGCCGCCCACGCAAGGTGTTCGACACCATCTCCGATAACGCCGCCAACGCCGGCATTATCCTCGGTGGCCGTCCGATCAAACCGAGCGAAGTCGACCTGCGCTGGATCTCCGCGCTGCTGTATCGTAACGGCGTGATCGAAGAAACCGGTGTCGCCGCTGGCGTGCTGAACCACCCGGCCAACGGCGTGGCCTGGCTGGCCAACCGTCTGCATCCGTACGGTATTACCCTCGAACCGGGCCAGATTATTCTGGGCGGCTCCTTCACCCGTCCGGTACCGGCGCGTAAAGGGGATACCTTCCAGGTCGACTACGGCCCAATGGGCTCGATTACCTGTTTCTTCAAGTAATTTACTGGTCGGGAGTCTGGAGCCAGGTGTCTGGAGCTAAACAGTATCGCGCTCAGACTGGCTCCCACGCTCCTGCGTGGTAGTCAACCGGTGACGTTCCCTCGCAGGCGCGTGGGAACGAGAAACAATCATTTACTGGTCGGGAGTCTGGAGTCAGGTGTCTGGAGCTAAACAGTATCGCGCCTGACGCCAGTCCCCCGACGCCAGACAAGGGATCTTTTATGTCCGCTCCTGTAAACATCTTCAAACAAGCCCTGAAAGGCGATCGTGCCCAGATCGGTCTGTGGTTGGGTCTGGCCAACAGCTACACCGCCCAGCTGTGTGCCGGTGCCGGTTTTGACTGGCTGCTGATCGACGCTGAACACGCCCCTAACGACCTGCAGACCATTCTTGGTCAGCTGCAGGCAGTAGCGCCGTATCCGTTAACCCCGATTGTGCGTCCGGCCTGGCCTGACAGCGTTCGTATCAAGCAGATTCTCGACCTCGGAGCCCAGACCATTCTGGCGCCAATGGTCGAAACCGCCGAACAGGCCGCCGAAGTGGTTGCTGCCACCCGTTATCCACCGCAGGGAATTCGTGGCGTAGGCAGTGCCCTGGCACGTGCTTCCGAGTTCAACCGCACTCCCAACTACCTGAAAACCGCCAACGAGCAGATGTGTGTGCTGATCCAGATCGAAACCGTCAAAGGGGTCGAGAATCTGGACGCCATTCTGGCCGTCGACGGTGTGGATGGTGTGTTTATTGGCCCGTCCGACCTCAGCGCCGCCATGGGCCATATCGGCAATCCGGCCCACCCGGACGTGCAGACCGTGATTGAAGATGGCATCCAACGCATCGTTGCCGCTGGCAAAGCCCCCGGCATCCTGATTGCCGACCAGAGCCTGGCCCAGCGTTACATCGAATTGGGCGCTATGTTTGTAGGGGTAGGCACCGACACCGGCTTGCTGATGAAAGCCACCACCGAACTGGCCGCCCGCTTCAAAGCAGGCCTGAGCGCCCCGAAACAGGAAAAAGGATCGGTGTACTGACGGGTCTGGTGACGGGAGTCAGACGACTGGAGCTGATACGCGCCCGACTCCCGACGCCAGACACCCGACTGCAGCGGAAAAAACAACATGCCAGTTAATAACAATAACGAATGGATCCCCAATATCGTGATTGGTCAGGACTATGACCGTCACTACGAAAACGCCAGCATCCATTTTGATGTGCTGGGGCGTATGGCCGATTTTTTTGGCCGCGATATGCCCGTGCATCGCCATGCGCGTTTTCTGCAGATCCACTTTATTGATGGCGGTGAAAGTCATTTCTACATTGATGATCAGGTTTACCACTGCTTTGGCCCCAGCTGTTTCCTGACCCCGGCCTCGGTGCCCCATTCCTTTATGACCGAACCCGGTATGACCGGTTACGTGCTCACCATCCACGAATCACTGGTCTGGCACCTGTTACACGACAGCCAGCACACCCATCTGGAAGTTGAGCGCCTGCAGCCGGTAGGCATCGAACAACGCAAACTCGACGAGCACGGTCAGGTGCTCTGGCAACGCCTGAGCCACACCCTTGCCGCCCTCCAGGATGAATGGACCGGCGACGCCCCGGACAAACGATTTGCGCTGGAAACCCTGGTGCGCCTGCTGCTGTTACAGCTGCTGCGTCTGCGCCCGGCGGCGTCGGAATCCAGTATCGTGAACAGCGAAGAACTGCGCCTGTTCCGGCGTTTTTCCGAGCTGATCGAACGCGAATACCGTAATCGCTGGTCGCTGACCCACTACTGCTCGACCATTGGTGTGTGTGAAAGCCGCCTGAATCATATCTGTCAGCGGGTCGCCAACTGCCCGCCGAAACGCCTGATTCATGACCGCATGCTGCAGGAAAGCAAACGTCTGTTGTTGTACTCCAGCCACACCATCAACGACATCGGCTTCCAGCTGGGCTTTACCGACCCGTCGTATTTTTCGCGGTTTTTCCGCAAGCAGACCGGCCAGACCCCACGGGATTTCCGCGAGCAGCACAGCGCCCAGCCCGATCTGGCCTGAAGCGCTCACCTGAACTACCGGGAGCACCAGACCGGCAATCCGGACCAATCCCGCGGCTGCCGAGGCCAGTCTTCATACCGTCACCCGCTTTTTGGTACTATGGCCACCAATATCATTAATATCTTAAGAGAATTTTCTTGAACCGCCCTGCTGCCCATTCATCAGCCCCGTCACCGGCTCCATCACCTGCTCATCCGTCGGCACAGGCATCTGCCTTGCCAGGCTTCTGGCCGCCGGTGGCCGTATCCGGTGTGCTGCTGATCCTGACCTGGGCGTTAACCCTGCTGGACTCACTGGCACTGCTGGAAACCACTACGGTTGCGACCTTGCTGGCGTGGACGTTTGTGCTGATTGAAGTGCCACGGATGAGCCGCAAGCAGCGCACGCCGATTCTGGTGCTGATCGCCGCCGGTTTCGGTTTTGCCCTGTGGGCCAGCTCGCGCGGGGCTGAGCTGGATCTGCTGAAGATGATGCGTGAACACCTGAAGCTGGTGATGCTGCTGGCGGCGGTGAACTTTATCCGGCTGGCGACGCGTTTGTACGCAGGCAGCAAAAGCACCGGCCTGCGCAGTTTTGGTCTGACCTTCGGGGGAATGCACCTGTTTTCATCGGTGGCGAATTTCTCGTCGCTGGTGCTGATCGGCGACCAGATCCAGAATAACGGCCGTATCAGCCCGCTGTCGTATATCCTGCTGTCACGCGGGTTCTCGCTGGCGATTTTCTGGTCCCCCTTCCTCAGTATGATTCCACTGATTCTTGAACAGGTGCCCGGTGTACAGATGCAGCAGGTCTATCCCTGGAGCCTGACGCTGGTAGCGGTTGGCATTCTTTACACGCTGCTGGAAGCGCGCCTGCGTTATAACGATGAACTGCCCGACTACCGGGGTTATCCGATTCGCCCAGCCACCCTGTTTTTGCCTGCGGTGTTGATTGGCACCCTGCTGATCACCCATCAGCTGTTTCCGACCGTACCAATGCTGGTGGTGGTTTCCAGCGTGGCGGTGCTGATTCCGACCCTGATCATGTTCAGCCGCAGTGGTCTCAAAACCGGTATCACTACCCTGCAACAACATATTACCCGCCAGTTGCCGAATGCTCGCCCGGAAGTATCGCTGTTTCTGGCCGCCGGATTTCTCGCCGCTGGCGTAAAATCCTGTATTACCACCGGCCTGATCAGCGTGCCGTTTGAACAGACCAGTGCCCTGGTGGCGATTCTGACCATGCTGGCGACCTTTATCATTGCCAGTCTCGGGGTTCACCAGTTCGCCCTGTTTGCGATTTTTGCAGGCCTGATGCACGACATCACCACCACCCCGACCCTGATGGCGGTGGGATATATAATGGGTGTATCGCTGTCGATGTCGGGCAGCGTGTTCAGTGGCCTCAACTTTATTGTGCAAGCCCAGTACCATACGCAAAGCCGGCAGATGCTGAAGCACAACCTGCCCTATAGTCTGGTGATGCTGATCGTCACCAGCGGTTTGCTGCTGGTAATGGAACAGATGGGCATACACTGATACACACCAACGGACCCGGATGTCCCCATACAACGACAAGAACGGAAGACAGATTCATGCGCAAGTTTGACGACTCCATTCCCCTCAAGCTGTTAAAAGCACGCGAAGCCACGATGAGCTTTTTTCGCCCGATCCTGCAGGAAATCGGCCTGACCGAGCAGCAGTGGCGAGTGATTCGTGCCCTCAATGAATACGAGGAGCTGGAGTCCAAGCAGCTGGCCGATCTCTGCTGTATTCTCAGCCCGAGCCTGACCGGCATTCTCACCCGTCTGGAACAGCAGGGATTTATCAAACGTCGCAAGTCCACCGAAGACCAGCGCCGTATCCTGATCAGCCTGACCGACCAGTCGAAAGACATGTTTGCCTCGGTCAGCCCACGTCTCGAAGGCCGTTACGCCGAAATGACCAGCCAGCTGTCGCCGGAAAAAATGCAGATCCTCGACGACCTGTTAACCCAGCTGGTTCAGCTCAAACCCTGATTGCAGCCCTGCTCAACGTTTAACCACGGCCAGCGCCGACCCGCTGGCCTGCGGTTTATCCTGATTTGCCTCAATCCCTGCCCTGATTCAGCTCAATAAGCCGTCACTCCGACGGTGATTCCCGCCGCTTGTGCGTTGACACTAGATAACATGTTAACTATATTTTACTTAACATATTAACTTTAGCCATCCACTGCTGCCGCAGACAGCAGCGGAACAGGCCAGACTCACCACGGAAGGTGAAACAAGGGTACAGCGTTGCCCCAACAGAGTTCGCTCATCCCTCTGTCGGGGCAACGTCTGTTACCAGCAACCGCTGGTACATAACAACAGTGAAGAACGGTTTCGGCCGCACCGGTACTGCCCTGCAGTCCGGCCAACGACCCCACGGAGTCCAGACATGCTGAAGGCATCCTACCCCTTCTACCTCGCCAACGAGCCACACAGCCCTAACCAGGATCTGGCCGTTACCAACAAATACACCGGCGAAGTGGCCACCCGCGTCGCCATGGCCGACGCTGCCGCCATCGACCGCGCCATTCAGGCGGCGGTTGAAGCCACCGAGCCAATGCGCAAGATGCCTGCCTACAAGCGTCAGGAAATCATTTACCACTGCGTGCGTCGTTTTGAAGAACGCTTTGAAGAAATGGCCCAGGCTCTGTGTGTAGAAGCAGGCAAGCCGATCAAGGATGCCCGTGGTGAAGTGACCCGTCTGATCGACACCTTCAAGATCGCCGCCGAAGAAGCCACCCGTATTTACGGCGAAGTGATCCCGCTCGACATCAGCCCACGCGCCAAAGGTTACAGCGGCCAGTGGAAACGTGTGCCGATTGGCCCATGCTCCTTTATTTCGCCGTTTAACTTCCCGCTTAACCTGGCTGCTCACAAGGTTGCACCGGCACTGGCTGCAGGTTGCCCATTTGTGCTGAAACCAGCTTCGCTGACCCCGATTGGCGCGCTGATCATCGGTGAGATTCTGGCCGAAACCGACCTGCCAAAAGGCGCGTTCTCGATCCTGCCGTGTCACCGCGACGGTGCCGACCTGTTCACCACCGACGACCGCCTGAAACTGCTGAGTTTCACCGGCTCCCCGGAAGTGGGCTGGCAGCTGAAAGCCAAAGCAGGCAAGAAGCCGGTGGTACTGGAACTGGGTGGCAACGCCGCCTGTATCGTTGACGAAGGCACCGACCTCGACGACGCCGTTGGCCGCATCGTGTTTGGCGCTTATTACCAGTCTGGCCAGAGCTGCATTTCTGTACAGCGCATCATGGTTCACGAAAGCCTGTACGAAGAAGCCAAAACCCGTCTGACCAAAGCGGTTGCCGAACTGGTGCACGGCGACCCGGCTGACGAAAAAACCTTTATCGGCCCGATGATCTCCGAGAAAGAAGCCACCCGCCTGCACAACTGGGTTCTGGAAGCTAAAGAAGCCGGAGCCACCGTACTGTGCGGCGGCGAGCGTGAAGGCGCGATGCTGCAAGCCACCCTGCTGTGTGACGTACCGGCCGGTCAGAACGTTAACACCCAGGAAGCCTTCGGCCCGGTTGCGATTCTGAGCAAGTTCTCCGACTTCGACGCCGCCCTGAAAGAAGTGAACAACTCCGACTTCGGCCTGCAAGCCGGCATCTTCACCCGCGACATCTACAAAGCCCAGAAAGCCTGGGACGAACTGGACGTCGGCGGTGTGGTAATCGGCGACGTACCAAGCTGGCGTGTTGACCACATGCCGTACGGCGGCGTGAAGGACTCCGGCATCGGCCGCGAAGGCGTGCGTTACGCCATCGAGGACATGACCGAAATCCGCATGATGGTTCTGCGCAACCCGCAGGCGTAAGGAGCCCTGGGCCGGGCTGCGGACCTGACGCCCGGCCCCGATCCAACCACCGGTAACGATTGTGAAAACACCACCACTGCCGCTGTTGTCGACCATCGCTCTGGCTTCCCCGCTGGCACTGAACCTGTTCGTGCCAGCAATGCCAGACGCCGCCCAGGCACTGGGCACCGACATCAGCACCATCCAGCTGACCTTTACCGCCTACTTGCTGACGCTGGCGATTGGTCAGCTGCTGGCCGGGCCGCTGGCGGATTTTTACGGTCGACGGCCAGTGGTGATCAGCGGTTTGTTGCTGCATTCCGTCGGCAGTGTGATGGCGCTGCTGGCCAGTGATGTCAGCTGGTTAATTGCCGGACGGGTGTTACAGGCCGCCGGTGGCAGTACCGCCATGTCACTGGCGCGCACCATCGTTATTGATGTGTACGGTCGCGACGGCGCCTCGGCCAAGATGGGATACATGGTGATGTCGGTCGCCATCGCCCAGTCGATTGCCCCCACCCTCGGGGGTTTTCTGGCCCTCTGGTACGGCTGGCAAAGCAGCTTTGTGATTCCGGTGCTGCTGGCACTGCTGGTCGCCGGACTGGCGTGGCGACTCCTGCCGGAAACCTGCCAGCAACGCACCCCGGAACTGCGGGTAGGACGAGTGTTAGGCCAATACCGGCAACTGCTGGGTAGCACCGAATACCTCGGTTATGCCTTTTCAACCACCTGGATTGCCGCCGCGTTTTACCTGTTTGTGGGCAGCGCGCCGTATCTGGTGGTGCAGAACCTCGGCGGTAACTCTGCCGAGTTCGGCAGCTGGTTTATGGCGGTATCGCTGGCGTTTATGGCGGGCAGTTTTCTCTCAACCCGCCTCGCCAGCCGCTTCAGCATCGACCAGGTGGTACTGATCGGCAACAGCCTGTCGTTACTCGGAGGCCTGGTGCTGTTTCTGGCCGTCTCGATCAACTGGTTGTCACTGGCAGCCCTGTTTTTACCCATGGCAGTGGTAACCTTTGGACGTGGCCTCAGCCAGCCCAATGCCCAGTCTGCTGCGATCGCCTGCGCAACCGGCAATGCCGGGACTGCCTCGGGCTTGATGGGATGTATTCAGCTGGTATGTGGCTCCGCCCTCGCCCAGCTGACCCCGGTACTCATGGCCCACGGCCTTGCGTACCTGATGTTATGCCTGGCGCTGGCCCCCGCTCTGGCGATGGTATCCCACGGGATTGCCATCCGGCAGCGGCACCATGCCAACCGCACCGACGCCGCCTCACAACGGCAAACGACCGCAACTGCCTCGAACAGCAGATAACAAAAAAGGAAGAGAACTATGGGCAAGCTCGCATTGGCCGCCAAAATTACCCACGTACCATCCATGTACCTGTCCGAACTGGACGGCCCACGCAAAGGCTGTCGTCAGGCCGCGATTGATGGCCACATGGAAATCGACCGCCGTTGTCGCGAACTGGGCGTCGATACCATTGTGGTGTTCGACACCCACTGGCTGGTCAACGCCGGTTACCACATCAACTGCGCACCGCACTGGGAAGGCACCTACACCAGTAACGAGCTGCCACACTTCATCAGCAACATGCCGTTTAACCTGCACGGCAACCCGGAACTGGGCAACCTGATCGCTCGTGTTGCCAGCGAACAGGGCGTCGAAACCATGGCCCACGACGCCACCACCCTGGCCCCGGAATACGGCACCCTGGTGCCAATGCGCTACATGAACAAGGACAACCACTACAAAGTGGTATCCATCTCCGCACTGTGCACCGTGCACTACCTGAACGACAGCGCCCGCCTCGGCTGGGCCCTGCGTGAAGCCATCGAAAAACACTACGACGGCACCGTCGCCATTCTCGCCTCCGGCTCCCTCTCCCACCGCTTCGCCCAGAACGGCCAGGCCCCGGACTTCTCCGATAAAATCTGGAGCCCATTCCTGGAAACCCTGGATAAAGAAGTGGTGAACATGTGGGAAAACGGCCAATGGCCAGCCTTCTGCGAAATGCTGCCGGAATACGCCGCCAAAGGTCACGGTGAAGGTTTTATGCACGACACCGCCATGCTGCTCGGCGCACTGGGCTGGTCTGAATACACCGGCAAAGTCGACGTCATCACCCCATACTTCGGCAGCTCCGGCACCGGCCAAATCAACGCCATCTTCCCGGTTACCGAAGTGTCCGGCAGTGCCGTACCAGGCCCACAGGCCAGTGAAGTCGCCAAACTGACGTATGGACAGAGTCGGTTGTGATTTGAGGTCGGGCGTCTGAAGCCGGGCGTCGGGCGTCGGGCGCATAGAATAAGCGCAGACCCGAAGTGTCAATGCAGGTTGGGCCGTGGCGAAGCCACCGCCCAACTTCTATCAGCAAGCAGTCAATTACGCGATGTTACCAAGCCTAGCGTGAGGCCAATCAAGACCAGAGCATTCAAGGCATAAATCTGCTTTTAAAACAGATTGTTACCTGTGTTCCCCCCTTCCAGAATCCCTGCTTTTACCAGCAGCATCATCAAACCAGCAACAACCCCAATGTCCGAGTATTCACAGATTGCGCGACTTTTCGGTTGCTGTTAGCGTAAGTCCATACCGTTCAACGTTTTGTGCTGTGAGTGCAGAGTAAATGCACGCAGCATAACCAGCAGTCCACGCTTGTTTTTCCAGGAAGGAGAGTTCAGTGAAAATGGAAATCAGCCATCAACTCAAATACCTACCTTCTTTTCGCAAAAAATTGCGTCACCAGAAAAACGCGTATGCGCAGGAATAAATTTAGACCCCATGCACATATTCATTGAGCATCTAAACCATGCACCTACATATCGAGCGCCGAGCTGAAATAGCTCTACGGTCATTACAGAAAACTGAGCAGAAGCATATCAACCGAGCTCTTAAAGAATTGCTCGCGTTCGATCAGGTGACTCTGCGCCATAGCCCGAAAATCCACGTGCTCACGTCGGACCTTTCTGGTAGGAAGCTCTTTGTCTACCGGGGCAGTCCAAAGCTACGCTTGGTACTATCTTTCGAGGGCGAGACCTGCGTTCTTGAGGACATTGTTGATCATGATCGTTTGGGTCGCCTAGTCAAACGGGAGGGACAGGAATGAAGAATCTGCAGCCTCACCTCCTAGATCCGATTAAATGCCGAACAGAATGGAATGATTACAGAGCTCTTCTTGCAGCCAAGCCGACGCTGTCGGAGCAGAAGGATGTATTGCCTTTCTTTAAGAAGAGCAAAGATCTTTCACTCTTGATCTGCAGTTACTTTCCGAACATAAAAACACCAGACCGCTTTGCGCATGAGTACGAACTTGATGGAGATTTCGTTGCTGACTTAGTAGTTGGAGACTCAAAAGTACATCACTATCTCCTTGTCGAGTTCGAGAATGGCGCGACTGATAGCGTATTTAAACAGAAGGGAAAGAAAGCGACACCCGATTGGGCTCCTCGCTTTGAAGGCGCGTACTCACAACTCATCGACTGGCTCTGGAAACTGGAAGACAAACGAAGCACTGCAGACTTCGTTAACACATTTGGTAGTCGTCGCGCCACCTTTCAGGGTCTTATAGTAATCGGCAAGGATATGAACCTCTCTCAACAGGAAAAGGATAGGTTGAAATGGCGCATGGATCGAACAATGATTGATTCAAATGCCGTTTCGATGGTGTCCTTCGATGATCTAGCGGGTGACCTTGATCACTGGCTTAAGGCTTACCATAACGTCTAACCTCTCATTCCACCAAACCTGTGATTTTGTCCCGTTTTCGCGGAAATGATTTGCCCCGGATATAGTAGTTTTTCCTTCCGACAAGTAATCCTTAACGACCTTGTACGGGAGCGGCACTACCGCTCCCGACACACTTCTCCAAACGTCTTCACTGCGTCGACCAATACTTCAGCTATGGCCTGGTTTTCCACAATTCCGTGCGCATCCAGCCCGCTGCCCAGCAGGGGTACGGTGATGCAGGCGGGTTCAACGATCTGGCCGGACATGGTGGTGATGATTTCGCGCAGTGAGGCCAGGGCGTGACTAGCGCGGGGTGAGGTGTTAACCAGCATCACCGGTTTGTAGGGAAACTCGGTGCCACTGACCAGCCAGTCGAGGGCGTTTTTCAGCGGGCCGCTGACGCCATGGGCGTATTCCGGGCTGGCGATAATCAGGCCGTCGGCTTGTTGTAACTGGCTCCGCAGCAACTCCAACGCAGGAATGGGCTGATCTTCGAGGTCGGGGTTAAACAGCGGCAGTTCGGCAATCGAACCGATCTGAATAGCAATGCCATCCGGTGCCAGCGTCGCCATGGCCTGCAGAACCGCGGTGTTGTACGAGCTTTTACACAAGCTGCCGGACAAGGCCAAAAAATGAATCACAACAGGTCCCTCTGAAAGTGGCTTCGAACAGGATAGCGGGTGTTCGTTGTCAGTGTTCATTCCAATATCTGTACAACAATCGGCGCACACATCGACGACACTCGGCTAAATCAATACCAATAACCGATAAAGAGAAGACGCTACGTCAATCGCAAGTACAATCCAAACAGAACCGGAGGGGGTTACCAGAACTGAAATACCGACCCAGTATTCAAAAAACACCGAGTCGGCTTTGTACGAAAGCTTGGGACACTCTGAATAACTCTGCACAGCTCTGCGCGAGCGCTGCAGCGCGTGTGAGCAAGGCGACGAACGCAGCGAAATGACAAGTCCTTTTCAAGTTCGTCAACACCGCTCAAATGCGCTGCAGCCCGCGCCCTTCGGGGCTTTCGGGATGGCGATGACTCGGTGTCGCCGGTTTTTGACGTAGCCCGCTATGCCATCAAACCGGCTTCGTGATTCATCGCCATCCCGATAAGCCAGAGCGGGCACCGAGTTATTCAGAGGGTCCCTTGTGCAATAGCGAATAAAATTATTCACTATCGGGTTTTCATTATCCAATAAGAATCAGTGACAATCCCAGCTAAACGCTACACGAGAAAAATCCAGTTTGGCCAGATCATCTCGATGAATAAAGAAATTGCCAATGCCAGCATCACCCCACATCAGACCGACATCGTCGTCATCAGGTTCCGATGTCGAATCTAACTGAAACAACAACACCCAATCACCTGCATCAGCCGTTACTCGAATATCACCCTGCGTAAACGCCGGATATCCACCCAGCTTGTGCTCAGACCCACCAGTATAGTTATCATCTTCAGAAAATGATTCATCATAGTTTATACCGAAATCAAACACATCCTCTTCCGATCCGGTCGTACTATAAAATGCTTCAAATTCCGGAGACGCTGACGCGTTAACATATTCCTGTTTGATAGAGAACTCCATGCCGTAACAACCGCCATACGTTGGAAATTCGTCCATATCTTCAGGGTTAAAAAATTTACCACAGGTCAACTCATCAGGCTGTTCAGTTGAAGGAACACTCTGCAAATAAACAACTCTGGAATATTGACCTGACACGATGGCATTCCAATAGTCATCGTTATATTCTTCCGGGAAGTAAGCCCCAGCCATCTCCTCTCTGACATAAAACTGCAACAAACCACCATTAGGAAAGCCCGCAAGCGATGGGCATTCATCCAGGTTAATCTGGGCTAGCAACGGCATTTCTTCGCCGTCAATATCCACTGGAATCTGCATATTACTTGGCAAGAAAGCCTGACCGCCAATACGGCTGGCCCAGATATTTTCTGGAGCATTTGCAGTTAAACGAATAGACACAAATGGTTTGATTGTCGCCTTGATTTCGTCAGTCCATTCGGACAAGGATTCTGGGATTTTTGGCATTTTATCAGACATCTTTTCTTCCTTTTGTAGAGATTATTTCCATTTCAGGACCGCAGTATCGTCTTTTCAACGAATTTCTATTCACCCCGGAATTCCGGGGTTTTCTTTGCTCGCTGCTTATTCGCTTGCTGTTTATTCGCTCGCTGTTTTTTCGCTTGCAATGTCTCTCTCGCTGTCACCCTGACGGGCTTATTTCTTCTTCACTGGCCGATACCAGTTCGCCCAGCTGGCAAACGCAGGCACGCTGCGGGTCTGAATCCAGACTTTGCCGTGGCCACGGAAGCGGCAGACCAGGCCTTCGCCGGAGAAGAACAGCGATTTGTAGCCGCCCACCGACTGGATGTCGTAGTCGAGGCCGCTGGTAAAACCAACGATATTGCCGGTGTCGACCACGTAGTCACCAGCAACGTCGATTTCGATCATGGCGCCGTAGGTGTTGAACCAGAGGTCACCCTGGCCGCTACAGCGGATCAGGAACAGGCTTTCACCGGAGAAGAAACCTTTGGTAAAGCCCTGCCATTTGCTTTCAGCGACCACTCCCATGCCGCTGGCAACAAATGCGGAGTTTTGCAGGAAGACTTCTTCGTTATCCAGATACAGGTGTTTAACGTCGCCCGGTGAGCCGGGGGCGATGCCAATTTCACCCGGTACGGTGTCGGCGGTGAATTCGTTTATAAAAACCGATTCACCCGACATAAAACGACTGAGGCCACCCTTGGCGCGAGTTTTCATCAGCATATTGGTGGTCATGGAGGCCATGGCCGAGGCTTCCACCTTGATGGTTTCACCGGCGGGGATTTCGACCGATATAAAGCAGTAATCCGGTTGGCCGCTGAGTTGATAACGGAAGCCTTTGAAGCTTTCCGGCGCTGCCGGTGTATGGGGAGCCTGTGCTGTCTGTTGGCTATCCGGGGTCTGCGCTTTATCTACAGGGTTGGCTGCCGCCGGTTTGCCTCCGGCGATGACCTTGAGGCTGGTTGATGGCTGTTCCGGGCGTGCCGGTTTGGCGCTGGCAGCGCTGTTGGTTGTTTTCGCTACGGATACTGCGTTTGCCGCGCCCGCTGTGCTCGCCACTTCGCCAGTACCAACACCAGTACCAACACCAGTACCAACACCAGTACCAGCAAGCCCATCAGCCGCTGGGGCAGCGGCCACCGGCTCCAGCTGGATACGGATACCAATGGCTTTCATGGCGGCAACCACCCGTTCGGCCATAGCAGCGTCGGTGTTGCGACGAATACAGACCGGGGCGTTACGGACAATCTCGCGCGCTTTGGCATCGTCGACTTTTAACAGTTTGGCGAGGCCCGCCAGAGCGTCACGTGGGTTGGTGCCGGGCTCCAGTTTGCCAGTCAGAATCAGGTTATACATGATCAGGCTTTCCTTGCGATCAGGTTGGGAGTCAGGCTGCTGCCGAAACTTTGCGGGTTATGCGACTGACACCAGACGGTGCCACGACCGCTGAACTTGCATACCAGACCTTCGCCACCCAGGAACGAATGCAGCCAGCTTTTGCCCGCCTTGGTGATGCTGAAATCGAGCGTCTGTTCAAAGGCAACGATATGGCCCGTATCCACGATGTAGTCACCGTCCACTTCTACCGGGTAAATCGCCCCAAACGAACTGAGCACGACTTTACCCTTGCCGGTAAGGGTCAGCCAGAAGATGTTTTCACCGGACAGCACCGACTTGAAACCTTGCCAGCCGATGTCCAGCTCTACGCCCTGTTCGCTGGCCAGAAAGGATGAGCCCTGCACAATCAGCTGCTCGTTATCGAGTTCGTGTACCAGCATGTCACCGGCCAGCGCGGTGCCAAGCCACAACTCGCCCTTGCCCCCCAGAGGCTCGAAGTGGTTCATAAAAATCGACTCGCCACCAACCAGACGTTTCAGCGCCTTGAGCACACTGCCTTTGCCTTTCTGGTGGGTGGTGGTCTCGATTTGCATGTTGCCACTCATGGCGATCATGGCGCCGGACTCAGTGGTGCAGACTTCACCCGGCTGCAGGGATACCCGTGCGGCGGTGTTGCCGGGGCGATGAATCAGTTCTACTTCCATATCCTCGGCTCCTTCAGAATTTCGGGTTCAGCCAGGAGCCCAACCCGGACAGGCTGCGGCTCTGGATGGTGATCTTGCCGTTACCTTCAATACGGGTAACCAGACCTTCACCTGAAAAAATCGACGAGAACAGGCCACCTGCCAGCTGCAATTTCAGCTCCATGCCGGGCTGCCAGGCCACCAGATGCGAGGTATCAACGATGTATTCACCGTCCACCTCCTTGTCGACCAGTGCGCCGTAAGCGCCGTACCAGAGTTTGCCGTTGCCGTGGGCGTAAAGTTTGAACAGACCTTCACCGGCCAGGAACGACACAATACCGGCCCACTTCACGCCCAGTTTGACCTCCGGGGTACAGGCCAGAAAGGCTCCGCCCTGCAGAAACAGGCCGTTTTCATCAATATCCACACAACGGATGTCACCCGGTGTGGGTTGCACCAGATACAAGGAGCGAGGCTCCTGGGTGTTGTTGGAAAAACGGCTGATAAACAGGGTTTCACCACCCAGATATTTGCGCAGCAGACCACGCACCAGCCCACCGTTCAGCTGTGCGGTAAGGTCGATGTTGGCATCCATACTCGACATGGCATTAGACTCGGTGACAATACTTTCCCCCGGAGCCAGCTCCACCTGCAAATGGGCAAATGCCTGCCCACCGTTAATCTCTACCTTCATCCTGCTCAGGCTCCTGTTCTGATTCCGTTACAAACTCCGAGACTGCCTGCTTCAGCGCCCGGAATTCCGAGTCGAGGTTGTAATAAGAGCGGTCCGCCCCGTTTTGTTGAATCAAATCCTGCAAGTTGGCGATGCGTTCGGCGGTTGCCGGATGACTGGCCAGCACCTGATAGGTAGCGGTTACCAGCTCGCGGGTATGTTCATCGCCGAATTCTTGCAGACGTTTTTGTTCTTCCTGTTGCAGCCGCATAAAAAAATCATGCAGGCCGTGAGGATCAATATCGGCCTGTAATAACAAGCCAAAACCGAGGCGGTCGGCCTCTCGTTCAAAATCGCGGGAGTAACTCTGGTTCACCAGCACGGGGGCAGCTCCCACCGCCAGCCCAGCAAGGCCTGAGGCATCACCAACCAACAGGTTCAGCAGCATATAGGTGCCCGCCGTACTGATAAGGTTGCGGGTGCCATGCTGTTCAGTAACGTGGGACGCTTCATGGGCCAAAACGCCCAGCAGTTCGCTGGCGTTATTGGCAGCCAGAATCAGACCGGAATTCACAACGATCCGTCCGCCCGGCAAGGCGAAGGCATTAATGGCGGGGTCGTTCACAATAAACAGCTGGAACCGGTAAGGAGACTGACTCAGGGTATCGAGCAACGGCTGGGCTACCGGGGTTAACCAGCGCTCGACGTTGGCCTGTGGCATCAGCTGTTCACGCAGGCGGATTTCGTCCATGGCAGTATCAGCCATGGATTCTTCCCATGCCTGCGGAATCTGGCGGGCCGCCAGATGCACCACTCCACTCCAGCTGAAGTAAGTGCCTGCACACAGCCCAACCAGCAATAACAGGCTGGCCACTAACCACAGGTGTCCCTGGGCGTTCACCCGACGAGCAGCGCGATGCTGATGTTGCAATTCAGGATGAGCACGCAGGGCGGGATGGTTCAGAACCGAACGGTCGGCGGTGAATAACGTCCAGCTCGGACAAGCGGGATGGGTGAAATACACCAGTCGATTACGGGCACCGCCCATACGCATGAGCAGGCCATTAAAGGGCATTCGTACCGATTGCCCGCCGCCCTGAAACTGCAAACCGGTATCGGATAATTCGAGGCTTCCAGACGATTTGCCTTTGGCAAACCCATCGAAGAAGGCGTGGGCAGGATACGTCTGGCTGTTCATTAACGCTTCCTTACGGGAACAAACAAAAGATTACCAAACGGAATCTGCCGTTTGATGACAAAAGCGTCAACCAGAAAAGGGCGCAATTGTGGCAGTATTGCCATTATTGATGGTTGCGCCAGCCAGAAATGAAGGCTGACGAGAATGCTCCAATCAGCCACTTATCGAGGAAAAATTGCGGGAGTGCCGATTAAAACCGCTATCGGGTCAATCAGAGGTTGGATTTTCCAACCCTTCACGTTGATTCGCCATGGCCGGAAAAAACAATCGGATGCGGTTAAATACTGTTCATCGGAGCAAACAACCATCCCTCCTCATCCAGTTGGTTGTTTGCTAGCGGAGAGTAAGAGACCTTACGTTCCTGTTGACCCCGTCTGGCGCCTGCTGTCCGGACGGGGCTTTTTTTTGCCTGTTATTCAGCCTCAGGCTGCCTGCGCTTATGAAACCGCGGCGAATACCTTGTAAAAGCTGGACTGGTCGTTGATGTTGATCGGCAGACGCAGTTTGCGGGAAATATCACTGGCGGAGAAAATTCCGCGAATACGGTGACGGTCGTGGTCAATCACCAGGCAGTGCTGCTGATGGTTGTCTTTCAGGAAGTTGATCACGTCGCCAATGGTGGAAAACTCCACTTCTTCAATACTCATCGCCAGCAGGTCCTGCTTGCGAGTCATCAGATCCTTCACTTCCAGATCGCTACGGGATACACCACGTTTCATCGCTGCCAGAGTGATTTTTTCATCGCTCAGGTCTTCGGCAGAAATGATGCCGACGAATTGTTTGTCGCTGTTCACCACCAGTTTCAGGCGTACGTGAGTTTTGATCATCACCGCACGGGCATGTTCAGCACCCAAATTCTTGTCGATTACCAGTGGTTCTTTCATCACGAAGTCGGTAAAGAATTCGAGTGCCATGGTATCCATGGACATCTGGCGTGGGGTTTCTGGCCAGGCCAGTTCGTCTACGTTGGAAACAGTGAACAGGTTCAGTTTGCGCATACGGTTCATAGGAGTACTCCTGCGGGACGGGTGCAAAGGCCCCGTCCACCTTATTTTCTGGAATCGGATCGAATGGGTTGCAGAACAACCGGGATTAGTCAGTCAACGAGGAATTACAGAGGGAAACGCGGTGGGCCGCGGCGTTGGACTGTTTCCGATGGCGAAAAGACCGGTTGTGCCGGAGGAGTGGGCAAAGGCACAACCAGGAGGAGAGCAAATAACAGCAGTGCAGGAGCCAGTAACAGGGACGCCAGCAACGCAGGAATAATATCCAGAATCGTTGAGGCACTGTCAGGCTGAAGTACCAGCTGCGGATCGAACATGCCAAATTCAGGCTGTACTTCTACGCCACTGGCGAACAGGCCAATGGTCAGCAGAAAACCGGTGTACAGCAGAAAGCGGGTCATGATCGGCATCTCCAGTGGAGAACTTCAACATCGGGCCTTGCCAGGAAAGCCGTTGTCAGAAGCCGGTACAAACAGGGACCCGCACATGCCCGAAACCCGGGACATATACGATGTCCATCTATTCGGTTGACCGGGTCCTGGCGAACAAGTTCAGCTGGCAACACTATGATCTTAGACTGCGCCCGTCAGGCTGCTTTTGGCAATACAGCATTGACTGGATAGTCAGCGGCTTTATAACCACTGGCTCAAAATGACGAATCAAGAAGTGCTGACGTTGGCCGCCGAGGCCGCATACCACCTGCCTTACAGGCTGAAAACAGTATTATCAACAGCATTCCTGTTCCAGCTTCCATAACAGCTGCAAGGCTATTTCATCGCCACAACCTTCCAGATAGCTGTACAGGTTGTTCATCTGGGCACCGACAAAATAGAGGCTGTCCTGGCCCATTTGCTGCTGTTGTAACTGTTTATCCCGAAAATACTGACACCAGCGCGGGTCGCCATCTTCGGCAACCAGGTGCTGGTTCAGAATGTCCATCAGCTGACGGGCATTGCCGTCACAATCGATTCCGCAAAAACTGACATAACGGTCGGTACTGGTCATGGTGGCTCCTGTTCGGTTGGAATTGCCCAGGTATCTGCGCCACTCTAGAACAACCGTACCAGCACGACTGTCAGCCAGCTGACAGTAACGACGAAGTATCCGCCAGCTGTTGTAACAGCCGACTGTCCAGCACCAGTAAATGATGGCGATCCGGCCGCTCCAGCAAGCCATCCCGAATCAGTCGGTTAATCACCGTCGACAGGGTTTGGCGCGAGGTTCCAAGCAGGCTGGCCAACAGGCCGGTATTGCCAGGCAAACGTAGTAAATGGCCACCCTGATTATCCAGCTCCAGCAACAGATAACGCGCCAGCCGCGACTCCACCGAACGAAATGCCAGATCTTCAATCAGGTTAATGGCCTGATGCAGCATCAAACCCACCTCGCGTAGCGCCTGCACCGCCAGCTCTGGCGAATCGGTGATCAGGCGCGTGAGTTGATCAAGCGGCCAACTGATGGTGCTGCAGGATTCCAGTGCCGCCACCCAGGCACGGGTATGAGTGACGTACACACAGCCCGGATTCAGACAGCCGAGGGTCAGCTCGCGTTGTTCGCCAGTCAGGAAGATTCGCGCTGAGCCTGTCTGCAAGCGGAACAGACGGTTATCGCCGCTGTCCGGGCGGCTGATGACCTCACCTGCGTCAAAAAAGCGCTGTATACCACCAGTCAGAGGTTCCAGCCAGGCCCTGGCCATTTGAGAACTGTCAGGATGCATACCGGGCACTCCAGCCAATATTTCAGCATTGTTCATGGCCTGCCGCGGTAAAACGAGCATTCACTAACACTGTCATTATTGGCAGTCGCACCATGAGATTGGGAGTGCATACAAAACGATCGATCAGTATTCATTTCCAGACCTCGATCAATATTTACGCCATTCAGGGTTTTATCATTTCTTCAGTTTCGATATTTGCCGCATGGATTACTGCCATTCGGCTAACTGTTTCAGGAGAGTTGCCATGGGATTACTGGCTTTTTTTGGCTTCGGCCATGATGATAAAAACGCTGTGGTAGCACAGGCAGCAGCACGCCGTGCAAGCCAGAGCCTGAATATTGATGTATCCATCGCGGCCCATGAAAACTGGCTGACCCGTCTGGAAACCTATCTGGCCGGACGCAGTCATGAAGAGCTGGAGCCAGAGAAAATCGCCTGTGACAACAAGTGCGAGCTGGGCCACTGGATCTACAGTGAAGGTCAAAAGAATCTGGGCGACTTTGCCGCCTTCCATGATCTTCAGGCGGCTCACAAGATGTTCCATTTCAAGGCCTCATCCATTGTCAGTCTGCATCAGGCCAACCGTACCGAAGAAGCCCAGAAAGAGCTGGCCGGTGATATCCAGAAACTTAGCCACAAGATCAAACAGCGCCTGACTGACCTAAAGGCGATCTGATTTGTTCAAAAAATGATCGTTATCCACACCCAGTGTGGATAACGACGCAATTCCCTGGCCGCTGCCTGTCTGGCTCAAGCAAACAGAAAAATCCCATTTTCAGCGAGGAAGTGTCATGTTACCTCGCCCACCCCATCGCAATAATGGCTCCATCGCTGTGCAGAAATTCACCGGTTCCTGATTGAACTGTCGCTGCCAGCCCTCCGTACAACAACAAGAATGGGCCATACCATGACCGCCAAGAATCCTATGCTCGCCAAGCTGCAAGAAATCCTGCCTGCTATTCGCGCCAACGCCCACAAGGCGGAAGAACTGCGTCAGGTTCCGAAGGAAAATATCGAGATGCTGCATGGCATCGGTCTCAACCGCGCCTTCCTGCCGAAAGCGTACGGTGGCCTGGAAATTTCCCTGCCAGAGTTCACCGACTGCATCGCCGCGCTGGCCGGTGCCTGCTGCTCCACAGCCTGGGCCTACAGCCTGCTCTGCACCCACAACCACCAGATGGCGATGTTCAGCAAGCAAGCCCAGCAAGAATTCTGGGGTGAAAACCCGGATGCCGTGGCGTCATCGTCCATTGCACCATTCGGTAAATACGAAGAAGCCGAAGGCGGCATTATCTTCACCGGTGACATGAAGTGGAGTTCTGGCGTGGATCACGCCGACTGGATCATTGTGGGTCTGAACCGCATGATCAACGATGAAAAAGTCTACTGCTTCGCGGTGATTCCGAAGCGTGACTTCAGTGTCATCGACGACTGGTTCTCCGTTGGTATGCAGGGCTCCGGCACCAAAACTGCCCGTATCGAGGGTGTGTTTGTGCCAGAACACCGTATCCAGGCCGCCAAAGACATGATGGAGGGCCGTCATGTTGGTCGTGAGCTGTATCCGGACAGCAAGATTTACCACACCCCGTACCGCCCATATTTCGCCTGTGGTTTCGCCGCCATGAGCCTGGGTGTGGCCGAACGTATGATCGAGGTCTACAAGGATCTCACCAAAAACCGCGTGCGCGCCTACACCGGCGCCAAGGTCGGCGGTTCGGTCCCTCCGATTCTGCGCATCGCCGAGTCTTACCAGCAGGTCTGTGCAGCCCGCGCCTATCTGGAAAAAACCTGGAACGAACACAAGGAATTCGGTGAGCGTCACCAGTACCCAACCCGCTACGAGCTGGCTCACTGGCGCACCAACCAGGCTTATGCCATCAAGATGTGTGTAGAAGCCGTCAACCGCCTGTGGGCCGTTATGGGCGCTTCCAACTGGTACGAAGACCGTGAAGCCCAGCGTCTGTGGCGCGAATCCAACATGACCGCTGCGCACGCCTACACCGACTATGATGTCTGCGCCCAGATCATTGGCCGCGAACTGCTCGATATGGAGCCGGACCCAAGCCTGCTGTAATCACACCAGCCTTAAAACTTCTTCCAACCCCGGCGGATTGCAGCTGACGGATGACGGTTCTGTACAAATGTTACCTCGTCGTCCGGCATACATTGATGTCTGCGGGCCGGGCTGGCCGGTGCTTCACTCTCACCGGCCAGCCCTCCATGACTGCGTCCAGCCAACCTGAATCACAGGCACAACATCATGAATCGACTGCTTTCGCTGTTTCGTCGTACCGAACAAGAGGCACTGCCGGAATCTGCCAGCCTGCTGAGCATGATGTTTCTGACGCCTTACCTGTAAAGGAAACTGACCATGACCGCATTTGATCCCAAAGCTTTCCGTCGCGCGCTGGGCAACTTCGCCACCGGCGTGACCGTGATCACCGCTTGCACCCCTGATGGCGTCAAAACCGGTGTCACCGCCAACAGCTTCAACTCGGTGTCCCTCGACCCTGCGCTGGTGCTGTGGAGCATTATGAAAACCTCCGGCAGCGTCGAGATTTTCGAGCAGGCCAGCCACTTTGCCGTGAACATTCTGGCGGCTGACCAGATCAACCTGTCGAACCACTTTGCACGTCCGTCCGACGACAAGTTCGCGGGTGTTGATTACGAAAGCGGCTTTGGCAATGCACCACTGCTGCGCGACTGCGCCGCCCGTTTCCAGTGCGAGAATTACCAGCGCCTCGACGGTGGTGATCACTGGATTCTGATCGGCAAAGTGGTGGCGTTTGATGATATTGGTCGCGCACCGCTGCTGTATCACGCCGGTGCCTATTCAGCGGTGATTCCACACGCCGGTGCCAAACCGAAAAACCCGGAAGCCAACGCTGAAGGCATCGAGAAAAACGCCCAGCGTCTGCACGACAACCTGTATTACCAGATGCTCCAGGGCGTCAAACGCTACCAGAACAGCTATCAGCCATTGCAACTGGCGACCGGCCTGCGTGTGATTGAAGCTCGCATGCTGATGACCCTGAACGACTTTGGCTCGCTGCTGGCCCGTGAGCTGGAAGAACGGATTGGTATGCCAGACCAGGACCTGCACGCCGCTCTGGAAACCCTGAAGCGCAAGGAATGGCTGGTAGTGAGTGGTGAAGGCAAGGACGAACGCCTGAGCCTGACCACAGCAGGCATTGAACAGGCTGAAACCCTGTGGCAGATCGCTCAGGAGCGTCAGCAGCAGGTATTTGGCCAGTTCAGCGCAGACGAGCTGGCGGCCTTCCGCAAGGTGCTCAACGCCATCCAGTAAGAATTTGTCTGGTCGGCGCTTGCTGGTCAGCCTGCCAAGATTCGCCGCACCAGTCGTGAGGGGCGCGAATGCTGACGATGCTGGTCTCCCCATCAGCGTCTGATCCTGTTGTTATATCTGCCTCATCCATTCCCGGCTTCGGCCGGGTTTTTTTCGTCAAACCTCAGACACAAAAAAAGCGGACCGAAGTCCGCTTTTTTATGTTGTCATGGTTTGCCGAAGCAAATTACACGATAACGATGTTCTCAGCCTGTGGGCCTTTTTTGCCTTGAGTCACAGTGAACTGGACTTTCTGGCCTTCAGCCAGGGTTTTGAAGCCTTCGCTCTGGATGGCGCTGTAGTGAGCGAATACATCTGGACCAGACTGCTGGGAGATGAAGCCAAAACCTTTCTCTTCGTTGAACCACTTAACGGTGCCGGTAACGGTGTTAGACATTTGAAATATCCTGTAGAAAAAATAAAAAATTCGCCACTGCGGGCGGACAGCAGGATGCAGATCGGAACCTGGATATTGCAGAACGAAGGACTACAAGAATACTTACGAAATGAATAACAAGAGGATTTGACTTCCAGCGTGTGCACCTACCTTAATACACCAGATTCTGGCTTGTCAAACGCAATGTCATACATGACTGGCTTTTTTGTAACCAACCTGTAAATTCGAGGCTCTGGTCTCTGGGTTACCGACCAGACTCATCACTTTTTGGCTCTCGTGGCGCATGACTGTCACGCGCAGCAGCAAGCCAACGCTCCAGTACCGGAATAATAGCTTCCATCCGCACCGGCTTTGCCAGATAGTCGTTCATACCTGCCAGCAGGCACTGCTCACGATCGCCCTGCATGGCATTGGCGGTCATAGCGATAATCGGCAAACGTCCGAAACGCAGGTCCTGTCGTAACAACCGCGTGGTGTCGTAACCGTCACGCACCGGCATATGGCAGTCCATCAGCACCAGATCACAACGATACTGATCCAGCCATTGCAGGGCTTCGTCACCATGGTTGCAAACCTCAACCTCCAGTCCCAGCAACTGCAACAAACCACTCGCCACCTTCTGATTTACCAGATTGTCTTCCACCAGCAGCACCTTGCCCTGCAGCTGGGGATAATGAGGGGGCGTCGAACGCTCAACGGGCCGGGAAGCCAACACCGTATGTTCGTCGTCAAACAGGGAGTGCAAGACATCAAACAGTAACGACTGGTTCAGCGGCTTGCTGATCACCGACCGGAAACCGTGCAAACCGGTAATCTGCCCCGACAGACGCATGCCCACGGACGAAATACCAATCACCACAGGCTGCGGCTGCAACTGCCCCAGCCAATGCAACTGTAACGCGGCTTCGTCAATGTTGTTCACCGCTAGCAGCACAACCTCCGGTTTTTCGAGATCGGCCGCTTCGGCAGGCAAAGTCTCCAGCAAGCGGTATTGCATTTGCCAGCAGTCGAGCATACGGCCGAGATATTCGCGACTGTCGCGATTCGGTTCGATCACCAGCAGACGGCGCTTGGCCAAACGGGGGGACTGTCGATACGCACGGTCACGATGACGTTCACTGCTGTCGAGCCAGATCCGGAACCAGAATCGTGAGCCTGCTCCCGGAATGCTGTTAACGCCAATATCACCGTCCATCAGCGCCACAATCTGCTTGCTGATGCTGAGGCCCAGTCCGGTGCCACCAAATCGGCGGGTGGTGCTGGAGTCGCCCTGATAAAACCGCTGGAACAGATGCCGACACACATCCGGCGCCATTCCCATACCAGTATCCACCACCTCGAACTGCAAGCAGCTGCGGTTGTTGAACTCGGCGATTACCCGGCAATGCACGCGGATGGAACCCTTTTCGGTGAACTTGATGGCATTACCAACCAGATTAAACAACACCTGCTGGATACGCCCCGGATCACCCACAAACCACTGGCTTTGCATCGGCTCCGCCGGGCAGATCAGTTCTACCGGTTTGTTCGCCACCCGGTGGGAAATGGATTCACCAAATATGGCCAGCAGTTTGGGCAGATCGAACTCGCGCTGCTCAAGCTCCAGCATGCCGGATTCAATTTTCGAGAAATCGAGAATGTCGTTGATGATGGTCAGCAGTGATTCGGCACTGTGATGAATGCTGTTGGCCATATCCAGCTGCTCTTCGCTGAGACTGGTTTCGCGCAGCAGGCTGATCATGCCCAGCACACCGTTGATCGGCGTGCGGATTTCATGACTCATATTGGCGAGGAACATACTCTTGGCGCGATCGGCGGCCTCGGCGACTTCTTTGGCGCGACGCAGCTCGACCATCATACGTTCGGTATTTTCCTTGGCTTCGCGTAACTCATGGGTACGCTCGTCGATCAGTTCTTCGAGGTGCTCCTGATAGTCCTGCAGCTCCTGCTCGGCACGTTTGCGTTCGGAAATATCCACCACAAACGCCACCACATACTCTTCGTTATCCAGCACAAAATAGTGGGAATGGATTTCTACCGGAAACTGCTTGCCATGATGGTCGATGTGCAGTGTTTCGAAATGCACCTTGTTGCTGAGCTTCAGCGCTTCCCAGATACCCGGCCAGTCGTCTTCACAGACATTCGGGTCCAGCTCCCAGATTGGACGCCCAATCATATCCTCACGGCTGTAACCCAGACGTTCACAGGCGGCCCGATTGACGTTCACAATGCGGGAATCGGCCCGCATCCAGAACACCTCGTGTGACGCTACCTCCAGCGAATACTGGTTAAAGCGCAAAGAGTTGAAAATCGCCTCGCTGTTGGCCAGTTCGTGGTCGAGATCAATGCGCGGAAACCGCTGCCCCTTGATGATCTCGTGAATATCCTGCGTCTTGTTATGCACGGCCATAGCAACACCTGCCAAACGGATGTTCCGGAATCCCTGACGAACATTCAGCCTAGCAGTAGCACAAGCCATGCGCGAACACCCTGGTCAAGATGGCGTATATTTTATAATCAATGATTCCCGCTCATGACCCAACGCACGACTTACCAGTATCGCAACCAGCCGTGTGAATGACGACGTTTCAGCCGCGCAAACCAGGCGGTCAGCGGGTACAGACACAGCGCCAGTCCGACAGCGATCATCCATACCTGACTGACGTGCTCAACGCCCAGCAAGTCGCCATGGTTGGTTCCCCACACAGACACCGCGACCTCGTACATCAGCAATAACGCATACAGGTGCAGCAGGTAGAAAAACATGGGGGCACCGCCCAGTGTGGTCAGCCAATGTTGCCAGCGCCCGGACCAGCGTTCGAAGGCGAACAACAACAGGCATGAAATCCCCAGCGTCAGCAGCAGAAAATGTAATGACGGCGGGTATTTGGTGAGGTTCACCATCGACATCAGGGTATGGGTTGGAGAGATTCCGGATTCCAGCGCCGATGGTTCCCCGTATAAATCACTTCCCCGCAGCACCACAAACAGCAACAGGCAGCTGGCACCAGCCAGCCACAAACTCTGCAGCCGTTTTACCGCATCGTAACCACGAGCAAACCAGGGGCCTGCCCAATATCCCAGCACAATTACGCCAATCCACGGGAGTAGCGGATAACTGATCTTGAGCCTGATCGGGCCATCGCTGATCAGGAAATTACGATCATGCAGGATGGTCCAAACCGGATAGGCCCAATGGTCGCTGCTGAATTGCAGCGGCGATAACAGGTTATGTCCCGCCACCAGCGTTAACCCCAGAACCAGCAGCCACGGCCGTGGCCAATGACTCACCAACGCCAGGCAGATCATGCTCAGACCAATGGCCCAGATCACCTGCAGCCAGATGGTGTGGTAGCTACCCATCCATGAGAACGTCACCAGCGTAAACTCCAGTACGATCAGAAACAGGCCACGCTTCAGCAAAAAGCCGGTTAACGGGCGCACCGGTCCACTGCCACCATGGGCATACAACCAGGCCGATACTCCGGCCAGAAACACAAACGAGGGCGCACACAGGTGCGCCGCAATCCGGCTCCAGAACAGAGCCGGAGACGTTGTGTCCAGATTCATCGGGTCACTGACCTGCTGATGCAGGAAAAACCGCTCACGCACGTGATCGACCAGCATCAACAACATCACCAGCCCGCGCAGGCTGTCGATGCTGCTGATACGGCCTGCCAGTGCAGGACTCTGGGCCAGCTCAGAACTCATAGGTCAGACTCGCACGAATATTGCGTGGCTCACCAGGCTGGTTCCACAAGGCCGAATAGCTGTTACGGATATAGGATTCGTCCAGCAGGTTATCCACATACAGAGCGGCGTCGAGGCCATCGCCCAACTCAGTGCCAGCGAATACATCGACCAGACTGTAGGCTGGCAGACGGTAATCCGGATCAGCCGCATCCCCCGGACGTGCGCCAACATGACGCAGACGCACTCCGGCGTGATTCTGATAACCGTAGAGGTCCAGCTGCTGTTTAAGGGTCAGGTTGAGGGTATGACGCGGGATATTCACAAGGCCACTGCCTTCCGGCACCAGCACGCCCCAATCAGCACTGATGGCATCACGAGTGGTGCGGGCATACAACCAGCTCCACGCCAGACTGGCGTTCAGACGCTCGGTCAGATCCGCCGCCACATCCAGCTCCAGCCCCTGGCTACGCGCCTCGCCCAGCGAGGCCGAGAAGCCGGCATTCACCGGGTCGGCGGTGAGAATGTTGGACTTCACCGCATCAAACACTGCCACCGTGCCCTGCAGACGTTCCGATTCGTACTTCACACCGGCTTCCAGCGAGTGACTGGCCTCGGGCTCAAAAGCATCGCCCTGATAATCAGAACCACTGACCGGCATAAAACCTTCGGAATAACTGCTGTACAGGCGGGTACTGTCGCTGAGCACATACACCACCCCCACACGCGGGCTCCAGCGACCATCGGCCTGATGGCTGCTGGTATTGGCTAACTGCTCATGCAGCTGCTGACGGAAACGGTCGTAACGAGCGCCCAGCAACAGTTGCCAGTCTGCGTTCAGCTCCATCTGATCCTGCAGGTATATTCCCCAGGCATTCCAGACTTCATGATTGCGATACAGAGGTGTCAGTGCGGGTGCGCTGCTGCCATACACCGGGTTGTGAATATCAATGGCGTAACTGCCCGCTGCTCCCCGATAACGGTCCATGTCGGTATCCAGCTGGTAACGGTAACCGTCAGCGCCCACCATCAGGTTGTGACGCACCGCCCCCGTCCATTCCTCACCACTCAGCTCCAGCCGTGCAGACTTGTCGGCAGCCGAATAATCGCGGTAACGACGCTGACGGGTGAGGGTGCTGCCATCCTGTAACAACGACTGGCGGCTGGCCGACAGCTCGGCCTCGGAGGAATACCCCTTGAAGCCGGAGTTGCGCTGGCTGATCCCGGCGGTTAACTGCCACCCATTGTCGAGCATGTGATCGAGTGACAGCTGATGACCCAACGCGCGGGTACGGATCGGGCCATCATCCGGTTCACCGAGAAAACGCGAACGCGGCACCGTATCAAAATCGCCGTTCAGCACCACTACACCACGATCGAAAACCTGATCCTGACGCACGTACTCCATCTCGTAGAGCAGACTGGTGTTATCGCCCAGCTCCTTCAGCAGCGATGGTGTCAGCACCCGTTTGCGGCTGTAAACATGGTCGCGAAAGCTGTCGTCATTGGCCCAGGCACCGTTCACCCGCCCGGCCATGGTGTCGGATAACGCACCCGTGATGTCCGCCTCCACCCGGCGATGACCAAAACGCCCGGTTTCACCCTTGATGTACCCGGCTGATTCAAATTCTGGCTTGCGGGTCACCACGTTGATGGTGCCGCCCGGCTCCGAACGGCCATAGAGCGCGGCCCCCGGCCCTTTTAACACCTCAATGGATTCCACATTGGACATGTCACGGTTGCCGCTGAAACCACGGCCACCACTGAAACCGTTCACCAGATACCCGGATGGCATGTTCTCGTTACCGGGAAAACCACGCAGCGCGTAGCTGTCCCAAAGACCACCGGTGTTGTTCTGACGCGCCACACTGGCGGATGAATCCAACGCGTCCTGAAAGGAATGCACTCCACGCTCATCCAGATCAACCCGCTCCAGCTGCTGCAACGCCTGCGGCCGATCCTGCTCGGCAACATTGCCGCGATAAGGCTGCTGATATGACGTGACCACGACCTCTTCGATGGGCGTTTCAGTGGCGGTTTTATTGGCCGTTTCAGTGGATTCGGACAACACCGGTGCCGACACAACCAGCAGCAACGGCAAGGAAACAGAGGGTTTGAGACTGGAAAACATGGATTCAACTCTGACGGGCAATAGAAATGGCTATCGTTTGATATGTAATAATATAACAATAAAATTAACAACATCTACCCACAATCCCAAATCAAATCCCAAATACGAAGCCAACCGGCACCGGCACAACAGCGGCATGATTCCATTTACGGAAACATGAAGTACCGCTACGGCCGCAATCGGCCTGTTTGCCACAGGCGTATGATCAGGCTGGATCACTGCTCACAGGAGTTGTATATGCCCGCCCCGATCAACCACTTCAAACGCGCCATCAATCCGGCCCAAACCATAAGCCCACGCGCCCAGATCGGCCTGTGGCTGGGTCTGGCCAACAGTTACACCGCTGAGTTGCTGGCAGGCGCCGGATTTGACTGGCTGCTGATTGATGGAGAGCACTCACCCAACGACCTGCGGACCATTCTCGAACAACTGCAGGCGGTCGCGCCGTACCCGACCACTCCGATTGTGCGTCCGGCCTGGCCCGATGCCGTACGCATCAAACAGATTCTCGATCTCGGTGTGCAAACCATCCTCGCGCCGATGGTTGAAACCGCCGAACAAGCCGCCGCCGTGGTGGCGGCGACCCGTTATCCGCCACAAGGCATTCGCGGGGTTGGCAGCCCGCTGGCACGCGCTTCACAGTTCAACCGTAATGCCGATTATCTGGAGACCGCCAATGAACAAATCTGTGTGCTGATCCAGATCGAAACCGCCACCGGCGTTGAACATCTGGATGCCATTCTGAAAGTGGAAGGGGTCGATGGTGTGTTTATTGGCCCGGCCGATCTCAGCGCCTCGATGGGTTACCTGAATAACCCCGGTCATCCTCAGGTGCAGGCGGTGATTGAATCCTGCATCGGCAAGATTGTGGCGGCTGGCAAAGCCCCCGGCATCCTGATTGGCAACGAACAACTGGCTAAACGCTACATCGAACTGGGTGCTCTGTTTGTGGGTGTTGGCACCGATACCGGCCTGCTGCTGAAGTCGTCGGCCGAGCTGATTGGTCGTTACAAAACAGAGTTAACACCGCAAGAAAAGCCCGGTTCGGTTTACTGATTACCCCTGTTACTCCTGCCCTTGTTGCCGCGTTATCTCTCAGCCGAGCCTGAGATATAACGCGGTGTCTGCAACAGCTCGATACTGCCCCGACCTGCCCCTGCCTTTGTCTCTGCTTTTGCCTGCCGACGATAGAAGCATTGCTGACATAACAATACATATTCTCAAATGAAAATGATTATTACATAAAATAAAATACCAGCCTTCTGCAACTTTCAAAGGCTGTTTGCTGTCGCCATGAAACCGAACCTGCTCGCACTTATTATCGCCTCGTTGTCCATTTCCACTGCCTGGGCAGAGACACTCAACGATGATACCCCCATCGAAATTACCGAGTCGGTGAGTGTGGTAGGCGAACAGGAATCCTGGTTCGAGGAAGCACGCACCACCGCCCTGAAAATGGATGCCGATGACCTCGAAACCCCATACAGCCAGAGTGTGCTGAACAGCACCCTGCTGGATGACTTCAAGGCCAACACCCTCGAAGAAGGCTTTGGTTACGTCAGCGGTTTCTCGCGTTCCGGCACCGCCGCCAACAGTTTCACCATTCGGGGCATGGCCGCCGATCTGCAAAACCTGCAAGTGGATGGCCTGCCGGGGCTGGTATCGCGCTTCGGTTCACCAGTGACCGCCAATATCGAACAGGTGGAAGTCCTGAAAGGCCCGGCCTCGGTGCTGTATGGCTGGATGGAACCGGGTGGCATGGTCAATATCGTTACCAAAAAGCCGCAGGCCGAAGCCCATAACAGCGTTGACCTGACCTATCAGAACTTTGTTAACCAAAACAAGGGTGGCTACGAAGGTTCGGTGGATTCCACCGGCGCTCTGACCGCCGATGGCAAGGTGATGTACCGCCTGATTGCCGGTGGTGAACACGAAAACAGCTATCGCGGTCTGGTCGATAACAACAGCCGTTATCTGTACCCGTCAATTGCCTTCCAGCTCGATAATGACACCCGCCTCGACCTGCAACTGGAATACACCAAAGAAGAGCGAGGTGCCGATGATGGCCTGGCGGTGCTGAACCACGACATCAACACCGCCGCCAGCATCGAAACCTGGTATCAGGAAAACGGTGATTTCGACAACGACGAAGGCCACGCCCTGTCGGCCACCCTCACCCACCAGTTCAACCAGCAACTCAGCAGCGAAGTGCGCTGGCGCAGCGTCTGGCACGAAGACGAACGTGATCTCTACGAAAACAACGCCGTGGTGGCCAGCGACAGCAGCCTTCGCCGTCGTGACCGCCACCAGTACAACGCCCGTGAATACCACTTCGTAGACGCCCGTCTGAACCTCGATATGGGCGAACAGATAAAACACCACCTGGTGATGGGGCTTAACGGCGGTTATGAATATCGCCAGTACGACCAGCTCGCCATCGACAGCCGCGGCGCCAACGTCAGCCTCTACAACCCGGTCAAAACCGGCAATGTCCTGACCGAAGACCCCGGCAGCTTCCGCCAGTGGGATATCTACAACGCCGGTATCTACCTGACCGACCGTATCGAACTCACCGACCAGCTCAGCCTGCTGGCCGGAGTGCGCCACGACTATCAGGAAGGTGACTACCACCTGTACTACCGCGATGCCGACACCAGCGCCGATGACCACACCGACACCCGCAGCACCAACTACAACGCCGGCGTGGTGTATCGCCTGACGCCGCAATGGTCGCTGTACAGCAGTTACGCGCAGTCGTTCAGCCCGCAAGCGGTCGCGACCTACGATGAAAACAACCAGCAGATGGACCCGGAACAGGGCGAGCAGTATGAATCGGGGGTAAAATTCGGCTCCGACGACGGCCGCCTGAACATGAACCTCGCCTGGTTTGATATCCACAAATACAACGTGGTGGAAAACAATGGCGACTACAACGAACTGGTGGGAGAAATCCGCTCACGCGGACTGGAGCTGAACCCGCAGTACCAGATCACCAACAACCTGCAAATGCAGGCCGGTTACACCTGGACCGAAGCGGAAGTCTCCAATAGCCTCAATGACGACGCCGAAGGCAACACCCCGGCCTTTGCCCCGGTACACAGCGCCTTTATGTGGAGCCGCTACAACTACCCAACCCAGGTCATGGGTGGCACTGTCGGCTCCAGCCTAGGGATGAAATATGAATCGGTACGTTACACCGACGAAGAAACCAGCAAACGCGTACGCCTACCGGGTTACACCGTCATCAACGCCGGTTTCTACTACGAACGCAACTCCGCCCGTTACGCCCTGAACGTCAGCAACCTCACCAACGAGCAGTACTACACCGGCGGCAGCGCCGACACCAAAATCTACCCAGGCGAACCACTGAAACTGTCACTCAGCGCCCAGTATGAGTTTTGATCAAAAGGCCATGTCGGGTGTCGGGTGTCGGGTGTCGGGTGTCGGGTGTCGGGTGTCGGGTGTCGGGTGTCGGGCGTCGGGCGTCGGGCGTCGGGCGTCGGGCGTCGGGCGTCGGGCGTCGGGCGTCGGGCGTCGGGCGTCGGGCGTCGGGCGTCGGGCGTCGGGCGTCGGGCGTCGGGCGTCGGGCGTCGGGCGTCGGGCGTCGGGCGTCGGGCGTCGGGCGTCGGGCGTCGGGCGTCGGGCGTCGGGCGTCGGGCGTCGGGCGTCGGGCGTCGGGCGTCGGGCGTCGGGCGTCGGGCGTCGGGCGTCGGGCGTCGGGCGTCGGGCGTCGGGCGTCGGGCGTCGGGCGTCGGGCGTCGGGCGTCGGGCGTCGGGCGTCGGGCGTCGGGCGTCGGGCGTCGGGCGTCGGGCGTCGGGCGTCGGGCGTCGGGCGTCGGGCGTCGGGCGTCGGGCGTCGGGCGTCGGGCGTCGGGCGTCGGGCGTCGGGCGTCGGGCGTCGGGCGTCGGGCGTCGGGCGTCGGGCGTCGGGCGTCGGGCGTCGGGTGAGCAGCATTCATCAACACACCGCTAAAACCCAGCGCAGCTGGCCACGTTAATTGCCCATTGGGCGAGCCGGGATTAACCGCAACGGCCGACCCGGCCGGGGCATGGATGCCCCGCAAGGCCCTATTTTCAAAGATAGACAGGGCACAGGGATGTGCCATCGGGCCGGGGTCGAAACGCCGTTGTCGGGGAATACCGGGTAAACGAGCCCAGTCGGGCTAAGCAGGGGGAGGCCCGCCCGGCCGGGGGACAAGGTCCCCCACGAGGGCAAGCGGCCTAGCCAATTAACAAGCCGAGTAATCGCAAAGCGTCGGACGAACAGCATCCACCAGCACACCGATTTAGCCCAGCGCTGCTGGCTACTGAATGCCCATCTGGGCGAGCCGGAATTCACCGCAACGGCCGACCCAGCCGGGGCATGGATGCCCCGCAAGGCCCGTTGGCACAGGGATGTGCCATCGGGCCGGGGTCGAAACGCCGTTGTCGGGGAATACCGGAGACACGAGCCCAGTCGGGCTAAGCAGGGGGAGGCCCGCCCGGCCGGGGGACAAGGTCCCCCACGAGGGCAAGCAGCCTAGCCAATTAACAAGCCGAGTAATCGCAAAGCGTCGGACGTCGGACGTCGGACGTCGGACGTCGGACGTCGGACGTCGGACGAACAGCATCCACCAGCACACCGATTTAGCCCAGCGCTGCTGGCTACTGAATGCCCATCTGGGCGAGCCGGGATTCACCGCAACGGCCGACCCAGCCGGGGCATGGATGCCCCGCAAGGCCCGTTGGCACAGGGATGTGCCATCGGGCCGGGGTCGAAACGCCGTTGTCGGGGAATACCGGAGACACGAGCCCAGTCGGGCTAAGCAGGGGGAGGCCCGCCCGGCCGGGGGACAAGGTCCCCCACGAGGGCAAGCAGCTTTGCGCCAGACGCCAGGCCCAGACCATCGCCTCACACCAACCACACACCTTCCGCTACCAGCTGCTGGCTGAGTTCCTTCACCACCGCGGCGACTGCCCTGCAGGCCAAACTGCGCGGGCGGTCGTGCATTTGCACCAGATTCACCGCTCGTTGCAGATCCGGTTCGGTAATCCGCAGCGCCTGAATCTCACCACTGCGCAGTTGTGGATAAATCGCCGTCGAAGGGCAGATCAGCAGGCCGTAGCCTTCGCTGACATAGCGCAGGGTGGTCATCAGCTGGCCGAACGGCTGTGCCCGTTGCAGACGAATGCCGGTGAGTTGTTCGTACTGGCCGATGCGATACCCCAGTGAATCCTTATAGCCGGTGAACATCACCGGTAACTCGGCCAGTTGCTGCCATGAGATGCTGGAGTGCGCCAGCAGCTGTTCAAACTGGCCGCCCGCCACCGTGCCCACTGCCAGCAAGAGCTGTTCGTTAAGCAGCAGTTCGCTGCTCATGCCCATGTGGTCAGAGGCGTCCGGCGAGCACACCAGCACATCCACTTCGCCCTTGCGTAACTGTTCATAGAGGGTGCTCGACAGCCCGGTGTAGAGATCCAGCTCGATGCCCGGATAAGAGCGGCTGATTTCGGCGTACAACGCGACAGCCAGGGCATTGCCGGTGGGCTGGGTCATGCCGATAGCAACCCGGCCACGGATGTCATTGTTGTCTTGCAGGGCCAGACGGGCGCTGTCGAGTTGTTCCAGGGCTCCACGGGCGGCCTGCACAAAACGCTCACCGGCGTCGGTGAGGCGCACGCCTTTGTGGTCACGTTCCAGCAGACGGGTTTTGAGTTCGTGCTCCAGCGCCGCCAGTTGCTGGCTGATGCTGGGCTGTGCGACATCCAGTTCACGGGCGGCGGCGGCGATGCTACCGGTGCGGGCGCAGACCAGCAGATAGGTGAGTTGACGAGTGTTCATGACGGCTCCGGAAACGGCGGTTGGGTATCAGTTTTTCCTATACCCCATCGATAAAGATCAGCCTACCAGAAGCGCTTGCCAATACTTAACATCTAAATTAACCAGACAGTCATAAATGGCAAAGCTGCCTGTCTGCCCTGTCGGGTAACCCTCTTTTAATAACAACAACCGGAGTGATGTGATGGCCTCATTCGATAACAACCCGCTGGCCCGCAGCCAGCAGAATTTCAACAAACCGGCACGTTTTTCCGAGGAAGAATGGCAAGCCCGTATCAAGCTGGCTGGCACCTATCGGGTGTTCGCCTACCTGGGGTGGGACGAGTCCATCTACAACCATATTTCCCTGCGGGTGCCGGGCACCAATCACTTTCTGATCAACCCGTTTGGCCTGCACTACAGCGAAGTGACTGCCTCCAATCTGGTCAAGGTCGATATCGACGGCAATATCATTGGCGAGTCCGACTGGCCCATTAACCCGGCCGGTTTTACCTTCCACGGCGAAATCCACGCCAAGGTCGCTGATGGCCACTGCGTGATGCACGTCCACACCACCCCAACGCTGGCGGTATGTTGTCTGGAAGAAGGCATTTCCTATAGCAACTTCTATTCAGCCCAGCTCTACGGCAAGGTTGCCTGGCACGATTTTGAAGGTATCACCCTGCGCTCTGACGAAGGTGCGCGGATTCTGGCCAGCGCCGGTGACAAGCCGGTACTGATGCTGAAAAACCACGGCCCGGTGGTGATTGGCGCCACACTGGCACAGGCGTTTTCGCTGATGTGGCTGGTCAACCGCGCCTGTGAAGTACAGCTGGCATCCATGAGTATGGGCAAGGTGATCCGTATTCCAGAGCCGATCCTGCAAGGCTGTGTGGCCGACTCGCTCAACTTCGACCCACGTTACGGTGCTGGCGAAGACGCCCTGGCTGCCATGATCCGGGTAGTTGAACGCCAGGATCCATCATTCAAATATTGATTGCCAACGATCACCATTCCAATAACAAATACGACGGTGTGTTATGAAAACCTTTTGTTTGTTCGCTCTCACCTGGCTGCTGTCATTGCCATCCCAGGCTGAAACCATTCTCCGCGTTGGCACCTGGCTGCCACCAACCAACCCGCAGAATTCGGAGGTCTGGGCAACCTGGTCCCAATGGGTCGAGGAAGCGACCGAGGGGCGAGTCAAAGTTAAACTGGAGTATGGTCTGGGCCATCCCAAGTCCCTGTTCAGCATGGTGGAAGACGGTGTGATCGATGCTGCTTTCAGTGTTAACGGTTACCTGCCAGGCCGCTTCCGGCTCGACATCATGGCCGAACTGCCAGGCCTCAGTAACAATGCCGAAGCCGCTTCTGTTGCCCTCTGGCGCACCCACCAGAAATACTTCGCCGACCAGGGTGAATTTGATGGCCTGGAACTGCTCGGCCTGTTTGTGCACGGCCCCGGCCAGATTTACAGCCGCAAGCCAATCCAGTCGTTAGCCGATCTGCGTGGTATGAAAATGCGGATTGGTGGCGGCGTGATGGGCACCATTGCCGAGCGTCTGGAATGCACGGCGGTGCAGGCTCCAGCTCCGAAGGTCTATGAAATGATGCAACAAGGTGTCGTGGATGGTGTGTTCCTGCCGCTGCTGGAACAGAAATACCTGCGCCTGAATGAGGTCACCAGCCACATCGTCACGATTCCCGGCGGCTTTTACGCCAGTTCGTTCTCATTCTTTGCCAATCCGGAATTTATGGAGAATCTGGAACCGCGCGACCGCGAAGCCATTCGCCGGGTATCAGGCGAGAAACTGTCCGCTCTGGCAGGCCGTGCCTGGGCCAATGCCGACCAGACCGGTTATGAAGCCGCTCGCGCCAGCGGTGTCCAGATCACGGAACTGACCGAAACTGACCCGATGACCGTTGAAATCCGCTCGCTGCTGGCGGATATGGAAGATCAGTGGGTAAAACAGATCGCCGATACTGGCGTGGATGCCAAGGCCGCACTGGCTTACTTCAAAGCTCAGAAAACCGAGCTGTTAACCGCTACCAACCCATAACATCAGGCCCTTCCGGGCCTTTTTCGGGAGATCGGATATGAACATCGCCATCGTGGGTGCCGGTGCCATTGGTGGCCATATCGCCGCCCGCCTGTTGCACAGTGGCCAGCCGGTCAGCCTGCTAGCGCGTGGCCAGACCCTGACCCAACTCCACCAGCAAGGGCTGGGCTGGAGTAGCGCCGACAGCCAACGCCAGTTTCTGCCGGTGATCGCCAGTGACGATGCTGGATTGCTCGGTCCGCAGGATCTGGTGATTGTGGCGGTGAAAGAACCGGCGCTGGCGGCACTGGTGCCACAACTGCGCGCGCTGATTGGCCCGGAGACCCGTGTGCTGACCGCCATGAATGGTATTCCCTGGTGGTTTACGGCCGGAATTCCAGCTCTGCAACAACAGCGCCTGAGCTGCCTTGATCCACAGGGACAACTGGCAGATTTGCTGCCTCCGGAACGTATTCTGGGCGCGGTGCTGCATATGGCCTGTACCAATCCGGCCCCCGGCATCTGCCACCATGTGATGGGCAATCGTATGGTACTGGGAAATGCCTGCGGTGGCGTTGATCCGACTCTGCAGAAGGTCAGCGAGCTACTCGGCCAGAGTGGTTTTGAGGTGCAGGTGTCTGACTTTATCCACAAGGACATCTGGTTCAAGTTGTGGGGCAACATGACCCATAACCCGATTTCCGCACTGACCCGTGCCACCACCGACCAGATCATCCACGACCCGCTGACCTGCCAGCTGGCAGTGAGAGTTATGACCGAAGCCCAGCAACTGGGGGCGCGTATCGGCTGCCAGCTGGATCAGGACCCGGCTGCCCGCAATCAGGAGGCACTGAAGCTGGGCGCGTTCAAAACCTCGATGCTACAGGATGTCGAAGCCGGTAAACCGCTGGAGGTAAACGCCCTGTTGGGCGCATTTGTGGAGCTGGCGGCACTGCTGCACGAGGATGTGCCCTGGAGCGGCAGCCTGCTGGGGTTGTTGCGCTTGCTGGCCAACAACCGCTGAGCCGTCTACTCAACTCAGAGCGCCATCCGCTGCAGACTCAAAACGCCACCCGCGCGGGGTCAGAGTGCCGTCAGCTGCCGAGTCAGAGACGAATGGATAACTGCCGCGACCAGTCGCGGTGGTTATACACCTGCCCCTGCTGGCGCACGGTTTCCAGCGCATCGAGATCCAGCTCGGCCATTACCCAGCCGGGTTGTTGCGAATCACCACTGGCCAGAATGCCGTTATCGGGGAAGCCGTAATCCACCGGTGTATAAATGCTGGCAACCCCGGTGTTTTCATCCAGTGCCGGTGACCACAAGGCCGTACCGAAAGTGGGTGCCTGCACCACGTAACACTGGTTTTCCAGCGCCCGCGCCTGACAGCCGATTTTGACCCGGTTAAAACCGGCCTCGGTATCGGTGCAGCTCGGCACCAGAATCAGCCGAGCCCCGGCTTCCACCTGCTGGCGCGCCAGCAACGGAAATTCGCTGTCGTAACAGATATTCACCGCCAGTGGGCCAATGTCGGTCGGGATTACCCGCAACTCGCGGCCAGCACTGATGCCCCACTGTTCGGTTTCGAAGCGGGTCATGATCATCTTGTCTTGCCAGCCCAACACCCCGTCGGGGCTGTACAGCACGGCGCGGTTATAAAAGTGGCCATCTTCGAGCACCGGAAAACTCGCTCCCAGAATCATCACGTCGTAACGACGCGCCAGTTCCTGATGCAACTCCAGCACCTCTGGCCACAGCTCCTGCACCGCCACCAGCTGCTGGTGCAGATCGCGGTACACCGCTTCACCCAGCAGGGAGGCCAGTTCGAGGCTGGCGTATTCCGGAAACACCAGCAAACGTGCGCCCAAACGCGCAGCGCTGCGGACTTCGTGATCCAGCTTGTCGTGATACTCACGCCAGTGCCCAAAAAAACTGATCGGGTACTGGGCGGCGGCAACGGTAATACGAGTCATGGTTATGCCTCCCCGTTGGTCAGATGTTTCAGCCAGAACACCATGGGTTTGGCTGATTCCCGGGTTTCATCCAGATCCTGCCAGCTGAAGGTGGTCTGCAGCTGTGGATAACGTTGATAACCGCGGTGTTGCCAGAAGTCGTCGAGCGGCCGGTAATCCGCCGGACGCCGTGGATGATCCAGCGGGCGCTCCACCGCGCAGAACACGCTGGTATCAAAACCACCCAGCGCTTTGGCGTGGGCCTCACGGCGGCGGAAAAACTCGACCCCGGCACCGAGGCCGCGATATTCCGGCAACAACACCGACTCACCGCAATAAAACACCCGCGCCAACGCCATTCCGGCTTGCCGAAACGGTGCCTGCACCTCAGGCGTTTCATCACTTAGCGGTAAGCCCGACGACGCTCCGACCACCTGTTCGCCATCAAACACCAGCACCATCAGGCTACGCGGTGATTGCAGGTAGGTTTGCAAATAACGGGCTTCATAGGCTTCGTCACCGTCATACAGATAAGGATACTCCCGGAATACCCGAATCCGCAGGCGCGCCAGCTCGCTGATCCAGTCGGCCAGTTGGGCTCCTTGCAGATTCAGGTATCTCAGGGTCATGTCAGAGTTCCTCTCCGGTTTACGGGTTCACCTGGGCAATCCAGTCATTGAGGTTGTAGTAGTTGCTGACCCGCGCCACCTTGCCGTCACACAGCTCAAAAAAAGCTCCGGCAGGCAGGCGATAGGTCTGGCCGCAGGCTTCTGGCAGGCCGTCATCCGTACTCAGATACTCACCCAGCACTACAAATTCCGCAGCGGCGCGTTGGCCATCCGCACTGGCCATAATCACCATGTCTACCAGCTGTTCGCGGTAGTGGGCGTTCATACGTGCCATAAAGGCCGCAAACACATCCTTGCCGGTTTCGCGGGCGCCCTGATTGATATCGTGCACCACATCGTCGGTTAACAGAGCCAGAAACGCCGGCATGTCCTGACGGTTAAAAGCATCGTAATAGGCGCGGACCAGTTCGATGGCGGCTTGAGTCATGTAATGGGCTCCTGAGGTTTTGTAATTCAAAACCAGACGGTATCACAGCCCATCATGGCCGAAGGCAACCCCTGCCGCCCCGCTTTGGCCTGCTTGCGCCAGATAACCGGCGGGTAAATTTGTGTTCCGGTGGCGCACTGCTATGTTTTCAGAGAGTCCTTCACGCTGGAATCCATCATGAATACCCTGTTTCGACCGGCCCTGAGCCTGCTGTTGCTACTGACAAGCCAGGTCAGTCTCGCCTGTTTGCTGACGATAGGTGTGGTGCCCCAGTTTGAACAGCGCAAACTGCTGGAGATCTGGCAGCCGATTATGGATCAGCTGTCACAGGCAACCGAGTGCCGGGTTGATCTGGCCGGCTCGGAAAACATCCCGGACTTCGAGGCCAAGTTTATGGCCGGGCGCTTTGATATTGCCTACATGAATCCCTATCACGCCGTGATGGCACACGCAGCCCAGGGGTACGAACCCTTTTTGCGCAGCAAGAGCAACCTGCAGGGTGTACTGGTCGTAAAAGACGACTCGCCGATCAAGGACGTGTCTGAATTACAGGGTCAGCCAGTGGCGTTTCCATCACCCAATGCATTGGGCGCGTCATTGCTGATGCGGGCTGAACTCAAGAACCTGCACGGCGTGGATGTCGATGCCCGTTACGTCAACACCCATCCATCGGTATACCTGCATGTCGCCAAGGGCCTGACGGTGGCCGGTGGCGGTGTGCAGAAAACCTTCGACGAACAACCACAGGTCATTCGTGATCGCCTGCGGGTGCTCTACAGCACCCGTGAAACACCGTCTCATCCGCTGGTTATTCACCCTCGGCTCGGCAAAGAACAGACACAAACCGTCATCAAGGCACTGACCAAAATTGCTTCCGAGCAGCCTGCACTGTTTGACGCTATTCCGATGCCAGGTCCAACCGCCACCACGTACCGTGACTACCAGCCACTGGAGGAACTGCATCTGGAGCAGTTCCAGCACTGACGCGGTAAACCATCCATGACTGGCCGCAGCCTGTTTTTCCGCTTCTTGTCGCCGCTACTGGTGTTATTGCTGGTAGCGCTGGTGTACGCACATGAAATCTGGACTCCCGCACTGGTGCGCCAGACCATGCAGAACGCCGAAGTGGAAATTCACAACTCGCTGGCCATTGTGGCAGAAGGGCTGGTGCCCATGCTGATTCAGGAAGATCTGTCGAACATCTACGACACCCTGGATCAGATCCTCGCCAACAATCCCAACTGGGACAACATCGCGCTCTACAACGCTGAAGGGCTGTCGTTATATCCGCTGGATGAGTTACCGGCACCTGAGCCGGGTAGCCATTTGCGCATGTATTCACAAGCCATCAGCGCTGGCAGCATTCCGGTTGGACGGCTTGATCTGCATTACAACGAAAGCGCCAGCCTGACCAGTATTCATGCTCAGGCCGATGCCATTTACCACACCCTGGTGGCCCTCATCGTGTTGGTCATGCTGGCCACGGCCTTCCTGTTTTACACCCTGGTCGCCACACCGATTCGCCGCCTGACCGTGGCAGTGGATGCGCTGTCGCGTGGAGATTTTGATTACCCTCTGCCAATTACCGGCAAACACGAAATTGGCCATCTGGCCGAACGTTTTGCGTTCATGCGTAACCAGCTACAAACCGAAAAACAGAACTTGCAAAAAGCGATTCAGGTTGCTGAACAGGCCAGCAAGGCCAAGGGGGAGTTTCTGGCCAACATGAGCCACGAAATCCGCACGCCCATGCACGGCGTAGTGGGTATGTTGCAGCTGCTGCTGGATAACCCGCTGGATGACGAACAACGCGAACGCGCCATGCTGGCACAATCATCGGCCCGGTCGCTGATCACCATCATCAACGACATTCTCGACTTCTCGAAAATCGAAGCGGGCAAGCTGGTGATGGAAGACATCGACTTTGATCTGGTCAGCCTGCTGACCGAAATCTACCGCCAGCAAAAACCCCAGACAGAAGCCAAGGCCCTGCGCCTGACCATCGACCTCAGCCGCATTCAGTTACGCTTCCTGCGCGGCGATCCACACAGGATTCGCCAGATACTGAACAACTTATGCAGCAACGCCATCAAGTTCACCAACGAAGGTGAAGTACATATCGATGCCATCACACGTTTGCTCAACAGCGGAGAGGTAGAGTTGTGTTGCAGTGTTACCGATACCGGGATTGGTATTCCGGCTGAACGTCAGGCCATGATTTTTGACAGCTTCTCCCAGGCCGATGCCTCCACCACCCGTCAGTACGGCGGCACCGGTCTGGGCCTCACCATTGCCCGCCAGCTGTGTGAGCTGATGGGCGGCAGTATCAGTCTGCAAAGCGCCAGTGGCAGCGGCACCCGTATGGATATTCGCCTGTTGCTGAATATGGGCAGCAGTGTCTCCAGCCCTGACACAACGACCAACCAGACCACTCAAAAACCAGTGGGGGCATGCCACGTATTACTGGTGGAAGATAACCAGGTGAATCAGGTAATCGCCTGCGCCCTGCTGAAACAGCTGCAATGCAGTGTCAAGGTCGCTCGTAACGGCATCCATGCGCTGGAGCTGTTGCAGGCCAGCCCACCTGACCAGATTTATGAAATGATCCTGATGGATTGCCAAATGCCGATAATGGACGGTTACGATACCACTCATCGAATTCGTTCCGGCGAAGCCGGTGAGCATTATGTACACGTGCCAATCATCGCCATGACGGCCAACTCCATGAAAGGAGATATGGAAAAATGTCTGGCAGCAGGGATGGATGATTACCTCAGCAAACCGCTGAACCTCGATCTGTTCCGCAAGACCATCCAGCTCTGGCATATGAAAGCTACCCATAGCTGACAGACTGGCCAATGAGCCTTTCAATAACCAAAGGTTAATCCTTACACCCGTTAGAATGACGTATTCTGTCGTTTGTTTCCGGCATAATGCCACTACCTGCAAGAGGCAGGTCTCCTCGGCAACGGGTGAGCGGATTCAGTGTGCAGGAAGCAGGCGACAAGGATGTCGCCCCGTTCCCTCTGCCAACCAGAGTTATTGCAGGTCATCGGCAATTACCGGCACGGACCGATATACTGCACAGACCTTATCCAGCCCTGAAATCTTTACCATGTCTGACCCAACACGCCCGGCTGCCCAGCTGCATCCCCGCAACCGTCATCAGCAGCGTTATGACTTCCCGACGCTGTGTGCCAGCAGCCCGGAACTGGCATTGTTTATGCGACAGACCCCCAAGGGCAATCGCGCCATCGACTTTACCGATCCGCAGGCCATCAAGGCCCTGAATCGCGCCTTGCTGAAACACTGGTACGGCATCGAAGGCTGGGGTATTCCGGATGGTTACCTGTGCCCACCGATCCCTGGCCGCGCCGATTACATTCACCATCTGGCCGATTTGCTGGCCAGCAGCCATCACGGAGTATTACCCCGTGGTGAACAGATTCAGGTACTGGATATCGGCTGTGGTGCCAACTGTATTTACCCGCTGATTGGCCACAGTGAATACCAGTGGCAGTTCACCGGCGCCGATATCGAACCGCGCTCACTGGCATCAGCGCAGAAGATTCTGGATGCCAATCCGGCACTGGCAGCGCATATCCGCCTGCAGCAACAACCAGACCCGCAGTGCTGCTTCAGCCAGATCATTCAGCCTAACGATCGTTATGACCTGACGCTCTGTAATCCGCCGTTTCATACCTCGCCGGAGCAAATGACCAAGGGCAACCAGCGCAAGTGGAAACACCCCGGCAAATGGGATGGCAGTGCGGTCGACAGCAGCCTCAACTTTGGTGGCCAAAGTAACGAGCTGTGGTGTGACGGTGGCGAGGTGGCGTTTATAAGCCGGATGATTCGCGAAAGCGTACAGTTCGGTGCACAGGTGTACTGGTTTACCTGTCTGGTATCGAAGCAAACGACCCTGGCGGCCATCGAACCGGTATTACAAGAAGTGGGAATAGAGCAGCGGCAGACCCTGGTGATGACCCAGGGCCTGAAAACCAGCCGTTTTATTGCCTGGAGCTTTCTGACACCGGCGCAGCGCCAGCTCTGGCAACAGCAACGCTGGGGCTGAACCGGATCAACCGCCGCCGCTTATTCCAGCGTGCTGGCAGCATCCTCAGGGGCGAATTCGTACAGCCCACACAACTCACGCAGACGACTGTGAATTTCTTCCACCCAGTGTTGTGGCGCCTGTACTTTCAGGCGCGAGTTCATACTGAACACCCACCACAGGGTTTCTAGGTCGTCCGCAACAATGGCTTCGAGCCGATACCAGCCCACCCGAGTGTGAGAATCCGGCAGAGGTTCAATGCTCTGCTGCAGGCTTAACGGAGTTTCTCGCAGCAGGTTGGCGACTTCCGGAGCAATTTCCGCCACCAGGGTGACATCCCCTTGTGGTTGCCAGCCAAAGGTTCCCTTGCGGATATAGTCATCGAGGTCAAAACCAGCCAGCTGACGAGCCGGTGCATCCAGTATGTCCACCTCGGAAATACGATGCAGGGCATACAGGGTTTCCTGCTCGTAATCGTTGGCCATAGCCACCAGATAACTTTTGTTATCCCGCATCACCAACGCCAGTGGGTGCAAACGCAAGCTGCGGGTTTCGCCTTTGGCCAGACTGAAATATTGCACCTGCAGCTGCTGTCCGAGCAGCAGGGCTTCACCGACTTTTTCCCAGACTCCGGCTTTGATTTCGGCGGGCAGCAGGGTTTTACCGGTTGGCAGAGCACGAATGCGCTGTGGCCAGTCGGCCAGTGAGTTTTCGGTGAGGCTGGTCAGGTGCAGCGAAGCGCGTTTGAACTGGGGCTGCAATTGCTGGAACACACCGGCAGGCAACCGCTGGCGCAAATGCGGCTCTGCCAGACACCAGGCCAGCGCCGCCGGGGTATTGGTTACCGGGAATTGCTGATGGATATCACCTTCGTAATACCAGCGATAAGGCTTGCTGTCGGTGTCGTTACGAATAGGAAACAACAGGGATAAACGATCAAGATCGCGCTGGATGGTACGCGCCGATACTTCGTAACCGCGCTCGCGCAAACGCTCTTCCAGCGTAGTCGTCGCAATTTTGGTCGGCAGACGCGGGATGAGGTTCAGGGTTTCGATATAACGCAGCAGCGTATCCTTGCTTCCGTGTGACATGGGGGCCTCAAAATGTGATTCCGTTCAAACTTTTCAGAGCATAGGGCAATGCCGATACGGCAGACAAGTCGTAATTTTCGCTGCAACATTTGTTTACTGACAAGGCGATCAGAGTTCTGATTCATATCAGCTTTGTATAGGTCGTCCGCAATGTCTCTGGAAAAACGGCCCATACGATGCATAAAACATCCAGATACCGATTCGACACGGGGCAGAAGGGCTTGGGCTAAGCTGTATGGATTTGAGCTGTATGGATTGAGCTGTATGGGCTTGAACAAAATAGGCTTGAGCAGCACAGATCGGTAAAACGGATCAGCAAGAACACACTATCCCGAAAATGCCCCTTCAGGATCAAATTGCCCGCCCCCATATCGGGTGTAGCATCCATTTACATCGCCACACCAATCCCCCCCCCTTATTCAGAATCAAGGAGCTCGCCATGCCCGGTTTGTTTGACCCGATCCAGATGGGAGAACTGCACCTCAGCAACCGCGTGATCATGTCACCACTGACCCGTTGCCGTGCCGAAGGACGTATTCCCAATGCCCTGATGGCGGAATACTACGCCCAACGCGCCAGCGCCGGTCTGATCATCAGCGAAGCCACAGCGGTAACGCCGATGGGTGTGGGGTATCCGGATACTCCCGGCATCTGGTCCGACGAGCAGGTGGAAGGCTGGAAGCTGGTTACCAACGCCGTCCACCAGGCCGGTGGCAAGATTGTCTGCCAGTTATGGCACGTAGGCCGTATTTCCGATCCATCGTATCTGGATGGTGAGCTGCCGGTATCCGCCAGCGCCATCAAACCGGCTGGCCACGTCAGCCTGGTACGGCCCATGAAAGAATTCGAAACCCCACGCGCGCTCGAAACTGCCGAGATTCCGGCCATTATCGAAGCCTACCGGGTCGGTGCCGAAAACGCCCGTAAGGCCGGTTTTGACGGTGTGGAATTACACGGTGCCAATGGTTATCTGCCCGAACAGTTCCTGCATAGCAGCACCAACCAGCGTACCGACCAGTACGGCGGCAGCCTCGAAAACCGTGCCCGTTTTATGCTGGAAGCCACCGACGCCCTGATTTCCGTCTGGGGTGCCGGTCGAGTGGGTGTGCACCTGTCACCACGTGGTGACGCTCACGATATGGGTGATGCCAACCCGGCGGAAACCTACGGCTACCTGATGCAAGCCTTCAGTGAACGTGACATTGCCTTTGTGTTCACCCGCGAACACTTCAATGAACCAGCCCTGACGCCAGCGCTGAAACAGCAGTTCAGTGGTGCCTTTATTGCCAACATGAACATGACCGCCGAACAGGCCGAACAACTGGTTGCCGACGGTGTGGTCGACGCGGTGGCCTGGGGCAAGGCGTTTATCTCCACCCCGGATCTGGTCTATCGCCTGCAGCAAAAAGCGGCCTGGAACGAGTGGGATATGAGCACTTTCTATGGCAGCGGGCCGAAGGGTTATACCGACTACCCGGCTCTGGCATAACACTGCGCAGGCCTGACCGCCACAACCGACATTCCCGCCGCCCAAACGGCGGGAATACCCTTTTCAGGCCGCCACCGGATAACACAGGGTGGCCGCCACCAGCAGCAATAACCACAACCCGATTTCAAGCGTTTCGGTCAGCGGCTGAATGCGTAACACCGCACCCATCACATGCACCACCAGCATGGCAGCAAACACCAGCAGCAACAGCTGGAACGTCGCCTCCAGCCATTCACCACTGCTGGCAGCACGGAAAATAAAACACTCCACCACCAGCACAAACGCACCCACGCAGCGGCCGAAATACACCGCCAGATCGGTATGCTCCGGAATAGTCCACTGCATCAGCCGAGCCCAGCGCAAAGGCACCGCAAACAGCGGTATCGCAAAAAACAAAGTAGTTGAAACACCTAACAGCCATAAGAAAAACACAGCCTGATCCGCAAACATACCCAACATCGCCCGACACTCCTTTGGAAGAAAGGCCAAAGAGTAACGAAGAGAGACAGGACGATTGTCAGATCTGTGTCAGAACTGCCTGCTCACACGCAGGTAGCCGTTCAGTGCACTACCGCCAGGTCATGATCCGGGTCGTGTGAGCTGTCATTGCCACTGTTTCCTTGCTCAATCCACGCAAAATCCATCCCGCGGCGACTGCCGGTTTTTAATACCTGATCGGCCAGCATCGACAAGTCCAGCGACAGGCAGGTTTCATGGCCATCGTCGCTGTTGTATTTGATCAGCCCCCAGCAACCGCGCGCGGCGCTGCCTGCACTGCCTTCCGGTACGGTATCGCGGTTGGAGCGCATCCAGATGATGTCACCAATGGCGTACAGGGTTGGCACCATAAAACCGATATAACTGTAGTCTTTCTGCACCACCAGAATCGATGAGGTAGGTGTCAGTTCAGTGGGCGGCGCACGGCCAATAAGGCCGTTGAGGCAGAAAATCGGCACTGGTTTGCCGCGTAACATCACCAGCCCACGGGCGTAACCAGCGGCATTAAACAGATCGACCTGACGGCTCAAAGGCAGGATTTCGCAGATACTGGACACTTGTGAGGCCAAACGCACACCGGCATCAAATACCAGCGCCTGACCATAACCGCGGTTGATCCGTTTCTGTTCGGAGGTTTCGGCCTGCGGTTTGACCGACGATGCACTCAAACGCGCGAGATCCTGTAGCGCTGGGCACTGCATCAGCGCCGTAGCATTCAGCAGCAGGAAATAATCCTCGGTTACGCCGAACCGCTGGATATCACTCACATGGAACAGCGACTCGGTCTTGCAGGCACCGGAATAAAACGCCGCCGCCGGGAACATACCACTCGGCATCAGGGGTAATTCAGACAAACGAGCACTGACCACATCAATAATATGATCCACCAGAAAGGTCACCATCCCGTCGCCAATACGCAGGATAAAACCCTGACAACGCTCCTTGTATTCGTAATCAATACCCAGCAGCGCGCCGGTCGATACCGTCGAGACCCGTTGCCCCAAATGGAACATATCACCGCGATAGACCGGGTTTTCGGTTACCGCTTCTTCGATTTTCGGGCTTTGTAACGTCGCCACAACTGACGAGGTTTCCAGCGCCAGCAACATACGGCCCACGCTGAATAACATCAGATGCTGGCTGTCGTGGCTGTTCACCACCCGCGACAGCTCGGTAAAGTTGTTGGTGACCACCCGGTTGCGAATACGTGGCACGCCCGGTAAACGCAGCAGCGCAGGCATATTGATCAGACAGACAAAGCCGTTGCCGTCAGGATGCGGAAACGCCGCCAGCAGGAACTCGCTGGTTTCTTCTTCCGGGCTCAGGTAACTCATACCGTCACGCGGAGCATCCACCACGCCTTCGAGGCTGTCGCCCAGCAGACCGTAAATAAACCCCTCTACCTGCACCACAATCACAATACTGTGCGACCGCGATGTTGCCGTCAGCCCCATCAGCACATCCGGGTCCAGCAAGGGCACCAGACTGCCGCGCAGGTTCGCGGCCCCCGGCATACAGGCCGCAGCGCTGGGTAATGGCTCGATCCGGGTCAGTGGCATCACTTCCTTGAGATGATCAAGCGGCACGGCCAGCCGCAGCTCACCCAGTCGAAATACACCGTACTGATCGGACAGATTACTCATACTCCCCCCTACTGGTCGGTCTGACGGCCATCAGGCTTCGGAAATCAGGATCTGCTGCAGATCGGCAATCGCCTGCTTGACGTCCTGGGCCAGGTCTCGCTGACCACCAGTCGCCTGCACAATCTGGTCAACGTAGTTCACCATCGCCGACACTTCACGAATGATGCCTTCAAACTGGGTCACGGCGGTGCGCTGGACATCCGCGCCGCGCCGCACCTCTTCACCGGATGCCCGGATCAGATCGGAAATCTGGCTGGCGGCATCAGCACTGCGTTCGGCCAGTTTACGTACCTCGCTGGCTACCACCGAGAAACCAATACCGTGTTCACCGGCACGCGCGGCCTCGATCGAGGCATTAAACGCCAGCAGATTGGTCTGGCTGGCAATCTCGGTAATGATGTTGACGATCTGGGTGACTTTTTCGGAGCTGGACTGAATTTGCCGCACGGCACTCATGGACTCTTCGAGTGCCTGTTTACCCGCCATGGCCGTATCGGCCGATTGCCGTGCACTGTTGGAGGCGGTAGCAGAATGGCGGGCAATTTCGCGAGCACTGTCGAGCAAAGCAGCAACCTTGTCACTCATCAGCCGCGACCGGGTACTGAGCGCCTGTTCCAGTTCAACTTCCTTGGTCACGTCATAGGCGTATTTCACCACCTTGATGACCTGGCCATTCAAATCGAGAATCGGGTTGTAGGTCGCCTGAATCCATACATTGCGGTCAAATTTGGCAATCCGGTGGAAACGGCCGGTAATAAACTCACCGTCATTCAGGGATAACCAGAAATCCCGGTATTGCTGGCTCTGAATGTGTTCAACAGTACAGAACATGCTGTGATGCTGACCCAGAATCTCACGGGCGGTGTAGCCCATAGCGCGCAGGAAATTGCGATTGGCACTAAGTACCTTGCCATCCAGATCAAACTCGATCACCAGCTGGCCTTTGTCGATGGCCTCTACCTTGGCCCTGAACTCGGAATTGGCCAGCTTGGTTTCGGTAACATCAATAGCAAACTTCACCACTTTTACCGGTTGGCCGCTGGGGTCGAATACCGGGTTATAAGTGGCCTGCAACCAGACTTCCTTGCCATCTTTGCCGATGCGTTTGTATTCACCGCCTTCATGTTCACCACGGGATAGACGCTCCCAGAAACTCTGATAATCAACAGACGCCGCTTGTACATGCTCCACAAACATCCGGTGATGGTGACCCTGGATCTCGGCCATTTCATACCCCACCAGCTTCAGGAAATTGTCGTTGGCCTTGATGATGCGCCCCGACAGATCAAACTCAACCATCAGCTGTGAACGCTGGATTGCCTTGATCTTGCTGTCAGCATCCAGACGTTCCTGTTTATCTTCAGTAACATCACGCCCCAGCATGAACACTTTCGACAACATGCCATCCAGGCCCATCATCGGGCTGAAGGTAGCGCTGAACCAGATCTCCTTGTCACCAATGCCGCGACGCCGAAACTCACCGGTTAATGGAATGCCCTCGCGCAGGTCACGCCAGCCGCTGGTGTAATAAATCGACTTCAGATCCCCCTCAAACAACAACTTGTCACCGGATTTGCCGACCAGTTCGGACTGCCGATAACCCAGCGCTTTTTCCATCTCGGCATTCATCGAGATGATATACCCCTCCCGGTCGAGTTCCAGCGTGCAGTTACTGGCCTCAACAGCCTGCATACGAGTGCGGGTTTCCAGCGATTTGATCTTTTCGGCGGTGATGTCCTGACAGTATTTCACCACCTTGTAAGGACGCCCGTTAAAATCGACGATGGGGTTGTAACTGGCCTGAATCCACAGCACCTTGCCGTTTTTGCCAATGCGCATGTATTCGCCAGAATCGAACTCACCTCGACCCAGTTTGTTCCAGAATGCCTTGTAAGACGGATTATCACGCTCGGACTCCTGCACCAGTATACGGTGGTGCTGCCCTTCCAGTTCTTCGAACACATAACCGGTCATATCGAGGAATTTCTGGTTGGCCGTCAGGATATTGCCAGCCAGATCAAATTCGATCATGCCGTTGGATTTGCCAACCGCCTGCACACGGCTGTCATCCTCCATGGACTGGATCCGACTTTCTGTGAAATCAAAGCCGTACAGCACAACTTTACTGGGCTTTATGTCTTCTTTAATGAGGGGCACATAGATCCCTTGTAACCAGCGTGGATTACCCTTTTTATCAAAAAACAAGACCACGTTATTGTTAATGGAGCCTTCTTCCAACAATTCCCAGAACACTCGATAGTCCGGCGAAGTAACGTATTCTCGGGAGCATAGAATCTTGTGCTGATGCCCTATCAATTCTTCTTCGCTATACCCCATCATCTTCAGAAAGGTGTCATTGGTATGCAAGATGGTGCCATCCAGTGCAAACTCCGCTACCGCAAGTGACCCCGTGATAGCATCCAGCTTACAACCCAACTCGATGTTCTGGCGTTTGTGTACCGATATATCCTGCGAGATTTCCTGAATCCGCACGACTATGCCTTCGATATTGCGCACTGCTGAGAAGTTGGACCAAACCCATACCGTTTCGCCCGCGGCATTGATTCGGCGGAAGTCACCTGCACGCGCCTTACCCTGCAGCAAATCCTCCCAGAACAACTGGTAACCAACCGCTCCGGCCAGAGCCTCCGGACAGCTGTCACGATAAGTAAAACTGGCCTGAGCTTCAGTCGTCAAACGATACAATCGGGCAAAGTTGGGATTACAACGCAGCATATTGCCCTGCAAATCGTACTCGGCCACACACATGGAACCCTCAATCGATTCCACCTTGAATTGGTCTTCATAAGTCTTGCGGCGAACATCATTGATATCATCAGCTTCCATCAGAATGCCAATGACCTCGCCTTTATCGTTCCGTAAACCAACATAGGAAGCGTGTACATAAATATCCCAGCCATCAGCGGAGATACGGGCGAAATCCTTGTAGTAGGAGCCCCCCTCCCTCACCAAAGTCCACCACTGCTGAAAATCCGGCGAGTCCACATCTTCTCGACGACAAAAATCGTGATGATGCATGCCCTTGATCGAGTTGTTATCAAAGCCGAACAGTTGACTGAAGCGTGCATTGACCTCCAGAAAATTACCTTCATGTGAAAACAACGCCGTGCAATGAGACTTCTGCAAACTATCAAAGGCCCACAAACGAGCTGCAATCTGGTCACGTACACGGGGATCGAATCCATCAATGCCGTCAAGAGCATCAATGAGATGAGAAGAACCAAGCGAAGCTAGCGTCACAACAGCCACCCATAAACCACAGCTGGAAATGCTTTAGGTATAGCAGCCAGACGCTGGGTGTGCCTTTAATTGAGCAATGTATCGACAAGCCCTGCAGATAACTGCCTTTTTTCGTACCAGCAGATGCAAAGAAAGATAGATGCGCGAGGCCAGACTTCCCCTCCTTTAGTAGGAGAGCAGCCTGTAAGGCTTCGCATCCGGCTTGCAGGCTGAATCCACGCGGGGTAATAGTTGGGCACAACAACGATAACAACAGGTCATGCCATGTACCGGGTTCTGATTGCCGATGATCACCCCCTGTTTCGCCGAGCATTGCGAGAAGCCGTTGATAGCACGGGCGAGGACTGCGAACTGATCGAGTGTGAACAGCTCGATCAGGCGCTGGCCATCATCACTCACCAGCAACCCGACCTGTTACTGCTGGATCTGAAAATGCCCGGCAGCAGCGGTCTGGCCGGACTGGCGCAAATCCGCAGTGCATATCCGGAACTGGCAGTGGTGGTGGTAACCGCCTCGGAAGATGGCACGGTTGCCAGCCGGGTGCGGCAACTGGGAGCTTTGGGGTTTATTCCCAAATCGGCCAGTATTGAAACCATGACCCAGGCGTTACGCAGTGTACTGCAAGGCAAGCTGGTATTTCCGGAGTTTGTCAGCCAGACACCTGACGAATTAACCCGCAAACTGGCCAGCCTGACCCCTCAACAGCTGAAAGTGCTGGTGCTGATTTCAGAAGGGGCTCTCAACAAACAGATCGGTTACACCCTTGATATCAAGGAGACCACCGTCAAATCGCACGTTCGGGATATCTTCCGTAAGCTCGATATTATCAACCGCACTCAGGCGGCGATGGTGATTCAGCAGCTGCAAATTCCCGATTGAGGTGGCCCTGATCCCGACACGCCAGAGCGGACACCGGATTATTCAGAGGGTCTCCAGCAAACGGTTGATTACCGCACGCAGAGCCATGGGTTTTACAGGCTTGCGTAACAACCGATACCCCTGTTGTTCAATCGCCTGCTTGACCTCGTCGGTATAATCCGCGCTGATCACCAATCCGGGCACGGCGACGACATCCTGCCCCGTGCTCCATTCCTGCTGCAAACTCGCCAGCAACTGCAAACCGGTACGCCCTTCATCGAGATGGTAATCCACAATCACCAAGGCCGGGCGGGCACCGTTCAGAATGGCACGGGCGCCGTTCTCATCCGCAGCGACCCGCACTTCATACCCCCAGTCACCCAGTAGATGACTCATGCCGGTGGTAATCTGGATTTCGTTATCCACGCACAGAATCAGGCCGCTACCACCATTGGCGCGGAGAGGCGGATGGATACGCTCAATCGGCAATTCTGCTTCTACCGAAGGCAGCAAAACGCCAAAACAGCTCCCCCGTCCAGCAACTGATTGCACCCGTACCGGATGATCAAGCAACTGCCCAAGACGCTGCACGATCGACAACCCCAGACCCAAGCCCTTGCTGCTAACGTCTGGGCCTGCGGCTGGCAAACGGTGAAACTCTTCAAAAATCGCTTCCAGTTCCGAGTCAGGAATCCCCGGTCCACTATCGAGTACCTGAACCTCAACATGGGTCCCACGGCGCCGCCCCCCCACCAGAATCCGGCCATGACTGGTGTAACGCAGCGCATTGGCCAACAGGTTCTGGAGAATCCGCCGCAACAATACCGGATCGGTTCTGACCGTCAGACTGGTTGGGACGGTACGCAAAACCAGTCCTTTGCGCTCAATCAATGGCCGGAACTCGGCTAATAACGACTCCAGAATCTGCCCCAGCGGCAAAACCTGATAACGGGCGCGGATAATGTCAGCATCCAGTTTCGAGATTTCCAGCAGTTCACCCAACAAGGACTCAGCGGCATGTAACGACTGATCGAGATGACAGGCCACCGGCAGAACCGCGTCCACCAGCTCCGGCGCCTGTTCGCGGCGGCGCTCCAGCTTGCTGATGATCGACGCCGAGAACAGGGTTGCCGAGTTCAGTGGCTGCACCAGATCATGACCCGCCGCCGCCAGAAACCGGGTTTTGTTGCGATTGGCTTTCTCCAGATCCTCGTTCAGGGTGCGTAACTCGCGGGTACGTTCGCTGACCCGTTCCTCCAACACTTCGTTGGCGAGCCGCAAGCGCCGTTCAATATGGCGCTGATCCGTAATGTCGGTATAAACGGTTACGTACAGGCTGTTGTTGATCGGAATGCCGTTGAGCTGAATATGACGACCATCCGAGGTTTCACGCACGTATAACAACGCCTCGCGGTTGCGCACCTCTTCACGGCGTAACCGCACCATGTCCTCCTCGTCCCCATCGCCATAACCGCCCGAACGGGCGATAAAACGCACCACGTTCTCGGACGACTGGCCGACGTACAGATACCCCGGCGGAAACTGGTACAACGCCGCAAACTTCTGGTTCCAGGCCACCAGATTGTCGTTTTCATCGATCACGGTGATACCCTGATTCAGGCTGTGCAAAACCGCATTCAGAACATCACGATTGAACAGCACCACTTCCGATACCTCATCCATGATGTTGTTGAGATTACTGAAGCGATTGCCCTGGTCATCCAGCAGGTTGCGCAGCAACAGATCTGCACCGCGACGCCCGACAACCGAACGCAACAAACGATCAGCCGCTCGCAGAGTCACATCATCCACCTGACCACGCGCCAGCAAACGTCCGGTCAAAGGGTTGCTGGTTGCCTCAAACAGGCTGGCCACCTTGGCTGCACTGAGAAAACGCAATAACAGCGCACGCAAGTCATCGACCCGCACCCCAGCCTGACGCCCGGAACGGAGCATTCCCGGCTCCGGACTCATCACAAAACGCTGGGCTTGTTCAACGTCAGCAAATCCGGGTTTGTAATACAGCGAGCCCAGTACCAACGCCAGACAATTCAGCAGCAAACTCCAGAACGTGCCATGAACACCCGGGTCCAGCCCTTCCAGGCCAAACAGGGCATGCGGGCGCAGGAACGGTAGCCAATCGTGTCCATTCAGGAACACCGCAGGCAACCAGCCCTCTCCCGCCAGTACGGGTAAAAACAGACAATAAAGCCAGACCACAAACCCGGTACCAATTCCCCATGCAGCACCACTGCGATTGGCACCATGCCAGATCAGGCCGATCAGCATCGCGGGGGCAAATTGCGCCACCGCCACAAACGACAGGAAACCGATTTCCGCAAGACTGTGATAACGCGACAGCATCCGGTAATACACAAACCCCAGAATCAGAATCACCAGAATGGTCAGGCGCCGGATCACCAGTACTCGCTGGCGAATATCACTGGTCGGCCCTTGCCAGCCCAGCTTGATCAGGCCCGGCAACAGCAACTCGTTACACATCATGGTGGCCAGTGTGATCGAGGAAATAATCACCATCGAAGTGCCTGCTGAAAAGCCACCGAGATAGGCCAGCAAGGCCAACCAGTCCTGACCCGCCAATAATGGAATCGTCAGGGTGATATACCCCAGCTCCAGAATTCCGGGCTGCAAGGCAGCAACCAGTGCCAGCGGCAGCACAAACAGATTCATCAGCAACAGATACAGAGGAAATAGCCAGCGCGCGGTCTGGATATCACGTTCACTGCGATACTCCACCACTGCGACATGGAAATGGCGAGGCAAGGCCACAATCGCCAATCCTCCCAGCAGTACGTGGGTCAGGTAGATACTGGGGTTATGGTAATCCGCCAGTCGTTGCGCCAGATCCGGCTGTTGCATGACCCGCTGCCAGAGGTCTGCAAAACCGTCGTAAAGCCCGTAAACAGCAAAACAGCCAACCGCCAGCATAGCGACCAGCTTGATCAGAGACTCAAAGGCAATCGCCAGCATCATGCCACGATGACTCTCACTGGAATCAACGGTACGGGTACCAAACAGAATACTGAACAACGCCATAAAGGCCGCGATGTAGAGTGTCGGGTCACGAAACCAGCTGACGGTGGTGACAGCCGACGAGGTAAGCAACTGAAAACTGCCCGATACCGCCTTCAGCTGCAGAGCGATATAGGGCACCACCCCCAGCAGACACAGCAACGCCACCGTCATACCAATGCCACGACTGTGGCCGTAACGGGCCGAGATAAAATCCGAAATCGTCGTGCTGTTCTCCTGACGGGCGATCCGCACAATACGGTCAAACAGCTTCCAGCCGAGAGTGATCAGCAGAATCGCGCCCAGATAGGTAGGTGCCAGCCACCAGCCGAAATAGGCCGCCTGCTGCACGGTGCCGTAAAAAGCCCAGGTAGTGCAGAAAATCGCCAGCGTCAGGCTGTAGATATACGGCTGCCAGCCACTGCGACTGACGCGGTTGCCCCAGATCGCCACCACAAACAGCAGCGCCACGTACAACAGCGAAATCGTTCCGGCAAACCAGACCGTATTGATATAACCGCTCACCGTCACTCTTCCCCTGTCACCAGCCACACCATGGCCCGGCCTCCATGCTTATCCAGACACCGGCCTACGACAACCTTCTTTAGGAGGAGAGAATGAATTTGGACAATGATCAAAATTTTTACGTTGATCACAGCTCTTGAGATTACTCCGAACGAACGTGCTCCATATCGTGACACGCAGTCAGCTCAACCAGATAATTTGTAAACGCAGAGCAACTGACCAGCATAAATCTGGCATCCGCCTTGGTTAATGACGAATCCTCCATAAGTGCATGCCTTATGCCATCTGCATCACTTGTATAACCATAAAGAGAGGAGAATGCATTTTTGAGAGCTTTATGTAGCCGTCCGGTTCTTTCAAGAGCCGTTAACGCCTCTCCCAATGTTGCTTTATCATGCCCGGATATCTGTTTGGCAACAGATTCTACAGCGGAGATGGATTCCTTGATCGAATTTCGATAATCAGGATTTGTTTTATCACTCATTAAACCAAGTGCTGTTCGAAGATGGCGTTTTGCTCCTCCATTTAAAACGGCACTTTCAATCGCTGTTTCAACAGCGCTGATTTCCTCTTCAGACGTTATCTCTGCCAATAGACCATTAACGAATCGATATGCGGAGTTTTCGCGCTCCAAAAATCCATTGCAATATAAAGGAAATAATTTTTCATATTCACTTGGGCCAGATTTAGCACAAAATTCAATAAAATCAAGTAACCTAAACCATTCGGTCGTGTAGAGCCAGGATTTTATTTCGGAGGTCGCATCGTTGAATTGCCATGGTATTTCATCAGCCGGGCGTTTAAAAAAATCAATCCAGATAGATCTTATAAATCCATAAACACTGGACATCTCCGTTTGATTTGGAAAGTATTCGTCAAAGGTGGCGTTTTGAAAATATACAATATAGATTGCGTTCCACAAGCTATTTTTCAAGTCATTGTCCATCTCTTCCTTTTGAACAAATTTTAATGGAGTTATTCCTATTCGTTGAGAAAACCTCATGATCAATCTCCGATCCTTAATATCCAAATTATCAGATGGGCCTGAAAGTGTAATCACAGGATGTCAGTCAACATCATTCGCCTGATTCAGTGATAGATACATTTCGAAGCTACGACTTATGAATTGATGTTCAAGTCGTCAAAATAAATAGTTAAATCCCGCAGATTAGCCGGAGCCCAGCGCCCGCAATACGGCTGCAGGTTCCCTGGCAACCACATTCAGCAGCACCAGCGCCGGACCTTGTGGTGTACGATCACCACGCTCCCAGTGGCGTAATGTGCTCACGCTGATACCGAAAGCCGAAGCAAATTCGTTCTGGGACATGCCGACTCTGGCTCGTATGGCCTTGACATCCAGAGGACCGAATTCATGCACAACGGCACGTCCGGATTTACCTTTGGAGAATTCAACGGCCTCGGTCAGGCCCTGCATGATACTGGCGAATGCACTACTCATTGACGTCACCATAATGCTTGACTAATAACGTGGTAAATCTGGCCAGCTGATTGCGCTCGGCCTTGCTGAGATTGGCTTTTTCACCCTTGCCAAACAGGGTCAACAGGAACAGTGGCATGGCGCCATTGTGGAAGTAGTAAATCACCCTGACACCACCACTTTTACCCTTGCCCAGAGCAGACCAGCGCAGTTTGCGGATGCCTCCGGTCCCCTGCATCAAATCACCAGCCATGGGGTGAGCCGCCAGATAATTGATAATACTGGTTTTTTCTTCTTCCTTGAGCAGATCCAGTGATCGTCTCTGGAATTCCGGCAGTTCTACGATCGTTTGCATAACAGCCAGTCTAATCCAATGGATTATACGACGCCACTTATCGCTATTGCCTTTCCCGCCATCCCCTTCTTTGGAAGGAGATGCCCCCGTTCTCCTCCTTTTGATCGGTATACCAGCCGGTGCTGTAGTTTTTACAGTAGTGCCATGGCCGGTTGCCCGCCGGTGCCGACCGCACCGCAGGTGCTGTCGGTGATCAACAATAACAACAGGAGCAGATCATGAAGACCACTCTGAAACGCCTGGCGCTGGCGACTACTCTGGCCATTGCCACTACCACCAGCGTTACGGCGGATGCCAAACCGGTACTGCTGAAAACCCCGATTGCGTTCGGTTCCAACCTGCCTGCCCTCGGCACCCCGATTGTGTGGGTATCCGAACAGTTGCCACTGGTGTCCGGTGGCCAGCTGAAAATGAAAATCTACGAACCGGGCAAACTGGTGGCACCACTGGAAATTCTGGATGCCGTGTCGAGCGGCAAGGTCAATTCCGGCTACTCCATTGCCGGTTACTGGGCAGGCAAAATGCCAGCCGCTGCAATTTTCTCGACCATTCCTTTTGGTCCGGAAGCTCCGGAATTCATGGCGTGGATGTACTACGGCAACGGCCTCAAGCTGTACCAGAAAATGTACGACGACGCCGGTTATAACGTTCATGTTGAGCCTTGTGCCCTGATCAGTCCGGAAACCTCCGGCTGGTTCAAAAAACCGGTCAATTCACTCGATGATCTAAAAGGTCTGAACATGCGCTTTTATGGCCTTGGTGGTGAAGTGCTGGCCAAATTGGGGGTCTCTACCTCACTGATTCCTGGTGGTGAGATTTTTGGTGCTCTGGAAAAAGGTGCCATTGATGCCACCGAATTTTCACAACCTGCGATTGATGAACGCCTCGGTTTCTACAAGGTCGCCAAATACAACTACTTCCCTGGCTGGCATCAGCAAGCCACCTTCTTTGAGTTGCTGATCAACAAAAGTGAATGGAATGGCATGGACGACAGCCAACGCGCCATTATCTCCAGCGTCTGCAAGGCATCGGTCACCAACTCCATTGCTGAATCCGAATTCATTCAATACCAGTCGATTCGCAGCAACATGGAAGAACGCGGCGTGACAGTGAACAAGTGGTCGCCGGAAATGCTGAAGGCTTTCAAGACGGCCTGGGAAGAAGTCGTACAGGAACAACGCAAGGACCCGACTTTCGCCGCTGTTTATGACGACCTCCACGCCTTCCGGGAAAACTACAAAATCTGGTCATCCCGCGCCTTTGTTCCACGAGAAGAGTAAGAGACTCCCCTCGGGCGTACCGGCCACACGCCGCTCTACGCCCCTTTTTAGCCTTCACGTTTGCACTGGACAGGACGTTATATGAACCAACCTGCTGATCTGTCTGCCGGTGAACATCCGCAATCCCCATCCCTGTCAGTACCACTGGCAGACACCATCGATCACGCCCTGCGGCGTCTGGGGGAAGCGTTTGCCTGGCTGTTTGTAATCCTGATGCTGGTCATCCTGTTGCAGGTGGTACTGCGACGCGGTTTCAGTGCCGGTCAGATTGCACTCGAAGAACTGCAATGGCACTTGTACGGCATTGGCGTGCTGATCGGCGCCGTGTATGCCCAGGCCGCCAATACCCATGTTCGGGTGGACATATTCCACGCCCACTTCAGTCGAGCCTGGCAATACCGGATCGAGATTATCGGACTGCTGGTGCTGTTGCTGCCGTTTCTCGGACTGGTGTTGTTTCACGGACTTGAGCTGGTGCAAGAAGCCTGGCGTATCAGCGAACGTTCACTGGCCCCGGCAGGTTTGCCATGGCGCTGGTTAATCAAATCCATGATTCCACTGACCACAGTGCTGCTGATCATCGCCGCCCTCAATCGTATCTATCGTGATCTGACCTTGTTACGGCGCTGCCGTCGGGAGTTGTGAGTATGGAGCTCAATGAACTCCTCATTGTGCTGATGTTTGTCAGCTTCATTCTGCTGCTGTTTACCGGCTTTCCGGTGGCCTGGGTACTGGCCGGTGTCGGCACCCTGTTTGGCCTGGTCGCCTGGGGATTTGATCTTTGGGGCGACACCCTGTTCGGTATTGATTTCAACACCATGGGGATTGTGGTCAGTCGTATCTACAAGATCATGGATAACTGGATTCTGGTTGCACTGCCCATGTTTATTTTTATGGGCAACCTGCTCGACAAATCCGGTGTCGCCGAGAAACTCATGCATTCGTTTCAGGCACTGTTTGGTCAGGTCCGCGGTGGGCTGGCCATCACCGTGGTACTGATCGGGATTATCCTTGCCGCGTCGACCGGCATTGTTGGTGCGTCCGTCGTGTTACTGGGCGTAATGTCACTGCCAGCCATGCTGTCGCAGGGCTACAGCAAAACCGTCACGGTTGGCACCGTGGCCAGCTCCGGAACCCTTGGCATCCTGATTCCCCCCAGCATCATGCTGGTGATCATGGCCGACCAGCTGGCGCTGTCGGTGGGGGATCTGTTTATGGGCGCGGTGTTGCCGGGGCTGTTACTGGGTGTTCTCTATATCGTCTACATTCTCGGCTGGGGTCTGATCAAACCCGACGCCATGCCGCTGGCCGAAAACGTCAAACCCGTTACCAAAGAGGTCTGGATTGAAGTGCTGCAGTCGGTACTGCCGACTCTCAGCATGATCTTTGCCGTGCTAGGCAGTATTTTTACCGGCCTTGCCACCCCCACCGAAGCCTCGGCAGTAGGCGCTGCTGCAGCCATGGCACTGGCCTGGCACAACAAGCGTCTGAGCTGGCAGGTGCTACGGGAGTGCCTGCGCGATACCCTCAACGTCAGTGGTTATATTTTCGCCATTTTTATCGGTGCCACCATGTTTGCCTTAGTGCTACGGGAATTGGGCGGTGACGAATATATCGAGTCGCTGCTGACCTCACTTCCGTTTGGCCCCTACGGCATCATCCTGTTTATTCTGGCCGTGGTGTTCCTGCTTGGATTTATTCTCGACTGGATTGAAATCACCCTGATTATCCTGCCGCTGGTAGCCCCGGTGGTCAGTGCTCTGGAGATTTCCATTAACGGTTATGGAGTGCTCGATAATCCGATTCTGGTGTGGTTTGTGATGCTGGTTGCCATGACCTTGCAGACATCCTTCCTCACACCACCGGTAGGGTTCTCGCTATTTTATCTGAAGGGGGTTTGCCCGCCGGAAGTCAGCCTGCTGGATATCTACAAGGGCGTAATTCCCTTCATCCTGCTGCAATTACTGGCGCTGACCCTGATGATTCTGTACCCACAGCTGGTGAACTGGTTACCGGCGGTTGTGTACGGCAAATAATCAATCCCGCCCGGCCTGGCATGCTGTGCCAGGCCGCCAGCGTCATGCAGTGACGCAGTTGCGGTTATCCTCACGCCAAAGCGCTGGCCATCAGCGACAGAGCCGTTACACTCCCCTCCTATTCCATGTCATCCAGTTGAACCCGTTTCAGGGAGGGAACGTATGCAACCGTTATGGCAAGCGCCGTTACAGCAGTATTTTGGCTTTGAGAGCCTGCGCCCCGGCCAGCAGCCGGTGGTTGAGACGATTCTGGCCGGGCGTTCGGCTGCGGCGATTTTTCCGACCGGTTCCGGCAAGTCGTTGTGTTACCAGCTACCCGCCCTGTTGCTGCCACACCTGACGCTGGTGATTTCGCCGTTGCTGGCATTGATGCAGGACCAGGTGCAGTTTCTGAAGTCAAAAGGCATTGCCGCCGCCACCATTGATTCCAGTCAGAGCCCGGATGACACCAAAGCGGTGATGCAGGCAGCCCGTAGCGGACAGCTGAAGATTCTGATGGTGTCGGTGGAGCGTCTGAAAAACGAACGCTTTCGCCAGTTCATCAGTGACGTGCCCATTTCCATGCTGGTCGTGGACGAGGCCCACTGCATTTCCGAGTGGGGCCATAACTTCCGCCCGGATTACCTGAAGTTACCCGAGTATTGCCGTCAGTTTGCGGTGCCACAAGTGTTGTTGCTGACCGCAACCGCCACTCAGGCGGTGATCAGTGACATGCAGCAGCATTTTGATATTGCCCCGCAGGATGTGGTGGTAACCGGTTTCCATCGCCCCAACTTACGCCTGTTAGCCCAGCCGACCGCCGAGACAGACCGGATCAACAAGTGCGCCACCTGGTTGCATTACCTGGCGGAGAAGTCGGCCAGCAAACAACAGGCGTTTGCCGCCATTATTTATGTAACCCTGCAAAACACCGCCGAAACCGTGGCCTCCCAGCTGGCACGGCAATTACCGTTTCCGGTGCAGGCTTATCACGCCGGTATGGACAGTGACGAACGGGAACGTATCCAGAGCGCGTTTATGCGCGGCGATATTCCGGTGATTGTGGCCACCATCGCCTTCGGAATGGGTGTGGATAAAAGCAATATCCGTCAGGTGATTCACTACGACTTGCCAAAGTCGGTCGAGAACTACAGTCAGGAAATTGGCCGCGCCGGCCGTGATGGCAAACCGTCAGACTGCATCATGCTCGGGGATGCCTCCGGTCTGACCGTGTTGGAGAACTTTGTCTACGGCGACACCCCGGAGCTGTATGGTATTCAGGCGGTGCTGGATAACATTCGCTCACAGCTGCAGGGCAATCAGTGGGAAGTGCTGATGACTCCGCTGTCGAACAGCACCAATATTCGCCAGTTACCCCTCAAGACCCTGCTGGTGAATCTGGAAATGCGCGGAGTATTAACCTCGCAGTACAGCTATTTCGCCGAGTACCGTTATCAGCTGGAAATCAGCGAATCCGCACTGTTTGGTCATTTTGATGATGAGCGCCGCCAGTTTCTGGCCACCATGATCAACACCAGCCAACGTGGCCGCAGCTGGTTTACCCTCAATATCAGTGCCCTTGAACAGGCGCTAGGCCCCCAGCCGGGCCACACACCGGTGCGGGCGCGAGCCCTCAGTGCGCTGGAGTTCTGTGCCGCCCGTGGCTGGTTAAAGCTCGAAAGCAAACAGATGACCGACGTGTATCGGGTTAATCCGCAATTGCTGGCCGACCCGGCGCTGGCCACCAGCCTGCACCAGCATTTTGTCCACAAGCAGCAGAATGAAATCCGCCGCATTCACAGCATGCTCGACCTGTTCCGCCAGCCGGTCTGTATCTCGCGCCAGCTCGCCAACTGGTTTGGTGATGCCATGCAACAGGACTGCGGCACCTGTTCGGTATGCCGCGGCCAATTCCGGCCATGGCCAGAGATCACACGCGCCCAGTCATTGGCCAGCCTCGACCGCCGCAGCCTGACCGGCCCGTTACAGCAGGCGATTCAGCAGACCTTTGGCCAGCCAGCCTCAACCGAACTCCTCACCCGTTTCCTGTGTGGTATCCAGGTGCCCTGGTTCAGCAAGGTCAAAGCCCGCCAGATGGCCGGATTCGGCAAACTCGAACAAGTGCCGTATGCCGAGGTAAAAGCCTGGTTGGAAAGCTGAGCGGCAGCGAACACGGGAGAACCGATGGGCATAAATGCCCATCCTGCTGATACGTCGGCAATGGATTCGGCACGACCCGGCGTTGTGGCCAATACGGCATGTTTGTATCCAGGACGATGTTTTGGGCACTCAGCCTGTATTTGCCCAAAACCGGCATTAACCACTGCGTTTCCGCCACTCTGGCGAGGTAAACACTCCGGAAGCGTTCAATTTCCGAGCAACAAATGGTTTGGCTTTGACTACACTGCAGTTCAGGCTCGACCGTTCTCCCCCGCAGATAACGACCATCGAGCCTTTCCTTTTTCTCCCCTCTCGTGATCGCCGCCGGAATGGTTCCCCATGGAATTTTCGCCTACTACCCTGTCAATTCTGTACTGGTCAACGCTGTTGTCGTCGGTGGCATCCGGCGCGGCCGCCGTGATTGATTGCCGCCGCAAGCAGTTTGATCTGTTCGGGGTTTTGATGGTGGCATTTTGTGCCGCCCTGGGTGGCGGTACCTTGCGGGATGTGGCGCTTGACCGTCCGGTGTTCTGGATTGCCGATTCCAGCAACCTGGTGTTTGTGTGGCTGGGAGCACTGGCGACGTTTTTTGTGGCGCGCAAGATCGAGCTGTCGGCCAACCGTTTTGAAATTCCCGATGCCATCGCTCTCGGGCTGTTTACCGTGGCCGGTACACACGCGGCGCTGATGATGAACACCGACTGGGTGGTTGCCAGCTTTATGGGAGTGATTACCAGTGTGGCCGGTGGCATCCTGCGCGATATTCTGCTGAACGAAGAACCACAGGTATTCAAATGTCAGGTGTATGCCACCGCCAGCTGGGTCGGTGCGTTGTTGTACGTCGCCATGTGGCACCGGGTTGATCCCAACCTGGCGGCGGCGATTACCGCAATCACCGTTACCCTGCTGCGCTTTGGCGCCTTGCGCTGGAACTGGACGCTGCCAAAAGCCTGATCGTGGCAAAACCACGGGTTAACCAAAAAACCAGATACCCACCAGCACGGCGGTGGTTAACCCGACCAGATCACACAACAACCCGGCCCACAGGGCATACCGCATACGGGTAATGCCGACCACACCAAAATACACTGTCAGCACGTAAAACGTGGTTTCGGTAGAGCCCTGCATAATCGCGGCAATGCGCCCCGGCAGTGAATCCACCCCCTGCTGGTTCATCACATCCAGCATCAGCGCCCGCGCACCACTGCCGCTGAACGGTTTCATAAAGGCCACTGGCAAGGCATCGACAAAACCGGTCGCCAGCCCGACCAACCCCAATAACCAGCGAATACCATCCAGCAGCCATTCCAGCGCACCACTGGCACGGAACAGGGCAATCGCCACCAGCATCGCCACCAGATACGGAATCAGCTGCACCGCGGTTTCAAATCCACTGCGTGCACCCGCCACAAACTCCTCGTAAACCGGCACCTTGCGGGCCCAGCCAGCCCCAATAAACAACGCCACAATGGCCAACAACAAACCGTTGGCCAGTTGTTCCGACACCGGCCCCAGAGCGCTGGCCGGTAACAGGCTGAGCCAGTACACAAAGGCGCTGATCAGCACCACCAGCCCCCCCAGAAACGCCAGAATCACCGCATCCACACGGATTTTCTGAATCGCCATCACTGCCAGCAAACCGGCCATGGTCGAGGCGCAGGTGGCCAGCAGAATCGGAATAAACACATCGGTAGGATTAGCGGCACCGAGCTGGGCGCGGTACATAAAAATCGAAATCGGCAGCAGGGTCACCGACGAGGTATTCAGCACCAGAAACAGGATCTGGGCATTGGTCGCGGTGTGTTTGACGGGGTTGAGGCTTTGCAGCTCTTGCATGGCACGAATGCCCAGCGGGGTTGCGGCGTTATCCAGCCCCAGCATGTTGGCAGCCAGATTCATGCAAATAGCGCCCTGGGCCGGATGTCCGGCGGGCACCTCCGGCATCAGACGTAAAAACAGCGGCGACAGGCCACGGCTCAGACGTTCGATCAGACCCGCCTGTTCGGCGATCCGGAACAAGCCCGACCACAACGCCAGCAGGCCAATCAGGCCGAGGGAAATCTCCACCGCCAGTTTGGCCATATCAAACATGGCCTTGACCACCGCGGCGAGAATCGCCGTATCACCCCCAAGCCACTGCAGGGCGGTGCTACCAATACCGATCAGAAATAACGCCGCCCAGACCTGATTCACCGCCGCCACCTGTTTGTTGGATCACTACTGTCAGGTGTAGCAGTTTACACGCCGTCCGGGAGGCTGGCAGGCATCCTGTTGATACCTGCCACACGCATTACGGCAGAGTTATTGAACGTTGGTAATAAAATGACCAATCGCCGGAGTCGCCGTGCTGTACTGTTTAACGATGTTGTCACCCACCTGCTGGAAACCCTGCAGGTCTGGTTGCACCACGTTCACACCTTCGGCTTTCAGGTGTGCGAGGTTGGCCACTTCCGCTTCGGCCTGTTTCTGGAAGCCCCAGCTTTCGGCTTCCTGGAAGGCTTTGGTCACCATCTTGCGATCAGCATCCGACAGGCCATCCCACCACTTGCGCGACGCCACCATCACACCGGGAAACGCCATGTGGTTGGTGAACAGCAGGTTCGGCGCCTGTTTGTAGAGCTGCAGGCCAACGGCCATATCGAGGTCAACATCAACCGCATCCAGCTGACCGGCAGCCAGCGCCGGCGCTACATCACTGATGGCCAGTTGCACGGGAGTTGCTTGCAGGTTTTTCCACCAGTCCTGGAATACCGGAGCCGGGAAAGCACGGACTTTCATATCCTTGAAATCAGCAACCGACTGCACCGGTTTCACTGAAATCACCTGACGCATACCGGACAAGGCATAACCCAGGCCCACCATTTGATGCTCGTTCAGTGACGTCAGCATATTGCGGGCGTCTTCGTTACGGGTAGCCTTCGCCACCGCGGTCACATCGGCAAAGCGGTACGGCATGTACCAGCCGGTAAACGCCGGTTCAAACCCGGCCAGACTGCCTACGGTCAGAATCGCCAGCTGCATGTTGTTGGTCTGCAACTGGGCGATCATTTCCGGCTCACCCTGCAGCTTCGCCAGCGACGACATACGAATGTGGTACTGACCATTACTGGCTTTTTCGAGGTTATCGTTAAAACGGTCAGACACCTGATTCCAGATATGCCCCGGTGGCGACACCATACCGATTTTCAGGGAAGCCGCTTCAACAGCACTGGATGCAAAACCGACCAACCCCACCATCAGGGAAGCCAGCAAACGGCGGTGACCGCCAGCAAGACGAACAGAAAGGGTCATGTTTACCTCGTGAACTCACAGCAACGATGTGCCCATGGCCTCCCTGCCAAATGGACCAATACGGGTCAGAGCAGGCAGGTTACCCATGATTTGCTACAAATTCACCTGACAATCCGGCTGTCTTACCAAAAACGCTCGTAAAGCTGAGCCAGAGCAAAAAGCCATTGGCTGCTGATAAAAATGTCGGGCGTCGGGCCGGGCCGCGTTCGGATCGGGCGTTGGGCGTTGGGCACGATTTTTTGTGGGCATAAATGCCCACCCTACAACAGAGCATCTATTTACACCGATTTAACCCACCGAAGGTGGCCGCCAAATGCCCATCTGGGCGAGCCGGGATTCACCGCAACCGCCGCCCCGGCCGGGGCATGGATGCCCCGCCAGCTCAGTTGGCACATGGATGTGCCATCTGAGCGGGGTCGAAACGCGGTTGTCGGTGAAAACCGGAGACACGAGCCCAGCCGGGCAAAAGCAGGGGGAGGCCCGCCCGGCCGGGGGACAAGGTCCCCCAGGAGGGCAAGCGGCCTGGCCAATTAACAAGCCGAGTAGACGTCGGGCGTCGGGCGTCGGGCGTCGGGCGTCGGGCGTCGGACGTCGGACGAAAAGCATGAGCCAGATGCCAGACGTAGAGTCGGATCTTGTGGGCATAAATGCCCACCCTACAACAGAGCATCTATTTACACCGATTTAACCCACCGAAGGTGGCCGCCAAATGCCCATCTGGGCGAGCCGGGATTCACCGCAACGGCCGCCCCGGCCGGGGCATGGATGCCCCGCCAGCTCAGTTGGCACATGGATGTGCCATCTGAGCGGGGTCGAAACGCGGTTGTCGGTGAAAACCGGAGACACGAGCCCAGCCGGGCAAAAGCAGGGGGAGGCCCGCCCGGCCGGGGGACAAGGTCCCCCAGGAGGGCAAGCGGCCTGGCCAATTAACAAGCCGAGTAGACGTCGGGCGTCGGGCGTCGGGCGTCGGGCGTCGGGCGTCGGACGTCGGACGAAAAGCATGAGCCAGATGCCAGACGTAGAGTCGGATCTTGTGGGCATAAATGCCCACCCTACAACAGAGCATCTATTTACACCGATTTAACCCACCGAAGGTGGCCGCCAAATGCCCATCTGGGCGAGCCGGGATTCACCGCAACGGCCGACCCGGCCGGGGCATGGATGCCCCGCCAGACCCGTTGGCACAGGGACGTGCCATCGGGTCGGGGTCGAAACGCCGTTGTCGGTGAAAACCGGAGACACGAGCCCAGCCGGGCAAAAGCAGGGGGAGGCCCGCCCGGCCGGGGGACAAGGTCCCCCATGAGGGCAAGCGGCCTGGCCAATTAACAAGCCGAGTAGACGTCGGACGAAAAGCATGAGCCAGACGCCAGACGCCAGACGCCAGACGTAGAGTCGGATCTTGTGGGCATAAATGCCCACCCTACAACAGAGCATCTATTTACACCGATTTAACCCACCGAAGGTGGCCGCCAAATGCCCATCTGGGCGAGCCGGGATTCACCGCAACGGCCGACCCGGCCGGGGCATGGATGCCCCGCCACATAAAAAAACAGCGGCCACAGCCGCTGTAAATGAGGAGTCAGAATAACAAACGTCTTACTGCATCAGGCTCGGCAGCCACAACGACAACTCCGGCACCAGCGCGATAATCACCATACAAACGGCCATCGCCAGCAGGAACGGAATCATGGCCCGGAACAGCGCCATCATGGGTAATTCCGCGGTGGTCATGGCGATGTACAAACCCGGCCCAACGGGCGGTGTAACCAGACCAATCAGGGTCGCCAGGCTGATCACCACACCAAAGTGAATCGGATCAATGCCGAAGTTCTGCGCCACCGGCAGCAGGATCGGCACAATCACAATCATCACGGCAATACTTTCGAGGAACATGCCCAGCACAATCACCAGCGCATACACCAGCATCAGGAATACCCACGGAGATTCAGTGAGGCCGGAAATCCAGTCCACCATCTCGTCCGGCACCCCTTCAAACGACAGCGCCCAGCCCAGAATCGAGGCGGCGGCAATCAGTCCGGTAATGGTGGCAGTACTGGTGGCAACCGAGGCAAATATCTCACCGAGATCGGCAAAACGAATGGATTTGTACACCAGCATTCCGATCAGAAACGACATCACCGAGGCAATGGCACCGGCTTCGGTTGGCGTCATCACACCGGTGATGATGCAGATGATGACCACCACCGGGATGGTGCCCGGCAACAAGCCGTCGATCAGGTCCTTGCGAACGTTCTTGTGCTGGATGTGTTCACCGGATGGCAAACCCTTGATCAGGCCCGTCAGGAAAATCACGCTGGCAAAGCCGAAAATGATGAGGATGCCCGGCAGGATACCGGCAATAAACAGATCGGAAATCGGCTGGTACGCCACTACGCCGTAAATAATCATCAGCATCGACGGCGGAATAATCGGCCCCAGCAAACCACCGGCAATGGTGACCGCGGCTGAGAATTCCTTGTTGTAGCCCTTCTCGACCATGCTCGGAATCATCAGACGGCTCATCACCGAAATCTGTGCCGTGGCCGAACCCAGAATCGAGGCTGCCATGGCATTGGTGAGCAGGTTGACGTACGCCATACCACCGCGGAAGCCACCCACAAACACATCGGCCGCGTTCATCAGGCGTGAGGTCAGGCCACCTTTGTTCATCAGCTCGCCCACCAGCATAAACAGCGGAATCGCCAGCAGGCCGTTCTGGTTCAGTGAACCGTACAGCTGGATCGGCAGAGAACTGAGCAACAGGGTCATATCGGTTTCGCCGAGGAATACCTGGGTACCCAGAATCAGGGTCAGGAAAATCGGCAGGCCCACCAGCAGGGCCACAAAAAAGACAATCAGGGTAATCATCAGCGTGCCTCACCAGAGTTCTGGTTATTGCTGCCTGCCAGTAAACCCACCGGGCTGGCGGCTTTGGCAGGAACCAGCAGTTTCACCAGCTGGTGAAACGCCATGCAGTAAAACGAAAACACCAGTACGGAGTAGTTGTACCAGCGTGGAATACCGGTTGTCGGGGAGATGTCGCCGCGAATTTCCGGACGCTGAATCCACTCGGTGGCGTAGTAACACAGCAGAACCAGCACCACCAGCCCGACCAGATCCAGTACCCGCATCAGCACACCGGCCGCCGGTGCTGGCAGGATGTTGAGCAGGAAATCGACCCGTACCGCCTTGCCGGCATGAATCAGGTAACTGGCCCCGAGGAAGGAAATAATGATCAGAATCTGTACCGATACTTCTTCGGCCCAGAACAGCGGGCTGTTGAAGAAATACCGCAGGATCACCTGTACGCACAGGATCAGGGTCAGAGCAGCCGTCAGCGCAATCATCAGCCAGCGTTCAGAGCGGCCAACGACAGAGTCAAAAGAATCCAGTTGTGTGAGCATGAGTACCTCGGGGCATCCCGATCAGCCACGCCCGGCACCGCCATGCGCAATATCCACAAGAACATTCCACAGGGCGATGCCGGTTCCATCCTGGAGCGCAGCGGGTTAACAGGTCCGCTGCCAGCGGCCTGCATTGTTATGGTCTGGCGAAAATAACGGTGGAGAGATCAGCGGTTTTCTTCGTAGAACGCCTTGATGTCTGCGTTTTCGGACATGTAACGGCCGTTGATCTTGTTCATCACTGGCTGCAGGCTGACCTTGTCGAACGGCACAATGGTCACACCGGCTTTTTTCAGTACATCCAGATTGCTGACTTCAGCTTCGGCCTGTTTCTCGAAGCCCCAGCTTTCTGCTTCCGCGAAGGCTTTTTTCACCTGTGCACGCTGGGCATCACTCAGACCGTCCCACCAGGTTTTGGAGGCCACCACAATGCCCGGGAAAGCCATGTGATTGGTGAGGGTCAGATTGGGTGCCTGCTGGTACATCTTCATGCCCACCACGATATCGAGGTCAACGTCGACGGCGTCGAGCAGGTTGGTGGTCAGCGATTGGGATACTTCGGAAATCGGCATGGCGGTTGGTGCAGCACCCAGCTCCTGCCAGAAATCGTTAAACACCTGGTTCGGGAAAGAACGGATTTTCTTGTTGGCAAAGTCATCGACGGAATCCATCGGTTTGGTCGACAACACATGGCGCATACCGGCGAAGGTGTACCCCAGACCCACCAGCTTGTGGGCTTCGAGTTTCTGCAGCATGGCCTGAGCTTGTGGTTTGTGAGCGGCATCGGCAGCGTCACGCACATCATCAAACAGACCCGGCAGGAACCAGCCGGAAATAGACGGTTCGCGGTTCGACAGTACACCGGCGGTCAGTACCGCCAGTTGCATACCACCGGATTGCAGCAGGTCGATCATCTGCTGTTCACCACCCAGCTTGGACAGCGGGAAGATCTTGATCTTCATGTCCTTGGCGGTTTCCTGCTGGAGGTTGTTATCAAAACGTTCGGACACCTGATTCCAGATATGGCTGGGTGGCGTCACCATGCCCATACGCAGGGTTTCGGCCTGAGCTGCCAGAGTGGCCGCCATCAGCGATACACCCAGTACGGCACTGGAGAGGGTTTTGCGGAAAAAGCTGAGTGATGCAGTCATGTCAAAAGCCTTATTTATTGTTGTTGGTGTGGTCTTGTTGTCTGTTCCGTTGTCGTTCGGGCCGGTCTGGTGGTAACCGGCCCTGTGCTGCGCGACAGTCGCTCAGGCGATGGTCAGGCTGATGCTGCCAACCTGATCAATGCTGCCGGTGATCACATCACCCGCCACTACCGGGCCTACGCCCTCTGGCGTACCGGTGTAAATCAGGTCGCCTGGCTGCAGGTGGTAGAACTGTGACAGGTGGGCAATCACTTCGCGGACGTTCCAGATCAGCAGGTTGAGATCGGAGCTCTGCTTAACTTCGTCACCCACTTTCAGTTCGATCTTGCCGCTGTTGATCAGGCCGATTTCGGCTTTTGGCACAATCGGGGAGATCACCGCAGACTCTTCGAAGTTCTTGCCCAGATCCCATGGCCGACCGGTTTCACGGGCTTTCAGCTGCAGGTCTCGACGGGTCATGTCGAGGCCGCAGGCATAGCCGTAAATCAGCTCATCCGCATCGGCTTCGGCCACTTCAAAACCGGCCTTGCCAATGGCAACCACAAATTCCATCTCGTAGTGGTAGTTGGCGGTTTTTGGTGGGTAAACCACGGTGCTGCCAGTGGCAACCAGGTTGCTGGCGTCTTTCAGGAAGTAGAACGGTTCCTGCGTGTTCTTATCGACGGCCACACCCATTTCCGCGGCGTGGGCCAGATAGTTACGGCCAACGCAGAAAATGCGATTCACCGGGAAACGGGTTTCGGTACCAGCGATGGCCGTGGTGACTGGCTCGCGGGCCGGGAACAGGAATTGGCTCATGGTAAATCTCTCGTTTATCGATATCGGGTTGGCGCGGCAGCCGGGCTGCCGCGCAGTTATTCATTTACCGGTCAGGTACCGGTCAGCCACTCAGAAAATGCCGAGGTAACGGTGCAGCGGTGCTTCGTCAGCAGTGATCAGGAACGCCGGTTCAGTGGCAGAGGCGTTGCTCAGGGTCAGCTGGGTGTAACCCGGTGCGCAGAAGGTATCGCGCTCGATCCAAACCAGCGGGTCAGTGGCAGCCGGATGACCTTCCACTTTGAGCTGGCCTGCACCTTCCACCGCATGGAACACCACCGGGCAGGTACGTTTTGGCAGCACCAGGGTTTCCCCCGGACGCAGCATCAGTGCACCAAAACCAATACTCGGGAACAGGCTGTTGCCGTTTTCCGGGTTTACGTAGCTGATGCTGAGCATGCCCTCGGCATATTCGGCGGCCATTTCCACCAGACAGGCTCGGGTTTTGGCCCATGGATAACGCAGCATCGGACTGTTGCTGCTGCCGCGCTGGAAGCCGGTGTTTGGCACCACACCAGCGGCGCTGTATTCCGCAAAGGATTTGTCGCGCTGGGAGCGCAGTTGCTGGGTTTCACCTTCCATCGCCCACGAGCTTTCAAGGCGATACACCAGCGGCAGGTCGAGAATATCGAGCCACACAATCGGGCCCTGACCTTCGTGATGATGTTCGTGCCATTTGCCGGACGGGGTCAGGATCAGGTCACCACGCTCCATACGGCATGGCTCACCATCCACAGTGGTGAAAGCGCCTTCACCCTCAACAATCACCCGGACGGCATTCGGGGTATGACGATGGTTAGGGGCGGTTTCACCCGGCAGGATCAGCTGCAGACCGAGATAAATACTCGGCGTGGCCTGCATGTTTTCCAGGCCATGACCCGGGTTGGCCAGCACCAGCACACGGCGCTCGGCTTTTTCCATCGGGGTCAGTTCACCGGCCTGCAACAGCAGTGGACGCACGGATTCATAGTCCCAGCACAGAGGACGGGTATTGCGGGTCGGAACATGCGGTGGCAATACGGCACGCATGCTTGGCCACAACGGCACCAGATTGCGGCTGCTGAGATCTTCACGATATTGCAGCGGCAGGTCTTCGAGTTTTCCGAGTTCGTGCATCTTGTTATTCCTCTGAACCGGGCTCAGCGCCCTGTTGTTCCTGTTGTTATTGTTGCGATACGGCTTCGGGGTCCACCCGCCTGGCGAGTGGTAATCGCCTTAACGAATGACGTCAGGCTGGTTGGCCGGGGCTGCCTGGATAAACGCTGGCAGCTGCTGGCAATGTTCATAAATCGCCATGATCCGTGGGTAAGCACTGAGATCGCAGTTCATACGCAGAGCGTTGGCGACCTGTGGAACCAGGCACACATCGGCGAGGGTTGGTTCGTCACCAAAGCAGCAACGACCAAAGCCATGACGCTCGAGCAGACCTTCAACGCCGTCAAAACCTTCACGAATCCAGTGGCTGTACCAGTCCTGTTTCTGCTGGTCGCTGGCACCCAGTTCGCGGGCCAGATAACCGAGAATGCGCAGGTTGTTGACCGGGTGCATGTCGCAGGCGATCAGGTTCGACACCTCCAGTACACGAGCGCGTGCCAGTGGCTCCTGCGGGATCAGGCGCGGTTGCGGATGGGTGTCGTCGAGGTACTGGATAATCGCCATCGACTGGCTGATGTGGTTGCCCTGTTCATCCACCAGCAGTGGCACACCCTTGCCCGGATTCAGGCGGGTGTAGTCGGGCTGGCGTTGTTCGCCGGTACGGATATTGACGCCGGTATAGGCGTAACTGAGGCCTTTCAACGCCAGGGCAATTCGCACCCGGTAAGACGTTGAGCTGTTGAAAAAACTGTAAAGCTGCATTGTTGTTATCTCCGGTCCTGACCTGCTGCAGGGCGGTCGGTGGATGCGACGGTTGCGCACACCCTTGGTTGACACAAACGATTATTGACCTCTTCAACCTAGTTCGAATAATGATGCTTTACGATAGAGCTATATAGCTGAGGTTATACCTTGAACTGGACCAAACAGTTGCGCCTGAAACACCTTGCCTTGCTGATTGAACTGGCCGAGAGCGGCAGCCTCAGTGATGTGGCACGCCACAGTTTCACTACCCAGCCGGGGCTGTCGAAATGGCTGAAAGAACTCGAAGACGATGTTGGCGCACCGTTATTCGAGCGCCATGCCCGCGGTCTGCGCCCGACGGCACTGGGGGACGTCATGATCCAGCATGCCCGTCGAATCCTGTCGGAGGTTGATCGTGCCAGTCAGGACGTCAACGCTTTGCGCCAGGGCGGCAGCCGGATTCTGTCGATTGGCACCTCACCGGCAGCCGCACCGGCATTTGTGCCAGCGGCCATGATGCGGTTTATGGAATTGCATCCGCAGATTCGCCTGCGAGTTGAGGAAGGCACCATGAACGAAATGCTGGCGCAGCTGGAGCTGGGCAAACTCGATCTGGTGGTGGGACGTATGGATAACTATCGGCCACGGCCGACGCTATCGAGTGCGATTCTGTACAGCGAACGCCTGCGGGTTGTGGCCCGCCCCGGCCATCCGCTGGCCGGGCGCAGTGATCTGGGCTGGGATGATCTCTATAACTATCAATGGATCGTCTGGCCTGATGGCACCCCGATCCGCGCCAAACTCGATATGGCCCTCACCGCCGCGGGCCGCAAACCGGCACCGGCGCAGGTGGAGTCGTCATCCCAGATCGCCAACCTGTGGCTGATCAAATACAGCAACATGCTGTCGATCAGCTCGGAGCGCGTGGCCCGTCACTTCAGTGAGCGCGGCCTTGTTGTACCGCTGGATATGCAGATTGAACACGCCGATGGCGCGGTGGGCATGTGCTGGCGCGATGAAGGCAGCCCTGATCCGCTGCTGCGCAGCCTGATTGACTGCTTCCGGGAACAGAGCCGACGGATGGAAAACGGCGAGGAATAATCCGCCGTTTGCGGTTCAGCCCATACAACTGCCGCTGCAACCACCACGGGCACAGGCCGGGGCTTCGGGATTTTTTAATACGCGGTTGTTCACGACCCCGGCGGCACTCAGCAAACGGGTAACGGCGCTGTCGGCGGGAATGCTGGCATCCAGTGGCAGGTTGGCGGCATCGCAGAGTTCGGCCCAGGTTTTCGGGCTGAGGCTCATGGAATGGTGGACTTCATAGGTCTGGCCATTGGCTTCACAACGGTAATCGTAGGTAGGCATCGTCAGAATCTCCGGTGAATTCGATCTGGCGCCAATATGGGGGCTGGCGCTGGTGAAAACAAATGCCTTGCAGCGGGGACTTGCCTCAGGTCAGATTCGGCCTGTCATACCCATCCAAAATGTCACACCTGCCCGGACGGACTCAACTCAAGGAAGCTTATGTACTACTGGAATATCCGCGCCCTCAAACAGGATCTTATCCACAACCGTCTGAGCCAGCGGGCTGTGCTGATTTATATCGGCAGTTATCTGCTGCTGGCACAGCTGTTTATCGAGCTGTCGCCGTTTTTGCCACATGTCAGCACGCCGTCCTCCAGTGATCTGATTCGTCCGGCGCTGGATCTGGTGCTGCTGATGGCAGTGTTGCTGGGCAGTTATCGCGCCAACGGTGGCAGCCAGGGACAGTATCTGGCCGAGCGTCTGTTCAGTATCAGTTTTGTGGTGAGCACCCGGGCACTGGTAGTACTGCTGCCGGCGCTGGTCATACTGGTAGTAGCCGCCGGTATGTTATTGCCACGCCTCGGCCTGAGTCTGGATCTGCTGATGCCGATCACCAATACCACCCTGCTGCTGTGGGGCGCGGTTCTGGCATGGCGCATCATTGTGCATATCGGTGACGTCGCCCGCGCCCGGCCAGACGGCGGATAACGCCTCGGCGATAACGCCCAACATAGATTGCCGACGTTGCCCAGCGTAGCTGACAAATAACAAGCCGAATAGCCGTCGGACGTCGGACGTCGGACGTCGGACGTCGGGTGCGATTTTTGTGGGCATAAATACCCATACTACAACAAAGCATCAATTTGAAACGATTTCACCCAGCGCAGCTGGCTACCGTTAATTGCCCATCTGGGCGAGCCGGAATTCACCGCAACGGCCGACCCGGCCGGGGCATGGATGCCCCGCAAGGCCCGTTGGCACAGGGATGTGCCATCGGGCCGGGGTCGAATAGCCGTTGTCGGGGAATACCGGAGGCACGAGCCCAGTCGGGCTCAGCAGGGGGAGGCCCGCCCGGCCGGGGGACAAGGTCCCCCAAGAGGGCAAGCAGCCTGGCCAATTAACAAGCTGAGTAGACGTCGGACGTCGGGTGTCGGGTGTCGGGTGTCGGGTGTCGGGTGTCGGGTGTCGGAAGAACAGCATCCAGACCCAAACCACCAGCACAACATTCCCACGCAGGAGCGTGGGAACGAGAAAGTATCCATCAACACCGGCTTTGCCCACCGAAGGTGGCTACAAAATGCCCATCTGGGCGAGCCGGAATTCACCGCAACAGCCGACCCGGCCGGGGCATGGATGCCCCGCCAGACCCGTTGGCACAGGGACGTGCCATCGGGTCGGGGTCGAAAGCTGTTGTCGGGGAATACCGGAGGCACGAGCCCAGTCGGGCTCAGCAGGGGGAGGCCCGCCCGGCCAGGGGACAAGGTCCCCCAAGAGGGCAAACAGCCAGGCCAATTAACAAGCCGAATAGCCGCGAAGCGCCTGACGTCGGACGTCGGGCGTCGGGCGTCGGGCGTCGGGCCGCTCACGTTAATCCGATGACGGTAAAAGCGTAAAAGTGCCTGGCTGATCGGCATCCGACTAATGCTCCAGCCATTCCTCCAGAGTCGGCTCCTGCTGCGCCTGTTGCAGCAGGAAATCGATCAGCAAGCGCAGCCGATACGGCTGGTGATCCCGATCCCGATACAACAGGCACGACTGCCGCCGCAGGCCCAGCCACTGCGGTAATACCCGCACCAGTTCGCCACGCCGAATCGCTGGCAAGGCCAGCCAGCACGGCAACAAACCTATCCCCAGACCGTTTTTGACGGCGGTGGTGGCGATGTCGTAATCGTTGACCCGCACCCGTGTATTGGCCGCTGGCAGCACCCGATAGTGCTGCTGGCCGTCAGTGGTTTCCAGATCCCAGTTGATGATCGGGCTGACCGCCACCAGCGGTTGCTGGTCGAGTTCACGCGGATGGCTGAGCGCCTGCCATTGCGGGCGCTGACTGGCGGCGCAGAGGATAAAACCAAAATCCATCAGCGGCCGCGCAATCCAGTTATCCAGTCCGGGATCCCCCACACGAATGGCCAGATCGATCTGGTTGGCGACCATATCGAGGTTGTTGTTGGACAACATCAGGTCGATATCAATGGCCGGATACTGCTGCAAAAAGCGATTGAGCATTTCCCCCAGCCAATAACGGGTCACACCGACCGGCGCGGTAATACGAATCAGGCCACTGGCGTCACGCGCTTCCTGATCCAGGCTCGCAGACACCTGGCCCAGTTCGTTAAACAGCGGACCGCAACGCTGCAGATACTGCTCACCCGCGCTGGTGAGTTGCAGGCGGTGGGCATCCCGATGCAGAAGCCGCAAATCGAGGTCCTGCTCCAGACGACTGACACGGCGACTGAGTGTGGAGACCGGCATCTGCAACAACTCCGCCGCCTTGCTGAAGCTGCCGGCGCGGCAGACGTGCCAGAACAGGTACAAATCATCGAGGGAGTATTTAATTTCCATTATTGCAACAAGTGGTTCCTGGATTGGCCATAACACTATAAAAATGAAATCTATATTCTGACTCCCTGCTCGTCAAATACCCTCGGCCCAGGTCAACCAAAAGGCACGACGATCCGTTTTACGCTCATCGGGAGAGTGCTTTATGCCGTCATTAACCCCTGCACGCTCGGCCATGCTGATGTTGCTGGTGTGTGTGTTTTTCTGGGGCAGCGTGTTTCCGCTGGCCAAAATGATTCTGCAGGAGATCTCCGGCCTGTCGCTGGTGATCTGGCGTTTTCTGCTGGCGTCGGTCTGCCTGGCGTTGTATCTGCTGGCGCGCCAGACACGCTGGGTCAAACTGCAACCACGCCAGTTTGTAACGCTGGCGTTACTCGGGGTGTTGGGCGTCGGCGGTTTTAACCTCGCACTGTTCGAAGGCCTGCCCCATACCGATGCCACCAACGCGGCACTGGTGATGGCGCTGAATCCGTTAACCACCTCGGTACTGGCAGCGCTGATGGCCAGACGCTGGTTAACCGGCTGGCAGTGGGCCAGTCTGCTGATGGGCCTCAGTGGTGTGGCGCTGGTGATTACCCGTGGCGATTTGCATCTGCTGCAGCAGCAAGGGGTCAATCATGGTGACCTGCTGATTGTGCTGGGTATGTTCTGCTGGAGCCTGTTTGTGGTGTTGTCACAACGGGTTAACCACTGGTTGCCGTCGATGCAGTTCACCCTGCTGACCATGGTGTCCGGCAGTCTGGCGATTGCGTTCTTCAGCCTGTTTGATCCGACTGTACACCCATGGCCGGAACTGCAGCAGCTGAGCACTCACAGCATCTGGCTGCTGGTGTATGTGTCGTTGTTCGGAACCGTGGTGGCGTATCTGTTCTGGAATCAGGGTGCGGCGCAACTGGGCCCTGCCAAAGCAGCGCTGTTTTTTAACCTGGTGCCGGTGTTTGCGGCGCTGGTCGGCCTGGCGCTGGGTCAGCCGCTGACCAATGTGCAGATGGGCGGGATGTTGCTGGTGATTGCCGGTCTGACCCTGCCGGGCTGGTTGCAGCGGCAGGTTCAGAATCGGCAAGCGGCACTGGCGGCGGGGTAATTATTCCTCGCAGGCAGGCGCATCCGAACGGGATTCGGTGAGGCGGGAAAGAATGTCGATCAGCCATTCTTTTTCGCCTTCTTTCAGCAGGCCGTAGAAATCGGCTTCGTGCTGCTGCACTCGGGCTTCAATCACCTGATAGTAACTTTCACCGTGTTCGGTGAGGTACAGGGCGTAGGAGCGACGGTCTTTCTGGGATGGACGACGTTCTACCAGATCCATTTTTTCGAGCTTGTCGACCGCAGCCACCATGGCCGAGCGATCGTTGCCCAGCGCCTGGGCAATGGCGGTCTGGGTCAGGCCCGGATTACGCGCCACAATCACCAGCACTCCGAACAGACCGGGGCTGATCCCCAGATCGTTACAGGCAACAGCAAAGTTGTTGAAAAACACCAGCTGGGCCCGACGCAGGCGGTAGCCGATCAGTTCGTTGAGAATACCGAAGTCGATAGTCTCGTTGTCTTGGGTTGTGGATGACATGAGTAACCTTCACTGAACAAGGGGCTGACCATCGTTGCCACACAAAACCGGCAACCAATTCTGGCCGTCACGATGAAAGTGAAAGTATAACGAAAAAAGCACTATTTTTTTTATAATTGTTGATCAGTCCACCAATTAAATATGCTTATCAGCAAAATACCCCACGGATCGAGCTATCCGTGGGGTTACTGCCAATCCCGGAGCGGCAGCTATAGGTAGAAGTGTTATTCGGAACGCGCTACACGTGCCTCACTGTATTTGTTGATCAGGGCGTTGGCCTTCTCATACAGGGCTTTGCCGTCATGGCCTGCTTCGGTCATTTCCTTGATCCAGCCATCGGTAACCGGCTGCATGTCGGCACGCCATTTGGCGGTTTCTTCGGCACTCAGGGTTTCGAAGGTGTTACCACGCTGTTTGGCGATCTCCAGACCAGCCTGTTCGTTCTTGTCGAACGCCCGACCGATAAAACCGGCCAATTCCACACCGGAGTTCTGATCGATCACTTTCTGCAGATCAGCAGGCAGCTTTTTATAGCTGTCGTTGTTCATCACAAACAGGAAGAACTGGGTATACAGACCACGGTCACCCGCAAACTGGGTGTGGTATTTCACCAGTTCGTGGATCTTCAGTGGGGATACCACTTCAAACGGCAGCATGGTGGAATCCACCACCCCTTTGGACAGGGCAGAGGTCATCTGGGTCACCGGCATAAACATCGGGCTGGCACCGAGATCGGTCATGGCATCGGCCATGATTTTGTTCGGGGCACGCATCTTGATGCCTTTGAGGTCCGCTTCACGGGTAATGGAGTGTTCGCGGTTATGCAGGCTGCCCGGTGCGTGAGTGTGCATGGCCAGCAGGTGGACATCTTTTAATTCCTCCTGCATTTCCTGCTCGGCGTATTCCTGCAGGGCCTTACTGGTGATTTCGGCGCTGACCGGCATAAACGGCAGCTCAAACACACCAGCCGACGGGAAACGACCCGGGGTGTAACCACCCACGGTCCAGATCAGATCAACAACGCCGGTACGGGCCTGGTCAAACAGTTGTGGTGGCGTGCCACCCAGCTGCATGGCCGGATAAATTTCGATGTGCAAACGACCGCCAGAGTCTTTTTCGACCTTGTCGGCCCAGGGCTGGATAAAGTCACGGTGCGCGCCGGACATTGGCGGCAACATGTGGTGCAGTTTCAGAGTGTATTCCGCTTCGGCGTGGGCAGCCGTGGTGGAAAATCCACCAAATACCAGCGCCAGAGCCGCAATTACGCGTTTGATTTTCATGAGTGTGTACCCTTTTTATTGTTATCGTCGGTTATTGGAATCCTTTCTCACGGCGGCACCAATGTTGCCCCGTGGTTGCCCCAAATGGGGAAACTCCCCTTTCTGTTCATGCCGTCCGCTGCGTTTGGGCGTGCCGGTTAACCCGGCAGGTCCAGCACCAGATACGAGCTTTTGGCGCGTGAACAACAAGGCGTGAACTGGTCGTTGGCGGCCTGTTCTTCCTCGGTCAGATACAGATCGCGATGGTCTGGCTCACCTTCCAGTACGGTAGTGAGGCAGGAGCCACAAATACCCTTGCCACATGACACCGCCACTGCCAGGCCGTTAGCGGCCAACACGTCGGCAACGGTCTGGTCGGCGCCCACGTTAAAACTGCGGTTGCCGACGCGGACTTCAAAACTGCCTGCAGGCACATCACTGACTGGCGTTTCGACGTTGAAATACTCACGATGCAACTGGCTGTCGGCCCAACCGGCGGCACGAGCGCTGGCCAGAATCTGGTCGATAAACCCCTGCGATCCACAGACGTACAGCTGTTCATCGGCGGCCGGATTGGCCAGCGCCTGAACGCTGTCCATACGGCTGCCTTCGCCACTGCAATGCAGATGACTGCGGCTCGCTAATGGCCCGTCCTGCAGATATTCCAGCAGTGCCGCCTGCGAGCGCTGACGGAAGCTGTAGTGCAGTTCGAACTCGCGTTGTTGCTGCTGCAGTTCATACGCCATCGCCAGAATCGGCGTGATACCAATACCACCGGCAAACAGGCGCACCCGTTTGCCAGCCTGCAAGGCAAAATGATTACGCGGCGCGCTGATGGTCAGCTGATCACCTTCCTGCAGACGTTCATGCACTTCCTGAGAACCACCACGGGAGGCCGGATCACGCAGTACCGCAATGCAGTAGCGGTGAGTTTCACCCGGCGCATTCCACAAGGAATACTGGCGAATCAGGCCACTCGGCAGATGCAGGTCAATATGGGCACCGGCGCTGAAGGCGGGCAGTTCACCACCATCAAGCGCCACCAGTTCATAACTGCGAACCCCTTCGGCGGCCTCATGCAGATTGCGAATACGAACGTTGAGCAGGCTGTCCATCAGGCGTTCCCTTCTTCCGCCAACAGACGGTCGATGATCTTGCGTGACTGCACGCCACCGGCGTCGATGTTGAGCTTCAGCAGTTCACGCTCTGGCCACAGGCTGAGGTTCTGTTGCTGACGCTCCAGCATTTCGAGATCTTCGCCGAAAATCTTGCCCTGACCTTCGCGGATGGTGTTGGTCAGCTCCACATCGGACGGCTTGAAGTTGCGGGCCATGCCCCAGAAGTACCAGTGGGAGGTTTCGGTTTCCGGAGTAATAAAATCGATCACACGGCTGGATGCCTTGAATTGTGGTGCGGCTTCAAAACCACCGTTACCGGCCAGCGCCACACCCACGTCGATCATCACATGGCTTGGTGGTGAAAAACGGCAGATCTGCCAGCGGTCAACCGCTGCGGTTGGATCCAGATCGTTGAATTTCATGGCGGCCTGCCAGAACGGTGGCGCCTGGATGTTTTCCATATAACGGGCAGTGATCACCTCGTCACCGGACACGGTGGTTTCTGGTGCGGCCTCGTCGATTTCTTTCTGGCCGATACTGGTGGAGTGCACGTAGGTTTCGTGGGTCAGGTCCATCAGGTTGTCGATCATCAGACGGTAATCACAATTGATGTGATACAGACCACCACCGTAGGCCCAGTCCGGGCTTTCGGCCCATTCGCACTGTGGCAGCAGGTCTTCACGCGCTTCGGCGGCCTTGCCTGGCCATACCCAGACAAAACCATAACGCTCGATCACCGCAAACGGTTTTACACACGGGAATGCCCGTACACGCTGGCCCGGCATGCTGGCGGTTTTGCCATCACGATTCATGGCCAGGCCGTGGTATCCACACACCAGCTTGCCGTTTTCGACATAACCCAGCGACAGTGGCGCGCCACGGTGTGGGCAGAAATCTTCCACCGCGGCGACCTTGCCTTCGTCGTCACGGTAAAACGCGATCTTCTCACCACAGATGGTCCGCCCCAGCGGGCCGTTGGCAATTTCGTCGGGAGTACAGGCTACGTACCAGGCATTCTTGATGAACATGGGAGTACCTCGAATTCTTGTTGTTATCGTTCGGACTGCTTAATTGGATCCAATTAAACCGCTTAACCCAGTCAAAACCAAGTGCAAATCAACCTTTATGGCTCAATTGGATCCATTCAAACCGGATGCGTTGGCCTGTTCTGGATCCATCAACACCTGAACGACCGTGTTAGAATCGCACCGACACGATTGCTGGAGATTCACGCATGGCAACAACCGGCCAACAGGTACTGGTGACCCTGAGAAACATGATTGCGGACGGCCAACTGGCTGGTGGCAGCCGTTTGGCCGAAATCCCGACAGCCGAGCTGCTGGGGGTTTCCCGTATGCCGGTGCGTATGGCATTCAGCGCGCTGGAGCAGGAAGGGTTTCTGATCAAAAGTGGCCGTGGCTACACCATCCGCGCCATCTCCCGTGGCGAAATTGCCGGCGCGGTCGAGGTACGAGGCGTTCTGGAAGGTCTGGCAGTACGCCAGGCGGTGGAGCGAGGAGCCAGTGAAGAATTACTGACCATACTGCGCGAGTGTTTGCGTGACGGTGATCGTCTGTTTGCCGCAGGCAGTCTGGAAGAAGCCGACTTCGAGCAATACGAAGAAATGAACTGCCGCTTCCACGACGCCATTGTCGACGCCAGCGGCAACCCCGCCGTCGCCGATGCCCTCAGCCGCAGCAGCCATCTGCCATTTGCATCGGTAAAAGCGCTGGCGGTGGATAAAAGCCAGCCAGAACGCGAATTCCGCCGCTTCTATTACGCCCATCTGCAACATCACGCCATAGTAGACGCCATCAGCCGCGGCCAAGCCGCCCGCGCCGAAGCCCTCATGCGAGAACACGCCAACGCCACCCTGCCCTACGTCGACAGCTGGGACGTCTGAATACCGGTTGCAGCCCGGTCGGACACTGGACGCTGGACGCTGGACGCTGGACGCTGGACGCTGGACGAACAGTATCCATCCACACCGATTTCGCCCAGCGCAGCTGGTCACCGTTAATTGCCCATCTGGGCGAGCCGGGATTCACCGCAACGGCCGACCCGGCCGGGGCATGGATGCCCCGCCAGGCCCGTTGGCACAAGGACGAGCCATCGGGCCGGGGTCGAACAGCCGTTGTCGGCGAAAACCGGAGACACGAGCCCAGCCGGGCAAAAGCAGGGGGAGGCCCGCCCGGCCGGGGGACAAGGTCCCCCAAGAGGGCAAACGGCCAGGCAAATTAACAAGCCGAGTAGCCGCGAAGCGTCGGACGCCAGATCCGATCGCGGCCCGGCCAGACGCCAGACGAACAGTATAAATCAACACCGATTTCCCCCAGCGCAGCTGGCTGCCTAATGCCCATCTGGGCGAGCCGGGATTCACCGCAACGGCCGACCCAGCCGAGGCATGGATGCCTCGCAAGGCCCGTTGGCACAGGGACGTGCCATCGGGCCGGGGTCGAAACGCCGTTGTCGGTGAAAACCGGAGACACGAGCCCAGTCGGGCAAAAGCAGGGGGAGGCCCGCCCGGCCGGGGGACAAGGTCCCCCAAGAGGGCAAACGGTCAGGCCAATTAACAAGCCGAGTAGTCGCCAGATCCGATCGCGGTCCGGCCAGACGCCAAAAAGCAAAACGCCGGGCAAGCCCGGCGTTTTGTTGTGATTGCTCCTCGAAGAGTATCAGCCGATCAGGTGTACCAACGTCAGGGTCAACGCCGGGAACATCACCATCAGCACGACCCGGATGAAGTCGGACAGCAGGAACGGAATCACACCCTTGAAGCACTGGGTCAGGCTCAGGTCCTTGTCGAAGGACTGGATGATAAACACGTTCATACCAACCGGCGGAGTGATCAGACCAACTTCCACCACCACTAGCGCAATCACACCGAACCAGATACCCAGATCCGCTTCCGGAATACCGAAGTTCATGGCGGCGATTACCGGGAAATAAATCGGGATAGTCAGCAGGATCATCGCCAGACTGTCCATAAAACAGCCCAGAATCAGGTAACTGATCAACATGATGGTCAGTACCAGATACGGTGACAGCTCAGCACCCAGAATAAACTCCACTCCAACCGATGGCAGCTGGCTCATGGCGATAAACACGCTGAACAGGTCGGCGCCCAGGACGATGAAGAAGATCATCGCAGTGGAAATAGCAGTCTTGATCAGTGCGTCCTTGAATTCTCCCAGACGCAGTTTGCCGTGGGTAAACGCCAGTACTGCGGTCAGGAATACACCCACAGCCGCCGCTTCGTTCGGGGTAAAAATACCGCCGTAAATACCACCCAGAACAATCAGGAAAATGGTGGTGATGTGCCACACATCCTTGGTGGATTTGAATTTCTGTTTCCAGCTGGTTTTTTCTCCAGCAGGACCAGCAGCCGGGTGCAGACGCACGTAAATCGCGATGGCGATCATGTAACCCAGTGCGGCCAGAATGCCTGGAACAAATGCTGCCAGGAACATCTTGGCAATGTTCTGCTCAGTCAGAACCGACAGGATGATCAGTACCATGGATGGTGGGATCAGAATACCCAGAGTACCACCCGCGGCCAGAGCACCGGCTGCCAGACCACCATCGTATTTATGAGATTTCATTTCCGGCAGGGCAACCTTGCCCATGGTGGAAGCCGTGGCCAGAGACGAACCACAAATCGCACCAAATGCCGCACAACCTGCAATCGCTGCCATGGCCAGACCACCACGCAGTTCACCAATCCAGGTGTTACAGGTACGGAACAGTTCACGGGTAATACCAGCACGGGTGGCCAGCTCACCCATCAGGATAAACAGTGGCACAACGGCCAGGTCATCCGATGAAAACTTGGATACCGGTACCGAACCCATGTAGTTCAGAACCGAAGCAGGACCCGCCAGAATGCCATAACCAACAGCACCACAGGCCATCATCGACAGCGCAATCGGCACGCGGAAACTCATCATGACCAGCAGTGCCACAATCATGACCATTGCCAGTTCGGTATTACTCATCACGGGCTCCGGTTACAAACGACAGAATATTTTCGATGGCACTGATGGCCACCACCACACTCGAAAACACACCTACGGCGTACACAATCCACAGCGGCAGTTCGAGAATCATGCTTTGTTCCATGTAGTTGTGGGCATCCACACCACCCTCAAACAGGCGCCAGGCCATTACGGCAGAAGCAACCAGGAACAGCACATCACCAATCATGTCGAGGAAACCACGTTTGCACGGCGACAGATGGTTGGTAAATACGTCTACGATTACGTGACCTTTCTGACGGTGACATTCCGGCAGAAACAGGAATACGGAAATCCCCAGACCGGCTTCCACCAATTCATAGTCACCAGGAATAGCCATATGGAACAAGGCACGTCCGGTAATACTGACCACCGACATGGTGGCCAGTGCCAGCATGATCAGGCCGCCCGTCAGAGCCATCTGACGGGACAACCATGCTGAACCGCGACGCGCCTGCATCAGCCAGCCTGGCTGAGTCAGGGCAACGTTACTCATTTCGCTTCAACCACCTTCTGGTACTTGGCGATCAGTCCATTAGCCTTGTCGTACAGTGCCTGACCATTGGCACCGTCTGCAGTGATGTCGGAAATCCAGGAATCGGTTACCGGCTGCATCAGCTTTTTCCAATTCGCGGTTTCTTCCGGAGTCAGGGTGTAGAAGCTGTTTTTCTCAGCGATAGCAGCGTCTTTACCAACCTGTTCAGCTTCGTCGAACAGCTGACCAATGTGCTGAGCCAGTTCCATACCGGAGTTGTCGTCGATCACTTTCTTCAGATCGGCAGGCAGCTTGTTGTAGGCATCCTTGTTCATGCTGAACAGGAAGAACTGGGCGTACAGACCGCGGTCACCCACGATTTCGGTGTTTTTGCCGGCCAGCTGATGCACTTTCATCGGCTTGACCACTTCATACGGCAGTACCGCTACGTCCAGAACACCCTTGGACAGGGCGCTTGGCATCTGGGTTACCGGCATAAAGACAGGGGAAGCACCCAGCATGGTAAAGGCTTCTGCCATCGCCTTGTTTGGCGCGCGCAGTTTCAGGCCTTCAACATCCTTGGCGGTACGGATTTCTTTTTCACGGGAGTGCAGTGAGCCAGGAGCATGGGTGTGAACAGCGAGGATTTTCACTTCACTCAGTTCGTCCTGCATTTCCTGCTCGGCGTATTCTTCAATCGCCATACTGGTCACTTCGGCAGATGCTGGCATGAATGGCAGCTCGAATACACCTGCTTTCGGGAAACGACCCGGAGTGTAACCACCTACGGTCCAAGTGATGTCGGCCACGCCAGTACGGGCCTGGTCAAACAGTTGTGGCGGGGTACCGCCGAGTTGCATGGCCGGGAATACATCAATCTTGATGCGGCCATTGGATTCTTCCATCACTTTCTTTGCCCATGGCTCCAGGAATTTCTGGTGGGCCATCGACATAGGAGGCAGGAAGTGATGCAGCTTGAATGTAAATTCAGGCTCGGCAGCGTTCACGTTGATAGCAGAAGTCATACCAGCAACGGAAAGCCCCAGGGCTACCAGCAAATGTTTGAATCTCATGTTGTGCACCTTGTTATTGTTATAGGTTTATTACCCAGCGTGTTCTGGAGTCCGGGCTCACTATGACACGCAAAGCTATAGTTATCTGCCAAACTGTTGATGTCAACAACAGTTTAGTCAGCTACCATGCTCTCACCAGCAGCAGCAAGGTTTGCGGGGCTGCTGTGGTTTCGGGCCAAAAACTAACACCCTGCAGCATGTGGGTATAATTAAATCGAGATAGACACTATTCATTTTTTGCATAGATTCATGCCATTTACCGAATCGATAGCAGCCCGCCATGCGGTCTCAGTCGCCAGTTTCTGATCACATAGTCCACTATCGGCATTTTTCGGCCGAGTCAGCCATCGGTGTCCAACCCGCATGTAGCGGGCGTTCCGATGGTAGCTATAGCAAAAACCAATACACACATACCAAAACCTGAATAGATGGTTATACAAAAGGCTATCTATGATCAGACCTCGTTTATCCGGATGCTGTGGTCGGCCAGGTCATTCCTGAAATGCACATTGTTTACATGCACAACAATTTTTGCGGCGAAGCGGGTTAGGCCTATTGCCAATTGTTTAGCAACTAAACTATATTGATTTCAAACAAAACTGACCGTCCAACCGGTACGGCTCGCATCAACAACAAGAACAACGCACAGAGGCTGCCATGAGCAACTACCAGCACCTGACCTTTACTGTCGACAACAACATCGGTCACCTGACTCTGAACCGTCCGGAAAAGAAAAACGCCATCAACGACAAACTCTGTCTGGAAATCGAGCATGTGTTCACCAACCTGCCCGATGGCCTGAACGTGATTCTGTTCTCCGGTGCCGGCCCAGAGTTCTGCTCCGGTCTGGACCTGTCCGAACACACTGCCCGCGAACCATTCGAAGTGGTTCTGCACTCCCGCATGTGGCACCGCACCTTCAGCCACATCCAGAACAGCGGTATCCCGATTGTGGCCGCCATGCACGGCGCGGTCATCGGTGGCGGTCTGGAGCTGGCTATCTGTGCTCACGTTCGTGTGTCTGACGAATCCACTTTCTACCGCCTGCCAGAAGGCCGTCACGGCATCTTCGTAGGTGGTGGTGCTTCTGTACGGGTTGCCCGCACCATCGGCGCTGGCCGTATGACTGAAATGATGCTGACTGGCCGTACCCTGGATGCCTACGAGGGCGAACGTCTGGGTCTGGCTCACTACGTGGTGCCAAAAGGCGAATCCATGGCCAAGGCTCTGGAACTGGCCAAAACCATCGCCACCAACTCCCGCTTCTCCAACTGGGCGATGGCGACCGGTCTGAGCCGTATCGACAACATGTCCAGCGATGACGGTCTGTACACCGAATCCTTGATCACCGGTATCACCCAGACCAGCGGCGAAGTGAAAGAGCGTATCGACGCCTTCCTGAACCGCAAGAAGAAGTAATTCGGTACTCCTGGAGTAATCATCATGCAGATCAACAACAAGCATTTTGTCGTGACAGGTGCCGGTTCCGGTATGGGAGCTGCCACCGCTCGCCGTCTGCTGTCCCAGGGCGCCCGTGTGACCCTCGCGGATATCAACGAAGCAGCAGGCAAGGCACTGGTTGAGGAACTGGGCGCCAATGCCCTGTTCTGCACCACTGACATTACCAGCGAAGAATCCGTACAGGCCTGTGTTAACAGCGCCGTGGAAGCCTTCGGCCCGATTCACGGCCTGATCAACTGCGCCGGTATTCCGGGTGCAGAACGGGTGATTGGCCGCGAAGGCCCACACCGTCTGGCGTCGTTTGAACGTGCTCTGAAGGTCAACCTGCTGGGCACGTTTAACGTGCTGCGTCTGGTTGCCGACAAGATGCAACACAACGAGCCGGAAGCTTCTGGTGAACGTGGTGTGATCATCAACACTGCATCGGTTGCCGCGTTTGATGGCCAGATTGGTCAGGCCGGTTACGCCGCCTCCAAAGCCGGTGTCTGCGCCATGACCCTGCCAATCGCCCGTGAACTGGCGCGTTTTGGTATCCGGGTGATGACCATTGCTCCGGGCCTGTTCCGCACTCCGATGATGGATGCTCTGCCACCGGAAGTTCAGCAGTCTCTGGGGGCTTCTGTGCCGTTCCCACCACGCCTGGGTGAGCCGGACGAATACGCTCAGCTGGCGCAGCAAATCATCGAGAACTGCATGCTAAACGGCGAAACCATCCGTCTGGATGGCGCCATCCGTATGGCTGCGAAGTAAGCGGAGGTCTTATGAGCGAGTATCTGGCCCCCCTCAAGGACATGCTGTTTGCACTCGATGTAGTGCGTCAGCAGACCGGTATTGAACAGAACGAAACGCTGGCCGAATTCGACAGCAGTTTTGTTGCCGCTGTGCTGGAAGAAGCCGGCAAGTTTGCCCGTGGTGTACTGGCCCCACTGAATGCCGTGGGTGATGTACAGGGCTGTCGTTTTGACAACGGCAGCGTCACCACTCCGGATGGCTGGAAGAACGCGTTCGACCAGTTCAACGAGGGTGGCTGGATGGGTCTCGCCATGTCCGCCGATTTTGGTGGTCAGCAGCTGCCGAAGTTCATCGCCCAGCCGGTGAATGAAATGTGGCTGTCGGCCAACCTTGCGTTTGTGATGTTCCACGCGCTCAGTCAGGGCTGCAGTGAAATCCTGTCGCACTTCGGTACTGACGCCCAGAAAGCCCGTTATCTGGAAGCCATTGTCAGCGGTCGCTGGACCGTTGCCATGGCCCTGACCGAACCCAATGCCGGTTCCGACCTCGCCGCCACCACCACCAAGGCGGTGCCACAAGGCGACGGTACTTACCGCATCAAGGGTCAGAAGATTTTTATCACCTACGGTGACCACGACCTGGCCGAGAACATCGTCCATCTGGTGTTGGCTCGCACTCCGGATGCACCGGCTGGCAGCCGTGGTATCTCCCTGTTTGCGGTACCGAAATTCCGCATCGAGGAAGACGGCAGTATCGGTGCGTTCAACGACGTTGCCTGTACCGGCATTGAACACAAGATGGGTCTGCACGGCAGCCCGACCTGTTCCATGAGTTACGGCGACAACGATGACTGTATCGGCGAGCTGATTGGTGAAGAGAACAAGGGCCTGATGGCCATGTTCGTGCTGATGAACGAAGCCCGTCTGAGCACCGGTATCCAGGGTGTGGGTATCGGTGAAATGAGTTACCAGCACAGCCTGCGTTACGCCACCGAACGTACCCAGGGCAGCCACTACAGTTCTGGCCAGCGGGTCAGCATTGTTGAGCACCCGGATGTGCAGCGCATGTTGCTGTCGATGCATTCACGCACCGTTGCACTGCGCGCCATCGGTTACCTGATTGCAGCCCTGATTGATCTGTCCGAACACAGCACCGACAAGGCCGAAGTCAAAGCCCTGCGCGATCGCGTGGCGCTGCTGACCCCGATCTTCAAGGCCTTCTCTACCGAAGAAGGCAACCGTATGGCTGGCACCTGTGTGCAAGTTTACGGCGGCATGGGCTTTGTCGAAGAAACCGGCGTTGCCCAGTTCATGCGTGATGCTCGCATTATCACCATCTACGAAGGCACCACCGGTATTCAGGCGCGTGACCTGGTGTTCCGCAAGATTCTGGCCGACCAGGGCAATGCCCTCAACACCCTGCTTACCGATGTTCGCAGCAGTGCTGAGCGTCTGGGCAGTCGTGATCAGGCCGCTCTGGCGGTAATGGCCGCACAGCTGACCAACGCCTGCCGGGCAACCAGCAGCCGCATCGAAGCCCTGCTGGGTGCCGGTGACGATCAGCAACTGCGTCTGCACGCCGGTTCCGTACCCCTGCTGGAAGCCCTTGGCACCCTGCTGTGTGGCTGGCAGCTGGCGGAAATCGCTGCTTACGCCAGCGACAAGATCGCCGCCAATGAAGACCCGGTGTATCACCAGAACCAGATTGCGCTCGCCCAGTTCTATTTTGCCCACCACCTGCCGGGCCTGTTTGCCCAGCTGGAGACCGTCGCCTGTGCCGACGCCGGTCTGGGCAGTTACCAGTTTGTGGAATAACCGGGGCCCGGCACGGACCTCAACGCAGCAGTTTCTGGCGCGGCCCAGGTCGCGCCAACCATAACGACAACAAATACATAAACAGCGCTGTCACCGACGCCGAGGTGGCAGCCGGAAACCAGACAACCGTTCACACCATAACAACAAAGGTGGACGAAGGAGTTTTCACATGCTGGCCGATTTTCACCCGATCAACATCGCTAACCACCCGGTAGAAGTGATCAAACGTGCTGATGGCACCCAGATCATCCGTACGATTGATGCGCTCGGAGAATACCCGGAACGTATCACCGCCTGCCTCGAACAGTGGGCTGCCAAAACCCCGGATCGTGTTTGTGTGGCCCAGCGCCATGTCGACGGTCACTGGGTTGAACTGACTTACGCCGAAACCCTCAAGCAGGTTCGCGCCATTGCCCAATGGCTGCTGGACGTGCGTGTGGATGGCCAACCACTGGGCACCGAACGCCCGATTGCGATCCTGTCTGGCAACAGCACCGAACACCTGCTGGTTTCGCTGGCCGCCATGCACGTGGGTATTCCGTACTCACCGATTTCAGTGGCCTACTCCACCATTTCCACCGACTTCGGCAAGCTGCGTCATATCATCGACCTGCTGACTCCGGGTCTGGTATTTGCCGACAACCTCGGCCCGTTCTGTGATGCCATCAACGCGGTAGTCGCCAACAACGTGCCAGTGGTTGCCGTTGAAAGTGCCCACGCTCGCGAAGATATCAAGAACCCGTTCACCGACTTCAGCACCCTGCTGGCAACTGAAGCAACCGCTGCTGTTGAAGAAGCCGCAGCACGGGTAAACGCTGATACCGTCGCCAAACTGCTGTTCACCTCCGGTTCTACCGGCATGCCAAAAGGCGTGATTAACACCCAGCAGATGCTGTGTGCCAACCAGGAAATGATCAGCGGCTTCTATGCGTTTGTGAAAGAAAAACCACCGGTACTGATCGACTGGCTGCCGTGGAACCACACCTTCGGTGGCAACCAGAACGTCAACATGGTGATCTACAACGGTGGCTCCCTGTACATCGACCAGGGTAAACCGACTCCGAAAGCCATTCACACCACGCTGGCCAACCTGCGTGATGTGGCACCAACCATCTACTTCAACGTGCCGAAAGGTTACGAGCTGATGGTCCACGAGCTGAAGCAGAACCCGGACATTGCTACCAAATTCTTCAGTCAGCTGCAGATGATGTTCTTCGCCGGAGCTGGTCTGGCCCAACACGTCTGGGACGCGCTGGATGAACTGGCAATCCAGTACACCGGCAAAAAAGTGCCAATGATGACTGGCCTCGGTGCTACCGAAACCGGTCCGGCGGCGCTGTTCACTTCCGTGGAAGAAAGCGCCTCTGGTGTGGTTGGTCTGCCAACCCCGGGCACCGAGATCAAACTGATCCCGAATGCCGGCAAACTGGAAGTGCGTGTGCGTGGTCTGGCGATCACTCCGGGTTACTGGCGTGATGCTGAAAAAACCGCCAAAGCCTACGACGAAGAAGGTTTCTACTGTCTCGGTGACGCCCTGAAATATCTGGACGAAAGCCAGCCACAGCGCGGTTTCCGCTTTGACGGCCGGGTTTCCGAAGATTTCAAACTGGATACCGGTACCTGGGTGTCCGTTGGTGGCCTGCGTCAATTCGTAATTCACCACTGTGCTCCTTACGTACAGGACCTGGTAGTTGCCGGTCGTGACCGCAGCTACCTGAGTGTGATGGTATTCCCGGACATGGCACACCTGCGTCAGCTGGTACAGAACAACGCCCAGTACACCGATGCCGACATCTGCCGTCATCCGCACGTGCGTGAAGTGTTCGAACGCCTGATCAGCGAAATGGCCAGCGCCAGCACCGGTAGCTCCAACCTGATCAAACGTCTGGTGATCCTCGACCAGCCAGCCCGTCTGGATGCTCACGAGATCACTGACAAGGGTTCGATCAACCAGAACGCCGTGCTGACCAACCGTGCTGACATCGTGGAAGACCTCTACAGTGCCCAGCCGTCCGAACGTGTGATCAGCCTCTGATCCGCTCTGCTCTGTCCTTGCAATAGAGAGTGAGAGGACCCGGAAGCTGTGCCAGAGGTACAGCTTCCGTTGCAGCGGATCGGCATAACAAGAACAAGACCTGCAAAAAACAACAGAGCCACAACATGAAAATTCTCGTCGCTGTAAAACGCGTGATCGACTACAACGTCAAGGTGCGCGTAAAGGCCGATAACACTGATGTTGATCTGAGCAACGTCAAGATGGCCATGAACCCATTCTGTGAAATCGCCGTAGAAGAAGCCGTACGCCTGAAAGAAAAAGGCATCGCGTCTGAAATCGTGGTGGTTTCCATCGGTCCTAAAACCGCTCAGGAACAGATTCGTACCGCCCTCGCCCTGGGCGCTGATCGCGGCATCCT
>NZ_JAPNOA010000039.1 GCF_026626885.1 Parathalassolituus penaei
TCTGGTTCTGGGATGTAGGAGTCCAGAGTTTCTACCAGTTTCTTAACGGCAGAAGTACCCATTTCGTTCTCGTCCTGGCCGTTCAGAGCCATCAGAGCAGAACCCGGGATGATTGGAGTGTCATCACCTGGGAAGTCGTAGGTGGACAGCAGATCGCGCAGTTCCATCTCTACCAGTTCCAGCATTTCGTTGTATTCTTCAGTGCCTGCGCCGCCGCAATCGTCAGCCAGCAGGTCAGCTTTGTTCAGGAATACTACGATGTAAGGTACGCCAACCTGACGAGACAGCAGGATGTGCTCGCGAGTCTGTGGCATTGGGCCGTCAGTAGCGCCGCAAACCAGGATCGCGCCGTCCATCTGGGCAGCACCGGTGATCATGTTCTTAACGTAGTCAGCGTGACCTGGGCAGTCAACGTGAGCGTAGTGACGATCTTTTGATTCGTATTCTACGTGTGCAGTAGAAATGGTGATACCACGCTCACGCTCTTCTGGAGCAGAGTCGATACCATCAAAAGCAACTGCCTTACCGCCCCAAACTTCTGCGCAAACGCGAGTCAGAGCTGCGGTCAGAGTGGTTTTACCATGGTCAACGTGACCGATAGTGCCTACGTTTACGTGGGGTTTGGAACGCTCAAACGTTTCCTTAGCCATGACATTCTCTCTTTTATCGTGGTATCAAGTTTCAGACTGAGCACATAGACAAAAAGGCAGGCCAAATGCCTACCTTATGTCAAATATGGTGCTGATACCCAGAATCGAACTGGGGACCTCATCCTTACCAAGGATGCGCTCTACCGCCTGAGCTATATCAGCAATTCTTTTTCTGGAGCGGGCAGCGGGAATCGAACCCGCATCATCAGCTTGGAAGGCTGAGGTTCTACCATTGAACTATGCCCGCGCACATTCGCCGTCTGGACACCCGGCGCAGGTTTTGCTCGCTCCGACAATCGCGTTTTATCAACGTGCCTGTCATAATAATTGGTGGTGGGGGCTGGATTCGAACCAGCGAAGCTTTCGCGTCAGATTTACAGTCTGATCCCTTTGGCCGCTCGGGAACCCCACCGCGCTTTCAGTGAGACGTATATTAGGCCCGACCCCGGGGTTCGTCAACTACTTTTTTCAAAAAGATTTAAAAAAACTTAATTTTTTTCGTTTTTATCGTACCAATCAGATTTTTTGGTTATTAAACACTCAAAAACTGCAATTCTGGTACGTTTTTTGATCTACCAACGTCTCGATTTTCTGCTAATGAAAAGCCGGTTCGTGAGCCAAATTTCATTTTCTGTCTCTCCCAGCCAGAAAATATTCAGAAAAATCTTATCCACCGAAGCATTTTTCAGAAGTTTTTCTGAGTTTTTTCGAAATCGCGGAAAAATCTCCCTTTCTGTTCCCGCTTGCACCTGATTTTTGATCACTGAAGCGATCCCCCCTTCTGTTTCTGGTGCTCCATCATTCCTGCAGGTTGTCAGAAACGAAAAAAACCGGTCGAAACCGGTTTTTTCTACATCAGAGAAGCCTGATCACTGAACAGAACATTCACTTAACTGCCAGGACGCCTTTGAATCGTCTGCCTGCACTCGATCACGCAGACCCTGATTCACTTCCGGTCCTTCCGGTATCTCCAGCCAGAATTCCCGACGGGTTTTGGTTACCTGCTTAACCGCAACCTGACTATTAAACTCGCGAACCTGATCTGCCAGCTGCACGGCAGAGTCCTGATTGCGGAATACCCCCAGGGAAACACCTTCTGCCAGTTCGCCTTTAGTGATAATAAAGCTGTCGAAACCCCGCTTCTGCATTTCTTTCAGAATTCGCACTGCAGCATCACGACTTGGGCGCGGTGGAATGTAAACCCAATACTCTTCAGGCTCACCACTTGGAATCTCGGTATAAATAGAACGCCCTGTCAGACCAAGCGCCTGCGAGCGCGCAGCAGCATGACGGGAGTCGATCTCATCACCATACGGCCCCAGCAAATAACAACGACGGCGGCCATTGGTGTCGACTTCCCGGGCTTTTGGCAAGGCGATGGTGGTTTCCGATAACAGGGTCAGACGCTGCCCGGTCGTTGGCAACTCCACGGTCTGGCTACTGATGTTGGCCTTGGTGGTGCCTTCCTTCTGCCAGTAATACGCCATCAGCACCATGTTGCCGATCAGCAGCGAGAAAAATATCCAGCGCATAAGGTTTCCAGTCCGTCCAATACAAGCTCTGGCCAATAAGGTTGTCCGAGGGTTGTGGCAAGCCAGTCACCATCCCCTCCCGTAATAAAGGGACTATGCCCCGGATAATCGTCCATGATGCTGCGCACAAATGCGACTTGTTGACGCCGCGCACCGGCGCTCACACATTGCAGGGTATCGCGCCCCGGCGCGAGCAGGCCGTCGTCCTGTTCATCCTGCCAGGGAATCACGCGCCGCGTATTCTGCCACAGCGCCTGCCGGGTCATGGCCAACCCCGGCACAATAAAACCGCCGTCATGGTGGTTGGCAGTGCTCAAAAAATCAATCGTCAGGGCCGTTCCGGCATCAATGACCAACAAATCCCCCGGACGGTGCTGACGCGCTCCCAGCATGGCCAGCCAGCGATCCACGCCCAGACGCTCAGGATGAGGATAACAATGCTCAAAACCCGACAGGTCCGGCAGTGGCTGATCGATCCAGTGCAGCACACAGTTATGACGAATCGCCACTTGCTGCTGTAATAACTCGCGCAGGAACTCCTGATTGCCAACACAGGCCACCAGAATCCGCTCAACACCATCCAGCAGGCTATCCCAGTCGAGTGACTGCAGCTCGGCATACTCACAGCGACCAAAGGTCGGTGCCGAAGTGGTCTTTTTCCATTTGACCCGGGTATTACCGGCATCAAGCAACAGGACGGACACTCAACTCTCCGGCAACAATAACTTCCATGCCCTTCTCGGTCTGCAACAGCAGCTCACCTTTGCGATTCACACCTTTAACGATGCCACGCTTTTCGTTGATGCCCGATACCAGGTTCACTTCTTTCTGATAATAAACGTCTCGCTCGGCCCAATACTGGACCCACGGAGCAAAACCGTCACGTTGGAACTCTTCGACCGTACGCAGCAGCTGCGCCAGCAACACCGCCGCGACCTGATTGCGAGACAGGTCTGGCTGATATTGGCGCAGTGCCGCCCAAGGCTGTTCAATGCTGCTGGCATCACTGTCACTGAGCGCCATATTCAGTCCGATACCAATCACAATCTGGCAGTAATTGGCCTGACTCTGACGAGCTTCCAGCAGAATACCCGCCAGCTTGCGACCATCGAGATAGACGTCATTTGGCCATTTAAGGCCGATGCCACTAATCCCCAGCTGTACGAGAGCCCGCTCAACGGCGATGGCCGTCATCAGGCTCAGACCTTCCTGTCCGGACAAATCACCCGGCAGAGTCACCAGCAGTGACAAATAGATATTCTTGCCAAACGGACTGACCCAGTGACGACCACGACGGCCACGGCCGGCACGCTGTTTTTCCGCCAATACGGCGTAACGCTTGCCCATATGATCGCCAGCGCGTTCCAGCAGATAACTGTTGGTTGAATCCACATCGAGCAGAATGTCGAGGCGATCGAGGCGCGGGCTCAGCTGACTGGTAATAGAAGAAGACGACAGCAGCTCCACCGGCTCTTGCAGGCGATAACCTTTACCCTTGACTGAAGAACAGGGAATTTCCAGATCATCGAGCTTTTTAAGCTGCTTCCATACAGCAGCACGGCTGACACCGAGCTGTTGGCCCAGTTCGTCACCGGAGTGAAAACGGCCATCAGCCAGTAAAGCCAGCAATTGTTCAAGCATGGGGAAAGTCTCCAGCGGGTCTCGCCGGAGACTATAACAGAGAGGATGTAAGGCCAGAACCCGGCAAAACCGGGACGGCCCTGTGTATTATCAGAAGCTGGCGCTGAGGCCGAGGGTGAAGTTACGACCCGGCTGCGGCACGGTGTCTTTCACAAATGAGGTGTGGTAACGAATCACTTCGTTCAACAGGTTATTGGCACGCAACGACAGCTGATATTCTGCCTCAGGACGCACCAGGTAATAACCCACACCGGCATTCAGCAACCAGTATCCATCGGTGCTGGTTTCCTGCAGCTCGCCATCCGCCGAACTGCCCCAGCTGGCCAGGCGATCCTGCTTCAGTACACGGTAGCCCTGCACAAAACCATTAAGGAAGTCGTCTTCGTAGTTCAGGCCCATGCCAACACGGTCGGCCGGCATACGCGGCAGATAACCACCTTCGACGAACTTGCCACGTACACGATCCGCCATCCACTGCCATTGCCAGGCTTCGGTTTGTTGCCAGCTCAGCTGGGCTTCAGCACCGGTCAGGCGGGCGTCGGCCTGTTCGTAGCGATACGCCTGGAACTCATCGACGGTTACCCAGCTACCGTTGTCCTGCAGAGCAGACTGATAGGTAAAGTCACGCACGCGGTTCTGGTATACCGCCACACTGCCCTGCCAGTCACCTTCGGTACGGCGTAAGGCGAGGTCAAGATTGAGGGATTTTTCCGCTGCCAGATCCGGATTGCCAACATCGTAGGTCAGAGTGGAATCGTGCGCACCACAAGAATACAGCTCTTCAGCACCCGGTGCGTGGTGAGCGGATGTCACCGAACTGGCGACCTGCCAACCGCCGTTAAAATCGCGCAGGAAACCGGCCGACCAGGAGCTGTTGGCAAATACCCGCGCTCGAGTGTCATCCACTTCAAAACCACAAAGGTCTTCAACGGCACTGGCCGCCAGCATGGAACCACCCGCCGGGTCGGTACGTTGACGATCCAGACGCGCGCCCAGTTGCCAGGTCCAGTCCTGCCACTGGTGTTCGCCCAGCCAGAACAAACCGCCAATACGGGTATCGGTTTCAGGCACCAGCGCTTCGCTGCCACTGGCGGCGAAATCTTCGTGGCTCAGCTGCACACCCACCCGATGCTCCCAGTCCGCAATCGGCTCCAGCAATGTCTCGACACGTAACGCCTGCACATCACGTTCGAACAGGGTTTTACTCCCCGCCTCGGTATCGCTGCCTTCATGACCTTCCGCGTGCTGATAATCAGTCAGAGCCAGACGAACATCCAGCTGCTGAACGCCATCAACCGGTGCTTCCAGTTTGAGGTCAGACTGCACCCGACGCTGCACCAGCGCCACCCGGGCAGCGCCTTCTTCTTCATGTTCTTCGTGGTCGGCATCCGCACTGTCTTCTTCCTCGTGATGATGCTCGTGGCCCGGCAGACCAAAACCGGATTTCAGCCAGCCCAGTTCCACTCCGGCGGAACCACCTTCGAACTGGTAACGACCACCGGCCGCCACTTCCTGCTGCAGATCGATATCCGAGTTCGGCAGACGTTTGTCGCCGTCATCGGTAGCATCAGACGGAATACGATATTCACCGGCACGGTTCTGGTTGATACGGGCATTCCAGCGCCAAGGGCCATCTTCCTGCTCATGGCGAAGGCCAAGCGCCGTGCCGTCGTTGACGGTCTGATACTGCACATCCGCCGTGGTCAGGCCACCTTCCGGCAACGGCTGATCATCGTTTGCCACCAGATTCACAACGCCACCAAATGCACCGCTGCCGTACAACAAGGTCGCCGGGCCGCGCAACACTTCGATCTGGCTGGCTCCTTGCAGTTGTACCGCAACCGCATGATCCGGGCTGATACTGGACGCATCCACCGCATCCATACCGTTTTCCAGCACCGCCACTCGGGAACCACCCAGACCACGAATCACCGGACGCGAAACCGCTGCACCATAACCGCTGCTGGCGATACCGGCCTGCTGTGACAGTGTTTCCCCCAGTGATGCCGCTTTCTGACGCTGCAACTCATCACCACTTAATACCGCTGACGACTGCGCCAGCTGCTCGGGCGACTTGTCCCCCGGTGTCAGCGTCACCACCACTTCTTCAACCGCAGGATTTGAAGATTCACCCGCATTTACACATGCCGGTACCACCAGCGCACTCACAAGGCCCGGAACCACATAACGCAACATTGATTGTCTACCTGTTCAAAAACGTTCGAACCACCGGCAGCAGCACATCCGCCCCCGGCGAGGAATTACAGCAAGGCCATCAACTGGCCCGAGTCAGGAACAAGGCATCAGACGGGAGGAGCGCGCGCAGCACTGCGAGGAACAGAACGTTCGAGCGAGGCAAAACCGTGCCACGGCAGGTACAGAACCGGAGCAGGAACATACAGAATGGAGGGCAAAACCGGCTGTAACAGGCCGCTGTTGTTATCGGCACTGAAACGGCAAAGATCACAGACTTCTCCGCCCTGATGCGACGCCAGCTGTTCATGCAGCAGATGTCCACCCGATACCAGCAGTACCAGGGCAACCATCAGAGCAGCCAGTGTCGGAGAACGGAAAGCCTTCATTAAAACGTTATACAATTACAAAAACGGGGCAGCAGTCTGAACGCAAAGTCCCGTCGAGTAAAGACCTGAATCCGCCATGTCCGGACAACATGGCGAAGACCAGAACAGATAAACAGGAGGCGGTGATACAGAAAGGCCGCCGGTAAACACCCGAGCCTCTCGGATCACTCAGTGATTAAAGTCGGCAAGACGGATATTGAAGTGCACCTCTACCGCACGCTGGATATCACGGATCGTTGGGGTGCGCTCGGTGTGTACCAGTACAATTAATGACTGGGCATGCACACGATCATCACCATCCGGATGGGTGAACACCTTGCCGTCCTTGGAGACATAAGCCAGTGGTGTGCCCAGATTTTTCTGGACGATGGCATTCACCACGTCAGCCCAGCGTTCACCTTCAAGCCAGATCGGATAACGCACCGCATGGTCATTGGCATGGGTAAACATGTCTTCGATGATCAGCTCCACCCCAGGTGCCACCATGGCCCGCACCAGCATCTCCGGATAGGAACGGATTGGCCGCAGGATCGACTTTACATGCATGTTGCGCAGACGTGGACGGTTGTCGTCATCCACACATTCGGCAATCACCTTCGGCCCCAGATGGCGCTCAAACAGGCGATAACAGATATCAAACGAATAACTGTCGCTGTCAGCCGAGTACTCATCACGCGACAACACAATAATATGACGCGCACGATCAACACCGGCTCGCTGCAAGTCATCGGTGCGACTGGCAGACCCAGTGCAATGGACCACACCAAGACGGCGCAGGGATTCCGGCAAGCCTTCACCAAACTCTTCGTTCAGCAGCATGATCGGGGTTTCCCGATATTCATCACCGCTTTCACGTATCTGGGAAATCAGACGTTCAAAGTAGGCATCGCGGTTATGACGGGGAGAATTGATGATGAGAATGTGGTCAGCCATGTTCCAGTCCCAGAAGCCGGTACGAATACGTTCATTACGAGCCATGCGGAAATCCACATAGTCACTGATCAACAGCGTCATCAAGGAAATGCCGCCCATAAACATCAGCAGGATGGTCGCCAGCTGGCCTGCAGGCGTTGCCGCCGACAAATCACCGTAACCAACGGTTGATACCGTGGTCATGGTCAGCCACAGCGCCGACCACCAGTCCAGGCCTTCAAGGCTCACCATGGCAACCACATGCGCAGCCACCAGACTCAGCAATAACAGGGCTGAACGCTGCATCGAACGGATGATGCTGGCCTCGGTCTGGTAGACCGCATGGCGCACCCGCTGATGATGTTTGATAAATCGGGTAACGGAGTTCATTGCGGCATCATATCCGCAAGTATCCACCGACCGAAACCCTGCCCGGATCAATTCCGGCACTCCTTCAGCCTGCAAAGCGGGCAGGCTTTGGTTACACTGCGCAGCGTTTATCCTGTACCAGAACAGAGGCTTTTATCATGGGTTATGACATTTACGGCATCGGCAACGCGCTGGTCGACAAGGAATTTGAAGTAGAAGACAGTTTCTTCGCCAAGGCGGGCATCGAGAAAGGCCTCATGACCCTGATCGATGAAGACAAGCTTCAGGCACTGCTGGCCCAGCTGACCGCAGAATACGGCATCAAGAAACGCGCCAGCGGCGGCAGCGCAGCCAACACCATCATTGGTGCTACCTACTTTGGCGCCAAAACCTGGTACAGCTGCAACGTCGCCAACGACGAAGCTGGTGAGTTCTACATGAACGACATCCAGACCGCAGGTGTTGATACCAACCTCGGTTTTGACCGTGAAGAAGGCACCACTGGCCGCTGCCTGGTGATGGTCACTCCGGATGCCGAGCGCACCATGAATACCTTCCTCGGTATTACCGCCAACCTCAACGATAGTCACATCAATGAAGAAGCGCTGGCCAGCTCCAAATACGTCTACGTGGAAGGATATCTGGTAACCGGCGAAACCTCGCGCGCAGCCGCCATCAAGGTGCGTGATCTGGCTCGCAAACACGGTGTCAAGGTCGCCATGACCTGCTCCGACCCGGCGATGGCCCAATACTTCCGTGATGGTCTGCTGAGCATGCTGGGTGATGGTGTTGACCTGTTGTTCTGTAACGAACAGGAAGCCCGTTTACTAACCGCCACCGACACTCTGGAAGCGGCCGTGGAACAACTGAAGACTCTGGCTTCTACCTTCGCGATTACCTGTGGTGCCAACGGCGCCCTGGCCTGGGATGGTCAACAGTTGCACCAGATTGCCCCACACAAGGTAACCGCCGTTGACTCCAACGGTGCCGGTGACATGTTTGCCGGTGCGTTCCTGTACGCCCTTACTCATGGTCACGACTTTGCTGCCGCTGGTCGTCTGGCCTCTGCTGCTTCCGCTCAGGTTGTCAGCCAGTTTGGCCCTCGTCTGGAACCTGCCCAGCACGCACCACTGAAGGAACATCTGAACGGTTAACCAGCCAAACCTATCCCGCTTGCGCTGACCGGATCATCCGGTCAGCCGAATTGATCAAAAAACAACCAATCTAAAGATCCTTGCCACCCAATCCCGGCTAGCGCTTCTTTTCTTCAGCTTACACCCAAACTTATCCACAGAATCTGTGGATAGTCCGTCATCCAAATGTCAAAAAACAGCCGTGAACAACCAGGTAGTCTGTACAAAAAAACGTCAAAGTGGAAATGCACAGCAGCAAAGCCGCATCATGACTCAGCCATAATGTGAAGCCATATGATTTTTCAGGAAATTTTTGCGGGGGATAAGTCAACAGAGAAATTGCCCCAAAACACCGGTGTTTACCGGAGTATCCACAAGGGCGACTCACCGATTGAGAATGAGCAGCATGGTTATACACACCGCACGTTTACTGCAGTGATGAACGAGCCAGTTCACCGAGGGTTTTTATCAACAGGCGTGCGTTTACCGGCTTGGTAATCACCTCGTTCATACCGGCATTCAGGCAAATGGTACGATCCTCGGGCAGTGCACTGGCCGTCAGACCAATTACCGGTACCAACGCACGCTCTCCGATCAGCTGACGAATCTCACGAGTAGCATCCAGACCATCCATCACCGGCATATGCCAGTCCATCAGCACCGCATCAAACAACAGGTCACGACAGGCATCAAGTGCCTGCACACCGTTTTCTGCCACGGTAACTACAATGCCGGATTTTTCCAGCAACTTGCAGGTAACCATCTGGTTGATCGGATTATCCTCTACCAGCAGCACTCGCAAACCGGCAACCGACCGCTCATTCAATTGCGTTTCCGAGGGCTGGCTACAACAGGCATCCATGCAGGGTTCAAACGGAATCGAAAACGAAAAACAGGCCCCCACACCCGGTTCACTGCGCACACAGATACTGCCACCCATTTTCTCAACCAGATCCTTGCTGATCGCTAACCCCAGACCGGAGCCCTGATAACGGCGCGTGGTAGAATCGTCGACCTGACTGAACGGCTGGAATAAACGGCCAATATCTTCCGCCGCGATACCAATACCGGTATCTTCAATTTCAAACTCCAGTAACACCCGGCTTTCCTGATAACCGAGGAATTTGCCCTTGATGGTTACCGAACCCCGCTCGGTAAACTTCAGTGCATTCCCGGCCAGATTTAACAAAACCTGCTTCAGACGTCCGGCATCCCCCTGAAAACCCCGCGCCGGTAACGGCTGCAATGACCAGCTGAACGCCAGTCCGCGGGTTTCCGCCGTTGCCCGTAATAACTGATGAACGTCATTCACCACATCGGTCAGGACAAAGGGCTTTTTCTCCAGCTTCAGATGGCCAGCATCAATACGGGCGTAGTCGAGAATATCGCTGGTCAGGCGGGTCAGCGCTTCGGTCGCCTGGGTAATCAGATTACACAGCCCCTGACGTTCGGCTTCATCAACGGCACCCGACAGTAGTTCTGCCGACGCCTTGATACCGTTCAGTGGAGTGCGCATTTCGTGACTCATATTGGCCAGAAATGCCGTTTTGATGCGGTTGGCCCGTTCAGCTTCTTCGGCCGCATTTTCCGCCCGTGACTGGGCGCGTTTGAGAGCCGTAATGTTTCGGGAAATCCCGAATATAAATGCTACCTCACCCTCGTTGTTGAGGATTGGGCAGAGCATGGTGCTCCAGTAACGCACATCATTCGAGGTGAACTGTTCGGACTCTTCGTACTGGATGGACTCCCGCACCGCAATACAACGGCGGTAGTTGGGCGTCACCATATTATAAAAATCAGACGGCAGCACGGAGGCCAACGGCTGGCCGGTACGAGTGTCATCACGCAACTCCTCAACCACCTCACGCTGAGCCAGGTTGGTGTTCATGATGTAGAAATCATCAGGCGCGACCCGCAGGATAAACATGTTATCCGGCGAGTGCTTCCATAACTCCCAGAACAGACTGGATTCCAGATCTGGCCGCCGTGCCTCTGTCATTTTCCTTACCCGTTCAGTTTCTCGATTGGTACATACGTCTGTACCTGTAAGCCATCATCCGGATACGCCTGCTCAATTTGCTGGATATTCGCCATGAACAGCGTCTCCATACGCGTGGTACGCATTTTCTCCGAACAGGATGTACCCCACACCCGACAGCTCATGCCCTTGACCACATCAGCAGTCGACAACGGCGAACCGGCGGCCACCGACTTGCCGGTCGCAGGATCAGTAAAATCAGCGGTTAACACCAGATTGATACAGTCTGGCGCAATCACCTTTGCCACCTTGTTCAACGGATCCCAGGCCAACAGGCTTTCGTTCTTGTAATACACCCAGAACTCTTCACCGGCGGTATCGGTAAAAATCATCTTGCCGATATCAAAACCACCCTCGGTGCTGTTCTTCATATCGGATAGAACACCCTCAAACAGCACATAGTTGGATACTTTCAGCACGTCCAGCAGGCCCTGCAACGCCGCCACGGACTGGGTGGTTTGCATCAGATCTCCTACCAGCATAGCCGCAGATAACGACCCCGGCACCAGCGCCTGACTGCCCGCACTGCTACCTAACCAGGCTGCCGACATGGGATAACAGGCCAAACCCGCTACTTCGTGGTAAATCTCACCAGATACCGCTACCCGCGACTGATCTTCCAGCGTCGTAGCGTCCATCCCCAGAAAAATCTGCGACACCACCGAACCATCGGCAGCGGTATCCGACGCAACCGCAGCCGGGCAAATCGCCTGCCCAGACGCATCCAGCAAGGTTTCATTCAACTGAGGTACAGAACGGCCAGATGGATCCGCATCAACCACCGGCAAAGCCGTTGGCAGCTGCGAAGCTATAAAGAAAGGAATCAGGGAATTCACTGCCCCCAACTCAATTGGCAGCAGGTAAGACACATTGCCACTACCGGTCTGGGCAAGGTAATCCTTCATGGTGTGAAAAACATTGATCGGCGCCGTGTAACCAAAGCCTTCCGCCGCTTTGTCGGGAGAACCCATATCGGCCAGAATCAGCACCTGATCGGTGTCGGAAGCAAATGAAGACAGTTCGTGTAATGCCACCATCGGCACCGGCCCCTTCATACGCTCGAGAAACTGCAGCGCCATACTGATCGGACCACCACCACCCGACGCCAGGAAACAGGCGCCATACACCAAAGAACGAAGCTGTTCGAGAGAAACGCTGGTTGCCATACAAACTCCTTTTGCGTGCAATTCTGATAGACGAGAAGCCAACACCCTAACCTAATCAGGACGTTCCTTCATCTTTCCGAATGTCAGAGATGATCAACGGCATTCAAATCTCCATAAATGATAGCCCAATCTCAGGAAACAGCCCCTGCCGCATCAGAGCACTGCAACACATATCATCAAGACTCTGGCACAGAGCGGCGTTGGCAGGTACAATGCGTGCCTTACTTTACAATCCGCCCTTAGCTCAGCTGGATAGAGCGTTGCCCTCCGGAGGCAAAGGTCAGTGGTTCGAATCCACTAGGGCGGGCCATTCCTTCAGCCGTTCTGGCGATAGTAGTTACTAACCTTTCTTGATCGGTGACCAAACGGTGACCATTTGGTGACCACGACGTTGAGTCACTGAAACGCGTTCTGACCGTTGCCCGACTTTTCTCATCCTGGCTATTGGTCTCAAATTCCGAAGCGAATTTCCCCCTCAAGCAGCTCAATCTGCAACCTTTTCTAACAACTCGCCAACTTCGCACTCAAACAACTCACACAGCTTGTCGATCGCTTCGAGATCAATACGCTGCGCTGTTTCCTTGTACAACAGGGTCACGGTATTACGGTTCAGGCCCGTCTCTCTCGCCACATCGACGATCTTCAATTTGCGCTCACCCATCAGGCAAAATATCAAAAGTCCAGACAGTTCAAGGGGGGGTTAAATAGTCCCCATCTGTATACGAGGCAATCCTCCACCAGCACTTCATCGACCGGATCATCAACCACAAGGCGTACCCCCTGAGTATGGGTTAAACCCGCCCTGGAGCTGTCACGGACCATCGTTGTATCAACAGCCAGCAGCGTTCATTGAAACTCACCAGGGCAAGGCTGGCGCCCGAAATACCCCTCCGGCATTAGCTTCCCGGTGCCAGCGGATATATTCCGGGTTCAGCAGCGGCTGTCCGGGTTTGGGGTCGCGAATACGCTGTCCGCTCAAGCTCCGGATGCGCTCCAGCCCGGCATCAGATCCGGTAAAATCCTGCGATACCAGAATCCTTCGATCATCACTGAGCGACCAGATCCCCCGATCAAACAGAAGATGCAGCGTCGGTTCCAGCGCCAGTCCGTTGTCAACAGAGTCCGGACCACCAAACGCGTGCGCCATGACATGGGCTGCTTCACAGGCGATCTCGGTTCCACCCAGCCAGATCTGGAAGCCGCTGACGGCACAACGGTAGTCGTAGGCTTGCAGCACCTCCCGACGAAAACCGGCGGTACGGTAACGCTGCCCGGCATTTGCCGGGTCGTTGATTACCGATGACGGCTGCAGACTGAACGGCAAGGGTATATCCAGCCCGCATTGATCCAGCAAGGCTTCATAGGTAGAGGGGAGAAAATGCTGCTCCAGTATCAGCCAGGCCATCGACAACAGGGCACTGTCATCCCGATCCAGCCATTCCTGAACATCCGCTGTAAACGCTGCACTGGATTGCCGCAACGCGGCCAGTGTCGGAAAACCGCTGCTTTTGCATTCCAGCTGATCGGCCTGATGCACCTGCCACAAGCCGTCGGATCTCATGTACCAATAGGGCAATTCCGGCTGCGGCCTGCTTTTGGTCGGCGGAGCCCAGGCCTTCAGCAACGGCAACAGCGTTGCCTCAATCAACGGAAACGGTACGTCCCGGATGCCTCGTTGCCAGGCTCCCAATGCCACCAGAATCAGCAGCGGTTTGTGGGGTGCGCGTTTGCCGCTGACACGTGCCATGTTCAGATTACGGATGCGGTCGAGGACCTGTTCTGAAGCCACTCATATCTCCCATCGAGACATTCCCTTGTTGCAGCCAGCCCCGTACGACGGGAGGCCATTCGCGCCGACGTTGCCACAATCAAACACGGCTGTCATGAACGGTGCGTGATTCCCGGCAGTAAAAACATCGGGATAACGTTATCGATTGCTCCTGAAAGCCAGCCTGGTCGTTCATGGCGAACAGGATGAGATGGTACGTCTGCGCGCCGTTTAGACTGGGGAGCACCCTTAAGCCGCCCGGTGGTGGTTATTCCGGCTGCCGACCATTTCTTCAGCCGCAAGCTGCATATCCTCAAGGCCGTGATTGCCGACCATCTGGTCTTGCTGGCCTAGGGGGCGCTCTCAATGATTAAAGCGGGCCTGCTGAGTACCAGTAGGTTCCAGAACCCGTCAGGAGGAGTGTGGTTTAACGGGTTAAATGAGTGACGAATAACGCCGGACTGGGACCCACTGGCCTCAGCCCGACGGGTTATGGTCAAAAAGCCATCAGCCTGTGTTGTTGAACTTGCGCATCGACGATGCCGGCAATCAGGAAATCACCGGCATAGGCCAGTGCGGCGGCGTCGTTATTCAGCCTGCGTGATTGTCCTTTGCGGCTGCTCCATGTCATTTTCATCCGCATCCTGCCTTATAACGAGGTGTCCAAGGTTAACCCGGCGAGGGCTTCGAGTCGTTCGAAGATCACCTCTTCTCGCCCGGCATTGCCGCGTGCCTGGCTTTGCACTGCGTATTCGAAGTCGCTGATGTTCAGCAGTTGGGATATTTCGGTTGCGATGTAGCTTTGAACGTCCGCGGCGGCGGCTTTGATTTCATCCAGCAATTCTTCACGGCCATCAACCAGATTAAGAATGTCTTCGATGTCACGGCTGTCCAGAGGGTCGTTATTGCCCCGGCCGTTATAGGCTTCCAGCTTGGTGGCTATAAAGTACACCGGGCTGACCAGACGGATGCTGAGGTCATCGGTTAACGGGTATGACGAGGCGCTGGCCATGGCGTCTTGATACCAGCGATTACTAAACCCCAACACAGTTGCGTTATCGGGCATAAAGTCGACTCGCAGATCGCCGAGCTTCATTGCACAGGTGGGAGCCTCATCGGTGGCAGGCGGGATGGAAAAGCCGTGGGTTTTCAGTTGCTCTTGCAGTTGAGCAAAGCCGACATAACCCAGGGTATGCACAATCAGATCGACGTCATCGGTGTGGCGAACCTGCTCCAGCGTATATTCGTCGGTCAGTAACAGGCCGGTGGTACAGCCACCCACAAAGGTCATTTGCTGGCACAGCTCTGGCCCCAATGCGGTGGCGACTCTTTCGAGCATGTCTTGCAATACCAGACTGACCTTCATTCACGAATCTCCATGTGAGCTTTCAACAGACTTGTTGCGAGGCTGGCTTCGCGTGGCTGGCCAATACGAATGGCGTCGACCAGCGCCAGCAAGGCGTAAAGCTCCGGATCTCTACGAACCGCGAATGGCACCGACTTGAACAGCGGCTCCACGGATTGTCCCTTGGTGTTGCCTCTGGCGTCTGGCCATACCGGAATCAGTTCTCCGGGGCTCATCAGTTTTTGCTCCAGCACCGGGGCAGCAAAAGCGGTGGCGACACCGCGCACTATTTCGGCAGGTCTGGCCGGGAAGACGTACTTCAGGCCAAACACAATAAACTCCACCAGCGCCTTGGTGTTTACTCGTGGCAGGCCGGTTTTGCGGTCGTTACGGAGCAGCCCCACATCAAAACATCGGTTTAATGACAAATTCACCTGGGACTTGCTGATACCAGTGACGTCTTCCAGTGCTCTGGCGGTATAACGAGAGGCGATGTAGCTCTCTGCATGGCCCCGGGTTTCGAATGACGTATCGTCTTGCAGGGCGCCATTCGCGAGTAGATACACTTCGTCGTCCCAGTCTTGCCAGTCGGATGGCCAGGCTCGGCTGACACCTTCTGAAAAATTCCTCTCCTGTCTTTCAAGGCTGAATAGCTTGAGCAACAAAAAAACATCTTGACTCTTCATATCCGGATAAACACCCCCGTCCCTTGTCCTGGGACACGGGACATCAATCTCATGAAAACTCAAACTCCACAAGGATTATTTAATTCGGACGCTATGTTCATTACGAACCAGAGCTTTCAGTTCAGCTTTCAAGGCTTCGATAAATTGATCCACGGATTCTTCCGTTGCAAGGAACACGCCTTCACAGACATAACTGCAAACTCTGGAGGCATCGTATTCGATGGGCCGTACTGCTAAGCCGCCCGGTGGTGGTTATTCCGGCGGCCGACCATTTCTTCAGCCGCAAGCTGCATATCCTCAAGGCCGTGATTGCCGACCATCTGGTCTTGCTGGCCGAGGGACACTCTGAATAACTCTGCACAGCTCTGCGCGACTGCTGCACCGCGTGTGAGCAAGGCGACGATCGCAGCGAAATGACGAACCAACCTGGCCGGGTCCTTTTCAAGATCGGCAACACCGCTCAAACGCGCGGCAGCCCGCGCCCTTCGGGGCTTTCGGGATGGCTATGACCCGGTGTCGCCGGTTTTTGACGTAGCCCGCTATGCCATCAAACCGACTTCGTGGTTCATCACCATCCCGATAAGCCAGAGCGGGCACCGAGTTATTCAGAGGGTCCCTGGACGATCAACTTCAGCAGCTCGGTTCTGACGCGCTGCTGCGGGATAAACTCCTGCTCCAGTCGGCCTTTTTCACGTGTTGATAAATACCGGTAAAACCCGGCCTCGCAAGCAGTCAGCCCGGCGGGCGCCTGCGGCTGGGCTGATACCGGCTCAATCACTGCCGATAGTGGCGCAAACTCTTCAAAGGCAGCCCGGTTCATCAACACGGGTTTGATCGACGGGCAGTATTGGCGGGCTCTGGCCAGCATCAACAGCCCCCAGCTATCCATATCACCCCAGTAGAGTATCTGTTTATCTGCCAGGGTCGGGCTGTCCAGCCACCCCAGATCGAGCCCGGCACCGAGAATGGCAATGGTATCGGCCAGCTCCGGCAACAGGTGTTCACACTGTTCGTTCTCAACAACAATCAACCTGCTGGCAGGCAGATTGACGGCAGCGATTTCGGAGGTCGTCAGTCGCAAGCGCCGGAACGGCAATAATCCCTCGCACAGGGGTTTGATCAGCAGCCAGTGATCCTTGTCAGCGGCGGCATCCAGAAAGGTGATCAGCCCCTGCTCACTGACGGTGCCATTGAAACGCTCGTCCAGCAGTTTCTGCAAGGTCGTCTGGTTACGCTCGATCAGTTTGGTATCAACGCCAAACCCCGACAGTAAACGTAACGGACGCCCTTGTCCGATGCCCGGCTCCAGCTGATCCGCCAGCTGGCAGAGTTGAATGACGTCAGGCACAGATTTGCCCAGCCATAACGACCGCTCCCGCACCAGCCGTTGCCGATACACAGGGCTGACTGCAGCCACCAGTTCGCACAGTTGCCGGAATTCCAGCGCCACGGTTTTATCGTTGGTGGCCGCAATCCATTGTGACGGTGACGTAATCACCCAGCGCACCGGCAACCTGACAGGAGCCGCCGTGCTGCGATAACTCACCTCGTCGTACTCCACCGTGCCTTGATTGCCCAGCTCTGCCATCGCTCGCCATGCGTGCAGATGCTGCTGCACCTGCAAGGTCTGGTGCAGGACCTGACTGGCCGTCGGTTTGCCGATATTGAGTGTTAATGGCCAGCTATCCCGGTCGAGCAGACGGCTAACCCGCAGATCCGGGCGATGCCATTGTTTGGCGAGTTGGGAGGCGAGGTCGGAGGGGGATTTCATAAAAAATCAGGGTTTATGGTGATAACTGGCCAGATCGGCATCCAGTGACCAGATAAATATCTCGGACATGGAAAAGCGTCGACGGCACTTCTCGTATTCCTGGATAATGCTCAGATCACCGAAGCTGGTGCCTTCTGTGGTCTTTTTCGGAGATTTATTCTGGCTTGCATGATCCGGAAAGGCATCCAGCCAGCTCAGAACTTCCACAGAGCCGGGAAATTCACTGATCTGATAAGGAGCCTCTCCTATCAAAGCCGCTTTAACCTGCTTACAAAATCGCTGAGCGGTACTACGGCGCGTGCCACCATCCCCGTTCTGGGCAATATGGTTACCGGTTTCGATAATCGTGGCCATCGGCAGGAAAAACTGCACTCCCATCTTTCGGAATACTATAAAATCGTTTCCTGCCTGCTCTCGCTCGTTATTTCGGTTTGGCACATCCAGAAGATTTAAAAAGATAGATGTGTCTATCAGGCATATCGCACTCACGATGCATTCCCTCGCATGCTTTCCAGCCATTCCACGGCTTCTCTGGCTCGTTGTTCTGGTGTTTCGTTTGTTTTCGAAGACTTCACAAATCGATCCACGACACCACGGGAGACCAGACCTCCCAGTGGCCCTTGCATAATCAGGCCCGGATAGTTCGGCAAATCCTGCAAGCGGACCAGTTTGCTGGAGCCGTCTTCCGGGCTGCGATAGCAGAACACGACATCGCCCAATGCTTCATCGGGCAAAGCATCCATCAATGCCGGGTTATGGGTTGATAGCAGCAAGCGGATACCGCGTTGTTCCGCTTGCTTGCGCATGGTTTCCAGTAGTTGATGAGCACGGGATGGATGAACGCCGTTATCGACTTCTTCGATAACAACCGTGCTGCCAGGCTCAGCCGATAACAAGGCGGCGGCGATGGCCAAAACCCTGAGGGTGCCGTCGGAAAGTAAATCAGCGGTCCACAGTCGTTCCCGCTCACCAAAGTTTTCGATCAGACCCAGCAAATACTTACCCCGACTAAAGGCATCAAACGTCAGGCCTTTAATATCCTGTTCAGGCAAACTGCAAATAAATTCGACGATTTGCTCTTTAACGTTTTCGTCCCTGCAAAGGTTGTACAAGACGCCTGAGAGGTTTGAGCAATTTCCCTTAAGCCGCTTATCAGGGTAACTGGCTTCCCGCATTTGAGAGGGCACAGGGTCCAGAAACAAGGTATTTTCAAGAAGGGCGCTGAATCGCTCGGTGACCGCGGGAATAACCTTCTGAGCTTTTTCATGTGTCCGGTCGAAGGTCGCGGGACTCACTAACTGCATCAGAACAGCAATTTGATCAGTGCAGTCAATCTGCGGCTTGTTGCGACCACGGGCAAAATTGTTATAGGAAACCCGGATATTATTGGTCAGCCCCTGGGACGCCTGCTCTATGCGATACAGGGGATATTTTTCAGAAGGGGATGAAATGGATTCACTGGATATATGCAGTTCGTCTTCTCTCACAGACAGCTCGATAGCAAACTCATTCCAGTCCGCATCATCGGTATAACAGCCCAGCCCGAAGCGATCAGAATCCAGATAGCCAAGGGTGCGCACATCACCACGAATGACCTGATCTGAATCCTGTACTTTATGACGCAGCTTATCGAGTCTCTCTCCTTGCGCCAGCCAGCATAAAAACCGGAATGCTTCGATTGCATTGGTTTTACCCGATGCGTTGGCGCCAATCATCAGAGTCAACGGCGCCAGCGGCAATGATGCGTTCTGGTAGCTCTTGAAGTTATTCAGGTTAATGGCTGTAAGCATTTTCGCCTCGATTTGATGGCCTCTGGTATTTATTCAATTGGAATAAGATTACTACATCTTCACCTGGATTATCCCCGCACACCGTTGCGCTGTTTCTGCTCCATCGCCCTCTGCTCCAGTTCTTCCCAGCTCAATGAGGTCAGGCTCGATAACGTGCCGCGCCGGTGCACCACAGTGGCGGAGCGGGTGTGGTTGCGCAGCAGCCGCATTTCCTTGTTGGGGGTGATAAACAGGGCGTGCAGGCCAAACTCCTGGAGCGCTTCGATAATACGTCCGGCGACGGCATGGGAGCTGCGTGAGAAGGCTTCGTCGAGCACGATGGTGCCGAACAGGGGCTGGCTGCTGCCGTCCGGGCAGAGTGCGTACGACAGCGAGGCGGTGAGGACAAACGAGGCAATAATTTCTTTTTCGCCACCGCTACCGCCCTGGGAGCTTTTGAATTTGCCGAGACTGGCACCGCTGCCACGGTCAATGGTCATGGCCTCGAATTCGAGCCGAAAGCGCGGGTCGAGCAGGGCTTTGGCGGCCTGGGTGTGGCGTTTTTCACAGAGCGAACGCAGGTCTTCGACCACCACCCGCAGGGCCTTGTAATGGCTACTGCCGTCGTCTTCGGCCAGGCGTGCCGAGCGCAGGGCATTGAGGCTTTTGTTAAAGGTGGTCAGGCGTTCATGAATGACCTTGCTGGCATTCAGTTGCAGGTAACGACCGGGCTGGAAATCCACCCGCCGCAAGGTGTTGTTGACGTCTTCAAGACGGTCGATGATTTTTGCCACTTCGCCATCAATCATGGTCAACAAGCCGGTCACACCGTCATCCGAAGAACGGTTGAGATACTCACGGAATTGTTTCTGTTTTTCCGGCAGGGCTTCTTCGCGCAACAGCTGATAACGCTTGAGGTAGTCCTGAATATCGTCCAGTTCGGTGCCGGTTTCGGCCAGCGCGCCGCGATCTTCTTTTTTGGCATTGGCCATCGCCCGTACCAGATCGGCCTGGGCCCGAGCCTGCTGGTCGACGAGTTTGTCGATGTCATCACGCAGGCGATTATGGGTCGCCTGTTCCAGCTCCAGCAGTTCCACCGGGCTGGCCTGCTGGATAGCGGCGGCCAACGGCTGCCAGCAACGATCCGCCAGATCCCGCTGTGACTTCGATAACCCCGCTTCTGCCCGTTGCCAGGCCCGCGATTGCTGTTGTCCGGCGTCACGCAGCTGGTTGGCCAGCCCTGCCAGCCGGGTCTTGAGGTCAATGACCTGCTTGTCACAGGCGGCACAATCCTGCCCGACCTGCTCAAAGCGGGCTTTGGCGTCACTGAGGTCCGAATCAGGTGCCGTCAGGCGTTGCAGCTCCTGCTCGGCGTTGGCCAGGGTCTGCTGCGCCATGGGCACATTGATGGATTCAAAATCCACGTGCAGCAAGGCATCGGCTAACGCCTGTTGCTGCTCCAGCTGACTGACCTGGCCTCTGGCTTTTTCGGCCGCGTTCTGGTGTTGCTGATGGCGCTGCTGCTGGTCCTGCAACTGCCGTTGCAAGGCGTCGAGACGGTCGCGGTTGTCAAAGCCGGTCAGCCAGTCGTCCGTGAGGGCTTTCTGGTCCTGCTTTTCAAAAAAGCGCGCCTTGCCAGACAGGGTGCCTTCGCGGGTGATGGCGTGTTCGGTGTGACGCAAGGCTTCGCTGCTGGCGACACAATGCAGATCAATACCGGCCAGCAGGGTCTTCAGCGCGTCCCGGTACGGATGGTTTTTGTAGTCGAGTTTGCGGGTAAAACCATCGTCCATAAAACGCGCCGGTTCGATGCTTGCGCGAACTTCGAAGAAGCGGACGTGCAGATGGTTATTGCGCTGGTTCACCCAGTGCAGTGCCTGCCCCAGCTGCTGTTCCGGCACCAGAATCCGCAAACGCTGGCTCCCGATCGCCCGTTCGATGGCACCGCGCCAGCCCTGCTCTTCCGCTTTCACCTGTACCAGTTCAGCAACAAACGGCAGATCCTGTTCGTCCAGCTCCAGGAAGTCAGCCAGATCCGTGCGGAAGTTGCGGAATTTCGAGCTGATGTTGGAGCGACTGCGGCGGGTATCGGCGAGTTCATGCTCAAGACCCTGAATCGCCTGTTGGCTGCCCTGCGCGGTCGATCCGGCCTGAAACGCCTGTTCGCGGGCAGTCGCCAATTGCCGGGCCAGCGATTCCAGCTGCTGGCGGGTCTGCTGCTGGTTGGTGGCCAGTGCTTCACGGCTGAGGGTTGGATCCAGCGCCAGTTTCTGCACCAGCGCCAGATACTGGCGGGCATCGCGCTGACGCTCTGCAAGTGTACCGCGCAAGGCCCTGATCAGTTGCTCCCGAGATTGCAGGTCCTTGCCGCCCAGATTCAGATAACGGGCGTAGAGTTCGTCACGTTGCTGACTGAGTTGTTGCTGGTGCTGTTCCGCATCCCCCAGCTCCGCTTGCAGACTGGTGCTCGCCAGTTGCAGACGCTGGCTTTCGGCTTTCCATTTGGCATGGGCCTGTTCCGCAAACCAGACCGGCAAGCTGCTGCTGAGCTGTTTTTGTTCACTCAGGTGAGCCTCAAGCTGCTGATATTTTTGCCACTGCAGAGTCACCGGCTCCAGGGAGCGTAACTGGCGGCGCGCCACTTCCAGTTCTTCGTAGATGGCGGTGAGGTCATCAAAGCTGTTGGCGACATCTGACGCCCGTTCAAACTGAGCGGTATCATCCAGCACCAGTTCGCGGAAAATCTCGTCGATGCTGTTGAGCTGCTTCAGACCGGCGGCCCGGTTAAGCAGGTTAAAAGCATTTTCCCGCACTTCAAAAAAGTCACGAATCCGGGCCAGATACCGGCCTTTGCTGGGGTAGCCCGTCAGCCCGGTGGTCTGTTTTTCCAGTTGGGTCAGCGCCCGCTTACCGCCCTCGTTGAGGGTGGTAAGCCAGTCCGACAGGGTTTGTTGCGGGTGGCTGGAAAACAGCCAGAGTTTGTTGAGATCGGAAGCGGCCATGCTGTTGCCGTCGATCCAGAACAAACCCGCCAGCTTGACCTGGCTATCACTGCTGGCGAAGGTGGCGCAGATGCCGGACAGGGTTTTGCCCTGGCGGGTGATATGGTTTTGCTCGACACCACCGTTACCGGCTCCGGCGACACCGCGCACATAGGAAATCAGATCGCGGTCGCTCTCGTGGCCGCCGGTTGAAGCCAGATTGTATTTGGGGTTGGCGGTCAGCAGGGTCATCAGGGCATCCACCAGGGTGGTTTTACCGCTGCCGGTGGGGCCAATAATGGCGGTCCCCTGCGGGTCGATGTCCACCGCTTGTGGTCCGGCAAAACCTCCCCAGTTGAACAGCTCCAGTCGGCGCAGCTGGTAGGTCGGTTCGAAACTGAACATCTCACTTTGGGATTGCATCAGTCATTCTCCCCGGCTTCTGATTCGGCCTTCGTGCCGTCGTTATTTACCTTTGGGTTAGCCATCGTGTTGGCCATCTGTTGCAGATCGCGCAGCAGTGCCTGCAGGTTTTCCGGGTTGGCCAGATGGGCAATCAAGGGCCGGATACCAACGCGGTCGTGGCTGTCGGGGGGCGTCACCAGACCGTGGCCTTTAAGCTGTTCGAGCAGCTGCAGGGTGCGATTACGCTCCTTGGCCTCGCTGCCTGGGTCACCCAGATAGAGCTGCAGGTGGGAGCTGAGTTCATCGACGTTGACCACCGCATCACCGGCACCCACACCATGTTCCTGTTCGTGGCTGACAAAATGCTGGCGCAGAATCGCCACCAGCAGCGATTGTTCCAGGGTCAGGCGTTGTTTGCGCACCAGTGGGTGCGCCCATTCATCGTCATCGACCAGCCCTTCCTTGCGCACCAGTAAAAACAGCAACCCCCGCACTTCGTCAGCGCGGGCGTGCAGGTCCAGCGGCTCAAGGATGCGATTGAGGTCGGGCAAATGGGTGAGCCCGAGGCGGTACAGATTGGGCTTGTCGGTTTGTTCAATCAATCCGGATGCCAACAGGTTCTGTGTCACTTCACGCAGCCGCGCCGGCGTGCGGTCAGTCTCGGTGTCCGCGTCAGCCGCAGCAGCGCCAGACTCAGGGGCAAGCCCGGCAGCCGTCGCTGACAGTGCAGATTCTGAATGGTCGTCGGCGCTCGCCGGGGCCGCCGTCAGCTGGTCAAAAAAGTTGCTGCTCATGGTGTGTAATCCTTATAGATCCCAGTCGATGGCGGCCAACAGCTCCCCATCCAGTGCCACTGTCGGCAGGGTAAAACGCCACTGGCGCTGATCTCGATCGGTCAGCTCAAGGCTCTGGCTCTGCTGATCCTGAACCTCGATACCGGCTTCCCGTGCCATGGCAATCCACAACGCCAGGGTTTCCAGATCGTGAACCGGCGGCAGTGCTGCAGCGAGTTCGGCCAGCGTCAGCGGTTTGCCAGCCTGTTTCAGGGTAGCGAGGGTGTCGGCGATCACGGCCTCACGGTCAAGGCCGTCGAGGGCATCCCAGAAATCATCGTCGAGATCATCCAGCGAGGTCGGATGGGGGGTGAAATCCAGTGCATCGGTGCCTTCCTGATCCAGTGATTTGCAGCGCAAACGTTCGACCGTCGGCAGTTTGGCCAGCGCAAAGCCGACGGCAGGCAAGCTTGATGGTGCCCGCCGGGTAGCCTGCCGTTGCCAGTCGAGTTCCATCGCCTGTCTGAAAATATCCTGCAACAAAATTCCCACGCGATGGTGCTCACTGGCCAGTCCGGTTTTGATAAATCCTTTGACGTCCTGCTCACTGCGGGCACGGGCCTGCATCACCTGATGGCTTTCGCTGGCGAGACGCAGACGCAACCAGCGCAGGTCATTCATCTGGTTACGGCTGAGGGCTTTGCTGGCGGCGGGGTTCGACAGAATCTGTTTGAGCCGATGACCCATATCTTCCAGCTCGGTGGTCTGGCGCAGCTGCTGCAAAAAGCCATCAAACACCCGCCCTTCAGGGGTATTCAGCAACGCTTCCTGACCATCCAGCAGGTGCTGCACCACATCGCCACGGTTGGCGCCTTCCGACACAATGGTCTGGCGCAGCTGGCGGTCGGCCTCACGCCAGGAGTCCTCGACCCGCCGGAAATCCGCACTGAGCCCGGACGCCAGCGTATAGACCTCTTTCAGGGCTTCAATGGCGTCATTTTCGGTTAACACCTCAATGTGGCCAGCACGGGCTTGCTCCAGTTCTTTCTGCAGTCCGGCAATTTTGTTTTCGAGGGTGCGGATACGGCTTGCCGGATTGGGATTAAGGCCGGTTTCGAGCTGTTCGATCTGCTGCTGCACCACCGCCAGACGCGAGGCTGTCGTCGTCATGATGCGGTTATCCAGGGACTCGATAAACTGCACGGCACTGTTAAGGGCATCGGTGGAATACAGGCGGTGACTGCGTTCGATGATCAGGCCACGGCGAATCCACTCGCGCAGTTCCCGCCCGGCCTGCTGGGGCGCCTTGTCCGGGTCGACATCAAATTCTGCCTCTTCCGCAAAGGCCAGCAGCATATTGGTTAACGCCTGCAGGGCATCTTCTTCGGCGACGCCATCCCGCGCCTGTTCGAACAGGACGGTCAGACAGCCCAGCATTAACGGGGCTCGGGGAGAAACCAGTAAACGCCAGGCCGGATGGTTATGGCGGGCACTGATAAACTGACGGGCTTTTTGCTGGGCAGTAATTGTCATAAATCCATTTACAGAGTGACGTCGCAACGAACGGTTTCAGCAAAGTAAATAACGATTCATGACCCGCCGCAACCTTACTCACACGCAGAGTTTTTCAGAGTGTTTGAGCTCTGAATCTGCCTCCGATAACCAGTTCTGGCGACCAGAGGTTGCGCAGAGACTCTGGTCAGTTCCCGATAACCCCTATGCACAAAACGGATAATCCTCGTGATGTGCTGGATAGTGGCGCAGTTAGCAGGCTTTTACTCTGGAAACACATACGGAGGGGCCTTTGATGAACAACCAACTCATAACAAAAATCCAGAGCATGATGGAAGAAGACCCGGCCAAGGGGCTATATCGCTGCCGTCGTGACATGTTCACCGATCCTGAGCTATTTGAGCTCGAAATGAAGTATATCTTTGAGGGCAACTGGGTATATCTGGCCCATGAGAGCCAGATCCCGGCCAATAACGATTTTTTTACCGGTTATATTGGTCGTCAACCGGTGCTGATTACCCGCAACAAGGACGGTGAGCTGAACTGCTTTATCAACGCCTGCTCGCATCGCGGCGCAGTATTGTGCCGCACCAAACGGGGCAACAAGTCGGTAATGACCTGCCCATTCCACGGCTGGAGCTTTAATAACTCCGGCAAATTACTGAAGGTAAAAGATCCGGTGGATGCCGGTTATCCGGAGTCATTCAACTGCAACGGTTCCCACGATCTCAAGAAGGTTGCACGCTTTGAGTCGTATCGCGGCTTTCTTTTCGGCAGTCTGAACGCGAATGTAAAACCACTCACTGAACATCTGGGAGAAGCCACCCATATCATCGACATGATTGTAGATCAGTCGCCGGATGGGCTGGAGGTGCTGAACGGTGCATCGACTTACGTGTATGACGGCAACTGGAAAGTCCAGGCTGAAAACGGTGCCGATGGTTATCACGTATCAGCCGTGCACTGGAACTACGTGGCCACAACGTCACGCCGCAAGAGCGGTATATCGGATGACGACGTCAAAGCCATGGATGCCTCGACCTGGAACAAACAGAAAGGTGGTTTTTATGCCTTTGAGCAAGGCCACATTCTGTTGTGGATGCAATGGCCAAACCCACAAGACCGCCCATTATATGAAAAACGCGATGAGCTGGTTTCGCGTTTTGGCGAAGCCCGTGCGGACTGGATGATTGGCAATCTGCGTAATCTTTGTCTGTACCCGAACATGTTCCTGATGGACCAGTTCGGATCGCAGATCCGCCATTTCCGGCCGATTTCCGTCGACAAGACCGAAGTCACCATCTATTGCATTGCCCCGAAAGGAGAAAGTGACGAAGCCCGTGCCCATCGCATTCGTCAGTACGAGGACTTCTTCAACGCTTCTGGAATGGCCACTCCGGACGACCTGGAAGAATTCCGCGCTTGTCAGGAGGGTTTCAAAGCCAGCGCCTTGCCATGGAATGACATGTGTCGAGGTGCCAAACACTGGATTCAGGGACCGGATGATGCTGCCCGCTCAATTGGCCTGAAACCACTCCTCAGTGGTGCCAAATCCGAAGATGAAGGCTTGTACACCATCCAGCACCGTTACTGGGTCGACTACCTGACCACCTGTGTCGACACGCACCACTCTGGCAGTCACGAGGAATAAGGAGAACACCATGCGTTTTGAATATCAGGACATTCTCGACTTCCTGTACTCCGAGTCCCGAGCACTCGATGACAAACAATGGGATCAATGGCTACAGCATTACGCTGTCGACGCCGAATTCTGGATGCCCAGCTGGGATGACAGTGGCGAGCTGGTCACCAACCCGCAACGCGAAGTATCGCTGATGTATTACCGCCGCCGTGATGGTCTGGAAGACCGGGTGTTCCGTATCAAGACCGAACGCTCCAGCGCCTCCAGCCTGCCGGAACCGCGCACCAGCCATAACCTGTCGAATATCGAGATTGTGGAGGAGCAAGGCGACACCTGCCAGGTACGTTACAACTGGTGCACCCACAGCATCCGTTACCAGACAGTGGATAGTTATTTCGGCACCACCTTTGTCACGTTGCGCCGCGACGCCTCCGGTGGACTGCAGATCACTCGCAAGAAAGTAGTACTGAAAAACGATTACATCCATCACGTGATCGACGTCTACCACGTATGAATGATCCGGGGCTGGCCACCAGCCCTCTTCTATCTGCAACCTGACAACAAAGCCTTATTGAAAGGCTGGAGCGTGCTAGCCATGCCAACCATTGCATTGAATTTTGAAGACGGGGTGACCCGTTTTATCGACACCATGGCAGGCGAAACCGTAGCCGATGCGGCCTATCGCTCTGCTATCAATATTCCGATGGATTGCCGTGATGGCGCCTGTGGCACCTGTAAATGCCAGGCTGAATCTGGTGAATTCATGATGGAAGGCTACATTGACGATGCCCTGTCCGAACAGGAAGCCGCAGAAGGCAAGGTGCTGACTTGCTGCATGGTGGCGGAGTCCGACTGTGTCATCAATGTACCGGCCACCTCGGCCATGTGTGTGCGGACGGCGATGGCGGATATTCACGGTGAACTGACGTCTATCGAACGCCTGTCAGAATCGACGCTGACTTTCAGTATTGCCAGCGACCAGATCCGTGCCATGCACTTTTTGCCTGGTCAGTACGTGAATCTGCAAGTGCCGGGTACGGATCAGACCCGTGCCTATTCGTTCAGCTCGCTGGTGCAGCCGGATAACGGTCAGGTGTCATTCCTGATCCGGGTAGTGCCCAACGGCCTGATGAGCAGCTGGATGACTGCGACGGCCCAGGTCGGTGATCGTATGACCCTGCGTGGCCCGTTTGGCAGTTTCTACCTGCGCGACGTCAAGCGTCCGCTGTTGATGCTGGCTGGCGGTACCGGTCTGGCACCGTTCCTGGCGATGCTGGAAAAACTCGAACGGGATGGCTGCCCGCAGCCGGTGCATCTGATCTATGGCGTCACCAACGACTTCGATCTGGTGCAGCTGCCACTGCTGGAAGGTTTTGCCGAACGCATCGCCAACTTCAGCTTTACCGCGTGTGTGGCCAACCCGGATAGCGAATATCCGCACAAGGGGTATGTGACCCATCACATGGAACCGGGCTGCCTGCATGATGGCGCGGTGGATATCTACCTCTGTGGCCCACCACCCATGGTCGATGCCGTTAACGCCTTTATGGCTGACAAGGGCATCAAGCCTGTGAATTTCTACTACGAGAAATTCAACGCCAGCTGATGAGCTGAGCGTCGGAACTGACGCCCGACGCTCGGTGCGTGAGACGCACCCTGCGGAAAAAACCGCCGGACATAGGTGCAAACCGACGAACTCCAACCCTGCAGGAGGCAGCCATGCTGCCGATTCGAATCCGACTCACCCCGGCCAACCCATAACAAGAGAGCAAATTCATGCGCCCCAATCGTTTTGAAAACAAGGTAGTGATTGTCACCGGTGCGGCCCAGGGCATTGGTAAGGCCGTGGCCGAATCCATGGCCGCCGAGGGGGCCACGCTGGCTTTGATCGACCTGTCACCAATTGTTGAAGAAACCGTCGCCAATTGCCTCGAAGCCGGGGCGCCGAAGTGTATCTTCCGCCTCGCCAATCTGGAGCAGCACGATACCGCCACCGCTGCCATTCACTCCGCCATTGATGAGCTGGGCCGGGTCGATGTGCTGGTCAATAACGTCGGTGGCACCATCTGGGCCAGGCCTTATGAAGCCTATGAACCAGAACAGATTGAAAAGGAAATCCGACGCTCGCTGTTTCCGCCCCTCTGGGGCTGCCATGCGGTACTGGATACCATGCAGGCGCAAAAGAGTGGTGTGATTGTTAACGTCTCCTCCATCGCCACCCGTGGTCTCAATCGTGTGCCGTATGCCGCCGCCAAAGGCGGGGTGAACGCGATTACGGCCTGCCTGGCACTGGAAAATGCCCAGTACGGTATTCGCGTCAACGCCACCGCCCCTGGCGGCACCGATGTTGGCGCCCGCCGCATTCCCCGCAATGCCAGCGAACAAAGTGAACAGGAGAAAATCTGGTACCAGCAGATCGTTGACCAGACTATCGAATCCAGCCTGATGAAGCGGTATTCAACCCCGCAGGAACAGGCCAATGCCATTCTGTTCCTGGCGTCTGATGAGTCTTCGTACCTGACCGGCAGCGTGATTCCGGTCGGTGGTGGTGATCTTGGCTGAGATCGCGCAGACCCGGTACTCTCGTGTCGGGTTATGACGGCTCCCAACACATCCGGTAACGGTTTTGCAAAATGACCACGGAGAGTCCGATATACTAGGGACACTCTGAATAACTCTGCACAGCTCTGCGCGAGCGCTGCAGCGCGTGTGAGCAAGGCGACGAACGCAGCGAAATGACAAGTCCTTTTCAAGTTCGTCAACACCGCTCAAATGCGCTGCAGCCCGCGCCCTTCGGGGCTTTCGGGATGGCTATGACTCGTGCTCCGTTTTGTAGCGCGCCGCATCTTTTTAGATTTTCTGCGCCATCTTCTTAGACACCCTCCCCTCCAGCTTTTTCGGCTTCCAGCTTCGGATACGGCTGCACCTTAAACAGCTTGCTGTTGAGGCGTTTGCGGGCCTTCTTGTTCAGAAACTTCACATACCGAAACTGGCGCATCATATGAACGTTTGCCCGGTGCAAGTTTGCCTGCAAGTGGGCACCACGGACGCCACCCTTTCGGGTCTTGGCCAGCTCGTGATACCACTCGCCATCCAGTTCATAGAAGCGGCTCAAATGACTACCGACATAGTCGAAGCTGCAGGCCTGATAAACCACACCGCCCTTGCCGCAGCGCTCGTCGGCAAATGACTGCACCCACTGAACCGATGGATACAGCTGCCGAATCAGGCGAATGGCATAACCAATCGCACGGCTTTCGCTGTTGCGCGGCATTGAGTCATGTAGCCACAACCGGTTCAGTTCCATGTATTCCCGGTTGCCGGTTTCCAGCACAACGCGCCGCCCACTGTTCGGGTTCAGAGCGTAGCCCCACTGCATCACCCCTACCATGGTTCGGCCGCTCATTACGCCCAGGTGCAGGTAGCTGTTGTTAACCCAGCGTCGGCTGTAGTGGTGCACTTGAACCAGGGTTCTGGCCAACCAACAAGGAATGACCTCTACCCTCAACTCAGGGCAACCAAAGCCAACGCAATGGCCATCCTCCAGGATCACTGACGGGTTACTGCTTTTTCGGGAGACTTCCGGTTTTGCCACAATACCTCCGGTGCGAGCGAGTTTGCTCGTACTGCTGGCACTCGTGGCGCTCGGTTGAAAGATTGCCGCATCGGGAGCATTTGATCTCCAGATGGGCGTTGCCGCTGAAGCGGCATAGCAATTTGTTGCAGCGGGAGCAGCGAATTTCGCGCATGGGAATCACCTTTTTGATAGGCTTGCCCGCGCTCGTCGACGAGCGGGAGGCCTTGGCTGATTCGCAGTGCTTGTGTCGCTGCGGGTTGGCGGCGCTGGTCCGGTTGCAGCCGGGTTGGCGTCGCTTCCTTCCTTTATATAATTTCAGTCAGTGACTATACCGATTGCATATCGCCAATCGGTTTAAAGCCCTTTAATCCGCGTTAAACCTCTACCGACAGCATCGGTAGACTGGGTGCCTTGCTCATAATTTTGCCATCCTGAATGATGGCCTTTTCGCCCGCTGCAACGCTGTCGCCAGCGACGCGGATCTGGCTGCCGTCCCGCACCGTCACAATTGACGTGCCGTCGGCACCAACGCTTGCAACAGTGACAATCTGCTTTGCGCCGGGTGCCAGCAGCGCTTTAAACTTTATCCAGGGGTTGCTCATGCCACCTCCCATCCCGCAGGACGATCCAGTGTCACACTCTGAATAACCGCTGCATTGCCGCGCCCTGGCACCGATATGCTGATTGCATCAACATACGCCCGGTAGTCGTTTACAGAGTCATCATGCTGCACAGCCACCATCAGCCCTGGCACGAGCAAGCCGGGCTGACCAATGGATTCTGGAATCGCCAGATCCAGCGTGTAGGTTTGACGATTGCCACTGGCAGACAACTCTGCTGTACCGCGACTTGTGTTGCCTTCGATCGCCGTCAGCCAGCCTTCGGTAATATCGGGTGCCGGGTTATCTCCTGCGGTCCCCAGACGGTTTACTATCAGCGCCACGCCTTCAGATTCACCGGATACTAACACGCTGTTAAACAGCGGCTTTTCCTCGCTGTCCATGGATTCAGACAGGATTTGGGACTCGTGGATTGTGCGATCCATATTCGCACTAATCAGCTGCCACGCTGCGACCTGATACTTCGGTCGCACGTACAGTGTGTTGCTCGCCGGGTCTGCCAACACGACGCCACCGGCAACAGACGCCAGGCGTTTAATCACTTCAATCGGCGTCAGATCCTGATACGAAAACGAGCTGTTGGGCATTGACCAGTCCGGCAGCAGCGCAGTGTCCCAATCGAGCGTAAATCCAGTACCGAACAGTTCGTTTGTAGCCGCTTGTACAGCGGTAGTCGATGCGATCGACCGGGTACGCTTCGGTGCATAGGGTTGCCCGAGATACTGGCTTCGGCTGTACCCCGTAATACGCCAGCTCTGATCGAGTTTGTCGTCAGTAATCTTTCGCGACGCTGAATACTTCGGAATGAAAAACTCCCAGCGGTGGCCGTTGATTGTTACGGCCAGTTCCCTATAACCGCTAGCACCGGGTTTAATCAGATTGAGCGATGCTTTGTTGCGGATCTCGCACGTCAGTTGCCAGCTGAATGTTTCCCGATCACATGAGATACGGATATCCGCGACATTGAGTGGCTCATTGCCTGGTAGTGCAATGACATCTACTGAGTTCACTGTGATGTTTACCTTTGCTGAATTTCCTGCGGGAATATCGCCTGGCACAACCACCGGCGGCTCGGTCAGATACGGTGTTTCAATCTCATGCGCGCGGCGGGTACTAACCCCCCAGGGCGCAATCAGATCTTTGTCTTTTTTCGGCGGCTGATGGATGGCCACCAATACACAGCTGGTAATCGGCTGTGAGGGCATATCGGTCAGTTTGCGGCCGCCCCACTCAATCAAACCTGACGGCACATAAGGGCCATCCGACAAATCCAGCCAGCCGGATAAATCCAGCAATAATTCACCGGCCAACAGGTCGTATTCAGAGGGGCGATCGCTGTATTTCGCCACCCACAGCTGTGGCATCGCCACCGGCAGATCCAGCACGACCAGACTGGTCGACACATAGGTGGCCATACCCTGCCAGAGTGTGCCACCCGCCGCATGATGACCTCACCGGCAGGGCTGACTGAGCGGCGTTAAAACATCCCAGCCGGTGCCTGTTGCTCGTTGCAAAATCTGCGATGTCTGCACTACCGCGCCAGACATATCGCATTGAACCGGAACACCGCCGCCGAATGGGTTAACCACGGCTGAACACACCGGAAACTCTGCTGGCACAATCGCCGCCGCCGCAGTCTGGCGAATGGGCTTTAATGGGGCGGAAACGCCAGCAACGGACACGGCAGCGGGCGATGCTGCTGAAACGGTGGTGGTGAACCCCGTGCGCAGATACTCAGCCATTACACGACCACCGGGCCAACCGTTTTCGGTCGATAAAATGGCACGGCAACCAGCTGACAGCTGCCGGACATCACCAGTGCTCCGGCACTGGTTGGCCATACAGGCTCCATCCCTAACTGGCCCGCAACGGATATTTGATAGACGAAACCGTTGGGTGTCGCCGGATGCACGCGCTCACCGACACCGTGCGTGGCACCTGCAACGTGTGGCACGCCATAATCGTCCAGCGCGGTTACCAGAATCTGACCGGTGTAGCCCTGCCACTGCAAGGTGTACTGACCCGTGGTTTCACTGGATTGCGTTTGCGCCAGAAACACCGGCTCGTCGCCATCAATGGCAATGGCCATCACGGTGCGGGATACAGGAGATTTGTTGACCGTAGTGAGACCGGTAAACGTCTGTTGATGGCCGCTGCCAGCGGATTGGCCACGGCTGCTGAACACCAGATTCAGCTGCCCCGGATCATAGACAAAATCATCGATCCACCAGAGACCTGGCTGAAAACCACCATCGACGCGACTGGCGATTATCTTGTAGGAAAGACTCTGGTCCAGCCCGCTAAGGGCCAGCAGCAGTGAGTCGTCACGGACGACAATGGCACGCACCAGCGCCTCGGGCCCACTCAGCATTTGCAGGTAAAACAATCCGCCTGACGGCAGATTATGCGCGTATCGATGGGATGCAGGATGAGTAACGGCCAACTGAAACGGGTGGGATTGCAAAAAAATCACGGCTACCACCTCACCAATCTGCAGCGTCCAGTGACAGGAAAATCGGTGTTTTGGCGATCACCCCATAGAGCACATTGCGACCATCAACCGTCATAACATCACGAAACGAGACGCCCCCCGGATGATATTTGGCGGCTAGTGCATCGTCATTAAACACAGACATATCCCGGTATCCCATCAGTCCGGGGAGTCGGCCGAGCTGGCGAGTGTTCACCAGATAGGACGTTGACGATTCTGAAACGTACAGCATGGCGGGCAGCAATTGCGACTCATAGGCCGCCTGGCAGGCCTGGGTCGCCGATATAAACGGTGTGACCACCGCATAACGCGCCGCCAGCGCCTGCGACGTCCCCAGATCACTGCGCAAACCGGTAAACGGTGCCGGGCTCGTCAACCAGTCGGGATAACCAAGGCCAACACTGGAGTAACCACCGACGATGCAAAAATTACCAGCCACTGCCTGCGGCCCAGCCCCCAGAGTCGCCACCGGACTGTTGATCGCACCAAAACCAATGGCTTTGTGCAGCCATTGATCCCAGGCGCTGACGCGCGGCGGATTACCGTTAAAATACCCGTGATAGCTGGCATTGCCGACAACGACAACCCAACACCAGCTGTCATTTGCAATCACCAGCCATCTGGGCGAGTAGTTGCTGCTGCTCTTGTAACCGCCCGCCCCATGTAACGTCGTTGAATAGGTATATGACAATGCCGCGGTGTTGGTAATGGTCGTTGACAGTGATCGCCCCAACACCGGTACGGCGGCAGACGACATCCCCTCTGCGACGAACAGTACCGGCTCGTAACTTCGCAATGCCGTTGTTTTGGCATGATAGAGACCCAGAACCCCCGATTGTGGCCCGTTGGTCAGCGAGAAATTGCCAGTGGCGGCGTAGTCGTCATAAACCACACTCCACCCAGCCGCCGCCTTACTGCCGTATCCATCAACCAAACAGGCTTTCAGAACCTCGTACATACCGGCTCCGTACACCTCTGCAGGCCAGGCAGGCGCGCCGGGGTCATCCCAGGAATAAACCGTTGGTGCTCCCATCAGTCTGCCTCCACCCGTCCTTCAAATATTGTCGCGTCTTCTGGTGCCACACCGCTGCTGGGCAGTACTGTACGAATTGCCCACACCGGCGCAGCAGCCGGATCGGTGTCAAACCGCAACACATTGGATGCCACCCAGCCCGCTCCCCAGCCGCTCGCCTTGATGGTGAAATACGGCTCCCCCGTAAACGGGTTGAGCGGCGCAAAATCGGCGTTGATGCTGCCCGTACCGATAACGCCGCGCTGCTCCCCAATACACTGAAAACCCGTGCTGGAGGTGAATTTTATTTTCCAGCGTTCTTTTACCGCCGAGCGATTGTCGATCAGAATTGGCCAGTTGACGGAATCAAAGCTGGCGGTCGCCGGTGTGCCTGTCGTGTCATCAAATCCGCCATCATCGGTTTGACGGTCATGCATGTTTTTTATCCGCGCCTGCAGGGTGCCAAAATATACAGCCGCACTGACAAAACTGGTTTCGGCAGGATAGTCATGAGTCAGCTCGGTCAACAGTTGCAGAGTGCCATCAACCCCAACTGCCCCCAGGGAAACCACGTCCTCAACCCGATGCGACAACGTGAGCGGCAGAGTCAACGAATTACCTTCGGCATCCTGTGCCGTAAACGGGTCTGCCAGCGTCACCACCCCCGTCACTCGATCAACAACAAACATGGCGGGATCCAGATCTGTGTCTGCGGCATCCTTGATGGTGACCACGGCCAACGAGGGGCGACCACACTCCAGCACCTGCCCGGCGATTGGAGCCGCCAGGGTGATGCGTTGGGTGTTATGCACAACTGCCAAATAACCGCTCTGAAACACCGGCACATACCCATTGGTGGGCAATTTCACCGGGTTGAGGCCGAGCACATCCGGATCCAGCGGGATAGTGGTGTAACTGACCGCGTTATAGGTGAGCGTGCTCAGAATAACGGGCTGTGAGAATGTCAGGCGTACCACGCCATTGACGTAATCGACCGTCCCGGATGCACTGCCCGCCGTCATCGCCACCGGCACAATGGGCAACGAATAACTGCTCAGACTGCTGCCCTGAGGCAGGGATGTCAGTGTGTCGGCGGCATCAAAACTACCGTTAATGGTGCCATCATTGGCGGATTCAGCACGCAACAGCGCTGCATCAGCGGCACGCCGGGCCATAAACTGCAACCCCGATGGCCGCAGCGGGCTGGCGCTGGTGCGAAACACCAATTTGCTGACCGCCGCGGCAACACCAATGCCGGATGCGGCACACAGCAACTGACCTTCAATGTTTGGCACCGTTGAAACCAACGGCAGCAACGGAATGCTGATGCTGCCGCTGGGGTAGTCGATCTGCCCGGTTTGCAAACCAGCCGCAGTGACGGCATTGAATGACCGGTACAAATACCCATCGCCGCGATCAACCAGCTCCAGCCCCCCCAGAGCGACCACAATGCTGCCTGGGATGAATGGCTGCGTGGCATCCAGATCAGCGGTGATCAGGGTATCCGCCAATGCCTGCGTATGCGTTTCCACAACGGGGGTGGCGGTCGTGCTGGCGTAATAGCTGACCGCCAGGGATTGGGTTTCGATGCGCACGGTTTTGGTGGTGGTCAGATACTGACCGCCGCCCAACGCGCTGCTGTCTGTTTGCACAAATTCGCTGACATCGGTGCGCAGGGATGATGCATCGAGCGTGATAACCCCCGTGTTGGTGTCAATGGATCCAACTTGTTGCCGACTGTGCATCACCCGGTTCAAACCATCACAGACCATACGATACGTGCGTTTAACGCGGGTCGTGGTGACAACGCCATTGATGGTTGTGTTGACATCAACAGACGCCTGCAGCGAAAACGACACCGATCCCTGGCGAACGGATGTGCCCAAATTGATTGATAACGAACCGCCGGTTTGTTCTGCAACGGACATCGTGGCGAGCTGAACACCGGCAATGTGACGACTGAACGACACCGTGATGGCAGACGTCGGCATCGCAGTTGGCCGCATGTAAATGCGAGTGCCACGAATATAGCCACTGGCGTGACCGGCCAGCACATTGCTGGCGTTAGCGGTCGCTGTGTACTGGCTGCTGTTACGCGACCAGGTAATAACGGCAGTCCCCGCCACTGGCTGTGCTGGCAGATCAACCGCTACCCAGGCATCCAGATCAACGGCGGCCGGCAGCGTTCGGTACGGCGATTGTGCCCAGGTGTACAGGATATCGGTCCCCAGATCCGGCTCACCGGGCAGCGTAAAACTCAGGGATCCCGTGGTGTAGTTGATGGTGCCACTGGCGGCCGAACCACTCAGCTTGCCAGTGCCGTTGTCCGTGATCGTGAACCAGCGCCCCAGGTATGAAAATTCGATCCGCACTGAACCTGGCATGGGTACTGGCGCCAGCTGCTCCGTGTACGTCAATTGTCGATTACCAGCCGTCACAGTAACGCTGTCGGTGTAGGGCATCAGCTCCACCGTTACGCCCGGTAAAAACGTGACACTGATGGCCTGTGACGATAACAGCGGCAGCTGCAGCGTGCCGCGCCGGGCATCCACCACCGCCGCGGCACTGAGGCGCTCAATGCCGGATGCCAGTTTCAGTGCTGAGCCATCATCGGTGTACAGACTGCCACCAATCGTCAGTTGCAACGACCCCGGCACCCAGCCGTTGGGCAACGTCAACATGGCCGTACCGCTGTGGGTGCCCAGTGAAAGCACGCGACTGACGCCGGATTGCTGCACAGCACTGGCCAGCAATCCGGGTTTTTGATCCAGCACAGCCTGTTCTGTGGTCGCCGCCGGGATGACAGGTGAAAAAATCGACTCAACCTGCACCGACCGTGAGCCCGACAGCGCTGCCGCCGCCAGCGGTTTAATGCCGTAGTAGCGGGCGCTTGCATTGGTTTGAGCGTTGTAAATGTCGGTCAAACGGGTTGCCAGCGGCGACGGATCAGCGCCCTCAAATTCGTACTGCAGCGGCTGGGTGATGGTCAGCGTCATTTCGTACGCCGTAAATTTTGCGTAGCTGCTGTTGTTGATGTAGGTGTACGAGACCCGGCGCACACCAACACGATTGATTTTGACCGCTTGTTGTTTATTGCCCTGAACCAGTATCAGAACCTCGCCGACCTCGGGGGCATCGTCGACGTCTTCCGAATACACAGTGATCGCCACTTGCCCCTGTCGCTGAGTACCCACGGGGCGCAGAGACGAACGTGTGCTCATCACCACATACTGCTCGACCGCGTTCTGAGCACTGAGGCGCTGGTCATAATGGTCGCCGGTGCTGAACAGCAGAGTGGAGACATTGGCGGCGCTGGAGTCTTTCAGAATAATAAAATGACTGCCCAGCCCTTTATCGGCGTTTGCAGATCGGACAGCCAAAAACAGCTTGCGCATGGATACACCGCCAATCGCCATCAGCGGTCTGGATATATCATCCCAAAGGTTATTGATTTGCCCGTTGGGAATAACGGTGCCGGTCATTTGGCCACCACCGTCGGTTTCGTCGGTCTGGCGTTCGGATTTCAGAATAACGACGTCTTCAGCTGAGATTGCCATTAAACAGGCTCCACGGTAATAAAATTCAGTGTCAGATCAAACAGATCATCCGGTGTCGCGACGGTGCACTTAAACAACGGCCTCGCCTCAATGCCTCCGGCCTCCAAATCAAACAGCACAGTGAACGTTTGTGACGCCAGCGTTAATGCGCGCGGAACCAGCGGTTCTGACTCCAGCGCCTGCAGCTGTTCCAACTCGCTGCGGCTGATCCAGCTACCAGTCAATTTGATCGGGCGGCCGTAATGCAGCGCTACCGCCTGCACATTCAATGCACCGTTCACCGCCCGCTGTTTGGAAAATGCCCAGGGTTTGAAATCCTGCTCGTTATCCCAGACCAGATTGTCTGGCAGTGGGAGCGTATTCAGCATGGCCATTAAACGGATCTCCTCATGGCGTCTTCGATAATCGCCAGGATGTCTGATTTGTCAGTAGCAATAACGTTTGCAGACAAACTGCCCATCTCAATTCTGACAACCTCGACAACAGAAACGGTGGCAGCGCTGGATGCAGTGGTCTTGCTGGTTGTGGAGGCGGTACTGGATGAGCTATCGGACGAACTGGAACTGGCTGCCGCTGCCGTTGCGGATGAATTGCCATTGCCGTCAGCTTTCGCCTGGGCCTTCTGCTCTTTGCGGATTTCAGCGAGAGTGCTTAACGCTTCTTTATAGGCCGCTATGGCTTCTTTATTACCGGCGGCCTGGGCTTCGGCCAGCGCCGCTTCCAATTCGGCTTTGCGCTGTTTGTATTGGGATTCTTGCAGGGCTTCGGTTTCACCACGCAGCGAATACAGCTCTTGGCGCAGACTGGTCAGGGTATCGGTGGCGCTGCTGCTCATTTGCTGTAATTGAGCGGTGGCGGACGATATGGCGTTGCGCAGGGTGGCGAGGCTCTCAGAACCCAACAGGTTCATATTGGCGGTGGCGTTGCGGGCGCTATTTATCAAGGACTGGTTGACGGTTTCACCGCTTTGCAGCGCCGTCATATATTCCTCAAACTTCAGTTTCTGCTGGCCATACGCCAGGATGGTTTCGCCCTTGGCTTGCAGCACTGAGTTTTTCCAACGGTTGATGCCCGTTACATCAAATACCTGCAGGTTATCCTTAGCGATACCGGCCAGCTGTTCACGGGCGTTTTGCATACCCGCTTCAATGGCTTCCACTTCTGTCAGGATCGGGCCGCTGTTGATGCCCAGCTTGCTGTCAAACATCGCCCCGGCTTCGGCGCTGAGGGCCTGCATTTCAGAGCGGACACCCCAGAACCACGCGCCCAGGTCATCGGTCAGGCCCTGCACATCGCGAGCGGTTTTTTCCGTGCTGTCAGCGAGATCCTGAGTCGCGTCTTTGGCTTTTCTGGCACCGTCGGCGGCTTTATCGCCTGCTTCTTTGCCGGTGTCACCGGCCTGCTTTTGTTTGTTGATCAGCTCATCCAGCTGCTCAGTCATGCCCAGTCGGGCGGCCTGCAGGCGCAGTTCGGATTCTGAAATATCGCTGTTAGCGGCAATGGCTGCCTCGGCGTAGTTCATAAACGCTTGCTGCTGTTCAGCAATTGGCAGGCCCGCTTTTACAATATCGTCGTAGAGCTTGCGGGCAGATTCAGCAATACCATCCAGGGATGCCTGTGTGACGATCCCCGCGTCTTTCATGCGTCTTGCCAGATCGTCACTGGCAGCGCCCAGGCCGCTGGTTTCAGCCGTAATCTTTTTTACGGCATCTGCCGTGATCAACCCCTGAGCTTCCCAACGAGCCATAACCTCATCCAGCGCCGCTTTATCGGCTGCGGATTTGGCGTTCTGGTAGGCATTGATAAAGGCTGTTTCGGTAAGACGCCCGGCAGTGGTGGCATCCGCACCAGATTGTTTCAGCTGCTCCTGATAAAGACCCAGATCGTTAATGGCTTGCGCTGTGCCCTTTGAAATCTGATTGTTCAGTTCGGCTTGAGACACTCCCAAACGGGTTAACGCCGCATCGAGTTCTGACGCCTTCAGCGATTCCAGCAGCTTTTGCAACTGCCCAACCGTGACACTGGCATCTTCAGCACCGGCAGCCACTTTTGCCATGGTTGCCTTCAACAACTCGCCAAAGCGTGTACGCTCTTCGTCACTCAAGTTTTGCAGAGCGGCGCCCAGCCCATCGTTGATCTGGTCAGCGGTCAATGAGCCTTGCTGCTCTGCGTTTCGCAATGCAATGGCCAAACTGGCGACGCCTTTTTCACCGCCCTTCAACGCAGTCAAAACTTCGCCGGATAACACGCCTGCCAGCTTGCTGTTGTCGTCGATAGAGGTTTGCAGGTTTTGGTTAACGGCTTGATAGGCTTCGCTCAGCTGCTCCTGGCTGTAAGCCATTTGTTTGGCAGCATCAACAGCCTCCTGCTTGGCTTGGGCTGTGCGCTCGGCCAGTAACTCCAATGCTTGAGCGGCACTGATGTAAGAACCGGTTGCCTCGTCGATGGCGATCCGGCCATCAGTAATCGCAGCATCCAGTTCTTTCATGTTGGTGACGGTGACGCCGGTCTTTTCACTGATCTCGGCGAAACGAGCAGCCAGAGCCTTTTGGGATTCGTCCAGCTTCTTATTAACGGCAGCCAGCGCTTCGGCAGCCTGTTGATGTTCTTTGAGCGTGCTGACCAGGGTTGTTACCTGATCAATGGCAAAGGCGAATGCCGCAAACGGAAATGCTTTGATAATCAGACCAACCGACGCTGCCGCCGCTTTGGATGCCAGCGCCAACAGATCCATTGAGGCGACGGCTTTTATTCCCACGACCGTGGCAATGGATGCACCCGTGGTTGCCACCTTGGCGGCGATGTCGTCCAGGCTGCCAGAAATTCCGTTCAACGCACTGACAACCAGTTCGGATGCTCCGGTCGCATTGTTCAGTTCGCCCAGGAATGTTTGCCACTCATTGGTCAGGCGTTGCGTCGCCTGACCAATGGTGGTTGGCATCTGCTCAAATTCATCACGGATGGCGTCCGACTGTTGTTGCAGAGCTTTCACCACCACATCGGCGGTCAGCTTGCCTTCTTCTGCCATATTGCGCAGCTCGCCGGTATTCACGCCCAGGCTTTCGGCCATGGCCCGCGCCAGGCGCGGACTTTGCTCCATGATGGAGTTGAATTCATCACCGCGCAGCACACCGCTTTGCAGCGCCTGCCCCAGCTGAGTAATAGCAGCGTCAGCTTCTTGGGCTGATGCACCAGACACGATCATGGATTTACTGATGGTGTCGGTCAGTTCAGCAACCTCGGACTGCGACAGGCTCAGTTCTTTGGTAGCCCGTGTCAGGTTGCTGAACAGATCTCCGACGGATTCCAGCGAGCTGCCGGTGTTATTAGCGGTGTCTCGCACCGATGCCAACGCGGCATCAAAATTTCCGGTTTCCCCCACCGCCAGCTTCATGCGGCTGGTCATGTTGGTGTAGCCATCCACCAGGTCCGTGATCGCTTGCAGGTTGTTACCAATCAGATCCGTGGCCCACGCTACACCGGCAAGATTCTGGAGGCGTGACAGCTGGGTTGAGATGGACTCGACACCCTCGCTGATCTTTTTATGGGAGCGCTCGGCCTGTTCGGCTGACTGGGCGCTGTTGTCGAGCGCCAGTGATTCGGCCTTGAGGCGTTGAATCAGTGACTGCTGCTGGTTATCCAGGTCACGCGATGCACTGGCCAGTTCCAGCTGTCGGTCGGCGAGATTGTTGGTGTCCACTCCGGCCGCCGATAGACGGGATTTCAGTTTGCTGACAGCGTCCTGATTGCGCTCGAAAGCACTGGCAGCCTGAATGGCCGTTTGCTCGGCCTGTTGCAGGGCTCGGGCTTGCTGTTGAGTGGGAGCTTCGGCCAGGTCAAACGTCTGCGCCAGTTCTTTGGCTTGCTGTTGGGCCCGATCCATCGCAACGCGGCTTTGTTCGGTGGTTTGCTCCAGCTTCAGCAGGGCTGCAATCAGCGCCTGCTGGCGTCCGGCACTGTCAAAGGCGGCGGCCAGCTGGTCGATTTCAGATTGCAGCTGGCTGGTTTTGATACCAGCGGCGGCCAGGTCGCTGATGGTCTTTTGTGTTCCGGCTTGCAGGTTTTTGCCTGCGGCCAGCAAACGTTCAGCGGTGTTTTCAGCTGCCTTGGCCAGTTGTTGCTGACGTTCATTGGCACGGTCGTACTCGGGTGCACTGGCCCCGACCTGTTCGGCCGTCGCTGCAACCTTTTGCTTCAGGGTATCGGCTGCCACACCCAGTTCAGTGGAAGTGCGCTTCAGGTCGACCTGGTGTTGGGCCAGATTGCTACTGGACAACCCGGCATCGGTCATGGTGCCGCGCAGGTCTTGCAGCTTCAGGCGGCTGGCTTGATAGGCGTCGGCCGCATCGCGGGTAGCCTGACGGGCGCGCTCAAATTCCGCCGTCTGTTTTTTGGTCGGGCTTTCAGTGTCTTTTAACGCCAGCGCCAGTTCTCGGGTTTTCTGCTGTGCCTGCTCCAGAGCGTTTTTGGCATCGTTGGTTTTGGTCTTCAGATCAACGAACTGATCCACCAGTTTTTGCTGCTGACTGACCTCGTTCATGGCTTCCGCCAGTTGCTTTGCCTCATCTTCAAAAGCAGCGGTTTCAACCCCGGCGGCGGCCAGTGCACGGGTGACAGCGGCAATGTTTTCAAGGCCGGTCTGTGCTATTTTGAGAGCCAGCGCTACTTCGAGGTTATTTGCCATGAAGATCTTTATTCCCCTGTTTGTGTTTGGTGTTTGGCTGATCGCCATTGGCATCGGTGCAAAGCTGGGCACAGCCATTGTATGGGGAGGTGCGTTGGTTTTGGCTGCACCGGCTGCGGCCACTGTTTATTACGCATGGCTGATTCTGTTCCGCCCACCCGCTTGATAGCGGTCTCCGATTTATTGAAAAGGGCCTCGCGGCCCTTTTTTGTTACGTGCTTCCTGCCTTACTGCTGACTGATGCGGTAGAACTTGCTGACGCCGGTACCGGTCTTGCTGGTGTCTTTCAGTACAGTTCCTTCCAGCGGCAGGCTGCCGAAGCCGGTGCTGATCAGCCCCAACTCTTTGGCCAGCGCCGGTTTGAACTTGAACACATCCAGAATCTGCGGGCTGTCACCGTTGCTGTCCGCTTCGTTCATGCCGCCGAATACCAGCTCCAGTTCCACACCGCTGCCGGTCAGAGCTTCGATGACGTCGTATTCCGGATTGGCGTAGCTGACCAGGATGGCAGCGCCGTCGGTGATGCCACCGCCCTGAATAATAAACAGGCCCTCGGCGCGGACTTCGTAGTCAGTGCCTGCCACAAAGGCGGTGCCCGCCGGGTCACTGGTGACAACCACGGAGGTTGGGTTGATGTGCGCCAGGCGGATCAGGCCGCCTTGCTTGGCGGTGTGGGCTTCGTCGGTGACGGTGCCGCTGGTCACGGTGCTGGCGGTACCGCGCAGCAGCCAGGCCAGGTTCTGGCGGTTCCAGTCGTAAACCGCAGCGGTCAGGGTCACGGCCTTGAGCTGGCGGCTTTCGGCGTAGGTGCCGCCACCGGGGCGGTTGTCGGCCAGACTTTGCACGTCTTCTTCGTGGGCCAGTTTCAGTTCACCCACGTTGCCCAACTCGATCATGGCGTCGGTGCTGCCCGCCACGCGGGCGTAAACGTTGCCCGCACCACGGTAGGGGCGGAAGGTTTTGATGGTGGTTGGCATAACGCTCTCCGGGTCACTCAGGGGTTATTGTGCGGTGGCAGGCATAGCGGCAACGGCTTCCACAACGCCCTCTGATCGCAACCAGTTCGCGGTGGCCACGGTAACGGTCAGCTTCTCACCTGGCTTAAAGGCTTTGCCTTGATGGGTGTGGGGTTTGGCCAGCACGACGGTTTCGGTCGCGGTGGCTGGGGTTTTGGATGCGCTTGCCATGGTCACTCCGGGCCAGGTGCCCGGTGTATTCAGGCGCTGGCGGTTAAGGTGGTTTCGACGGCGAAGGCCAGCGGCAGGTATTGATGCCCGGCGCTGTAGCTCGCCTGTGGTGCGTTTACCAAGATAAGTGGTTTGGCGGCGGCATCGGGTTTAAAGCCCATTAATGTCGGCGCTACCTGGGCGGCCAACTCAACGGCTTCAGAGCGGGCGGCGCTGCCGCTGCGGGGATTGCGGACGTTACGGACGGCTATTACGGCCAGCCAGGTTTGCTGAATGCGGCTAGCGCGGCCGTCGTTGCGGGATTCCAGGACACGGTAGTTTTGATACACCAGATGCACGGCGGGCACCGGTTGGCTGGCTTCGGTAGCACCGGCCAGATCGGCGGCGGTAAGGACGTGAACATGGGCTGGCAGGCGGCTTTTCAGACGCGCCACCAGCTCGGTTTCGATATGGTCAAACATGCTGCCTCCTTAAACCCCGAAGGCCCCACTACCCCGGCGCCAGTCATGGCCATCGCTGCTGATCTCGATACCATCGGCGTCGGTGCTGGTATTGGCGGCCTCCGGTATTGGCAGGCTGGCGGTGCCGCTGGCCACCCGCACCAGGAACTTGATGCGCTCCTGGTAACGCTCGCGCACCAGCTCGGGCACGGCCGCGCCGTACAGGTAATAACGGCTAACATCAGCGCAGACCGCCACCAGCAGCGTGGGGATTGTGGCCAGCGGCAGTGCGTAGCGTCCGGCCAGATAGCTGTCGATTTCGTCGCTGGCATCGGCCAGGGCGGAATCAATCTGGCTATTGCCCAACTGACCGCTGTTATCCGTATCGGTCAGCTGCAACAATTCCAGTTCACCAAAACGGGATACCAGATCGGTGGCGGTTGCATAGGCCATCAGTCACCACCACCAGGCAGCGCCTGCCCTTCTTCCTTGGCCGTGGCGGCCTCCGTTGTTTTGTCAACTTCCTGCACAGCGTCTTTCACGATCAGGGCCGGGTCATTACGCAGGGCCTTGATCTGATGTTCTTTCAAGTCAGCCAGCGGAATGACCGTCGGTGTTTCAGCAAAGCCAAAACCGGCGCGGCGGAATTTGCTGATACCGCGTGCCGTACTGATCATCAGCGCTGGCACGCCTTTAGATGGCGCGGGCTTTTTAACCGGGGTTTTATCCGTCATAAATCACCTATTAACGTCTGTTAAAGCCCCGTCAAACGACGGGGCGTTACCCCTGCGTGTTACAGGGCGTCGGCCACCAGCAACTTGACCTTGCCTTTCAGCTCGTTGTTAACGGCGGCACCGTTTTCTACCAACAGATCACGCTCTAACAACTTGGTGGCGGCTTCTTCCAGGCTGGCGGGTACCACCAACAGGGTTGGGCGGATCTTCAGCTTCTTGCCACCGTCACGGGTAAAGGCGCGCATTGCCTTCCAGGCGGCCCACAGGTTAGTAGCATTGAGGTCATCCTTTACCCCAAACGCCATTTGCCAGAAGCCGTAACCGGCGTTGCCGCGCAGGTCGGCACCGAACTGGAACTCGTTGCTGGTGAACACCGCCGGATCGTCTGGGTTAAACAGGGTGGTCAGGGCCAGGTTACGGCGGTTCTGCCAGATCAGCGGCTTGATAGCGCGGGAGGTGTCCAACAAATACCAGGGCTCGCCGGTATAGCTGCCATTCACCAGCACGTTGGCCACAGAGGCATCGGTGCCGGTGCCATCGTGGGCACTGTTGACCGGGTGATCGGTATCAAAAAAATACTGGCCGTCGTAACAGGTGTTGGCCCAGCCGCTGGCCAACAACGCAAACACCAACTCGTCCGGGAACTCGGCACCTTCGCGGGCCAGCTCCTGCACCATGGGCTTATAGATGCCCAGGTTGTCGTCTTCGATGTCGTCGCGGTTGACGGCAATCGAGCTTTCAAAGGTCTTGTTGGTGATGCTGTAGCCGTGTTCCTTGATGCTGTTCATCACACGGTCGCCAATCCATTCGCGGAAGCCGGGCATACTGCCCAACCAGCCGTAGGTGTTGCTTTTGGTGGTGCTGGGCACCACGGTCGCTACCTGCGAATACTGCGGGTCAACGGTTTGCAGGGCGTTCTGAAAATCGGCACGGAAAGCGGTGCGCAGGCTGTTCAGAATGGCAGCGGTAACAAAGGCCATGATTATTGCTCCTCAGCTTTGGCTTTCAGGAAATCGGCGTGGGAAATACCCAGCTGATCGGCCACCAGCTTTTCATCGGCGCTCAGGGCGGCGGTGCCGGTGCTGGTTTCCGGTGGCTTGCGGTTGCCCGCCTGTTGCGCCTTGAGGGCTGCAATGGCCGGGCGCTGGGCTAGCAGGGATTTCAGGGCGGCAACCCCCTGCTGTTTACCAAACGCCTGCAGGTAATCGGTTTCGGCGGCCAGCACCTTGCCTTCATCGGCGGCGCTTTCGATCAGCTGGTCAATGGTCAGCACACCGTTTTCAGCACGCAGGGCCGCCAGTTCAGTGACAGCGGCATCGTAGGTTTGGCGCGGTACGTATTGGCCCAGGTTCACTTCTCCGGCTTTCTGGGCCTTCAGTGCGGCCAGGCCGGTTTCCAGCTCGGGCACCTTGTTGGCTTTGGCGGTTAACACGGCCAGGGCGGTGTGGGCGGTTTTACAGTGAGCGGTCAGCGCGGCTTCGGATACGTCGCCGGCCTCTACCTCAATGCCCAGCATTTTCAGCAGGGCGCGGAGTTCCTCGTTCATGTGGGCACCTTTCGGGGTTGCGGGGGTTGGTTTGCGGGTATGCGGGTTTGGGCTAACGGGTTCCATCGCACCCATGCGGGCGGATAACGCGGCAATGGCATCCATGCCATCAAGGGCGGGGTCATTGGTCAGGGCAACGTGCAACAGCTTGACCGGGCGGCCGGTCTGTTTGTCGTAGGTAAACACGCTACTGATAAAGCGGTATTCCTCGCCCTGAATGTAATCACGGGCGCGGGGCGTCCAGCGGGCCAGAGCAAACAAGCCTTTGCCGGGTTCGTAGGTAATTGACGCAGGGTTGATCCAGCCGGACGCCGGGGCGGCGCTGCCGGATTCGGCGGCGTAGAGGGTTTGGTGTTCGTAGTCGATCACGTAATCATTGGCACGGCCATCCATACCGGCCTTGAGCGCGGCCCATGCCTGGGCATCCATCAGCCACTGGCCACCGGGCACATCGTCCGGGCGGCCATCGGGGGCGGCAAACAGGCCATCGGGCAGCAATTGGATACGGTACAGCCCATCTGTTCCGGGGCGGTTATCGCCGGGCATGGTGCTGTCAGACAGCGCACTGCATACCGCTAGGCCCAGCGGGTGCGGGTTGGCGGGGGCAGGTTTGGATGTGGTGTTGGGGTTTTGTGTGCTCATGCCCCCAAGGTAAGGGGCCGGAGCAAGGGAGTGGGATTAAAGCAAATTAATTATTGATACGTAAAAGCACTTTGTATAGATAGTGCGTAGAAACAACAAAACTGTACATCCCAACACTAAACAAACTAGACAAAAGAGCTACACCATACCGATCATAAACGGCAGGTGTATACATAAAAACAACCCCTACCAATGAAGCCACCAAAAAAACGCAACCTGAACAAAGCATAGAATCTATCAGCATTTTATAATGCCCAGTTTGCGTCATATTACGAATCAATCTCGAACCAGCTACAGACATTACAATGGCACCAGACGCAACAAGGATACTCATCAGCGTGACAGCATACCCAGTTAAATTCGAGATAATCTGACCAGCCTTTCCATCAGAAAGATTGTCAAATGATATAAATGAGAAATAAGCAGCCAAAATGGCCATCATCAGACTCAAAAATATCACACTAACTCGTAATTTAGCGAACACCACCATCCCCCACGGCCAGAACCTGCTTAATTTCATCGGCATAACGACGATACACAGCGTCCAAAGCCGAAAAAATAGAATCTATTTTCGGGTATTTCCCGTCCTGTTCAACAGGATCAGTTATCCCCTTAATCCGATCCTCAACCAGATCTATAGGATCAGCTGACTCATCGAACCATAGTTGTGAAGTTGCAACTGGAATGGTATCACTTAAATGAACCAAGCCTAATTTAACAGAGTCAGAAAGAAAGTTCCGAAAACTGGAACGTCCTCGACCATTAGCACTAATCGTCAAAGTCAGATTTGCACCATCCGATGAGCTAAGCAGATCTAAAAGCCCATTACTAAAAGACGGCATATCAGACTTATAAATATCCGGATTTGTCGGCCTAGCAAAAGACACCTTCAACTTCGTAGGCTTTATATTTTCATCTAAAATTCTTCTAATCGCATCTGGGCGAAGAACTGGCGACAAGAAAACATTAACAATCGTCCCCGTCTTGTCGCTACAAATACCAGTTAGAATTTCAGCAGTCTTATTTATTTTTGTACCCTGCCCATTTACTTGAAATATGAGCAATTCCATACGAGGATCATATAAAAAATAGTTTTTTTCTAGCAGCCCTTCATCATCTCTCAGATCAATAGGTCTCTCACCATCCTGACCATTATTAAAACGACTTCCTATTTTAGGCAGATCATTACTTCGAAATTTGGCAAAAACACCACGAAACCGCCCATCAACCATCCGCATAACATCTCGCAGCTGGTAAGTCATTTGTTCTACCTGATTGTAGACCTCACAGGGCAAATCACCACCACTGACAATACCATCAAATACCTGTGATAGTTTTGGCGGATTATCGGTTCCATCAACAAGAAATACTGTATAAAAACTTACGTTATAAACCTTTGTGTCTGGCACAACTGTCGTCCTTGGTCAAAACATTGCATTGCATTGCATTTAACCCCCCTTTAAATCCCGGCACAATCCATTTTCAAAAATTCTCCGGCCCGTTGCCGCCCTCCGTCGTTTGCGCGCCTTGTAGCCCTTTACAGGCCGTCGGCCAGATACCCCTGCACGATCTCGATAATTTCCTGTTCGCCCTCGGGGCTCAGACCCAGGTACGGCCGTGCCGGTACAGCGGCGGGGCCGGGTGCCATTCCCGGCAGGCCACCAAACTGGTGTATGGCGGCGTAGATCTTGTTGGTGCCGACAGCGGCGTAGTCGCGGCCGTAGTCGCTTTGTATTGAGGTGGCCAGTTGCCCGCTGGCTTGCAGCAGTTGGCCGCCCTGGCGTTTGGGGTTGCGTTTTAAGTAGGCGGGGCTGAAGGGTTGCCATGGTTTGCCGGTGGCCGGGTCGGCCTGATCGGCAAAGGCTTGCTCGACACCATCGGCCAATACCCCGGCTATCTCGCGCATGGCGGGTGCGGTATCGGCAGCGCGTTGTTGTAACTGGTTCAGCACGTCCAGAATCTGCGGGCTGGTATCGGTGATGGCGATATTGATCATGTTCAATCGGCCCCTATCGGTTTGTTAATCCCGGCTTACAACCGCCGCTACGGATTCCATAAACAGCGTCAGCAGTTTCTGCCCAAAGAGCGGCGGCATCGCCCCCAGCTTTTGTTCTGCTTGTTGTAGTAATTGCTCCCGCCAGCTTTGCCCGCTGTTATACGACCACCCTGCCCCTGGCAGCAGACGGGTTTTGCCGTCATCAAAACCGGTAACGGTGGCTTGATACACCTCGCCGGTATGGGCATTGATTCCGGCGTCGATATGTTCCGTGGCGATATGGTCGGCGCTGTTTTCCACTGTCAGGCCCATTTGTTCAACCTGGCTGGCGGTTAATGCTCGCACCCGGCAGCGACAGCCCCAGTCGTTGGGTGGGTAGAGGGTTTGCCAGATCGGGTCGTCGTAACGGAACACCTTGCCGTGGAACTTGCGGTGTCCGGGGCGGGTGACGTTGTCGCGGATGGCGATGTATTGCCAATACGGGCGGGCGTTGGCGTTATCTTTCTGTTGTTGATAACGCCCGGCCTGGTAGCTGGTTTGCAGGTTGGTACGGTAGATGGTTTTTAACCGGTGCGGGCTGCCTTCTTGCACCACCTCGGTATTGCCCTGGCTGTCGGTTATCCACTTTTCGCCCCACCACCCGGCTTTTTGCAGTAACGGGGTCAGCGTTTTAATAAAGGTACGCTCGGTGGTGCCGTCTTTTAATGCGGTTAACACACCGTCGCTCAGGGTTTGCAATATATCCAGGCGTGCCACTTTGGCCACGGTAAACGCCTGGGTGTGTTTTTCTTGCCAGACGTCTTGCCAGTTCCAGCCTATGGCGTAGCCCTTACTTTCAAAGTAGGCGATGGCGTCCGCCGGTGGCAGGCTGATGGCATAACCCAGGTCAATGGCGGCGGTATTACTGGTTGGCATGCAGGCGCCCCCAAATATCGGCGACGAACATTATGCGGGCCAGGGTTTCTTCTATCTGGCGGTCATCCAGCGCCGGGTATAACTCAGCCAGCTTGGTTTCGGCAGCGGCGGGATCGGTGGCCAGGGTTTCCAGAACCGGGGTTAAAAGCGCTTTCATCTGCTGGTTAAGTTGCTGGCTGGTCAGACTGGCCAGCAGGTTATCCAGCGCCTGTTCGTGATCGTCCGGGCGGCTGGTTAATACCGCCATGCCCTGTGTTGGTGGTTGCGCCGGGCGCAGGGTTAAGGCGGTTTGCCCGTTATCCTGTATTACAGCCCCCGCCTGCCCCACCATAACCGGCTGACTGGGCGGCGTTAGCGCCAATACCGGTTCGTCGCCTTCGGGCTGTGGGATTTGCAGTTTGTCGTGTGCCCATGCCGTCGGAATCTTCAGGCCAATTTCAACCAATTTGGGCAAGGCTTCGGCGTATTGGGTGAGGTCTTCGCCTTCGGTAACATCAAACACCAGGCGCGGGTGGCGGCGCGGGTTGTTGTAGCTTTTGCAGTTAAGGGCATAGATAGGAAATAGCAGGTCACGGGTTAGTGTGGCGGCCAACTGCTTCAGATCGGCGTCGCGCAGCTCTTCCCGCACTTCGTTATGCACTTGCCCCAGGGCGTTGGTGTTGGTGCCGTCGCCTGTGCCGCTGGTTAAGGTGCCGCCCAGAATCGCTTTGGACTGGCTACGCTCGGCCCAATTGATCATGGCCTGATACGGGTCGCTGCTGCCCTTGGCGGCCTCCTGAAACTCAATGTCCATGCCACGGGGAATGATGCCCCCGGCGTTGTGGCCAATGCTCATCACGGCGCGTAACAGCGTGGCTTTTTCTTGTGGGCTGGCACCGCCGGGGTATTTGCCCAGGCGTAGCGGCAGGCCATAAATTTCCAGGAATTCGGCCAGGTCGCGGACGCTGTAGTTTTTGAACAGGTAGGGCCAGGCAATGATGCGTACCAGACCGGCGCGGGCTAAATAACCGCTTTTGGCGCGGGCCATATGACGCACCCAGCCGAAGGGCTGCAACTCCTGCCCTTCCGGGGTGTTATCGCGCAGGCGCAGTTCATTGCGGTTGTCGGGGTGTACCTGAAACCAGCTGGCGGGCTGGTGAATATAGCCCTCTGGCAGCCACAGGTTACCGTCACGTTGCCACTGCAGTTCCGCCACGCTGAATGCCTTGAAGATGGCATCGGTCAGATCAAACCGCAGGTCATCCAGCCAGGTAAAGCTTTCCAGCCATTGCTGGCACAGGGCGGCATCTTCTTTTTCAGCGGCACTGGCGTTATCGGGCGGCACTACCTGAAAGGGCGTGGTCAGGGTAGCGCGGCGGCGTTTTTGCAGTTCGCTGAAGACGTGGGCGTCTTTTTCTTCGATGTCTTCGGCCAGGGCGCATTGCGCCATCAGGTTGCCCTGCTCGGCTTCCAGCATCAGGGTGGCCAGGCGTGCCGGGGTCAGGCCGGTGGATGGGTGTTCATCCCACTCCCGGCGCAAATGAGCCACGCTGGCGTCGCCGGTCTGGTTACGGTTCAGGCCCAGGGTTTTTACGGCCCGGCCCCACAGGTCTTTCAGCATTACCAGGCTCCTGTTGGCTGACTGTCATCGTCGTCGGTCTGGCCGGGGCGAACGTCCCAGCGGTTGTGTTTGGCGGGCAAGGCTTCGTATTCGATGGCACCGCCTTCCATCCAGCTGGCGCGCACGGCCATGGCCAGCGCCACGGCGCTATCACCGTGACGGGTTTTGCCCCCGCCCTGCTCATCGCGGCCTTTGTCGATTTTCGGGGTACCGTTCACCACCTTGATTTTGTTCAGGTCGTCCAATACGTCCTGGTGACGCGGTATTTTGAGGTTGCCGTCTTCAAATTCGGCTTTCAGTTTGGGCATCCACTCGCGGTACCAGGGTTCGCTCAACATCACCTGATCAATGGCATCCTGGCCGTAACGCAGGGCGGCGGCTTCGGCCAGATAACCGCCGTTACCGGTGGCGTCGAAGGCCCCGGCCTGAAAGCGTGGCAAGTTATCCAACAGGAAGAACAGGATCTGGCGCTGGGCGTCGTAGGTGAGGTTCCATAGCTCAACCAGGAACGGCACCCGTTTGGTGAGGTCCGGGAAAATGCTCATGGGCGCAAACACCGACAGGTCGCCCCGGCGGGCGAAGTCTTCACCAAAGCAGTGGTTTACATCCGGTAGCTCGGCCATCAAGGGGGTCAGTTCGGTTTGGCACCATTCACTGATCCAGCCGTTACGGCGGGCGTCAGTCCAGGTTTCAAAGCCTTCCGGTGCCTGTACCCGCAGGATGGGAATACCCGCCTCCATGGCCTGTTCCAGATACACCCTCTTTATATAGATACCGCCGGACTGTTTGGGGACGCAGTAGTATTCCTCCTGGGCGTCATCTTCGGTGGCGGTATCGCGCAGCAAATCGGCCTTCCATTGGTTTTCGGCGGCCTGACTCCAGGGTTTGCCGGTGCGCTGGCAAATGCGTTTGAACAGCCCCTCGCGGCAGGCATCGTCCAGGGTTATACGGTGGATGCTGTAGCGCTTTTTCCCGGCGCGGCTGTCGTTGATCAGGTCGTTAAAGAGGTTTTCAACGCCGTTATGGGTGCTGATCAGCCGGACCTTAGCGCCCCACATCGTCAGTGCCAGCGCGGCCTTGAGCACTTCAGCCAGGCGTTCGTGGAATGCGGCTTCGTCGATTGTGACGTTGCCCTGCATACCTCGCAGGTTGGACGGATTGCTGGACAGTGCCTGCACTTTGAAGCCACTGGCGAAGTAGACCACAAATGTCAGGATCTCTTTGCCGTCCTGGCCGTCGTCTATAAACAGCTCTTCCTGGATCTCTCCGGCGGCCTTGTTAAACGCCCTCGCCCACATGGCAACGGCGTCGATAAACTCCCGCGCCATCTCCTTGTTGGAGCCAACGTAAAAATGGTTGGTGCCGCCTGCGCTTTTGGCAGCGCTGGCGGTTAAGCAGGCGTCGGCCGCTTCGGCCCAGGTGATACCGGTTCGGCGGGATTTTTCAGCGATCTTGAGCGGTGATTCGTCGGCGATCCAACGCTTCTGGTAGCCCAACAGCAGTTCGTTTTCGTCGTAGGGGATAAAGGCGGGGGCTTGCATTTCAGGAATCCTTGCAGCACAGATAGCTGACTTCCAGAACGCCGCCACTTAACAACAGCAGCGGAATATCAATTGATGGAGGACGATCCGGCGAAAGAAGCTGCCAACAAATGATCCATGCACACCCCCTGATCAGCTGATCGCCGGTTAAAAATAAAGATGCCAGCCACACCATGAGTACGGTCGTCAGCAGCAAATCCAGATCGGCGTTCATGAGCCAAACACAATGGCAGGCCAGGCAATCATGCAGACCAGCAATAAGCCGATTTTTCGAAGCGGTCCTGCTTGAAGTGCATCGTGGCACAAGACAATAAAAGCCAGCCAAACACAGAGACCGATGAAAGCCCAAATGCTGAAAAGCCAAGCCATGATCGTATCGACCATCACGCAATCCCCAGAATTTGCTGTTTGATAGTGTTGACCGCTTCGCGGGTTAACCCGGCTGCTGCGGCTACTTTTTCGGCGGCGTTCGCGGCTTCTTCGGCGAAGGCTTTGCGGATCTCCTTCTCGCGTTTGAGGCTGTCCATGCTGGCTTTCTCAAGCCGCTGAACCGTTAATGCCAGCTCTTTGATCAGGCCCAGGCTGGCCGGGTCTTCTTCGTCCAGTGCGGCTTCGGCCACATCAAAGGCCATGGTCTGGGTCATCTGGATCAGCAACTTGCCAATATCGCCGGTGGGCTTTTCGCCCAGCTTCGCTACCCAGGCGTTAGCGGTGGCCTGGCGCTCCTGCATCTTCTTGCCGATCTTGGCCATCTTGGTGGCGTAGCGGTTCAGGCCGGAACGCGATAGCAGGTCTTCTTCTGGAATACCCATCTCCGCCAGTTGACGGTTTACCTCCTCGCGAATGGCATCCTGGCTATTGGCCGGATCACGCAGTGCCGCATTCAGAAAGGCTTTTACCTGCTCAGGCAGCTGATCAATTTTGGAGGGACGACCTCGGGTGATGTTATCGGCCATGTTTACGCCCCAGGGCGTGGCTGACCAACGCCAGGCACGCGGGCGCGGCCCTGGGCTACGTCGTAACCACGGTCGGTTATGGTGGCCACATCGGTGGATAACACGGTGTCCAACGTCAGCAGCCCTTGTTCTTCCAGCCAATAAAGGTGGGTTTTCACCTGCTGGCGGCTGATTTTGTGGCCGTAAGCATCCAGCATTTTGTTCAGAATGCTGTCGTTGGCGGTGCCGTTGACATCGGCCAGGCTGCGCAAGATCACCAGGCGCTGATCCTGCTCGACCATATCTTTGAATGCCATGTTATTTACCTCCGTTCAGCATGTGCTGGTGCATCAGTTGCAGGGTGTGATTCAGCTGGCCCAGGGTGCCGCGCATTTCCTTGATGTTCTCGTTGGCTTCGTTCACGCGGGTGTGCAGCTTGCTCATATCGTCATGGGTGGGTAAGTGATCAACATCCCGCTCTACCCTGATCAGGCGGTCATCCAGGGCATTGATGCTGCCGTGGAGGTCTTCGCGCAGCTTGTCTATGGCGGCGGTGTTGGCCTTCTGGCGACTGGTTAACCACACATACACAAACACCATGCCGGTGATCACGGCCTGGGCTAACTGCAACCAGAACCCCAGGGCTTTGTAGTCCAGTTCCATTGCGGCTCCTTAACAGTGATCCATCAGTTCAAACAGCTGCTGGCAGTCTATGCAGCGGGCGGCATTGGGTTTGGCTACCAGGCGCTTGAGGCTTATCGGTTCGGCGCAGTCGATACACAGCACCACCCCGCGCTCTACCCATTGGGCGGGCTCGGCACTGCGGCTGTGCTGTTTGGCCAACGCCCGCTCACGGTCGGCCTGCTCCTGGCGGGTGGCGTCATCGGTCCAATCCATTAATCATTGGCTCCGGTGTTTTCGTCGGTAGTGCCGGGTGTGCGGCGGTCTTGCCGCAACTGGTATTCAGTGGCTTTTAACAGGCGTTTCTGTTCCAGCATGGCGGCAATCAAATCAACGGTTTCATCTACCACGTCGTTGGTGCTCAAGCCTTTTACCCACTGCAACAGGCCAATCAGTACGCGGGTTAACAGGCGCTCCAGCACCACGGTCCATTGAATGCGGCCCAATACGGCGGTCAGGGTGTCTTGCAGCAATTGCCAGCTGACGGCGCTGGCCAGTGTTTTGATAATGGCCAAGGCGTTCATTGGCGCACCTCCGGCAAAATGTTTGCCCGTGGCGGGGTGCAACCGTTCAACAACCAATCGGCTACATCAAAGTTCGGGCAGGTTTTGCCTTTAAACAGGTCGCGATGGCCGCAGATCGTGCGAATATTCAGGTGTGGTGGGCTGGAAGGGTCACTCAAGGACTGCACCAGGGTACGGAGGCTTTCCCATTGCTCTTGCGTGAACTGGTCACGGCCAATCAGGCATATACCAATGCTGTCGTGATTGTGGCCGGTTACGTGTGCGCCAGATTCCTGAAGTGGCCTGCCGGGACGTACGGCCCCATCCAGCTCAATGACAAAGTGATACCCTATGGCGGTCAATTGCGGCTGCCACTGAGGGGCCAGCTTGAGGTCGCGTTTGAATCCTCGCTCTCGGTGCCATTGGTCGATGTCTTCGATGGTGTTGGCGCGGCCGTTCGGAGAGTCCGAACAGTGAATTACCATGGTGGTGATTTGCGAAAGCTGGCGGCGGTTGCCCATTACATGCTCCTGACCCCGGTCTGTTGTGATGAAACAGTGATATGGTCAGGTTACGCGTGGGCGCGTTAGTGGCGGGATTCAAGGGATTTAAACCGTTTGCCCGGTATTTGATATTTACTGACACGACCACTGGCCGGGTTAATAAAACCTGTTTAAATTGCCGGATAAACGACCAGGGACAGGATACAAACAATGCTGAAAACCTTACCACTTCTGCTGGCATTAGCCAGTTTCCATGCCGTTGCCGGTAGCGGCTCTTATCATGTTTGTACGGATGCCAAAGGCCAAAAGCTGTTTACCCAAGACCCTTGCCCCAATGGCCAGGCGGCCGAGGTCAAACATTACAGCGTAACCAATACAGCGCCTGCGCCTGCTCCTGATGCCGCTTCCGACAATCGTTTAAGCACTGACAATCCTGCTTACATAAAAATGCGGGACAGTAATCGTCGGGCAGAACTGGAACGGGCCATCAAAAAAAGCGAAAAAGAAATCAGCAAACTGCAGCAGCAACTGGATACGGAGCTGGCGGGCCTTAAAGTAAAACAAGGGCAAGCCAACAACAACCTGGCGGGCGCTACCTATCAGCAAAGCCTGGCAACGGAGATGCAGGCGGTAACGGATCGGTACAAACTGCAAATGCAGAACAAGCAAAGTGAACTGGATCGGCAACGGGAAGAACTGGCGGGATTACAGAATTAAAACAGCCCCGGCTGAACCCGCTTCCGGTGCAGCCCATGCTGACGAGCGACTATAGAGCAGATCTGCTGCTGGGTCAGGCCGAACCGTTCCGCCAGTTCGCGGCTGTTGCCGCCTTTGTATTGCCCGTAAATTTCCATATCCCGGAATGCCAGTTTCAGGCGTTCCGCATTAGGCAGATAGATCATACGACCGCCGAAGTGGTTGGCCTGGCGAGCCACCAGGCGGCGGGCCATTGTCAGTGCGGTTTCTTCGGCTTCGCCCATGCGCTTCAGTTCGCTTGCCAACACGTCAACCAGTTCAATCAGGAGTTTTGGCCATGCCAGCCGGACGGCTTCGTCGTCCTGGGGTAGCTGATCCAGACGTGACAACGCCTGATCCAGCATGTCGTGGTCATCTTCAAACAGATCGTGATTATTCATTATCCGTTCACCTTTCCAGCGGAATAAATTGAATGCCTTATGCTTCCAACTGCGGCTGACTCAAGCGGTTCAGAACAGAAACAACGAAGCTCGTTCCAGATTAACGATTCGTGGCCTTGCTGGCTTGTAAAGGGATTTATGAAATCATGGGGAGGGATGGCGCACTGATAGGGTCAGTGCGTGGGGAATGATTTACAGAAGGCTTTGCTGTTTTCTTCCGGCTTCTGTCTCCAGTTGCTGTTTTACGCGGCGGATAATGGCATAAATCCAAACTCGGGTTACGCCATGCTTGCGGGCTAATGCCTGGGCCGTATTACCGGTGGTAAATTCCTGATAAATCGCCATGTCCCGGCGGCTGATGTTCATATGGGTGCCCTTGCCTATATAAACGCTCAGGCCGCCCCACTCCTTTGCCACTGAGTCCGTGCAGGCGTCGGCAATGGCATCGGCCTGTTCCGGGTCACACCCTTGCTGGCGCGCTACCTGCGCCACTATCTGAAACAGATCTGCCAGGAATTCCGGGGCATTCAGCTTGCGGTTTGAATCCATATCCATTCCTACCAATCGTTATCCAGTAGCTGGTCCAACGTTGCACGCCCGGTAACCTGGGCTGCACTGTGGTTACTTGCTGGCAGGCTGTTTGCCACGGGGAGCGTGGCGCTGGCCACTATGGTTTTCAAAACCGCTTTCAAATAGTTGTGGTTCGTCAGCGGTTTTACATCCTGTTGCTGGCGTTTGGCGCGGATGGCTTCGACGGTGTGCTGCAATGCTGGCACCAGAAACTGCACCGACTCCAGTGCCAGGGTTTCCTGTGCCAGTTTCAGTGCCCGGTCGTTGGCCAGGTCACGGCTGTGGCTGCGAAACAGCCCCAGGTAACTGGCCAGAGCGGCCCGTGTGGGCACGTCCTGGCGAAACAGCAACTCGGTCAGTTCTCGCCCGGCGTCGTCCTGAATGATGTGTTCCAGGCTAAGGCGGGTTTTGCAGTTGGGGCAGCGGCCTATTTGCATTGTGTTGCCTCCGGCCGCACTTGCTCGCGTACGCGCTTGTTCCAGGCTTTCAGCTGTTCCAATACGGTGTTGGCCATGCTGGTCTGTTCCAGCCATTCAAGGGCATCAATCTGGCCGTCTTTGGCGGCGGTTTGTTTGCGTACCCAAGCCATTAGCGCGGCTTCGCTGCCATCGCTGATAAAGCCGTCGCGGTGCATCTGTATCCAGATCGCCCGGATCTTGTCGATACGGGTTTTGCTTGTGCGTTGCCGCGATGCGGTTGATTGACGGCGCTCTTCCATGGTTTTGCCTTTGCGTGGCTGCCAGCCTTTGCTGATCAGTTCATTCAGCACGCTGTCGATCTGTTTGATGGTCAGCTCGCGGGCGCTGGGGCTTGCTGCCGGTGCGCCGTGGCGCACCAGCAGGGCCTTATAGGCGTCGTCGTCCATGGCCAGCTCTTTTTTGGCTATGTGCAGCTTTGCCAGGGCTGCACCGCGTTGGGCGGGTGTGTTCATGCGGCCTCCTGAACTGGCTGGCCATTGATACTAACCAGCGTTAGTCCTTGCAGGCGCTTGAACTGCCGCACCAGACTCGCGGCGGTGTTGAAGGTGGGATCAAACCATTCAATGGTTTTATCCAGCTTGCTGAACACCTGGCGAGCACCGCGTTTACCCAGCTCTTTCTCCAGCTGTTTGATCTTGGCGGGGCCATACAGGGCTTTGCTGCGCTTACGCCATACCTTTTCTGTCAGGCTGCTGAAGTGATCTGAGTCTGGCCAGCCGCTGCCAATACGGATACTGCCGTTAATAAACACACACAACGCGGTTCTGTTTTCTGTCATATGCCGCCGTTCAATGGTCAGGCGGTTGCCGTCCAGCTCCAGCGTTACTACTACGTGGGAACTGGCCAGCTGCTGTTGCAGCTGGCTCCATTGTTCTTTGGTGATCATGCCGGTGGTGATCTTTTCGGTGGTGAGCATGTTCACAGATCCTGTGTTGCCAGTTGGTAGGCGTATTCCAGTGCCCGGATCAGGTCGGGGATGCGAACGACATCCACGTCGATCAGATCTTCGTTAACCTCTACCTGGACGGTGTCACAGTCTTCAAAGCCGCTGTAACAGGGGCTGATCAGTAACCAGTGATCTACTGCGATTGCGCCATTTTCGGTGTTCATTGGGGTCATGGTGGCACCTCACACGCTGGCCAGATCAAGAGTGATCTGGCGGTATTGGTCGGTATCCGGGATGCGTTGGTAAACCCGGACGTATACGGTTGAGCCTTCGACTTTGATGCTGTCTTGCAGGGCCTGGCAGGCGGTTTGCCATTCGGCGTCGTCAATCTCCAGTTGCAGCAACCCCAACAGTTCGGCGGTTTTGATCTGGCCATTGCGACCTACCCGGAATGCGCGGTCTACCAGGGCGCGGATATTGACGCTGGCATCGGCGGTCCAGCGATCCAGGCAACGGCCAAACAGCTCCTTTGCGGCTTCCAGCTCTTCGGTGAAGGTGATGCGGTCGGCGTATACGCGTTGGATTTTGTATTGGCCGCTGTAGCTGGTGAGGCTGATGTTGCCCTTCTTGCCGCCCAGTTCCACTTCGTAGCGGTCGGCGGCAATCTGGATCAGGTCTTTGATGTCGGCCAGGGCTTTGCGTTTGAAGGCGCTCAAACGCTCATGAATGGCCTGTGCGTCTTTGGCCAGCTCGGTGACGATCTGGTCACGCAGTTTGTCTTGTTCTTTTACCTGAACCTCGGGCACCAGGCGGCCACGGCTGTCCATCAGGTATCCGGCGGGAATATCCATTGTGTTGCTCATTTGCAGGTCTCCAGGTGTTGCAGGGCGTTTTGGTACTGGGCGGCCAGGGCATTCAATGCCCGGCCTTTTGCGGTATTACGGCCAAAGGCATCGGGGGTGCCGACGTTGTCCAGGACACGCTGCATGGCGTTGGCCATGTTGCTGATCAGGATGCGCTCATGGCTGTTAATGGCCTCACCGGCAACGGCCTCGGCCAGCAGTTTGGGCACGGCGGACACCAGCACGGCACGGGTGGTGCTGCCGTTGTCGAAGCGGTCGAGGTCGGCATTCACTTCGCCTTCGGTCCAGATCCCGGCGCGTTCGAGGTCGTGGGTTACTGAGCCGTCACGGGTGAAGAACACCAGCCCGGCGGTTTCGGCGCGCACGCTGGCGCACACATTGACAATCACGTACTGATTCATCGTTGGCTCCTGTTGGGTTGGGTGGTTGTGTGCATGGCTCAGGTTCATGGTGACTGCCCTCGGTATGCCTGTTGAATCGGGGTTACGCGGCCAGCGGTTGGGTCAGGCTCCAACGGTTGGCCGTGGATTTTTTTCGGGGTGTAGCTCCAATCGGGTTGCTGTCGATGGATTCCGGGGCCAGCCCGGAATGACGTTGATCAGGCAGCGGTGCAAAGACGGTACGAGTGGTGAGAATGACCAGGGCCTGGATCAGCAGCAGGCCCATGGCGGTCATGGCGATGGGTACCAGTGCGGTCAGATCGGCACCGGTTTGCATGCCGGTCAGTTGGGCTTGCAGGCGGTTGCGGTCGGCTTCGGCGGTTTGAATCTGGGTTTCTGTTTGTTCAATCAGTTTTGCCCAGCCGTCGCGCTTCACAGAGTTCTGCTGGTAGGTGGTGCCTTTGGCTTCCAGGCGGGTTATGGCCTGTTGTTGCTGATCAATCTGCTGCTGCACCAAAAGGGTCTGCTGTTGGGTTTGCTGCCAGTCGGCATAAACCGGCTGGCCCAACTGGTACAGCGGTGCTGACAGGGCCAGCACGCTGGCGACCAATGCCAGGGCGTTTTTGCCCAGGCTACGGGCGGCCCATAACCACATTGCGGCACCTTCGATCATCAGGCTCCACAGCAGGCCGGTTTGGCCTGCGTGTTGTGTCCAATAGTCGCTGGCGTGCAGTTGCAGCAGGGTTATGCCACCGACCAGCAGCAGGGCTGCGGGCAGGCGGTTGATCAATGTGCGGGTCATGGGCGCACCTCCCATTCCACAACACAGCGGGCCAGTTGGCCGCGCATCAGATCGATGCGCTGGCCGCGTTCCAGCTTGCGTGCGAAACACCAGGCACTGGCCAGCTTGTGCAGCCCCTTTGTCGGTTGCACACGCAACACCGGGATGGCGTTGTGCAGGTCTACATCCAGCACCGGCACCGCCAGTTTGTTCAGCTCTGTCAGGCAGGTGGCAGCGGCCAGCAGCTTGTTTTCAATCAACTGATTCATTCGTTCCATCACTGTTTCTCCTGTGCGTGTTCACAGTGTTTGCAGGCGCGGTACAGCTGAACCCGCAGCGGGTTATGGGTGGCTCCGGCCTGGCGCTGGTAACGCTGGCAGTTATCCAGCTCCAGCTCGCCCAGGACTGGGCACAGTACGGTGTCGCCCAGGTATTGGCCGCGCACCAGCTTTTCGATCCGGTGCAAATCGCCGGGATACTTGCCTTTCAGTACCTGGCTGATCAGCGCGCCGGACACCTCCAGCTCGCGGGCAACCTGTGCCTGTGAGCGGGCGGCGCATTGGTGGCGCAGTTCGGTGAGCCAGCGGGGTTCAGTGGTGGTTAACAGGATCGCGTCCATCAGTTGGCCTCCTGCTCGTCCGCAGACCAGACGATCTGCTGGGTGTTGGCATCAAACACCTGCTCAATGGTTTGGATGATGGGCGGCAACGGCCCGGTGTAACGGCTTTGCACAAACCGATAGACGGTGAGTGCCTTTGCGTGAACCGGAGGCTGGGCAACAACCAGGTACCCGGCGCGTTCCAGGTAACGGCAAAAGCGCTTGGCTTCAGACTCGCGGACCACCACATCACTTGTGCATGCAGTGAGTGCCAGGTCGCGGTAGTTGAACGTTCCCAGGGTGCGCATGGATCGCCACAGATTTTCCCGCGCACGCCCCAGCTTGCTGGGCTGACCAGTGCTGGTCAGGCGGGGGGCCTCGCGGCCGGTGTTGCGCACCAGCTGAAAGCGGTTGCGAACGTGTCCATGTTTGAGCTTTTCAACCGCGACAGTCTCAACGTATTCGCCCAGCTTCAGCTTGTTCAGATAGGCATGAACACTGTCATCAGGCACGGTTTGACCCGCTCGTTTACTGGCCTGAATGATCAGGTCGGCTTCGGTGAACTCACGCAGTTCACGCACGGTGTCCCAGATCACCTGTTGCACCCGGATCGCTTTGGCGTGTGCAAAGGTGTTCATGAACGCCCCCGTGGTGCTTTGCCGGTGAAGATGGCGTGGCGGTAGTTTTCGAGCGTCACGCGCTCAACACCGTTATCGGCAGCCCAGTTGCGGATGTTCTCAAGGTTAACGCAGATCCTGCGAGTGACACCGTGGGTGTCGTCCAGCACTTTCAGCAGCAGGTCTTCGGTGATGTCGATTCCCCGAGCGTAAATATCGGCCAGCTGCAGCACGTCGCGCATTTGGCAGGGTTCAGCAGCGACCCAGGTAAGGATGCGGTTGTGGATCTTTTCGTAATGAGCCAGCTTGGCGGGCAGCCGTTCTTCGCCAATCAGAAGAATGGACGCTTGTGAGCCTTCGTAGAGATCCATGGCCAGCATGACGTGGCTCTTGCTGTCGGCCAGCCAATCCGCTTCGTCGATGATCAGCGGGCGGCCAGACTGCATCAGCTCTTCACAGGCCTGTTCGTTCATGTCGGCCAGGTTCTTGGCGGGCATGATGCCCATTTCCTTGAGGATGGCTTCGAGGAACTTCTTGCGTGTCCAGGTGCTTTTGCACTGGATATAAAACGCGCGGTGAGCGTTAGCGGCGTAGCTGGCAGCAAAGGATTTGCCATAGCCACTGGGGCCATGCAGAACGCCCAGACCTGGCAGGCTTGGGCTGCGGTCTTGCAGGTGCATCATGGCCTGATTGGTCAGTGCCACATTGTTGATTCCGGCGATGTTCGTCATTGATTCTTACTCCGTGTCTTGCGTGTTTAATTCGCGTTAATCGGCGCTTAGCGAGCGCTCAAAGGCATTTTTTTATGGGTGCGCATTTCGTGAAGATCTTTCCCGGCTACAAAGGCTTTGCTGGTCTTGAAGCGTTTGGCCCAGGCGGCTTCGGCGTCGCTGGCGTTTCCGGCTTTGGCCCGTTGCTCAATGTCCAGCGCCAACAGGTAGCGCTCTTCAAAGTCTTCTGGTGGCTGGAATGCAGGGGCGGCAAATTCAGGGCGGATCACCTGCGCGGCAGGCCGTTTGAGCGGCGGCAGCGCTGGCAGCTCAATAACAGGCTGTTGCTGGGCTTCCAAAGCAGCGCGGGCGGCTTCAATTCCAGCGCTGGTGTGTTGCTCTTGCGGCCGTGGAAAATGGCGGACTTTCTCGGCACGGGATTCGGCAGCACGGTGGTCCAGGATCTGCTGAGCAACATCGCGTTTGGTGACACTCTTCGCTGCCTTCTTCAGTTCACGGCGAGTCTCTTCGATGGCTTCTTTCTGAAGCGCCTTGGCTTTGGTTGCGACTTCTTCACGGCTGATGCCGGTAATGGCCGGATCTTCGGCAGTGCAGATGTATTCACCATTCAGGTCGTACACGTACACGCGGCCCATGTCGGCTTCGTCATAAAACAGGTTGACCTGCTCGCCAGTGTGGGCTGCCAGTTCGGCGTGGATGTAGTTGCCGCCATCCAGCTTGATGCCGGTTTTGGTAATGGTGCGGGTGCCTGCGGGTTCGCTCAGCAGCACATCCAGCAGGCGTTCATCCTGAATGGTGCGGATGGTGCCGGGCCAACTGGCGACACGGGCCGCCGGAGATTCGCCCAGGCTGCTGTGGCGGCGGGCGTGGTATTCGTGTTCAAGCCAGTCGTTACAGAACTGCTGCAATTCGGTGGACGACATACGCACTTCGATCAGTTCGTCTTTTTTGAACAGGCGGTCGCTGAAGCTATTGCGAGCTTCAATGGCTTTACGTTCAGCCACGTTGTGGCCAATAAATCCGGGCAGCAGCTCGGCTATGTCGTGGCTGAAGGTTTTGAATACGCGCTCGATGTGCGGCTTCTTCCAGCCCTGGAACGGCGGGCAGAATTCCTGCTCGACACCCAATGCTCGGAACACGTTTTGGATGTACTTGGATTTGTAGTCGGCACCGTTGTCGGTTTTGGCGGTATCCGGTACGCCCCAGCTCAGCAGGCAACGACGGATCACCTGGGCAACGCCCTTGCTGTTGGAGGTCGGCATCACCACAAACAGGGTACGGCGTGACCAGACATCAATAGCGCCCAGGATCGAATGACGGCCATCGGTGAGCATCAGATCTGCGGGGGTTGAGTCGAATTCCCATAGCTGATTCAGGCCGGCAACGTGCTCAGAGGCGCTGCCCTGGGCGTCCATGTATTTGTTCTTCCAGGCGTCCGGGTTGGTAACGGCGGTGTAGACCTGAATGTTGTCGGCCTTCCACTGACTGACCCAATCGGCCAGACGGCGCTCTGACGGCAGGCTCACGTCTTGTCCGGCAAATTCAGCGCGCAGGGCTTTGGCCAGCGTGGTGATTTTGATGTGCGGATGACCAACGACCATACCGACGATGTAGTCACGCAACGCAGGCTGACTATCGACAATGCCAGAGCCGCGACGACCCTTTCCGGTATCACCGGCCAGTGCATCAATGCCGTGTTCCTTGATTTTCTTTTCCCACAGGTACAGGGATGGGCGGCTGCAGCGTGGTTCTATTGCACGTACCCAGGCTTCAACCGCTATTTCCTGCTTCTTATAGAGGTCGCTGAATTCGGTGTAGGCCTTGCCCTTCGGCAGGCCGCTGGCTTTGTGGAACTGCTCGGCGGCGGCCAATACGGCCAAAATGGCGTCTACCTTGCTTTTCTGGTTGGCAGACAGCTTTTTGTAACGGTTCAGCGCTTGCTCGCGGGTTTGCTGACGCGCCAGCACCTGGGCTTCTTCATCCGCCAGCACCGGGTTGGCCTTCACACGGGCAGCGGCTTTTTTAGCCAGGCTGATGCGCAAGGCGCGCTGGGATTCAGCGGGCAGGCTACTGATGTGGTATTCAAAACCACCACCACGGCCAGAGCGTGGACGCGATTGCCAGCCTTCGGTTGTGGCCTTCTTCAGCAAGCCCGGCACGGTACCCGGCAAACCGGCTACCCCGGCAAGATCCTGAGTGCAAAACCAGTCGGTCATTGGGCACCTGCCTGTTGCCGTGGCTGGCCGTTTACATCGGTTTCTACCTGGTAAAAACCGATCAGGTCTTCGTCATAAGCGATGGCGTTGCCATCAAAACCTGGCATGACCCATTCCGCACTGAACAGGCGACTCACTGCAGGCTTACGCTTGCCCGTCCGTTCACGGCTGACAAACTGCACGCGGGTTTCGTGGTCAGTTCCGGCATCACGGATTAACCATGTGCCGGGCTTCAGGCTGGCTGGGTTAATTGGCGTGTTCATTCTTCGCCTCCAAAAAGCTCTAATTCAGGTTCATCCATGCGTTCGACGCGGGCGTGGTGGCTGGCAACATCGGCCATGTGACGCACCAGTTCGGCCTTGGCTGCGTCGGCGTCTTCGTTGCCCAGGTAAAACGCCGCCAATACAGAGACGGCCTTGCCGAATGAGGCTTGCAGGGCCATCAGGTCGGTGTCTTTGGCAGGCCGGGCTTTAGGCATTGGCACCAGCAGTTGATGATCACTGGCGGCCAGGTATTGGGTGACATAGGAAACGCCGCAGGCGTGCTCAAACGGACGGATCATCAGCGCAGGCATGCGCGCCTCATCAATCCATTTGTAAAGGGTGTAATGGCTGGCGATTCCCATCAGGTCCGCAATGCGCTCGACTGAGAGATTCTTAACGTCCTTGGCATAGTCCACACACAGCTCCATGCCATGTTTGAGTGAGCGGGGATGGACCCCTTTCCAATTTCGTTTAGCCATTGTTGTTACCCGCGTTTGACCACTGCTAATCAAAAATCCGTTATGCCTCTGTGCACCGGTGTCGGTGCAGCCTAAGCTGATTCCATCAATCGGAACCAAAAACGGCGGATGTTATGAGACATTTCGGTATACTTGCGGGCTGGACTGGTAGCGGCTTGGCCAGATATCGGCTGGCTGTTTACCCAGGAACTTTGCGACGATCTTCTCCACCTTCGGGTACGGAGCCTTGAACACGTTGTAAAAGGTGGTTGGGTTTTCATAACCGTTCTGGCGCGCCAATTCGGCGACAGAAATACCGCGCATACGAATCGCGGCGATCACTTCCTGACGGTGCCAGTCCTGCACTGGGTAACTCTGTGAGTTGCTCATTTTTTTGCCCTGTTGTTGACCAGTTTGCGTAAAGCCGTTGGGTGACTGCTTTAGGTAAACATTATCGGTTAGTTAGCCGAATTACAACAGATAAAATCGGTTAAAAGTTCTCTTTTGCGGTTTTCTTGCCGGATGTTTTAGAAAACCTTGTAAAAACAACGAGTTATGGAACATTAAACTCGGCGATTAAAACGAGACAAAAGTTAAAGGTTACGAGCTATGAACTTTGAACTGTTCTCTGATCGTATTTCGCACTTGGTTGACTCGTTTAAAAATACGAGTGCATTCGCCAGAGAAGTCGGAGTTTCTGAAAGTGTTGTACGAAGATGGCGAGATGGAACCTCGGAGCCATCGCGCAAGAACCTGGAAGCAATCGCCAAAGCATCGGGTGTGAACATCGAATGGCTGGTACTGGGCACAGGCTCTATGACTGGCGCAGAAGCCCCTCAGGCCGCCCAGGATGAAGCAGAAAGCATCCACGACGAATACGCCTTTATCCCTGGCTACAACATCCAGGTGAGCGCTGGACATGGCACATTGGCGGGGTCTGAAGAGGTTTCAAGGAAGCTGGCATTTCGCCGCAAGTGGCTGAAATTCAAGGGATTGAATGAGAAAGACCTGGTGGTTGTGTTTGCTAAAGGCGATTCAATGGAGCCAACCATCAGCGACAACAACACCATCATGGTGGATACCAGCGATAAGAGCCCTCAGGATGGCCGCATGTATGTAATCCGCGTCGATGGCCACCTGGTGGTAAAGCGGACGTCGCTCGTTCCAGGACAGGGCGTGCTGCTCATCAGCGACAATAAGGATTACCCTCCGCACTTGGTGAAGTTCGATGGCAGTAATCCCGATCTGGAAGTCGTTGGGCGTGTAGTGTGGGTAGGCAAAGACTACTGATGGCGGCATCTTTTTAGACAGCGGCATTTTGTCTAGCATCATGCAGCCAAAACGAAAACGCCGGGCGAAATAGCCCGGCGCTTGTTCTTGGACAGGTTCGCTTCAATTCAGTTGAAATCGGCTTACAAGCCCCATTAATGCTGGCTTTTCCCAACCAATCCCATCCATTCCCGGTTAATCCCGGTATCTAACCTGATGTGTCTCGTTACACGTTTTTGACGTAGCCCCCCTGGAGTTATGCAAGAGGGCCATCAAACCGGCTTCGTGATTCATCGCCATCCCGATAAGCCAGAGCGGGCACCGAGTTATTCAGAGGGTCCCTAGAGGCGCTCACCTGTGATCGGCCAGCCGGAGGTTCCCGACTCATGTCCCTTGCCAGCCATGTGCGCCTGATGGCGCACTACAACCAGTGGATGAATTGTCGTCTTTATGACGCTTGTCAGTCGCTATCGCACGAGCAGCTGACAGCGGATCAGGGCGCGTTTTTTGGCTCCATTCTTGGCACTCTCAATCACCTGGTGGTGGCTGATACCGTCTGGCTGAAACGTTTCGCTATGGCGGCGGATGCCAGTCCGGTGTTGGCACCCATGCAGAATTGCCCGATGCCCACAGCTCTGAATAGTTTGTTATACCCGGACTTTGACGCGTTGCGGCAGCGACGTGAAGAGCTGGACCAGTTGCTGTTGCAACTGGCAGAGACTCTGGATGATGTGGCTTTGCAACGTGGATTGGCGTACCGGAACTTCGCCGGGCTGCCTTTCGAAAAAAGCTTCTTCAGCTTGCTGATGCATCTGTTCAATCACCAGACCCACCACCGTGGACAGGCTACCACGCTGCTGTCACAAGCCGGGGTGGATATGGGCGTGACGGATCTGGTGGCAATGACGCCGGAATGGCCAGTATAACCGTGGCGGCTATGTAGAATCCGCCCGACTCTCTTCTGTGCACTATCCGGATACTGGCGTGCAGAATCCGGATAGTGCCTGTTGCTTACCGCTGTGTAGCCTTGCGCTATTCCCGAGCAATCATCTCGGTTTTTCTCTGCTGTATAACAATAACAAGCGAGTTTTTCTGATGACTAAACCCGTAATTGTCGTGCCAAAGGGCATGGAGTTTATCCGTGATGAGATTGGCTACGCTCCGGCGGTTCTGGCCAATGGCACGCTGTATATTGCCGGTCAGATCGGCCGCGATGACAGCCGTCAGCTGGTGACCGACAAAGAGGCCCAATTTGTACAGGTGTTCGAGAATATGAAGCGGGTGCTGGCAAAAGCCGGTGGCGACTTTGACAATCTGGTCGAGATGACCAGTTATCATACTGATATGCGCGATCTGCCGTTGTTTATGCAGGTGCGAGACCGCTACATGAAAGGGGTGCTGGTGGCCTGGACCGCGATTGGCGCGGCCCAGTTGTGTGGTGCACCAGGATATTTTCTGGAGGTCAAGGCCGTGGCTCGGATTGACTGATCTGTTCACTTGCAACCGGGGGCTGCCAATGCACCGGGATTTATCATTATCCGCACTGGTAGCAGGCCTGATGGCGGTACTGGTGTCCTATTCAGGGCCAATGGCGATATTTTTTCAAGCAGCCCAGAGTGCAGATGTATCCAGTGAGATGATGGCGTCCTGGTTATGGGCCGTATCCATCGGCGCAGCCATTACCAGCATCGGTTTGAGTACCTGGCTGAAGATTCCGGTAGTAACGGCATGGTCAGCGCCCGGCACGGTTCTGCTGGTGACCCTGTTTCCGGAGTTAAGCCTGAACGAAGCCGTTGGCGCCTATATCACCGCTGCGCTGATTCTGTTGTTGATCGGTATAACCGGATTATTGGATCTGGTAGTACGCCTGATTCCTCGCAATGTTGCTGCTGCGATGATGGCAGGCATCCTGTTCAGCTTTGGTCTCAAAGCATTCCATTCATTGCAAGAAACACCACTGGTCACGGTGCTGATGGTGTTGGGCTGGGTATTGTTCAAACACCTGAGCCGGGGCTATTTTCTGGTAATGATGACGGTACTGGGATTTGTGCTGTCATTGACCTTGATGGATGCCAATCTCAATCAGATGCGGTTGGAATTGGCAACGCCGCAGTGGATCACCCCGGCCTGGAGCTGGAGTTCGACTCTGAGCCTGGCGTTACCGCTGGTAATCGTAAGCCTTACCGGCCAGTTTCTGCCAGGCTTTGCGATTCTGAAAACGGCAGGCTATCAATTTCCGAGCAGACCGATTGTGTGCGTGTTATCGCTGGTATCCGTGCCAATGGCATTTTTTGGCGGCATCACCACCGTGATTGCAGCCATTACTGCATCCATTTGCACCAGTGAAGATGCCCATCCCGATCCGGACAAACGTTATATAGCCGGCGTCGCTAATGGCTTTTTCTATCTGGTCGGAGGCATTTTCGCAGGCTCGATTGTGCTGTTCTTTCACAGCTTTCCCGCCACCATGATCGCGATCATGGCCGGACTTGCCTTGTTGGGAGCCATCAGTACCAGCCTCACAACTGCGCTGGCAGACAAACAGCATCTGGATGCTGCGCTAGTGACGTTTATGACCACCACTTCGGGCCTCACACTATGGGGTATCGGATCAGCTTTTTGGGGTGTGGTCATGGGAACGGCAGTTTATGCCCTTTCAAACTATCTGCACCAGCACAATCCCCATACCCCAAAAACATAGCTCCTCGCAGCCAATCTCAACGGCTGTCAGCAGGATTGACCTGCACTGAAAGCCAATGATGCCTTGTAAAACACAGCTCCCCCGATGTTGTCCAAGGCCGTCCCCTACCCCGAAATTCATCAGCCAAAAGCCTGCATCCAACGGATAGAGTGCTGCAGTAATTGGCTATTGGTGCAGTTCAAGACCCCTTTTAATGGAGAGACCAACGACCTCACTCAGAGCAGAATCATGAATAACAATAAAAGTATTCTCCGTCGTCTGGCCACTGTCGTGGCTATTACATCCATTGGTATCAGCAGCCTTGTACAGTCGGCTGTTCAAGAGCCTGTCAAAGTGGGCATCATGATGCCCTTCAGCGGTGTGTATGCCGCTCTTGGTGATGCAGGTCGCAACGGTCTGAAATTGGCATTGGAGGAACATGCAGCTTTTTTACATGGCCGCACCATTGAATACATCGAACTCGATACCGAAGCACGCCCGGAACGCGCACCAGAGCAAGCCTCATCGTTATTAAGCCAACAAAAAGCCGACTTTGTGATTGGCCCGGTTCACTCCGGAGTTGCCATGGGCATGCTCAAGGTGCTGAGCAACCAGAAGCCGATCATGATTATCCCCAACGCTGGTGCCAACGCGGCCACTGGCCCGCTGTGTGCGCCGAACGTCTTCCGTACCTCGTTCTCGGCCTGGCAGCCGTCCTATCCGATGGGGGATGTGGCGCTGAAATCCGGCTACAAGAAAGTGGTGACCATGAGCTGGAACTACGGTATGGGACAAGAAAGTCTGGATGCATTCCGTGAGTCCTTCACCAAGGGCGGTGGCCAGGTTGTCAAAGAGATTCTGGTGCCGTTCCCGAAAACCGAATTCCAGTCCTACATCACTGACATTGCCGCCATGAAGCCGGATGCCGTGTTTGTGTTCTTCGCTGGCGGCGGTGCCGTCAAGTTCGTCAAGGATTACGATGCCATGGGTCTGAAGGGCAAGATCCCGCTGCTGGGTTCCGGCTTCCTGACCGAAGGCACGCTGGCCGCCCAGGGCGCTGCTGCGGAAGGGATTGTTACTGGTCTGCATTATGCAGATAGCCTCGATAACCCGGCCAATATTGCGTTCCGTCAGTTGTACCAGCAGCAGTTTGGCAAGGAGGCTGATATTTATGGCGTTCAGGGTTACGACGCCGGTCTGCTGATTGCCCAGGCTCTGAATGCCACCAACGGCAACACCGCGGATCAGGGTGCTCTGATCAAGGCCATGGAAAGTGCTGTCATCGACAGCCCGCGCGGCAAGTTCCACTTCTCCCGCTCCCACAATCCGATCCAGAACATCTACCTGCGTACCGTTGAAAACGGTGTCAACAAGGTCACGGGGCTGGCTGCCGAAGCGCTCGAAGATCCGGCGCGCGGCTGCAAACTCTGATCCTTGTTCTGGTCTGCGGCTGTTAATCACAGCCGCGTTTACTTGATTTGATAGCGGACTGGATTTTATGGATCTGGCAATTTTTCTGGTGCAGTTGCTCAACGGCCTGCAATACGGCCTGCTGCTGTTTCTGATCGCCTCCGGCCTGACGCTGGTGTTCGGGGTGATGGGCATTCTCAATCTGGCGCACGGTTCCATGTACATGGTGGGCGCCTATCTGGCCTGGTACTTCTTCCAGGGAACGGAGAGTTTTCTGTTCAGCGCGGTGATCTCGGCAGTGATCGCGCTGATGCTGGGGGTACTGATCGAACGTACCCTGATCTGCCGTATGTACAAACGTAATCACCTGGATCAGGTGCTGCTGACCATCGGCATGATCTTTGTGTTCAACGCCTTGCAAAGCCTGTTGTGGGGGAACGACCCACTGGGTGTTGATGTTCCGGATGCTTTGTCTGGCTCATTGCACCTGACCGGCGTGGTGGAGTATCCGGTTTACCGGATTTTTGTGGCGTTGTTCTGTGTTGCCATTGCAGCGGCACTCTATTTCGTCATCAACCGCACCCGTCTGGGCATGTTAATCCGGGCCGGCGAATCCAACCGTGAAATGGTGGAGTGCCTGGGGGTGGATATCAGCCGCCTCTACACCATCGTGTTTGGTGCGGGGGTGATGCTGGCCACCATCGCCGGTGTTGTCGCGGCGCCGATGGCCTCGATCGTGCCGGGTATGGGGGAACATGTGCTGATCTCCTGCTTTGTGGTGGTGGTGATCGGCGGCATGGGCTCTATCAAGGGAGCGCTGGTGGGGGCATTGCTGGTGGGCGTGGTGGACACCTTTGCATCGGTAGTGGTGCCGGATGTGGCCAGCATGATTGTTTACATCCTGATGGCGGTGATCCTGTTGATCAAGCCACAGGGCCTGTTCTCGAACTGAAGGCGGGGAGCGCGATATGTTTTTGACCAACAAGACCGAAGCCTGGTTTTTCTGGGTGTTTTTCCCGCTGGCACTGCTGGCGCCGCTGTTTCTTGAACAAAATGAGTTCTATGTCAGCAAGATCACTACCGTGGTGATTCTGGCGATCTTTGTGATGTCTCTGGATTACCTGATTGGCCGTTGTGGCATGGTAACGCTGGGTCATTCGATGTTTTATGGCCTCGGTGGTTATCTGTTTGTGATGCTGGCACCGGAATACGAAACCGTTAACTTCTGGGTTTATACCTTTTATATCTGTGTGATTGCGGCAGCCATCGCCCTGATTGTGGGGGTTGTGGTACTGCGTACCAGCGGTATTTATATGATCATGATTACCCTTGCCATTGCCCAGATGTGTTTTTATTTCTTTTCCGACTCCATTCACTGGGGCGGTAATGACGGCCTGTTTATTTATATAAAACCGGAGACCAGTATATTCGGATTGAGTTTTTTCGATCTTGATAACGTTACCCACTTCTATTATTTCTGCTTGCTGTCGCTGTTTAACTGTCTGGTGTTTTTCCGCATGGTATTGCGCTCGCGTTTCGGGCGTGTGATGGATGCCATTCGTGAAAACCCGCAGCGTACCACCGCGCTGGGTTACAACATCTTTCTGTTCCGTCTTGCCAGTTATGCCATGGCATCGGCGCTGGGCGCCTACGCCGGTTATCTGTTTGCCCTGCAGTACGGCTACGTGAATCCGTCAATGCTGTCGTGGCAGCTGTCCGGCACTGCTCTGGTGATGTCGATCCTCGGCGGTATGGGCACGATTTACGGCGCCATTATGGGCACGCTGGTGTATGAAGGTCTGCATTACAGCCTCGAACATCTGACCGAACACTGGTTGTTGCTGATGGGGATTTTCATCATCGCCCTGGTCATGCTGTTCAAGTCCGGTATTGCCGGGTTCCTGGAGTCGTTGCTGGAGAAGCGTTCATGAGCCATGACATCGTTCTCGAAACCGAGGCACTGTGCAAATACTGGGGGGGGATCAAGGCCCTCGACAATATGAACCTGGCGTTCCGGGCCAACAGTCTGCATGGCATTGTTGGCCCCAATGGCGCCGGTAAAAGCACGCTGCTGAACCTCTTGTGTGGCACTTATGAACCCACTTCCGGGCGGATTCTGCACAACGGCGAAGCCATTGATTCCATCAAGCCCTACGAGTTTGCCCGTCGGGGGATTGGCCGGGGTTTTCAGAAAACCAATATCTATCCCTCCGCGACCTGTCTGGAAAACTGCTGCATTGCGGCCCAGCGTCGTATTGGCGGCAACTTCAATATCTTCCGCTGGCGTCATAACGACCAGCTGCTGAAAGAGATTGCCGACGAAGCCCTGCAGCGGGTCGGGCTGGGATCGCGGCGTGATACGGTGGCCGCCAAAATCAGTTATGGCGAACAGCGGCAGCTGGAAATCGCCATGGTACTGGCGACGGCGCCATCGGTATTGCTGCTCGATGAACCCATGGCCGGGATGGGCCATGAAGAGTCACAACTGATTATCGACCTGCTCAAGAACCTCAAATCCGACTACTGCATCGTGCTGGTCGAGCACGATATGGACGCGGTGTTTGAACTCTCCGACCAGCTCACGGTGATGGTGAACGGCCAGCATCTGGTCACGGGCACGGTGGACGAAGTTCGTGATGATGTACGGGTGAAGGAAGCCTATCTGGGCCAGGGCGACGAGGTATTCTGATGAGCACACATCTGCTGGAAGTACGTGGACTGCACACCCTTTATGGGGCCAGTCATATTCTGCATGGCGTTGATCTGTGCATCGAACCGGGGCAGGCGGTGAGCCTGATGGGCCGTAACGGCATGGGCAAAACCACCACCCTGAAATCCCTGCTGGGGGTGGTGACGCCGCGCAGTGGCGAGGTCAGTTTCAAGGGCCAGCGTCTGGATGCGCTGCCAACCTGGCAACGCATGCGTCGAGGTATTGCCTATGTGCCGGAAGGACGCGGCATGTTCCACAACCTGACGGTGCGGGAACATCTGCAAATGGCCAATCGCCCCAACGACCGTGGTGAAACCCAGTGGGATTACGACCGGGTGCTGGCCTTGTTCCCGCGTCTGGGCGAACGTCTTGATAACCTCGGCACCCAGCTTTCCGGTGGAGAGCAGCAGATGCTGGCCATTGGCCGGGCGCTGCTGACCAATCCGGATCTGCTGATTCTCGACGAAGCCACCGAAGGTTTGGCACCGCTGATTCGTAAGGAGATCTGGGACGTGATCCGGCTGATCAAGCAGAGTGGTATCTCGACCCTGATTGTCGATAAAAACATCCAGGTACTGAAAACCCTGTGTGACCAGCACGTGGTGCTGGTCAAGGGACGCGTAGCCTTCAGCGGTAACAGCCAGCAGCTGCTGGAAAATATGTCAGAAGTGGAAAGTTATCTGAGCGTATAAAGCTCAGGCTCTGCTGCAGGCAGCTGCCTGCATCAGAGCCTGGCATATCAATCACGTCCCTCGCGACGTTTGAGCGTGTCTGATGGCAATTCACCAAACACCTTGCGGTAATCGGATGAGAAACGCCCAAGATGCGTAAATGAATATTCCAGTGCCGCCTCAGTTACGTTACGAATAGACGGATTCGACGACAGATCACGATGAATGGCATTCAGCTTGCGCTGTTTGATCAGCAATTTGGGCGTAGTCGCAAAATAGCGGGTGAACAGATAATACAATTTGCGAACGCTGATGCCGGAGACCTGTGCCAGCTCCTCAACGGTCAGATCTTCCTTGATGTTGTGATCAATGTGCCTCAACACACGCTCAAGGGTTTTATCCTTGATGCTCGCTGGCTGGTCAAAGTCCAGCACATTGCTGTGAAAGGTATTCAACAGCTTGCGCAACAACAGATCCCGATAATGTCGGGACAAGCCACCCAGACACATATCACTGTCTTCCGCAGCCTCATGTAACACCGCTTCAATAAACGACAACAACGCTCGTGATTGGCTAACATCCACCACCTGACGATCGAACCTCACACCAGAACGCGGCACCGCCCCCAGATGCTCCATACAGGTCGAGCTCAATACCGGTTCCGGTACCCGGATGATCAGCTTTTCACAATCAGCGGAATAGATCAGATCCATCTTTTCACCAGGGTTCATCATCAACGCCTGACCGCCAAACAACACCACACGACTGTCGTTGAACTGCCATTGGCATTCACCACTCAGCACTACCTGCAGATGATAAACATTTTCCAAATCCGGACAGCTGACTCTCAACCGATTACCATAGGATATTCTGGAAAGTCCAATATCCGAGAATTCACAGAAAGACAGCCTGGATGTTTCCGTGGGAGTTGATAACAACGATATATTATGATTTCCCACATGCCGATTCACATAGGCAGACACTTCATCTGGCGTTGTATTGAAACAAACTCTTGCGTGGTTCAGAAACTCTGACAGCATGATATATCCGTTATTTTTATTGTTTCAAATATAGTAGCTCGAAGTATTCATTTGGTCGATTCAGACATAACAGATTCCGCATGGATTTACGTTCATTTCCGGGAGTTTGATATGTGAAAATGGGCTTTGGCCCATTCCGACGCATTTAACCCCTGCAAGGTCGCTTCCAGATCAGCGCACCTTCTGGTTTTGTGTGATAACCAGACCACAATCCGGACTCCCCCTGTGCCGGCTGCTGTATGAAAGGAACATAACCATGATGATTGCTGATCTGATTGATCTGGAAGATTTCGCTCAGTCTCTGCGCGAACTGGGTGTGGTGATTGCCGCCGATGCTGATGCGGTGCAAGTGCGCGCAGCCCTCGACTCCTGGCTCACAACGGACGAACAAAGTGCCGCCTGGCACCAGCTCAAGGCCCGCCTGCAAACCGAATTTACCGGCCGAATGTTGCCAGATGTCGAGCGTCTGCTGGCAGACTGATGACCTCTGGAGTAAACCCTGCTGTTGACTGATGGATCAGTCACTCTCGCCCCATAAAAACTCATCTATCTCCCGCATCAGGTATGGGTTTGAGCCTATATTACGGGCGACGTCACGGGCTTCTTCTGCGCTGTGGCTATGCAGGGTAAAACTGGTGACTCCGGCCGCAGCGCCGTCGTACATCAAGCGGATACGCAACAGCCAGTTACCGGTGGTATTACTGTTTTCTGGATCAGGTATCAGCTCAACAGCAGCCTGTAGCCGACCTTCCAGCAAGGTGATAAAAAACTCGGCAGCACTCATGGTTGTGGCTCCGTTCTGCCGGTTAATGGGATCAGCAAGGTGTCCATAATGATCTCACAGCAGTAAATTCAGTGTTTGCTGTTGTCGGGCTGCAAAACCCGCTCCACTTGCGACATCCAGGGGCCATGCAGGTTGGTATCGGCCTGATCAGGATATATTTGCAGCAATTCAGCCATGAGTAGTGGTTTTTGGCCGACATGCGACAAATACAACGGCCCTTCTGCATAACTCGGTGCCCGCTCTGACTTATGGGGATGGCGATGAATCACGGAGCCGATTTGATGGCATAACGGGCTAAGTCAAAAACCAGCGACACCCGGTTGCCCCCTCCCGAAAGCCACGAATGGCGTTGACTACAGCACTCGCGCATTGTTGTGCAGAGTTATTCAAAATGTCTTTAACACGCCATCAACGTTGACAAAATGCAGCTGGAATAGCTGAAGACATCACTCACCTCATGCTGGTAATACTGCTGGTTGCCGTTACCCACGCTATCAGAAAGTACCGTTATCGCGCGCAGCCGCCAATTGCTGCAACACCTGTTCGAAAAGATCAAGACGATGCAGATCCGGCCCGGACACAATCGTTTCATCCACGCCAGCACACAGAAACAAACCACCACTGAGCAGAATACCGCCTTCAATCATGAGGTTGTCGTGCAGGCCAAACTCCTCGATCGCCAGGCCGTCACGGTCGCGCACGGAACCGGGAGTAAACGGCTGTTGTGGGTCTCCACATTGTTCCCAGCTGCGTTGCGTGTACAGCCGTGGATCATGGCTGTAACCGGCAATCCGTTTGCCCAATCCGCGCGCCAGACCCAGTTCATAAACGGTTCCCACATCGGCACTGGGACCACGAAAGGGCGTCAGGTTGGCAACCACGATGTCGGCCTCACGAATCAGGGCTTCGTTGGCAGCACTGATGGCAAAGCCCAGACTTTGCGGGCTGCTGCCCTGTACTTCATTGTCGAGAGGATACAAACCGGCAAAGCCGTATTGGTGGCAGAGCGCCCGTTTGGCATCACCAATCGCTACGGCGTCGGGCAGGAATACTTCCGGACCAGCGAGGTATATGGACAGTGGTTTGGTGAGTTGATTCATGGCGCGATCCTGGCGGGTTGAAACGGCAAAAAATTCCTGCGAGTTGCCTATTATGCGCGGCCTGCGGCCATCAGCAACCTTCGTGCTGTGACTGTCATGGCTCCTGTGCTAGCGTTGCCACCGGACTTATCTTCGCCAGCACAGGCTATCTCATGGAAACCAAAACCACAGGACTGAAACGTTTTTATTACGCCTCGCGTTATTCATGGCAGGGGCTGCGCGCCGCCTACCGTAATGAACCGGCGTTCCGCTACGAAATCTGGGCAGTAGCGGCCTTGTTCCCTCTCAGTCTGATCGTTGCTGATACCCTGATGGAATGGGTGATGCTGATCTGTTCCTGCCTGTTTGTATTGGCAATGGAACTGGTGAATACCGCCATTGAAGCGGTGGTGGATCGTGGCGGTACGGAATATAACCCGATGGCTGGTCTGGCCAAGGATCTTGGTTCAGCGGTGGTGAGCGTCGCGCTGTTGATGTGTGCACTGGTGTGGATCGCGGTGCTGTTCAGCTGATAACGGTGAATATCTGGCCCCGGCCAGATGTTCGCAATACACCATTCAAGTGGGTGGCGCGACGGTCACTGCCATGACCGTCGGCCCGAATCCGGCTCACCCTGATGAACCAGACCCGCTGCAGTATAAATCCCCACTACCCGGAAAGGGCATCGATTCCCTTGCGACCACACAAGTTTCAGCCCCTAACGATTGTTCGGGGCTGCCATACTGGCCGATTACTCAAACGGTTTTAACGCCTTGACGTCCATTTCGTAGGCCGACTGCCCCAGCTCGGTGGTGGTATTGCCAGCGCTCAGGGAACCTTCCAGCCATACCGGGTCATACAGCGACTCCAGCTTCACCGGCTTGTTCAGACGCACATGAATAATCTGGTTCGGTGGCGGTGGTGGCACATGGATACAGGCACCAAAAAACGGCACCAGGAACAGCTCGGTGATCCGCTGTTTGTCGTCGTATTCCAGCGGCACCACAAAACCCGGCACCTTCACTGGCTGGTTAAGCACATCGTTGCGGGTCTGGGCAGATTGCAGAGCGGCCTGATAACGCTGCAAATGGGCCATTTCCTTGGCGCTGAGTTTGCCTTTCTGGCTTTCCATCAACGAACTGATGCTGGCGGCATCGGTACCGGAACCTTCCTCGATGGTATCGAGAATCTCCGGTCGATCTTCCAGCGAGGCCAGATCATCCGCAGGCAGCAGATCAACCCAGTCCAGCTCGCGGTAGGCACTTTTGGCTTCAGCCTGGGCCGGTAACAGCCAGCCGCTGCCAATGCCGGTTAACGCCAATAACAACAGGCCAATACGGCCACTCGATTTCATCATCTGACACCTGCAGTATTTACAGATCAATTACGTTATAGTGTAACAAAATCAGAGCACCAGCCACGAGGTAATGATGCTGGCTATCAACATTCAACAACTGCGCTTTGCCTATGGGTCTGCCGCTGTTCCGACACTGGCCATTGCCGATTGGCAGGTGCCCGCCGGCCGCCGTACGTTTTTGCATGGCCGCTCAGGCAGTGGCAAAACGACGTTGCTACGCCTGCTCAGCGGCCAGATGCTGCCACAATCCGGCACACTCGAAGTGCTGGGCCAGAACATGGCCAGTCTGTCCGCCAGTGCCCGCGACCGTTTTCGGGCCGCCAATATAGGCCTGATCGCCCAGCAGTTACATCTGCTGCCGTATTTATCGGTCGCCGACAATATTCGTCTGGCAGCGCATCTGGCTGGCAAACAGACCAGCGATACAGACCAGCAAATTCGCCAGCTGTTGCAACGCCTGGATATGCCCGACCAACTGTTTGAACAAATGGCATCACACCTGAGCCTTGGCCAGCAGCAGCGGGTTGCCATCGCCCGAGCCCTGATCAATCGCCCGGCACTGATTCTGGCGGATGAACCCACCTCGGCGCTCGACGAGGAATCTGCCACCGCCTTTATGCAGCTGTTGCTCGACAGCCTTGATGATCACACCAGCCTGGTGCTGATCAGCCACGACCGCCGTCTGGCCCGTCACTTCGATCAGGATGTGGCCATTTCCGATCTGACCCGTAAGGAGCCATAACATGTTGTGGCGTATTGCTCGCCAGAGTCTCTGGCACCGCCGAACCACCACCAGTCTGGTGATTCTGGCCCTCACGCTGGCGTTTGCGGTGTTGCTCACCGTTGAGCATATCCGTCACGAGGTACGGGCGACCTTTAATGGCACCGTATCCGGGGTCGATCTGATTGTTGGAGCCCGTACCGGCTCGACCAACCTGCTGTTGTATTCCCTGTTTGGCATCGGCAGCCCATCGCGCAATATCAGCCTCGACAGCCTGGAGACCATTCGCCAGCAAAAAGGCGTGGAATGGGTGGTGCCGCTGTCGATGGGCGACTCCCACAAGGGCTACCGGGTACTGGCGACCAACGCCGGTTTTCTTGAGCACTTCCACTATGGCCAGCAACACCCATTGGAAATAAGCAGTGGTCACTGGTTCAGTGCTGAAACTGACGTGGTGCTGGGCGCCGATGTGGCCCGCCAACTGGGTTACCAGACGGGCGACAAGGTGGTGCTGGCGCACGGTCAGGGCCATACCAGTTTCAGCCATCACGATGATCACCCGTTTATTGTCAGTGGCATTCTGAAGCCCACCGGCACTCCTGTGGATCAGACCCTGCTGATTGATCTGGAAGGCATGGAACACATGCACGAACACATGGCTGGCGCTCATCACGATGAAGTCAGTGCCGCCCTGGTGGGGCTGACGCAACGACCACTGGCGTTCAAGGTGCAGCGTTTTATCAACGAATATCCAGATGAAGCCCTGCTGGCGATTCTGCCCGGACTGGAGCTGGGCCTGCTGTGGGAAAACCTCGGCTGGATCGAAAGCAGCCTGAGGGCCATTGCCCTGCTGGTGCTGGCATCGTCGGTACTGGGGATGACTACCCTGCTGTTGCTGTCGACTCGCCAGCGTCAGACCGAACTGGCCACCTTGCGCTCACTGGGTGCCAGCCCGTTTACCCTGTTTATGCTGATTGAAATGGAAGTGTTGCTGATCAGTGGTCTGGCCTTGCTGGCAGCGATTGCTGCCAGTGCCGGAGGGCTGGCGCTGGCTGCCAACTGGTTAAGCGGCGTTACCGGGATTGGTCTGGCCCCCCTGCTGGCCAATGCGCAAATCCTGCCGTTAATGTGCATGATGTTGCTGGTGTGTCTGCTGGTTGCCGCCATACCGGCCTGGCAAGCCAGTCGTACCGGGCTGTTTACGCAATTGCACAGCGACCATATCTGACGGCATCCGGTCGCCCGGCAGATGCCACTGCGGGGGATTTCCTCCGCAGTGGCAGAGCCGGTAAGAAGAGAATGGCTGCGGATCAATCGTTGCCATTGATTCAACAATTCACCCAGCCAGACCGGAACTGCCAACATGGATATTAATAGACGATTTTATCTGCTGATTTGCACAATCACAGAGCACTTGTGAAGCAATAACAGGATCAATAAAACAAATTCTCGCACCAGTTCAATTCCTGATGGCAGATTATGCACCATAAAGAGCCATAAAACAGGCCATCACTTAACCAGTAACGACCTTGTCACCAATACCGACCAGACTCTCAATGTCTTCTTTGCCGACCTGATAAAACGGCATTTGATTTGTATCAATTAATGCCACTCTGACCAATGCCCGCCGCTACGCGGTGACATCCTTTGAATTCCATCACATTTCGGCAAAGACCAACCTGCCAATATAGCTAAAAATAACAGCATCAATTGCGAATTATTATCAAATAAATTCATAATGGTATCTCACTTGCAGTTTTAAACCGCAACTGGCATATGTGATGCAATATAAATCAGGACAATCCTACAAAGAGGCAATCAGCAATGAAGCCTATCGTCTCAACTTCTGTGTCGGAAGGTCAGTATTCTCGCGAACGTTTTGTAGAACAGATTGAACAGGCTCACCGCAGCCGCCACTGCCTGAAACTCCACGCAGGTGGTTCAACGGTATTCCTCGACTTTGTTAATGAACTCTGGATTGACCCCGACCGTATCCTGCCAGGCTTGCTGCAACCTGACCTCCATGGAGGCTTGTTAATGATTGAAGACGTGCCAGCCCAAACTATCCGCGACCAACTGGCCGTACATGGTCGACCACTGGCCGAGTTCTGGTGGGAACTGGTTTACAACTGTTTTGATGCCAACTCAGCCGCCCGTTTTAACCTGTTTTATGGCTGCCGTCGTGATGATGTGGTGCACCTGTCACGCTGGCCCAATTTCAGTCGGGTCACCGTGAATCCGGCCGCACTGCGTATGGCAGCACTTTTTACTGCGCGTCCAACCTCGGTCTTTCTGGCCAGCAAGATTCTCGAAGTCCCGATGCTGGAAGTAGAGCGTTTTTATGCCGCTTCGGTGGCATCCGGTTTTGTTGAACGGGTGAATCGCCAGGCCCAGGCAGAACCACAGGCACCACGAGTTCATCGCCAGCAAGGGCTGATCAAGTCTCTGATGAATCACCTGTCACGGGCTTACAGCGCCCGTTCAGCCTGAGGTCTTGCGACTCTGACGCCGCCGCCGTGGAGCCGCTTTGGTGGTATCCCCAGTGGCCGTTTCACCCTCGGCGACCGCCGTTTTATTCCCCGAACGTTTGAACCCACTACGTCCACCGCCACTCTTGCGTGTTGATCGGCCTTTGAATTTACCAGCGTTTTCACCACCGCCTGCACCCGACGTCGCCGATGCTCCCAATCCGGCAAAACGGCTGATATCCAACCGGCAGGCTTCTGCCACCAGCTGTTGCAGCTGTTGCTGTAACGGTTGCATAAATCCGTCGTAACCCAGCTGCCGCTCACTGATGTCGGCCAGCTGACGTTCCCAGTGGGCGGTCATGTCTGGCACGGTGGTACTGGTCGGCAGCGCGTTGATCAGTGCGGCTCCCAGGGCGGTGGCATGAATCGCCTTGCCCTGGCGCTGTAAAAACCGGCGTTTGAACAATAACTCGATGATACTGGCGCGGGTCGCTTCAGTGCCGAGGCCATCGGTATCACGCAGAATCTTGCGCAGACTGTTGTCCTGTACAAAACGACCAATCCCCGTCATCGCCGCCAGCAAGGTGGCATCGGTGAAATGCGCCGGTGGCTGGGTATGTTTTTCGTCCACCAGTGGTTCACCGCTCCATAACGTCTGCCCTGCTTGCAGCTTCGGCAAGGGCAAACGGCTGTTGTTACTGTCTTCTCCGGAGTCCTGCTCGGCCTGCCGCAAACCACCCGGCATCGCGGCTTTCCAGCCCGCTTCCAGCGGCTGACGCTGACTGGCCACAAACCGACCGCCGGCAATCAATAACTCGATACGACGGTCGCAATAACGGAACGGTGGATAAAACTGCAGCAGATACTGACGCGCCAACATGCCATACAGCTGTTTTTCGGCCAGCCCGAGGCTCGCCAGCGACGCCCGTTTTTCGGTAGGAATAATGGCGTGGTGTGCTTCTACCTTGCTGTTATTCCAGCATTTGCTGCGCAGGCTCAGATCCGCGCCCTGCAGCACACTGCTGAAGTCCGGCAGGTTATGGCCAATGGCGCTGTATACCGCCTGCCGCCGCTCAAAGTGGTCTTCTGGCAGATAACGGCAATCGGAGCGCGGGTACGTAATCAGCTGATGTTTTTCATACAGACTCTGACAGGCGTCCAGAACCTGTTGGGCGCTGAGGCCAAATGCCTTGGCAGCATCGATTTGCAGTGCCGACAGGTTATAAGGCAACGGTGCCGCTTGCTGGCCATTACGGTCGGAGGCTTCGGTTACCTGCGCCGGTTGCTGGCGAATACGGCTGGCGACGTTCTGGGCCAGTTTCGGATTTAACACCCGCCCGTCTTCATCCTGATGAGCCGCACAGGCTTCGCTCGGTTGCCATACGGCATAAAATGCCAGCGGCTGTTCAGCACTCATATGAATGGCGGCGCGCACTTCGTAAAACGGCCGGGTCACAAAGTCGCGGATTTCCTGATCCCGGCGCACCACCAGCCCCAGTACCGGGGTTTGCACCCGCCCCACCGACAACACCTGTTGCACACCGCCCTGACGACCGCGCACGGTCGAGGCACGGGTCAGATTGATGCCGTACAACCAGTCGGCCCGGCTGCGAGCCAGTGCCGAAATCGACAAGGCGGCAAAATCACGGTTGGGCCGCAGCTGTCCTAACGCTCGCTTCACGGCTTCCGGATTCAGGTCGCTGATCAGCAAACGCTGCATGGCCTGGCGTTTGGAGGCTGGCACCTTGAGATAACTGACCACCTCGTCCACCAGCAACTGGCCTTCACGGTCGGGGTCTCCGGCGTGCACCAGTTCACTGGCTTCTTTTACCAGCCCCCGTAATACCGTCAGCTGTTTGCGAGTCTGGGTTTTGGGTTGTAACAGCCATTGCTCCGGCACAATCGGCAGATGATCCAGCCGCCATTGTTTGAACAAGGGGTTGTAGGCATCCGGCTCGGCCTGCTCCAGCAAATGGCCAATACACCAGCTCACCACGTCGCCGTTTCCACAACGAACAAAGCCATCCCCCTTCTGATGGGGTTTGGGCAAAACGTCGGCGATGGCGCGTCCAAGGGACGGCTTTTCAGCAATAAACAGGCGCATAAACCGGTGCAGCTCAACCATTAACTGTTTTTTTATACAGTACAGCAAAAGCCGGGATGACTGAATCCCCTCCGTTCAGTGGTTGTTCACAATCCTGGTTTGGGTAGCGCGAATATCACCAGACACTGTCCAGAATCTGGACAACCCGGCTGAACACTGAACAGCCGTAACGTCCAGTTGCTGAACAGGTCGCAACGCCAGAAGCCGCGTCAAGCCTGCCAAACCGGCGTTTTGATGGCTGGCACAGCACTTGCGATAGTCCCGTTGAGAGGCAGATGTCTCAATCGTCACCGTACGCGGCGCCCGGCGGTGACCTCAGCGAGGATTACACAATGAACAAAAATATCCGGCTACTGGCTCCCGAAATCTGGGAACGTCGATTATTTACCGGCCATTGGCAAACCAGCGGAGCATCGGTAACCCGCATTCAGGCTCCAGCCACCGGTGCCACTCTCGGGGAACTGGCGTTGGCCGCCCCGGAACAGATCCGCAGCTCGGCCGCCGCCGCGCGCAGCCAACAGCCTGCCTGGGCAGCACAGTCCTACGATGAGCGGGCCGCGGTTCTACGCAAGGCCGCCGTACTGGCCGAACAGTTCCAGGATGAAATCGTCGACTGGCTGATTCGTGAAAGTGGTTCCACCCGCCTGAAAGCCAGCTTCGAAGTGGGCATCACCATCAAGGCTCTGCAGGAAAGTGCCGCTCTGCCTTCCCGCAGCATGGGTGAAGTATTGCCGTCTGGCGCTGGTCGCCTGAGTCTGGCCCGCCGCAAACCGTTGGGTGTGGTGGGTGTGATTTCGCCGTTCAACTTTCCTTTGTATCTGGCCATGCGTGCGGTTGCACCGGCGCTGGCACTGGGCAACGCTGTGGTGCTGAAGCCCGACCCACGGACATCGGTGTGTGGTGGTTTCAGTATCGCCCGCCTGTTCGAGCTGGCCGGTTTGCCCGCCGGGGTTCTGCACGTATTACCGGGTGATGGTGCCGCCGGTGCAGCCCTGACCGCCGATCCCGACATCGCCATGATCCAGTTCACCGGCTCCACCGGTGCCGGTCGCAAGGTGGGTGAAGCCGCTGGCCGTCACCTCAAGAAGGTATCGCTGGAACTCGGCGGCAAAAACTCCCTGATTATTCTCGACGATGCCGATCTCGAACTGGCGCTGGCCAACGCCGCATGGGGTAGCTGGTTACACCAGGGGCAAATCTGTATGTCCACTGGCCGTATTCTGGTGCAACGGTCGTTATACGAAACCTTCCTGAGCCGTCTGGCTGAAAAAGCCAAATCCCTGCCGGTGGGTGATCCCGCTACCAGCGATGTGGCACTGGGGCCGCTGATCGACAGCAAACAGCGTGACCATGTGGTGCAGGTGATTACGGCCGCTCGTGAAGCCGGTGCCCGTTTGTTGGCCGGTGGCAGCTGTGATCGCCTGTTCTGCCTGCCCACCGTGCTGGCCGATGTCACCCCGGACAACCCGGCATTCCATGAAGAAATCTTTGGCCCGGTGGCCATTGTGATTCCGTTTGATACCGACGCCGAAGCCATCGAACTGGCCAACAACACCGAATACGGGCTGTCGGCCGCCATTGTGTCGAGCAACGTTGGCCGCGCCATGGCGCTGGGAGAACAGCTGCGCACCGGCCTTCTGCATATCAACGATCAGACCGTCAACGACGAAGTGATCAACCCCTTTGGTGGTGTTGGCGCTTCCGGCAATGGCACCAGCATCGGTGGCCCGGCCAACTGGGAGGAATTTACCCAGTGGCAGTGGCTGACCATCAAGGGCGAAGCCCCGCGTTACCCGCTGTGAGCCAACCGCAACCCGAATCAGGAGAAATGTTATGAGTGCAGTTCAGTATCGCGACATTACCGCCGCCGTCACCCGCAGCAAGGGTGCACCGTTTGTGCTGGAAAAAGCCCGTATTCGTGAGCCTCACGGAGCCGAAGTGCTGGTGCGTATTGTCGCCACCGGCATGTGCCACACCGACATGATTGTCCGTGATCAATATTACCCGGTGCCGCTGCCTGCGGTGTTGGGCCACGAAGGTGCCGGTGTGGTGGAAGCGGTGGGTCCACAGGTGCAGAACCTCAAGGTGGGTGACCATGTGGTGCTCACTTACGGTTACTGCGGCCACTGTGTGTCGTGCGACAGCGGCCACGCTTCCTACTGTGCCGAGTTTTATCCACGTAACTTCAGTGGTGCCGATGCCCACGGCCATCACGCTCTGATGGACAAGGACAACCAGCCGCTGAACGACCACTTCTTCGCCCAGTCATCGTTTGCGACCTACGCCATCAGCCAGGAAAACAACGCCATCCGGGTGCCGAAAGAAGCACCACTGGAACTGCTGGGGCCACTCGGTTGTGGCATCCAGACCGGTGCCGGTGCCGTGATCAATTCGCTGAAAGCCACTCCCGGCAGCAGCTTTGTGGCCTTTGGTGCCGGAGCGGTCGGCCTGTCGGCGGTACTCGCGGCCCGCGTCGCCGGTTGCAGCACCATTGTCGCCGTGGATCTGGTGGAATCGCGTCTGGCGCTGGCGAAAGAACTGGGGGCGACTCACACCGTCAATGGTCGTGATGCCGACGTCATTGCCCAGCTCAAGGCAATCACCGGAGGTGGTGCCAACTTCGCACTGGAGTCCACCGGCAACCGCCATGTGTTGCGCAACGCCATCGATTCCCTTGGCAACCTCGGCACAGTGGGTGTGGTAGGCGCGCCACCACTGGGAACCACCGCCGAGTTCGACATCAACGACCTGCTGCTGGGTGGCAAGAAGATCCAGGGCATTGTGGAAGGTGACAGCGTACCGCAGAAGTTTATTCCGCAGCTGGTCACCCTCTACCTGCAAGGCCGCTTCCCGTTCGACAAGCTGGTGAAGCTGTACGATTTCAAGGACATCAACCAGGCCGCTGCCGACAGCGAAAAAGGTATCACCCTGAAACCTGTGATTCGCATCGGTATGTAATCCCGCCAGTTCGTCCTCGGTGTTTAACCGGCTGCGTCTGATCCCGCGGCTGGTTAACCCGCCCACCGTCAGGAACTGGCCGACGGTGGGCACCTTTTGTTTGTCCTGCGGCAATCCGCCCGAATCACCCTGATGCCGATCAGTGAATCGGCATCAGGGCAGTCCTGCGTTTTATTCCTTCTCGCTGCGATAACCTCATCCCCAGATAGCCGAAATAGATAGCCGAAGTTGCCCAGCTCAGCTGGCTGCTCAATGCCCATCTGGGCGAGCCGGTGTTCACCGCAACGGCCGACCCGGCCGGGGCATGGATGCCCCGCAAGGCCCGTTGGCACAGGGATGTGCCATCGGGCCGGGGTCGAACTGCCGTTGTCGGTGAAAACCGGAGACACGAGCCCAGTCGGGCAAAAGCAGGGGGAGGCCCGCCCGGCCGGGGGACAAGGTCCCCCAAGAGGGCATACAGCGGTGCCAATTAACAAGCCGCGTAGATAGTACAGCCAGTGACTTGGGGCACATTCAGCATTCGATGATCAGGCTACTGAAACAGTCTGTTTAGCCCCCTTCCAACCACCCTCTCTGGAACAGATTGACCTTGCACGGCATCAGACCCTCAACGTCATAATGACGCCCTTGCCTATTTCGGCCCGGTTTCTGACAGAGGGTAAACAAGATGTGGTCAGCGCTGGTTGAGTCACGTAATGCCGCTACCGCCAGTTATCAGCAGCGTTTACGACAGGCGCGCGAGCAGTTTGCCGAGGGTGGCGCATTACCCTCGGGGCTGTTGCCAGACAACGTGCTGCGTTCGTGGCAACGCAGTCGTCACAGTGGTTTACGCCCGTGGCAAAGCCGTCTGGCCAGCCAGCGCGGTTTGTATCCCCTCGCCGAGGCCGAACAGCAGCTGGCCAGTATTACTCGCCCACATCTGGAACGCCTGTGGCCGCTGTTGGGTGGTGTCGGCTGGAGCCTGTTTTGTGTTAACCGTCACGGCATCATTCTGTGTTCGCGCAGCTCTGGCCCCCATGATCCTCTCAGCGCCCTGCAGCCGGGTCTGCGTATTCAGGAACAGGACATCGGCACCACCGCGCCCATGTGTACCCTCGCCGACCAACAACCGCTGGTATTAACCGGCAGCCAGCATTATCTGTCTGAATTCGATGATTTTTTCTGCACCTCGGTGCCGCTGTTTGCTCCCGATGGCGAACTGCTCGGCGTACTCGACCTGACCGGCATTGGCAAACGCCAGCCTGTGCGCACGCTGGCCTTACTTGAACAGGCAGCCTTGCAGATTCAGGCCGAGCTGTTTGCCCGCCTGAACGGCTGCCAGCTGCTGAGTGTGCATACCCACCAGCATGACCACGAAGCCACTGAACCAGTGCCCGCCTTGCTGGCGCTGGATGACCATGGACGGTTGCAGGCCGCCAACTCACCTGCCCGCCAGTTGCTGGCTCTGCCCGATGATTACCAACAGCAACGTCTGAGTGAACTGTTCGACAGCCGTGATTGCCAGCGCTTGCTGGAGTTACAACCGGCGTCTGCGCCGCTGCTGGCGCGTTTGCCGGATGGTTCGGCGTTGTATATCCGCTCGGCCCGTACCAGCAAGCCTGGAGAAGCACGGATTGCTGCACGATCAGCGGCTTTATCCGCTGCGCAGGCTTTGTCAGAAAAACCTCTGGCCGTGGAACGCCAAAACCCTCATCCATTGGGCAACGACCCACACCTGAACCAGCAGTTTGAGCTGGGCTGTCGGGCGTTTGCCGCCGGTGTGCCGATTCTGCTGCAGGGTGAAACCGGCACCGGCAAGGAAGTGTTTGCCCGTGCCCTGCACCAGCACTGGAATGCTCACGCACCGTTTGTGGCCATTAACTGCGCCGCCATTCCGGAGAGCCTGCTGGAAGCGGAACTGTTCGGGTATGCCGATGGCGCCTTCACCGGAGGCCGTAAAGGGGGAGCAGCAGGACGCCTGGAAGCAGCCCATGGTGGCACCTTGCTGCTGGATGAAATCGGCGACATGCCACTGGCCTTCCAGACCCGGCTGTTACGGGTACTGCAGGAACGTTCTATTCGCCGCCTGGGCTCGGATATCAGTCGCCCGCTGGATATCCGTCTGGTCAGCGCCAGCCTGCGACCACTGGCACAAGCGGTAAACCAGCAGCAGTTCCGGGAAGACCTGTATTACCGCCTTAATGGTTTCACCATCACCTTGCCAGCCTTGCGCCAGCGTCAGGACTTCGATGAGCTGTTGTTACGCCTGATGGCTGACTCCGGCTGTGAGCTGACGGCGGACGCGCGCCAGCGACTGCTTCAACAAGACTGGCCCGGCAATATCCGCCAGCTGGAACAGACCCTGAAGCTGGCCACGGCATTGGCCGGGGCTGGCAATCCTGTCGAGCTGGTGCATTTGCCGCAGCTGCAAAACATTGCGCCTCTGTCCCCGGCGGCTGAATCGAATCTGACAGGTGTTCAGGACAACCGCCAGCAAACACCTTGCGAACCCACGCTCGAACAGGCGACCCGCCAGCTGATTGAAGCCACGCTGGCGGCGAATCAGGGCAATATCAGCCGCACTGCGCGCCAGCTCGGTTGTTCGCGTACGACTCTTTATAAAAAACTCGGACTTGCAAGCGCCTGACCAGGCCACGCGGTGGGCGCAGGCCTACACTGGAAACGTGGTAATCGCAGCGGTAGCCTGAACAGTCCGTTGTGATAACCCCCGTCCGATATACCGGGCAACCTGGTTAACATATTCAGAATCATGAACTGAATGTATTCCACAAAGCCCGGCCGTTACCCTGTAGAGGACCTGATATGCACACTCCCAATATTCTGATTGCCGGTGCCTCGCGAGGCATCGGGCTGGGTCTGGTCGAGACCTGGTTAATAAAAGGCGCGAGGGTACGCGCTCTGATTCGTTCACCCAATGCCACCCTGCTACAGCTGCACGATCGTTTCCACACCCAGCTGAGCCTGATTGAAGCGGATATGACCGCCGATGACTGTATCCACAAGGTGTTGGCCGATCTTGGTGATGAACAGCTGGATATGCTGGTGTTAAACGCCGGTCAGTATGGCCCGGCGGCGCAGGATGTTCTGACCACCAGTAGCACCGAAGTCGCCGACCTGTTTATGACCAACGCCATTGCGCCTATGCGGCTGGCGCGAGCACTGCAAGACCGGGTACTGTCCTCCGGGGTGATTGCGTTTATGAGTTCACAGATGGCCAGTGTCGAGCTGGCGCTGGCGCGTGATATGCCGCTGTACGGGGCCAGCAAGGCCGCATTAAACAGCCTGATTCGCAGCTGGAGTCACTCCGCTGATGCGCCCAAAGCCAGTCTGCTGGCGTTACATCCGGGCTGGGTCAAAACCGATATGGGTGGGGAGCAGGCGCCAGTGGAAATCGCCGACAGTGTGAATGGCCTGATTCAGGTAATGGAAAAACAGGCCGGTCGCGGCGGCTGTTATTTCCGCAGTTACGACCAGCAGGTGCTGGCCTGGTAGGCTCGCCTGGTCAGCTGGTTACATACATCGTTACATACATCGTTACATACATCGTTACATACATCGTTACATGCCTCAGACAGTGCCACGCCGGTATTCATCCGGCGTGACGCCCATACGACTGCGGAACATCACAATAAAGGCCGAAGCGCTGCTGTAACCCAGCTCCAGCGCAATCGACTCCACCTTGTCGCCCCTGTCCAGCCGCTCCAGCGCCCGTAATACCCGCAAACGCTGTTTCCATTCCACCAGCGTCATGCCCAGTTTTTGCTGGCAATGACGGGTCAGGGTGCGCTCGTTGCAATGCAGTTGCGCCGCCCATTCTGCCAGCGAACGATTGTCGTCCGGGTGTTGCTGCAAGTGCTGCAACAGCGGTTGTAACAACGGATCATCACTGCCGGGTAAATAACTACCCGCCACCGGCAAATGCCCGAGCTGATCCACCAGCACCTGCAAAAAGCGTTTTTCTTCCGGGCTGTAGGGCGCTTTGGGCGGTGTAATGCGCAGGTGTTCCAGCATCGAACGCAGCAGCGGCGTTAACAACAGCAGCGCCCCTTTGGACGGCAACCCCGGTACGACCTGCGGATGGATATACACCGAACTGTGGCTGGCCTGATGGCGGCCGAGGCCGGTGTGATCGGTATTGGGCGGAATCCATACCGCGTAGCCCACCGGAGCCAGAAAATCATGACCGGCAATCCGCACCTGCATCGAGCCGTTGTAGGCCTGCACCAGCTCGCCCCAGTCATGGCGATGGCTGGAGTAGAAGGAATCAACACCGGGGCTGGCGACCCGGAAATAGATCGACTCCGGTAATTCACGCCCGGTTGAGGCGAACGTCTGAGTGGCGGAGGCTTTGCGGCTTTCTGGCATTTTCGACACCGTTTTCAGCTGTCAGTCGCGCAAGATAAGTTGTCGGTTTCTCAATATATCCTGCAGATCAGACAAATCCATAATTCTCTGCCATGCCACACAACCATGTGTGCGCTGCGTTTTCGTGGAGCAAGAGTTATGTCCCTGCGTCGCCCCCTCGACAAGACCGCCATCGGCCTGATGGTACTGGTCTGTTTTATTTTCAGCAGTCAGCAACTGGCCATGAAAGGTGCCGCCGCTGATCTGCTACCGGCGTTGCAGGTAGGTATCCGCTCGTTGATTGCCATGACCCTGTTCGGGACGTTTGTCTGGCTCAGCGGCCAGTATCGCCAGTTCCGGCCGGGGTTGTGGCTGCCCGGTTGTATGGCCGGGGTGCTGTTCTGTCTGGAATACATCGCCCTTGGTGAAGGCCTGAATTACACCAGTACCGGCCATGCCGTGGTGTTTATGTACACCTCGCCGATTTTTGCCGCCCTCGGCCTGCATTTTCTGGTGCCATCCGAACGCCTGTCAGGCTGGCAATGGGTCGGTGCAGGTCTGGCGTTTGCTGGCATCCTGTTGGCCTTTGTCGATAAAGGCAGCAGCGGCCACAACAGTATTTATGGCGACATGTTGTGCCTGGGTGCTGGCATTGCCTGGGGCGCGACCACCGTGCTGATTCGCAGCAGCGGCCTGGCCAATGCTCCGGCGTTACAAACCCTGCTGTTCCAGCTTGGGGTAACGGTGGTGCTGATGGGTATTGTGATGTCTCCGGCGCTGGAATGGCCCATCAACCTCAGCACAACCCTGCTGCTGAGTCTGGGTTGGCAAACTCTGGTGATCACCATGCTGGGGATGACGCTGTGGTTCTGGCTGATTCGTAATTACCCGGCATCACGCATTGGCGTGTTGTCGTTCCTGACCCCGGTATTCGGGGTGATTCTGGGCGCGGTCTGGCTGAATGAAGAAGTGGAGCCGGGTTTTATCGCCGGATCGTTACTGGTATTGGCGGGAATTCTGCTGGTCAGTGGCCATGAATGGTTACAACAACGGCGGCGGGCGGCCCAACCAACACCGACGAATCTCGCAGGAGAATCAGCGGCGGGCTGAGCCCCGCCACTGTTCCCGCAAGCCAGCATTACCTGAGGCAGCCCCGTGCTGCCGCAGGCAAGTGTCTGGTCTGACTTACTCTTTACACTCGAAGCTGCTGGCCAGTTCGATGTCACCAGTACCCTTGTAGGTTGCCACACTTGGGTACGGGCACAGCGGACGGCTGCGGTCTTCTGCCCAGTCTTCCGGCAGCTCGGTGTTTTCACCACCGGCGTTACCCACACCACGCGCCGTTGCCACAATGGCTTCTGGCTGTTCGCCCTGCTCAACCCAGTTCACCAGTGAGGTCAACATGTCGAACTGGTCGGTAGCCGGACCACCCGAGCAGTGCCCCATGCCCGGAACGGCATAAAAACGGGCGAACTCATCGGTATCACCGGTGGTTTGCTCCAGCGCCTTGAACCAGGCTTCGGTATCGTTGATCGAGAAGATCTGATCCGACACGCCGTGGTACACCATGATCTTGCCACCACGGTTTTTCATGGTGGTCATGTTTTCCGGAGACGGAGGTGCCATAAAGGACATGGCCGACTCGGTGTAAATGCCCGAGGTTTGTTCGGTGCGCTCAGTCAGCTCGTCTATGTCGGAATCAAACACAAACGCCGAACCATCGAAGTTGGCGATGCTGAAATCCTGCAGATCCACCGGTGGTGCGTTGAAAATCATGGCCACCGCACCAGAGTCACGGGTCAGCGGCGCACTGTATTCCCAGCTGGCATTACCAGTGCCATCCAGACCGTGGTCATACGGGAAAGATGAATAAATAGTGGTGCCATCGGAGGTGGTTGGGCCAGCGTAAATCTGGGCGATCACATCTTTCTGAGCCTGGGTCAGGCAGCTGCCGTCACGATCGGCTTCACAGGTTGGAACATCGGTTTGCAGGCTGAAGGCGGTCTGACAGCTGCGGTAATCCTGCACCATACCGTCTTCGGCACCATCCAGAGCATCACATTTCTCAACGATGGCAGCAGTAACCATGGCGCGTTCAGTCTGGGTGAAAGCAGTGCTCAGATCACTGGTGCTGGTGCCCGGTACAGTGGCGTACAGCTTGGCACCGGCAATGTTGGCAACCGCGGCTTTCGGCAGACGGTAACCCGGCGCCCCTACCAGGAAACCATCGTACTGATCAGCATAACGGGTCGCCGCCACCATGGTGTGACGACCACCGTTGGAGCAACCACCAAAGTAGCTGCGATCCGGCGCCTTGCCATACACCTGTTCGATGATCGACTTGGCCATCGGTGTCAGTTTGGCAACGGCCTGATAACCGTAGTCCAGACGGGCTTGAGGATCATAACCAAAGGTCGGCAGGCCAGGGCTGTGGCCAGCGTCAGAACTGATAACGGCGAAGCCCATCAGCAGCGCACCGTTCAGCGGGCCGCCACCCAACGCACCTTGTGCGGTGACGAGGCTGCCATCCAGACCACCGTTGGCCTGATAGTAATAACGGCCATTCCAGTCCTTCGGCAGACGCATTTCGAAACCAACGGCGTAACTTTTGCCATCCACGTCGCTGACGCGGCTGTACATGCTGCCGACCACGCGGCAGTGTTCCGCCACCGGGTTACCACCAACGGTCAGGGTGCCAGCCGCGACGGTTTCTACCGAGGTGATGGTGGTGTTATCAAAACTCAGTGAGCCAGCCAGCGACTCACAGGTTCCGGTATAGGCAACACCGGACGCCGCCGACAGTTGTGGAATTTCAACCTTGGAGGATTTGTCGTCATCAGAACCACAGGCAGTCAACAGGGATGCTGCAACGGCCAATGACAGCAGGGTGGGTTTGCGCATTTGAAACATGGGGTTTGCTCCTCGCATACTCACTCGGTTGGTGAGCACGCTTATTGTTGTTATTTGCAACAGTGAAGTTACAACACAATCAAGAGAGCTAATTAATAACTTTTACAACAAATTCCATTAAAAAACTGACATACAGTCGTTCAGTGTATCAATTTGTGCCAGCCAAAATCCGGTATCCAGTGGCTGGAAGCAGCGGGCTGGGTAAATTCAGGACATTTTTGCCAACGACTGTTCAACAGAGGTTATGAACGGTCAGGACTGCGGCAAACAGGCGTGTGAGTATCGGCATCGGGAAATAGCACCCCGGCTGACATCCGGACAGAACATCCGGGAAAAACATCGGCCGCTGTTGAGCGCCCCAAAACAACAGGCCGGCAAAAGCCGACCTGTTGTGAGAGTACGATTGGTACAACCCAAGTGTTTACGGCGCGGAGTCCGATGCCCGCTTGCGGGCGATCAGCATATCGCGCACCAGTGGCACCCGGTAACGCAGCTGGATCAGCAGCACCGCCAGCACGTGGATCACCACAGCGGCCATTACCGTATTGGCCGACCAGGCGTGCAGATTCTGCACCCAGTCTTCGCCCCAGAAGGCATCCAGTTCCTGCATCCAGCCACTGACCGAAGTCAGTACCAGACCGAACAACAGGAACAGCACCATCAGACCCGCCAGTGGGCTGTGATGGCTGTTATTGCGGTGCGCCTGCTGATACTCGGCAAAGCGCTGGAGGTTATCGCGCAGAGCAGCCTTGTGTGGCCAGAAGTCGGCAAAACGGGCGTTTTGAGGGCCAATAAACCCCCAGACGATACGCGCCAGCAACAGCGCCGCCAGTACGTAACCCACCCATTCGTGGGCATCATCACCGGCTTCCAGTACCCAGAAATTGGCCAGAAACAGCAGTGCCGTGCTCCAGTGGAACAGGCGGATAAAACGATCCCAGATCATCGCTGCTTACCCGCGATCAATCAGTCTTCGATCTCTTTTTTGACGATAGCGCCAGTCTTGGTGTCGAAGTACACCTCGATCTGCACGTATTTGCTCTTGTCGTCGTTCAGACCCCAGCCGTAAATTTCGTAGCAGTTGCCAGAGTTCTGGAATTTCTTGATGGCAAAACCGTATTCGTTAACGATCTTTTTCTGCATTTCCAGCGGGTGCAGACGCTCGGCTTCCGGGTGCTCTTCACACTTGGCGGAGGCCAGTGCCTGGGTAGAAGCCAATGCGGTCAGCAGAACCAGCAGGGATTGTTTGATCATGACGTTCTCCTTGAGTCCAGACGGGCAGTGGTCTGCCCTGATGAAATTCTGGCCCGACGATACCAGCTAACGATAATTACTAGCAATATCATTCACGACACAAAAATTCCCTGCTACCTGTTTATACCGACTTCCCCCTGAACCATCTCTCGCAAACCATCTATCTCAATCAAGCCAACAGACGTAAACCTCCGAACACAAACCTCTGGGCACAAACCGCCCGCATCCGGAATGCGCCCACCGCCGTAATGCGGTTATAATCGCCGGCTATTCCAATTTCCCGACGGTGCCGCGCCCGCCGCCCTTACTCTTTTGGTGATGCATGAACCCGGATCTGAGCAAACTCCAGCCCTACCCATTCGAGAAACTGGCCAAACTGAAGGCCGCTGTCAGCCCGAACCCGGCGCTGGAGCACATTTCTCTCTCGATTGGTGAGCCCAAACATCCGTCTCCGGAGTTTGTGCAAAAGGCGCTGATCGACAATATCCGTGCGCTCGAAGTGTATCCAACCACCAAGGGTATGCCGGAGCTGAGCAACGCCATCGGTAACTGGCTGACCCGTCGTTTCAAGCTCAACCGCATTGATCCGGCCACCGAAGTGATTCCGTGCAACGGTACCCGTGAAGCCATTTTTGCCTTCGCCCAGGCCGCCATTGACCGCAGCCAGCCTAACCCACTGCTGCTGAGCCCGAACCCGTTCTACCAGATCTACGAAGGGGCGGCGTACCTGTCCGGTGCCACCCCGTACTTCCTGCCATGTCTGGCCGACAGCGGCTTCAAGCCGGATTACGACGCCATTCCGGAACAGGTCTGGAAAGACTGCCAGCTGCTGTTTGTGTGCTCTCCGGGCAACCCGACCGGTGCCACTCTGAGCACGGACGAATTCAAGAAGCTGATCGAGCTGTCGGATCGTTACGACTTCATCATCGCCAGCGACGAGTGTTATTCCGAGCTGTATGTGGACGGCAAGGAAGCACCAGCGGGCCTGTTGCAAGCCTGTGCCGAACTGGGCCGTGATGACTACCACAACTGCGTGGTGTTCCACTCGCTGTCCAAGCGTTCCAACCTGCCAGGTCTGCGTTCCGGTTTTGTGGCCGGTGATGCCCGCCTGCTGAAACCGTTCCTGCTGTACCGCACCTACCACGGCTGCGCCATGTCGATTCCGGTGCAACTGGCCAGCATCGCCGCCTGGAATGACGAAGCCCACGTCGAGGAAAACCGTCATTACTACAGCCAGAAGTTCAAGGCTGTGCTGGAAATCCTGCAGCCGGTGATGGACATCGAACAGACCGACGCCAGCTTCTACCTGTGGCCAAAAACCCCGATTGCCGACGACCTGTTTGCCCAGCAGCTGTTTGCCCGTCAGAACGTCACCGTGCTGCCTGGCTCCTACATCAGCCGCACCGTGGATGGCATCAACCCGGGTGAAGGCCGCGTGCGTCTGGCGCTGGTCGCCGAAGTGGAAGAATGTATTGAAGCGGCACGTCGTATCCGTGCCTTTGTTGAAAGCCTGTAAGCGAGGGAACCCGCATGACCCTGATCGCCAATCCGTTTGGTACTGACATCAGCACCGACGACATTCTCGACAGCCTCGGTTTCTTCGACGACTGGGAAGAGCGTTACAAGTACATCATCGACCTCGGCAAACAGCTGCCAGCCATGCCGGATGCCAAAAAGACCGAACAGTACCTGCTGCGCGGTTGCCAGAGCCAGGTGTGGATCGACCACGAAGTGGTGGATGGCAAGGTAGTGATTGAAGCCGATTCCGACGCCCATATCGTGCGTGGTCTGCTGGGTGTGGTGCTGGCGGCCTATAACGGCAAAACTCCGGCCGACATCACCGCGTTTGATATTGATGGCTACTTCGCCGCCATCGACCTCATCAAACACCTGAGCCCAACCCGTGGCAACGGCATCCGCGCCATGGTCAAAAAGATCCAGGACATCGGCGCCGCCTGATACCTGCGCCCCGAAGGCTCAGCCTTCGGGGTTATTCTCCCGCCAGAGCATCCAGCTCATCCTTGAACTGCTTCTGTTAAACCGGCTGATCCGCAACCGGCCCCGCTTATTTCGGCGGCCACTCATCCCATACCGGAATATCCGCTGCCGCCTGCAACCAGGGCACCTGATGTGATACCCAGATATGCTGCTGCGGAGTCTGGCCCGGGTCTTCATCCAGCGTAGCGACCCGCAGCACCAGAGTGTCACGACCATCAATGGTTTTGATCAGCTGCGAACCACAACAACTGCAGAACATCCGCACCCGTCCCGGTGACGACTCATAGCGGCTCAGCAACTCCTCCCCCGCCAGCCAGCGAAAATCGGCCAGCCGCACCGCGGCACCGGTATTAAACGCCGCCGCATGCGCCTTGCGGCACGAGTGACAGGAACACTGCTGAATCGGTGACGCCAGCGCATCCGCCTCGTAACGAACCTGCCCGCACAAACAACTGCCCTTCATGATGAACTCCCCCCAACAACCACTGCCTGACATATGCCTGCAGTCTGGCACAGCCACACTGCTGCCCCAACCGCCTACTCTGCGAAACACTGCAAACCATGATTTCCGCAGGGTGGCCAGCTCCGGACATGGGCGGCATACTGCGCGCGCCTGAACAGTAACAACGGGAAGATGAATGAACGAACACACTTTTGACGTACCTGCCTGGTGGACCGATCTGGTCAGTCAGAACTACGACTGGTTCTGGGAAGTCAGCATTGCTCTCGCCATCACCCTGCTGGCCGGTTTTGTCTGGCGTTTTTTCCGCCACAGTCTGATACGTCTGACCTCTCGCACCAAAAGCCACTGGGACGATGTGGTTGTGGAATCACTGGGTACACCCGGTAACTGGATCATCATTGCTATTGGTGCCACCTGGATTGCCGATATCACCGCCCGCAACTTTGATTCCGAGCTGGTCACCAGCATTCCTGTCGCCCGTCAGTTGTCATTGATCATTCTGGTCGCCTGGGCCATCTGGCGTCTGATTTCGCGGGTCGAGGAACATCACATCAACAAAGGCAGCGACCCGACCACCGTGCAGATGGTGGGCAAAATCGCCAAGATAGTGGTCTGCATCCTGATTGTGATGCCGGTGTTCCAGATGCTGGGCATCACCATTTCCGGTCTGCTGGCGTTTGGTGGGGTTGGTGGTCTGGTGGTGGGTCTGGCCGCCAAGGACTTGCTGGCCAACTTCTTCGGTTCGCTGGTGATCTACATGGACCAGCCGTTCAAGGTCGGTGACTGGGTTCGCTCACCGGATCGCAATATTGAAGGCACGGTTGAAAGCATCGGTTTCCGCGTCACCCGTATCCGCACCTTCGACAAACGTCCGCTGTATGTGCCGAACTCGATTTTCACCAGCATTTCAGTGGAAAACCCGTCGCGGATGCTCAACCGTCGTATCTACGAAACCATCGGTATCCGTTATCAGGATGCCCGCAAGATGAACGCCGTTATCGACGCCGTGCGTACCATGCTGCAGAACCATGCGGACATCGATCAGGAGCAAACCCTGATTGTGAACTTTAATGCCTTCGGTGCGTCCAGCCTCGATTTCTTTGTGTACACCTTCACCAAAACCACCAACTGGGTGGAATACCACCAGGTGAAACAGGATGTGCTGCTGAGGATTATGGAAATCATCCATGAACAGGATGCCGATATCGCCTTCCCGACCCGCATGCTGCACATCGACAACTTGCCGGAACGTGTCATGCGTTCACAGATGCCATCCCCAAACGGCCTGTAACCGGTCGCCGCGTCCCATTCCATCAGGGCCGATGAATACCGGATCTCCAACCGTATTCACGGCCCGGTTCCTTCCGCCGCCAGTAATAACCCTACTTTTATTAAGCATTATTCAAGCCGTTTTCGGACGGCTTTTGTCTGCCAACAGAAACGCTACGTTTTCCACAACTGCTCACTTATCAGCCAATCTGTTGATCCCTGCCAAGAATCCACCCCGCTGCGTTCAATATAGTTTTCCAATCGCTTAGTTTGAAAACATCAATTTAACCTATAGGCGATTTGCGACGAATATAAACCCCGTAGACAAGATTCACATCGCAAGACACCGAACACACACTGGAGAAACACCATGATCAACACTGAAATCAAACCATTCAAAGCGACAGCATTCAAAAGCGGTCAATTCGTAGAAGTGACCGAAGCCGACGTTAAAGGCAAGTGGGCTGTATTCTTCTTCTACCCAGCGGACTTCACCTTCGTATGCCCAACCGAACTGGGCGACCTGGCTGACAAATACGCTGAACTGCAGAAACTGGGCGTAGAAGTGTACTCCGTGTCCACCGACACCCACTTCTGCCACAAAGCCTGGCACGACAGCTCCGAAACCATCGGCAAGATCAACTACTACATGCTGGGCGACCAGACCGGCACCATCACCAACAACTTCGGCGTCATGCGTCCAGGTGTTGGTCTGGCTGACCGCGCCACCTTCCTGATCGACCCACAAGGCATCATCCAGGCCGTAGAAATCACTGCCGAAGGTATCGGCCGTGACGCTGACGACCTGATGCGCAAAGTGAAAGCCGCCCAGTACGTGGCGTCTCACCCGGGTGAAGTATGCCCAGCCAAGTGGAAAGAAGGTGAAGCGACTCTGGCTCCGTCTCTGGATCTGGTTGGCAAAATCTGATCTGACTTCGTCTATGGGCGAGCTGCGGTGTTACGGCCTTCATTCGGCCCGTCGCCTACCAGAACGGTATGTCTCGGGCTCTCATTCAGTCCGTGCCTTGCAGCTCATCCCATAGCCTGTGTCAGTGATAACGGCTGGCTGAGGGATCACTCCATCTCTCAGCCTGTGCCGGTGCCGACGGCGAGCTGACAGATTCTTTATCTCTCACTATGCCGGTGTCGCTCACTCTTTATGGCGTGAGCGGCAAACAATCTGATCTGTGCCAGCGGTGCTTCGGTGGCCAGACCAGTTCAGACAGTGTTTCACCGAACGCTGTCTGACCCCGAATTCAAGACCGATTCCATCAACCATTCATCAATGGATGTTCACCATGTTAGAAGCAAGCCTCAAGCAACAGCTGAACACCTACCTGCAAAACATCGTACGTCCGATTGAGTTGGTGGTGTCTGTTAACGACAGTTCAAAGTCCAAAGAGCTGGAAGAACTGGCGCGTGAAATCTCCGATATGTCCGGCAAGATTTCCCTGAAAATCAAAACCAACGACAGCGGCCGTGTACCGCGTATGGTTGTGGGTGCGGAAGGTGAAGAAGGTCGTGTGACCTTTGCCGGTGTGCCGATGGGCCACGAGTTCACCTCGCTGGTATTGGCCCTGCTACAAGCCGGTGGCCACCCGAGCAAAGCCGCTCCTGAACTGCTGGCGCAGGTAAAAAGCCTGACCAAACCGATGAATTTCGAGGTCTACGTATCGCTGTCGTGCCACAACTGCCCGGACGTGGTACAGGCCATCAACCTGATGGCGGTGCTGAACCCGAACATCAAGGCCACCATGATCGACGGTGGTGTGTTCCCGAAAGAAGTGGAAGAAATCGGCATCATGGCGGTTCCTACCCTGATGCTGAATGGTCAGCCGTTTGGTAACGGCCGAATGACCCTCGAAGAAATCGTCAACAAGGTGGATGACGACGCCGACGCCCGCAAGGCCGCCGAACTGTCCGCCAAAGAAACCTACGACGTACTGGTCGTCGGTGGTGGCCCGGCTGGCTCGGCCGCCGCGATCTACGCCGCCCGTAAAGGCATCCGTACCGGTGTGGTCGCCGACCGCTTTGGTGGTCAGGTGCTCGATACCCTGGGCATCGAGAACTTCATCTCCGTGAAGGAAACTGAAGGCCCTAAACTGGCGATGGCACTGGAAGAACACGTTAAACAGTACAACGTCGACATCATGAACACCCAGAAAGCGGTAGCGGTTCGTGAGGTTAACGGCCTTAAAGAAGTGGAACTGGCCAACGGTGGTGTGCTGAAAGCCAAATCCCTGATTCTGGCCACCGGCGCACGCTGGAGAGAAATGAACGTACCGGGCGAAGCCCAGTACAAAACCAAGGGTGTGGCCTTCTGCCCACACTGCGACGGCCCGCTGTTCAAAGGCAAACCGGTTGCGGTGATTGGTGGTGGTAACTCCGGTATCGAAGCCGCCATCGACCTGGCCGGCATCGTTGAACACGTCACCGTGCTGGAATTCTCCGACACCCTGCGTGCCGACGCGGTACTGGTGAAAAAAGCCGAGTCGCTGCCTAACGTGCGTATCATCAAGGAAGCGCAAACCACCGAAGTAGTCGGTGATGGCAGCAAGGTGACTGGCCTCAAGTACAAGGACCGCACGACTAACGAAATCCACCAGCTCGAACTGGCCGGTATCTTCGTGCAGATTGGTCTGGTACCAAACAGCGAGTTCCTGAAAGACACACTGGAACTGACCAACCGTGGCGAGATTGTGATCGACGCCAAAGGCCAGACCAGCATGGCCGGTGTGTTCGCTGCCGGTGACGTCAGCACCACACCGTACAAACAGATCATTATCTCGATGGGCACCGGCGCCACCGCCGCACTGAGCGCCTTCGATTACCTGATCCGCAACTGATTGGCCGGACGCCTGTTGCGGAAACAGCCGGTGTCGTCACCACCGGCCTGTTCAGGCAGATCAAACCGACCGCCAACCTCAGGGCTACCGCAGCCTCAGGTTGCGCGGCACAGCTGATCCGCGACTGATCGGCAGGACGCCAATCCCCAGGCCCGGCAGGCAACTGCCCGGCCTGTTTTTATTTGGGGCCACTCCAGAATCACGTACATTTTGATAGAGCCAAACGTAATAAAGATTTTCAACGACGCTTGTTTTTTAAACTTCATTTACGGATATTCAAGCTAGTGTTCCACGCGTTGTCATCAAGGAAGTGCCGTCGTGAAGTTTCTCGAACAACTCAAACTCAATATTCGAGCCTCTGCGCCTATCGTTCAAATCATCAGTCACGAAACCCTGCGGATTCGCGCTTGTTGTACTCAAGCCGCTGAGGACCAGAGCAGAGACCTTTACGTCTGGAATATGCCCCAAGGATTAAGGCGATACGACATTGAGGACGATGCCTGGGAGGCTAGGGATGAGGGTGGCCAGCCGCAAGAAGTTCTTGAGTGGTTAGTGGATTTCTATGCCGATGATGAAAATCCTGAATTCATCCTGCTTCTGGAGGATTTCCATCATTTTCTGAATGAACATACATTAATCAGCCGCTTGCGTGCATTTGCGATCGCCGTTGCCAGCCGCGAGATCAATAACGTCACGGTTGTACTCTCCCAGCCAGCTCTTTTACTGCCTCCAGAATTGGAGAAAGAGGTGCAGGTGATGGAAATGCCATTACCGGATACCGATGACCTCAAAACCCTGATGCGGCAGGCGTGCGATCGTTATGGTCTGGACGATAGGGACTATCAGGAATCATCCGCTCTGATCGAGTCTGCACTCGGTCTTTCCACCAGTGAGGCACAACTGGCTTTCTCAAAGGCTGCTTGTCAGTTCAAGCGTCTGACCGAATCTGAAATTCCCTTTATCGTCAAAGAAAAGGAACAGGTGATTCGCAAAAGCGGACATCTTGAATACTTTCATCCGAAAGCCACCCTCGACGATATTGGCGGCCTCGATAACCTCAAATCCTGGCTGAATCGCCGTCGCCAGTCGTTTACCAAAGACGCCCGAGATTTTGGTCTGGAAACTCCCCGAGGCGTGCTGCTGCTCGGTTTGCCGGGCACGGGTAAAAGCCTGGCTGCCAAAGCGGTGGCCAATGCCTGGCAATTACCTTTGTTGCGTTTGGATATGGGTAAAATCTACGGTGGCATTGTCGGGCAGTCGGAGGCGAACATACGTTCGGCGCTGCAAACGGCTGAAGCGCTGGCACCCAGCATTCTGTGGGTCGATGAAATCGAAAAAGGCCTGTCGGGTATGCAAAGCTCTGGCGCCACCGACGGTGGTACAACATCCCGGGTGTTGGGCACCTTTCTGACCTGGATGCAGGAAAAGGAACAGCCGGTGTTTGTAGTGGCAACTGCCAACCATATCGCGCAATTACCACCTGAGTTACTGCGTAAAGGCCGTGTCGATGAAATCTTCTTTGTGGATCTGCCAGTGCAGCAAGATCGGAAAGATATTATCTCGATTCACCTGAAACGCCGAAATCGTCTGGATGATTTCTCTTCTGCGGAACTGGATGAACTGGCTAGTGCCAGCAAAGGCTTTACCGGGGCTGAACTGGAAGAAGCCGTCAAGGAAGCCATGTTTCTGGCTTTTGACGAAGGCCACCAGTTAAACAAGGACGATATCCTCAAGGCCATTAAGGCCACCTCTCCACTCTCTTTGACTATGGCCGAAATGATTCAGGATACCCGTGACTGGGCGAAGGGGCGCGCTGTAGCTGCCAGCTCTGCCCAGCCAGAGGCTCTGGATCTTTCCAACAGTAAAAAGCCACGCCTTAAACAGGAAGGCGAAAACCCCTTCGTTAAAAAATAGCCAGGACAGCGTGTTATGGAAAACCCGTTTTTTACTGCTCTTGAACAACAGGGGTTCAAGGCGGTCACCCTTGCCAGCCAGACCAACAGTGTCCTGATGCCGTTTATGCATTACCTGAACAACAGCATCAAAGCGCTGGAGAACAAGGAAGTCAGCTGTGAATGGAAGCCTGTTGCTAACAAGCGTTATCAGCTCAAGCCCGACAAACGGATCTGGCAACTTCTACCTGTGAGCGAAATTGAAGTGGCGGCTGGCAAGCAAGGCTGGTTTGAGATTCTCTCCGTCGATGGTGAGTTACCTGATGCGGATTTCGACCCGGATGAAAACGATCCGATTCAGCAGGGTAAAGGCAAAGGTCGACGAGAGACGGTTATAACCGATGGTGGATTTAACGCCTCGGATTACCAGCTGTATTTACCCAAGCTTGAACTGGATGATGACCCGATTTCCTGGAGTGGGTATCAGCTGGAACTGCGTCCAATGGCCGTTCAGCTTGATCAGCTAGAGTCCGTTTATATCGATGGTCAACCATGTAAGGTCACGATGCAAACTGGCGTTCGTCTAGTTCTGCAAGGTCATGTGACAGCCAGTAGCAAACTGTCCATTGGTGGCCAGGACACGCCTTTCACCCTGATTAAAGGAATGGATGAGTCCTGGCTTAAGCAATGGCACGCCAAATCTGAGGGTAATGGTTGGCTGCTGTTTTCAGAGTCGCGGCCTCAGGTCGACGGTCGTAAGCTGGACGACATTACCAGTAAGCAACTGGCAAGGCTGAGTTGTGGTCACTTTCAATGTCAGGAACATTCTCTGCAAAGTGATCACTGGGATTTGAAGGTTGAAAGCCTTGCCACAAAGGGGGATCAGAAGGACAAAAGCCAGGTTCTGGTGCTCGAGAGTCGAGGCACAGAACAACTGAAGGATTCTGATGTTCTGACATGCTCCGTTTTTCCTCAGCTGTCCTGGACAGTGGAGTCTGCCAAAGTCGAAGAAAAATGGATTCAGCTGATCGAAAAAGACAGCGGTGACGACACAGGTAAATCCGATCTGGATTACTTCTTTGGCGATAACCAGAACATCAAAATTCTTGATTCCACCCAGCGTAAAAATGACGATGGTTTTCGTGTACTCAAGGTTCGTCAGGATGAGCGCCAGATCTTGCTGGCCAGAAATATCAAAGGCAAGAAAAACTGGAATAGCGAGTATCCATCCCAACAAGGGAAGTCCTGCGAGATCCGCGTGAGCGTGGACACCAGCCAACTGCGTCGTCAAAAGGACGCCATCAACCAACTGATGAGTCGACCTTCTGGAGGCCATTGGCCTCTGATTCAGATGTTGCAGAAGCGTGAGCAAACACGTTGGCCCGATGTACAACTGTTTCAAATCCCGGAGTCCGGCTGGAAAGTACTGACAGACCCGAACTTCGATGGTTGTGATCGTCAACGCGAGTTTGTCACCAAGGCTCTGGCCAGTAACGACTTCACCATTCTGGATGGCCCGCCGGGCACAGGTAAAACCACCACGATTCTTGAACTGATCATGCAGCTGGTGTTGCAAGGCAAACGTGTGCTTTTGTCGGCTTCCACCCATGCCGCAATCAATAACGTGTTGGAACGCATCAAGGAAAATCCAGCGCTGTCCGCGCAAATATTTCCGTTGCGCATCGGTGATGAAAACAATGCCATCGGCGTGGAAGAATTCCAGTTCGACAATCTGCTTGATGGTCTTCAGAAAATCCAAGGGTGTGATCAGCTCAGCAAGCAGCTGATGGTGGACTCTTCCAATCTGGTTTGCGGTACCACCATCGGTATTCTTAGACTATTCAATGATCGCGAGGTGTCACTGGATACCGGTGAGCCGCCGTTTGATGTGATGATCATCGACGAATGCAGTAAAACCACTTTTCAGGAGTTCCTGGTGCCCGCGCGTTTTGCCAAACGCTGGGTATTGGTAGGCGACGTTCGTCAGCTATCACCGTTTACTGATCGTGAACAGATCGTCGCCAACCTCGATAATCTGATGCTGGTTCCACCCAAAGGCAAAACACCGGGTCAGAACCTTTCTGCAGCAGTCCAGCAAGCCTGTTTTATTTTGGAAGAGCTACGAGGCAATCATCAGTCTCCTTATTCACAGCCAATGCTGGTGCCTGTTACCCGTGATGTTGCAAACGCCTTGGTTGATGAAATTCGAACACGCACTTCGCTGCCAAAACTTGCCAAGGGTTTCGATAACCTGTTGGTCGTGATGGCAAATGAGGGACGCAATGCTGATCACCATCAGGTTGGCGTTAAACAAATTCAGCAGAAACCGGATCAACTGTATCGTCACAATCTATGTTTCGTCGAAGAAGGTTGTCTGGGCGAGATTGCTCGATGGATTCCTGACGATATGTTGATACTGCATCCCGATTGGTACCGCACCTCCCAAGCAGCGCGGCATAAGGTTTCGGGAACTGGCTGTAAGTCGTTCAAAGTTAAAACCGCTGATTACACGGATACCGCACAGGTTCATAGGGAGCTACTCGACCGTATCGATAGCACCAAATGGTCGGAAGAGGTGTGCTGGCGGCTGGAGCGTGAATACTGGCTGCGGTTATCCGCCAACCAGCGGCAGAAAACTGGCTATATTGAAGACACATTGGAACGCCTGTTTCCCAAGTCGATATCGGCTGATGGCCGGATTCATGTGCTCAAGAATATCGCTTTCCCGTCGATTCTTGAGGCGCTATCGGGCGATGGCCTGGTCAAACGCAAGAATGACGATCCAACGACCTTGAATCAGGGATTTAATCCTTCTGAAAAATCCCAGCGCTATACGACGCTGACCTACCAGCATCGAATGCACCCCGATATATCCCAATTTCCTCGGCAGCAGTTTTATCCGCCAGGCGTGCTGGCTGACGGAGGCAAAACGACTTCCGACAGGGCATGGAACTATCCACAATATGAATCCCGTAATATCTGGTTGGATGTTCGAGGAACAACGTTAAGGGGGAATAGCAACCGGCAGGAAACCGATGCTCTGATTATCGAGCTGAAAGCGTTTTGTGATTGGGGAGAAGGCAAAAGCAAAAAAGGCGAACCCTTTGATGTAGCAGTTCTGACGTTTTACAAGGGCCAGGAAAAAGCCTTGCGAGAAGCACTGCAGCAATTGCCAGGAAATGCTAACCGTTACGCACGATTTAATTACAAAGGCATATCGATCAAGTTGGCGACAGTGGACTACTTCCAAGGCCAGGAAGCCGATGTGGTATTCCTGTCGATGGTAAATACCCATCGCGACGGCTTTATGGACTCACCCAACCGCCTTAACGTTTCCATTACCCGTGCCCGCTATCAGTTAGTAATTGTTGGACATCATGAATATTTCTCTCAGCGCTCCCGTACGCTGGAACTGAAAAAACTTGCAGAATCCTGCCATGTTTCGACCGCCAGTAGCCAAAAACAGTCGCACCATCATGCAGGTAAGAAAGGGAAGTCTCATCAATGAGTGGCAATCAGAAAAACAGAATGAAGTCGTTAGCGGAACGTAAAGGGAATGCTCAAGGAGAGGCTGCTAATCAATCCAGTCCCGGCGATGGCAAAACAGGCTCGCTAGCCTTAACACTCAGCAGAACCGTTCAGTTGAAACGTTATCCCATCATCGCAAGAGTTACGTTTTTGCGAGAACGCCCTGATCTGGTGTCCTTGTTAAAGGGTATACAAAACAATCCTGCCGATATGCCGCCTCGACTGAAGCAGTATCTCAAACAGGAAACGCTGTGGAATGAATCAGGTATTACAGATAAGGGCCAGCAAGTCATTGATAGCGGCCGGTTCGAAGCCAAAGAGCGCGGTCTTTATCATATCTGGTACACAGAGAACGACCCGCTTTTTGGGATTCGTCCGACATTTATTCAGAGGGATACAGCGTTCTTTGAACCCAATATGCAAAGCTGGAAAAAAGGACCTGACGCGGCTCGATCAAATTTTCGGGTAGATGAGTCGTTACAATTGAGCGTTCTGGAGGAGTCTTTTGTCGATCGCAACAAGACAGAACTGAAAAATATCAGTTTGCAGATCATATCGCTTGAGCCTGAAGTGATTTGCTCGCCCGAAAAATCAGCAGAGATTCAGCTTGAATGGACGCTGGACTTTTCGCAGTCGCTGGTCAGCCTGAAAGGCCAGCTGGATATGCTGAACTTTCAAACACAGGGCGGCCAGAACAAATCCAGCTCACGTCCAGAAGCTCTGGAAGTCTATATTGATGATTTTAGTGATCGTCTGAACGATGTCATGGCGGCTATCGCTGAAAAATTCGACGGCCGCTGGCTACCCGAAGAACAACGTGTAAGTACTCGGTTGGAACAGATTCAGCGTTATCCATCTGCTGTGCAGAAATTCCAGATCGGCAGTTTGAATTGCTCAAGCCTGAAGACCAAGATAGGGGAGTTTCATTCTGTTCTGGCCAAACACATTCCCATTCAACCAGCTAACCAATCTGATGCTGAAGATTGGCAGCACTGCTGGCTGAAAGACTTCTACAGCAGAAAATACCAGTCATCGACAGAGGCTCGTAAACAGCAGTCAGAATGGCTGGATCATATCGCCTTGAATGACTTCGAATTACCACTTAAAGAACAACAGTCCTTGTTGTCTGAGCTATCTCGCGAAAGTCAGCCTAGCGCCTATTGGCATATTGCGGCGATGGCGGATCTGACTCCTTCCAGAAGCCGCAAGCAGCGCATGCCGATCAGTCTGGTAAACGGTGATGTATTGGATCTCGATCAGCTGATCCAACAGTTGTCAGGCAGTGAAGACATAGAGCACATCATCTACTCAGATCGTTACGTTCATACCCCACGTCAGAGCCGCAACCTGAACCATGTTGCTGCTTTTCTTGCTGATGCCGAGGGCTTGTTGCTAACGCTGGATAAACAGCACGGAAAAGAAGCAGAACTCCCAGACAACTGGTCGCGCGAAATCCTGCAAAAGCAAAATGATAACCACGGCCGGTACTGGATTCTGATCGGTACGAAGCATACCTGGTGCTGGGAATGCAGCAGCGGGTTGGACTTTATTCGCGAGACTGATGGCCGATTCAGTGTTGATGGCTCACCGACTTTTACTCCGAAAGAGGTGTCAGAACTGCCTCGATACCTGCAAGACCGGATCAATAACACCGCAGTGGAGGCTCTTTGATGACACGGATCGTACCTCGTCAGGAACAATTTCGAATCGATTACCAGAACGAGCATCTGCCTGCTTTGTTCAGCAAACAGAGGTCCGATGCGAACTTCAGTAGAACTTTACCACAGCATAATTGTGAGATTCTCAAGCGGGTTATCTCCGGGGCGCGCCTCACCCTTCTGATTGCCTGTGAGCAATTGAAAGAAGGATCGCTGATTCAGGCAGTGAAAGAACAAGCAGACAAAGGTACTCGTATTTATCTGCTATTGAACGACAAAAACGCCAACAAGGCGGCAATTGATACTCTCTCTGGGCGTTGCCTGATTCGCACTGGCGTGAGCCAGCAAGGTGCTTTGGTATTGGTGGATCACACCACCACTCAGGCACAAGGACTACTGTTGATGTCGGGTCAACCTCTGGCATCTACAGATCAAGCTGCCTGGGGAATCCAGCTGGAACCTCAGCAAATCGATGACAGCTTCCGCAGCTTCTGCAAACTGTTTTGGGAAAATAGCAATGAGGAATACCTGCAGCAGAACCAGCAGCAAGCCAGCGTGCAACATCCGGATGGCGTCGTCGTTACCAATCATTCCCATCAGCTATGCGGCAACTTGAACGATTGCCTGGGCGATACCCTGAACCAATTACAAGCGGCTACTCATTCCGGCTTTAATGCTTCCGGTGATGGCTGGCGTTTGCTGCTGGGTACTCACTCCAGTGATATAGCAGAGCAGGCTCGTACCGGTGTAGCCCTGACCGAGAATCGGATTCCATCGTTGTTGATATCAAGGGAAGGAAACTGGTTGCTGCCAGATCAATCGGATTTTTCGGCGGCGAATTGGTGCTTAAAGCTATCAGCACAGCAAAGCCATAAAATTAAGCAGGCATACGAACAGGCCTTTGAGGAGGCCGCCTGGCAATATCAAGCCCAAACAGCGATAGGCGAATGCGCTGATCTGCAACCACTTCGATTTGCAGACCAGCCCGGTCTGGAATATGTGATTAAACAAAAACGTAAAATTAAACTTGAGGATATCAGAGCTCGTGATATCGACAGTTTCCTGAATGATAATGCCGAACAGCTGGCGTCCGGGGTGACCGCCTGGCAACGCAGCCAGCTGGCCCACTTTATTGATTATGATGTGGTCGTACACCCACCCTACTGCCCTGAAACTGCTAAGCCCGATGCTTTGTATCAAGACTGGAAAAATTCAGAACAGGATTGGCAGCAACGCCTTGAACTGCTCACTAATGCCCAGTCCAAGATCGACCAGCAGCAAGCCGGAATTGCTGAGAAGCTAAGAGGGTTTATCAAGGGGTTCTTGCTTGGGCAGGGACAGTCGGTGAAATCCCTGAATCTGGAAATCGATGCCCTCAAAACCTGGTCTGTCACTACAGCAACACCAGCGGAGCGAAAGGAACATCGAAAGCAATTAGAGTCCTTGCAGGATAAAATTCGCAAGCGTGGTTCCGATACCGAGCAGAAGCTGGACGAGGCCGAACAGAATCAGCGTTGGGAACAACGTCGTGATGAATTAAAAACTGATCAGTTGAAAGCGAACGACCTGTTGAAACAGAAGTCGTCGGCCCTTGATCAGCTGCAAAACAAAAAGACAGATGCCACCTCTCAGGTTGAGCAAAAATTCAGGGCTAGCTGGAAATTGGCTGCCGAGAAGCTGACAGATCAGCAGCTGAACGAGACCGAAATCAACGACATCCAGCCAGAGCAGTTTCTTGCAGAAGTTTTGCCTGAAATTCCTCAGGCGGCACCAAAAGATGCTGATGAGCCAGAAAAGCAGGCTAGACAGAAGGCTATTCAAGAAGCCAAATCCAGACGTGATGAATTAACAAAACAGGCTCGCCAAGCCTGTATAAAAGCCAGACGGGAAGCACTGCAATCCATGGATGTGGGTCAGGCTAACAACTGGAAAATATCCATCCAAGAGAAACTCTGGAAAAAGCATTACAGCGCTTTTGAACGCTGCCTGGCTGATCATGAGCAAGGCGTGAAAAAAATCGATCGTGATATTCAGGAAGCTCAAAAAGCACTGGCTAACAGCAGAACTGAACAGGAACGAGCAGAAACAGCACTGAATGAACACGGTTCATCGTTTGTGTATCAACCGAAACAAGCATCCGATGCCTTTGCCAAACAGCTCGGCCTGAAAGGTAATCAAGCTATTGAAAACCAATACCAATGGCCGTCAGAAGAATTGCCTGCTGAAGGGACTAAACTGCGTCAACATCAGCAGATCCGTTATCTAGTGGTATTTGATAAGAATCAGATTGATCAGGCCAAACGGGATGCGAAACGTTTGAACGCAAAAATCGTATGCGACAAGGAGCCTGCCAATGCCTGAACAGAAAATTACCCTGACCATTAACGACGATGGCGCCATTACCGCCAAGACCAGTGGCTTCAAGGGCGAAAGCTGTCTGGAAGCGCTGGATGAGCTGCTGAATCTGGAAGGTGTCGTCAGCAACGTCAAAAAGACCGATGAATATCATCAAGAGCAAACCCAACATACGAATCGAGTTCAGTCGCTCAAGGGGAAATCCTGATGAGTGCCGTAATCAAAACCGTTACGCCATTTGTAATTGAAGAAATGCTGATGGAAGCATTGCAGGCTGTTGGAGCTGAGCCGGTGAAAATCACCGTATCGAATCTGCAAACCGTCAGTCATCGCGGAGGTTTGGTGGTAGGAGATATTCTAACCAATCGGTCGGACTACTACGGCCCACAACACTTTCGCCTGGAAGGGGATCGCTGGATTTTGCGTCACGATTCCAGCGAAATGAATGGCCGCATAAGCAATAGGCTTGCAGAAAAGCATTACTCCAGAGTTGGCCGCTTTCTTGAGGAGGTCGGATCTGCGTATGAAGTGGCCTATCAAGGTTATCTTGCGCGGACTGCTGAGCAGGAACGTATTCGCCTGGAGGAAGAACGTAAAGCCCGTGTTGAAGCTACACGCCAACAAGCCATTGCCAAAGCCAGGTCCCAAGGCTATTCGGTTAAGGAAACCACCAACAGTAAAGGCCAGATCCAGCTGGTTCTGACCCGAATGGTGTAACCGTGGCCAAAGACTATGGCGAATACTTCAACGTTGCCCATATCGAGCCGGAGAGCCATATCTATGGCCCCGGCAAACGCTTTGTTGTCTGGTTGCAGGGTTGTTCTCTGGCTTGCGAGGGCTGCTGGAATCAGGATATGTGGTCAGTCAGGGAGAAGAAACTTGTACATCGGCAGCAATTACTGGACGAAATCCATAGAACTCCGGATATCGATGGAGTAACGCTGCTCGGAGGCGAGCCATTACAACAACCCAATAACACCCTTTGGCTACTCACCCATTTACACGCACAAGCGTTGACCAGAATTCTCTACACCGGTTACGAACTGGATGAGCTCGTGGCTATGGGTCTGCTGGATCATATCAACCGGGTTACGGATCTTGTGATTTATGGACGATACCAACGTGAAAATCGGCAGATCAACTTGCAATGGTCAGGCTCCAGTAACCAGGGGTATCACTACCCACCAGCCAGCAGGATTGAGGCTCGCCCAAGCGCCACAACTGAGATTGAAATCATTATATCCGACAACGGTGCTGTTCGATTACTCGGCTATCCGGACGAGGTGATCCGGGATATTGTCGATCAGTTACCAGTCAGTAGTTGACTCGCTACCCGCCAGCAACTCCCGCGCCACAAACCACTTCATCCACACCCCCTATCCTTTCCGCCCTTGACCCATGTCGGGGTTGGTCGCTGCATTCCCGTGCATTGTTAAGCCATACAACAATGGCGAAACAGGGAGCGTCTTATGAACCTCATCAGCCGTGACGATTTTGCAATCAAGGCCAGTAACTTCAATCTGAGTGATGGTCTGGTGCTGACCCGCTTGACCTGTGGGCTGTTTATGCTGCCCCACTCACTCAGCAAGTTTGCCGATTGGGCTCCGGCTCCGGGCACGGTGGCATTTTTTGGCAAGGTCGGTTTTCAGCCACCTGAGCTGTGGGTGTGGATTGCCGGTGGCTCCGAAGCGGTGTTTGCGATTCTGCTGATCCTCGGTATTTGTACCCGCTGGTCGGCGTTGGGTCTGGCATCGGTGATGGCAGTAGCGGCCTATTCGGTATTTGCCCTGAAGGGGTTTGTGTGGCTGGCCAACAACGGTGGTTTTGAATACGCGGTGTTTTTCGGGGTAATGCTGATTGGGCTGGCACTCAATGAATTCAAGCGACGGCCGCTGTTTGGTGCGATGGCCTGAGGCCTCGACTGGTTTGAATCACAGGGCAGCCAATGGCTGCCCTGTGTGTTTGCGGTGGCTGGAATGGCCATTGTGGTGATAATCATGCTCGCTCCCGTCATTGTTTGTTGATCGATCATCGATAGATTTAAACGATAACACATATCATTTACAAATGTTAACGATAACAATATCATCCTGCCCGACATCAACCCAACAGGATGGTAAAACTCGCTATGACGCGCTTTTCAGGCTTCCGCCACGCTGCCCGCAACCCGCTGGCGTTTGCAATCCGTTCCGCCCTGGTATCCATGGTGGCGTTGCCACTGCTGGCTCAGGCCGACGACAACACGCCAATTGAAATTGCTCCGGTAAAAGTGACGGCAGATGCACTGAAGGCAGACCGTCGCAGCGACACCTCGTATCAGGGCGATGCCGCCAAATCCGCTACCGGCCTGACGCTGGAAGCCACAGAAACACCGCAGTCGGTTACGGTATTCACCCGCAAACGGATGGAAGAGCAGAAACTCGACAACATCAACGACGTGCTGAGCCAGACCGCTGGTATCTCCGTGAAGGAATACGACAGCGCCCGCCAGTATTACTATTCCCGTGGTTTTGAAATCACCACCATCATGATTGATGGGGTACCAACCCTGTTTGATCCGGGCTGGGGTACCGGCGAAAACGCCTCCAGCACCGCCATGTACGAACAGGTAGAAGTGATCAAGGGCGCGACCGGCCTGACCTCGGGTGAAGGTAATCCGTCGGCGGCCATCAACATGGTGCGCAAACGTGCCGACAGCAAGGAACTGGAAGGCACCGCCACTCTTGGCACCGGTAATCGCGCCCAGTACAACGGTTCGCTGGATGTCGCTTCGGCTCTCAACGCCGATGGTGATGTGCGCGGCCGTGCAGTGGTCAGCCACCAGCAGGAAGACTCATTCCGTGATGTGGGTGATAGCGCCAGCTCCATGGTTTATCTGACCACCGAAATGGATCTGTCGGCCCGTACCCGTCTGACGCTGGGAGGCAATTACCAGCTCAACGAAAACAACTCGCCGACCTGGGGTGGTATTCCGGCCTGGTACAGCGATGGCAGCCGCTCCCACTATAGCCGCTCAACCACGACCTCCGCCGACTGGGCCTACTGGGATAACCGCCACGCCAATCTGTTTGCCGAACTCAGCCACCAGCTGGATAACGGCTGGCAACTGGATGCCCGGGTAAATCAGGGGAACTCCAGCAGCGACTCCCGGTTGCTGTACGTGTCTGGCAACGCCGATGAAGAAACCGGCCTGGGTCTGAGCGCCTGTAACTGTGGCAAGTTTGATACCGATACCAGTTACCGCATGATGGACATCAGCGCCCGTGGTGATTACTCGCTGTTTGGCCGTCAGCATCAGGCCAGCATTACCCTGTCACGTGGCCAGCGGGAATTTATCGCCCACTCAGCCAACGCCACCAGTGTGGCCGACATTGGCAACTTCAACGAATGGGATGGCACCGGTTACGCCGAACATATCTGGGGCGATACCTTCCTGTACGAACACTTTATTGATACCCAGACCGCTCTGTCCGGCTCCACGCGCCTGAGTCTGGCCGATGATCTGCACGCCATTGTGGGTGCCCGAATCACCAACCAGGAAATCGACCGCAAGGCCGCAGCCTATAACGAAGCCCAGACCATTACCCACGATGGCATAGTAACGCCGTATCTGGGCTTGCTGTACGACCTCAACGACACCTACACCCTGTACGCCAGTTACACCGATATTTTCAGTGCCCAGAACGAACGTAGTGCCAGCGGTGATGTGCTCGACCCGATTGTGGGCAAGAGTTACGAAACCGGAATCAAGGCCGGTTTTATGGATGATCGCCTGATTGCATCTGCCGCCGTGTTCCGCATCGAACAGGATAATCTCGCCCAGGCCGATGGCACCAATACCGTGGAGGGCTCAGCCGATCAGGCCTATGTTGAAGCCGATGGTGCCACGTCCCGTGGTTATGAACTGGAACTGACCGGCACCGTTCAGAAAGGCTGGGAAGTTCAGACCGGCTGGACCTCGTGGGAAGCCGAAGATGCTGATGGCACCAAGGTCAACACTGAACAGCCACGCAAAATGCTGAAGCTGTACAGCAGTTACCAGCTGCCGGGTCGCTTCAGTGCCATCACTCTGGGTGGTGGTGCCAACTGGGAAAGCCGCGCCTATGCCGAAGCCACCAACCCGGTGAGCGGTGCTGCCGAACAGGTGTCACAGGAGGCTTACACCCTCTACAACATGATGGCCAGCTACCGCTTTAACGAGCAGTTCAAGACCCAGCTGAACATCGACAACCTCACCGACGAAACCTACTACACCAACATCGGCACCTTCGGCCAGGTCCTGTACGGCACTCCGCGTACAGTCTCGCTGAGCGCCCAGTACGACTTCTGATCCTATGAACCGTCTCTGGTACCTCACTCGTGACAGTATCAGTCCGCTGCTGGCTGCCCTGATGGGCAGCTACCTGTTGGCCTGGGGTGTAACCACCCTGGGCATCAGCGCACTGGTTGCCTCTGGAGTCAGTTTTCACAGTGCCGAAACCGGCCTGTTGTTACTGGCGTTTCCGGTCTGTCTGGCCGGTTTTTTATGGGCTTTTGCCAGCCGCCACCGTTATCGCCTGAGCCTGATGCTGGCCGCGGTTGGCAGTCTGATGACGGCTGCCGGTTGGCAGCTGCAAGCACTGATCCTGCCCTGAAGGAGCCATTATGGAGTTTGCATCCCCTCGTCACGCCATGACCTGGCTTCACACCTGGCTGGGCCTGATCTTCGGCTTTGTGCTGATGGTCTGTTTTTTCTTTGGTGCCCTGTCGGTATTCGACCGCGAGATTGATCGCTGGGCGATACCGGAAACCCGCTTTGATCCGCAGCCGATGCCGTCGTTTGATCAGGTGTTATTACCCGCTTACCAGCGAATGCAGCCCGACCAGGCCGAATATGACCGCATGATGCCGCTGTATCACGACCCGGCTGCCGGTCCAATGACCCCGCGTAACGAATTGCCTGTTGATGAATACTGGGCCTACACCACCCACCGTGATCCGGTATTACAGATCGGTGTTGGCTTTCGGGTCCCGCATCCACTGGAAAGCGTTGGTCATAACCATATTCACGCCAACACCACCATCGACCCGCGTACGGGCGACGAAGTCCCCAACAGTGCCCTGAAAATCGGCAGCGACTGGTTTTACCCGCTACACTACAGCCTCAATCTGGAATGGAACTCGGTGGGCTATTACATCGTTGGTCTGGCCGCGTTTTTTATGCTGGTCGCACTGGTGTCCGGAATCTGGATGCACCGCAAACTGTTCCGCGAGCTGTTTACCTTCCGTCCATGGAAAAGCCGCCTGCGCAGTATTCTCGACCTCCACAACCTGACCGGCGTGGTAGCCCTGCCCTTCCACTTCTTTTTTGCCCTTACCGGCCTGATCATTTTTGCCAGCACATTTTATATGCCGGTGAGTGACACCCTGCTCAAACCCCTGCATGAACAACAGGAAGCACTGGAAGCCAGTCAGAACGGCTTGCCACACGAACGTTCCGGTATTCCGGCACCACTGGCCTCCGTTGATGCCATGGTGCTGGAAGCCAAACGCCTGTGGGCCGAACGCGGCATGGCGGGGGAAGTCGGCTTTCTGATGGTCAGCCATGTGGGGGACGCCAACAGCTTTGTCAGCATCTACCGCGCAGGCAGTGATCGTGTGGCGCTGGTCGGCGAAGCCATTCATTTCCGTGGCAGTGATGGCAGCCTGCTGCTGCAGGAGCTGGATCACCCGGCGGTGGAATCGGCCAACGAGTTCCTCACCGGCCTGCACCTGCAACACTTCGAACACTGGAGCCTGCGCTGGCTCTATCTGTTTGGTGGTTTGCTGGGCTGTGCCTGTATTGCCACCGGTTTCCTGTTTTTTATCGAGAAACGCAAGTTCCAGCACGCCCGTGAAGGCCAGTTTGGCAGCCGACTGGTGGAAGCCTGTGCACTGGCCTGTGTAACCGGCCTGCTGCTGGCAACCCTCGCCATGCTGGTCGCCAACCGCCTGTTACCCGAAGGGGATCAGCGTGCCGACTGGCAGAAGTGGATTTTCTGTGGCGCCTGGCTGGCCAGCCTGCTGCACGGGTTTGTACGAGCCAACACTCATAACGCCGCCCGCGCCAGTGCCGCCTGGTATGAACAGGTCTGGCTGATCAGCATTCTGGCGGCACTGGCAGTGCTGACCAACGCCATCACCACCGGTGATCACCTGCTGCGTACCCTGTTGCTGGAGCCTTACATGGCAGTCGCCGGGGTTGATCTGGTTTTGCTGGTCTGTGCTTTGGGTGCCACCCTGACCGCCCGTTATCTGCAACGGCGGCATGAACAGGCCTGCCAGCGCGTGCTGCCATCGCAGCCCGCGTCTGCACTGCTGGATGGAGGCGCAGCATGAATACCGCATTCTGGTTAATCACGGCCTGCCTGCTGATGCTGGTGGGCATGATCTGGCTGGCCCTGGCCAAACCGGTGCACTGGAAACAGGTGTTGGGAGCCCAAGCCAACTACGGCCGCCACCCGGTCAAAGCTCTGCAGCGGGCCGGTGCGATCAGCCTGCTGCTGTCGGCACTGGCGTGCCTGGCTGCCGACCATCCAAGTATGGCGGTGCTGGTGTGGATCATGTTGCTGGCGCTGTCGACCTTTATCACCGCCATGATCCTCAGCTGGCGTCCGCACTGGTTACAACCACTGATCACCGTACGCCGGTTAACGCAGTCATAAACACAAACATAAATACCCTCAGCGCTGCCGAACTGTCCACCGAACTATCCACCGGACTGTCCGGCAGCGTGCCAACTCTGCCGTTACGTCCGCCGCAGCGGAACCCATCCGGCGAAATGACAAATCCTGCCCGATCTTTACGAAGGCCCGGTGGAGTCCAATCGTGAAGGCAGGCAGATTAGAGTCATTCTCATTTACGGTGAGCCACCTTGAATTCTTCGTCTGTGATCCCACCCCGATTACAGCGGCGCAGCCTTGCGTCGTTGTTATGCCTGTTGCTGGCCGGTTGTGCCACCCAGAGTGAATTGCCCGACCTGCCGCAACTGCGCGACAGCCAGTGGCCACAAGCGCATCCGCAAGCCAGCATTCAGAGCAACAGCGATATCAGCGTGCTGCAGCCCGACACTCTGGCCTGGTGGCAGCGTCCGGACCCTCAGCATCTGGCACCGCTGATCAAGGCGACTCTGGCCTATAACGCTGATATCAGCACCGCCCGTATCAGTTACCAGCAAGCGCGTTTAACCGCCGACAGCAGCAATGCCAGCCGCTGGCCACAGGTCAGTGCCCAGGCCTCGGCCGGGCGCAGCAGCACACCGTTTGCCGATAACGGCAGTGCCGCTAACTCATTGGGGTTGGGCTTGTCTGCCAGCTGGGAGCTGGACCTCTGGGGTGAACTGGATGCCGCCGAACGAGCGGCGGTCGCCCAATGGCAAGGGGCTGGCGCCACCCTGCAATACCAGCAACTGAGTTTGCTGGCCGATCTGATCAGCGCCTGGAGTTCACTCATTAACAGCGTCGAACGCTGGCGACTGGCGGTGGATAACCGCGACATCAGCAAGGCCACCTGGCAGCAGATGGTGTGGCAGCGTCAGGCCGGTCTGATTACCGATCTTGATGTCGCCAACGCCCGCACCAGCTGGTTACAGGCCGAAGCCGCCATTCCGCAATGGCGCGACCAGTATCAGCAGGCTCTGCAGGACATCCGCATCATCTGTGGTGACTGTGAAGCAGCCGCCCGTTTGCCGGGCCAGCCCGACCAGCTGCCGGTGCCGGACGCCAATCTGTTCGACCAGCAACTCGGCAGTGTGCTGCCGACCTCGTTACAGGTGCCCGCCAGCCAGCTGCAACAACGCCCGGATGTGCAGGCCGCCGAATGGAACCTGCGCGCCAGTGTTGCCAGCCTCGATTCCAGCAAGGCCTCGCGCTGGCCGTCGATCAGCCTCAGTGGCAGCCTCAGCAGCAGCTCCAGCAACGCCGCCAGCCTGTTCGACCCGGAACAGATCGTGGCGCAGATCGCCGCCAGTATTGGTTACACCCTGTTTGATGGCGGCCAGATTCGTAACCGCATCAGCAGTGCCGAGCTGGACGTGCAACAGGCGCTGGTGAACTACCGCAGCGCGCTCATGAGTGCCCGTCAGGAAGTCGAAAACGCCCTCAGTGCACTCGACAGCCAGCAACAACAGCTGCAAGCCCTGTTACAAGCCGAAGACTCCGCTGCTCAGGCCTGGCAACTGGCGCAGCAGCAGCAGCAGGCCGGCCTGCTCAGTGGCTCTGATGCCCTCACCGTACAAGCCAGCTGGCTCAGCGCCCGTGCCACCCGTGTGGCAGGCAACGCCGATCTGCGCAGCAGTCTGATTACCCTTTATCGTGCTCTGGCCCTGGATGTGGATAACCTCGCCCCATCCGCGACCAGCAGCGCCGCTACGACCCGACAGGAGTGAGCGCTCTCGTGGCTAACCATCCCGATTCCCGCAAGTCATCCAACCCTGCAGCCACCAACGTGATGCAGGAACTCGGCCTTAACCAGCCGCGCCAGAGCCGCTGGATCTGGCTGGTGCTGGTGGTGTTGTTGCTGATTGCCGCCGCCCTCTGGTGGTGGCTGGCCGGTAGCAAAAGCAGCACCCGCACCGAATACAAAACCGATGCCGCCAGCCGCAGCAATCTGGTGGTCACCGTCGCCGCCAACGGCAATATTGAACCTCGTGATCAGGTTGAAGTGAGTTCGGAGTTATCCGGCATCGTTGATGAGGTGCTGGTCGACTTTAACGACAAGGTCAGCAAGGGCCAGCTGCTGGCACGTCTGAATACCCGCACTCTGCAGGCCGAAGTAGTCACCCGCCAGAACAATCTGGTATCGGCGCGCGCCAGTGTTGAGCAGTCGGCGGCCAGCCTCGAAGAAGCACAACTGACCTTTAACGATTACCAGACCGTCTACAAACTCAGTAACGGCACCCATCCATCCCGCCAGACCTACGACAGCGCCCGTATTGCCGTGACCAAGGCCAAGGCCGATCTGGCCTCCGCCAAGGCCAGTGTGGCGGTCGCCGAAGCCGAGCTGGAATCCGCCCGTTACGATCTCAGCAAGGCCAGTATTGTGTCGCCGATTGATGGTGTGGTGCTGGCGCGCGACATTGAACCGGGTCAGACCGTGGCGTCATCCCTGTCAGCCCCGACCCTGTTTATCATCGCCCGCGACCTGCGCGACATGGAATTGCATGTGGATATCGACGAAGCCGATATTGGTCTGATCAAACAGGGCCAGACCGCCTCGTTCAGTGTGGATGCCTGGCCGGACAAAACCTTCAGCGCCAGCATTGAGCAGATTCGTCTGGCCTCAACCGAAGAGTCCGACTCCAGCGTGGTGTCGTATGAAACCGTACTGGCGGTAAAAAACGATGATCTGTTGCTGCTGCCGCAGATGACCGCCATTACCGACATCACCGTTCAGCAAGCCGATAACGCCCTCACCATCGCTACCGCCGCCCTGCGTTTTGAGCCCGATATGGCCATGCTGGAAGCCAATCGTCCACCGCGTCCGGATGGTGCACCGGAAAACAGCGATGGCGGCCCACAAGGACAACCGCCCGCCGATATGAACGGCAACAAGTCTGCTGGCAACTCTGCTGGTAAAGACTCCAACAGCGAATCCGGTGGCCTGCTGTCATCCCTGACCGGTGGCAACCGCGGCATGCGTATGGGCCCTCCTCCGGGTGCCGGTGGCCCAGGCGGTGGTGGTTCCGGCAAGGGTGATAACAAGGGCAGCGGCGACAGTGGTTCCGGTGGCAGCGGTATGGCCGGTTCTCTCACCGGTGGCCACGCCATGATCTGGGTATTACGCGACAACCAGGACGGCAAAGGCGCCCAGCCGCGTCCGGTGCCGATCGAAACCGGTATCAGTGATGGCCTGCGCACCGAGGTGAAATCCGGTGAGCTGCAGGAAGGTGATCGGGTGATTACCGATGCGGTTGAGGTTTCCCAGTGAGTAACAACCTCTGTCCTCGCGCCGATGCGCTGGTCTGTTTTCAACAGGTCACCAAGGTTTATGGTCAGGGTGGTGCCAGCTTCCAGGCGTTGCGGGGCATCGACTTTGCCATCCAGCCCGGTGAATTTGTGTCGCTGATGGGCCCCAGTGGTTCCGGCAAGTCGACGGTGATGAACATCGTCGGCTGTCTGGATGAACTCAGCGGTGGCGAATACTGGTTCCGTGGCGCCCCGGTTTCCAGCCTCGACCGTAATCAGCGTGCCTTGTTACGCCGACTGCATCTGGGCTTTGTGTTTCAGGGCTTTAACCTGCTGGCGCGTACCAGTGCTCTCGAAAACGTCGAATTGCCACTGCTCTACCGTGGCCTGCCGAAAACCGAACGTCGCCGAATGGCGATGGCGGCACTGGAACAGGTAGGTCTGGAGCGTTGGGCCAAACACCAGCCATCGGAGCTGTCCGGTGGTCAGCAACAGCGGGTCGCCATTGCCCGCGCACTGGCAACCCAGCCATCCTTGCTGCTGGCCGACGAACCCACCGGTAACCTCGATAGCGAACGCAGTCGCGACATCATGGAACTCATGGTGCGCCTCAACCGCGAGCAGAACCTCACTATCCTGATGGTCACCCACGAACCGGACATGGCGGCCTACAGCGGTCGCACCATTCACTGTGTGGATGGTCGGGTCGCCTCTGACCAGAAAAATCCGCCTCATCCGGCCCACACCCACGCCCACACACCAGAAGCGGGCCAGACAGGAGCTACCTCATGCTGATGCTGATGAACGCCCTGCGGCTGGCGTTGCAGGAAATCCGCCGCAACCTGTTACGGTCATTCCTCACCACCCTCGGCATCATTATTGGTGTGGCGGCGGTGATCACCATGGTGACCCTCGGTAACGGCGCCACCCAACAGGTGACCAACCGTATTTCGGCACTGGGCTCCAACCTGATGATGGTCAACCGTGGCCAGGGCATGGGCCCCGGCCGCGACCGCGTCGAAGCACCGGGTTTCCGCCAGAGTGATATCGACGCCATCCGCCTCGAAGTGGCCGGTATCAAGGCGCTGGCACCGGTATCTCAAACCAGCGTGACGCTGATTTCCGGCAACACCAGCTGGAGTTCCAGTGTCCGTGGCACCACCAATGATTATCTGGTGGCCTCCAACTGGGATTTGCAGTCGGGTCGCCTGTTTACCAACGACGAGGAAACCAACGGCGGTGCCGTCTGCATTGTCGGTGACACCATTGTCGAAGAACTGTTTGCCAACCAGAGCCCGCTCAACCGCCGTATCCGGGTTGGCCGTTACGCCTGCACCGTGGTTGGGGTACTCAAAGCCAAAGGCCAGACCAGTTTTGGTAACGACCAGGACGATCTGGTGTTAATGCCCTTCCCGACCTATCAGACCCGTCTGGCCGGTCGTGATGCTCTCAGCGGCGATGTGCAACAGATTTACCTGTCGCTGATGGACGGTGTCGACAGCAGTCACGTCGAAGAACGCCTGACCCGTCTGCTGCGGCTGCGCCGCAATATCACCGGCAGCGAAAGCGATAACTTCCACATCATGGACACCACCGAACTGGCCGCCACCCTCACCAGCACCACCGAAACCCTCACCGGCCTGCTGGGTGCGGTCGCCGGGGTCAGTCTGCTGGTCGGTGGTATCGGCATCATGAACATCATGCTGGTATCGGTAACCGAACGAACCCGCGAGATTGGTATCCGTCTGGCCATTGGCGCGCTGGAACACGAGGTGCTGTGGCAGTTTCTGGTGGAAGCCGTGGTGCTGTCGTCGTTTGGTGGCATCCTCGGCATTCTGCTGGCGCTGCTGCTGTCGTGGATCATGGCCTTGCTGATGAAGGTGCCGCTGGTACTCGACCCCGGCATTATTGTGCTGGCGTTTGTATTCTCGGCCCTGGTCGGTGTGGTATTCGGATTCTTCCCGGCGCGCCGCGCCGCCCAGCTCAACCCGATTGAAGCCCTGCGTCACGAATAAGTGGCGCGCTTGCCATTCGGGTCGTTCGGAGAGGCGCAGCAAGAATCCAGAGCCTGAACCGGCGCAGAAACAACAATGCCGATCAGGGTTAGCTGATCGGCATTGAGGTATTACCTTCGGTGAATGCGGTACTGAATCGCGATGAATCAGGCCAGCAGGCGTTGACGTACCGCTTCAAACAGGCAGATACCGGTGGCAACCGATACGTTTACCGAACTCACTTCACCGGCCATCGGGATGTTGATCAGATGGTCACAGTTTTCACGCGTCAGACGACGCATACCATCACCTTCCGCTCCCATCACCAGTGCCAGCGGGCCTTTGAGGTCTTGCTGGTACACCGACACCTTGGCTTCACCGGCGGTGCCGATGATCCAGATACCGCGTTCCTGCAGTTCTTTCATGGTACGGGCGAGGTTGGTGACCTGCACGTAAGGCACCACTTCGGCGGCACCACAGGCAACCTTGGCAGCGGTGGCGTTCATCGGTGCGGATTTGTCTTTTGGTGCAATCACCAGATGCACACCGGCGGCATCCGCAGTACGGATACAAGCGCCGAGGTTATGCGGGTCGGTGACACCGTCCAGAATCAGGATAAACGGGTTACCCTCAATCGCATCCAGCAGTTCGGTCAGATGACGCTCGCTGTAACCTTGCAAAGGCTTGCGGAAAGCAATCACACCCTGGTGATTGCCTTCAACTTTCTGGTTCAGAAGGCCTTTGTCGGCTTCACGAATGGTCAGGCCCTGGGCTTCGGCACGCGCCAGCACCTTCTGCATACGCTGGTCGATTCGACCAGACTGAACCCAGACTTCCACCACCTGATCGGGGCTTCGTTCCAGCAAGGTTGTGACGGCGTGCAGGCCGTATACGGCTTCAAGTTTCATGTATCGTTCAGTTCTTGATCAGCTTTTCTTTTTGCTGGCTTTTTTCTTGCCAGCTGCTTTTGGGGCTGCCTTGGCGGCGTTCAGCTTCTGGCGCTTGCTCGGCTTTTTCTTCTTGCCGTCGGCCTTTTTGCTGTCGGCTTTTTTGCCATCCGGCTTTTTGAAGGATGGCTTTTTGCCAGCCTTGCCGTCAGCACTGCTGTCGTCAGCGGCCTTGCGCTTTTTGCCGTACAGGCCAGTACCCTTGCGATCCGGGTCGGCTGGCAGAATTGGCACCAGATCCGGTTTCAGGGTCTGTTCTTCACCGGTCTGGCCAGCAACTCGCTTGCGTGGCAGACGCGCTGGTACAGGCGGCTGTTCCAGCTTGCTGCGTTTCAGGCCCGGTGCGGTGGCCATCTCGAAGTCGATCTTGCGTTCGTCGAGGTTCACACCCATCACCTGCACCCACAGACTGTCGCCGAGGCGGAAGCTGCGACGGGTGCGTTCACCGGTCAGACGGTGTTTGACCGGGTCAAAGTGGTAGAAGTCGTTGCTGAGGGTACTGATGTGCACCAGACCTTCGACATACACCTCTTTCAACTCCACAAACAGACCAAAACCGGTCACGGCAGAAACCACACCTTCAAACACTTCACCAACGCGATCCTGAATGTATTCACACTTCAGGAAGTCGACCACATCACGGGTCGCTTCGTCGGCACGACGTTCGGTCATGGAGCAGTGTTCGCCCATCGCCACCATGGCACCGGTGTCGTACGGGTAAATGCTGTTTTTGGCCATTGGCTGGGCGCCGTCGGCACGTTTGGCATGGCGACATTCACGCTCACTGCGGATCACGCTGCGAATGGCACGGTGTACCAGCAGGTCGGGGTAACGGCGGATCGGAGAGGTGAAGTGGGTGTACGCCTCGTACGCCAGACCAAAGTGGCCCTGGTTTTCCGGTTGGTACACCGCCTGGCTCAGGGAGCGCAGCAGTACGGTCTGGATCAGGTGCGAGTCCGGACGATCACTGATGCTGTTGAGCAGCTCCTGGTAGTCTTTCGGGGTTGGCTGGCCGCTACCGTTACGGATCGCGAGGCCCATTTCACCCAGAAAAGCACGCAGGTTTTCGAGTTTTTCCATGCTCGGGCCAGCGTGTACACGGTACACACATGGCACTTCGTATTTCTGCAGGAAAGCGGCGGCACAGACGTTGGCGGCCAGCATGCATTCTTCGATCAGCATGTGGGCGTCATTACGTTCGGTCGGGACGATTTCCTGAATCTTGCGTTCGGAGTCGAACTGGATACGGGTTTCCACCGAGTCGAAGTCCATCGCCCCACGCTCTTCACGCTTGGAGCGCAGCAGCTGGAACAGGGAATAGAGTTCTTCAAGGTGAGGCACCAGCGCGCTGTAATGGGCACGCCAGGTGTCGCCTTCTTCGGTGCGCGGCTGTTGCAGCATCAGCCAGACCTTGTTGTAGGTCAGACGTGCATGCGAGTGGATCACGGCTTCCATAAACTGGTAACCGGAGATCTTGCCGGCTTTGGAGATGGTCATTTCACAGACCATGACCAGACGATCGACGTTCGGGTTGAGGGAGCACAGGCCGTTGGAGAGTTTCTCCGGCAGCATAGGCACCACAAAGCCCGGGAAGTACACCGAGTTACCACGCTGGTGCGCTTCTTTATCGAGACCGGAGTTCACCTGCACATAGTGTGATACGTCGGCGATAGCGACGTACAAACGCCAGCCGCCGGTGTTCTTGTTCACTTCACAGTAAACGGCATCGTCGAAGTCACGGGCGTCTTCACCATCGATGGTGACAAACGGCAGATGACGCAGGTCGATGCGGTTTTGCTTGTCAGCGTCGCGCACTTCATCCGGCAGCTTCTTGGCTTCAACGTTTACCGCGGCTGGCCATTCGTGCGGAATGTCGTGGCTGCGAATCGCCACTTCAATTTCCATACCCGGTGCCAGGTGGTCACCCAGCACTTCAATCACATGACCCAGCGGCAGACCGCCCGGCTTGGGTTGTTCGGTAATCTGCACCACCACAAACTGGCCGTGTTCGGCTCCGTTACGGGCGGCTGGCGGAATCAGGATTTCCTGGCTGACCCGTTTGTTGTCCGGCTGCACCACGCCCATACCGGACTGGTCGAAATAACGGCCAACAATGCGCTGGGTGTTACGCTCCAGCACTTCAACGATCTTGCCTTCCGGACGGCCCTTGCGATCAAGACCAATCACCTGCACGGCCACGCGGTCGCCATGGAAAACCTTGGCCATCTGACGGTTCGACAGATAGATATCGTCGCCTTCACACAGCACAAAGCCGTAACCATCACGATGCCCTTGTACCACACCGGTAATCAGGTCGACCTGTTTCATCGGTGCAAACTGGTTACGGCGATTACTGATCAGCTGACCATCACGGGACATGGCAATCAGACGCCGACGCAGGGCTTCAACACGCTCCGGATCGGTTTCGGCGAGAGCTTCACAGACATCTTCGTGGCTGAGCGGCCGACCGGCACCGGTCAACAGCAACAGCAGCGCTTCGCGGCTGGCTACCGGGTTGTCGTATTTCGCCGCTTCTTGCGCGGCATTGGGATCATGAAAGGCGGGGGCAGTTTTGCTGGTGGAATCCGTCAAATTCGGCTCCTGATGTGACAACCGCCGGGGCAAACATCCCAACGGTCGGAATTTACTGAAATTACGCGGGCAGTATAACGCGATCGGCTGGTTAAAAACCTTACACCTTACGGATATTGATCAGAATTGATTCACGACTGGCACCGGCTTGCTGCAATTGTTGCAGATAATCAGCCCAGAGGCCGTCCTGATTCAGGCACAGATGGCGCAAATAGTCCCAGTCGTAGAGGCCAGAATCGTGGCCATCATCAAATACCAGCTTGAGGGCATAGTTACCGGCAGGCTCGATTCGCAACAGGCCAACGTCTTTTTTGCCGGTTTGCAGCACGCCATTACCGGTGCCGTGGCCACGCACTTCCGCTGACGGGGAATACACCCGCAGCAACTCAAAACTCAAGCTGTACTCGTCGCTGCCGTAAACAAGGGTAATACAGCGACTGTTTTTTCTGACCTTGATGGTGTCCGGCTTCATGCAACGCTACTCAACTTATCTGAAACAACAGCGCTGAGAATATAACCTAAACTCAAAACTGACCATGAGTGCTGATCCACGGATCAGACCCACGCCATCAGTCCAGCGAGAGTCATATTATATGCATTCGTTACGTGCAATCAGTATTCGCAACCGCCTTTGGGTACTTATGGCGACCACCATCCTGTGTGTGATCGTCATCGTTCTGCAGGGGCTTAGCCAGACCTACTCCGGGATTTACAACGCCAAGAAAGAATTCGTCAAAGAACTGGTAGAAGATACCTACAGTCTGGTCGAACACTATTACCAGATGGAACAGAACGGCATGCCCCGCGAGGAGGCGCAACGTCTGGCCAAGGAAGCCATCAAGGCACTGCGTTACGACTCCGGCAAAGGCTACTTCTTTGTCACCAGCCCCGACGTCAAAATGGTCGCCCACCCGCTCAAGCCAGAGCTGGAAGGTAAAGACTTGCGTAACGAAACCGATGCCAAGGGCAAGCACCACTTTGTGGTCATGGCTGACATCACCAAAGCCAACCCGGAAGGTGGTTTTGTTGAATACTTCTGGCAACACAAGGACTACAAGGAACCCAAAGAGAAGGTCAGCTACGTGCGGCTGTTCCCACAATGGGGCTGGATCATCGGCACCGGGGTTCACATGATGGATGTGGATGCCGCTTACTGGGTATCCGGTGGAAAAATGCTGCTGACCTCGGCGGTAGTGATTGCACTACTGTTCGCCATCATGACCATGATTTCCAGCAGCATCCGTACACCGCTGCAGATCGTGAACAAAGCCATGAGCAACATTGCTCGTGGTGAAGGCGACCTCACCCAGCGTTTGCCCGCCCGTGGTGACGACGAAATCACCAGCATCGCCCATGCCTTCAACAGTTTTGTCGAAACCATCCAGAAAGTGGTCGCCGAAACCAAAAGTACCTCCCAGCTATTGTCACGCCTCAGTGGTGATATCTCTGAAGTGAGCGCCACCACCCGCCGTATGACCGAGCAGCAGCTGCAACAGACCGACCTCGCCGCCACCGGCTCCCATGAAATGAGCCTGACCATTCAGGAAGTAGCCGGCAACGCCGAACGTGCCGCCGCCGCCGCTCGTGACGCCGACGACAACGCCCGCAAGGGTCTGTCGACCATGCACGAGACCCAACAACGGATTTCCTCGCTGGCCACCAACATCCAGCAATCCTGTGATGTGATCCGCGGCCTGCGTGCCGAAACCGAATCCATCGGCTCGGTACTCGATGTGATTCGTGGCATCGCCGAGCAGACCAACCTGCTGGCACTGAACGCCGCCATCGAAGCCGCCCGTGCCGGTGAACAGGGCCGAGGCTTTGCCGTCGTTGCCGACGAGGTTCGCACCCTCGCCTCACGCACCCAGGAATCCACAGAAGAGATCAACAAGATGATCTCGCGCCTGCAGGAACAAGCCGCCCAGGCCGTAGTATCCATGGAGCAAAGCGCCCGCAATTCCGAAGCGACCTCCAGCATGTCACAACAGGCCAGCGACACCATCGCCACCATCTCCGCCGCCGTCAGCACCATTTCCGAAATGAACATGGGCATCGCCAGCGCCGTCGAAGAACAAAGCGCCGCCGCCAACGAAATCAACGGCAACATCGTCCGCATCGCCGACGCCTCCGGCACCATCGCCGACAACGCCGCCAGCGCCGCCAACGCCAGCAGCAGCCTCGCCGACAGCACCCGCAAACTCGGCAGCCTCATCGAACGCTTCCGGGTGTAAAGCAACGGGGTTTTATCCACAGCCAAACACAAAACGCGGGCAAAACCCGCGTTTTTTTATGGGCGCGAAATATGTCAGACGTCAGACGTCGGGCGTCGGGCGTCGGGCGTCGGGCGTCGGGCGTCGGGCGTCGGGCGTCGGGTGTCGGGTGTCGGGTGTCGGGTGTCGGGTGTCGGGTGTCGGGCGCAACAGCATCGCGAATAAATTCGCTCCCACAACACACAATCCCGACTTCACCCAGCGCAGCTGGCCACCGTTAATTGCCCATCTGGGCGAGCCGGGATTCACCGCAACGGCCGACCCGGCCGGGGCATGGATGCCCCGCCAGGCCCGTTGGCACAGGGACGTGCCATCGGGCCGGGGTCGAAACGCCGTTGTCGGTGAAAACCGGAAAAACGAGCCCAGTCGGGCAAAAGCAGGGGGAGGCCCGCCCGGCCGGGGGACAAGGTCCCCCAGGAGGGCAAACGGCCAAGCAAATTAACAAACCGAGTAGCCGTCGGACGACCAGTATCAATCAACACCTATTCCACCCAGCGCAGCTGGCTACAAAATGCCCATCTGGGCGAGCCGGGATTCACCGCAACGGCCGACCCGGCCGGGGCATGGATGCCCCGCCAGGCCCGTTGGCACAGGGACGTGCCATCGGGCCGGGGTCGAAACGCCGTTGTCGGTGAAAACCGGAAAAACGAGCCCAGTCGGGCAAAAGCAGGGGGAGGCCCGCCCGGCCGGGGGACAAGGTCCCCCAGGAGGGCAAACGGCCAAGCAAATTAACAAACCGAGTAGCCGCAAAGCGTCGGACGTCGGACGTCGGACGTCGGACGTCGGAAGAACAGCATCCAGACCCAAACCACCAGCACAACATCCCCATCTCGCAGGCATAAAAAAACGCGGGGATCTCCCGCGTTTTTTCGTTGGGTGGTTCACCACTTTTGGCAGCTAACCGGTCTGCCCGTCAAACGGGCGGATTCTGTGTTCTGAACCCCTGCCTCGCCGGCCATCAATGGCCAGACGAACAAGCGTTATCAGAGAATAAACTGGCTCAGGTCCTGATCTTTCACCAGCGCACCCAGCTGGGCTTCGACGTAAACCGCGTCGATCACCACCGCTTCAGAACGCTCGGAGGCATCAAACGATACGGTTTCCAGCAGGCGTTCCATAATGGTGTGCAGACGACGGGCACCGATATTTTCGGTGCTTTCGTTAACCTCGTAGGCGATTTCAGCCAGACGGGCAATGGCGTCGTCAGTAAAGCTGATATCCAGACCTTCGGTCTTCATCAGCGCCTTGTACTGTTCGGTCAGGGACGCATTTGGCTCGGTCAGAATGCGACGGAAGTCTTCCGGGGTCAGCGCCTGCAGTTCCACACGGATTGGCAGACGACCCTGCAGTTCCGGAATCAGGTCAGACGGCTTGGCCAGGTGGAAAGCACCGGAGGCAATAAACAGGATGTGGTCTGTTTTTAACATGCCGTATTTGGTGCTGACGGTGCAGCCTTCGATCAGTGGCAGCAGGTCGCGCTGTACCCCCTCGCGGGAGACATCACCACCCGTACCGCTGTCGTGACGCTTGGCAACCTTGTCGATCTCGTCGATAAACACGATACCGTTCTGTTCTACCAGCTCAACCGCCTGGGCCTTCAGTTCTTCGATGTTGACCATACGAGCGGCTTCTTCATCACGCAGCTGCTTCATGGCATCGCGGATTTTCAGCTTGCGGGTGGTCTTTTTGTCGCCACCGAGGCTGGAGAACATGCTCTGCAGCTGGCTGGTCATTTCTTCCATGCCCGGAGGGGCCATGATTTCCACACCGACCTGGGTCTGAGCCAGGGCGATTTCGATTTCCTTGTCGTCCAGTTCACCTTCGCGCAGTTTCTTGCGGAAAATCTGGCGCGTAGAGGAATCTTCTTTCTTCGGTTCGGTAGTGGTGTCCCAGCTGGTTGGGCGTGGAGGAGGCAGCAGAGCATCGAGAACACGCTCTTCAGCGGCTTCTTCGGCGCGGTGCGATACCTTGACCATTTCCTGCTCGCGCAGCATTTTGACACCGGTTTCCACCAGATCACGGATGATGGACTCAACATCTTTACCAACGTAACCCACTTCGGTGAACTTGGTGGCTTCAACCTTGATAAACGGCGCGTTGGCGAGTTTGGCCAGACGACGGGCGATTTCGGTTTTACCCACGCCGGTCGGGCCAATCATCAGAATGTTTTTCGGAGTGACTTCCTCACGCAGCTCGGCTGGCAGCTGCATACGGCGCCAGCGGTTACGCAGGGCAATGGCCACCGAGCGCTTGGCGTTGTGCTGGCCGATGATGTGACGATCCAGCTCATGGACGATTTCACGTGGGGTCATCTGGCTCATGCGTTGTCTCCGGCGTTAAGCACTTCAATGGTCATGTTGTGGTTGGTAAACACACAGATGTCACCGGCGATGGTGAGGCTCTTTTCAGCAATATCACGGGCGCTCAGCTCGGTGTTGTGCAGCAGGGCACGAGCCGCGGCCAGTGCATAATGGCCACCAGAACCAACACCAATCAGATCTTCTTCCGGCTGCACCACGTCACCGTTACCGGTGATGATAAAAGACGCGGTGTGGTCAGCCACGGCCAGAATCGCTTCGAGTCGACGCAGGGCGCGGTCGGAACGCCACTCTTTGGCCAGCTCAACTGCCGCACGGGTCAGTTGACCCTGATGCTTCTGCAGCTGGGCTTCGAATTTTTCAAACAGGGTAAAAGCATCGGCAGTGCTGCCGGCGAATCCTGCCAGCACGCGGTTGTTGTACAGACGACGGACCTTGCGGGCATTGCCCTTCATCACGGTGTTACCCAGTGACACCTGGCCATCTCCGGCGATCACAACCTGATCACCCCGTCGTACCGATACGATTGTAGTCATGTAAGAACCCTGTACTGTTTCCTGAATTCCTGAAAATGGGGACTGCTGTGGCTAATATCAAGGGGCACATTCAGTATCACGACTTGCACCGGATGTCGGGCCTGACGATACTGCCAGACCGGCAACCTTTGCCCTGTTTTTTACGCTTACATCAGGCCCGATAGATGATTACCAAAAACTCCGTTGTAGAACTCCATTACCGTCTGAACCACGCCTCTGGCGAGCCAATCGAATCCACCTTCGACGGTGGCGAACCAGTGCTGTACCTGCACGGCAATGAGCAGATGATTCCGGGTTTTGAATCCCGCATGGAAGGCCATGTTGCTGGTGACGAATTCGAATTCACCCTGACCGCCGAAGAAGCCTACGGCCTGCGTCAGGACAACGCGGTGGTACGTGTACCCGTGAAACACCTGCAGGGTGCCAAGCGCTGGAAGCCAGGCATGCTGGCGGTGGTAAACACCAACCAGGGCAACCGTCAGGTTACCGTTCTGAAAGTTGGCAAGTTTATGGCCGACGTCGATAGCAACCACCCACTGGCTGGCAAAGACCTGACCTTCGCCGTCAAGGTTGTCAGCGTACGCGAAGCAACCGCGGAAGAAGTGTCTCACGGCCACGCCCACGCTGGCGGCAGCTGCGGTCACTGAGTTTCAGTACGCCCCAAACGGCTGCCATATGGCAGCCGTTTTTGTTTTCAGAGCGTCAGAATCTGACGAGCCCCCTCCTGACGCATGGAAATAGCCTTCGCCATTGGTTATTCTCGGCCCACGACCCTAAGGCCTGACGGTCCTTTACAAGCGGATCTGGTTCACCGAGGAGAACAAGGAAAATGAGAAAGCATCTGATCACTGCCACCCTGCTGTCGCTGCTGGCGGCGTGTTCGTCTTCTCCCGATAAGGAAGCGAAATACGAAAAAGAATGTGTCTTCGCCGATGGTTCTGGCGATGAAGCACCGCTGTGGGTGTGTGGTGCCCCACTGGACGGTGTGGAACTGAGCGCGGTTGGTTACTCCGACAAGTCCAACGCTGGCCCGAACTTCATGAAACAGATGGCCGCCACCGCTGCCCGGGTTGAACTGGCGCAGATGATGAAGATCCAGGTTCAGAACATGATCAAACAATACGCCGAAACCACCGGCGTGTCGGATTCTGAAACCGTCGACAAGGTGAACTCGGTTACCACCAAACAAATCACCAACGAAAGCCTGAGCGGCACCCGCATTTACCGCCAGATGCTGACACCAACCGGTGGTATGGTAGTCGCTGTGGGTATTGATCCGGCCACCGCCGAGGCACTGGTCAAACAGGCCCTGCGTACTTCGATGAATAACGAACAGGCGTTGTGGCAGAAATTCCAGTCGAAGAAATCCTTCGACGAACTGGCGGAAGAAATCGCCCGTTCCAAAGAATAATCGTTCCGGGCACCCCGCCCAATTCTACAAAAGCCGGTTTCGACCGGCTTTTGTGCATTCAGGAGGCTCCCCATGCGAATGCTGCCACTTGTACTGGGCATTCTGGTTTCCAGCAGCAGTTTTGCCGATAGCGACTATGACCGCTGGCTCAAACAGACCCGTACCGAATACAGCCAGTATCGGGAAGCCACCGACCGCGAGTTTGGGGATTTTCTGAAAGAAAGCTGGCAAGCCGTCGGGATGGAAGTCCCGCGCGAGCTGGATCGCACCCCGAAACCACGCAGCGTACCGGATGCACCGATCAGCGCCAGCGAGCCGATTACCAGCACTCCCACTGTTGTGATCGCCCCGCTGCCACAGGCCACCGAGCCGGTACTGGATACGATTCCCGATGAACCACAAGAGACCGTGCTGGCCGAAACCGCCCTGGTAAGGGTCGACTTTTTTGGTCATGCCCTGAATTTTGCCGTACCGACCAATCTCAACGATGGTTACCATGGCTCCCCCACTGGCAAGGGAATTGCTGCCTGGTGGAATAAACGCGCCGAAGTACCCTACAAGGATCTTGCCAACCAGATTAAAACCGAAGCCCGCCAGTTGCAGTTAAACGATTGGGGAACGGTATTGCTGATACAGCATCTGGCAACCGCCATTCACAACGACTACAACAGTCAGGCTCTGCTCAGCTGGTATCTGGCCGTACGTTGTGGCTTTGATGCTCGTGTCGCCTACAACCAGAATATCTATCTGCTGCTGGCTTCGGAACAACCGCTTTATGGCATTACGTATCTGACAGTGAACAAACGCGCGTACTACGCTCTGGGTTACGCTGCAGATGGCCGTTACGACCCACCACGCGGCCGACTTTTCACTTACGAACGCCAGCACGAAAATGGCAAACAGGCACTCGACTTCAGCAATTCAGAACGTTTTGTGGCCGCAGGCAGAACAGAAATGCGCAATCTCGATTTCAGCTTCAACGGCTCCTCTCACTCGATCCAGCTGCGTATTCACCAGCAAGCGGCAGCCTACCTGAATCTGTACCCACAACTCGATCTGTCTTATTACATTGAGGCAGGCTTACCGATGGATCTTGGCCGTGATCTGCTGAACCAACTCAAGCCGCTGGTCGCAGGCAAATCCGAGCTGGAAGCCGTGAACCTGCTGTTACGTTTCACCCAGACCGCCTTTGCCTATGAAACCGATGAACAACAGTTCGGCCGAGAGAACTACCTGTTCCCGCTGGAGACCCTGTATTTCCGGGCTTCCGACTGCGAGGATCGCACCATTCTGTTCAGCTGGCTGGTGAAAAATCTGTTGCAACTGGACGTCGCATTGGTGACATGGCCCGGCCATGTGGCCGCCGCCGTGGCATTCCACGGCAATGTCGACGGTCAAGGCTGGACAGTTGGCGGTAAACGTTATGTCATTGCCGACCCGACCTATATCAACGCCAATGCCGGTTACAGCATGCCACAGTTCGCCACCGCGAAACCCGCTGTCCAACCTATTTGACGACCTTGCCCGGAGAGAAGCGAACCATGGCTCTTGTCAAAACCATCGTGCCGGTAACGGCCTTTATGCAGAACTGCACCATCCTCATGTGTGAGGAAACCCGTGCCGCTGCCATTGTTGATCCCGGTGGTGATGTTGCCCGTATCCGTGCCGCCCTCGACAAACTGGGTGCCCGTCCGCAGAAAATCCTGCTGACCCACGCCCACATCGACCACGCCGGTGGCACCGCCGAACTGGCACGCCAGCTCAGTATTCCGGTGGAAGGCCCACATCCGGACGACCAGTTCTGGATTGATGCCCTGCCGGAGCAATCACGTATGTTCGGTTTTCCACAGGTTGAATCCTTCACGCCGGACCGCTGGCTGGCCGATGGTGACCAGATTACCGTTGGCAACGTCAGCATGAACGTTATCCACTGCCCGGGTCACACCCCTGGTCACGTGGTATTCCACCAGCCGGAACAGAAACTGGCCATGGTCGGCGACGTATTGTTTAACGGTTCGATAGGCCGTACCGACTTCCCACGTGGCAACCATGCCGACCTCGTACACTCGATTCGTGAAAAGCTGTTCCCGCTTGGTGATGACGTGGTGTTTGTACCTGGCCACGGCCCGGAATCCACCTTTGGCCATGAACGCCGGAGCAACCCTTTTGTGGCGGATCGCCGCGGCTGAGTCATGACGGAAGCATTAATGACGATTAACAAGACCACCGCATGGATGCTGGCGGCACGCCCGCGCACATTGCCGGCCGCGCTGGCGCCGATTCTGCTCAGTCAGAGTCTGGCACTCAGCCATGAGAACTTCTCTGTCACCCTCGCCCTGCTGATTCTGGTGTGTGCGCTGTCGCTGCAGATTGCGGTGAATATCGCCAATGACCTGTTCGACTTCCAGAACGGCATCGACGATCCCGACCGCCTTGGCCCGCCGCGTGCAGCCCAATCCGGCTGGTTAACCGTATCGGAACTGAAAACCGGCCTGCTGCTGGCATTGCTGGTATCCCTGATCAGCGGCATTGGCCTAATCGCCTGCGGCGGCTGGATCTTTGCGGTACTGGGGGTGCTGAGTATCGGTGCCGCGCTGGCCTACAGCGCTGGCCCGCTGCCACTGGCGTCCAATGCGCTGGGAGAAATCACGGTCTTCCTGTTTTTTGGCCTGCTGGCGGTGCTGGGCAGTTATTACCTGCAAACCACCAAACTGAGCTGGTCGGCCTGGATCGCCGCCATTCAGATGGGCAGCCTCACCGCCGCCATTATGCTGGTCAACAACCTGCGTGATATTCCCACCGACAGCCGTGCTGGCAAACGCACTCTGGCGGTGAAACTCGGAACCGATAACAGCCGCCATCTGTATTACGGCCTGCTGTTGCTACCGTTTGGACTGTTGCTGCTCGACAGCAGCACCCACACCAGTCTGGCCTGGATGGCGTTGTTACCAACGATTGTGATGATTCGCATCCTGTCGGACCGTCATGGCCGGGTACTGAACCGTCAGCTGGCACAGACCGCACTGCTGTGTCTGGTGTTTTCGGTATTACGCTCGCTGGATATATGGATCAGCCTGCTGTAAGTCGTTGGCCACCGGCGTAATCACGGCGGTGGCCAGAACCGGTTTTCAGCCCTGAGCTGGCGCTCATGCCCGGTTGCCAACGCGGAATAGCGGAATAACAGGCATAAAAAAACCCGCCGGAGCGGGTTTTTTTCAGCGCAGAGGCCGGAGCAACAATTACTTGCTGCTGAAACCACCGAAACGCTTCTTGAAGCGATCGATACGGCCGCCAGTGTCTACCACTTTCTGCTTACCAGTGTAGAACGGGTGGCAAGCTGAGCACACGTCCAGGTACATGGTGCCTGGCTTGGTAGAACGGGTGTTGATCACGTTGCCGCATGAGCAGGTTGCGGTCAGCACTTCGTAATTTGGGTGAATGTCTTTTTGCATGACAAACCTCGGTTGCTTCACGCCGCCACCGCCGGAAACCGTCGGCACCGCGTTACTGATTTAAGTAAAAGTCACCATCCGGGCTCACCTGAACAAGGCTTGCACAGACAATAAGGACGCGCATAATACCAGACACCTGACCTTCAGCAAGTTTTTTCATGTCCTTTTTTGTGGTGAAAGTGGCCGTGCCGGTGCCGTTACGGCGCCTGTTTGACTACCTTCCGGCGCCTTCCGACCAGCAGAGTAATTACCTGCCTGGCCAACGTGTGCGCGTCAATTTTGCCAACCAGCTGCTGACCGGAATTGTGGTCGGCACCGCCACCAGCACCGATGTGCCCGAAGGCAAATTACGCCCTCTGCTGGAACGCCTCGACACCGCACCACTGCTCGATCAGGAACTGCTGGCGTTTGGCCAGTGGCTGGCACGTTATTACCACCACAACGTTGGCGAGTTTTACGACCTGATGATCCCGGCGCTGTTGCGGCGCGGTAGCAACCTCGATGAAGCCTGCGAACGTCACTGGACCCGAATTCCTCCGGCAGATGAGCCACAAACCCTGCGTGGCAGTCGCCAGCTGGCCCTGTGGCAGCGCTTTTGTGAACAACCAGGCTGGCCACACCATGAACTCACCGCCGCCGGTTTTACCCTCGCCCAGATCAAGGCACTGGCCGAACGTGAACTGATCCGGGAAGAAGCCTCTATTCCGCTGCCACCGGCAGGCTCTGGCGACCAATCACCGCTGCCGTTAAACGACCAGCAGCAGCAGGCACTCGACCGCATTCGCAGTGGACTGGACCGTTTTGCTGTGTGGCTGCTGGAAGGGATTACCGGCTCCGGCAAAACCGAGGTGTATCTGCAACTGATGGCCGATGTGCTGGCCAAGGGTCAGCAGGTGATGGTGCTGGTGCCGGAAATCGGCCTGACCCCCCAGACCGTCCAGCGTTTCCGCCGTCGTTTTGCCGAACCCGTGGTGGTAATGCACTCCGGTCTTAATGACCGTGAACGCTTGCAAGCCTGGGAACTGTGTCGCCAGGGTCAGGCCCGTATCCTGATTGGCACCCGCTCGGCGATTTTTACCCCGCTACCAGAGCTGGGGCTGATTATTCTCGATGAAGAACACGACGCCTCGTTCAAACAGCAGGATGGCGTGCGGTACTCCGCCCGCGATGCGGCGCTGGTGCGCGCCAGCAAACGCCAGATTCCGGTAGTACTGGGCTCGGCAACACCGTCGCTGGAGACTCTGCACAATGCCCTGACAGGGCGTTACCAGCATTTGCGTCTGACCCGCCGCGCCGGTCTGTCACGACCACCGGGCATGAAGTTGCACAGCATCCTGCACCAGCCGCTCAGCGCCGGTCTGGCCCAGCCTGTGATTGCCGCCATCCAGAAACATCTGGAACAGCAGCAACAGGTGCTGGTGTTCCTTAACCGCCGGGGTTTTGCGCCGCTGTTTGCCTGCCCGGACTGCGGCTGGATGGCCGAATGCCGCCGTTGTGATGCCCGCCTGACTCTGCACCAGAACCCGCCGCACCTGCATTGCCACCACTGCGACTACCAGCAGGGGATTCCCGGCTTCTGCCCGCATTGCCACAGTGACCGGGTCCAGGCGCTGGGTCAGGGCACCGAGCGTTTGCAGGAAAGCCTGCTGCGCCTGTTCCCGGATGTACCGTTAACCCGCATCGACCGCGATACCGCCCGCACCCGCAACGCCTTTGATGAATTACTGGCCGAGATCCACCAGCCCGGTGCCCGCCTGCTGGTCGGCACCCAGATGCTGGCCAAGGGCCATCACTTTCCGGCGGTGACACTGGTGGTGGTGCTGGATGCCGACGCCGGTCTGTTCAGTGCCGATTTCCGTGGCATGGAACACACCGCCCAGCTGATCCTGCAGGTGGCAGGCCGTGCCGGTCGCGAAGAAACCCCCGGTGAAGTCTGGATTCAGACCTTCTACGCCGATCACCCGCAGCTCAATATGCTGATCAACGACGGTTATCACGCGCTGGCCCTGTCGATTCTGCAGGAGCGCCAGCGCCAGACCCTGCCGCCATTCAGCCATATGGTGATGTTACGCGCCGAAGCGGCCGACCGGCCGATGGCGGAACAGCTGCTGCAGCAGGCACGTCAGTTCCTGCAAAACCCGCAACAGCCGTGGAATCGCCAGCACGACAACCCGTTACTGGGCAGCCCGCTGGTCTTGCTGGGGCCGGTTCCGGCCATTATGGAACGCCGCGCCGGACGCTTCCGCCAGCAGCTACAGCTCTACAGCCCCGACCGCGCACGCCTGCATTCAGCACTCGACCCACTGGTGGATTATCTGCACAGCCTCAAGGGAATGAACCGGGTGCGCTGGCACCTCGACGTTGATCCAGTGGACTGTATTTGAAGAGACCCGCTGACGGGCCCTGAATCAAAACAGACAGAAAGAAAACGAACAGAAAGAAAACGAACAGAAAGAAAACAGACAGGGAAAATCCGAACATGACGCCTGAACCACAGCGGTTCAGGCGCTAACAACCGCACAGATCAGGCCCGCGCCAACCGCCACCGCGCCAGCGACGGCACCGTCAGGCCCGCCATCAGAGCAATAATCACCATCAGCAGGGTCAGCTGATGCATCAGCTCCGGCAGAAACGCCACCCGCTCCAGCCCGTAACCCAGCACCGCCAGACTCAGGGTCACGGCAAAATACTCAGCGATCAGCCGCACCCGCTGCAGCGCCTCACCACTGCCCTGCACCAGCCAGCGCAGCAGCAACAATGACGACATCAGAAACAGACCGATTACCACCACATCCAGCCACATCATCATCCCAACACTTCCCTTGAATCGTTTGCTGTTTCCGGGGTTCACAGCCCCGGCCCATACCCTATCGGGACAGCCTTGCTCGGGGTACGGCAGGATTATTGGCCGAACCTCGCTTACCTGCCAGTCAGACCTTTCGATCAGATCACAATTCCAGCAACAAAGAACAGATTGGCCAATTGGGCCAGAGCCACGGCATGACACAGACTGCCCTCTGGCTGGCACACAACGCCAAGAGTCAGCCTCAGACGCAGTAGTTAAATCGACCCGATCCCGACACAACAGAATCGAGGTTAACGATGTCGAGCGCAGAATTTGATTACGTGATTGCCGGTGCAGGCTCCGCTGGCTGTGTGGTAGCAACCCGACTGGTACAGGCTGGCCACAGCGTGCTGCTGCTGGAAGCCGGTGAAAAAGACGACAGCCTGTTTCACAAGATTCCCGCCACCGTGGTGAAAGTGTTCCAGCAGAAATCCTGGCCTTACATGACCCTGCCCCAAGCCGAATGTAACAACCGTTCGATGCTGATTGCCCAGGGCAAGGTGCTGGGCGGCGGCAGCTCGGTGAACGGCATGATCTACATTCGTGGTCAGCGTCAGGACTACGACGACTGGGCCCGCGACTGGGGCTGCGACGGCTGGGCCTATGAAGACGTACTGCCCTTCTTCCGCCGCTGCGAAGCCAACGAAAGCCTCGGCGATCGTTATCACGGCGAAACCGGCCCGGTGCACATCGGCGAAAACCGTTACCGCCATCCATTAACCCAGGCCTGTATTCGTGCCTGTGAACAGATGGGCCTGCCCTACACCAACGACTTCAACGGTGCGTCCCAGCAAGGCACCGGTTTTTACCAGACCAACATCAAAAACGGCGAACGCCAGAGCACCTCCCAGACCTATCTGAAAAGCCTGACGGGGAATCCCAAACTGACCGTCATCACCCACGCGCTGGTGCACAAGGTCTGTCTGGATAACAGCGCCAGCAAGGCCACCGGCGTGCAGTATTCAGTGAAAGGCGGCGCGGTGGTGGAAGCCAAAGCCCGCAAGGAAGTGATTGTCAGCGCCGGGGCGTTTGGCAGCCCGAAAATCCTGCTGTTGTCCGGTATTGGCCCGAGCCAGCACCTCAAGGACAAAGGTATCCAGCCGCTGCATGACCTGCCGGTGGGCAAAAACTTCCACGACCACCAGCACATGTCGATTAACGCAACGACCAAGGACAACATCTCGATCTACGAGGAAGACAAGGGCTTCAGCGCCGTCAAACACATGCTGCAATGGCTGTGGACCCGCTCCGGCCTGATGACCTCCAACATTCTCGAAGGCGGTGCCTTTATTGCGACCGACGGCAGCGACCGCCCGGATGTGCAGTTCCACTTCCTGCCGTTGCTCGACAACTTCGACAACACACCCGGCGAAAAACCGGAAGCCGAAGCGCATGGTGTATCCATCAAGGTTGGCCACCTGCGTTCCAAATCCCGTGGTGAAGTGCGTCTGCTGAGCAGCAACCCGGCTGATCTGGTCGAGATCGACGCGCAAATCCTGTCGCACCCGGACGACCTCAAAAATCAGGTACGTGCGGTCAAAACCGCCCTCACCGCCATGGAACAACCGGCCCTCAAACGCCTCATCAAACGGGTGATCGAGCCGGACAACATCAGCATCAACGACGACAAAGCGCTGGAAACCTTTGTGCGCCAGAACATCAAGACCGTCTACCACCCCGGTGGCACCTGCAAACTCGGCCAGAACCCACAGGACTCGGTGGTCGACCTGCAACTGCGGGTACACGGTGTGCCCAACCTGCGGGTGATCGATATGTCGATCTGTCCACAGGTGCCGAGCGGCAACACCAACGCCGTCGCCATGATGATTGGTGAACGGGGTGCCGACCTGATTCTTCACCCTGAAAACTTCCAACGCCAGCCGTCCACCACCCGGGAGACCCTGTATGTCTGAGATCAGCCTGTTACCCGCGACCCTCGAATTCCTGCAGCGACCACATGGCCAGTTTATCGACGGCAATCCTTGCACCGGCAGCGGTAATACCATCGCCGTGATCAACCCGGCCACCGAAGCCGTGATTGCCAGTGTCAGTACCGCCAGCACTGACCAGATCAACGCGGCCGTCAACGCCGCACACCAGTGTTTTACCTCGGTGTGGGCCGACTTTAACCCCTACGCCCGTGGTTTGATCCTCAACCGCCTGGCCGACCTGATCGAAGCCCATGGTGAAGAACTGGCGCAGCTGGAAACTCTGGAAAGCGGTAAAAACATCGTGCTGTCGCGGATTTTCGCCGTACAGCAGTCGGCTCTGTGCCTGCGTTATTTTGCGGGCTGGACCACCAAGATCAGTGGTGAAACCCTGCCCTGTAACTTCCCGTCGATGCAGGGCGAACAGTACAGCGCCTATACCCGGCGCGAACCGGTGGGGGTGGTTGCCGCGATTGTGCCGTGGAATTTCTCGGTGATGATCGCCTGCTGGAAACTGGCGGCGGCACTGGCCTGTGGTTGTACGGTGGTGCTGAAACCCAGCGAGTTCACCCCGCTGGCGCTGTTGCGTCTGATGGAGCTGGCCCGTGAAGCCGGTTTGCCCGCCGGTGCCCTGAATCTGGTTAACGGTGCCGGTGAGGTTGGCAAAGCCCTGATTGAACATCCGTTAGTGAACAAGGTGTCGTTTACCGGCTCGGTCGCCAGCGGTGAAAAGGTCAATGTTGCCGCCGCCAGCCGTATGATCCGCTGCACCCTCGAACTGGGTGGCAAAAATACCGCCGCCCTGCTCAAGGATGCCGACATCAACCGCGCGGTGGGAGGCCTGCTGCAAACCGGTTATATCCACCAGGGTCAGGTGTGTGCAGCACCGGAACGGGTGCTGGTACACCGTTCCCGAATCGACGAACTCACCGACAAGCTGGGCGCAGCCCTGACCGCTGCGCCGATGGGCTCACCGCTGGATGAACGTATGCCGTTTGGCCCCCTGTCGAACCGTCCACACTTCGACAAGGTACGGCATTACCTCGATATTGCCTCCCGCGAAAGCCGCATTCTCTGCGGAGGCCAGAGCCTCGACCGCCCGGGGTATTACATCACCCCGGCCATGGTGCAGGCCCGCCACATTGAAGAAACCCTGATGCAGGAAGAAACCTTCGGCCCGGTGATCAGCTTTATGGCCTACGACGACGAAGAGGAACTGCTGGGCCTGATCAACCACAGCCCGTACGGACTTGGCACCAGTCTCTGGACCAACAACCTCGCCGCCGCCATGCGCATGATTCCCAAGGTCGAAAGCGGCACCGTGTGGGTCAACATGCACACCATGGTTGACCCATCCGTACCGTTTGGCGGGGTGAAAAAGTCCGGCCTTGGCCGCGAGTTTGGCTCCGCCGCCATTGAGGAATACACCGAATTAAAATCCGTATTCCTCTGTTACTGACAGCCGGTGCGAGTACAAGCTGCAGCTGATACACACCACTGCAGACCCGGCAGGTTGGCCGCGCCACCTGCCCAACCGCTCCTCACAGGATTCGTCCCGTCTGCTGATTACGGATGAGTCCTTTGGCCGTCCTTTGTGGCGGCATTTTTTGTGGTGATCAACGGCCAATACGGTCTGGAACAATCCTTGCTTTTTATTTGAATATTCAACTAAAAATCACCCATTCCAGATACCAGATCCGGGGCCACTGACCATGTCCAAGATACCCGCTACCCAGCATTGGGACGAAGCCGTTCAGGAGATTTGTGGCAACTTCCACACCGAGGTGCATCGTGACATTCCCTTTGTTGGCCGTATCCAGCTGACCAACCACGATGGCCTGGAAGTCGCCCATATCGAAACCAATGCACGGCGGGTACAGCACCATCTGCAGGCTGCCGAAGACAGTCAGAACTGCTTTCTGATCCTGCAAACCAGCGGTGTGATGGGCTTTTCGTCGCTGAAGGGCCAGCAGATGAGTCTGCGCCCTGGCGAGATTGCCCTGATCGATTCGGCGCGGCCGTTTGATATGCACCCGCAGGGGCTGGTACAGCAGGTGTCGGTGCATTTGCCACGCCGCTTGCTGGGCCACCACCAGCACCAGCAACAGTTTGAAAAGCTGCCGCAACAGGGCATCAGCAGCCAGATGCTGGGGTATATGCTGCAGCAACTGCGCTTCCACAAAACCGGTTACCAGAATACCCGGCAGGAAGGTGAAGCGTTACAAAATGCCCTCATCACCCTGTTACAACCGGCATTACACAGCACCCGCCTGCCCAGCCCGGAGATCGGGCCTGCGTCGTTGCGTCTGCAGGCCGAGCAACATATTCGCCGTCGGCTGGCGGATGAGCATTTGTCACCCGACCAGATCGCCCGCGCCATGGGGATATCACGCAGCACACTCTATCGCCTGTTTGCCGATGAAGAATCCGGCATCGCCCGTTATATCCTCTGTCGCCGACTGGAGCAGTGTGCGGCGGAATTACAGGCCCCGGCGCAGCCCGGCCGTTCCATTACCGATATTGCCTTTCGCTGGGGTTTTTCCGATGTGTCGCAGTTTTCGCGAGCGTTCCGGCGCGAATATGGCCTGTCGCCCAAGGCATGGCGCGAACAGCATCAGCCGCCGTTATCGGCCCCATAATTGCGCGATGGCTGCCCGCAGCACCCCATCAGGGCGCATTTAATCTTTGCTTTCACAGCAACGATTGCTTAGGAAATTTATAATTGTGGTAAACCTTGGTGGTTCCTATGATCAATCGCAGACAACAGCACACAACAACACACCGTGAGAACCCGCCATGTCTGCAACCACTACCATTGATGCCGGACGGCCGTCAGAGGCCGCGAGCCCGACGCTGATCTCCGATCGCAAGCTCTACAAACTGGTTATTGCCTCCTCCATCGGTAACGCGCTGGAATGGTTCGACCTGATTGTGTACGCCTTTTTTGCCGCCACTATTTCCAAGCTGTTTTTTCCGTCGGAAAACGAAACCGTCTCGCTGATGATGACCCTCGGCGCATTTGCGCTGTCGTACCTGATTCGTCCGCTGGGGGCGCTGGTGCTGGGCTCCTATGCCGACCGCAAAGGCCGCAAGGCGGCGATGCTGGTGTCCTTGTGGTTGATGATGGCCGGTACTGCCATGATTGCCGTTATGCCAACCTGGGAAACCGCTGGCCTGCTGGCACCGCTGGGGATTTTTGCCGCGCGCTTGTTGCAGGGCTTTTCTGCCGGTGGTGAATTCGGTTCCGCCACCGCGCTGCTGGTGGAGCGGGCTCCGGATAAAAAAGGCCTGATCTCCAGCTTTATGTTTGCCAGTCAGGGGGTCAGTGGCCTGCTGGGTTCAGGGTTTGGCCTGTTGCTGACCACCACCCTCACCACCCAGCAGCTGGAAGACTGGGGCTGGCGTATTCCGTTCCTGTTTGGTCTGCTGATCGGCCCGATTGGCTTGTACATCCGCAAACACATTGAGGAGTCGGCCGAATTCAACCACCACGCAACCCCCGAAAGCACACCCATTGCCGAGTTATTCCGTCATCACAAGGGCAGCATCCTGCTGGCGATTGGTGCGCTGATGCTGTCGACCTCGGTCAGTTACACCATCATCTACATGCCAACCTATGCAGTAAAACAGCTGGGTCTGCAGGCATCCACCGGGTTTGCGGGCACCCTTCTGAGTGGCCTGATCCTGACCCTGTTAACCCCGTTTGTCGGGCACTTTTCCGACCGTCTGGGCCGCACCCGCATCATGATCTGGGCCGCTTCGATTTTTGTGATCACGATTTTGCCGGTGTTCTATTTCCTCGGTCTTTACCCGGCGCTGGGCACCCTGTTTGTGATGCTGACCTGGCTGAGCCTGCTGAAGGCGCTGTACTTTGGCGGCCTGCCAGCACTGATGTCGGACCTGTTTGAAACCCGCGTCCGTGCCAGCGGCCTGGCCCTGAGTTACAACATTGGCACCACCCTGTTTGGCAGCGCCGGTCCACTGCTGATTACCTGGATGTTGTCGGCCACCGGCTCCGGCCTCGCCCCGGCGTATTACCTGGGCTTTACCAGTGTGGTGAGTCTGGTCACGCTGTTCCTGATTCGTAAACATCGCAAGATTGGTTAACCGGCCGGTCACGCTGGAAAACCGGTAAAGCCGCCTGCGGGCGGCCTTTGCCGTTTGAGCAAACAGCCTGACGATCAGGCCAGAAGCCCTGTGACTGCGGATGGGTTCCCGCAGACACGGGGCTTTTTTGTTCAGGCAGCCGCGCTGAGCGCGCCAATGAGGCTGTCGAGGAAACACTGCAACATGGCGGGCAACTTGCGTCCCGCCATTACCTGCACCTGCAGGCTGCGCTGCTGCAATGGCCGGTCCGACATCGGCACCAGCACCAGACCATCCGGTGCGGCACGGCCGCGCACGGTGATTTCCGCACACAGGGCCACCACGTCATCGGAACAGCGGGTAACCGTGTAGATGGTGCCCAGCGAATCACTGCTGAAGGTGGGCAACAGGGTCAGGCCATGCAGGTGGCAGGCCGTATCAAACAGGTAATGCAGGGTGGTATCCGGTGATGACAACGCCAGTGGATACCCTTGCAGGTCTCGCACCGACAGTTGCGCCTGAGTAGCCAGCGGATGATGGGCAGGCATCAGTGCACAAATCGGCGCATCAAGGCTATAGGCCACTTCCACTCCCACCAGCGGTGACAGGCTGAAAGTCAGGGCGAGGTCGGCCTTGCCTTCTTTCACCAGCAATGACGCCTGGGTGGCATCCACCACTTGCAGCGCAAAACGGGCTCCCGGCTGCTCACGCCGGAACGCCGCCATAATCGACGGCAAACAGTGCCAGGCCATGCCTTCGGTACAGGCAATACGGATGTTGTACTGCTGCAGGGTATTCAGGCCGCGCATTTCCGCCACCACGTTGCTGATCTCCAGGCGGTTGCGTTCGGCATAGGCCAGCAGGATTTCCCCCGGTCCGGTAAGCGCCATGCCACGCGGTTTGCGTTCAAACAGGCGAATACCCAGGCTGTCTTCGAGATTGCTGATCTGCCGACTCACCGCCGACACCGCAACGTGCAGGTCTTCGGCCGCCGCCGACAATGACCCGGTGGTGGCGACGCTGTGGAAAAAACGCAAATTCAGATCATTCAGTGCCATATGGGCTCCCGACTTGCTGCCGACCGTGTTGACCCACACGACCGGCACAACCGCTGAAGCAGCCGGATGGCTGCCGCTATGGGCCATATTGTGGCCGATTTAATTTCTTTTTATTAGAAAGATTTCTTGAAAACTTAGCAATTGTGGCAATTCATACCTGACTCTATTCTGGACTCACACGAATTGAAGCGGAGTTACCCATGCCTGAAGCCATTTCCCCCCTGCGTCATCGCGCCTTGCAGCAGGCCCGTCTGTATCTGGGCTCGGGTGCACTGGAACAGGTACTGGCGCGCCGTACCCGTTACCGCACCGTCAGCCAGGGGGCGGAATATCGCGATGAACTGCTGGCCTATCTGCATGAAGAAATCACCCCGGCGCTGTTACAGCTGGGGTTTGAATGCCGCCTGCTGGATAACCCCAAAGCCGGTTGCCCACCGCTGCTGATCGGCCATCGCTGTGAAGACCCGGCGCTGCCCACTCTGCTGATGTACGGTCACGGTGATGTCATGCCCGGTATGGATAACGGTTGGGATGAAGGGCTGTCGCCCTGGCACCTGACCGTCCGCGATGGCCGCTGGTATGGCCGTGGCAGTGCCGATAACAAGGGCCAGCACAGCATCAATCTGGCCGCGCTGGAAGCGGTGCTGCGGGTGCGCGAAGGCCGCCTCGGTTACAACCTCAAGATCCTGTTTGAAATGAGTGAGGAAGTGGGTTCACCGGGTCTGGAAGAAACCTGCCGCGAACATGCCACCGAGCTGGCCGCCGACCTGTTTCTGGCCTCCGATGGCCCCCGCATCCGCCACGACCTGCCAACCCTGTTTCTGGGCTCTCGCGGGGTCATGCAGTTCCGACTGACCGTCAACCCCGGCAACGGTGCCCGCCATTCCGGTAACTGGGGTGGCATTCTCACCAACCCGGCCACTGTGCTGGCCCATGCCCTGACCACACTGGTCAGCACCAATGGCCGTCTGCTGGCCGATTTCCTGCGCGCTCCGGCCATTCCGGACGCAATCCGTGCGCTGATCCGCGATTTGCCGGTAGGCGGCGAAAGCCACGACCCGCAACTGAACCCGCACTGGGGCGATGACGGCCTCAGTTATGCCGAAAAGCTCTACGGCAGTAATACCCTCGAAGTGGTGGGCTTCAGCGCCGGTCAGACCGACCGCGCCGTCGGGGCCATTCCGGCTCGTGCCGAGGCCATTTGCCAGCTGCGCTTTGTGGATGGCACCGCATGGCAAGCCATTCTGCCGCGCCTGCGGGAATGGCTCGACCAGCGGGGTTTTGCCGAGGTACAGATCCAGAGTGAAGGTGGTTATCCGGCCACCCGCCTCGACCCGCAACATCCATGGGCACAGTTCGCCCGCGACTCGGTAAGCCGCAGTCTCGGGCGGCCAGTACAACTGCTGCCGAATCTCGGTGGCACCATTCCCAACCACTGTTTTGCCGATGTGCTGGGCCTGCCCACCGTGTGGCTGCCACATTCGTATCCGTCCTGCGACCAGCACGCCCCCAACGAACACCTGCTGGAAAGTATTATTGCCGATGGTCTGGAAGCGGCTGCCGGTCTGTTCTGGGATCTCGGTGATCACTTCCAGCAACTGTGCCGTGGTCCGGCAGGCAGCGTTACGGCGGAGGCCCGTGTATGAATCCGTTCAGCGCTCTGGAATGTTTGCCACAAGACCCGATTCTGGGCCTGGGCGCCTTGTATCAGGCCGATCCACGTCCACAACGGATGGATCTCGGCATTGGTATCTACAAAGACAGCAGCGGTTTTACCCCCATTCTGCAAGCCGTCCGTGAGGCCGAACGCTGGCTGTTAAAACACCGTACCAGCAAATCCTACCTGAGCAGCGATTGTGTGCCGGGTCTGGATAACGGCCTGCGCCAGCTGGCACTGGGTGACCATCTGGCGGCCGAGCTTGGCAACCTGACCGGTGTGATCCAGAGCCCCGGCGGCACCGGTGCATTGCGACTGGCGGCACAGCTGCTGGCGCGTTTGTCACCGCGCAAGGTGCTGGTCGGTTTGCCGACCTGGCCCATTCATGTGCCGATTCTGGAGCGCGCCGGGCTGTCGTTGCAGTTCTGGCAGCAACAAGGCGCTGATCAGGGGTTTGATCTGGCCGCCCTGTTGCTCGCCCTCGACTCGTTGCAGCCCGGTGATGTGGTGCTGTTACACGCCTGCTGCCACAACCCCACCGGCGCGGATCCACAAGCGCATGAATGGCCACTGATTGCCCGCGCGCTGGCGGAACGGCAGCTGATTCCGCTGCTGGATATGGCCTATCAGGGCTTTGGCGACAGCCTCGATAAAGACGCTGACGGTTTACGCCAGCTGTTCAGCCAGTGTCCGACCGCACTGGCAGCACTGTCGTGCTCGAAAAACTTTGGTCTCTATCGGGATCGGATTGGTGCCTTGCTGGTACGCACCCCCACGGCACGCGACTGTCAGGCCGCCAGCTCCCACCTCAGTGATATCGGCCGCTGTTTGTGGTCGATGCCACCCGCCCACGGCGGAGAAGTGGTCAGCCATATCCTCGCCAGCACCGAACTGCGAGCGTTGTGGGTAACGGAAGTGGATAACATGCGGATGCGCATCAGCCAGTTACGCAGTGGTCTGGTGGCGGCGTTACAAGAGGCTCAGGCTGGTGAACGCTTCCATTCCCTCGGCCGCCAGCGCGGTATGTTCAGCTGGTTGGGGCTGAATCCTGAAGAAGTTCTGTTTTTACGCCAGCACGGTGGCATTTATACCGCTGGCGGTGGTCGTATCAATGTGTCGGGGTTACGCCCGTCGCAACTGGCAAACATGGCCAGCCTGTTGGCCAACGTCTCACGCTGATCCTGTGATCAGCCGGTTCAGCGATTGTGGGCTCCACGGCGACTAACACGCGTGCAATAGCGCCGTCGCCGTGCTGCGGCCCGGAGGTACTTACGGATTGATTATTCTGACCTATCTGGTTCTGGGGGCATTGGCGGGAGTTCTCGCCGGTCTGTTTGGTATTGGCGGAGGACTGGTGATTGTACCGGTGCTGGTCTGGAGCCTTGGCGCTCAGGGGGTAACCCCGGACGTGATCATGCATCTGGCGGTCGGCACCTCGCTGGCTTCGATTCTGTTTACCTCGATCAACTCGGTACGCACCCATCATCTGAAAGGTTCGGTGGTGTGGCCGGTGGTGATGCGGATGGGCGCAGGCATTCTGGTCGGCAGCAGCCTCGGAGCCATCACCGCAGCGGCCATTCCCGGTGAACACCTGCAGACCATTATTGGTGTATTTGCAGTGCTGATGGCTGCGCAAATGGCCACTGGCTGGCAACCTGGCGGCCAACCTGCCGAGGCCCCGCAAGTGGTGAGCAACCCACGCCGCGACACCCTGGTACTGGGTACCGGTGGTGCGGTGATTGGCTGGGCATCTGCGATTTTTGGTATTGGCGGGGGTTCGCTGGTAGTGCCGTGGCTAAGCTGGCGCGGTATGCCGGTACGGCAGGCAGTGGGGATTGCCGCTGCCTGTGGGCTGCCGATTGCAGTATCCGGCACCCTGACTTTTATGTGGGCAGGTCAGCAGGTCGAGGGTTTGCCCGAATACAGTCTGGGTTATGTCTATCTGCCTGCTTTGCTGGGGATTGTCCTTACCAGCGTCTGGTTTGCTCGTCTGGGGGCCTTGCTGGCCCATCGCCTGCCCGCAACGGTATTAAAACGGTCTTTTGCACTGTTGCTGGCGGCGGTGGGCCTGCATTTTTTGCTGGCCTGACACGAGACTATTCAAACACCCGCTGGCGCTGTAACGATTCCTGAGCCGCCACCACCGGCCGCAGTGGCTGTAACCACTGCGGCCCAAGGTCGTGAATATCAGCGCAACCCATCAGGTTCAGGCAGCGTCCGGTTTCTTCGGCCAGAATATCCAGCACCCGTTCCACCCCTGGCTGGCCACCGGCCGCGGCGCCATACAGAGTGGCGCGCGCCAGCCAGACGCCGTCTGCGCCCAGTGCCAGTGCTTTTACTACGTCAGAACCACGGCGAATGCCGCTGTCGATGAACAGGCCGATGCGGCCCTGCACCTGCGGGGCGATCTGTGCCAGCGCCTCGATACTGCTGAGAGCACCATCCAGCTGCCGACCACCGTGGTTACTGACGACAATGGCGTCCAGCCCCAGCTGTACCGCACGTTCGGCATCCTGCGGGTGTAACACCCCTTTGAGCACCAGCTTGCCCGGCCACTGGTCACGAATCCGCGCCAGCTTGTCCCAGTCGAGCAAGGTATCCAGCTGCTCGGCAATAAACTGCATGGCACCCAGCGCGCTGCGTTCGCCCGCGGGCAAATACGGATCAAGATTGCCCATGGTTGGCAAACCACGCGGCAGCATGACCCGTCGTAACCAGTTGGGATGGCGCAGTACATCAAGCTTGTTGGCGAAGGTCAGTTCACGTGGACGGGCGAAGTTACGGCGGTCCCATTCACGATTGCCCACCACCAGCGCATCACTGGTGACCACCAGCACCCGACAGTCGGCGTCGCGGGCACGGCGCAACAGGTCCTGCTGCAGGCTGGCATCTTTCAGTGCGTACAGCTGGAACCAGAAATCCAGCGCCGGTGCCGCCGCCCGGATCTGTTCCATCGAGGCATTGGCAACGGTGCTGAGTACAAACGGAATCCCCCGCGCTTCGGCGGCCCGTGCCAGGGCAATATCGGCCTGCGGCCACAACATGCCGTTAAAACCACTGGGGCCAATCGCCATCGGCAGACGGCTGGCCTGCCCCAATAAACGGCAGCTCAGGCGGGGTGGATGGTTGGCAATCAGGGTGTGGGCATGCAGACGCCAGTTGTGGAAATCATCGCGGTTGGCGGCCAGGGTACGTTCATCTTCCGCACCACCGGCCAGATATTCCCAGGCAAAGCCGGGCAAACGGTATTGGGCCAGTGCTGCCATTTCGGCCACCGACTGCACCCGGTTGAGATCAGAACCACGATAAAAGCGACGCATGGAGCCTACTCCCTGTAATCCGTCTGCACGCTGCAGGCGGATAAAATAAAAAACCCTCCCAGCTCCTGCGCGGACTGGAAGGGAAACGATGAAGGAGATCATCTGAAAACGTTTCGGGATTCTCTGGAAACCCGTTGCCGGTTCTGGCGTCAGCCTGCGGCAATACGCCCAAACAGGCTTTCAAACAGGGCCGGTACCTGACGCTTCACATCCTCAAAGGCGGCGGCGTCAAAGCGTGAGGGACCGGCCTGGCGTACACAATCATCATCAAACCGGAACAGGCGCCCCGTGGCCTTGTTGATCAACAAGCCCTTCACCTCTTCACGGATGTCACAACCTGACATGGCGACCGAACCATCGGTTGTGTTGCTGAGACTGGTAACACCAGGCCGGTCGAACCCATGGCGTACTCCCGGATACCCCACCATCTGGATGGCGGCACCGGCAGCACTGGTGCGTTTGACATAATCATTGCAGCTGCTGAAGGCGTTCTGCTCATCGGCCTCGCCGTGGAAAATCCACACCGGGCTGCCAATCAGCTGTTCGTCATCGCGATAACGCACGCTGCAGTTCGGGTAAAACGCAACAAATCCGGCAAATTTTGCGTTAGCCGGGCCATAGAGTTTCTGCATACGCTCCAGCGAGGCATACAGGGCACCCTGGCCCGCTTTCGAAAAGCCCATCAGGGCAATGCGACTGGCATCCACCCCCGGATGCACGGCCAGCATATCCAGAGCGGCATAGGCGTCGCGGATCACCGCCAGCTGGCGCATATGCCCCTGCTCGCTGTCCTTGCCGTCGATACGACCACTGGTGCTGTCCACCACAAAGGTGCCGATCCCGCGCTGGTTCAACAGAGTGATCCAGTCATCCACGTAATCACCGTAACCCCCGGCGCCGTACAACAGCACCACCACCGGGTTGTTACGCTCAGCCGGTAACTTCAATACACCGGCAATACCGGTCGCCTCGCCACCCTTGCCACGCAGTAACTGCTGGTCAGACATTGCAACCGTACTGAATGGCAGGATTTCCGTTCGGGTCAGGGCCTGAGCCTCTGCCACCGAGAGCAGACAGGCCAGGCTGAGCAGCCAGCGCCAGCCGGCCGATTTCACAGACATGTGCATGTAATGCTCCTGTGGTCAGGCCGCATGGGCGGCCCGACCCGTCAGATCAGAAGTTAACGGTGTAGGTAGTGGTGAAGCGGTATTCGTTGTAGTCCGCAGCGAAGCTCTTGCCGACCCGGATGTTACGCAGGTCGAAGGTCAGGCCCTTGAGGGAGCCTTCCTGCAGGGTGTAGGTCAGGTAGAGGTTCTTTTCAGACTCGGAGGCATTGGTTTCAGTGCCGACGTCAACGTCAGTACCCTTGATGTAACGGGCCAGTACCTTGAAGCCTGGCAGGCTGTCCTTGAAGTCGTAGGCGTAGGTCAGGCCGATAGAACGCTCGTCAGGACGCACAAACGCAACGGAAGACCAGTTCACCAGGTACGGCTGCGGAACATAACCGTTCAGGGTCGGGAAAATGCTGTCGCCGTTCATCTTCTGGTAGCTCAGCGCCACCATGTGACCACCGGTCATCAGCGCGGATTTCACGCCAAAGGCACGGTTGTCGATGTCGCCATAGAACGCATCACCGTCTTCTTCGTTCTTGAAGTAACGCACGTCGGTGGCAGAACCGACGTTACCCAGCTTGGTTTTGTAGGTGAAACCCAGGTACTGCTGCTTGTAGATGTCGTTGAGGATACCGATGAAGTAGCTGCCCTGCAGACCCGGAGTGAAGTCGTAAGTGGCACCGGCAAAGTCCAGACCGTCGCTGCGCAGGGAACCGTTGGTGCCCCACAGATAGAAGTCTTCCTTGTCGGATGACTGACGGGTAACAGCCTGCCAGAAACGACCAGCGGTCAGGTTCAGCTTGTCGACTTCCCTGGACTCAATCACCGCACCTTCGTAAATGGTGTCCAGCTGACGGCTGGTATCGTCAAAGGCAATCGGCAGGTGTGGACGGAAATCACCCACTTTCAGTTCGGTCTTGGAGTATTTGAACTTGGCAGTCACACCGGCGCGGCTGTAGGTATCCGCTGTGTCCTGGTCGGCTGTGTTGTATGGCAGGGAACCATCGTTACCTTCACCATCCAGCTTGGCAGCAAACTGGCCGGACGCATCCAGGCCCACAGCGATCGGGGTGCTGGTGTAACCGGAGGTGTATTGTAGGTCAAAACCCTGGGACCAGCTGCCAACAGCGTCGGTGCTGCCGGAATAGGTGCGATCCAGGTAAAAGTTACGCAGGTCCAGCTTCAGGCTGCTGTCGGCCACAAAATCGGCATGGGCGGCCATTGGCAACAGGGTGGTCAGTGCGGAGACCAGAATGCCGGTTTTACGTGCGTGATTTTTCATCATCGGGTTTTCCTTCTTGGGTGCGGTGAGTACCAGTTTTTTGGTTGCTTATGGCCCGGACTCCTGGCAGGAGCCCTGCTGTGGGCCTTTGTATCCCGCAGGTCAGGTCGTCTCTCCCACAACCTGGCTGCTCTCTCTGGCGTGGCAGTCCGCTTGCCACACAACTCTCTTCACCGACCACTGGCTGGGTGGTCGGTTGTGCTCAGCCCGCCATGGCCCGACGGATTCCGCTGCCAGCGCTGGCGAGGCGATGGCAAATGCGGTGTCGGGGCCGCGGCTGGTTTTTCCATACCGTGCGTTAAACGCACGGGTCGTCCGGATGCTTTTTCACTTCACGTCACTTCGCGTCACGTCACCCGACCAGGCGGTCAGGCGAATGCGGTTGTTATCGCGCAGCGCCTGCTCAGTTCACCGTGCTGGTACCTAACTGGTGATAGGCACGGTTGAAATACACCAGACCGGCCTGGGCACCACTGGTACGAATGGCTTCGATACGGCAGTAAAAAACCGTGTGGGAACCAATGTCGTGGCACTCATGGATACGGCAGTCGAAATTCACCACGGCTTCAGTCAGGGCCGGTGCACCGGTTGCCAGGGTGACCCATTCGTGGCTGGCAAAACGCTGGTCGCTGGTGAGGTTGCGGTTGGCAAAATCGCCGGACAATTGCTCGTGGCCGGCCGCCAGCACGTTCACACACACCACACCGTTTTTGACGAAATGCTGGTGGGCATAGGAGTTACGGTTCATACACACCAGCAGCGTTGGTGGCTCGTCGGTCACACTGCTGACGGCGGTGGCGGTAAAACCGAAACGACCGGCTTCGCCATCGGTGGTGATGATGGAAACAGCACCGCCCAGCAGCGCCATACCATTACGAAATTCCTGAATATCAACCATGGGGTAATCCTCGGGTCGCGGGCTCAGATATCGAGCACCAGGCGTGGTGTACGGGAACGGGAACAACAGAGCAGGATCTGGTCGTTGTCTTCTTTTTCGTCGTCGGTCAGGAACTGGTCGCGGTGCTCGGGTTCACCTTCCAGCACGTCACACAGGCAGGTGCCACAGATGCCCTGTTCACACGACATACGGACCTTGATGCCCACTTCAGCGAGGGCTTCAACGATGGTCTGGTCGGCGCCAACCTGAACGGTTTTACCGCTGCGTTTGGCAACCACTTCAAAGGCTTCACCACCGGTTTCCACTTCCACCTGGAAGAATTCCTTGTGGATGCGGTTGTCGCTGAAGCCCTTGCTGGCGGCGGTGTTCATCACCCATTCCATAAAACCGGACGGGCCACAGGTGTACATGTGAGTGGAGCCATCAGCGCCTTCGAACACCTGATCGAGATTCACACCCTTGCCATCGTGTTCATCGTCAAAGTGGAAGTGCACATGCTCGGCAAAGACGCTGGCCTTGAGGTCATCCACAAAGGCGCAGGTCGCGCGGGAACGGCCGCAGTACCAGAGATCAAATGCTTTGCCAGCGGCCTGCAGGGCGTAGGCCATGGCGATCATCGGGGTGATACCGATACCACCACCAATCAGCACCGAACGACCAGCATCGGCGTCCAGCGGGAACAGGTTGCGCGGCGCGCTGATGGTGAGTTCGGTGCCTTCATGCAGGCTTTCGTGAACGGCAATTGAACCGCCACGGGATTTCGGATCTTTCAGAATGCCAACGCGGTAAGCGCTGACATCGGCCGGATTGCTGCACAGGGAGTACTGGCGAATCATGCCCTCGCCCAGATGCAGATCGATGTGGGCACCGGCTTCAAATACTGGCAACGCCTGGCCATTCGGGTCGACCAGTTCGAGCACTACCACACCTTCGGCTTGCAAATCGCGGCGGCGCACAACAACGGTTAACAGTTCTTCGGACATAACTTGCTCCTCCCGGTCGGTCTCCGGGCATTTTTTCTGCGTGAATCTTCTTGAGTCTGGTGACGGGTGTCAGGGGTCTGGAGCTATGGGTCGGCCAGCATCAGGATGCTCCCGACGCCCGACTCCGGACGCCCGACGCGGCTTGCCGCTAGCGCATAAACAACCCGCCGTTGACATCCCATGTAGTACCGGTGGTAAAGCGCGCTTGCGGGCTGGCCAGTTGCACCACCATGTCGCCGATAAAGTTGGCGTCGCCGAGCTCGCCGACCGGGATCGCAGCCAGCAAACCTGGCAGGCGTTCGGCGGGTACGAGGGCTTTTACCATCGGCGAGTCAATCGGGCCGGGGGCGACGGCATTCACCGTGACACCCTTGCTGGCGAGTTCCTTGGCGAACACCTTGGTGAGGGTCAGGATGCCGCCCTTGGAAGCTGCGTAGTGGGCACCGGTGCTGGTGCCACCGTTCTGACCGGCCAGAGAGGCCATGTTGATAATGCGGCCGTAACCCTGTTCGGCCATGTAGCTGCCCATCACCTGACAACCGGCAAAGGTGCCGCCGAGGTTGATGTTCACTACTTCGTTGAATTCGTCGAGGCCAATGGCCATCACCGGCGTGGCACGGGTTACCGCGGCGTTGTTGACCAGAACCTGGAGGCTGCCGAACCGTTCGGTGACGGCGGCCAGTGCCTGTTCAAAATCAGCCCTTGAAGCAACGTTCAGGGCCACCGCCATGACGGTTTCGCCACTCGGGTCCAGCTCACGGGCCGCCAGGGCAGCGGCTTCGACATTGATGTCGCTGACCGCTACCCGGTAACCGGCGGCGTGCAGACGGCTGGCAATATGAAAACCCAGCCCCTGGGCTGCACCGGTCACCAGCGCGACCTGTGCTTGTGTTTGAGTGGTGATGTCAGTCATGGCGGTACTCCTCGAATCAGGCGATCAAACGGTTATCAGAAAATGAAGCTGACAGTGCGCAGGAAGCCGTCGGCGTGCAGCAGCTTCACAACTTTCTGTTCAATCTTGAAACCGCCATCCACAGGCTTCAGGTGAAACTCGACGTTGGCCGGGTAAGTCACCAGTTTGCCGTGACGCAGTTCGTTCAGGGTCTGGGCGCAACGGGCAATCACCAGTTGGTCGCCGCCTTCCAGAATGCGTACGCGAGACATCATACGAACGGTCGAACCAACCGAGTTGGCGGATACCGATTCACCGTTTTCCAGACGGGCGATACGCATACGGCGCATATCGGCATCGTCCAGAGCCAGGTTCAGGGTGTTCAGGTAATCGGTCTCGTTGAGATCGGTTGGCACAATGTACAGGCCGCTGTCGGTCCACAGGTTCAGCCACTCCTGGTAGCTTTTGTGGTCGAGCAGATCGGCTTCGTAACTCAGGAATTCAGTGACCTGGGCCAGCAGCTGGGTATTGGATTTCATGTGGTTTGTCTCCCTGGATTACTCGGAACGGCCAGCAGCCATCACTTTCTTGTACTGGCGATAAGCGCCGCGCATACCGGTTTCGGAACACACTGCACCCTGTGGATTGCCATCAACGGAGGTGCGCAGTTTGCCCTGACCACGGTTCACCAGAATCCAGCCGTCGTTACCGGCCATGGCACCTTTCTGAACACGTTCCCAGGCTTCACCGTCGTCCGGAGTACCAAAGCCCATCGGGCCCTGGAAGTGTTCGTGCAGACGCATACGTTTCTGGTTAAACGCCACCGGTGCACCTTCACCGCCCAGTGCTACGTGCTGGATTTCGGTCTCACCAACGGATACCGGGCGCAGCACACGGAAGAACGCCATGGAGCAGGACACGTTCGGGAACAGGTTGAGGTTGAAGCCGGTACCGTGGGCTGCACGCACCAGTTTCTTCACTTCGTCTTCAGACTTGCCTTCGTTACGCAGCGCCTGGGCCAGCTCGTTAAAACGCTCAGGGATTGGCTGGTCGAGGTCAGCTTCGAGATCCACCAGTTCCGGGATCATCACCATCACGCTGTGACCGTTGCCGAGGTCTTCCACAAAACCTTCACCGTCGAGGAAGTCGAAGATGTCGGCGGTGGCTTCGTCCAGCGAGCTCACGAATGACTTGTGCACAATCGGGAAGTGGTAAGCGTCAGTGGTGTTTTCCAGCTGGATCTTCCAGTTGCCCGGGAAGTTGAAGCGGTGTTCGCCCAGCACTTTCACCGGATAACCGCCGCCCTGTTTCATAAACAGGTCGATCCACTTCCTGGCGCCACCGAGGAATTCTTCCAGCGGCATGATGTTCGGGTTGAAGGTGGCGAAAACCATGCCCTGGTAGGATTCCCAACGCAGGGATTCCAGTGGCATTTCTTCCTTGTTGAACACACCTTCGTATTCTTCCGGTTTTGGCAACGCACGCAGGGAGCCATCCAGACCGTACCCCCAGCCGTGGTATGGGCAGGTGAACGCCTTGGTTTTGCCCTTGCGGCCTTCACAGACGGTGGCACCACGGTGACGGCAGCGGTTCTGCAGCACGTGCACGTTCATCTTGCGGTCACGGCTCATGATCACTGGCTGGCGACCGATAAACGCGGTCTTGAAGCTGCCCGCTTCCGGCACTTCACTTTCGTGGCCGATAAACACCCAGTTGTTGTTGAACACCTGGTCCAGTTCGGCTTCGAAGATTTCCGGATCAGAGTACAGAGCCTTGTTAACGCGGCCTTCTTCCACCATGGCAGCAGCGCGCTGGCAGGTGCTATCAGAGGTAATCAGTTCACTCATTTTGGTTCTCTCATGTCGGTTGTGGTGAACCCCCACTAACGGGTGTTCGCCAAAATTCATGGTTGCAATTTAACGGGCCGGTACCGGCAGACTGTCGTCGCTGTTCCAGTGGCTCACGGGCCGACTGAAGCGGTTTTCGGTGCAGAAGTGGCTGATCCGCCAAATACCGTTCTGCTGCTCGAAATCCACACTCAGGCGCGCACTGTTGAGATGTGAACCACCACGGCTGAAGCTCGACACCTGCAGCATGTTCCAGCTGCCATGGGCCTTGCCGCCTTCCACCACAATCACTTCCGAGGTCAGGTAGTGGACGTTGAGAGCGAAGTGCGCAGGTTCCACGCAGTACTTCGCCAGCATCGCCACAATTGCCTCGCGGCCTTCGTAACCACCAAAGGTGGCGGCGTAACGGGCGCCTTTGCCCTGCCAGCGCGCGCCTTCGGTGAACAGGTTGCCCAGTTCATCCAGCGGGGTGCTGGCATCCAGGTGGTCACACAGGTCCATGTAGCGATTGATACAGACGCGGATGGCCTGTTCGCTTTCGAGGGCCTGCAGGCGTGATCGCAGTTGTTCGAGTTCAGTCATTGCCGTTTCCTGCTTACTGACGCTGGATGATCAGTTCACGACCAACACGCGCTTCCACCTTGGCGTAACGCCACAGCTTGTACGGGGTGTCGCCGACGGCCGTGGTACGGAACAGGTTGCAAGCGGCATGGACGGTTTCGATGTTTGGTACGTCAGCCAGCAGGTAGGTAGTCCACGGGAAACCGTCGGACGGGCCAACCATGCTCTGGTCGTCGTCCATGTTGCCCAGCACACTCACACCTTCGAGGTCGTGAATACCGTTCCACATGGCGCTGAACGCAGCCCAGACCTGCAGTTGTTCATCACGTGGCGCATCAAAGAAGTTCTGGTTGATGCCCATACAGAACAGGACGCGCAGGGGTTTCTTGTCAGTCATGCTGTTGTCTCCGTTATTCACAACGATTAGAGGTAACCCGGCAGCGGGTCATGGCCGAAGAACATCGCACCAGCATTCATGAGGGTGACGCGGCCCATAAAGGCGTGCTGGGTCACCATGCGCGAGTCGCGCAGAATGCGGTTCAGCGGGTGACGGGCGTAGGCGCCGGTCATACCGGTTACTTCGTAGGTCATGCGTACCGCTTCGGCACATTCGTGAGCCAGGTGAGTGGTGGCCAGACGGATCAGGTTGGTCTGTTCCTTGGTTGGCTTGCCACCCGCCTTGATGGCGTTCCAGGCCTCTTCCGTTGCCTGGTAGAAGAACGCGCGGGAGGCGCGCAGCTTGGCTTCGGCCTGGGCAATTTCGATACGCACGTATTCACGCTCACCCAGATTCGGGGCACCGGTTACGGAGCTGCGACCTGCGGCTTCCGCCTGCACAACATCCAGTGCTTCACGGGCCAGACCAGCGGAGGTAATCGCCAGTACCTGGGCAGCAAACGCCAGTGACGGGTAACGGAAGAAATCGGATTCCAGGTTCGGCTTGCCACCGCGGACGAAGGTCCACTCTTCTGGAACAAACTGGTCTTCCACCACCAGATCGTGAGAACCGGTGCCGACCATACCGATCACATCCCAGTCTTTTTCGATCTTGACCTTGTCGGCCGGGAACACCGCCATACGTGGCAGCGGCTCGTTTTCTTCCTTGATGCCAACGCCGATCAGCGCCGCACCCATACAGCCACTACCCCATTTCCAGCGCCCGGAAACCCGGTAACCGCCGTCAACCTTGATGGCTTTTTGGGGTGGGAAAATACCGCCCGCGAACACCACATCCGGGCCAGAGGACCAGACTTTGTCGATGGTCTCGACCGGCAGTGCGGCCAGGTAGGCCGGGTTCATACCAAAGCTGGCAACCCAGCCGGCAGAGCCGTCGGCCGCAGCCATGGTTTCCACCATTTGCAGAAATTCCATCGGCGAACGTTCATCACCACCCATGGCTTTTGGCACCATGGCGCGGTAAACGCCGATCTGTTTGAAACGCTCAACGATGTCGTGGGAGATGTACTGCTGTTTTTCAAACTCCTGACGACGTTGGCGCACATCGGCGAGCAGGGCGTCAAAGGTTTCCCCGCCCCAGAGGGATTTATCAATCTGGTAACCAGGCATTTCGCGGTAATCTCCTGTTAGTGTTCGGTAGTGACTGCGGCGCAGCGGCTGGCAATGGCACTGGCCACCGCACACAACCACTCGTCGGCGCCCCTGGATGCCACCAGTTGCAACCCCACTGGTAATCCGGCGGACGTCAGCAATGGCAGGCTGATGGCCGGATGACCACTGAGGTTGAACGGGCGTACCAGCCGGGTCATTCCCAGCAGGGCACGGGTATCCAGCGCATCCGCCAGCCGGGGTGGAACCTCCGGCAGGGTTGGCAACGCCAGAATCGGGGTTTTGGCCAGCGCAGCATCCACTTCCGCTGCAAAGGCCAGACGCACGGCTTCCGCCGCCGCCAGTTCGTCATCGGTGGTGGTACTGGCCATCAGCAAACGCTGGGCAACGTCTTCCCCCACCAGCCCACTGGCCACCAGGTGGCCGCAGGCATTCCAGGTTTCGCGGTTGATGATGGTCATACCAGCGCGATACGCCGCGGCCATCCCCGGCAGCTCAACCGGCTCCAGCAACACACCGGAGCGCAGCAACGCGCTATCCACCGCATCCAGCACATCGTTGGCGGCTTCTACAGCCACGACGCCGATGTGCAGGCCAGCCAGCAGGTTGTTTTCGCTAACTGGTTGAAAATCTTCACAAATAGCTTTCATTACAGCGGTCAGGGTGGCCATGTCGCGGGCCAGCGGGCCAACACAATCAAGGCTGCTGACAGCGGGCATCACACCCTCACGACTGACCCGGCCAAAGGTCGGTTTGAAGCCGTACACACCACAGCAAGCGGCCGGTGTACGGATCGAGCCACCGGTGTCGGTACCCAGTGCGGCATCACACACAGCGGCGGCAACGGCCGCTGCGGAACCACTGGAAGAACCACCCGGTACAAACTCCGGAAATTTCGGGTTGATCACGGTGCCGGTGCGCAGGTTGATTCCGGTAGTACCAAACGCCAGCTCGTGGAGATTGGTTTTGCCAGTAATCTGCCATCCGTTAGAGAGGAGCTTCTGCACCACATCAGCATGGGCGACAGCGGCTTCAGCGGAAGCCAGTGCCAGGCTGCCTGCACGGGTCGGGTAACCAGCGATATCGAGGGTGTCCTTGATCATCACGGTCGGGCCACCGGCTGTTCCCAGCTGCAGTTGTTCAACCACCATCGCCATGTTTGCTGTCCTCTCTGTCATCACCGGTTATCTATCCGGTAGCGACCGTTATCGTTTCGTCAGCGGCTCCCCGCTGCGTTTTTTAAAAATCGTAAATTTCACTTTCCAAGTCAATTATTTTTTGAAACTTTTTTGCGCCCATTTTTAAGGCGCGTTTTTGGTTTTTGCACAGCTTTTGTGCATTTTTAACCATCGTTAAAAACACATACGCTCACCATTAAAATCACCATAACTAGTTGTTTCTAATAGCATTTATTTGATTTACGCACCATAAATATCATTTTTGGAAACAACCAATGGCAAAATTGCAGCGTGTCGAGAGTCCCGTTTTAACACTTTACAATTCAACCAATTTGCAAATATTTTTACGTCACTTTTTGAGTAAAAAACTCAGCAGAAAAACAATAAAAAACGGAGTAACCATGACCCACGATGACCATCACAAATCCACGTCCGGCGCGGCTTTGCAGGGACTTTCCAGAACCGGGAAGAAACCCCTGCCCAATTCCGTCACGCGCCAATTCAGAAACGACAAAACGATTTTTCAGGGGCCGCCTCAGGCTGGTGCAGCCATCGGGCTGGCACGCTAACTGCTATCGGCTTTGAGACGAGGCCCGTTTCCGAGCCGGACTATCTGACAGCTGTACAGCCCATAACGGGGCGTACAAACCAATCGGCACACCGTTGTACCTGTCGTCCTCGGTTGCCACGCTCACACAGGAGAACCACATGCCGTCGAAGAAGATGCTTTCTGCACTGATCCTGGCGTCCGCCATGGCTGCACCTCTGGCCAGCGCTGACATCAAGGTGGGAGTTGTTACGTCCAGCACAGGGCCAATCGCCCTCGTGGGTATTCCCCAGAAGAACACTGTAGCTCTGCTGCCAGACCGCATGGGTGGAGAGAAGGTCACCTACATTTCCCTCGACGACGGCAGTGATCCAACTGCTACCGTCAAGGCGTTCAAGAAGCTGATCGATGAAGAACACGTCGACGCCATCATTGGCCCAAGTGGTTCCGGTAACGCCATGGGCGTGATCCAGTTTGCTGCCGAATCAGGCACACCCATGCTGGCGCCGGTAGGCACCGCCGCTGTGGTGCTGCCAATGACGGAAGAGAAGAAGTGGGTATTCAAGACTACCCAGAACGACGACCTGATCGCCGCTGCTCTGGTCGACCAGATGAAAGCAACCGGTATCAAGACCATCGGCCTGATCGGCACCGCTGACCCTTACGGTGAAAACTGGTCCAAGGTAATGACTGAACTGACCGCCAAGGCCGGTATCAGCATTGTTGCCAACGAACACTTCCAGCGTCAGGACACCTCTATCACCGGTCAGAGCTTGAAAGTGCTGATGGCCAGCCCGGATGCCGTGCTGATTGCCGCACCAGGCAGCTCCTCGGTCATGCCGCAGACCACCCTGAAAGAACAGGGTTATCAGGGCAAGATTTACCAGACTCACGGTGCCGCTCTGGACCCGTTCCTGCGTCTGGGTGGCAAAGCGGTTGAAGGCACCATTCTGGCCGCCAGCCTGATGCTGGTTCTGGATGAAGTACCGGACAGCCCATCCAAAACCATCGCCACCCAATACGTAAACGACTACAGCAAGATCTTCGGTTCTGCCCCGGCCACCTTCGGCGGCAACGTCTATGACGCCGGTCTGCTGCTGAAAAACGCCGTTCCGACTGCACTGGAAAAAGGCAAGCCTGGTACTCCGGAATTCCGCGCCGCGCTGCGTGAAGCACTGGAAAACACCCACGAACTGGCGGCAACCCAGGGCGTTTACAACCTGACCCCGGCTGACCACAGCGGCTTTGACGAACGTGGTCGTGAACTGATCACCGTTAAGGGCGGCAAGTGGGCCCTGCTCGATTAAGCCAGACGCAATACCCGCAACACCGCCAGACCCGAAGTAACCCGGCCCGGGGGAATTCCCCCGGAGCCAACAGACTACATATATAGAAAGACGAACCAGCCCGACCAACAGAAGTTGTGGCGGATTCGTCGGAAATTTAGGACTCAGACGTAATGAATCTCCAAATTGCCCTCCTGCTCGGCCAGGACGGCATCACCAACGGGGCCATCTATGCCCTGCTGGCGTTGTCGATACTGCTGGTGTTTACCGTCACCCGCATCCTGCTGATTCCGCTGGGCGAGTTTGTCACATTTGGTGCGCTGACCATGGCCACCATCCAGTCTGGCAAACCCGTCCTGTTCGTTTGGCTGCTGCTGGCACTGACACTGGTGGATGCAGCGCTCGATATTCGCCAGCAGGTTGGTCAACGTTTTGATATGGCCCGCCTGCGGATGACCGCCATCAAGATTGGTTATGCCGTACTGATGGTGGTGATCGCGAACACCGTACCCCTGGCTGACATCCCGATGGCGTTCCAGGCCTTGCTGACCCTGTGTCTGCTGGTGCCGCTGGGGCCACTGATGTACCGCCTGTTCTTCCAGCCATTGGCCGATGCCCATTCGCTGGTACTGCTGATTGTGTCGATTGCCGTGCACGTGGCGATGGTCGGTGTTGGCCTGCTGCTGTTCGGACCGGAAGGTGCCCGCACCCTGCCGTTCTCCGACACCGGTTTGCACCTTGGCCCGGTGATGCTGAAAAGCCAGACCATCTGGGTGATCCTGGTATCGGTGCTGTTGATCGTGACCCTGTTTGTTACCTTCGAACGCACACTCTATGGCAAGGCACTGCGTGCGACTGCCGTCAACCGTGTGGGTGCTCGTCTGCTGGGTATCTCGCCGGTGTTTGCCGGTAAAGCGACCTTTGCACTGGCCGCCCTGATCGGTGTGTCGTCCGGCATCCTGATCGCACCCATCACCACGCTGTACTTCGACTCCGGTTTTATCATCAGCCTCAAAGGGTTTGTCGGCGCCATTATCGGTGGCCTGATCAGTTACCCGGTGGCCGCCGTTGGTGCCGTTGCCGTTGGCCTGATCGAAGCCTTTTCCATGTTCTGGGCCAGTACCTACAAGGAAATCATCGTGTTTACCCTGATTATCCCGTTCCTGCTCTGGCGCTCCATGACCAGCCACCACGTGGAGGATGACGAATGAAATCCCGTTACCTGCCTGTTATTGCCCTGTTATTGCTGGTACTGGCACCGCTGGTGTTGCCAACTTTCCAGATCACGTTGCTGAACTACATTGGCCTCTACACCCTGGTGGTGCTGGGTCTGGTGTTGCTGACCGGCGTCGGTGGCATGACCAGTTTTGGTCAGGCCGCGTTTGTAGGGCTGGGTGCTTATACCAGCGCCTATCTGACCACTACCGCACAACTGCCGGAATGGCTGCAGTGGGCCGCCGGTTCACCCTGGCTGGCGCTGCTGATTGGTCTGGTACTGACCGCCGTGGTGGCACTGTTGCTGGGTGCCATGACCCTGCGTCTGTCTGGCCACTACCTGCCACTGGGCACCATTGCCTGGGGTATCTCTCTTTATTATGTGTTCGGCACCCTGACCAGTCTGGGTGGCCATACCGGCGTCAGTGGCCTGCCATCGGTTGAGCTGTTTGGTATCGTGCTCGATAAGGGCGAAAAAATGTTCTATCTGATCTGGGCAATTCTGGTGGTGGCCATTGTGATCACCCGCAACCTGCTCAACAGCCGTGAAGGCCGTGCCATTCGTGCCCTCAAGGGTGGCCAGCTGATGGCCGAAGCCATGGGTGTGAACACCTTCCGCTCGAAACTGGTGATCTTCCTGATCTCTGCCCTGTTTGCCTCACTGTCCGGCTGGCTCTACGCCCATACCCAACGTTTTGTTAACCCGACTCCATTTGGCCTGTCGATGGGTATCGACTACCTGTTTATGGCGCTGATTGGTGGTGTGGCGACTGTCTGGGGCGCGCTGCTGGGTGCCGGTATCCTCACTATGCTGAAACAGTGGCTGCAAGACCTGCTGCCGATCCTGTTTGGCAGTGATGGCCAGTACGAAACCATCGTGTTTGGTCTGCTGATTGTACTGATGATGCAAAAAGCACCGGGTGGCCTGTTCCCGATGCTGAGCAGTCTGGTGCCTGCCCGTTTCCGTCAACGTAAGGAAATCAGCATCAACAGCAACGCCGAGAGCCTGCCACGCCGTGAACTGCCGAAGTCTGGCCAGCTGATTCTGGAAGCCTGCGAAGTGACCCGCCGTTTTGGTGGTCTGGTGGCCAACAACAACATGAGCCTGCAGGTACATGCCGGTGAAATTGTGGCGCTGATCGGCCCGAACGGTGCCGGCAAAAGCACCATGTTCAACCAGCTGTCGGCGGTGGATACCCCATCCGATGGTGAAGTGAAATTCCTCGGTCAGAGCCTGAAAGGCAAAACCTCTCGCGAGGTCGCCAGCATGGGCATGAGCCGTACCTTCCAGCACGTCAAACTGCTGCCAACCATGTCGGTTCTGGAAAACGTCGCCATTGGTGCCCACCTGCGTGGCAACAAGGGGGTTCTGAGTTCGGCCCTGCACATGGAACGCGAAGAAGAACAGCGTCTGTTAAAAGAAGCCGCTTACCAGCTGGAACGTGTTGGTCTGGGTGAATACCTGCATGAAGAAGCCGGTAGCCTGGCCCTTGGTCAACAGCGGATTCTGGAAATTGCCCGCGCCCTGTGTTCCGACCCATGCCTGCTGCTGCTCGACGAACCGGCCGCTGGTCTGCGTTATCTGGAAAAGCAGGCGCTGGGTGACCTGCTGCGCAAACTGCGCTCTGAAGGGATGGCCATTCTGCTGGTCGAACACGACATGGACTTTGTGATGGGCCTGGTGGATCGCATTGTGGTAATGGAATTCGGTGAAAAAATTGCCGAAGGCCTGCCGGTCGAAATCCAGACCAACCCGCGTGTACTCGAAGCTTATCTGGGAGGTGCCGAATGAATATGTCCAACACAGCCAGCATTCATGAGGAGCCTGTTGCCATGACAGCCAGCGCCGCCCCCCTGCTCGATGTCAAAGGTCTGCGCGTGGCCTACGGCAAGGTTGAAGCCCTGACCGGCGTTGACCTGCAAGTCCGAGAAGGCCAGATCGTGACCGTAATTGGCCCTAACGGTGCGGGTAAAACCACCCTGCTGTCGGCCATCATGGGGCTGTTGCCATCCCGTGGTGACATCCACTTTGACGACATTCATTACATCAGCCCGGAGGTCGAGATTCTGGTCGGTCGCGGCCTTGGTCTGGTGCCGGAAAAACGCGAGCTGTTTTCTACCATGACCGTAGAAGACAACCTGCTGCTGGGAGCTTTCCAGCGTTATCGCCGTGGTGATGATTCCTTTGAAATCACCCTGGCGGAAATCTACAGCCTGTTCCCACGCCTGTGGGAACGTCGCCACCAGCAGGCCGGAACCCTGTCCGGTGGCGAGCGCCAGATGCTGGCTATTGGTCGCGCCATGATGGGGAAACCCAAACTGCTGATGCTGGATGAACCCAGCCTTGGTCTGGCGCCCCTGATCACCCGTGAGATTTTCCGCATCTTCGCGGATCTGCGCCGTCAAGGCGTAGCGATCCTGCTGGTTGAACAGAATGCCCGCGCGGCGCTGAAGGTTGCCGACTATGCCTATGTGCTGGAAGGCGGCCAGTTTGCGATGCACGGACCGGCGGCCGATCTGGCCAACGACTCCCGTGTGATTGATGCCTACCTGGGTCTGGCCAGCAAGCATCAGGAGCTGCTCAGCAGCTGAGTATTTGTGGAATTTTGCCTATGAAGATCAACCAAATCTGTATTGCCGGTGCCGGTGCCATTGGTGGCACGCTGGCTGCCCGTCTGGCCACCAGCGGCCAGCGAGTCAACGTTCTGGCCCGTGGCCGCACGCTGGCAGCCCTGCGTGAAGAGGGGATTACCCTCGATGACCTCGAAGGTCGTCACCACGCCATGGTCAACGCCTCCGACAAGGCAGAAGAACTGGGACCACAGGACCTGATTCTGGTCTGCACCAAAGCGCCAGCACTGGCGACCATGTTGCGCCAGATCCAGCCGCTGCTGCACGAGCAGACCATTGTGATCCCGGTGGTGAACGGTATGCCCTGGTGGTACTTCCAGGGTATCGAAGGGCGTTTTGCCGGTGAACGTATTGTCGCCGCCGACCCGGATGGTGAACTGGCACGCCTGCTGCCCGCCCACCATCTGATTGGTGCCGTGGTGTTTATCACCGCCAGCCGCGAAGGCCCGGCACATGTTCGCTCTGGCAACCCGCATCTGATGATCATGGGCGAAATCAACCACCAGCTCAGTGAGCGCCTGGAAGCGGTGCGCGAGCTGATTGCCAACGCCGGTATCGAAGCGCGCGCCACCGACAATATTCGTGACCAGCTGTGGACCAAGATTATTGCCAACCTGACCTCCAACCCGCTGTCGGTGGTCACCGGAGCAACACTCGAACAGCTGTACAGTCACCCCGATCTGAGCCCACTGGTGCGGCAGATGCTGGATGAAATCCTGCAGACCGCCGCCGCCTACGGCGCCCGTATCCGTTTTGATCCACAGACCATTATGGAAATGGGCACCGGCATGGGGGCCGTACGTACCTCCATGCTGCAAGACTACGACAATCACCAACCGCTGGAACTGGCGACCATTGGTGATGCCGTGGTCGAACTGGCCAGCCGCGCCGGTTTCGCAATGCCAATAACACGCCATGTACTGGCACTGGCCCGTTTCCTGGCCAGCCAGCGTGCCACCAACAACACTCTGAACAACCATTGAACTGAACACGGAGAGACTCATGAACCAAATGACCAGCCGCGCCGATACCGTCATCAGCCGCCCGGATCACATCAGCGAGGATGAATGGGCACTGCGAGTAAAACTGGCCCACTGTTATCACCTGGTGGACTACTTTGGTTGGACCGAAACCATCTTCAACCACATTTCAGCCCGTCTGATGGATCAGGCCGACTGCTACCTGGTGAACCCGTTTGGCCTCAACTACACCGAAATCACCCCGGCCAACCTGATCAAGGTCGATGTCAACGGCAAGAAGCTGTGTGACTCCCCATACGACGGCAACCCAGCCGGTTTTGCCCTGCACGGTGCCATTCACGCCGCCCGTGAAGACGTGCACTGTGTGATTCACACCCACACCAACGCTGTTTCCGCCGTGGCCGCCAAACCGAACGGTTTTGCCATGAACAACTTCTACGCTGCCCAGCTGTATGGCCGTGTTGGTTACCACGCGTTTGAAGGCATCACCCTGTTCCAGGAAGAAAAAGGCCGCATGCTGGAAAGCCTCGGCGACAAACACATTCTGGTACTGCGTAACCACGGTATCGCCGTGGGTGAAATGGATGTGGAACGTACCTTCTTCCTGCTGTGGACCGTGCAGCGCGCTGCCGAGATCCAGGTAGCCGCCGGTTCCATCGGTGGTGAAGACGTGATTCTGGAAGATGCCATTGGTGAGAAATGCGCCGGGCTGACCCAGATGCTGATCAAGGACAGCGGTTTTGCGGTGAAATTCTTCGACGCCATGGTGCGCAAGATGGAAGCCGACCGCGGCCCATGCTGGTAAGCCAGCACCGGATCAACACAGCGCCTGATCAGCGCGGTGTCTGATGCCGATTGAAGTAGTTTGATGATGCAGAAATACTCCCCGATTTCTGCCCAGAGCAGGCCGGACTCCCCCCGGCCTGCGGCCCGTTTCCCCCCCGCTGTGCACGCCTTTGAACGCGTTGACGTTTGATGTAAAGGTTTTGTACAGTTATTGCTCATTACAGGGCCATGCCGACCGATGACTAAAAGTACCCGCACCACCCGCGCCCAGCGCTACAACCCGGCCAGTGACGAATACCACAAGGAAGACTTTCCCTTTTACTGGCTAGCCATGGTGAATGGCCGCTACAGCCGGGCGATGGAAAAGACCCTCAAGAAAGTGAATCTGGACGTTCCCCGCTGGCGAATCCTGATCATCCTCAAGGATGAAGGCCCTTCCAGTATTTCGGCCATTGCCACCCACGCCATTGCCAAACTGCCCACCGTCACCAAAACCGTCTATCGCATGAAAGCCGATGGTCTGGTCGACACCTGTGTGCGCAGCGACGATGGCCGCGTTACCGATGTCAGCATTACCGAAGCCGGTCTTGCCACCATCCGTAATATCCACGACACCACCGAAGAGTTATTCCGCCAGAGCTTCAAGGGTCTCACCCCCGTGCAACTGACCCGCCTGAACAAACTGCTGGAAACCATTTATCACAACCTGCCGGAACACTGACGGGCGTCGGGCGTCGGGCGTCGGGCGTCGGGCGTCGGGCGAACAGCATTCATCAACACAGCAAATAATCGCCACGCCATCGCGGCCAACGGCGCGCTCCTGCATAAAAACGCAGTTTCACCCAGCGCAGCTGGCTGCTCAATGCCCATCTGGGCGAGCCGGAATTCAGCGCAACGGCCGACCCGGCCGGGGCATGGATGCCCCGCCAGACCCGTTGGCACAGGGACGTGCCATCGGGTCGGGGTCGAACCGCCGTTGTCGGTGAAAACCGGGTAAACGAGCCCAGCAGGGCAAAAGCAGGGGGAGGCCCGCCCGGCCGGGGGACAAGGTCCCCCAAGAGGGCAAGCAGCCTGGCAAATTAACAAGCTGAGTAACCGCGAAGCGTCGGACGTCGGACGAACAGCATCCATCCAGACCCAAACCACCAGCACACCATTCCCACGCGGAGCGTGGGAACGAGGAGAGATCCGAGACCCATACTGCGCCTCAATGCACCGTATGAGTATGAATCAGATTCTGCTGACGCTGACCGTTATGACCCGGAGCCAATGGCCGTTCGGCCAGATTGGAACGTACAAATTCGTCACTGACATCCTGACTGCTGCCATCCATCAACTGCTGGTACATGGCCGTTACCCGATCCATTCCAGCCTGAACGGCATCCGTCACCAGCAACACTTCATTGGGCGTGCAACGGCCACTGCAATGCTGCTGACAATGCGGGCGGCCACGCTGCCATTCGTGATCCAGCATCTCCAGCTCTTCATTCAGTGCCGCTGAATTAAAACGGGAATTACGCAGCGCCTGCAAGGAGGCTTCAAACAGATCAATGGCATCCAGCAGTTCGTGCCGGACCGTTTCGGTCGACAATCCCCACGACATGGCCATGCAATTTTTGGCGATGCGTTGCAGCAGCATACGCTGACGCCCGGCCACATTGACCAGAGTGGCCTCACGCTGGCCACTCTGACTGACCACGGCTTCTACCAGCTCGTCACAGACATACAGAAGATCGTTGCATTCACGCATCAGCGCCTGGATTCGATCACGTTGTGGCACTTCACACACCTGACCGCGAAAACGCGACCATGCCTGCTCAACCCGGCTGACCAGATACTGGTTACCCGGCGTTAACGCCCAACGTTTTAATAACAGCAGACGCTCATCAAAGAGGTCCACACTGAGCAGTAACTGTCTGTTGGCTTCATCCGGATTGTGCCCGGCACCCAGCATTAGCCAGTTCTTCATGGTGCGCTGGCTCAGCATCCGCAAGCTGCCAGCCAGATTGATTAGCCGTGCGGGCGTAAAGTCGTTTGTACGTGGACGGCCCGGATTCAAGAACCAGACAGCCGTTCCGGCCAGCAGTACAAACACAAGAATACCCAGTGACAACATCCTGCAAGTCTCCACATCCATACGGGTCGGGTTGCTTCAGAAACCCTGTTCCCTGAACATCTGGTACAGCGACGATAGTCTGATGCCAGAACCAACAATTCAATCCGCAATTGTCCGACAAGTTGACAGCTCTTCTGAAAACCCCCGCAGAGACGAATACCTGGCGCACTATGCGCCAACCATACACCGCCAGAGGCGCAAATCGGTGTCTATACTTCAGGCACATTCGTCCGCAGGAACATGTGTCATGGAATATCTGAGCTTCAGCCACGGTGGCCATCACTATGCGGTGCCTCTGGAGCATGTGCGTTACATCGCTGCCAGCACCTCCGTCAAAACCACGCGGATTGCTTATGGCAATAACGAAGAGCGCGACACCATCAACTACGAAGGCCATTCCTGTCTGGTCTTTAATCTGGCCGAATTACTGGGTGACAGCCCGGAATTACGGCAGTCACGGCAGCTGCTGGAATTGCTCGATCAACGCCAGCAGGATCACGAAAACTGGATGAACAACCTCGAAGAAGCCCTGAAAAACGACGGCCATTTTACCCTGGCCCGTAACCACCGGGATTGTGCTTTTGGTCGCTGGTATCAGGATTTCCAAACTTCTGATGCAGAATTTAAAGCCATCATGGAGCGTTTTGACCAGCCGCACCAGCGAATACACCAGCTAGCCAATGAACTGCTGGATCTGCATAGCAAAGGAGAAACAAGTGAGGCATTGGCTATTTTGCAACATCACCGTAAAACCACTCTGCGACGCCTGATTGATCTGTTTGGTGACGCCCGCCAGCACCTCAAGGGTGTGGCACGGCCAACGGTGGTGGTGTTGCAGCGCCTGCGCCATCCGGATGATCCATCCCGCGATCTGTTTGGTCTGCAGGTTGATCATATTGGTGATGTGTTCAGCTGTGATGACCCGGTCACCCGCGACAGCAGTGATTACTGGCTGCCCACATTCGCCGATGGCTGGCTCAAGGACATAGCCATCAACAACCACAAGGTAACGGCGCTGGCGCTGGCACCGGAACGGATCAGCTGCTGAGTTCAAGCGCACCGACTCCGTCGCCAATACTTGTCAGATGTTCAGTGGTGTTTATGATGCCAACAGCCTGATTGCGAGGATTCCCTGTGTCTGTTCATCCCAATATGAAAAACCCCATTCACCTGCTGGCGTTTGGCCTGGGTTCCGGCCTTGCCCCCAAAGCACCGGGGACATTTGGCACCATCGCCGCGTTACCTGTATGGTGGTTGCTGCTGGACGGCATTCCGGTGTTGCCATATCTCGGCATTCTGGTCGCAGGTCTGGCGCTCGGTGTTGTGGTGTGTGAAATCACATCGCGTGATATGGGGGTCCACGATCACGGCGGTATTGTCTGGGACGAGTGGATTGGTCTGTGGATCACCCTGCTGGCGTTGCCCGGTGATGGCCATATCTGGTGGCTGGTGTACGGTTTTGCGCTGTTCCGTATGTTCGACATCCTCAAGCCGTGGCCTATTGGCTGGCTTGACCGTCGTGTCAAAGGTGGTTTTGGCATCATGATCGACGACGTACTGGCTGGCATCATGGCCTGGCTGGTTTTACAGGCCACCGCTCTGCTGCTGGGTACCTGATCGCCGTCGCATATAGCGGTCAGCGCCGCAACATACGAAACCACTGCCAGACATTCAGCAGGTTGGCCAGCGACGCCGCCACATAGGTAAACGCCGCCGCCTGCAGAATACGCCGCGCATACTGCATATCCTGCTCCTGCAAATAGTCTCCGTCGGCCAGCATCGGCAACGCCTTGTTAAAGCTGGCATCCAGCTCCACCGGCAAGGTCAGCAGATGCACCAGCAACCCCGTAAGCATGGCGACCACAGCCAGACCAATCGCCAACCGCGATGCCGCTGGCATCACCGTTAATAACAGAGGCGCGATCAGAACCGCCGCCGGAGCCAGCCGCTGTAACCAGATTGCCAGCCACGCCAGCCCGGTGCGTGCATGAAACAGCATCTCACCACGGGCATGCTGGATGGCGTGGCCAACCTCGTGAGCGGCCACCACCACGGCGGTGAGGCTACGACCGTCGAGTTTGTCAGCGGTCAGACGTACCGTTCGAGCCGAGGGATCGTAATGATCACCGCTGCTGGTACTTTCAACCTGAACATCTGCTAACCCATGCAACTGCAGCAGATGCCGCGCCATGTCGCCACCCGTCCCGGGAAAGTCGGGCCGTGGCAGGCTGTGCTGTTGTAAAATCCGCGCCACCCACCATGATGGCAGGGCCAGTATCATCAACAGCAACAGCGCCAATAAAAACCACAAAATCATGTCGAAATCCGAAACAGTTAGTTGGATGAACAAATTGTTATTCGGTGCGCTACCATGCTTTGGTCAATGCACATTGACTGCTAGACTACGCCGCCTGTTCTACCGGAGGTCCAAGCCTTGAGTATCCGCTACATTGCATCGTCCAAATTACCCACCCCGTTTGGTGAGTTCACCATGCATGGCTTCGAGGATACGGAAACCGGCAAGGAACATGTAGCCCTGAGTATGGGCGACATCGGTAATGGTGAACCGGTTCTGGCGCGTGCCCATTCCGAGTGTCTGACCGGTGATGCCCTGTTCAGCCTGCGTTGTGACTGTGGTTTCCAGCTCGAAGAAGCTCTGCGTTCAGTGTCAGTGGCTGGTCGTGGTGTGGTGTTGTATCTGCGTCAGGAAGGTCGTGGTATTGGCCTGCTGAACAAGATCCGCGCCTATAACCTGCAAGATCAGGGGGCTGACACCGTAGAAGCCAACGAACGTCTGGGATTTGGTGCCGACATGCGTAACTACAGCATGTGTCAGCCGATGCTGGCGCACCTGGGGGTTTCTGCGATTCGTCTGATGACCAACAACCCACGCAAGGTCAAAGCCCTGTCGGATGCCGGTGTCACCGTCGCTGAACGTGTGGCTCTGGAAGTAGGCCGTAACCCGCACAACCGTGGTTATCTGGATACCAAAGCCAGCAAGCTGGGCCATTATCTGCAACAGACCGGTCAACCCGGTGTTGCCATCAGCCATCAGGATGACGAAGCCGGCGCCTGAGCACCGGCTGTTTTCGTTATTCGTCGCGATTCTGACGAACGTGTAACAGAATCTGGTGGCCCGCAAACTGCCGGGCCATCGCTTGCAACTTGGTGACATGACGGTCATTCAGTTGTGTCCCTTCCGATAGCAATACCACTCCAGCCGGACTGATCAGGTTGGTGGCCAGGGTCATACCGACCCGAACCTCGGCAATCGGAATACGGTCCATGTTGGATACAACGCCTTCATCGAAGTCTTCCAGCACTTCCATAAAGATATCCACCAGCTCGCGGTCATAACGCTGCCCTGCCATTTTCAGCAGATACGCCTTGCTGGCTTCTTCGTTCAGACGCTCACCCAGAAAGTTGTATTCGCGCTGCAGGTCAACGTAGTCGGTAACAATACGCAGCAGGCGCGCTTCGCGCGGAATGGCGTCCATCGCCAGACGATCCGGGAATCCCTTGCCGTTATACAGCTCCATATGCGAACGAATAATGTTGGCAGCATTCTGTAATGGCTCCAGCAGCATCAGGGTGGTCTGGCCATTAATGGTAAAACGTGCGTATTCCTTTTTCTCAGCTGGAGTCATGACCGTCAGCGACTTCACCAGCACCGAATCTGGCAAGGTAATCTTGCCAATATTCTTGAGCAACGCAGCGTAGTAAAGATCTTGCACCTGTTCGCCCACCAGCCCGGCAAATTCACCAAAGAGTTTGGCCAGACGAGCCAACCTTTCACTACTTCCAGGTTCTTCACCGTTACGACGTTCTACCAGGCTCACCAGCATATGCAGCATGCTTTTGAATTCCTGCACCAGGGTGCGATATGCACCTTCCAGCTTGGCTTCGGCTTCACCGGCCTGATCCGATTTCTGCAAAAATTTCTTTTCCAGTTCACGGTTCAGTCGCGCCAGTTCCTCGTTCTGTTCTATTACCCGCGCCTGCAGTTTTTCGTTCAGGTCTTTCAGAAGGTTGCGTTGCAGGGCATCGGCGACGATGCCGCGTAGCTGTTCGTTGTTCCAGGGTTTGTTGACGTAACGGAAGATGTTGCCATCGTTTACAGCCTTTACTGCCGATTCGAGATCCGAATAACCGGTGATCAGCACCCGGGTCATGTCTGGCCAGCGTTCAAAACAGATGGCCAGCAGGTCAGCACCACTCATGCCGGGCATGCGCATATCAGAGATAATCAGGTCAAATGGCTCTTCTGACAGTTTGGCCAGCGCATCATGACCACTACTGGCAGTTTCTACCTGATACTGGCGATATAACAGACGCTTGAGGGCCTGCAACACCGCAGGCTCATCATCAACCAGCAGTATTCGGCCGAATTTTTCATCGGCTTCCTGTACGAGATAATCATCAAACATGTTGTCCCTCCTGAGCCGGCACCGGCAGATAAATATGGAAACAGGTACCTACTCCCGGCTCGCTTTCCACTTCAAGACGCCCACCATGATCCTGCACCAGCTGGCGACTCAGGGGTAATCCCATACCGGTGCCATCCTGTTCCCCCTTGGTGGTAAAAAAGGGCTCAAATGCACGCTGCAGCAACTCCGGGCTCATCCCCGGACCGTCATCACAGATGGTGATCTCCAGCTCGCCGTCACGCAGCGTCTGGGTCAGGGAAATATCGCCGCTGTTATCACCCACCGCCTGCACGGCATTAACCAGAATATTGAGAACCACCTGACCAATCTGCGATGGGTTACACCAGAGTGGCGGGCAGTCATTCAGCAGGTGCACATGGAACTGTACCTGACCCTTGATCCGGGTGCGGGCAATGTTGATGACGGTGGCAAGGTCCTGATTGAGATTGCACAGCGCCTTATTTGACCCACCACCCCGTACCAGGGTTTTCATGTCATGGACGATATGGCCGATACGATCGACGCCTTCGATGCAGTCTTTAAGGCGCTCGGGAAACAGCGCCAGAATGTCGGCTACCTGTTCATCACGATAGGCCTGCACCATGCCGCGCCAGATATCACTGTCGCGCGGAAGATCATGGGCCAGTTCATCAATACGACGGATAAAGCGGTGCAGGTTATCGAAGTCTTCGCGGATATCCACCAGGTTGCTGTGCACATAAGCCACCGGATTGTTGATTTCATGGGCGATGCCAGCGGATAACTGTCCCACCGCCACCAGCCGCTCCATACGTAACAGCAGGTCGGTGTCAGCCAGGGCAGAAACAGCCGGGGCAACCACATCAGGAGGTGTTTCAGCAGCCGGGTCGGGGTCTGGATCATCGGCAAGCGCAGGCCCATGGCTCAGCATCACCCTAGGTCTGTCAGCCACCATATGGACTGCCAGCAATAACATGATCACTGACACCACGGTCCAGACCAGAGATGCCAGATCAGCAAAAAGGAGAGCCGCCCCGATCAAGAGGGTGCCCATATAAACGGGAGTTCGGCTAAGAGCCACCGGATTCACCTGTTAAATGTTCTTGTACTAACCAGTAAAGCATCATTTACAGGAGTTGCCCGGCCAGCGAGCAGACCATACCGTCTGGCATGGTCAGCGAGGGATGGAAATCAGAGACCCAGACGTTGCTGGATTCGGGTCAGCAGGCTGCCGCTATCCAGACCACAGTCTTGCCACTGACGGGCCGGAGTGGCGTGTTCAATAAAGCGATCCGGGATACCGGCCATCATCACCGGACAAGCCACACCGGCCAGCGCCAGTACTTCCAGAACGGCACTGCCAGCACCGCCCATCACGGCATTTTCTTCCAGAGTCACCAGCAGGTCATGATCGTGTGCCAGCTGTTGTACCAGCGCCTCGTCCAGTGGCTTCACAAAACGCATGTCGGCCACAGTGGCATCCAGGGTTTCGGCTATATCCATAGCATTGTTCAGTGGCGCACCAAAGACCAGCAGCGCAACCCGTTTGCCAGCAGCAGCATTACCCACCCGCCGTACCACCCCTTTGCCCAATTCAACGGTTTGCAGGTGGGGCTGGGTTTCAATACCGGCACCACTGCCACGTGGATAACGTACCGCCGCTGGCCCCTGATGATGGAAACCGGTGCTCAGCAACAAACGACATTCCTGTTCATCGGACGGTGTCATCACCACCAGATTGGGGATACAGCGCAGGTATGACAGATCGTAGGCACCGTGGTGAGTTGGGCCGTCTTCGCCCACCAGACCGGCACGATCGATGGCAAACAACACGTCGAGGTTTTGCAGCGCTACGTCGTGGATCAGCTGGTCGTAACCGCGCTGCAGGAAAGTCGAATAAATCGCCACCACCGGCTTCTGCCCCTCACAAGCCAGACCTGCCGCCAGCGTCACCGCATGTTGTTCGGCAATGGCAACGTCGAAATAACGCTCGGGGTATTCGTAGGAGAAACGGATCAGGTCGGAGCCTTCACGCATGGCCGGGGTAATCCCCACCAGACGTTTGTCGGCCGCTGCCATATCACACAGCCATTCGCCAAAAATATTGGAGTAGGTCGGTTTGGCTGGCACGACTGGCTTGCTGGCTGGAGCAGGCGCTTTGAGTGCGTGATAACGGATCGGATCGTCTTCCGCCGGAGTGAACCCCTTGCCTTTACGGGTGACCACATGCAGGAAACGTGGGCCACGCAGTTTACTGAGATTACCGAGGGTGTTAACCAGCTCATTGATATCGTGGCCGTCGATCGGGCCAAAATAGTTGAAGCCGAATTCTTCAAACAGGGTGCCCGGAGCCACCATGCCTTTCATATGTTCTTCGGTGCGACGGGCAAACTCCCAGGCGGCCGGAATCTTTTCCAGCACCTTCTTGCTGCCTTCACGAATGGCGCTGTAGGTGCGGCTCGACCACAGACGGGTGAAATAACGGTTGAGCGCACCGACGTTGTTGGAGATCGACATATCGTTGTCATTGAGGATCACCAGCATGTCGGCCTTTTCGTGGCCGGCGTGGTTCAGGGCTTCAAATGCCATACCGGCGGTAATGGCACCATCACCAATAACCGCCACCGCCTGACGCTGCTGGCCTTGCTGGCGGAATGCCAGCGCCATACCCAGCGCCGCCGCAATCGAGGTACTGGAGTGACCCACACCAAAGGTGTCATAAGGGCTTTCGGTGCGCAGCGGGAAAGCCGCCGGGCCGTCTTCACGACGGATACGGGTCATCTGTTCACGACGGCCGGTCAGAATCTTGTGAGGATAGGCCTGATGACCAACGTCCCAGACCAGACGGTCGTCCGGTGTGTTAAAGACATAATGCAGGGCAACGGTCAGTTCCACCACCCCCAGACCGGCAGCGAAATGGCCACCCGACTGGCCAACGCTGTACAACAGGAATTCCCGCAGTTCACGGCACAGATCCTTAAGCTTTTCGGCAGGCAGCTGCCGCAGGTCGGCAGTCTCCTGAATGGCGTCAAGCAAAGGTGTTACAGGGCGTGAGCCCGGAATTTCGGTAAACATCAAGGTTCACTGTCCGGTCATGGCTTGCAGCAGGAGCCGCCAAGCGATTCAGCGTTGGTTTGGTGAACACCTGTGTGTTTACCGTACCGGTTACAAAAAGGCGACCATTTTAGCGGCTGCGGCCATTATTGAGTAGGAAAAAAACCGGCCAGCTACATGCAACTCTGGTGTTAGTCCTCGCGCATGCCACCCTCACGTTTTCTTCACACCCACTCACGCAGTATGGCATGCACAACGGCACCCGGCCGTTCCACCCACGCCAACCGGAGTTATCACCATGAGCCACATTTCCGCACTTGTTCTGTCTATCAGTGCTCTGACCTCTGCCAGTATGGCCAACGCCGAATACCAAGGGCCGGTCCAGAATGAACTGAACCGGATTGACCAGATTATCGATAACGGCAAGGATGACCAGATGGTGCGCCTGCAGGGTTATCTGATCGAAAAAGTCAGCAACGACAAATACCTGTTCAGCGATGGCCAGCAACAGATCCGGGTCGAGATTGATGATCATCTGTTCCCGGCCGAGCCGTTTGATCATCAGGACCGTATCGAAATTCTGGGCGAGGTCGAAAAAGACTATCTGGAATCCGCTGAAATTGATGTCGACAGCCTGCGTCTGCTGCGCTGATCAACCGACTGCAGGAGCAATATCCGTGAATATTCTGGTCGTAGACGACAATCCACAGGTCATGGCAACCCTCTGTGACTACCTCGAACTGGCAGGTCATCAGGTTGACTGTGCCCACCATGGGGACGCCGCTCTGGAACGCCTGCGCCATCAGCATGTGGATGTGATCGTGATGGACATCATGATGCCCAGACGCGATGGCATCAGCACCGTCCAGCACATTCGCCAGCAACTGCATCTGGATATTCCGGTGCTGTTTCTGACCGCCCGCGACCAGCTTGACGACAAGGTCGCCGCCTTTGAAGCCGGCGGTGACGACTACCTGGTCAAACCCTTTGCCCTGCAGGAACTGCAATTACGCCTGCAAGCACTGGCCCGACGTGGACGCCAGCCCAGTGTTGGCCGTCTGCAACTGGGGGCACTCTGTTACGACCTGCAACAGCAGCAGGTCAGCCTGAATGAACAAACCGTTCATCTCAGTCCGATCCGCTTGCACATCCTGCGGCTGTTGATGCAACAGTATCCCGCCATGGTCAATCGCCAACAGCTGCTCAACCAGATCTGGGGCAACAACGAACCTGACAGCGATGCCCTGCGCAGCCACATTCACGGCCTGCGTTGTGCCCTGCGGGAGCATGGCCAGCATGACTGGCTGGAGACCGTCCACGGCCAGGGGTATCGTCTTGTTTGCCCATAAAAACCCCACCCGCTCAGCCGCTAATCTCCACCAGCATCCGAGTCTGTTCAGGCGCATGTGGTGGCTGACCGCCAGCATGGGTCTACTGCTGGTATTACTGTTCTGGGGCCTCATGGTGATTGCCGAAGATCAGCTGGAACGCATCAGCCTGCATCAATGGCTGGATGCCGAAGCAACCCAGTATGAGCGGAACTGGCAACTGTATGGCACCTCAGGACGCCTGCCCAATCCCTATGCCTTCGACTTCTATCAGCAGGAACAGGCACCTCAATGGCTAAGCACCTACCAGCAATCAGGATTTTACGAACACCAGCTGGGTCCTGAGGACAAACACTTTCTGGTGCAGCATCACCCATCCGGAGCAGGTCTGTATTATCTGGTGTTCAAGGACAATGCCGATGATTTCCTTGACCCCTTTGAAGAACAGCTCCATCACGGAGCACTGCTGATGGGTCTGCTAATGAGCATCCTGCTCATGCTGTGCGGTTATTATCTGGTCAGAACCCTGCGCCAGCCGCTACAGGAACTGCTGACCCGGATTCCACAACTGGCCCCCGGACAAGCCGCCTCCGTTGTATCCGCACGGTTTCAGGAGCTGGCGCAGATCGAACAGCAACTGCTGGCCAGCAAACAACAGATAGAAGGCTATTTCCGGCGCGAACAGGAATTCAACCGCTTTGCCTCTCACGAGATACGCACGCCGCTGATGGTGCTACAGGGGTCAGCCGAATTACTGGCGCAAATCCCGGCCGTACAGGCACAGCCTCTGGCACAACGGGCTATCCAGCGCATTGAGCAGAGCTGCAGCGATATCCGCCTGTTGACCGAGGTCTTCCTGCTACTGGGGCAAGAGCGGATCGACACTCACCACATCCAGCCAGTCGACATTGGCCAACGTCTGAATAACCTGATCCCATCGCTGCAGACACTGTTCAACAGCAGTGGCTTAGCCGTACACCAGAACGTCAACGAGACCGCGGTGGTGATCAGCGCACCACCCGGCTTTGTTGATGTATTGCTCACCAATTTACTGAAAAACGCCTTCATTCATGGTCATCAACATATCCAGATTGAGCTTTCCCGGCAGACATTAACGATTTGCAACGGTGTGAGCCCGGACAGTCACCCGACGCCTGGCTACGGTTATGGCTTACAAATAAGTGCCCGCATTTGTGAACGCCTTGGCTGGTCACTGGATGACGATCAGGACGACCATGAATTCCGAATCATAGTGCGCTGGCCAGAGCAACCGGCTCATTGAAGGATCTTGTGACTTCTACAGCTCCCCACATAAGCAGCCCCACCCCGACCAACACCGACTGCAATAATCGCCCATTAAATGCCACATTCCCTTGCGAATACGATAATTCGAGACCTGATTCCGGTTATTTATGGTCTATAAAAGACCATTTTTTATAACAACGTGGTGGTTCACGGAGTCACTCTGACATTACAGGCATACTCCTTGGCAGTGCTCTGAAGTGAGACAGCATCTGAGCTAACCTCTCCCTTTCAAAAGGACTTGCCTGTGAAACTCGTTTATAAAAACGAATCGTCGTTGTGGACGATTGCCGCCGTAATATCCGGCCTGTTCTGGCTGTTGCTGATTGTCGCCACCTTTGGACTGGCGCTGATCTACATCCTGTTCGGATACCTGTTTTTCCTGTTTACTCACTCGGCGTTTATTGCCTGGTTAAAAGGCACCGGTGTGCGAATTACGATAGAACAGTACCCGGACCTGCATCAGCGACTGGTCAAACACTGCGAAACTCTCGGCGTGGCCGAAGTGCCAGAAGCCTACCTGCTGCGTACCGACTTTTTTAACGCCATGGCGACCCGCTTCCTCGGCCGTCACTTTGTGGTGTTGTTCAGTGATGTGGTAGATGCCCTCGAAAACCGTCCGGGAGCCGTCGATTTCTACATCGGCCACGAACTCGGCCATATTCACCGCAAACACCTGGTGTGGAGCAGCTTCCTGTTCCCGGCCATGTTTATGCCACTGCTGGGTTCCGCCCTGCGTCGCGCCGAGGAATACACCTGCGACCGTTATGGCGTCGCCTGCTGCGATAGCGAAGAGGATGTAAAAGCCGCCCTGTCGGCGATTGCCGCCGGTAACAGCCGCTGGAGCACCATCAACCTCGATGCCTATATGAGTCAGGTGGCTGAAACCAATGGTTTCTGGATGTCTTTCCACGAACTGACCGGTGATTACCCATGGCTGACCAAACGGATGGCCACCGCGGTTGCCCTCAAGCGGGGTGAAGACGTGCAGTTCCCGCGCCGCCATTCCATGGCATGGGTGCTGGCGCTGTTTGTACCACGCCTCGGGATTCCGGGAGCCGGAGGCCTCAGCGCCATGATTATGGTGATTGCCATCATGGGGATTCTGGCCGCCGTTGCCGTTCCGAAATACCAGAGTTTTATGGAACAGCAGCGTTACAGCAGCGCCATCGAACAGATGGACCCGGTGCGCATCGCCGTGCATGAATACATCATGGCCAACCACGCCTACCCGGAATCCCTGCAAGACCTCGGCTTTACCGATTCGCAGCTGAACGGTGACGGTTATTACATCGAGCTGTACGACTACGGCCTGGTATACGCCAACATGGGTTCCGATACCTGGGGTGAAGACGTGGGAATTATCATGCAGCCAAACATCGATGACGGTACGTCCTCTACCGCCACAGCCTCCGGCTCCAGCGAAAATCTGCTAGCCGACGCTACCGAGTATGAAGAGTCTGCCGCCAGCGATGACGACGTCTACACCGAAGAAGACGATGAGGACTACAGCTACGACGAGGAAGACTCGGACGAAGATGAATACGCAGTAGACCTCGCCAATATTTCCAGCATCAGCTGGAGCTGTTACGGCGAAAACCTCAACACCGAACTGCTGCCAGAGGCCTGTCAGTAAGCCTGCGGGCGTCGGGTCGGGCCGCGTTCGGATCGGGTGTCGGGCGTCGGGCGTCGGGCGTCGGGCGTCGGGCGTCAGGTGTCGGGCGTCGGACGTCGGGCGTCGGGCGAACAATATCCATCAACACCGATCTCACCCAGCGCAGCTGGCTGCCCAATGCCCATCTGGGCGAGCCGGGATTCACCGCAACGGCCGACCCGGCCGGGGCATGGATGCCCCCGCCAGCTCAGTTGGCACAGGGATGTGCCATCTGAGCGGGGTCGAACAGCCGTTGTCGGTGAAAACTGGGGAAACGAGCCCAGTCGGGCAAAAGCAGGGGGAGGCCCGCCCGGCCGGGGGACAAGGTCCCCAAAGAGGGCAAGCAGCTTCGCCAATTAACACGCCGAGTAGCCGCCAGCAGCCGTCGGGCGAACAATATCCATCAACACCGATCTCACCCAGCGCAGCTGGCTGCCCAATGCCCATCTGGGCGAGCCGGGATTCACCGCAACGGCCGACCCGGCCGGGGCATGGATGCCCCGCCAGCTCAGTTGGCACAGGGATGTGCCATCTGAGCGGGGTCGAACAGCCGTTGTCGGTGAATACCGGAAAAACGAGCCCAGCAGGGCAAAAGCAGGGGGAGGCCCGCCCGGCCGGGGGACAAGGTCCCCCAAGAGGGCAAGCAGCTTCGCCAATTAACACGCCGAGTAGCCGCAAAGCGCCAGATCCGATCGCGGCCCGGCCAGACGCCAGACGCCAGACGCCAGACGCCAGACGCCAGACGCCAGACGCCAGACGCCAGACGAACAGCATCCAGACCCAAACTACCAGAACAACATTCCCACGCAGGAGCGTGGGAACGAGAAAGCCGAGCAGAAACATAAAAACGAAAAACAAAAAGCCCGACGCTCAGGTCGGGCTTTTTGTTATCTGAAACCTGCACCGCAGGCCAGATCATGAGATAAAAGGCTGAACCTCTGCCGGTCCGCCACTCGCCCCCCGGCAACAACAGACCGGCAAAGGTTCAGGATGCCAGTTGCTGCTGGGAGGAGCAGGTGAAATGTTTACCCAGCATGGCGTGATAGAAGTTATGGTCGGTCAGAACCCCCACCAGCTTGCCCTGTTCGGCAATCACCACCGGTAGTTCGGTGGCGTAACGCAGTTCAATGGCACGACGCATGGACACATCCGGTGTGGTCACCGCCAGAGTACCGGTGGCTGGCAGAGAGCCATTCAGCGAGTTGGAGCAGTTCTGGATTGGCAGAACCTTGCCTGCACATTCCGCAGCCACCACTTGCTGGCCTTTCATATCCAGCCAGATGCCTTTTTCGTTGTCGGCCAGCACTTTGCCGTTGGCGCGTGGCAGGTCGGCAGCACGGGTCATCAGTGAACGACCCAGCAATACGTTGAGCGGATTGGTATGCGCCACAAAGTCTTCCACGTAGGCGTTGATCGGGTTCAGTACGATCTCTTCCGGTGGGCCGTACTGGATGATACGGGCAGATTCCATAATGGCGATGTTGCTGCCAATCTTCAGGGCTTCATCCAGATCGTGAGAGACGAACAGGATGGTCTTGTTGAGGTTACGCTGCAGCTCAATCAGTTCGTCCTGCAGTTGGGCGCGGATCAGCGGATCGAGTGCCGAGAAAGGTTCGTCCATCAGCAGAATGTCGCTGTCCATCGAGAAGGCGCGGGCCAGGCCCACACGCTGCTGCATACCACCGGACAGTTCATGCGGTAACACGTCTTTCCACTGCGCCAGACCCACCATGTCGAGTTTCTCCATGGCTTTTTTATGGCGCTCGGTTTTGCCCATGCCCATCAGTTCGAGACCATAAGCAACGTTGTCGAGCACACTCAGCCACGGCATCAGGGCAAACTTCTGGAACACCATGGAGACGCGTTGCGCCCGTACCCGACGCAGGGTATTGGCATCACAGTTACCAAGGTCAACATGGCTGTCACCATCACGCACCAGCACGTTGCCACGGCTGATCGGGTTGAGACCGTTCACCGCCCGCAACAGGCTGGATTTGCCGGAGCCGGACAGGCCCATCAGCACGCAGATTTCACCTTGCTGGACATCAATCGAGGCGTTGTGAACACCCACAACGCTGCCAGTGGCCTTGATAATTTCCTGACGGGTCTTGCCCTGATCGAGCAGTTGCAAAGCCGGGCCCGTGTTGTCGCCAAACACCACATCGAGATTACGAACGCTGATTGCAGTCATGATTAAGCCTCTTCCTTGCCAGGTGCCTTGAAGATACGGTCGAGAATGATGGCCACCAGTACGATCACAATGCCGGCCTCAAATCCCTGTGAAATGTTTACGGTGTTCAGAGCGCGTACCACCGGTTTGCCCAGACCATCAGCGCCTACCAGCGCGGCAATCACCACCATCGACAGTGACAGCATGATGCACTGGGTAACACCGGCCATGATGCTGGACATGGCGGCTGGCAGCTCAACCTTGAACAGCAGTTGCATCGGGGTTGCACCAAACGCCTTGCCCGCTTCGATCAGCTCTTCCGGAACCTTGCGGATCCCCAGGTAAGTCAGACGAATCGGTGCCGCGATGGCGAAAATAATGGTCGAGATCAGACCTGGAACCACACCCAGACCAAACACCACCAGAGTTGGAATCAGGTATACGAAGGTTGGAACGGTCTGCATCAGGTCGAGCACCGGGCGCAGGAACGAATACACCTTGGGGTTGTGACCGGCATAAATACCCAGAGGTACACCCAACAGGATACAGATACCGGTAGCGGTCACGACCAGCACAAAGGTTTCGATCATCTCGTTCCAGTAACCGAGGTTGATGATCAGCAACATGGATGCCAGCACAAAACCGACCAGCGCCACACTGCGATGCAGGAACCAGGCAAGCGCCATGGTCGCCACAATCGGCACTGCCGGATTAAACCACTGGAACAGGGCGATCAGACTCATGATTACCCATTCCAGCGACAGCGAAATCAGATCAAAGAAACCGGAGGCATTGCTGGTAAGCCAATCAACCAGGATTTCCATCCAGTGCCCCAGCGGCAGTTTGTGTTCAGTTAGCCAGTTCATAGGCGACATCCAGAAAAACGTTTGGAGAACGGCCCGCAAGAATCGGGCCGACTTTAATGAAATTAATCAGAGTTTCAGATAGTTACGTACGGCAGGCAGGGCTGCTTCACCCTTCAGGGTGGTTACGCCACTGAGCCAGCTGTCGAGTACCTGTGGATTGGCTTTTAACCATTCAGCCGCTGCCGCTTCCGGTTGTTTGCCACCATCGAGAATCTTGCCCATCACCTCGTTTTCCATTTGCAGGGAAAAGTCGAGGTTGGTCAGCAGCTTGCCGACGTTGCCGCATTCCGTGGTGTAACCCTTGCGGACGTTGGTATACACATCAGCACCACCGTAGTTCGGGCCGAAGAAGTCATCACCACCGTCGAGGTAGGCCATTTCGAAGTTGGCGTTCATCGGGTGTGGAGCCCAGCCAAGGAACACGATCCACTTGTCACGTTTCACCGCGCGCGATACCTGGGAGAGCATGCCGGCCTCACTGGACTCCACCATCTGGAATCCCTTCAGGCCGAAAGCATCCTGATCAATCATGCTCTGGATCAGACGGTTACCATCGTTACCCGGCTCAATGCCGTAGATCTTGTTTTCAAACTTGTCGGCGTTTTTGACGATATCCGCGAACGACTTGACCCCCGCGTCGTACACGTATTTCGGCACCGCCAGGGTGTATTTGGCACCGGTGAGGTTGGCCTTCAGGCTTTCGACGGAGCCATCTTTCAGGTACGGATCGATGTCAGCCTGCATGGTTGGCATCCAGTTCCCCAGGAACACGTCGATATCCTTGTTGGCCATCGACTTGTAGGTCACTGGCACCGACAGCATCTGGGTCACCGGGGTGTAGCCCATGCCTTTCAGAACCACGGAAGTAACCGCAGTGGTAGCGGTGATGTCGGTCCAGCCCACATCAGAAAAGCGCACAGTATCGCACTGGGCAGCAACAGCTGCACCGGAATGAAGCACAGTGGCCATAACCAGACCGGTGAGCAGCGAAGTGGTTCGTTGGTTAACACGTGTCATGCTGAGTCCTCAAATCGGGTTTAAAGGGTTCACACTACAGTCACGCTGAACCGACCCGGGCGTCTGACGCCCCTGGACGACTCAGCGTGGAGGGGGTCAGTTTCGCTTCAGCGGTCGTTTGGCAGTGCCCTGACGCTGACGTTTCTGCCACTGCGGATCAATCCACACCGGCACACCGGCGGCTTCCAGCAGAGGCTTGCCAAGAATCATGTCGGCTGCCCGTTCTGCCACCATGATGGATGGGGCGTTGAGGTTGCCGTTGGTAATGGTCGGGAAAATCGACGAGTCCACGACCCGCAGGGCGTTGACGCCGCGCACCCGGCACTGGCTGTCGAGTACGGCCAGCGGGTCGTTGTCAGCGCCCATCTTGCAGGAGCAGGACGGGTGATAGGCGCTTTCAACGTTGGCGCGTACCCAGGTATCAATTTCCTCGTCGGACTGGATGTTCATACCCGGCTGGATTTCATCACCGCGGTAGGCATCCATCGCTGGCTGCGCCAGGATTTCACGGGTCAGGCGGATCACATCACGCCAGTCCTGCTTGTCCTGTTCACTACCGATGTAGTTAAAGAAGATTTCCGGTTTGGTATGCGGATTGGCGTCCTTGATGCGGATAAAACCACGGCTTTTGGACTTGTTCGGACCCACATGCACCTGGAATCCATGACCAGCAATCGCCTTGCCACCGTCGTAACGCATGGCTGCCGGCAGGAAGTGGTACTGGATGTTTGGCCACTCGATGCCTTCACGAGAGCGGATAAACGCACAGGATTCAAAGTGGTTGGTGGCACCCAGACCATCCTTGAACATCACCCAGCGAGTACCAATCAGGCCCTTGCTGATCAGGTCGAGTTTGCCGTTGAGAGTAATCGGCTGTTTGCAGTGGTACTGGAAGTACACTTCCAGGTGGTCTTGCAGGTTTTCACCGACACCCGGCAGATCGTGTTTGACCTCAACACCAGCGTCTTTCAGAACCTGTTTCGGACCAATACCGGACAGTTGCAGCAGCATCGGTGAACCGATGGAACCGGCGCTCAGCACCACTTCGCGCTCGGCCGCGGCCTGTACCAGCTTGCCGCCTTTTTCGTATTGAACACCCACCGCCCGTTTGCCTTCCAGCAGCACCTTGTGCACCACCACTCCGCTGATCAGGGTCAGATTCGGGCGTTTCAAGGCATCACGCAGATAGGCGTTGGCGGTAGAAGCCCGCACACCACCATCAACGGTCATGTGCATGGTGCCGAAGCCTTCCTGCTGATAACCGTTGTAGTCTTCGGTGCGTGGATAACCGGCGTCTTCACCAGCCTTGATAAAGGCTTCATACAGCGGGTTAAGCGCCATTTCGTTACCGTTGCAGGTCGCCAGTGGGCCTTCACCACCACGGTATTGATCGGCACCCTTGTACCAGCTTTCGGCACGTTTGAAGTACGGCAGCACATGCTGGTAATCCCAGCCTTCAGCGCCAGACGCCGCCCATTCGTCGAAGTCACGAGCGTGACCACGGACGTACACCATACCGTTAATAGAAGAACCGCCACCCAGCACCTTGCCACGCGGGCAATGCATCACCCGGTTGTTGATGCCCGGTTCATTGGTGGTTTCAAACTGCCAGGCGTACTTGTCGTTGTTCATCGGGTACGACAGCGCGGTTGGCATCTGGATAAAAATGCTGCGATCAGAGCCGCCCGCTTCCAGCAGCAGCACCGAATATTCACCGCTGGCGGTCAGGCGATTGGCCAGTACACAACCGGCGGAACCGGCGCCAACAATGATGTAGTCAAACGTGGAAACACTGCTCATGGCGGTCACTCCAAAAATCCGTTATCAGGCGTATGGGCAGGCCAGGTCGCCCAGCTCTACGTAAACACTCTTGGTCTGGGTGTAGTGATGCAGGGTCTCGATACCGTTTTCACGGCCAATGCCCGACAGCTTGTAACCACCCACTGGCATCTCCGCTGGCGACGCACCCCAGCTGTTGATCCAGCAAATACCGGCTTGCAGGCTGGCAATTACACGGTGAGCACGGGCGAAATCGCGGGTGAACACCCCACCGGCCAGACCGTATTCGGTATCGTTGGCGCGACGGATCACTTCCTCTTCGGAGCTGAACTTCAGAACCGACATCACCGGCCCGAAGATTTCATCGGTCACGTTTGGCATGTCGTCAGTGCAATCGGCAAACACGGTTGGCTCTACAAAGAAGCCCTTGTCGAGGCCATCACGGGTTACCCGTTTGCCACCACACAGCAGACGGGCACCGGCTTCGCGGCCAAGCTCGATGTAACTCAGGACTTTCTTCATGTGTTCTTCCGATACCAGCGCACCCACCTGGGTATCGAGGTTGGTCGGATCACCAATCACCATCTTTGCGGTGCGTTCCGCCAGACGAGCCAGGAAGGTCTCGTACAGGCTTTCGTGGACAAACACGCGAGTACCGTTGGTGCAGACTTCGCCCTGGGTATAGAAGTTGGCCATCATGGCGCCGGACACTGCACGTTCGAGGTCGGCATCTTCAAACACGATCAGAGGAGACTTGCCGCCCAGTTCCATGGTCACAGACTTGAGCGTACTGGCGCTGTCGGCCATCACCTTGCGACCAGTACCGGATTCACCGGTGAACGACACCTTGGCAATCCCGGCATGACGGGTCAGGGCCTGACCAACGCGGTAATCACCCTGCACCACGTTAAACACACCGGCTGGTACACCGGCTTCGCTGTAGATTTCCGCCAGTTTCAGCGCGGTCATCGGCGTCACTTCAGAAGGCTTGAACACCATGGCGTTACCCGCGGCCAGCGCTGGCGCGGATTTCCACATAGCGATCTGGATCGGGTAGTTCCAGGCACCGATACCGGCCACCACACCCAGCGGTTCACGACGGGTATAAAAGAAGGTGGTCAGCCCCAGACTCTGTTGTTCACCCTGCAGCGCAGGCACCAGACCGGCGTAGTACTCGATCACGTCAGCACCGGTAACGATGTCGACACAATTGGCTTCCTGCAGTGGCTTGCCGGTATCCAGCACTTCCAGCAGCGCCAGCTCGTCGTTACGTTCACGCAGAATCTCAACGGCCTTGCGCAGGATGCGGCTGCGTTCCATCGCCGACATTGCCGACCACACCTTGAAACCTTCCTGAGCCGACGCCACCGCGGCATCCACATCGTCCAGCGACGCTTGCTGAACCATGGCCAGCGTCTCGCCGGTCGCCGGGTTGATGGTGGCGAATTCCTCGCCGGAAGTGGCGTTGCGGTAACCGCCGTGAATGTACAGAGACAGAGTTTGCATGGTTTATTCCTGTTCGCGCTCGGCCGCTGCTACACGCTGGTCGTAAATACCAACCAGCTCGGCAGGGAGTTGCTGACGGATGTAATCGTTGATCAATTGCTGGGCCAGACGGACATTGATGCCCTCCGGAGTCAGGGCACCGCGCAGCCAGATACCGTCGATCAGAGCCGCCACGGTCTGGGCCACAAAACGAGCACGCTCACGCGGCAGCACCCGGCAGAGTTCGTAGGTCAGGTACGACAACAGACGCTTTTCGTTGACACGCTGCAGACGGAACAGAGCATCGTTGTGCATGGACTGGGTCCAGAACGCCAACCAGGTCTTCACCACCCTGGAATCCACCTGGGTGTCATCAAAGTTGCCACGCACAATGGCGTTCAGGCGTCCCATCACATCCTCACGCGGCACATCGGCCAGCTGGCGACGGATGCTGTCGGACAGCTGCTTCAGCACACTGCGCATGGTCGCTTCGAGCAGATTGTCCTTACCGCCGAAGTGATGGTTGATGATGGCCGGTGATACGCCCGCGTAACCGCTGATCATCACCACGTTGGCTTTTTGCAGCCCGACCGCATTGATGGCCTCCATGGTGGCCTCGATCAGCTGCGGTTTGCGTATTTCTGCAACCCCGAGTTTTGGCATCTGTTCACCTGACGTTTTAGTTAAATGGCCATTTGGTTAAATGACTGTTTGATTAAAATGCAGACGACCAAAAACACCGTCAACGCGACGAGTCGGAACTGAACAACTTTGGCGGAAACAGGCATGTCCTTGTCGCCAAATGCGGCTCAAATCTGACAAAGCGGGACAATCTGAAAACGGCAAAAAAGCCTTATGAATCAAAACGCACGCATATAGGGCGCACGCTCTCAAATGCAGCAAAGCCCCCTTCAAACCCGCCAAAACCACCCCCGGTTATGACAGATAGATTTGTCTGAAAACGACGTTCAAAACGTCACCAGTCAAATTTTGAACAGGTAAAAACCATTGAAATCAATGAGTTGAATTCATGGCTCAAAAGGGTGCATGCGGGGACGAAGCGTCGGGCATCGGGTGTCGGGTGTCGGGTGTCGGGTGCACAGCATCCACTCACATCGATTTCACCCACCGAAGGTGGCTGCCAAATGCCCATCTGGCCGGGGTCGAACAGCTGTTGTCGGTGAAAACCGGAAAAACGAGCCCAGTCGGGCAAAAGCAGGGGGAACCGGGGGACAAGGTCCCCCAAGAGGGCAAGCAGCCTTGAGCCAAACACCAGACGTCAGGGTCACTCAATAATTGTTGATGCATTAAACACTCCAACCGTTGCCGTTCATCGTGTTTGGGGCTGCATCAATGCGTTTCGACGTTTTGTTGATGCGGATGTGCGCGAAATGCTGTACTCCGACGCCGCGGCGGCGATAATGTGCGTCTAGCCGTTTATATAAGCCACTGATTGGGTTTCAAGGTATTCGATGTCGCAATTTGGTTCTGTATTTTTCCCGGAAATGATTCTGGCGCGTTTCGATGGCGAAAGCTGGAGTGACGCTGAGTTTGTACCTTCTGACAAGCTGACCCTGCACCCAGGCGCGCACGTGCTGCACTACGCCAGCACCTGCTTCGAAGGTCTGAAAGCATTCCGTCACCCGGATGGTCGAGTCGCCATTTTCCGAATGGATCAGAACATTGCCCGTCTGGCCCAAAGCTCTGCACTGCTGAGCCTGCCAGAATTCGAGCCTGCCCAACTGGCTGAAATGATCACCACTGCAGTGGCTCGTTACGCCGACAAGATCCCGACTCCTCCAGAGTCCCTGTACATCCGTCCGACTCACATCGGTACTGAACCGTGCATCGGCAAGGCAGCAGCTCCATCTCTGGAATCCCTGCTATACGTTCTATTGTCTCCAGTAGGTGACTACTTCGCAGGCGGTCTGAAGCCACTGCGTCTGCTGGTTGAACAGGACCAGACCCGCTGCTCCGCGCACATGGGTATGGTTAAGTCTGGTGGTAACTACGCTTCTGCGATGTTCCCGACCATGGCTGCCAAGAAAAACTACAAGGCTGACCAGGTGCTGTTCGCACCGGGCGGCGACGTACAGGAAACCGGCGCTGCCAACTTCCTGCTGTTCGACGGCAACGAACTGATCACCAAGGCGCTGGATTCCAGCTTCCTGCACGGTGTAACCCGCAGCTCCATCCTGACCCTGGCTCGTGACCGCGGCATCAAGGTGACCGAGCGCAACCTGACCGTTACCGAACTGCTGGAACGTGTACAGGCCAACCCGAACTGTGAAGCTGCCCTGTCAGGTACCGCCGCGGTACTGGCACACGTTGGCACCCTGATCAGCGACGGCAAGGAATACACCGTAGGCACCGGCGAAGCGGGTCCTCTGGTGAAATCCCTGCGTGAAGAGCTGAACGCCATTCAGTGGGGTCAGGCAGAAGATCGTCACGGCTGGCTGACGTTCATCAGCTGATACTCGCCACGGGGGAAACTCCAACGGCAAAACAAAACGGCGGATGGTGGCAACACCTCCGCCGTTTTTGTTGGGGGTCTGAAGTCGGCGTCTGAGGCAATCATTGTGGACATCAATACCGACCCTACAATCCAATGCCGATCAGTTTTGGAAAGCCATGAACCGATCACGGCCAGGCATGCCCACCAGAAGTCTGGGAACAAGACTGCGCCGGTTTTAACCAGCGCAGCTGACCACTCAGTGCGCCATGCCCAGTGATTTGGTCACGCCATCCGTCGTACGGGTAAAGTCGAGGTAGGCAACCTTGATGTCGTAGAACTTACCGTCGGCGTTGATCTTGTACATGATCACCCCGTGGTAATCGAAGTTTTCACCCTGTTTGACTTTGCCAAACGGAGAATCCTCCGCATCTTTCTCAGCCGTAAAATGTGCTTTTAATTCAATCGCCAGGTTATCGCCGTCGGAAGTGTAGTTCACCACGTTCAGCTCTTCTTTCATCACCGACCAGATCTTGCGGTAATGCTCCTTGACTGCGGGAATCCCATTCAGCACCAGATGACCATTTTGCATACGGATGTCATCCGCGTAACAGGCTTCGAATGCTTTGGGGTTTTTGCCATTAAACAGAGCGATGTAATGATCAAACGCGGCGCGGTTGATGATCTGGCAATGTGGGGTAGCGGCTTCGTCAGCCATAACGGGTGATACTGGCAGTAAAGGCAGGCAGCCCATGCCCAACAGGCAGAGCGTTTTTGTTATTTTTTTCATTATTTTCTCCAACATGGATAACGCGGGTCAGGCCCACAGCCGTACCTTACGATGCAGCCTTGTCATGATGGAAACCCATAGTTCTGATCTTATTGATTGATATGACCAATAGTTAAAGGGCAGGTCGGGCCGCGATCGGATCGGACGAACAGCATCCACCAGCATACCGATTTCACCCAGCGCAGCTGGCCACCATTGATTGCCCATCTGGGCGAGCCGGGATTCACCGCAACGGCCGACCCGGCCGGGGACAAGGCCCCCCAAGAGGGCAAGCAACGTAACAAGTTAACAAGCCAAGTAGCCGTCGGGCGTAGAGTCCGATCTTGTGGGCATAAATGCCCACCCTACAACAGAGCATGCATTTACACTGATTTAACCCACCGAAGGTGGCCGCCTAATGCACATCTGGGCGAGCCGGGATTCACCGCAACGGCCGACCCGGCCGGGGGACAAGGTCCCCCAGGAGGGCAAGCAGCCTGGCCAATTAACAAGCCGAGTAGCCGTCGGACGTCGGACGAACAGCATCCACCAGCACACCGCTTTCCCCCAGCGCAGCTGGCTGCTCAATGCCCATCTGGGCGAGCCGGGATTCACCGCAACGGCCGACCCGGCCGGGGCATGGATGCCCCGCCAGACCCGTTGGCACAGGGATGTGCCATCGGGTCGGGGTCGATCAGCCGTTGTCGGGGAATACCGGATTCACGAGCCCAGCGGGCAAAAGCAGGGGGAGGCCCGCCCGGCCGGGGGACAAGGTCCCCCAAGAGGGCAATCGGCCAGGCCAATTAACAAGCCGAGTAGCCGTCAGATCCGATCGCGGCCCGGCCAGACGCCAGACGCCAGACGCCAGACGCCAGACGCCAGACGCCAGACGTCGCCAGCCTTACTCCACCGCGGCGGTTTTACTACCGCTGAACTGGTTTATCAGCTCATTGGCTTCCTGATACAGATGCTGGCCATCGAGGTTCTGGGCGTTCATATCGCTGATCCAGTTGGCCACGACAGGTTTCACCAGCTCCTGACAACGCTGGGTTTCGTCGTTGCCCAACACTATGGTTTCGTTGGAGGTGGTCTTCACGATATCCATACCGGTCTGTTCCATCTTGTCGAGTTCACGCCCCATCCAGGCCGCCAGTGGCAAACCGGAGTTACGGTCGATCACCGCTTTCAGGTCATCCGGCAGTTTTTCGTACGTCTGTTTGTTCATGGTGAACAGGAACACCTGGGCATACAGACCACGGTCGCCGCCAAAACGGGTGTGGGATTTCACCAGCTCATGCACCTTCAGCGGTTTCACCACGTCGTACGACAGCGCCGCCACATCAATGACCCCTTTTGACAGCGCCGACGGCAGCTGTGGTGCCGGAATAAAGGTCGGGCTGGCGCCCATCAGATCCAGTGCTTCGGCAATCGATTTGTTGGGAGCCCGTACTTTCAGGCCCTTGAGGTCATCCAGCGAACGGATGGCGTGATCACGAGAATGGAAAACCCCGGTGCCGTTGGTGTGAATGGCGAGCAATTTGACCTCGTCGAAGTCCCCTTTCATTTCCTTGTCGGCGTAAGTCTGGATAGCCTGACTGGTGGCTTCGGCGCTGGCGGCCATAAACGGCAGCTCAAACACATCGGCTTTCGGGAAACGGCCCGGCGTATAACCGGCCACCGTCCAAGTGATGTCGGCAACGCCTGTGCGAGCCTGATCAAACAGCTGGGCTGGTTTGCCGCCGAGCTGCATGGCCGGATAGAGGTCGATATGAATCCGGCCCCCCGACTCCTTCATGATATTGTCGGCCCACGGCTGCAGGATATCGGTATGAACCTCCGACATCGGCGGCAGCAGGTGATGTAATTTCAGATTGAATTCGGCATCGGCGGCCTGGCTGAACTGGCTTGCCAGTAATGTGACCAGACTGATACCCAACGTGCGCAGCGTACGATTGTTTTTCATGGTGTGACCTTTTTGTTTTTATTAAATGGCTGGTACCGGACGAACAACCGGCGGTGTTGGCTGTAACCCCATCACCACCGGGACTTGCTACTGCTAATAAGATTTTCGTGTTTGTGGAGCTGGTTATTGCTTCAGTTGCTCCATGATGCGGCGCGCTCGATTAGGGCCAACGTCGACGTGGATATCCACCATCGGCTCACCGGCAAACTGCTTCATGTTGTTGTATTGGGCTTCGATCACCACCTTGTCTTCCTGGAAGGTAAAGGCGGTTTGCTGGATCACCGCGGCCAGCACCTCCTCGCGGTTGTCTTGCGGATTGGTGGCCATGGTCCAGAGGTAATGACTGCTGGTTTCGGTTTCCGGGGTGATGGCGTGATAACCGCGCATGTGGAAACCGCCGCGTTGCGGGTCATCGAGATCATCGGTGTTAACGTCCACTGCCCCGGTCCAGATACGCAGATGGTTGGGGGTAAACAGGATTTCCTGCCAACGATCGACCTTGCCCGCAAACGGCCAGACGGCGGTGTAGGTCGGTGGTGGCACCGAATCACGCATGTAGCGTTTCACCAGTACTTCGTTGCCGTTGGCTTCTACTTTCTGCTCGGCATTCATGTGGATTCTGGCGTTGCCACCGATGGTTTGCAGGTGCACATAACCGAGGTGACTGAGGTCGAGCAGGTTGTCGTGAATAAGCTGGAACGGCGCCTGGTAATGGAACACATCACCATCCCAGACGTACTCGGGTGAGCTGTGCACCGGATACGACGGCGGCGGGCAATCCGGCTGGCTGTCGCGCTCGGAGCCGAACCAGATCCACACCAGTGAATCCACTTCCTGCACCACATAGGCATGTACCCGCGCCTTGGCCGGGACCTTGTCCTGCCCCGGAATCTCGGTGCACTGGCCTTCACGGTTGTAGAGCATGCCGTGATAACCACAACGGATACCGTCGGCTTCCAGCGTGCCATTCGACAGCGGCAAATGACGGTGACAGCAACGGTCTTCCACCGCTGCCACCGCACCATCAGCGGTACGGAACAGCACCACTGGCTCATTCAGAAAACGCCGCGCCAGCGGACGTTCGCTGTTCACTTCCTTGCTGAGCGCCGCCACGTACCAGAGGTTAAGTGGAAAGGCTTGCGGGTTGCGGGTGTGGCTGGGGGTAAAGTCCACCGACACACCGGGGATGTGTAATGACACACTCATGGAAAAGCTCCTTTGTTATTGTCGTGTCGAGCAAGTCAGGTTCGGTTCAAGCAAACGCAGGAGGCCTGCGGCGATTACAGATCAATCACCAGCCGGGCACTGAAGGAACGGGAACAACAGGGGGTAAACAGACGGTTGCTGGCCTGTTCGGCCGAGGTCAGATACTGGTCACGATGATCCGGCTGACCATCCACCACGTTGGTGAGGCAGGCACCACAAATGCCCTGCTCACACGATGACGGCACATTCACACCGGCAGCGAGCAGCGCTTCCAGCGCGGTCTGGTCGGCGGCTACCTGGATCAATTGGCCGCTGTTGAGCTGCAATTCGAAGGGTGTGTCGCCCGCCGTTTCCACCACCGGCGCAGCAAAAAATTCACGATGCAGACGATCTTCAGCCCACACCTGAGCACGGGCGGCACCTAACACGGCCTCAATAAAACCGCTGGGGCCACACACATACAGATGGCTGTCGACCGGGCTATCCACCAGCACGCTGTCCAGCTCCAGACGCTGACCTTCGTCGTCGATCCAGACATGACAAAACGGGGCCAGATCACCCTGCTGCAACTCCTCCAGAAACGCCGCGCGATCACGACTTCGACAGGCGTAATGCAGGCTGAACGACCGCCCCTGCTGCAGAAGCTGACGCGCCATCGCCAGAATCGGCGTGATACCAATACCACCGGCCAGCAACAGGCTGTGCTGTGGGCCTTCATGTAGCGGGAACAGATTGCGCGGCGCACTCACCGGCAGACACTGCCCTTCCTGCAGCACCTCGTGCACCTCACGCGAACCGCCACGGGAATTCGGGTCTTTCAGAACCGCAACCCGATACAGCAACGGTTCGGCACCCGGATTGGTAAGGGAATACTGACGCACCGTGCCGGATGGCAAATGCAGATCGATATGGGCACCGGCCTCAAAACCGGCCAGTGGCTGGCCGTCTTCACGACCCATCTCCAGCTCAACAATGTCGCGAGCGACGTTATGTTTACGAATAATCACCAGATGCTGCATGAGTACCTCTGCTTCTCCCCGGTACTGATCCGTTGCTGAACCAACCCGGTGTCGGAGTGTTTTTATTATTAGAGTTGACATATCAACACTATCATCAAAACATAGTTGATATGTCAACTCTAAAGGCATTCATTTTGGGCACAGGGTATTCAGAAAAGAGAAAGGATCAGGGTGTCGGGCGTCGGACGTCGGACAAAGTAAAAAACGCGGCATTCCCACGCAGGAGCGTGGGAACGAGATAGAGATCAGGCCCGGCCAGACGCCAGATCCGATCGCGGCCCGGCCAGACGCCAGATGCCCGACACAATAGAGGCCAGACGCCAGATAATCACTCAGCTTCCGGCAAGCACCGATTGGCGTCTTCCACTCTCGCGCTAATACGCAACAGCAAGCTCACCAGCTGATCCACCTCGTCATCCGACAGATCCGCCAGCAATTGCGATTCCCGCGCCAGCGCCACCTTGATAATGCGGTTATGCATATCACAACCAGCAGCCGTCAGGCGCAAATGGGTACGGCGGCAGTCGGCGGGATCGGGAATGGCGGTAATGAGTTGCTGCGATTCCAGCTGTTTGACGGCCCGGCTGACCGCGGCCTTGTCGAGGCCAATCACCTGACACACGCGGTTGGCGGTAATGCCATCTTCCACCGCCAGCAGCGCCAACATGCGCCATTCCACAATGCCGACACCAAAATGGTTGCGGTAACAGTTGGATGCACCGCTGGATAACTTGTTGGCCAGAAAAGTGATCAGCGCTGGCAGATAACGATCCAGATCAAGTTTGAGCGGAATATCAGGATGAGGAGCAGTCATGACAGCAGCGAATTCACATCGGCAACAGAGGGAGTGATTCTATACAGCGAATGCGGGTACAGAACAACGTTGGCCGCTGTAATTCACCGGCCAGACCTGTAATCAGAAACAAAAAACACCTGCCGGAAGGCCCGGCAGGTTGGCCTCTGCACAGAGGCCAGGAGCGATAAAACGTTAACCGGCGTGTGAACGCAGACGCCAGGCAATCACATAGTCACCACGGTCCGGCGACTGACGGGCACCACTAGCCGACAACCACGGGCCGCCAGCATCACACCACCACCCAGCAGGCCCAAACCTGCCAGCACAAACACAATGGCCAACAGCCACAGAATCACACGCACCGGTGCCGCAAGCGGCCGCGCGCCCAACGAGGGATCGGAATTATTCATAAACAGGCTCCGGTTCAGACACCCAGAAAGGGACCAGCCGCACAGGCTGACCATAAAGACCACTCACCACTGACGGACGACAAACAGAAAGGAAACTCACATCACCCGGCGCGGGTGAACGAACTTGAATCAGATAACAGCCCCCGCCCGCCACACGGCCACAAAGCCATGAAAAGCACGGAAGCCAGCCGTCAGGCTGCCTGGTCTGGAACCCGCATGATCCGGCCATATGCCCGCAAATGCGACAAAACGGGCCATAACGATTTCTACCACCCGCATACCAATAACGACCGTTATCCAGCCGACCACAACAGGCCGTTCAGGCACGGCAGACAATCGTCTTCTCAGGGATGGTATTTGCAGCAAGCTGCGGAATTTATGAGCAGCAGTGAACGGGGTTTAGGGCAGGAATTACCAACAATGCTGTGCAGCAGAGGGACAGTGGGATTAGGCAGGCAACAATGAAGTGGAGAAGCAGCTGGGACTGGTTGGGCCGGTTAGTTGGTTAAACACTAGAGCGGATGGTGAAGTCGTTATCGGGGGTTGGCAGTTGTCTGTTAAAGCTGGACAAGATCACCGGAGAGGCCGAACGTTTTGTTAGCCGGCAAATCTGCGAAAAATAGAAATGTGGTAAAGAGCGCCACTATCCACCTTTTAATAGACCGCAGAATTGCGCAACTGAACATTTTCGCACCAAGCCTTACATGATCTTTTTAACCGGGTAAGTTAAATCACCATCCTGTCCCTCAGGCTCACCCAATTCAATCGTTGCAGGATCACTGAAGTTGAAATCCAAATCTATACCAGCTTGTTCAAGTACGGACGCATCAAATGTGATTGAAATATCTTCATCACCAACAGTAATTGTTCCTATTGCCCAATCCGCATAATCGGAATCGCCAACACCCGAATCAATAATGTCGACAGTGCCAGTTACAACACGTGGCAAGGCCGTATTCAAAGACACTGCAGAGTTTTTAATCGAGGAATTATCTGACTCATTACTTTCACCACAACCTAGCAACGAAATAGCGCCAAACAATAAAATAGCAATTTTATTCACACTCATTCCTTTTATTTAAAACTGGGATAAAATTTTTTCAAATGCATTGCTGCATCTTCTAACGGCACGATTTATTCAGAGAGGAAGACAGGTATTTACATTGATTGAAAATCTCCATTTTCACCGTACTTTCTTCCCTGAAAAAACAAGCGCATATGACGAATAATGCTCATATTGCCGTTTAAATATGCGCCTTACACACAGCGCCACAAGTACAAAAGCAATGAACATCATGGAGTTACGCTAACAGCAATCAATAAAACGTGCAATCGATCTGAAGATACAATCATCACTTTTCCGCCATGATCCGACTGCATTCTGCATATATCTGGTACTTAAGAATGAGTAGAGTCACGCACACAAGGCGACTTTTAGTCGGAAAGATGCATATGCGGCAGCACTGGTATCGCTAAACGAAAATGGGGGGTAACGTAAAAATAAGATCATCTTTTAATCAACCCGACGATCCAAACCACCCACAAAAAAGCCCCCTTGCGGGGGCGAACAGAGCCGGAGATGAGCTATCTCCGAGAGTGATGCAGCGGAACGAACAAGGCTTACCAGGCGGTGGAGCCGCCGTCGACCGGCAGGTCGGCGCCGGTAACCCAGGAGGCTTCGTCGGAAGCCAGGTAAATCGCGGCGTAACCGATGTCTTGCGGCTGGCCGAGGCGTCTGATCATGGTTTTGGCCAGCACTTCCTCGCGGAAACCGGGGATGTTTTCCAGCGGTTCGCGGGTGGCGGTGGTTTCGATCAGGGCCGGGGAAATGGTGTTGGCGCGGATGTTGAACTCGCGGCCTTCCATCGCCAGCTGACGGGTCATGGCCAGTACGCCGCCTTTACCGGCGCAATGGGCCAGGGCGGGCAGTGGTTTGAAGGCGTTGTGGGCGTTAGCGGAGGCGAAGTTGATAATCGCGCCGCTGCCGCTGGCTTTCAGGTGGGGCCAGGCGGTCTGGCAGGCGAGGAATACCACGCTCAATTCGCCGTCGAGGGTGCGTTTCCAGCCGGAGTAATAATCCATGTCCTGAATCCAGGCGAAAGCGCCAAAGGCTCCGGCGTTGACCAGAATATCGAGGCGGCCGTGGCGTTCAATACAGGTGTCGATGAGCTTCTGGACGTCTTCCGGTACGGTGAGGTCACAGGGGGCAACCGAGTGCATCGGGGTGCCCTGCTCTGCTGCCAGCGCATCGGTTTCAGCAGCCGTGGTCGGGTTGATGTCAGCACCGACCACCAGCGCACCTTCAGCGGCAAACATCAGAGCGCAGCCACGGCCAATGCCGGAACCGCTGCCGGTGACGATGGCGACCTTGCCTTCCAGGCGTTTGGTTTTGTTCATTTTATTGTCCTTGTGGGTCGGGTGTCGGGCCGGGCGTCGGGAGTCGGGCCGGGCCGCGTTCGGATCGGGTGCCAGAGAAACTCCCGACACCAGACTCCAGACACCAGACGCCCGACTCCAGACCTTTTTACTTGCTCTTACGGAACGGCAGGGTGGCGAGGAATGCCATGTCGCTGAACTTCATCATCTTGAGGCCAGCGCGGGCGGCGTCGGCATCCAGACGGGCTTCCATCGGCATGGTGCCGAAGCTCTTGCCCTTGATGATCAGTTCGCTGCCTTCACGGGCGATGGAGTCGACGGCCATCAGTTCTTCGTCGGCCGGGCCGCGCAGTACCATACCGGACGAGCGTTTCACGGCAGCAGCGGCGGATGGATCACCCATGTCGTTGCGAGCGCCTTTGGCGACGGAGCCGAAGTCCATGCCCAGTTCTTCAAACATCTTCTGTGCGGTGGCACGGCCAGCGCCGTAAACACCGCCGCCCGGATGCTGGAACGGACCGGCGAGGAACAGGTTCTTGATGCCCGGAATGGTGAACTGTCCGAGGTCCGGGGTCGGACGGTGGCCAGCGCTCTGGTACATGTACGGTGCAACACCGTGCAGGTCACCACGCACCATGGAGTTCGGTGAGCTGCGCTCCAGATCCACCGGTGAGCAGATGGTGCGCATGATGATGTTGTCGCTGGTGAGGTTCTTGACGAACTTGCGGTAGTGCTCCAGCGACAGGTCGCCGATCTCTTCCTTGAATTCGTCCCAGTGTTTGCCAGCCCAACGCTCGTCTTTTACCTGATACGGGGCGAAGGTGATGCCGTGGAACATACCAGCGCCTTTTGGTACGCGGGTCTTGTCGCCAATCGACTCGTCACCACCGGCGCACAGACGGCGTTTGGTGATCTGGCCGCGTTTGAGGTCGTCAAAGTCGGCGCACATTTCATCGAGTTTGTCGGTGGCCATGAATTCCAGCATGGTGGCGTAACCGACTTCTTCACCAGCGTAGTACTGGCAGTTCTCTTTGAGGTCGTAGTGAGAAACCATGATGGAGAACGGTGCCAGGGTGGTACGTTCGGCACGTTTCAGCACTGGCTCGTTGACGCCAGCAACGAACTTGCGGATCACGTGCGGGTGGATTGCACCGATCACGGCGTCTTTGGCCATGATCTGCTCGCCGTCCGACAGCTCAACACCTTTGGCTTCGCCGTTGTTGACGATGATGCGGCTGACTTCGGAGTTGCAGCGGACTTCACCGCCGTGGAACTCGATGCAACGCACCAGCGCTTCGGTCAGTTTGCCGGAGCCACCAATCGGCTGGGATACGCCGTAGGTGTGGATGATGCCAGGCATCAGCAGCACGCCCATACCGGTGCCCAGTTCGTTCGGGGCTTGCAGGTTTTCACTCACCAGACGCAGCAGGTGAATCTTGATCTTGTCGCTTTCGTACAGCTGGTTAACCAGGTCGAGGCAGTCACGGCTCATGTAGTCGAGCATGATGCGGCCTTCTTCGGTACGGTCCAGCATCGCCATCATTTCACCCAGTGGTGGTGGTGGCGAGTACAGGCCAGGCATAAAGACTTTCAGGAAGTCCTGGCTCATTTTTACGAAGCTGCGGTAGGTTTCGGCGTCTTTTGGCGAAATTTTGGCGAAGCATTCGCAGGTCTTGTCCAGATCCTTGTAGGTGAACAGCACCGACTGGTCCGGGAAGATGGTGGCATGAGGCACCGGTGAGTAGTGGTATTCCAGTCCGTGCTGGCTCATCAGGCCCAGTTCGTCCTGACGCAGCATCGGGTTACCCTGGATCATGATGTGCACACTGGAGTGCTCGTCATGCCAGTAACCTGGGGTGTTGATCTGTTGGGTGGATACACCACCACCCGGATAGGCTTTACGCTCCAGAACCAGCACTTTCTTACCGGCTTTGGCCAGATAGGCAGCGGCGACCAGGCCATTGTGGCCTGCACCCATAGCAACGATATCGTAGCTGTTACTGCTCATTTGGTTTTCCTCAATTGTCGCGCCAGCGGGCAGGATTCTCGGGTAATGCCTGCTGGCGTTCGGTTACCGGGCTTTATCCCGGACTCTTCTTCTAATCGTTCACACTCAAATCAGGATCTGGCTGTTCTCTGACGCTTGTCAGACGGTTCACAGCCGTTCTCAAACCGCTCTCCGGCAAGCGAATATCAGGCAGCTATCAGGCAACCGTTCTCAGGCAAGCGAATCAGGCAACCGACAGGGTCTTGTTGCGCTGCAGACGCTGGCCAATGGCCACCAGGATGGCAGCTGGCAATACAAACTGGCCGATAAAACCGATGGCGGCGGCGTGGCTGCCCAGTACTTCCTGCAGGCCTACCACCACAATCGGGGTGAAGAACTGGCCCAGGAAGAAGGCGGCCATCCAGGCGCCGGTGCCGAGGGCACGACGGTGTGGTGGCAGGTTGCTCATGTTCCACACCATCATGGATGGCAGCAGCATGCCGCCACCAAGGCCGGTTACCAGGGTGCCTGCCACCATAATGGTGACTTCACCGTGGGCACTGCCCACCAGCATAAAACCGGTGCCGATCAGGCCAAACGCCAGTGACAGACGCACCGGGGTGACATACCAGGCCTTGTTCAGGAACAGACGGAAACACAGGGAGCCCACCACAACGGCAACTTGTGCCAGTGATGCCAGCAGGCCGATGGAGCTTGGAGCGGTAACGTTAACGCTGTGCAGCAGGTAACCGATGTGCACCTGAACCGCCATAAACAGCACACCACCCACCAGGGTTACGGCGCAGATACCGGCGATTTTCCATGGGTTCCACATGGCTTCTTCTTCGGCGGTCAGCTTGTCGAGCAGGTGTTCTTCCTTGTGGCTGCGAGGTTCCCACAGCACCAGCAGCGCCAGTACGGCCAGAATCAGGCTGATGGAATACACCATAAACGGGGTACGCCAGCCGAACTCACCGAGGGCACCGCCGACGGCAATAAAAATCACGGCTGACATGGAAGACAGGGTGGTATTCAGCGCCAGGTAACGCTCACGCTGAACACCGGAGTAGTAGTCACCAATCAGGGCGACCGAGGCCGTCATGATGATGGCTTCCGCCAGACCCACACCAATACGGGTACCGATAATGGTTGGCAGGGAGTCAATGAATACCGGTGCAACACCAAACACGGCGTACATGGCCAGACCCACCACCAGCAGGTTCTTGCGGCCAGTACGGTCGGCCAGCACACCCACCACCATCGACAGCAGGGCAATCACCAGCCCCGGAGCGGTCAGTGCCATTGGCACCAGAAATTCCACGTTGTCAGTGGCAGAGAAGTGTTCCTGCATTTGTGGCAGAACAGGCGCAATCACCACAGCAGCCAATACCGACATGCAGCCGCAGAGCAGCAGCAGCCAGGCATGAAATGGCCGGGCGATTGGGGTCGCATTTTTATTCATATTATTGACTCCCGAATCAGGGCTGGAAGATTACCGGGCCTTACGACCCGGCGTAATGTTTCATATGTAAAGAAATCCCTTGATCCAACGATCAGCGGATACCTTCACCGGCCATTGCTTCCGGAGTGAACGTGAAGTCGTCGTACTTCGGCATAACCTTGTATTGCTCTTCGGAGTCGTTCAGCACGCCGTCCAGGTACCAGGCACCGGAAATCAGGTCATAGAAACCGAAGTTCATGGGTGACACGGTGGCCGGGATGTCTGGCATCACGATCGGGTTCTGGAAGCCCATCTGCCACAGCTGGCCGTTGGCATCCCAGTGGTCAGCCAGTACAGCAGCCCAGGTGTCTTCGTCGAAGTAGTAACGACGTTTTGGTGACAGGTGACGCTGGCCTTGTTTAACCGTGGCTTCCACTACCCACACGCGGTGTTTTTCGTAACGCATGTCTTCCGGATTCACGTGGTGATCCAGCAGGATTTTCTCGGAAGGACGCTGGAACAGGCGGTTGGCGTTGTACGGAATCACCATTTCCTGCTTGCCAACAATCTTCCAGTCGAAACGGTCGGTCTGGCCGTTGAACACGTCGGTCTGGTCGAACATGGAGATACCGGCAGACGCTGGCGTCGGGGTATCACAGCAGGCGTTTGGCAGCTTGCGCACACGACGCTGACCGGTGAAGTACACCCAGGTCTGGCCAGCGCCAGCCTTGATGTTTTCACGACCAACAATGGCTTCACCGGCACGGATTGGTGGGCCGTAGTTGAGCAGACGGATGGTCCAGTAAACACCTTTGTTGTCTTTTTCGAACTCGGCGTTGTTGCTGTCCTTGAAGTAGTACGGCATCTGGAAGTCACCAGAGGCATATACAGTTGGAACGTGCTGGCCAGCCGAAGTGGTCTGCACACCACGAACATCGACGTGGTGTGCCGGGGCACGCCAGCGCAGCAGGTGGTTCCAGACGATTTCTTCACCGTTCTGTGGCACCGGGAACGGAATACCACCAAACGCACCGGATACACGGCTGTCTTTCAGGTTGGCATGAGTGGCGTTGACCTTGGTGTTGTCATACACCCATTGTGGCGCCGCAGCGGTACGGTGAGTCGGGTATACCGGAATGGTGAAGGTGTCCGGGTACTTCTTCATCATGGCCTTGAGGCCGTCGGACAGCTGGTCGGCATACTTGTCCATGTTGGACGCGTTGATCACGTACAGCGGTTTTTCACTGGCGAACGGGTCAGAACGTTTGCCACCGTTGCTGAAGCTGGCATCAACCTTGGTGTAACCACCGGTCCAGGCTGGAATAGAGCCATCGGCGTTACCGGCTTTTTCAGCACCAAACGGGGTCAGGTCGGAACCCAGACGTGCCGCTTCTTTTTCAGAAACCGCGGCAGAGGCAACACCCGCTGCGGCCAACAGGGCGCTCAGCAGCGCCACTTTGAAAGTCTTGTTAACAGGTTTCATGCAAATCTCCCGGTCTTAGAAGGTACGGCGAACGTTGAACGAGATGTTGTCGCGGTCGGACATGGCCTGGGCGTAAGAGCCGTGGCCGTTCTCGTCGATGGTGTTGTCCACCGGGCCGAAGAAGTTGGTGTAGTTGAGGCCGAAGCGCCAGGTATCCAGGTAGGTGCCTTCCACGCCGAAGCTGAGGTCACCCACGTGTTCACCCATAAAGGAACCCACTGCCATGGAGTTGCCATGCAGGCCGTAACCCAGCACGGTTGGCAGGCTGATATCCAGGCCTGGCATTACCTGACGGTATTTCGGGGCATAGATCAGACGCATGTTCCAGGCGTCGCGGTCGGCGTTCGGGTTCAGCACACCACCACGGTCGGAGGTCACTTCCATCACGTGGTTGTAGGCGATCTCACCGAGGAAGTCGGCTTCCTTGGACAGCATGTTCGGGCCAATACTGGCCAGCCAGTTGATCTGCGCGTGAGCGGTGTTACCAATCGCGTACAGCGCGGTGCTGGAGGTGTTGCCACCCGCGGCAATTGCACCACCGGTTGCGACCGACAGGTCGGTGGCGGCATCGCTGTTCAGCGGGGTGTTATGACGAACCGACACTTCACCGGCAAAGTTGAAGTTGTCGAAGGTACGGGTTGCCGACGCACCGAAGGCGGTTACACCTTCGTGGTACAGCCAGCGGTATTCACCGATACGCATACGGCCTTCGTCGTCGGCGTAAGGGGCACCGTTTGGACGCACGTTAATGTTCGGCGCTTTTTCGTGGTAACGGATGGCGTACAAACCGTAGTCAGAGTCTTCGCCACGGAAACGCACTTGCAGACCGCCCTGACCGGAATCCTTGGCTTCGACGTCAGCGGCACGTTTGAAGTAAGCGCTGCCATCGGCGGCCAGCAGCATCTGCTCGGCACCGTCACTCAGGAAGTCGACGCTGGAGAAGTAGGAACCGGAGCCTGGCAGGCGGGTCTTTTTCCATTCCAGCTGGTAGTAGGCACCAATGGCAACGTCCGGAGTCAGCTGGATCTGGCCTGACATCTGGTTCACCGGAATCATCAGTTCCTTGAACTGTACGGATGGCACCGCCATGGCCTTGGCCACGTCGATGGGCGCCTGACCGTTGGCAATACCGTTGCCACCGAAGAACAGCGACTCACCCCATACCAGGGTGTGGGAACCCAGACGGCCGGTAGCGGTGGCATCACCCAGCTTGGTGCGACCGAACAGGAAGTAGTCCAGCATCTCGGCATTCTGGCCGTGCAGCTCTTTGGTGCCATCGGTGAATTCGTTGTGGTCAACGCTCATCGGGTTGGCCGTGCTGGCTGAATCGTTGTCGTTCTTGTGGTTGTAGGCGGTGTCGTACCAGGCCGCGCCGCTCAGACGCAGACCGTAGTTACGCTTGTAGACGATATCCATTTCGGTCAGAACGTCGACGCGGTTGGAAACAAACCCCTTGTCGAAGTTGCGGTTACCGTCGTCGGTGTTTGGCCAGTTACCCTGGGTGTCGGCGATCAGTTGGGCGCTCTGATCCTGCAGACGGTACATGGTGGAGTACTTGGCGGTGGTATCCCACAGCACCTTGACGTCATCACTACCGGTTTCGACCTGGAATGCCTGGGCTGCGGCGCTACCCAGCAGGGTGGCGATAGCAGTGGCCAGCAGGGTTGGCTTGACCAGCCGCACAGCGGACAGGTCGCGGGTCTCGTGCCTTGCTTGTCTGTTCACGGAATGACTCCTTGTTATATTTATCTGGGTCAGTTCGAGCGTGGGATTAACGTTGACGCCAGTGCGTCATCGCTAATCCCGGAACCGGGGATCGGAAGCTCGGCAGGGTCGAACCCGCCAGGCTGCCGATGTACACAGTGCGCAAATCCGGGCCACCAAAGGTGATGCTGGCCATCATCGGCGCCAGGGTGCCTTTACAGGCTCCCATCAGTTCCGGCGTGGTGGTGCCGGCCTGATAGTGTTCTTCGTAAATCGCCAGGGCTTCCGGATTGCCGTCGTCGAGCAGGGTCAGCACTTCACCATCCGGGGTCAGAGCGATCAGGCGTTCGGTCAGAATCAGGGTGATCCAGAGGTTGCCGTAGGCATCAAAGGCAAAACCGTCCGGGAAACCGCCGAGGTCTGACGGGCCGTACACTTCACGGGCCACTTCTTCGCAGTTGTCGTTGATACGAACGCGGGAAATACGGCGAGCATTGGTTTCCACCACGTACAGCCACTCTTCGTTGGCGTCGAAGCGGATTTCGTTGGTGCCGACAAAACCGTCGGCTACCAGGCGAATGCCGTGCTCGTCGATCACACCGACATAACCGTCGGCGGTTTTTTCGTTGATGGATTTGGTCCACGGCACCTGACGGGTGGTCACGCTGAACCAGATCCGGCCTTTGCTATCGCACAGGCAGAAATTCATCTTGCCGAGTGGCTTGCCGTCCATGCTGTCGAACAGCAGTTCGGATTTGCCGTCACGGCTCATACGCTCGATGGCATCGGTGCCGAAGTTGGCGATCACGATGTTGCCGCGGGCATCAAAAGCGATGCCGTTTGGCAGGGTGCCACCCATCATGCGGTCGGCTGCGGAAGCATTGGCATCCAGGCCCTTGCCCACCTGTTGGGCGATCAGGGTCTGTTCACCATTGGGTGCAATGTGCACCACACCGCCACGGGCATCGGCGGTCCAGAGCGAACCATCCGGCTCGGCCAGAATGCATTCCGGGCGCTGCAGGTCGCGGCCGACGTGGACAATACTTTCCCGATCGACCGTAAAGCCGATTAATGGATTACTGGTGGTCATGGAATTTCCTCAGTCAGGCAGCACAGCCGGATAACCCGGATTCCGGGATACAAAAGACATGGTTGAGTCCCCTTTTATGATTCTTCTTGCGGGTTCAGCGGGTCGGCGGCAAGCGCCGGCAAAAAGGCTTCAGCGTCCAGCCCCAGCAGTTGCAGGGCATTACCCGACAACAATTGCTGACGCTGGCTGGCATCCAGTCCGGGGACCTGCTCGACCAGCCAGTGCAGGTCATAAGCGCCCATATCGAACGGGTAGTCAGTCCCCAGCACCACCTGGCCAATACCCACCTGATCAATCAGCTGGCGTACCGCTTGTGGGCTGAATACCAGGCTGTCGAACCAGAGGTTGCGCAGGTACTGCGATGGCAACAGACGGGCACCCTGCACTTCCGGGCGCACCTTGGCAGCGTGGTCGCTGCGGCCACAATAAAACGGCAGATAACCACCACCGTGAGCGGCCAGAATGCGCAGTTGTGGATAACGATCGAGGGTGCCGCTGAACATCAGCTGCGACAACGCCAGCGTGGTTTCCAGTGGCTGGCCCACCAGATTGGACAGATACCAGGAGGCCAGACGCTCGCCGACCTGACTGCCAAACGGATGGATAAACACCAGTGCACCCAGCGCTTCGGCACGGGCCCAGAACGGCTGCAGACGTTCATCGCCCAGTTCGAGGTTGCCCACATGGGTGGAAATCTCGACACCCTTGAGGCCCAGCTCCAGTACCGCATGCTCCAGCTGCGCCACCGCCAGTTGCGGGTGTTGCAGGGCAATGGCACCGAGGCCAACAAAACGTTGTGGATATTGCAGACACAGCTGCTGAATGGCGTCGTTCTGAACCGCCACAATACGGGCAGCCAGATCTTCATCGGCCCAGTAGTAGTACTGGGAAGGCGCCGGACTGAGGAGCTGGATATCAACCCCCATGGCGTCCATGTCGGCGATACGTACTTCAGGGTCCAGCAAACGGGGGACTACCGCGGGCAGCATCTGTTCACGATTGAACTGCACCGAGGCGTCACCGGAGGCCTTGAGGTTGGCCTGGTCTTCGGCGATTTTCAGGGGGTGGCCAGCCACCAGCTTTTCAACCGCTGGCACCAGCACGTGGCAATGAGTATCAACAACCGGGAACGAGCGATCACGGCGGGCTACGGCCTGCGCCGCCTGCTGCTTGCGATCACACTGACTGTCACAGCCAGGTCCGCACAGATGCAACCGAACCTTGTCCATCGGACACCTCACTGCCGGGCGCGGGCGGCATAACCGGACTCCACGACCCTGTTGTTATTCTTGTGTACCGAACGGCTGTTTCAGACCCGGTTTCTGCACCGTTGTCACTGTCCATTCGGCTGATGAGGCCATACTAGGGGGAGTTTTGGTATCCACTAAATCGTTTGTTGCCATGACAGGCATCGGCGAATACGATAGAAAAAAATAACAAGATCGGGCTTTAACCCGAAGGAGTCTGCGTCATGCGATTTAATCGTTTTGACCTCAATCTGCTGGTGGTGCTGGATGCCCTGCTCACCGAACGCAATATCACCCGCGCCGGTGAAAAGGTTTTCCTCAGTCAGTCCGCCACCAGCGGAGCCCTGGCCCGATTACGTGAATACTTCGACGACCAGCTGCTGGTGCAGGTGGGCCGCAAGATGATCCTGACCCCACTCGGCGAAAGCCTGATCGTGCCGGTACGTGAGCTGCTGATGAAGGTGCAGATCACCCTTGATGCCCGCCCCGATATTGATATTTCCACCACCGAACGGCGTCTGAGCATGGTGATGTCGGACTACCCGGTAACGGTCCTGATGCCGGAAGTGTGGCGACGGGCGGCGGAAATCGCGCCGGGCATTACCTTCGAAACCATGTCGCCCAGCAACTCGCCACAAGACGAACTGGAACAGGGCAATATCGATTTTCTGTTGCTGCCGAGTGAATTCCTGCTACCGGAACACCCCAGCATCAAGCTGTTTGACGAGGATTTTGTGGTGATGTGCTGGGATCAGAATCCCGACATTGGCGACAGCATCAGCCGTGAACAGTACCTGCAGATGGGCCATGTGATGGTGCAGTTTGGTACCAAACGCCGCCCCAGTGTGGACGCATGGATGACCGCGCGTGGCGGTATTGAACGGCGCGCCGAGGTAATTGTGAATACCTTCACCGCGGTGCCGCAATGTCTGGTGGGAACCCGCCGGATTGCCACCATCCATCGCCGTCTGGCCGAGACCTGGGCTCAGTACCTGCCGCTGAAAATTCTCGAAGCACCGCTGGAAATTCCGCCGTTCAGCTGGGGCCTGCAGTGGCACCAGATCCAGGATCTTGACCCGGTGAATCGCTGGATGCGGGAGCTGATGCTGGACGTTTCCCGCGAGTTGGATCAGGCCCGCAAACAGTCACTGTAACAACGCCCGCTCAGTGGTGTTGCAGGTGTAACTGACCGCTGGAGAGCGCCTTGCCGAGGGCTTCGCAGGAAGCCTTGCCATGGCCAAAATAAATCAGCGAATCCGGCTCATCCTTGCCAGCCAGCACTTTCCAGCCATCGGCTGGCTGGTCGAGCAGTACGGTGGAGAGTTTGATTTTCACCAGTTCATCCGGGGTGTAAGCCGCCGGTTCACACTGAGCATTACGGAACACCCACCAGTCACTGGTAGCAGCACTGGCACTGAAACTGGTGAGGGAACTGGCTGCGGCCAGCAGGACCATCGGTAACAGGCGTTTCATGTTGTGTCTCCTGACAACGTTAGGAATAACGTCAGGCTAACGACTTGGCATGCGGGAATATTGACATCGGGCAGGATCAGAGCCGGAAAACCCGGCTCATTGGTCATAAATCTGCAACAACGCGACACAGGTCGCGCCAGCAGTGCCAAACGGCGCGCATCAGATGTCAGGCGCCGTCAGCAGGGGTTGGCTCAGTCGCCGCTGGAAACCGGCGGACGGGTACGGCTGTTGATAAACCTCAGGGTGATCCCCAGCAAACAGCCACCGGCCATCATCGCCACCATCGACAGCGGCGTCCCATCACTGGTGGCACTCACCACCGCACCGGCCAGACCACCGGACGCAAAGCCCAGCGCACCAATCAGGGCGGTAGCGGTACCAGCCTGTTGTGGGAAAAACTCGGTGGTCGACGAGGTTGAGTTGGCGACAATAAAGCCGTGGCAGCCCATAAACGCCATGATCATCAGCATCAGAGGCATCAGCTGCATATGCTCGGCAAGCAGCGCATACAGCACCATCAGCACCCCCATACTCAACTGTACCGCCTGCCCAAACGACACCAGCTGACTCGGGTTATAACGCTTCAAAAGCTTCAGGTTCACGCGGCTCATGGCCACCATACACAACACGTTGCCACCGAATACAAACGGGTAAGCCCCTTCGGAAATCCCGAAGTAACCCATGTACACACTTGGCGACGCGGTAATAAACGACAGCAAACCGGCATAGGCGGCACAGGTCGAGGCAATAAAACCCCACACCCGGCGTTCCCCCAGCACAATGCCATAGTTACGGAACAGGTTACCGCGCACCCGGTACTGGCTGGTTTCCGGCAAGTGTTGGCGGAACAGCGCAATCAGTACCGCGGCGTACAGCAGCAGGAACACAAAAATCATCTGCCAGTTACTGATTTTGAGGATCAGCATCCCCAGAATCGGTGCCGCCAGCGGCGCAATCATCATCACCTGCACCACCCGCACCATGTAACCGGCACCTTCGCGGCCGGTGGCCATGTCACGGATAATCGCCCCGGTATTCACCACCGCCAGACCACCGCCCAGTGCTTGCAACACCCGCGCGCCCCACAGCAACTCCAGGGTTGGTGACAGCAGAATCATCAAGGTGCCAAAGGCAAACACCGACAGACCAAACAGCACCATCCGCCGACGGCCATAACGGTCCGACAACGGCCCACCCAGCAACTGGCCAATACTGAAACCGAGCAAATAAAAACTGATCGACAGTTCAATGTCGTGGAGGGAACGGCCAAACGCTTCCGCCATCACCGGCACAGCAGCCAGATAGACGTCGGTAGCAAGAGGGGTCAGCGCGGTCAGCGCCGACAACATCAGCAACAGCCCGGTCGTCGGGCGTGCAATGGGGGCATTCATACGTTAATTCCGGTTCAGGAGTTGTCAGGAAACAGGGTGAAACCTGTTACGACAGCTGAGAACAGCACCTTGGGACAGGCTGCAAGGCTCAAGCAAGCCCTGCAGAAAGACTGATCGTCCCCGAGTGCCACCGCGGTTTGGAAGTGTTATGGATGCGATTCAGCCATCTTGGGTTGTAGCGCTAACGCTAGCACCGGCCATAAGACCCAACAACCAGCCTGACCTCAACGCATTTATTCATCTGACGACACAATCGGTTCCGAATATGGCTTGTATTGAAAATAACGATACAAAATCGGTAAACGCCAGACGCCAGACGCCAGACGCCAGACGCCAGACGCCAGACGCCAGACGCCAGACGCCAGACGTCGGACGTCGGACGTCGGACGTCGGACGTCGGACGAACAGCATCCACCAGCACACCGCTTTAACCCAGTGCAGCTGGCTACTGAATGCCCATCTGGGCGAGCCGGTATTCACCGCAACGGCCGACCCAGCCGGGGCATGGATGCCCCGCAAGGCCCTATTTTCACCGACAGACAGGGCACAGGGATGTGCCATCGGGCCGGGGTCGAAACGCCGTTGTCGGTGAAAACCGGATAAACGAGCCCAGTCGGGCAAAAGCAGGGGGAGGCCCGCCCGGCCGGGGGACAAGGTCCCCCAAGAGGGCAAACAGCCAGGCCAATTAACAAGCCGAGTAACCGCCAGCCGCCAGACGCCAGACGCCAGACGCCAGACGCCAGACGCCAGACGCCAGACGAACAGCATCCACCAGCACACCAATTTCGCCCAGCGCAGCTGGCTACTGAATGCCCATCTGGGCGAGCCGGAATTCACCGCAACGGCCGACCCAGCCGGGGCATGGATGCCCCGCCAGACCCGTTGGCACAAGGACGTGCCATCGGGTCGGGGTCGAAACGCCGTTGTCGGGGAATTTCGGGTAAACGAGCCCAGTCGGGCAAAAGCAGGGGGAGGCCCGCCCGGCCGGGGGACAAGGTCCCCCACGAGGGCAAGCAGCCTGGCCAATTAACAAGCCGAGTGGCCGCAAAGCGCCGGACGTCAGACAAACAGCATCAGAACACGCGGGTAATCCGCAACTGCCCCTGAAAGTCCTGCTTGATACCCTCTTCCACTTTCACATCCTTACCCACCAGCCCCTGCAGCTGCCATTGCGGCGCAACAAAATAGCTGAGGGTGGCGCGGAAATAGGTAGTGCTGAGCGCATCATCCTGATTCACACCGTCCACTTCACGCTCGGCACCACCGATATGGCCAAAACCAGCGCCCAGCAAGTTGCCGCCGCCGAGGTCATAACGCAGGTAACTCTGCAGCTCGTAACGGGTAGCCTGCTTGAGGTCAGACTGGCCGCCGTTGAAATCACTGTTGGTAGTGGTTTTGGACACATCAACCGCCGAATCCAGCGCCCACTGGCTGTTGAAGTGGTGGATATAGGTCGATTGCAGCAGGAAGCGCCAGCGGTTCTCACCCATGTTCAGGGCTTGATCCTTGTCGTAGTTACCGGTTGGTGCGTACACAAACGGAGCCAGCGCAAAAACGTTTTTGCTGTCGCCTTCCAGGGTCCACTTGAACGGCAGACCAAAAATAATATCGCCCAGACCACTGGCATCACCCAGCACATCGGCGTCACCGGAGGTTTTCAGGGAGCCGGATGGAATCACCACCTGCGGTTCCATTTTCACGCCATTGGCGAGGTCGATGTTGTGCAGCAGACGCACAATCGCCACCTGGGTATCCAGTTTGAAGTTGTCATTCACCTTCTTGCCGTCGCTGTACAGCTCTTTGCCGGAGGTGGTGTTCAGGTACAGGATCGCCAGATTGAGCTGATCCGGCAGCGGCTCATAGTCACCCGGAGAGATTTCCAGTGCCTGGCTCAGTGGGCTAGCCAGCAGAGCGGCTGTCATAGCGGTGCTCAGGGCAGCCGCGTGGAAACGGTTTGAACGAGCGGTAACAGGGTGAGTGCTGTTGTGGGAACGGTTGTTCATATCAATCCCTTTCGGTCTTTATTATTGGTTGTGGGGTTGGTACGGCCGCGCCGGTCAAGGCCGCGGCCATGGTCGATCAGTGACGCCTCAGATCTGGCCGGCCGCCAGCTGGGAAGTCGCCACGCCCACACGCGCCGGTGCGGTTTCTTTCAGGAACAGCGACAGGAACGCTGCAATCAGGGAGCCACCAGAGGCAATCCACATCACCACCTGCAGGCCATAGGTATCAGCCATAAAACCGGCGATGGTCGGGGTTACGAAACCACCAAACAGTTCGCCCACACCCATGATCAGGCCCAGTGCGGTTGCCACCTGGGATGGGGAAACGGTTTCCGCCGGAATCGTTGCCATAAACAGGGTGAAGCAGCCCAGACCGGTGTAGGTCAGGAACACCAGCGGCAGCATGGAATCCGCATCCGCGTACAACAGCACCATCGGGCAAGCGGTGGCGATCAGGGTGAACAGGATCATCATCGGCTTGCGGCCAAAACGGTCGGACAGTGCCGAAATCACAAAGCCCCAGATCATCCACGCGAAGCCCAGTGAACCCATGATTCCGCCCATGGTTTCCGGGGTGAAACCGCGCGCCTGCATCAGGAAGGTCGGGGTGAAGGAAATCAGGGTGATAAACCAGGAAATGTAGAAGCAGGAAATCAGCACACACAGCAGGATGTTGCGGTTCTTCAGCAGGGTTTTGATATCACCCTTGCTGACATGCACATGCTGGTGCGCAATGGATTCGTGCACGTGTTTGTTACGCACAAACAGCATGATCAGACAGGCAATCAGCAGGCCCGGAATCATGGTGGCGTAAAACGCGGTGCGCCAGCCGTAATCGGTGGCCAGCCAGATCAGGATGGGTGGAGCCACAATGGCACCAATCAGACCCGGTGCAGAGGCATTCACCAGACCCATGTTCAGGCCACGGCGTTTCGGGTTGGAGGCATCGGCAATCAGCGACTGGGAGATCGGCAGCACCGGACCTTCGGCAATGCCCATCAGGCCGCGGAAAATCAGCAGGCTGACGAAGGTGGTGACCATGCCGGACAGCGCCGAACAGACGGTAAAGGCGACTACCGAAATCACCAGAATGTATTTTTTAGAGTCTTTTTTATCGGCGATATGGCCCAGGGTCATACCGGACAGCGCCCACGCCAGAGCCAGCACCGATGACAACATGCCCAGGTGGGAGTTGTTCAGGTTGAGGTCAGCAGCGACAAACGGAAACAGGAACGACAGCGCCAGGCGGTCGAAAAATACAAAGCCGAAACACAGGAACAGAATCAGCAGCAGCCGATTTTCGTAGGTATTTACTTTCATGAGTACACCGTTGTTTTTGTTGTTCTGGTTGTTTTTGTTGTTTGGATTGCTTGGTTATTTGGGTAAGCGCGAACAGCGAGTCAGCAGCAAGCGGCAAACCGCCCGCTGCTGACGGTTTGCCTCAGGCCACTCCTCGCTGGGAGGAAGGACGATTGGCACAGGCCTCAAGGCCCAGAATGAATTCAGCACAACGCTCGGCGATCATGATGGTCGGCGCGTTGGTGTTGCCGGACACCAGGGTTGGCATCACCGAGGCGTCGCACACCCGTACACCGGTCACGCCATTCACTTTCAGGGTCGGGTCAACGACGGCCTGCTCATCACTGCCCATACGGCAGGTGCCGACCGGGTGATAAACAGTTTTGGCAAACTGGCGTACGTGTTTTTCCAGCTCGGCATCCGATACCTCATCCTTGCGGGATGGCAGCAGCTCGTGGTCCACCACCGCTTTCATGGACGGAGTACGCAGGATCTTGCGGGCCAGCTTGACGCCTCGCACCAGGGTGTCGACGTCGGCCTGCTCTTTCAGCGCGCCGCTTTCGAAAATCATCGAATCCAGAGGGTTGGCGCTGCGCAGCTTGGCGAAACCACGGGATTTCGGACGCAGGAAACACGGATTCAGAGAGATGCCGTGGCCTTCTACCGGTTCACGGTCAACGTCACCCATCAGGGTTGGAATCACGTGGAACTGGATATCTGGGCGACCACAACCGGAGGTATCAGCAAACAGGCCGGATTCCACCACGTTGGAGGTCAGCAGTCCGCTCTTGAAGAACACCCACTCGAAGCCATTGCGCAGGGCTTTCAGACCCTGATCGTTACCCAGCAGTGAGTTCGGTTCCTTCGAACGGCCGTACACGGATACTTCGAGGTGGTCCTGATAGTTCTGGCCCATCTGCGGCGCATCGTGCAGCAGCTTGATCTTGTGTTCCTGCAGGTGCTGTTTCGGACCAATGCCGGACAACATCAGGATTTTGGGAGTCGACAGCGCACCGGCCGACAGAATCACTTCTTCCTTCACGGCGATCTGGCTCAGCTCACCGCTTTTCTTGTCGACGATTTCAACACCGGTGGCTTTTTTGTTGGCATCAAACAACACGCGGGAGACGTAGCAACCGGTCTTGATGGTCAGTTTTGGGGAACCTTTCACCGCCGCCAGATAGGTAGCAGCCGTACTGCCACGGCGACCGTTAAAGGTGGTGGTATGGTAAAAACCCACGCCTTCCTGTTTTTCGCCGTTGAAGTCGTCGCTGTAGTTCAGACCAGCTTCCTGCGCGCCCTTGATAAAGGCGAGGGTCAGCGGGTGACGGTGACGGGTGTCAGAGACTTTCAGCGGACCTTCGGTGCCGTGGTATTCATTGCTCAGACGCATGTGGCTTTCAGAACGCTTGAACGCCGCCAACACGTTATCCCAGCCCCAACCGGTACAGCCCTGGGCTTCCCAGTCTTCGTAATCCTGACGCTGGCCACGGATGTACACCATGGCATTGAGGGAGCTGCCACCACCGAGAGTACGGCCTTGTGGAACGTAGGTTTTGCGACCACCGGCTTCCGGTTGCGGCTCGCTCTCGTAGACCACGGAGCGTTTGGAGCCAATCACACGGACAAAGGTGGCTGGCATGTGAATGTAGAGGGTGTCGTCTTCCGGACCATCTTCCAGCAACAACACCTGCTTGCCTGCCATCACCAGTCGATGGGTAATGGCGCAGCCGGCGGATCCACCACCAACCACAATATAATCTGGCTGTTTCATACACTGACTCACGGCTTATTGTTATTCAGCAGTCCCTCTGGCGGAGGGCCACAACAGGCCGGCAGTCTGCGTTTCAGGGAGCGTTCACGCTTGATCATTCGGGCCAACTGCTTTACCCAAACTAGTTAATATATTTACAAAATATTTCACATCAGCGATAACTGGCGCTCGCGTTACCATAAGAACAATCGCGGGAGAACGACCATGCGGGTAGCAGCACAAAACAGCATTCAGCCTCAATTCCGCACCTGGGACTGGCCCGAGCAGGACCGCCGCGCCTTCTGGCTGGAACAGATCAACCAGCACGTTATCCGCATTGATTGCCCAAGCCCGGCACCGGCCGCGATTGAAGCCAGCCTGACCCACGCTAATCTTGATCAGGCCCGCCTGAACCTCATTCGCGCCAACCCCCATTCCATCCAGCGCAGCCACGTCGACATCAGCAACGATCAACGCCATTCGGTGTTTGCCTGCTTTATGCTCGAAGGTCTCGGATTTACCTGGCAAGGCAACCGCTGCGCCCAACACGGGCCGGGGGATATCGTGCTGTACGACACCCAGCTGCCGTACGGACATGGTTTTTCAACCGATATGGCCATGGTGGTGATGGACCTGCCCGAGCCAGTGGCCAGCCAGTATCTGGGTAACTGGAAACGCGGCGAGGTGTTACACCTGCGCCACGATATCCGTTACAGCGAAACCAGCTGCGTCGGCATCCACCAGCAGGTAAACCAGTGCCTGCAGCAATCGGTGCAGGGTAAGGCAGCGATTCGCCCGGTGCTGGAGCAACTGCAAATCCTGCTGATCAATTACCTGTCTGGCGAATCCAACAACGCCCTGTGGCGTCGTTGTGAAGATTTTGTGCAACGCCATCTGGCCGAAGACAGCCTCGGTGCCGACCTGCTGGCCACCAACCTGCATATTTCCGAACGCCAGCTGTCACGCCTGTTCGCCCAGCAAGGCACCAGCGTGCAGCGCTATATCTGGCAACAACGCCTGTCGCGTTGTCGTGAGGACATCTGCAACCCGCAGCTGGGCGACTGGAGCATCAGCGACATCGCCTTCCACTGGGGCTTTAACCACTCCGCCCATTTCAGCCGCCGTTACCGCGACGTATTTGGCGAAAGCCCGACCGAAACCCGCCAGAAAAGCCGCCGAATCTCGTCCTGAGGCTTGAACCGGGTGTCGGGTGTCGGGTGTCGGGTGTCGGGTGTCGGGTGTCGGGTGTCGGGTGTCGGGTGTCGGGTGTCGGGTGTCGGAAAAACAGCATCCAGACCCAAACCACCAGCACAACATTCCCACGCGGGAGCGTGGGAACGAGAAAGACGCCAGACGCCAGACGCCAGACGCCAGACGAACAGCATCCACCAGCACACCAATTTCGCCCAGCGCAGCTGGCTACTGAATGCCCATCTGGGCGAGCCGGGATTCACCGCAACGGCCGACCCGGCCGGGGCATGGATGCCCCGCCAGACCCGTTGGCACAAGGACGTGCCATCGGGTCGGGGTCGAAACGCCGTTGTCGGGGAATTTCGGGTAAACGAGCCCAGTCGGGCAAAAGCAGGGGGAGGCCCGCCCGGCCGGGGGACAAGGTCCCCCAAGAGGGCATGCAGCCTGGCCAATTAACAAGCCGAGTAACCGCCAGATCCGATCGCGGCCCGGCCAGACGCCAGATCCGATCGCGGCCCGGCCAGATGTCGGGCAAGGTAAAAAAACGCAGCAGAATAAAAACGATACACCACCAAACGGCAGTCAAAAAAAACGGGAGTACCTGGAGCAAGGCCTCCCCAATACTGCAGAGGCAGTCAGGACGAAAAAGGCTGTTCTGCCCATCCTGAGGTAACAGCAGGGTGAGCAAAGAGCAGAACAGCAGAAAAAAAAGAGGGCCCCTGGGCCCTGAAAAACCCGGTCGCTGATGTGCCGGGAGGAGATAAACAGCCGGGCGCCAGACCACCAGCCTGACACCACAGCTATCTCACATGAATCATGCACTGGCTGGCAGGAACACCACCTGAATATTGGTGTTGGCCAACAGACCTTCCTGACCAAACTCCACACCAATACCGGAACACTTCACGCCACCAAACGGCACGTTCGGCTGAATAGCACCGTGTTTGTTGATCCACACCGAACCACACTCCAGACGGCCAGCCACCGCACGGGCGGATTCCAGATTATTGGTCCACACCGAACCACCCAGACCGTTGTCGTTGTTGTTGGCCGCGGCAACCACCGCATCCAGATCGCTGTAAGGAATAATCGGCAGTACCGGACCAAACTGTTCTTCGTGCACCAGTGGATCGTCCGGGTTATTGGTCGCAATCAGGGTGATCGGGAAAAACAGGGTATTGCTGTCATCAACCGGGCCACCCAGCAACACGCGACTGCCACCTTCGATGGAAGCACGCACCAGCTGATTCACCTTGTCGAACTGCATACGGTTCTGCACCGGACCCAGCTCGCTCTTTTCGTTAAAGCCATCACCCACCACCACGGTGCTGGCAAAAGCCACCAGCGCATCACACACCGCTTCGTACTGGCTTTCATGCACGTACAGGCGTTTCAGTGCGGCGCAGGTCTGGCCGTTGTTGTTGAAAGCACCCCAGAACAGTCCCGGTGCAATGGCCGCCGGATCGGCATCCGGCAGCACAATACCGGCATCGTTGCCGCCCAGTTCGAGGGTCAGACGTTTGAGGGTTTCGGAAGACGAACGCATCACTTTTTTGCCAGTGGCGGTCGAACCGGTAAACACAATCTTCTGCACGGCCGCATGGCCAGACAAGGCACCACCGAGTTCATCGCCACCGGTAATGCTGTTCACCACACCGGCTGGCAGCACTTCGTTCATCAGTTCGATCATGCGCAGGGTCGACAGCGGGGTATATGGCGACGGTTTGCACACCACGGTGTTACCGGTACGAATCGCCGGAATGATGTGCCAGATGGCAATCAGCACTGGCCAGTTCCACGGGGTAATGGAACCCACCACACCCAGCGGTTTGCGGTGCATTTCTACCCGACCGTTGGCATCGTCCTGCAGCACGTCTACTGGCACTTCGAGGCTGGCGGTATACCGCGTCCAGGCAATGGCACCACCAATTTCAAACATGGAACCCATGGCACCCATAGGTTTGCCCTGTTCGGTAGTCAGAATTCGCGCCAGTTCTTCATGGTGCGCTTCCAGCTTGTCGGCCACTTTCATACAGTACTGTTGACGCTCGCCGTCGGACAGCGCCGACCAGCCCGGAAAGGCCGCCGTGGCGGCAGCAATCACCTGATCCAGCTGTTCCAGACTGGCCTTGGGGGCTTCACCAGCCATATCCAGAGTGGACGGGTTGGTCACCAGCAAACGTTCGCTGGTTGACAAAACCTGGCCACCGGCAATGTTGTTAAAAAAGTACATATGAAAGGCACCTCTTGTTGTTCTGTGTTGCCCGGGCGGATCTACCCAAAACACCAAGTGTTACCGATCAAACCTGCCAGCGCTTGATTAAGACTGCCAGAAGCCTTGACTTTACCAGCCATAGAAATACTTAATATATTTACTAAAAAAGTCCATTTGCTAGAATTCGCCACGTTACGTCACAACTACTATAAAAACAGCCGGAGGGCGTACCATGCAGACCGCCGCAACCACTCATTTTTCCACGCATTGTTTGCCTGCCGATAAACGCGGCTCATGCTGGGTGGATGTTGTTAACCGCCATATCATCAACCTCGATTGCCCGGATGAACCGGATACCGGTATTGATGCCGAACTTGATCATTTTGATCTGGGTGATATCCGCTTTAACCACATTCGTGCCAGCAGCCATTGCGTCCAGCGGAGTAATGCCCACATCAATGATGACGGACGAGAGTCCGCTTTTATGTGCCTGATTCTGGAGGGGAACGGTTTTGCTTGCCAGGGGATCCGAGGCAGCCTGTTCAACGTTGGCGATGTGCTGATTTACAACACCGTCCATCCCTACTCGCTTGGCTTTCCAGACAAGACAGAAACGATGGTCATTGATCTGCCGCATACGATTATGAAAGAGTATTTCGATAGCTGGAACCAGAAAGACCTGATCCATCTGGATCGCACCCTGGATGTCGGTGGCTACAGCACTGCAAACCTGTTCAATATCGTGCAATCCTGGATGCAGCAAGATAGCGCTAGCAATGAAATAACCTGCCACCGGTTACTAGAGCAACTGCATGGTCTGATCCATCAGCGTTCTCTCGGCAATAACAGCCGTTCGTTGCCCCGCTTGTTACAAAAAAGCAAAGCTTTTATCAATCAACACCTGCAACGCGAAGACCTCAGCGCCGACATCATCAGTCAGCAGATGCATACCTCCAGCCGCCAGCTGGCGCGGGCCTTTGCCATCGAAGGCAACAGCATTACGCGCTATATCTGGAACCAGCGTCTGGAACGCTGCCGCAACGAAATTCTGGGCTCGTCAGGCCACAAGGCCAGCATCAGTGAAATTGCCTTCCGTTGGGGCTTCAACCACTCCGCGCACTTCAGCCGCAGCTACAAGATGCGTTTTGGAGAAACCCCGACCGAAACCCGCCAGCGCGTATTGCGCGGCTGAGCGGGTTATTCCGCCATGGTCAGTACCAGACGCTCCGGCCCCTGGTACTGCCAGGCGTCAGCAACCTGTGCCATCGACATACTGCGGGTCGCCATCTGCAATCCGGCCGGACGGGCCATCTGCAAGGCTTCGGCAAAACAGCGCATCAGGTCCGGGTTGGGCACACTGCCCAGCCCACTGCCCATCAGGGTCAGAGGTTTGCCACGTAACCAGCCAGCGTTGACCGGAATATCCACCCCCGCCAATGAACCTATGTTCACAAAGCGCAACGGCCTTGAGCTGCTGGCGGCGGCCAGAATACGGGCCGCCGGAACACCACCGAGGTAATCCAGCACAATATCCATGCCCGCCATATGCACCGCCAGACTGGCCTGCAAATCAGCATCGGATTGATTCAGGCAGACAAAACAGTCGGCGCCCAACGCCAGTAATTCCGCTTCCTGTTCCGGCTTGCGTGCCGTCACCACAATCTGGCCGGCGCCCAGATAACGGGCAATCTGGATCGCCAGCCGCCCGGACGCACCAGCAGCACCGTTGATCAGCACATTGTCACCGGCCACAAAACCGGCGCGATAACGCAACGCTGCCAGCGATGACATCCCGGGATTGGCCAGTGCCGCCGCCGTTACATCGTCGAGATCATCTGGCACCGGCACACACAACGAGGCCTTTACCAGAGTCTGTTCAGCCATGCTGCCGCAGGCCGGAAAAGCAAAAAACACCCGCTCACCGGAAGCCAGAGCACCCACACCATCCACCCCCACGACCTGTGGCAAAGCGCCACCACTGCTGTAATGACGGCCCGAGGCCTTGGCTCTTACCAGCTGGCTGATGGCAGCGGCACGCGGCAACACCAGCACTTCGTCGGCGTTAGCCGCACGCGGAGCATCCGCGTTTCCCCACACAGGTGGCAGGCTGTAATCAGTAACAAGGACGGCTTTCATAAACACTCCGGATCAGCAGCAACAGAACAGGTATCAGCACTTGCCGACAGCACGTCAGAGCACCACGGGTGTGGATAAGCGGCCTGGCAAGCACTGGAGCTGAGGCCAGTTTGTTCTTAAACTGGCTGTCGTACTTCTGGAGTTCAGACATTTTATGCCGAAAACCCGACAAGAATGGCAACGGGTGCCCCTGATTACCCTGCCGGATGGCCAGCCAACCCGCCCAATCAGCGTGCTGCAACGGCAATTGCCAGCGCAGACGGTAGTGCCCGCTCACAGCCACCACTGGGGTCAGCTGGTGTATTGCCGTCGTGGCGTACAGGAAGTCAGCACTCCGGCCGGGCGTTATCTGATTCCGCCGGACCGCGCGGTATGGGTGCCACCGGACCAGCCGCATGAGATTTCCACCCATGCCGGTGCCGATATCGCCAGCATTTACGTGATGCCGGAGGCGGCGGAAGGATTACCAACCAGCGGCCGGGTGCTGGAAGTGTCGCTGCTGTTGCGCGCACTGATTCTGGAAGCCCAGACCTTGCCGGTTGATTATGACTGGCACGGTCCAGCCGGACGCCTGTTCCGCACCCTGCGTGACCAGATTATGGCAGCCCGCGAAGCACCGCTGTATCTGCCGTTACCGGAAGATTCGCGCCTGTGCAGTATTACCTGGCAACTGCAGCAGCAGCCGGAGCAGGATCTGACCCTGGCGCAATGGGGAGACAAGGTGGGAGCATCGGAACGTACGCTGCAACGCCTGTTTCAGAAAGAAACCCGGATGACGTTTCAGCAATGGCGTCAGCAATTACGCCTGCAGGTGGCCTTGCAACGTTTGTTGGCAAGCCGCGATTCCATTACCCGCATCGCCAGCGATCTGGGCTACGAATCAACGTCGACCTTTATCGGGCTGTTTCAGCGTCATATCGGCAAAACGCCGGGGGAATATCGCAAATCATTACAAGGGTAGCGAGGCCAGACGCGCAGCCAAACGGCCATAACACGTCTGGGGATCAGAGCACGCGCAATTACTAACGACGATCGTCAATGGCACGCTGCAGATCAGCCATTTCCGCTTCGATGATTTCCAGATCCAGTTCCTGCAATACCATCCGCACACGTGCCAGCTGGGCAACCGCATCATCGAGCACCTGACGGGCGGACACCTTGTCATGACGACGCAAATACAAACGCACCAGCGCCTGACAGGCTTGCAGACGACGCATCTGTTTATCGGTTGGAGTCAGGGAAGTCTGCCAATACTGGATATTGGCTTCGCTCAGACGCTCAAACGCACTTTTACGCTGGGTGCGTTGCCAGGGACGAACAACACCAACGCCTCCAGACTTGCAGGTACGGGTATTATTGGTATCGGGTAATGCAGCTTTGATCGCAGCAGATGATCGCCACATAGAAGCCTCCTTGATACTGGTAGCGAAATAACAGCGCTGCTCTGTTGTCCTTATGTACCGCTCCGGGTCACTGTCAGCGCTGACCAAATTTGTCGGATTGGACTATATAAAGGTTGTCTCTCAAAGTAATTAACTTCTCATTAACCATAAATAAATTTGACAGTTAATCGTATTTTCTGAACCCGCTCACACAAATCCGGGCCAACATTCGATGAACAGGCATTAACCCCTGTGCAGTACCCGCACCAACGGATTGAGCTGATAACCACGACGGGGAACATTCACAATCAAATTATTGCCATCGTGCAAGCTGGCGATCTTGCGCCGAATACGGTGCATCAGCACTGGAATGGAAGCAGGGGCAAAATCGTGATGATCACCCAGCTCTGCCATCAGGCTGTCGAGCAGCTGATCGGAAGCCAGAATAGAGCCTGCGCCCTGTACCAGGGTTTGCAACAGCACAAACTCGACGGTGGTCAGACGGGTTTGCTGGTCGCCCTTGATACAACACTGTTGCTGGTGATCCAGCGCCAGCACGGCATCGTCAATTTGCAGATGAATCATACGACTGGCGGCCGGTGTTACCACGGCCGTCGGCGGGCGCAGGGCCTGTGCCGCGTGCCAGCGCTTTTCCGCGCGCAACAGCAGCTCGCCAGGATGGAAAGGTTTGCACAGGTAATCATCAGCGCCGAGGGTCAGGGCACGAATACGGGAGTCGTCATCGGTGCGGCCGGAGATCACAATCACCGGGATCAGACCCTGACTGGTCAGCTGCGGAATCACATTCATGGCATCATCAGCATCCGGCAACGACAGATCCAGCAGGATCATATCCACCGCATGCTGGTGCATGTGCTCTAACGCAGCATTAACTGAATGCACCACGTTGGTATCAAAGCCCGGACGTGAATTCATGGCCTCGCTGATCAGCAGCGCAAGGGTACTATCATCTTCGATGATCAGAACTTTACAGGATAACATTCGACTACTCGTCCCTTGTTCGCCGTTCCATATTCACACACTCCTTTGTGGAATCGCAGGGCCAGCCACAACCGGACAGAATGGCAATCGTTTTTATATCCACAACCGCATCAGTCTGTACCATTACTGCATCAGGCGCAGATTACTCAGTCCCAACAGCGCCAGTGGTGCTTGCTGCAGATCTTGCAGACGGGCACCAGTAAAAGTGCGGAATACTCGTCGAATATCGTCTTCGTCCAGTCCTTCCCCAATCAGCACAATCCGGCTACGAGTATCCGCCGATGGCCATTGCGCCAGTAACTCAGGAGGAGAGACCAGCTGCTGTACCGCATGAATCAGCATCGGCTGCTGTGGCAAGCCACGCAGCTGAACCAGACCTTTGATACGCAACAGACGATCACCGTGAACACTGGTGACCACCTCAAGCCAGGTGCGCAACTCGATTTCATCAATCGGATCCATCGTCACCAGTACCAGACTGTTCACTCGTCCAGAATGCCCGGACGCCACCGTTGTGTCATCAAGCAATTGTGATACAGCCTGTTCCGCAGCCCCCAGCGAACCATCAAACAGCAGTTGTGGGTCGAGTTGGCCTGCACTGACGAGTAACAAACGTGCCATCGGATTCAATTCGGCCAGACGGGTCTGCAAGGCCGGGGTTGCCGCTTCCGGCAAATCCTGTTTGGTCAGCAGCAGCAAATCCGCTACCACCACCTGACGCTGGGCTTCCGGATAACGCTCCAGAGTTTCCAGACCATTCACGCCGTCCACACAGGTGACCACCGCATCGGCGCGGAAATGCTCCACCACACCGTCGGCCATCATCAGGGTTTGCAACACGGGTAGAGGGTCGGCAAGGCCGGTGGTTTCAATCACCACCCGCTCAAAGGCAGGCACGTCGCCATTGGCGCGACGTTCGTACAACGACTTTAACGACTGCACCAGATCATCACGAACGGCACAGCACAAACAGCCGTTATCCAGCAGGAACAGGCTTTCACTGGCGTTATCCACCAGCAAATGATCCAGCCCCACCGCGCCCAGTTCGTTGATGATGACGGCGGTATTGGCCAACTGCGGCGACCGCAACCAGTGTTTCAGCAAGGTGGTTTTGCCACTACCGAGAAAACCTGTCAGCACATTCACCGGAATCCGGTTATCACCAGCAACATTGGCGGAGGAAGTCATGAGAGTCCTGTCTGCGAACGGCAATCACACGCTGATTGCAGCGGCCCGCCATATGACGGGCTGCGACAGGATAAAGAGCTGGCTGGCTACGGGCAATGCGGTATTGCCCGTAAATGAGCAATACCATGTTACAGGCCCGTCAGCTGGAGAATGAGTGAAGAAGCATCATTCAGCGTCAATAACCGAGCGGATTCGGGCGTGGGCACCCACCGCAAAATTGTGCAAAGCCTCCGACTCGCTGGATTCATAACCCAGAATCTTGCCAGTGGTTTTCAAGGCCGTGAGATCAATCATGATCACGCCGAGGGTAGGAATAATTTTTTCGCACCACACAAACAGATACAAATCAGTACTGATGCGATAGTAATAACAGGCGTCCGTATCAGCCAGCCCCAGCTCGGCACCCTTGATGCAGTGCCAGGTGTAAGACATAGGATTCAGATATATATGCTCATATACCTCAAGCGGGCTGTAGCGATATTCAATTCGCTTGCCGATCAGATCGCTGGTAACGGCCGGCAACGGCATGTCAGCCGTCACAGGCTGATCAATACTGCCACGCAGGAAGGTTGTACTGACCGGTGTCAGCGCCTTGCCCTCGGCAATTCGGGTTGGTATCGGCAACAGGCGCTCGGTCTGGTCCGGCAGCTGTCCCTGCACGGCCACAAACACCTGTTCGGCCAGATTCAGAACCAGCGACACGGTGGTAGCGCGCTCGCTGCTTTTGATAAAGTCCACAAAATAGATCTGATCGCGAATACGGGTTGCCTGATACTGATCGTGGCCGATCAAATGCTCACCGTCAGGCGCAGTCATGTCCCAGGTCAGATTCTGGTGATCATGAAAGTCATGGCGAATGACCCAGCCATTTTCAAAGTAGAGCGTAAACGTACGCCCAGCGAGATCGGTCACCACCGGCAGGCAATGGTTGTCATGCTGGAAAGCCGCACCGAGAGCGCCTACCGGAATCCATGAAGGAGAGTTCATAACGTCAGTTCCTGTTGAAAAAAGACCTGCTAATGATTTCCCGATGGCCCTCGTTTGCCCATCAACCAGAAGTATGACAGGGGTGTTTTTATTGCAGCGCTGACGTAGCCTTGCAGGTTAATGCAATGCCGGAGGATCAACCCCAAATGATTGCCTCACCTGCGACCGGGCACCTGCTGGAAAGTTTTGCTCATACGTTTGGCAGTAGTGCCAGCACCCTGCTGGGCGCTACCGGCTGGGTTACCTACATTGTCGGTGCCGAGTGGCGAATCAAGCACTTCCTCGCCATGAATACCCAATGTCCGGAACAACAAGCCTACGAACACGCCTTTTACGCCTGCGACCCACTGGCACCTGCTCACTGCCTGAAAGCCGGTCTGCGGGTTGCGCTCCTGCAAGAGCAGATATCCGACAGCGTCGAGCATCAGACCTACCGCCATGAGTTTCTCGAACCGTTTGGAATTACAGATGCTCTGGAAGTGTTTCTGCAATCGGATGCCGGGCTGATCCTCGGCTGTTCGCTGTTGCGTCACCACCCCGCACCACGGTTTGTGGATGCAGACAGGGTCAAGGCCGAAGCGCTGCTCGCATTAGGGGATTTTGCCCTGGCCCGGATATTTCCGGGTAATCAGGCCAGTATTGAAAGTATCACGAAACGTTTCCCTATCCTGACTGCACGCGAAGTCACGCTGGTTCAACTGGTGGCAGCGGGGCTGAACAACAAGCAGTTGAGCCGGGAACTGGACATATCCCTGCCGACGGTCAAAACCCATCTGCTGAATATTTTCCGCAAGCTGGAAACCAGCAGCCGTACCGAGCTGGTATCACGAATACTGGGATTTGGAGGGGATGAATAAACCGGCAGCCAGACGCCAGACGCCAGACGCCAGACGCCAGACGCCAGACGCCAGACGCCAGACGCCAGACGCCAGACGCCAGACGCCAGACGCCAGACGCCAGACGCCAGACGCCAGACGCCAGCAGCCTTCCCACGAGGGAATGAGATGAATCAACACCGGATTTACCCTGTAAAAACCGGTGTTTTTTATAGGTCGGAAGCGCTGAAGGGCATCAGGCCATGGCGTTATCCGACTTACCCGGTTTTTCACGCCACTGACCAATCACAAACACGCTGATCGACACCACAATCAGGCTCAGCAACACCAGACTGACCGGCCGGTCGATAAAGATCGACAGGTTGCCATCGGCCACACCAAGCGCCTGGCGGCAGCGGTTGAGGAACACCGGCCCCAGCACCAGACCGAGAATAATCGGTACGGTCGGGATGTCGTTGCGACGCAGGATATAACCGAACACAGCAAAACCGAGGGCGATCAGGGCATCACTGAACTGGTAGTTCTGGCTGTAAGCACCGACAAACCCCAGCACCAGAATCACCGCGCCGATAAAACGACCACGAATACGGGTGAGGTTAACAATCCAGCGAGTAGCCAGCAGCAGGTAGACAAACACAAAAATGTTCATCAGAAACAGCGACAGATACAGGCCGGAAATAAACTCCGGACGCTCGGTAAACAGGGTTGGGCCGGGAATGTAGTTATGCACCATAAACACCGCCAACAGCATGGCCATCAGGGCATCGGACGGAATCCCGAAGGCCAGCAGCGGAATCATCACCGAGGCCGTCACGGCGTTGTTGGAGGTTTCCGAAGCGATAATCCCGGCCTCTGCTCCCTTGCCGAATTCATCCGGGTTTTTCGAGAACTTCTGCGCCAGTGTGTACGAGAAAAACTGCGAGCCAAACTCACCCACACCCGGTAACAGGCCCATCACCACACCCAGTACCGACGAACGCGCCACCGTCATCTTGTTACGTAACAGCGCGGCAAAGCCGCTGGCCATACCACCCGATTCCAGACGGGTAACCGACGCATCGTTGCCACGTTGGGCCAGCAACACAAACGCCTGTGACATGGCGAACAGTCCGATCACCGCCGGTACCAGCGGAATACCATTCAGCAGCCACACTTGCCCAAAGGTGTAGACCTGGGTACTGAACGAGCGGTCGATACCAATGGTGCCGAGGAACATCCCGAATCCCAGCATCATGGCGGCTTCCACCACGTGTTTGCGATGCGCCAGCACCACAAAAATCATACCCAGCGCAGCCAGCATGGCAAACTCGGCAGAACCGAACAGGCGCGCCACCTGCGACAGAGTCGGTGCCAGCAGTACCAGTGACAACACACTGATAATGCCGCCCACAAACGATGAACAATAGGCAATCGCCAGCGCCTTGCGGCCTTCACCGCGTTGCGCCATCGGGTAACCATCGTAGGTGGTTAACACCGCCACCGGTGTCCCCGGTGTGTTCATGAGGATGGCCGGAATTGCGCCGCCATACCAGGCACCGCCATATACACCAAGTAACAACGACACACCGGCCAGCGGTTCCATGCTGAAAGTCAGTGGCAGCAGAATGGCCATCACCCCGGCCGGTTCAAGGCCAGGAATGGAGCCAATGGTGACGCCAATCAGCGCCCCCAGCAGAATGGCGAGCAGAACGTTGGCGTGGCCAATCTCGTTGAGCCCAAGCAACAGGGTTTCCATAACGCGATATTCCAGAAACAGACAGGGTTAATCCGGCGGTGCAGACACCGCCCGGTGTTACAGATAACGGTTGGCAAAGTCGGCCCATTGCTCCGGCAACAGTCCGTATAACCACACATCCGGCAACCAGACGCTGACCCCCACGCGGAACACCAGCACCAGCAGCAATACAGTGCCAAGTGTGACCAGCAGCCAGAAGCGGTCGAGCAAACGGCTCAGCCACAGCAATGTCGCCACAAACAGCAGGGTCGAGAGCACAAACCCCAGCACTGACAAACTGCCGATATAAAGCAGGAACAACAGCGACGACAGCAACGCCGTGCGATAACCGGGCAGGCTGTTGAGTAAATCCGACGCCGCAGGCCAAACCCCGGCACGGGCAAACTGGCCAACCCGCACCAAGGCAAACAGGGTCAGCACCAGAAGCCCCAGCGAGCTGCCCATCCGTGGCTGCACAAACCAGCCACGACTGGTCTCTACCCAGCTGGCTTGCCACGGCGTCAGCAACAACAGCCCAAGGCCAAGCAACAATAACAACCAGTAAATCCCTGGCCCGGTTTCCGGCAAACTGGCCGCACGAGCAGGGGTTTCAGATAACTCGGAATGCATATCCGCCGTCCTCCGCAAACGAACCAGCCCCGTTGCGCCGGGGCTGGTTCCGGTGGGTGAAAAATTAACGCTTGATGTACTGGATCAGTTCACGCGCTTCGTTGTAGTCACGCGACACCACTTTTTGAGCGTCTTCACCACCCACCCAGAACACACCAGCACCAGTGCTGACACTCAGCGCCTTCGCCTGTTCACTGGCCAGCGCTTTCTGGGCGATCTCGGCAATGCGATTCTTGATCTCGACCGGGGTACCACGTTTCACAAACAGGCCGTTCCAGGTGGTCTGGGTCACACCAGTCTGTTCATTGAGGGTGGCAACATCCGGCGCAATCGACAGGCGATCACGGGTCAAGGAAGCCAGCAGTTTCACTTCGCCCGACTTCAGGCAGGCCAAAATCAGCTGGGTGGTGGTGTTGATAACATCGGCATCGCCGTTGGCGAGGGTTGAGCAGTCGTTGAGATCAAAAGCGGCATCCGAGGAAAAATGGATACCGGATTTGGCCGCCGCCTTGAAGGTAATGGCAGTTGGCAGGGCCTGATAACCGAAGTGGCCAAGGCTGACCTTGTTGCTGGCGCTGTAGGTCGCCAGCTCTGCCACGTTGTTGTAAGGAGATGAGGCTTTGGTGGCCAGCACAAACGGATAGTCGAGGAAAATACCCACCGGTTCGAAGGTGTTTTCGTCGTAGGGGGCGTTACCAGCCAGCAGCTGGGTGGTCACCAGGTCGGCCACAAACGAACCAATGGTGAGGCCATCGTTACGGGAGCGCGAAACGTCGGTAGCACCCACCACACCACCACCGCCAGGCTTGTTCACCACAGTGGCCGGAGTGCCGGTTTCTTTCGACATTTCTTCAGCAATCATGCGGGTCAGCACGTCTTCGAGGTCACCGGCTGGCCATGGCACCACAAACTTTACCGGACGTTGCGGGTATTCACCGGCGGTCGCCAGTGGCGCAACCACCGGGGCGGCCAGCATGGCAATCAGGGCACAGGTTTTCATAAGCGTTTTCATGTTCGACTCCTGAGCATCACGGCTCGTTGTTATTAATAGCGGTTCAGTCAGACATGGCGTTAATCGCCAGATGAAGCGGCCTTGAGCGGTACAATCAGTACCGGCACCGGGCTGCGATGAATCACACTCTGGGCGGTGGACCCCAGAAACAGACGCGACAGGGAATGGCTGGCGCGATCCCCCATCACAATCAGGTCGGCCTGTTCAGCCTTGGCGGCTGCCAGAATGCCGCTGTCGGGATGGCCGATATCGACCCGGATAACCGGTTCGGGAAGCTCGCGTCCATCCAGTTCGGATGCCATAAACGCTGCCATACGTTCACGGATACGCTGACGCTGGGCGTCCAGCATCTGGTCGGTATGCAAATGGCGAATATCGGCGGGTAAATAATCCCGGATCATTTCCTCGGTAGCGGCGGATACCGGTTCGAGGACATGCAGATAAACAATTCGGGCCTGGTTAGCCAGTGCTTGCTGCACCGCCATCCGGAACGCCGGGCGGCTGCCTTCACGAATATCCGAGGCATATAAAATGGTCTTGATCACCGGCAACATGGCAAGCTGCTCCCCTGCCGTCATCACGGCATATTCACAAGTTCGGTTGATTCCTGCCTGCGAACAGCTGTACCGCTGCTCGCAATCGGGAGGTTATTTCAGCGACGGCCCGTCCAGTAACCGGACAGCTGGTGCCAGCATTTGCCAGCGGTCAGGATGCTCTGGCGGAAGGTATCCTTGCCCCAGATATCCATATGTTTGACTGAGCTCATCAGGTTGTAACGGTCGGAACCGTTATTCATGCCTTCGGCCAGAACCTTGCAAACGATATGACTTGGGGTGACCCCAAAACCGGCATATCCCTGCACAAAAAACGCGTTAGGCTGGCCCGGAATATTGCCAATCTGCGGGAACAGGTTTTCACCCACCGCCATCCAGCCACCCCAGGCCATATCAATCTTGACCTTGTCGAGATACGGGAAGATTTCCAGCATCAGCGCACGGTTCCACTGCGCCAGATTGGACGGTGTGTATTCCACAAACTGGGTGGCGGAACCAAACAGCAGACGGTTTTCGTTGGTGACGCGGTAATAGAAAATCACCGGGCGAATATCACTGTAGGCGCCCCGGATCGGGCTGATGCGTTCGATCATTTCATCCGACAGCGGCTCGGTGGCCAGCTGGAATGCCTGGGTGTTGATGGTCTTGCGGTGCAGGAAGGGTTCCATGCCATTGAGCCAGGAATCGCAGGCCCACAGCATCTTACTGGCTTTCACCGAACCCATGCCGGTACGCACGGTAATACGCGGGCCGTATTCGACATCCAGCACCGGGCTGTTTTCAAAAATACGGGCACCGTAACTGGTCAGCGCCTTGGCTTCACCCAGCAGCAGGTTGAGGGAATGCACATGACCGCCGCCCATGTATTTGAGCGCACAGCTGTAGGCTTCGGAACCGATAATGGACTGCACCCGACTGCCGGTCAGCAGCTCGATATCGTCATTCGGGCACATCTGACGGAAATCCTTCTCCCACTGGGCGAGGGTTTTTTCCTGACGCTTGTTGTAGCCCATATAGGCGTAACCATTGCAGAAATCGGCATCAATGTCATAACGCTGGATACGCTCACGAATGATGCGCTGGCCTTCATTACTGATGGCAACAATATTGCGCAGACCTTCGTCACCAACCTGGTTCTTGATCTTGTCGAGGTCATGACCAATACCCGCCATGATCTGGCCGCCATTACGCCCCGTGCCACCAAAGCCCAGATGACGCGCTTCCAGCACCACAATATTGGTGATGCCCTGCTCCGCCAGTTCCAGCGCGGTGTTGATACCGGAGAAACCACCACCAATTACCACAACATCGGCCTCGATATCGCCCTGAAGGGCTGGAAACCGCAGGTCGTATTTACGGGTGGCGGAGTAATAACTGAGGGAATCGATGTTACTGGCAATGTTCATGTGCAATTAACCTGAAGAAATTCGGGGGTGCCATATCCGGGTCTGGATATGGCCAGTCGGCCGGAGTAACTCCGGCCATACGGGGGACAGACGACCCGATCAGTAAAAGACAAACAGCATCAGCTGGGCGTAGAAGCTGCGGTGTGCATCCCCTAGCTGGGTGCCACCATTGGCAGCACTGGCTTGCGGGTTAAACCAGCCCACCAGCGGACTGATCATCATGGTTTCCGACGGGAAATATTCGGCATAAACATCCAGCTCGCTGGCGTTCATATTACCCAGCTCCGCGTCCGTTTTGTGGTTGCCGAAGCTGAAGTGGTTAATACCCAGATTCAGGTTTTCAGCCGGAGAGGCCTTGAGGCTGACCAGATGAATATCGGTGTTGGTGCTGAATGGACCAGCGTAGTTGGACGCCACTTCACCCTGGAACCAGGTGCCAAAACCACGGCTAAAACCGTAGTAGAGTGGGTCGTAATTCTCGTCAAAACTGCTGAAACGGTAGGCAAGAGTGGGTGACCACGGCGCATCAGCGAAGGACCAGCCCGCTTCGGCATAACCGGCGTGAGCGACGGTACTGGTATCACCCGACACCTGGCGCACCAGTTCAGTCGACAAGGTCAGATTCTCGATGCCAGCGTTACCGGCGTAACGACCACTGACGGTCTTCTGGCCATCACGAACCGGGTTGGCAAACTCGCCGTTGGATTCGGTTTTCAGGTACAGGCCGGCAAAGGTGCCGAGATCGCTGATGTGCTCAACATTGATACCGGTAAAGGTCGGTTCACCCATCACACGGTTATCGGATTGCAGGCGGAACAGGTCGGCACGCAGGCCCTTGTCGCCACCAATACGCACAATAGCAGTATTATCGAAGGTTTTACGGGCGGCCATATAATAAACACCGCCACGGTTGAGATCGGAGCCCAGGCCCTTGCCGATGTTCAAACCATCATTGTTGACAATAAAACCATCGCCAATCACAAAGCCCTGACGACCCACGGAAATATCCAGACCGTTGTCACCCAGCACAGTCAGACTCTGGCCAGAGCGCCAGCCCAGGTACAACGCATCCAACGAGGTACGGCGTTCATCACCGGTGCTGAAACCGGCGGCATCACCATCACCCAGTACGGCCGACGACACCAGACCGGTGCCCGCGTACATCTCACCCGCTTCATTCAGGCGCAACAGGCCTTTCAGGCTGGCATTGACATAACCCTCCTGCCAGTTCACCGCTTCATCGTCAGTACGGGCAATGGCATAGGATGAATCGCTGTGGAACGTACCGGCACCGGCTTCAATCGCCAGTTCCAGTTCGGAATCATCATCCGCGTAGAGAGAAATCGCTTGTGCCGGTGCCGCCAGTGCGGTCATCAGGCTGCCGAGCGTAATGGCCGCTGCCAGCAAGTGTTTATTTGAATTCATAAGTCGTCGCTCCCACCAGAATCACAACACCGTCCGCTGATGCGCTTGAACAGTGCCGCTGCAGTTATGCAGAGCCGGAGCGTTCGGCGCTGAACGCCTGTACGACCGGCTCCGGGTTATCAGGCTACGGACAGATAGTGTTTAACGAAGGCATTGGCCACGTTGAACACAATCACTTCACCCTTGGCGATAAACCAGCTGTCGCCAGGAGCAAAAGTTGCTTCCACTCCGGTGGTTTCGTTTTTCAGGGTCAGGCTGCCAGACAGCAGGGTGGCGTGTTCAGAAAATGGGTAGTTAACGCGGAAAATTCCTTCAGTAGAACCAAACAACCCCACGGCCAACGCCGACTCCGGGCCACCCACCACAAACTTGGCGGTGGCCTGTGGATCACCAGCCAACACTTCTGCACCCAGATTGGCCACCGAGCCAATCTCGGCCATGCCAGAGGTATCGAGATTCTGTTTCAAAGGCTGCATATCGTTTTCCTGTTCCAGACGTAAATCGAATATGGGAACTGACGGAGCGGCGAGCCGACACCACAAGGGGGAGTAACCCTTGTTACCCCGCCAGTTGTATCCAGTATCAGGAAAGTTCCGAGGCCCTTCTTGCATGGGAGTGACTGCCTCTTGCACCTGTGTGCCAGACCGTTTTCAGGCCATTGGCACGCAAGATCAATGACAGGCAAGGCCGGTCAAATGGCGTTGATTTTGCATCAAATCAGCGATCAAGAACGACTCCAGGAGAGCACTATGCAGAATCTTGCCGAAGCCAACGATCAGACCCTTAACCGCTGGCAGCATGCTATTCAGCAGGTGTGCGGCCAGTTCATCACTCACTTACCGGCGGGCGCTGCACCTTTTATTGGCCAGATTGAATGTGAAAATAACGTGCTGGCGCTGGCACATATCCGCACCAATGCAGGACGTCTGGTACGCCAAGGCACCAATGCCGATCGCGAGGATGTGGATCACTGCTTCCTGATTGTGAATAACAGCGGTTTTACCCGTATCAGTCATGAGGGCTACCAGATGGAACTGGCACCGGGCGAAATGGGACTGCTGAACGGCATTCGGCCCTGTGAAATCACACCGCGCGGGCTGGTCGAGCACGTTTCGGTGCCGTTACCGCGTCAGCGTATGGAGCAGTGTTTTGGCCAGCGAGTGCCGCTGTTTGGCAAAATCGATCAGACCACCACCTCAGGATTACTGGTGCGCACCATGCTTGATCGCCTGGCGCAACTCCCCGGCCAGACACAAGGCAGCGATGGCCACTCAGATGCCGTTCTGGACGCCCTCCTGGCGTTGCTGAAACCCGCCATCCGCCACGAGGATTACCGTAGCATCCAGCAAGCCCAACCGTTTCACCGCGATCTCTGGCAGGCCGCCCAGTTCATGATCAACCGCGATTTACTGGAAGAAATCACCCCCGCGCAACTGGCCGAACGCCTGAATATCTCGGTACGCCAGTTACATCGTGTATTTGAGGAACAAAATGACAGTGTGTGTCGTTACATTTTGCGCACCCGCCTGCAGCGTTGCGCCGAAGACCTGCGCGACCCGCAGCTGATCAACGAAGCCGTCACCACCATTGGGTACAAATGGGGATTCAGCGACGCCGCGCATTTCAGCCGCAGCTTCAAGAAACAGTATGGAGTATCACCACGCAGCTACCGCCTCGACAGTTTTAACCTGCTGGCGGGGTGAAATTAGTCGGGCGTCGGGCGTCGGGCGTCGGGCGTCGGGCGTCGGGTGCGGTTGTTGTGGGCATAAATGCCCACACTACAACAATCATCAACACCGTTTTCACCCAGCGCAGCTGGCTACTGAATGCCCATCTGGGCGAGCCGGGATTCACCGCAACGGCCGACCCAGCCGGGGCATGGATGCCCCGCAAGGCCAGTTGGTACAGGGACGTACCATCTGGCCGGGGTCGAAACGCCGTTGTCGGGGAAAACCGGAGGCACGAGCCCAGTCGGGCAAAAGCAGGGGGAGGCCCGCCCGGCCGGGGGACAAGGTCCCCCAGGAGGGCAAACAGCCGCGCCAATTAACAAGCCGCGTAGCCGCCAGAAGTCGGACGTCGGATGTCGGATGTCGGATGTCGGATGAACAGCATCCATCAACACACCGCTTTACCCCAGCGCAGCTGGCTGCCCAATGCCCATCTGGGCGAGCCGGGATTCACCGCAACGGCCGACCCAGCCGGGGCATGGATGCCCCGCAAGGCCAGCTGGCACAGGGATGTGCCATCTGGCCGGGGTCGGAACGCCGTTGTCGGGGAAAACCGGAGGCACGAGCCCAGTCGGGCAAAAGCAGGGGGAGGCCCGCCCGGCCGGGGGACAAGGTCCCCCAAGAGGGCAAGTGGCCTGGCCAATTAACAAGCCGAGTTGCCGCAAAGCGCCAGCCGCCAGCCGCCAGCCGCCAGCCGCCAGCCGCCAGCCGCCAGCCGAGCAGCATCTATCCAAACCTCAGACATCCAAAAACAGCCCAATAAAAAACCCCGCACAGTGTTCACTGGCGGGGTTTGTTTCCGATCCGAGCCCGAGATCAGAAAGTCATTTCCGGCACATGCTCCGGTACGATCAGTTTGCCGGCCGTTTTGGCGACAATTTCTTCCACCGATACACCCGGTGCACGTTCACGCAGGATAAACGCGCCGTCTTCAATCTCGATCCAGGCGAGGTCGGTGAGAACCTTCTTGATACAACCTGCGCCGGTTAACGGCAGGCTGCATTTGGTGAGTAATTTCGACTCACCATCCTTGGAAGCGTGGGTCATGGTAACGATGATGTTTTCGGCACCGGCCACCAGGTCCATCGCGCCGCCCATACCCTTGATCAGTTTGCCCGGAATCATCCAGGAGGCGATGTTGCCTTCCACGTCCACTTCAAACGCGCCCAGCACGGTGAGGTCAACGTGGCCGCCACGGATCATGGCAAAAGAATCAGCGGAGTTAAAAATCGAAGCGCCCGGCAAGGTGGTAACGGTCTGTTTGCCCGCGTTGATCATATCGGCGTCGATTTCATCTTCGGTCGGGAATGGGCCCATACCGAGCAGGCCGTTTTCGGACTGCAGCATCACTTCCATACCTTCCGGTACGTAGTTGGCCACCAGGGTCGGGATGCCGATACCGAGGTTTACGTAGTAGCCATCTTTGAGTTCACGCGCAACGCGCATGGCGATTTGTTCACGAGAAAGAGCCATGGGTTATCTCCCTGAAATGTCGGTGAAGTTCAGCTGCGCACGGTGCGTTTTTCAATGCGTTTTTCGAAGGTACCGAGGATCAGACGATCCACGTAGATACCCGGCGTGTGAATACGGGTCGGATCAAGTTCACCCGGTTCCACAATCTCTTCCACTTCAACCACCGTGATCTTGCCTGCGGTCGCGGCCAGTGGGTTGAAGTTCTGGGCGGTGTGGCGGTAGATCACGTTGCCATAACGGTCGGCTTTCCAGCCTTTAACGATGGCGAAGTCACCCACAATCGACTCTTCGAGAATGTACTTGCGACCTTTGAACTCGCGTACTTCCTTGCCTTCGGCAACCGGGGTGCCGTAACCGGTGGCCGTGTAAAACGCCGGGATACCAGCACCGCCAGCGCGCATTTTTTCAGCCAGCGTGCCTTGTGGGGTCAGTTCCACTTCCAGCTCGCCGTTCAGCAGCTGCTGTTCGAACAGAGCGTTTTCACCCACGTAGGAGGAGATCATTTTCTTGACCTGGCGATCTTCCAGCAGGATGCCCAGACCAAAGCCGTCGACACCACAGTTGTTGGAAACCACGGTCAGGCCCTTCACGCCCATCTTGCGGATCTGGGCAATGAGGTTCTCGGGGATACCACAAAGACCGAAGCCACCGGCGATAACGGTCATGTTGTCCGTCAACCCGGCTAACGCCTCGTCATAGCTTGATACTACCTTGTCAAAACCGGCCATGAATCAACTCCTGTGTGTCGCAGTAAAAGGGCATCCGGCAACAACCTGGTGACATCCTGCGGGTTGTGCTGACCACCCGGATTGTCAGGGTGCTGTGCGGATCACCATTGGGTGTTCCTCAATCTGTTGCGCATTCTCACCCTGCGTGTTTAATTTGGGAAATTTGAAATTCAACGCTATTAATTTGCCGAGCAAATAAATGACTCTGAAACAGCTGCAAGCCTTTCTGGCGGTTGCCCGCACTCTGAGTTTTGCCGAGGCCTGCCATCTGGTGCATCTGTCGCAGCCAGCACTCAGTCTGGCGATTCGTAATCTGGAAGATCAGCTCGGTGGGCGTCTGTTTGTGCGCACCACCCGCAGTATTCATCTGTCGTCCGAGGGTCAGGCCTTCGTCCCGATTGCGACGCGCCTGGTCAGTGACTGGAACGACGCCGAGCGGGAAATGCAGCAGCGTTTTGCCCTGCAACTGGGAACCGTCGAACTGGCGGCCATGCCGTCGTTTGCCAGCACATTGTTACCCCTTGCGCTGATGCGCTACAAGCAGCGATATCCGCGCATTCGGATCGAGGTTCAGGACGTGGTGGCCGAGTTGCTGGTCAACATGGTGCTGCAAGGCCGCACAGAACTGGGGGTCAGCTTTGATCCTGGCACTCATTCAGAGCTGGATTTCCTGCCCTTGTTCAATGACAACTTTGTCGCGATTTTGCCCCCCGACCACCCGCTGCCCGCTACTCACGAGAGTATCGACTGGCCACAGCTGCTGGAGTCTGACTTTGTGATGTTACAAAGACCGTCACGGTTGCGGTCAATGATCGAAGACGAACTGGCACAACAGGGCATGAGCGCACGAGTGGTATTTGAAGCCCACCAACTGATAACCGTCGGCAAAATGGTCGCCTCAGGCCTTGGCGTCAGCGTCGTACCGTCGCTCAGCCGCGAACAAATGGAAGCCGTCGGCGCCCGTTGTGTATCGGTACAAGCACCGGTAATCGGCCGCCGGGTCGGGATTATCACCCGCCATAAACGAGAGCTGTCAGTAGCCGCCAGCGCCATGCGCGACATTATTGTAGAAACCTTTCAGAGCCGGACGTAACGCACGGTCTGTCGGGCGTCGGGTCGGGCCGCGTTCGGATCGGGCGTCGGGCGAATAGAATCAATCAAGACCGAGCAAAACAGCCACAACATTCCCACGCAGGAGCGTGGGAACGAGGTAACCGAGCACCTATTAACACCCCTTTCACCCAGCGCAGCTGGCTACCGAATGCCCATCTGGGCGAGCCGGGATTCACCGCAACGGCCGACCCAGCCGGGGCATGGATGCCCCGCAAGGCCCGTTGGCACAAGGACGTGCCATCGGGCCGGGGTCGAAAAGCCATTGTCGGGGAATACCGGAAAAACGAGCCCAGTCGGGCAAAAGCAGGGGGAGGCCCGCCCGGCCGGGGGACAAGGTCCCCCAAGAGGGCAGCAGCCAGGCCAATTAACAAGCCGAGTAGCCGCAAAGCGTCTGAAGTCGGACGTCGGACCAGCAGCATCCACCAACACACCGCTTTAACCCAGCGCAGCTGGCCGCCCAATGCCCATCTGGGCGAGCCGGGATTCACCGCAACGGCCGACCCAGCCGGGGCATGGATGCCCCGCTAGCTCAGTTGGCACAGGGATGTGCCATCTGAGCGGGGTCGAACCGCCGTTGTCGGTGAAAACCGGAGAAACGAGCCCAGTCGGGCAAAAGCAGGGGGAGGCCCGCCCGGCCGGGGGACAAGGTCCCCCAAGAGGGGCAAGCAGCCTGGCCAATTAACAAGCCGAGTAGCCGCCAGATCCGATCGCGGCCCGGCCAGACAAAATAACGCCGATCAGCGCTCCGCTGACCGGCTCATGGACTCAGCGTCCAAGATCCTTGGCCATCTTGCCAGCCTTGCCCCAGTTAGTGGCAGGCACTTCCTGGATAATGATCCGAATCGCTTCCAGCGGGGATTCTGACGCTTCTGCCAGCGTCTGGCTGACGCGTTCAATAATGCGGCGTTTCTGCTCTTCAGAACGGCCTTCAATCATCTGGATGGTTGCAATAGGCATCTTCTTCTCCATGCCAAAACGGTTGCCATGGGCAGCCCGCAAGCTGCCCCGATGTAGTCCGGCCGGGATCAGGTCACCACGGTCAGGAAGCGTTCGTTGAGGGCACGGGTGTGATAGAAAATCGCGGTGCCCACTTCGTCCCAGGTCCAGGTATACGGCTGCATATCCGGATAGAAGTCATAACCACCGCAGAAGGTTTCAAAGCGGTTGCCAGACGGGTCAAAGGCGTAAATGGTGGTGCCGCGGGTAATGCCATGACGCAGCGGGCCGATGTCGATAAACACGTTGTTGGCCGACATGGTGTCGGCAGCACGCAGCACGTGTTCCCAGCTTTCCAGCAGGAACGACAGGTGGTGCACGGTGTTGTCACGCTCGTCGCGCACAAAGGCAATGTCGTGGGCCTTGGCGGAACAGGTCAGCCAGATCGCCATGTCGGTTTCACCGTCTTCACCCTTGATGCGTTCCACCAGACTGAAACCCAGTACCTTGGTGAACAGCTCGCGGCTGCCGTCGATGTCCTTGCCGTGGATCTGCCAGTGGTCGAGACGGATCGGCGCGATACCTTTCTGATCTGGCACCAGCACGCCCGGGTTCACATAACCCAGACCATCGCCCACTTCGGTTTTTTCGTAATACAGCTCAAAGACGTGTTTGGTTGGCGCCACAAAACGCACACGCTCACCGGTTTCCAGCAGGTCGCCAGCTGGCAGGCGTTCGGTGGCAACACCGTACTCCAGCAGGTCACGCTCGAGCTTGTCGAGGGTTGCCTTGTTCAGCACCTTGAAACCGTAGAAGTCCATACCAGCGGTATCGGCCTCACGCAAAATCACGCTGTGGTGGTCACGCTCGTGGGATGTCTTGAAATACACACGGCCGGAAGCATCACGACCGGTCTCTTTCAGACCCATCACGTTGCTGTAGAACTTGACGGACTCTTCCAGGTCCAGCACTCGCAGCTGGCAGTGGCCTGGTCGCAGTACACCTGTCATCGCCATGGCAGTTTCCTCTTATTTTTGTTGGGTTGGATGGCCTCATGGTCAGGCCTGGACGACTGCCTGTCTAATATGATTTCGGTCAGACAAAATACCTTCAGGATATAGTGTGACTCAGAGACCCCATCAGACAGCGACCAGACCCACTGCGGTCATATCAGTGGTCAGATCAGTAATCAGGAACAACAGCGATAGCGGGAGCCGTAATGGTTTTGACACCAGCCAGAAAAACCAGCCGCATACCTACGCCACGGGCACAAAAGAAGAAGCGCTACCTGACCTTGGCAAAACCGCCATGGCAGGCTGCATAGCCAACAACGCAAGGGAAATACAGAAGGGAAAAAACGAAAGGGAACAAGCAGGAAAGAATAGAAAGGGGGCCATCCGGGCCTGGCAACCCGGATGGCCCAGGCGGGGCATATACAACAGCCCTGCCTGTGACCGATGGATTGCTCATACCACCAGGGTATGAGCAATCGACATCAGAACTTGTACATCGCCATCACTTCCAGCTGCTTGCCTTTTGGACGGATGTTCGGGAAAGCACCGCCTGCTGGCGTGTGCATGGTGTTCATGCTCTGGGTACGCCATTCCACACCCAGCTCAACCGCTGGCATGTAGGTGTAGATCAGGTTCAGGTTGGCAGAGGTGAACTGGGTGTCAGCATCGTTATCAACGTTAACCTGGCCGTAACGGGCGTTACCGCGCAGTACATCGCTGAACTGGTGCTTGTAACCCACGTGGAAGCCGGTCTGGCCAACCAGTTCGCCGTTGCTGGCATCAATGGTCTGCAGGTTGCCAGAGCTGGCAGCAGTCGCGTTGGTGCTCATGTCAGCAGCGGTCGCAACACCAAAACCGGAGAAGGCACCCAGACCTTTACCGGTGTAGGCGCTCACTTGCAGGCTGTCTTTACCGAATTCGATCTTGGCACCGGCCTGGGCACCCATACCAATGGTAGAAGCCTTGGCATCGGTGGTGGAGTTCTGCATAACGTCGCGAGCCATACCGGTTACGGCGTAGGTAACAGTACCGGCTTTGGCGGTGTAGCTGGCGAACAGGTCAGGGAACGCGGCATCCGGGTTAACCGGGTCCTGAGCGGTCAGGCGCATGCCACCGTTTACGTAATGAACCAGCATTTCAGGACGCACAGTACCGCCGTTACCAGCGATAGTACCCAGGCTTGGGCCCCAGAAGTTCAGCACTTCGGTGTCGATAGGAGCGGTGCCGAAGAACTGGCCACCCCAGGTCTGACCAACGGTCACCTGGTCGATGGTCATAAAGGCATGACGCATACGGAAGTAGCTGGAACCGGCAGAACTCTGGTTGCTGGAGCTGTTGCCAGAGTAGCTGTTACCGTAGAAGTCGCCTTCTACAAAACCGGTTACGCTGTGGCCATCAGTAGCCTTGCTGATTTTCAGGTTGATACGGGACTGACGGGCGCTGCCTTCGAAAGAGTTTTCAGCACCGTTACCAGCGTTGGTATCTGGCTTGTTCAGAACGCCGTCAGCCTTGAAGTAACCACCGATGGCGATTTTGGTGCCATTGATATCGGCTACGTCCAGAGCCATTGCGTTGAATGCACAGGAAGCCGCAGCTACAGCCAGAGCCAGTTTTATTTTTTTCATCAGGTTGTCCTTCATATGTTATGTGCCAAAAACCGGAAGGCCGAACCATCTGCGTGGCTGCCAGAATCTTCCGGTAATACCCCGATACAACGCCCGCGCAATCTGACCAGCCTGTCGCTGACATATCACCCAGTCCCGCGTAATACCGAAATGCCGAGGGCAATGCCCGTCAATATCAACAGCGTACGATATAAAGCCGTAACAAACCCCGCCGCCAATATAGCAACGTAATCCAATGGATTTGTGACAGACACAAAAACGCTATTAACCAAGAATCAGAATATATCCGGATTTTTCCCCGGAACTTGAAACCGCCTTTACAATCAGATATCGCAGGCTTTTTATTGTCATCCGGATCATAGATGCCATGTATCCAACACAACAACCGGCAAACGGAAACGAATCGTTTCCATATAAAAACGCATGATCGGTTAAGATCCGAGCAATCACCGTTTTCATAGCGCAACAGGATTTGCAACAAGACAGTGGTTGGAGACGGTTATATCCCCACTTTGTGGCCACTCATACAGCAGTCCTTGCAAGGCTATAACCGGCACCGACCCTAACCCCAACATCGCCAGATCCGGAAAGCCGTTATCATGATGGACACTCGCATCAAATATCGTCACGTACAGTGTTTCCTCGAAGTCTATCGCCAGCGCAGCGTTGGCAAAGCCGCAGAAATACTGGAAACCACACAACCGGCGGTATCCAAAAAACTCAAGGAACTGGAGGATATGCTGGGTGCCCGTTTGCTCGAACGCGGCAAAAGCAGCGTTGAACTGACCCCTTGTGGTGAAGTGTTTATCAAATACGCATCGGCAAGTATGACCGCCCTGCGTGATGGAGCGCGCTCGGTTGCCGAAGCCCAGCTGAAATCCCGCTCACGGCTGTCGATTGGGGTTATACCAGCGGCGGCGGCCCATCTGTTGCCCGCTATCGTGCGCCGTTTTCGGGATGCCGATCTGGATGTCACCCTCAACATTGTCACCAGTGACAACAACGAGTTGCTCGACAAATTGCGCCAGGGCGAGGTTGATCTGGTGATTGGCAGCCCCGGCGAACCGGAACAGTTACATGGCATGACCTTCGAACAGCTGTGTTCCGAGCCGTTATCGATGGTGGTGCGTCCGGGGCATCCGCTGTTACGTGGTGACTTTGAGCCAGCCCGTGTCGGCAGCTTTACCCTGCTCTGCCCGCCGCGTCATACCCGTTTGCACAGCCTGATTGAACGTTACCTGTTGACCGCCGGTGCCAGTATTGGCAACGACCGCATTGAAACCCAGTCGGACCTGTTTGCCCGTGAATTCCTGCGTCAGGGAGATGCGGTATGGGCAGTGCCACGCAGCGTGGTGCAGCATGAACTGGATAATCGCGAACTGGTGGAACTGCCATTACCCCAGCAGGAAGTGCGCAGCTCACTGGGCATTACCGTACGCCAGGACCGCTCCATGAGCGTGGCGTTGCAGATGTTTATCGACAGCTGCCGCACGGCTGCCATCAGCCAGCCGGAAGCCAACCCGAATCCGCGCGTACCGCGCCTGGTACGCTGAAGCCGGTGCCGCTCTCAGAGCGGCACAATCCCCAGATCACTGCGGGCAAAAATACGACACGCCAGCACCACACCCTGCTCTTCTTCACGGGGCGAAATATGGGCCCGGCTCATCTTCTTGCTGAAGTAGGTGCCGTCCATCACCTTGATCCGGCACTTGCCACAACCACCACCCTTGCAGCCCACCAGCACGTGAGTCTGCCCGGACTTGTGCATCCCGGTAAGCACATGGCTGTGTTCTTCCGCTTCAAAAGCAGCATTACGCCCCAGCACATGAATCTGATGACAACGACGTTCGGTCTGCCCCTGGGCAGATGGATTTTGAGTGTTCATAAGTCGGCTTCTTGTTGTTATACCGGAAGCCAACATTCTAGCGAGACGGGCTGACAATCCGAGGGATTGTCAGGGCCCGTTAACGGGAACCCGAGATTCCACCCGGGTGGTACAGACTGGCATGGTTTTGATCATCCCGCTCCCGCGAGGCAATGCCCCAACGTGCGATCAGCCCTTGTCGCTGTAACCACGATGACCCTGCTTCCAGTAAGCGGAGATACGGGTATCCACCGGGTCGACGCCTTTTTCGTCGGCAACGATACGGCGCAGTTCCGTCATCGCCACCCCTTCACCACCGGCCCAGACAAAACCTTCACCGGCTGGTAATGGCAGCTCACGTGCCAGTTGCAGCAGCTGTTCACGGCTACGCACCCAGTGCACGTCAACATCACCACGACTTGCTGGCATACGTTCATCAGCGGCGTCATCCAGCTGCACCAGAATCACAGCACGCTGACCCGGTTCCAGCTCTTCCACCTTGCGGTGAATGGCAGGCAACGAGGAGGAATCACCCACCAGCCAGAACCAGTCGTAGTCATTGCTGATCACCATCGAGCCTTTCGGGCCACCAATGCTGAACGAATCCCCTACTTTCAGAGACTTGGCGTATTCACCGACCAGACCACCTTCATGCAGGGCGAACTCCAGCACCAGCTCACAGCGGCTGGTATCAAACGAACGCGGGGTGTAATCACGCTTCAGCGGTTCGTCTTCACCGGCGACCGGCACAAACACCTTGATGTGGTCATCAAAACCACGGGACTGGAAACTGGCCAGATCAGCACCGCCGAGGGTCAGGCGCACAAAGCCCGGAGTTGGACACTCGTTAGCCAGAACAGTCAGAGTACGACGCATCAGTTCATAACGGACACGTTCAATTTTGCGAACACGATTGGAACGATTCAGCATGACGTTTTCCTTGAATTTGGTTGATAATGTCATCTACATTCACTATGACCAAACAAGTTGATAAAGTCAACCATATGAACAAGCACATTTCCCAGGAAATTTTTGATGCCATAGCCGGCCTCAATCACCAGATGCGCTCGCGCCTGCATCAGGCCGCCCGCGACAAAGAGGTTGCCGTATCGGGAATGGAGTTCCGGGCCCTGAACTTTATCGGCCGCAAACCGGGCACTACCCAGCGCGACCTGGTCCAGCACTCCGGCCGTGACAAGGCGCAGATCGCCCGCATCATCAACAACCTGCGCCAGCAGGAACTGGTCGAAACCCGTCCGGATGAAAACGACAAACGCGCCACCCGCCTCTACCTCAGCGCCAGCGGCCAGGCCATCAGTGATGACTTCAAAACCATGAGCCAACAACTGGTTGGACAAGCGATAGAGGGATTATCCACAGAAGAATGCCAGACCTTGCTCAGCCTGCTGGCACGGATGAACCGCAATCTCGATGGCAGCGAGGCCTGAGGTCTGAGGTCTGAGGTCTGAGGTCTGAGGTCGGACGTCGGATAACGCCTTCGGCTCTTCCGACCTACTTGAAGCACAGGCTTCACCCAGCGCAGCTGGCCACCGTTAATTGCCCATCTGGGCGAGCCGGGATTCACCGCAACGGCCGACCCGGCCGGGGCATGGATGCCCCGCAAGGCCCGTTGGCACAGGGACGTGCCATCGGGCCGGGGTCGAAACGCCGTTGTCGGGGAATACCGGAAAAACGAGCCCAGTCGGGCAAAAGCAGGGGGACGGCCGCCCGGCCGGGGGACAAGGTCCCCCAGGCAGGGCAAGCAGCCTGGCCAATTAACAAGCAGAGCAGCCGCCAGAAGTCGGGCGTCGGGCGTCGGGCGTCGGGCGTCGGGCGTCGGGCGTCGGGCGTCGGGCGTCGGGCGCACAGCATCCATAAACACCGAGAATCACCGCCACGCCATCGCGGCCAACGGCCGGCTCCTACACGACAGTGCAATTTTTGCCCACCGAAGGTGGCTACGAAATGCCCATCTGGGCGAGCCGGGATTCACCGCAACGGCCGACCCAGCCGGGGCATGGATGCCCCGCAAGGCCCGTTGGCACAGGGATGTGCCATCGGGCCGGGGTCGAAACGCCGTTGTCGGGGAATACCGGAGACACGAGCCCAGTCGGGCTAAGCAGGGGGAGGCCCGCCCGGCCGGGGGACAAGGTCCCCCAGGCAGGGCAAGCAGCCAGGCAAATTAACAAGCCGAGTAGCCGCCAGAAGTCGGACGTCGGACGCACAGCATCCATAAACACCGAGAATCACCGCAACGTCATCGCGGCCAACGGCCGACTCCTACACGGAAACACCGTCTTCACCCACCGAAGGTGGCTACCGAATGCCCATCTGGGCGAGCCGGGATTCACCGCAACGGCCGACCCGGCGGGGGCATGGATGCCCCGCAAGGCCCGTTGGCACAGGGATGTGCCATCGGGCCGGGGTCGAAACGCCGTTGTCGGTGAAAACCGGATAAACGAGCCCAGTCGGGCAAAAGCAGGGGGACGGCCGCCCGGCCGGGGGACAAGGTCCCCCAGGCAGGGCAAGCAGCGTGGCCAATTAACAAGCCGAGCAGCCGCCAGAAGTCGGACGTCGGACGTCGGACGTCGGACGCACAGCATCCATGAACACCGAGAATCACCGCAACGTCATCGCGGCCAACGGCCGACTCCTACACGGAAACACCGTCTTCACCCACCGAAGGTGGCTACCGAATGCCCATCTGGGCGAGCCGGGATTCACCGCAACGGCCGACCCAGCCGGGGCATGGATGCCCCGCTAGGCCCGTTGGCACAGGGATGTGCCATCGGGCCGGGGTCGAAACGCCGTTGTCGGTGAAAACCGGAGACACGAGCCCAGTCGGGCTAAGCAGGGGGAGGCCCGCCCGGCCGGGGGACAAGGTCCCCCAAGAGGGCAAACAGCCTGGCCAATTAACAAGCCGAGCAGCCGCCAGAAGTCGGACGTCGGACGTCGGACGTCGGACGTCGGACGTCGGACGCACAGCATCCATGAACACCGAGAATCACCGCAACGTCATCGCGGCCAACGGCCGACTCCTACACGGAAACACCGTCTTCACCCACCGAAGGTGGCTACCGAATGCCCATCTGGGCGAGCCGGGATTCACCGCAACGGCAGACCCAGCCGGGGCATGGATGCCCCGCAAGGCCAGCTGGCACAAGGATGTGCCATCTGGCCGGGGTCGAAACGCCGTTGTCGGGGAATACCGGAGACACGAGCCCAGTCGGGCTAAGCAGGGGGAGGCCCGCCCGGCCGGGGGACAAGGTCCCCCAAGAGGGCATGCAGCCTGGCAAATTAACAAGCAGAGCAGCCGCAAAGCGCCAGATCCGCACGCGGCCCGGCCAGATCCGATCGCGGCCCGGCCAGGCCCCAAACGCCACCCATAAAAAACCCCGCCGAAGCGGGGAAAAAGTCTCGTTGTTGGATGACCAACGAGGGGATGATGCAGCAGACGCAGATTGGCCAGACAGCACGTACCCAGCCAACCCATCCGAACCGGTTGAACACCCGTCCGAACATCGAACCGACGCCAGCCAGCCCACTCCCGGGCCGCACCCACGCCGGTTAACGATTACACAAAGCGGCCGGTCACGGTGCCGAGGCCCTGATAACGGACGCTGAAGTTGTCACCCTTGTTCACCGATACCGCGGCGGTGATACCACCGGTCATGATGAAGGTGCCGGCCGGGATTTCTTCACCGCGCTCACCAAACATGTTGGCCAGCATGGCAACAGAGGCAGCCGGGTGGCCCAGTACCGCCGCACCAGCGCCGGTGGCGACGACTTCACCGTTGATTTCCATCACCACGCCGAAGTTTTTCAGGTCGACGTCTTCAACACGGGCCATCTGGCCGCCGGTGAGGAAACGGGTAGACGATGAGTTATCGGCAATCACGCTTTTGAGGTCGAACTTGAAATCCTTGTAGCGGGAGTCGATCACTTCCACCGCAGGCAGCAGGAAGTCGGTGGCGGCCAGTACGTCAGCGATGGTGATACCAGGGCCTTTAAGGGCTTTTTTGGTCACAAACGCCACTTCGGCTTCAATTTTCGGGTGGATCAGTTCGTCGAACTTCACTTCACCACCGTCCGGCACGGTGAAGTAATCCACCAGAAAGCCGTAACACGGGTGTTCAACCCCCATCTGTTTCATCTTGGCCCAGCTGGTCAGGCCCATTTTCAGACCGACCACCTTGTGACCACGCTCTTCCTTGCGACGACGGATTTCCCACTGGATGTCGAAGGCATCCTTGTAGGTCATTTCCGGATAATCGTCGGTCAGCTTGGTGACTTCGTAACGTTCCAGCTCGGCACGTTCCAGATGCGCGGCAGCGGCGGCGATCTGTTCGGCATTCAGGTTATTTGCACTCATTCGGTGTTCCTCGAATCTTTCCGGGTCTGACGTCGAAGCACCGACGTCAGACGCAATATGTTTAATCGGCCCGCCTCCCACGCCGGAGCGTGGGAACCAGAAGAACGCAGCCATGCGCCTCAGGAGGGCGTTTGCCCTGTCAGCCGCGGGCTTTGGCCATGGTCAGTGCCAGATCTTCGATCATGTCTTCCTGACCACCCACGGTGCCACGACGACCCAGCTCCACCAGGATGTCGCGGGCGCTCACGCCGTATTTTTTCTCGGCGCGCTGGGCGAACAGCAGGAAGGATGAGTACACACCGGCGTAACCCAGGGTCAGGGCGTCACGGTCAATACGGATCACACGGTCCATCATCGGGGTGATGAGGTCTTCGGCGACGTCCATGATCTTGTACAGGTCGATACCGGTTTCGCAGCCCATACGGTTCAGTACCGCACACAGCACTTCCAGCGGGGTGTTACCGGCACCGGCACCGAGGCCTGCGACCGAGCCGTCGATACGGGCACAACCGGCTTCGATGGCGGCCAGTGAGTTGGCGACCCCCATCGCCATGTTGTGGTGGCCGTGGAAACCCAGCTCGATTTCGGCAGGCAGGGCTTCACGCAGGGCGCTGATTTTGGTGGTCACTTCGTCTGGCAGCATGTAACCGGCCGAGTCGGTGCAGTAGATGCAGTTGGCGCCGTAACCGACCATGAGTTTGGCCTGTTCAACGATTTTTTCCGGTGAGGCCATGTGCGCCATCATCAGGAAACCGACGGTGTCCATGTCCATCTTGCGGGCCATGGTGATGTGCTGCTGGGACACATCCGCTTCGGTGCAGTGAGTGGCCACACGAATGGTGGAAACGCCCAGTTCCTTGGCCATTTTCAGGTGGTCAACGGTACCGATGCCAGGCAGCAGCAGCGCAGATACTTTCGCCTGCTTCATCTTTGGGATCACCGCGCCCAGGTATTCCTCGTCGGTGTGGGCCGGAAAACCGTAGTTCACCGAGGCACCGCCGAGGCCGTCGCCGTGGGTGACTTCGATCAGCGGCATACCGGCTTCGTCCATGGCGCAGGCCACTTTCACCATTTCATCGACGGAGATCTGGTGACGCTTGGCGTGCATGCCGTCGCGCAGGGACATGTCATGAAGCTTTACGCTTTTACCTTGCAAGTTCATATCAATACTCCCCTGTTATTCGCCGCGGGCTGGCAGATCAATGGTTCCGTTCGCCACTTCTTCGGCGAACATTTCGGCGGTACGCAGACCGGCAGCGGTCATGATGTCGAGGTTACCGGCGTATTTCGGCAGGAAGTCGCCCAGACCTTCCACTTCCATAAACATGGATACGCGGTTGCCATCAAACACCGGGCCGTTAACCAGCTTGTAACCCGGTACGTATTTCTGCACTTCGGCGACCATGGCATGCACGGATTCGGTGATGGCGTCACGGTTCGGTTCTTCGGCGGTCAGGCAGTGCACGGTGTCGCGCATCATCAGTGGTGGCTCAGCCGGGTTGATGATGATGATGGCCTTGCCTTTTTTGGCGCCGCCAACTTTCTCGACCGCACCGGCGGTGGTACGGGTGAATTCATCAATGTTCTGACGGGTGCCAGGGCCTACCGAGCGGGATGATACGGTGGCGATGATTTCGCCGTAGTTCACTTCCTGCACGCGGGATACCGCCGCCACCATCGGGATGGTCGCCTGGCCACCACAGGTCACCATGTTGACGTTCATTTCGAGGTTTTGGGCGTGGGCTGCCAGGTTCACCGGTGGCACACAGAACGGGCCAATCGCCGCTGGGGTCAGGTCGATCATGATCACCCCCAGCTCGTTGAGCTTGCGGGAGTTCTCGGCGTGTACGTAGGCCGAGGTCGCGTCAAACGCCACGCGGATGTCGTCCTTGATCACGTGTTCGAGAATACCGTCAACACCGGTGGAGCAGGTTTTGATGCCCATGGTGGCAGCACGTTTGAGGCCTTCGGATTCCGGGTCGATACCCACCATCCATACCGGCTCAACCCACTCGGAGCGTTGCATTTTCATCAGCAAATCGGTGCCGATGTTGCCTGGGCCGATAATGACCGCTTTGAGTTTTTTGCTCATAAGATTCGTCTCTCGCTGCTGAGTGGATTAAACAAAACGGACGGAAGCGGAACCGATGCCACCAATGGACACGGTCATAAAGTCACCGGCTTTGACCGGTTCCAGCGGCACCAGCGAACCGGACAGGATCACTTCACCGGCTTTCAGGGGAATACCGAACTTGCCGAGGGTGTTGGCCAGCCAGGTCACACAGTTCACCGGTGAACCCAGGGCCGCAGCACCGGCACCGGTGCTGATGATCTGGCCGTTCTTTTCCACCACCATGCCGCAGGTGGTGAGATCGATCTTGCGTGGATCAACCGCGGTGTCGCCCAGCACAAACAGGCCGCAGGAGGCGTTGTCGGCGATGGTGTCCTGGATCTTGATCTTCCAGTTCTCGATACGGGAATCGACCACCTCAAAACACGGAATCACGAAGTCGGTGGCAGCCAGCACATCGGCGTTGGTGAGGCCTGGGCCCAGCAGGTCTTTTTTCAGCACAAAGGCGATTTCACCTTCGGCTTTTGGCTGGATCAGGTGTTCGCTGATCGGCATTTCCTGACCCTGGCTGTAGGCCATCTTGTCGGTCAGGTAACCAAAATCCGGCTGGTGTACGTTCAGCATGTTTTGTACGGCCTTGGAGGTCACACCGATTTTCTTGCCGATAATGCGTTCACCAGCGGCCAGACGACGTTCCAGCATCCGCAGGGAAATGTGGTAGGCATCATCAAGGCTGATATCGTCAAAACGCTCGGTCAGAGGCTTGATGGTGGTACGGCTGACCATGGCTTCGTAAAGCTCGTCACCGCACTGCTGGATCTGTTGCTGATTCATATATTCAAGTCCATGGTGAGTGAAATTCGTGCGATATCCTGAACGCAGGCAACAAGCCGCCCTGCGGATATTCATCGCATTATTTATGTATATTTTTCGAATATTCCGGTGCTGTGGACCGTATCGGGAATAACGATACGTTACGCCATTCCCACGGCCGTTCAACCACCGATATCAGGATGCCCTTTTCCCGAATCCGGGATCATGCCGCCAGTTTTTCCTGGCGCAGGCGCCCGATTATGAAATCAATAAATGCCCGGGTTTTGGCCGGCAGGTTATTGCGGTGCGGGTAAATCATGTTGACCTGACGGCCACCCGCATCCCACTCCGGCAACAGTGGCTGCAGCTCACCCGATGCCAGCAGATCCGTAACCAGATACTCCGGCAAACAGGCAATCCCAAAGCCCTGGCGCACCGTATCCACCGCAAACTGTACCTCATCGGTACGGAATGCCGGTTTGGGCACCACCACCGCCTGTTCATCACCCTTATGGAAACGCCATACCGGCATCCGGCGAGTGCAAATCAGCGGGTAATTGGTCAGCTGCGACGGGTGCCGCAGGATCTGCTCGGCACGCACCAGCCCCGGTTTTGCCACCAGCACCAGACCGGAGCTGAACAGTGGCCGTGATACCCAGTCGTTGAGGGTGACATCACCAATCCGGAAGGCGATATCAATACTGTTACGCACCAGATCCACATTCTCATTGGTCAGAAACAGCTCCACCGTCAGACGTGGATTCTGACGCATGAATTCAAATACCAGCGGTTTCAGATAATGGTGGCCAATACCCGGTGGCGCAGTGATTTTGATATCGCCGGATAACGACGATAACTCACTGTTAACGTCGTCCATCCGCATACCCAATTCATGTACCACCGGCCCCACACTCTGATACAGACGTTGCCCCGCTTCGGTCAGACCAAAACGCTTGGCCGTACGGTGAATCAGCTTGTAACCCAGCTCTTCTTCAAAGGTCTGGATACGGCGGCTGAGGGTGGATATCGGAATATTCAGGAAACGCGAGGCTGCCTTGATGCTTTCCTTTTCCACCACAATGACGAAGTAATACAGGTCCTGGAAATTATTCATCTGCGTCTCCTCGCGTGCGGCTCAGGCCACGCCTGCGGTTTCGTTGTACACACGGGCGGCCGGCGCCGGTTTGGCTTCAACCTTGCGAGCAACAAACACGCGGCGGGTCGGGAACAGGTCGACACCCAGGAAACGATCCAGCAGACCGGTGATTCCCTGACGGGCGTACAGGGTCATCATGATGGCCAGAGCACCGAGGCCAATCAGATACCAGGTGCCGTAATCCGAGAAGTAATGGCTCACCAGCCAGAACACCAGAGTGCCAATCACCGGGCCTTCGATGCGACCGATACCGCCAATCATGACGATGAAAATACCAAAGGCCGTCCAGTTAACGCTGAAGGCGGCATCCGGGCTGATACGCAGGTTGCTGACGAAATACAGACCACCGGCAATCGCACAGCCAAAGGCCGACACCAGATACACCGCCAGTTTCATCCGGGCAACGTTGATGCCCTGGCTTTCCGCCGCGACTTCGCTGTCACGAATCGCCTGCAGGGCCAGGCCCTGTTTGGAACGCAGGAACAGGTACACCAGCACAATGGTGGCCACCACCGCCACCAGCGCTACCCAGTAGGTAACGTTTTCACGCAGGGCGCGGCTGACACCCCGGAAGGCGGTCAGACTGGTGCCGGAACCCCCCCCCACTATGCTGATGTTGGCCACGGTGAGGCGCACCACTTCGGCCATCACCCAGGTGCCAATGGCGAAATATCCCCCTTGCAGGCGAAACGCCAGTTTCGACATCGGCAAGGCAATCAGGGTCGACAACACCGCCCCCAGCACAATCGCCACAAACGGGTTAACCCCACCGAGGTTGGCCAGTGCCAGCATGAAATAACCGCCCAGACCAAACCAGGCCTGCTGACCCACGGAGACCATACCGCCGTAACCGGCCATCAGGTTCCACATCATGGCGAACACAAAGAAGCAGGAGACCATCACGAACTCGTGCATCCAGTAGGCTTCGCCCCAGAATGGCAGGCTGGCTGCCAGAATTACCAATCCAACGGCCACCACAGCGGCCACAATATTGCGCGTCATAATTCAGTCCTGTGGGTGGTTTCAGCCTTTGGTTTTCGGGAACAGTCCGCTTGGGCGGAATGCCAGGATCAGGATAAACACCAGGTGTCCAAACCAGATGCCCCAGCCCGGATCGAAGTGGAAACCTACCTGTTGCGCGACTCCGAGGGTCATAGCGCCGAGGAAGGTGCCCCAGAACGAGCCCATGCCACCGATAATTACCGACTCAAAGGCAAACAGCAGCAGGTTCGGGCCGTCGGTAGGGGATACCGTGGTGCGCATGCTCTGGAACAGACCGGCAAGTGCTACCAGTGAGAAGGCGATCGCGGTGGCCATGGAATAGACCCGCGCGCTGTTGAGACCCATCAGCTCGGCGATGTCTTTTTCGTCGGAAACTGCCCGGAACGAACGCCCCAGTGCGGTATGGGCAAACATCCATTGCAGGCCAAAGGTACAGGCAATGGCACAGACCAGAATGATCAGTGGCAGAACCCCGACCACCGTGTCACCACCGAGATTCAGACCCATGGTGTTGAGGCCGCCGGTATCCAGCGCCCGCGGGTTGGCCGAGAAAATTTCCTGCAGCAGGTTCTGGGCAATAATCGACAGGCCGAAGGTAATCACCAGCGACGGCAGCGGGTCCTTGCCAATGGTGCGGTTCAGCACGAAGTACTGGAACGCGTAACCACTCACCAGTGCACACGGCACCAGCAACAGGATCAGCAGGAACGGGTTGATATTCACCGCGGCGGCAATCGCAATTCCCATAAATCCGGAAATCACAATCTGGTCGCCGTGGGCAATGTTGGTCAGGCGCATCACGCCAAACATCAGGGACAGGCCCAGCGCAAACAGGCTGTAGAGGCCGCCCAGCAAAATACCGTGGATAACTGTTTCAATCATAATCAGATCCCGAAGTAGGCCTCACTGATCTGGTCACGGGAAAGCTCGCTGCTTTTGCCTTCCAGTGCCACCCGTCCTTCCTGGAAACAATACAGACGCTGGGAACAGCGCTGCGCCAGGTTTACGTCCTGCTCCACCACCACCACGGTCATACCGTCGGCGGTAATGGATGGCAGGGAGTCGTAGATGTCCTTGATCACCACCGGTGCCAGACCGAGGGAAATCTCGTCACACAGCAGGATGTCGGGGTTACTCATCAGCGCCCGACCAATCGCCACCTGCTGTTGCTGGCCACCGGACAACGAGGTGGAAGGCTGGTTGCGTTTTTCCTTGAGGATCGGGAACAGCTTGTAGATTTCCTGCAGGTTCCATTTGCCTTTGCGTTTGGCAAAACCGCCCATCAGCAGGTTTTCTTCCACCGACATACTCGGGAACAGACGACGACCTTCCGGCACCATGGCGATGCCTTTGCGCACAATTTCACCGGCGGCGTTGCCACCAATGGCTTCGCCACGCAGACGGATACTGTTGGTATCTACCTTCACCAGTCCGGTCAGGGACTTCATAAAGGTGCTTTTACCGGCACCGTTGGCCCCCAGAATGCCAATGGTTTCGCCTTCACCCAGGCGGAAATTCACGTCAAACAACACCTGGGCATCGCCGTAAAAGGCGTTGAGGTTGCTGACTTCAACCAGTGCTGTACTCATGCATCCACCCCCATATACACACGACGGACTTCCGGGTTGTTCATCACGTCGTCCGGGGTGCCTTCGGCCAGTTTTTTACCGAAGTCGATCACCAGCAGACGGTCGGCAATCGACATCAGCGCGTGAACCACGTGTTCGATCCACAACATGGTGGTGCCACGGGCCTTGATGCGTTTCAGTTCGTCCACCAGCTCGCGAGCTTCGTGTTCGGTCAGGCCACCGGCGATTTCATCCAGCAGCAACAGCCGTGGCCGGGTTGCCAGCGCACGCGCCAGCTCCAGACGTTTGCGGTTGAGGAGAGTCATGCTGCCCGCCGCCTTGTTGGCGAACGGTTTGAGGTCGGTGGTTTCCAGAACTTCCTCGGCGATTTCCCAGGCTTCCTTTTCCGAAACCTGACCACCAAAACAGGCGGCGGTGACCAGATTTTCGAACACCGACATGTTGCCGAACGGGTGTGGTACCTGATAACTGCGGCCAATTCCGGTGCGGCAGCGTTGATGCGGACGCAGGGCGGTGATGTTGGCACCATCGAAGTAGACACAACCGGAGTCCAGCGCAACGTCACCGGAAATCAGGTTAAACAGCGTGGTTTTGCCAGCCCCGTTAGGGCCGAGAATGCCGAGGGTTTCACCATCGTTAACGGTGAATGACATATCCTGGGTTACCTGCAAGGCGCCGTAGCGTTTGCAGGCGTTTTCAACCTTGAGCAGCATGATCTCTCCTTCGTCTATCAGAACGGATAAACGGCTTTCAGCCAGAGCGCCTGGCCTTCGGCACGGTTACGGACACTGGATTCACTCTGGTATTTCAGAGTGGCAAACCAGCCCTTGCCGCTGTCGTAACGAACGGATGGACCAATCGCCAGCGCCTTGCCGCGGTTGTTTTCCACCTTGTCGCCATCCTGGGTGTCGTCGGTGATCTGGTTGTAAACGTAACCGCCTACCCCCAGTACCAGACCATTACCCATACCCCAGCCCAGCGCGTAGTCGAAAATCAGTTCCTGACCATCCTTGTAGGAGGTGGCGCTGTTTTCGAGGTTGTAGGTCCACATGCTTTTGAGGTCGGCGTTAAGGCCGTTCGGGTTGATCAGGCTGACGCCATACACCGGCTGGATCGCCCAGTGGTTACGGCCGATATTGGCGGTATCACCCTTGTCGTAAGCACCGGTCGGCGCGATCACATCCAGCGCTGCCAGCGTGTGCAGGCTCTGGCTGTGGTGCCAGCCAAACGCCACACCAAAGGTCATATCACCAAGGCCCTGTTTGGACTGCTCAACCACACCCGGCACCACAGTAACGTCGAGGTCGACCAGCGGCATGATGGCGTGAAGCGCCACCGAGGCATCCCCCACAGGCTGGTCCAGCACCCAGATAAAACGCGGCACGATGGCGTTGGCCGTCACTTCAAAAGTATCCGGAGTAACGGTTTTGCCGTCGTTATCCACCACCTTGTCGGTGGTGTAGTGCTGGGCATACAGAATGCCGTATTGGCCCGGTGGTGGTACGGCGCAGCAGGTGAAGTTTTCCACACCCACTGGGTAACTGGAGTTTCCGCCTTCAGTGGCCTGGCTGTGCTGGGTCAGACCCAGTACACCAAGAACAGCAAGGGCCAACCCGGTTTTGGTCTTCATAGGATTTATCCTTCTTTTTGTTTTTATAGTCGGGGGTACAACAATGCTCTGTGTCTTCAGGAGCCCCGCAGGGCTCAGGAATACTTGATCGGCAACAGCTCCGCCTGCAGCGGAATCATCGGCGCCTGGCTGTTCTCGACAATCACCAGGTCGAGTTTGTCGCCCTTGCGCTGCCACTGGCCGGTCACCAGCGGTGTCTTGCCAATGTTCGGAACCGGGCCGTTGGCGAAATTCACCGGACCCACCACGGTATTCAGGTTGGTGGCCTTGATGGCATCCCGAATGGCTTCCGGGTCCTTGCTGCCGGCACGCTGCAGAACGTCCAGCGCCACTTCGAACAGGGAATGTTTCAGACCCAGCGGCATGCTCCAGGCACGGGAAGTCGCAGCGCTGTAGGCAGCCGCCAGCTCAGCCGCAGACTGCTGGCTGATGCTGGAATTGAACGGGTGCGCCGGGCTCCACCACATCTCAACAGTCAGGCCTTCGGCACGAGGGCCAAACGCAGCAACCGCTTGCGGGAATTCAGTGGCTTTGGCGACGGTCACAATCTTCGGCTGGAAGCCTTGCTGGCCAGCCTGGTTCCAGAAGTTGGCGAAGTCAGGCGGAGTGATTACACCGGTCACAATCTCGACTTCCTGCTTGCGGAATTCGGAGATAAACGAGGAGAAGTCGTTCACCGGGGTCTGGAAACGACCACGGTCAATAAAGCTGAAACCGGATTTGTTGAGCGCTGACGGGAAACCCAGCTCGGTATTGCCCCAGGCGTTGCCGTCTTCGTCGTTTGGCCACAGGGTGCCAATGCTCTTGTTGGTTGGCAGCTTTTGCCACAGGTTCGTGTAGGAGCCGATCACATCTTCCAGACCCCAGAAGAAGTGGTAGGTCCAGTCGAAGCCCACTTTCGGATCACCCTTGCGGCCAAAGAAATGCGCCTGCCATGGGGTATCGTTGGTAATACAAGGCACACCATTGGCTTCACACTGGTCAGCCACCGGGTTGGTGGTAGCCGGAGTAGCGGAAGCAATCACCAGATCCACGCCATCACGCAGGATCAGCTCGGACGTTACCTTGCCAGCCTGGTTCGGGTTGGACTGGCTGTCTTTGTAGATAATCTCGACCGCGTACTTCTGGCCACCGGACATAATGCCGTTGGCGGTCAGCTTGCGAACCTGTTCCATGATGAACATATCCGGTTCGGCAAAAGCGGCCAGTGGGCCGGTTTGTGGGCTAACGAATCCAATCTTAAAGGTATTGTCCCGTCCAGCGCGTACCCACGGGGAGGCGCTGGCGGCCATCACTGCGGATGATGCCAACAAGGTATTCTTGAGAAACTTGCGACGCGAATTGTCCATCATTTCGGAATCACCATTTGTTCTTATTTTTGGAATTCAGGGGGATATAAGCCCCCCGTTCCCCCTCATGTTTGACCAGGAGAGTGACGCCCGTCTAATATGGAATTTGTCTGCTTTCATACCTTTGAGGTATACAAATGGAACTTCGTCAGTTGCGTTACTTCGAGGCGGTAGCGCGTGCCCTGAACTTCAGCAAGGCCGCTGAAGAACTGCACATTGCCCAGCCGCCGTTATCGCGCCAGATCCAGAATCTGGAAGAAGAGCTGGGGGTGGAACTGATTGATCGCAGCACCCGGCCGCTAACCCTCACCAATGCTGGCCAGTTCTTTTACGACCAGTCGGTGCAGATCCTCGCGCGGGTTCAGGAAGTGAAACGGGTCACCCACCGTATTGGTTCAGAAAAGAAACGCTGGATGGGCATCGGTTTTGTGGCATCGGTGTTTTACAGCCATATTCCCAAGGCCATTCATACCTTCACCAATGACAATCCGAGCATTGATATTTCGTTGTCCGAGCTGACCTCGGCACAGCAGGTGGAAGCCCTGAAAAGCGGCCGTATCGATGTGGGGTTTGGCCGGGTGGCCATTTCTGATGAAGCCATTCGCAACATTGTGCTGGCCGAAGAACCGTTAATTGCGGCGATGTCGTCCGGCAGCCATCTGATCGCCCAGAGCGATGTCAGCCTCAAACAACTGGCGACCGAAAAACTGGTGGTGTATCCATCGTCACCACGTCCGAGTTTTGCCGACCAGATTCTGCGCCAGTTCAAGATCCGGGGCCTGGAAATCCGCGAAGTACACGAAACCAACAGCCTGCAAACCGCCCTGGGTCTGGTCGCCGCCGGTATGGGCGTGACGATTGTGCCGCACTCCATCAGCCAGATGCAGCGCCCGGGTATTGCCTATCTGGATATTCGGGACGAAGGCCTGACCTCACCGCTGATTATGTCGGTGCGCCAGAACGACAACTCGGCACACCTGCTGCGGTTTCTCGAATGTATCAGTGTCAGTGGTGCCCAGAACGCCCAGACACCCGCGGCGAGCAGCGCCGACAGCCTGTAGAACGGGCGTCAGATTTCTTTGCAGATATCGGTGATAAATTGCAGGAACACCCGGGTCTTGGTCGACGCCAGATGTTTGTTGGGATAAATCGCTGATACCGTGGCGATATCCGGATTCATCTCCAGCTGTGGCAACACCCGCACCAATTCACCGCTGGCTAACGCCCGTCGGCAATACTGGTCGGGCACCATACCAATGCCACAACCACGAATGATGGAATCCCGCACCACGGTTGGTTCGTTGATACGCATGGCGGTGTTGGGGATTTGCAAGAACGTCGATTCGCCATCCAGCAGCGCCGGAATCTTGCCGGAATAACGCTTTTCACACATACGAATGTGGCTGGCCAGTTCTTCGAGGTTGTTTCCGGGCTGGTGTTTTTCCAGATAGGCCGGTGACGCCACCAGCACCAGACGGCTGCGGTACAACTTGCGGATCACCAGCTCGGAATCGGCCGGAGTCCCCACCACCACCGCCACGTCGATGTTGTCGCGGATAATGTCGGGAGTATGGCTGGAGATCACCACTTCGAGATCAATACGGGGAAACTCGGCCATAAAACGCGGCAGATGCGGCGCCACAATTTCACGGGCAAACGCCATCGGCAGCGAGACAACCAGACGCCCCATCGGCGTTGAGGTGAAGTCGGACATGGCGGTAGCGGCACGATCAGCCTCTTGTACCACTTGCAGACAATGACGGTAAAACAGCTCACCGGCTTCGGTGATCCGGAAGTTGCGGGAGTTGCGCTCCGACAGGCGCACACCGAGGGATTCCTCGAGACGACCCAGCGCCTTGCTGACCGCCGACTTCGACATTTCCAGCCGTTCTGCTGCTGCCGAGATACCACCGCATTCAACAATTGCGACGTAAATCGGTACGTCATCCAGATTCCACACACGCGCCTCCGTTACTGCCCGCCGCCCGTTACAGAGGTTTTATGGTAACACAGCAATGGGCCATACCACCGCCATTGGCGGGATATGGCCGCAATGGATGCTGGCAACCGTTCAGGCGTTAGAACGTGGCAATACCCGCATCGGGCGCAGGCGCGCCTGCAGCGGAATGGTCGGTTCAAGGCTGTTTTCAACAATCAGCAGTTCGAGGTTGCGATAGCGATATTCCCACTGGCCACACACCAGCGGAGTCTTGCTGACGTTAGGCACTGGCCCGGTCGAGAAGTCCACCGCCCCAACCACTGACTGGTAGCGGGTTTTGGCAATCGCGTCACGAATGCTGTCGAGCTGGCCCGGCCCTTGCGAACGCCGCAGGGCATCGATGGCCACTTCAAACAGGGCATGTTTAAAGCCCAGCGGCATGGTCCAGTTACGGCCAGTGGTGTCCATATATTCCCGCGCCAGATCCGCCGAACGCTGGCCAGTGAGGCCGGAGATAAACGGATGTGCCGGTGACCACCAGACTTCAACACTGAGGCCATTGGCCCCGGCCCGGAACGGCAACAGCGCCGCCGGAAATTCTGAGGCCTTGCCCACCGTCACAATACGCGGATCAAGCTTTTGCTCACGCGCCAGTTTCCAGAAACGCTGGAAATCCGGTGGCGGCACAACCCCGGTAATAATGTCCACTTCCTGACGTTTGAACAGATCAACCATACCGGCAAAATCGGCATCAGAGCGGAAACGGCCTGGGTCCACGATCTGGAAACCGGCCTTTTGCAGCACCGGCGGAAAACCCAGTTTGCCATCGGCCCAGACGTTGCCATCGGCGTCATCCGGCCACAACACGCCGATACGACGGTTGGAATCGATCTGCTGCCAGAGATTACTCCAGGACTGCACCACGTCTTCGATGCCCCAGCAGAAGTGATAGGTCCAACGGAAGCCTTTGGCCGGATCACCACCACGTCCAAAGAAGTGACCTTGCCATGGAGTATCGTTGGTCAGGCAGGGCACACCCAGATGTTCACACTCATCCGCCACCGGATTGGTGGTGGCCGGGGTTGCCGAGGCCAGCACCAGATCAACCTGATCGTTCACAATCAGCTCACGAGCAGCTTCGGCGGCGCGCTGTGGATTGGACTCACTGTCCTTGTAGAAAATCTCGACCGGATACAGGTTACCGTCGATGCGAATACCGGTACCGATACTGCGTTTGACCTGCTCCATCACGAACTGGTCGGGCTCGGAAAACATGGCCAACGGGCCACTCTGGGGGCTGACAAAACCGATCCGGAAAGTGCTGCGGCTGGCGGCTCGCACGCTAGGCATCCACAAACCGCCCAGGGCCAGGGCGGCAGCAGACTGGATCAGTTGCCGGCGAACAGGATTGGCTGCTTCTTTTTTTATTGTCATATGTCCGTACTCCTCGGCATAAAACACCCGCGCGGTAAAAACCTGCTGAGCGGGCGGACTGTCGATATACCGTGGATATAAACGAGGTGATAGCGCGGATCAGGACAGCGGTTTTTTATGACACTCAAAACCGCCTGCAAGGGGCGTCAGCACTGATGTTTCCGCAAACGGGAACTTGGATTCCAGCACGCGAAAATGGAGGAGAATATAAGCCTTGATACCCGCCAGGATATAGACCGATACCTTTTAAATATGCAGCGATATAGATATTCGCAAATACAAATATCCAGCATAAAAAAAGGGGGCATCCCTCACCCTGAAAAGATGCCCCCTGTAAAGGAGAAGTCGAATTGAATTATCAGCCGATCATATGGACCAGCGTCAGCGAGATAGCCGGGAACAAAATCATCAGGGCCACACGCAGGAAGTCAGACAGCAGGAACGGTACAACACCCTTGAAGCACTGAGTCAGGCTCAGGTCCTTGTCGAAGGACTGGATGATAAACACGTTCATACCCACCGGCGGAGTGATCAGACCAACCTCAACCACCACCAGCGCAATCACACCAAACCAGATACCCAGGTCGTCCGGAGACATACCGAAATCCATGGACACAATCACCGGGAAATAAATCGGGATGGTCAGCAGGATCATCGCCAGACTGTCCATAAAACAGCCCAGAATCAGGTAACTGATCAGCATCACGATCAGCACAACATACGGAGACAGACCAGCATCCAGTACCATCTGTGCGCCCGTGTTCGGCAGCTGGGTCATGGCAATAAACACACTGAACAGGTCAGCACCCAGTACGATGAAGAAAATCATCGCCGAGGTCATGGCTGTCTTGATCAGGGCATCCTTGAACTCACTGATCTTCAGTTTGCCGTGAGTAAACGCCAGCACTGCGGTCAGGAACACACCCACAGCTGCCGCTTCGTTCGGAGTAAAAATACCGCCGTAAATACCACCCAGAACAATCAGGAAAATGGTGGTGATGTGCCAGACATCCCTGGTGGATTTGAATTTTTCTTTCCAGCTGGTCTTGTCGCCAGCAGGGCCTGCTTTCGGGAACAGACGAACATAAATAGCAATGGCCAGCATATAACCCAGTGCTGCCATGATTCCCGGTACAAACGCGGCCAGGAACATCTTGGCGATGTTCTGCTCGGTCAGAACGGCCAGAATAATCAGAACCATGGATGGCGGGATCAGAATACCCAGAGTACCACCCGCAGCCAGAGCACCTGCTGCCAGACCACCGTCGTATTTGTGTGACTTCATTTCCGGCAGGGCAACCTTGCCCATGGTGGAAGCGGTGGCCAGAGACGAACCACAAATCGCACCAAATGCCGCACAACCTGCTACCGCTGCCATTGCCAGGCCACCACGCAACTCACCAATCCAGGTGTTACAGGTACGGAACAGTTCACGGGTAATACCGGCACGAGTGGCCAGCTCACCCATCAGGATAAACAGCGGAACTACCGCCAGGTCATCCGACGAAAACTTGGATACCGGTACTGAACCCATGTAGTTCAGAACCGAAGCAGGGCCCGCCAGAATGCCATAACCAACAGCACCACACGCCATCATCGACAGCGCAATCGGCACACGCAAACTCATCAGGACCAGCAGAGCGACAATCATCACCAGTGCCAGTTCGGTATTACTCATCATTGGCTCCGGTTACAAACGACAGAATATTTTCGATGGCACTGATCGCCACCACCACACTCGAAAACACACCTACGGCGTACACAATCCACAGTGGCAGTTCGAGAATCATGCTTTGTTCCATGTAGTTGTGGGCATCAACACCGCCGTCAAACAGACGCCAGGCCATTACGACAGAAGCCACCAGGAACAGAATGTCACCCAGCATATCCAGCCCGCCCCGTACCCGTGGTGCCAGGTGGTTGGTAAATACGTCAACAATCACATGACCTTTCTGACGGTGACATTCCGGCAGAAACAGGAACACGGAAATCCCCAGACCTGCTTCAACCAGTTCATAGTCACCAGGGATTGCCATATGGAACAAGGCACGTCCGGTAATACTGACCACCGACATGGTGGCCAGTGCCAGCATGATCAGGCCGCCCGTCAGAGCCATCTGACGGGACAACCATGCTGAACCACGACGCGCCTGCATCAGCCAGGACGGCTGATTCAGGGCTGCGTTACTCATTTTTCGCTAACTACCTTGGCGTACTTGGCGATCAGGGCATTGGCCTTGTCGTACAGGGCCTGACCATCAACACCTTCAGCTTTCATATCGGCAATCCAGGAATCGGTTACCGGCTGTACAGTCGCCTTCCACTTGGCAGTTTCTTCCGGTGTCAGGGTGTAGAAGCTGTTGCCTTCTTTCACCGCAACATCACGGCCATCGGCTTCGGCCGCTTCGAACACTTCACCAATGTGACGAGCCAGCTCAACACCGGAGTTGTCGTCGATTACTTTCTTCAGATCAGCAGGCAGGCTGTCGTAGGCTTTCTTGTTCATGCTGAACAGGAAGAACTGGGTGTAGAAGCCACGATCACCCTTGATTTCGGTGTTGAATGGCGCCAGCTGGTGCACTTTCATGGACTTGCCCACCTCAAATGGCAGAACGGCCACGTCCAGAACACCCTTGGACAGAGCGCTTGGCATTTGTGGAGCAGGCATAAACACCGGAGTACCACCCAGCAGAGTCAGGGCTTCAGCCATGGCTTTGTTAGGAGCACGAGTTTTCAGATCTTTCAGGTCGTCAGCAGACTTGATCTCGGCTTTGCGAGCGTGCAGGGAACCTGGGGAGTGAGTGTGAATTGCCAGCAGGTGAACTTCGCTCAGTTCATCCTTCATTTCTTCCTGGGCGTATTCCTGAATCGCCATACTGGTGGCATCAGCGGATACCGGCATGAATGGCAGTTCGAATACACCGGCTTTCGGGAAGCGGCCAGGGGTATAACCACCGACGGTCCAGGTGATGTCGGCAACACCGGTACGCGCCTGGTCAAACAGTTGTGGTGGGTTACCACCCAGCTGCATGGCTGGGAAAATGTCGATTTTGATACGACCGTTAGAATCCTTCATTACCTTCTGGGCCCAAGGCTCCAGGAAGTCATGGTGTACCGCCGACATCGGAGGCAGGAAGTGGTGCATCTTGAAAGTAAATTCCGGCTCTGCCGCCTGAGCGTTCAGAGACGTCATTCCGGCAACACCAAGCCAGAGTGCGGCCAGCATATGTTTGATTCGCATATCGATCACCCTTGTTATTGTTCTGAATTTGCCTTCGGGCCATTTTCCCCTCGGAAACGGGCACCATCAGGACGCTGCTTACAACATGAATTACCCCCGCCAGGCCGGGTGCCAAAACGGGGGGACGTGCTGTTTCTTACTTCTGGGCTGCGACGGAGTACTTCATGCTCACATTACGGGTCTTCTGGAATTCCTCGACAGACTGACCACGCATGCTGGCGTAGATATCGATGTTGCCTACGCCAATCACCGCACCCATTTTCTCCAGCAGAAAGAAAATCACGCCGTAACGGATCAGATCGATCCAGCGACGCTCGCGAATCATCGCGCGCTCTTCTTCTGCCAGGCCAAACTCTTCAAACAAGGCTTCCTGATCATTCACGAAACGCTCACGGTGAGCCGGTTCGATCAGACGGTGCAGGAAGTCATTGATCCGCCAGGCACGCTGACTGACGGAAAAATCAAAAGGATAGGTGCCTTCCAGCTTTTCTGCGCCGGCCAGTTCATGACCACTTTGGGCGTTCCAGGCCGCAACGTCTTCGGCTGACGGCTGGTCACCCAGATCTTCCAGCACCAGCGTGGCAATGTTGGTCATGGATGGCAGGTAAGTCTGACGGTGAACACATTTCACGTCGGCAGACAGGGCACCACGCATGATCAGCCACATAATGACTTCAGCGCCTTCCATACCACCTTCGGTGGCGTATTCAGCCAGACGCATTTCGGTCAGGGCTTCCGGATTGTTTTCCAGCAGATCAAGGAAGCGGTTGTCCCACTCGGTGTTGTTGAAACCACAACGCTCACCATGAACCTGGTGAGACAGACCACCGGTTGCCACAACGGCCACGTTCAGATCTTCCGGATAACTCTGGATCGCCTTGCGCAGGGAACGCCCCAGATCATAACAACGGCGGGCATTCGGAATCGGGAACTGCAGAACACCTACCTGCAATGGCACGATCGAGCCTTTCCAGCCGTTTTCATCCATCGCAATCATGGACAGCGGCGAGAAACAGCCGTGGTCCAGACCCTTGTTCTGGAAGAAAGACATATCAAACGAGTCGGCCATCAGGGCGCGACCAATGTGCTGCGACAGACCCAGGTGACCAGGGATTGGCGGGTACGGACGCGCACCGCCGCCTTCATCAGCCGGCTTGTAGGAACTGTCTACGCCCAGCGCAAACGCTGAGTAATGATCAAAAAAGAAGGAAGTAACGTGGTCGTTATAAATCATGAATACCACGTCGGCTTTTTTCTCGATCAGCCAATCGCGAACGGCAGCAAAACCTTCAAAAATAGGAGCCCAGTTCGGGTCCGATGCCTTGTTTGCATCCTTGCCGAATGCAATGGTCGGAGAGTGGGAGGCGCCAATACCGCCGATGATTCTAGCCATGACAGATTCCTCGATCCGGCTGCCATGTCGCGCAACCGGAAACGGGGCGATATGTGAGGGCAGCTCATTTGTCGTTATTTTCGAACTGTCGGCATACTAATCAACTCAAACCAGACCAAACAACCGGCGAACAGAAACCCATCGTTTCCCAAAAAAAACGATACAAAGCACCAGACGCAACCGCTCCAAAACACTGCAATCCGCCTAGGGACCCTCTGAATAACTCGGTGCCCGCTCTGGCTTATCGGGATGGTGATGAATCACGAAGCCGGTTTGATGGCATAGCGGGCTACGTCAAAAACCGGCGACACCGAGTCATCACCATCCCGAAAGCCCCGAAGGGCGCGGGCTGCAGCGCATTTGAGCGGTGTTGACGAACTTGAAAAGGACTCGTCATTTCGCTGCGTTCGTCGCCTTGCTCACACGCGCTGCAGCGCTCGCGCAGAGCTGTGCAGAGTTATTCAGAGTGTCCCTATTATCTGGTCTGAATGGCTTATCCTGTCATAACGTTCAATTCAGACGTCATGTCAGAATCCTGACCATTCATGCTTACCTGAGGCTGCTTAAGGCAACAATGGCCGCATGATACACCCCTTCCCGTCCGATTTTTTTCATATGACATTTCAGGCCAGCAACACAGAGTTACGATTTCGCCAACAACGCGAAATTCCAATAACCTGGCAACAATAATGAATGGTGATATCGGGCAATATGACTTGCATCAAGCTCGGTATTCATATAACAAAACCGATATACATCAGAAATCGTCCGTTATCCCTCGATACGGTATTCCCCCGCTTCCAGCATTCCCTCAAATATTGATAACAGACGTTGGGGGGTAATAAGACAGCCCTCGTGCCCGCGGGATGGCATGATTTCCAGCACAACGCCAGCAGGCAGGCTCGGCAAGACCTGATACAGGAAATATTCCATCGAAATGCTGTCAGGACGGCCGTCATGCCACTCATCAAGGGCAGCATCCAGTGCGTAACGCCGATAAGCCCACAAGGGAATGCAGCGGTCGCCGTGCAACTCATGACTCCACCACTGATGGCCAGCCTTCAGCCCCCAGACTTCTTCGGTTTCAAATGCTCGCAGCAGGAAATAATCCAGCCGCTCACGGCTGGTCATGGTGGGCACGGCTGCGTATTCGGATTCGTAGGGTTCAAAACGCATGATGGGCCTCCCGGCACTGTGAGATCAGAAGGTTTTGCAATTGCCGTGCACAGCCAAAGCCACCTGATCGGCATAAAAAAACCGCCGTTTTTGGCAGGAAAACGACGGTTCTTCTCAGGCCTCGTGCGGTTTTGTCGGCTTCGCAACAAAACCGGTTTACATCACCTGGCTTACATTACGCGGTTCATGCGCAGGTATTTGAAGCTTTCCTGCGGGCCGGTTTCATCGGCATACAGGGTCACACCCGACTTCAGGCAGATGCTGAGTTTGCTGTGACGCGCTTCGGTGTCTTTGGGCAGCAGGTGCTCGATACCGGCTTTTTCTTCCAGCAGTTCGGCTTCGGTGAATTTCAGACGCTCACGCTGGAATTCGTTGAGATCAAAGCCCTGCACAATCTGGTAACGACCATAGTTGCAGCGCACCGGGAAGGAGTAATAAATCCCCTTGGCGATGCCGTAGCTACCGTCGGACGCAATGCCCATGCTGACGATCTGGCCCGGGCCGGTGCCCAGCGCCCAGTCGCGCATATGGTCAACAATGGCCTGAGCCGCTGACGGCGCGCTGGAAACACCACGTTTTTCGAGAATCGCACCACCGCGTTTCTGGATCGCCGGAATATAGGTTTCGGTGTACCAGGCCATCGGAATCGCAGGCATCGCCGGGTTGCCATACAGCGTGGCCTGATGCAGATCCGGGAACTGGGTGGTGCTGTGGTTACCCCAGATCACCACACCGTCGATGTCTTTCGGGTTAACACCGGTGTGGTTGGCCAGAATGCCAATCGCACGGTTCTGGTCGAGACGGGTCAGGGTCGTGAACTGTGACGGGCTCAGGTCCGGCGCGTTACGGGCTGCCACCAGCGCGTTGGTATTGGCCGGGTTGCCGACAATCAGGGCTTTCACGTCGCGGTTGGCATAGTCATTCAGCGCCTTGCCCTGACGAGCAAAAATCGCTGCGTTCTGTTGCAGCAGATCCTTGCGTTCCATACCCGGACGACGCGGCGTGGCGCCAATCAGCAGTGCATAGTGAACGTTGTTAAAACCCTCTTCGACGTTGTCGTGCAGGGTAATGGTGTGCAGTAACGGGAACGCACAGTCTTCCAGCTCCATCGCCAGACCCAACAGGGCGTCCATGGCCTGTGGAATTTCAATCAGTTGCAGGATAACCGGTTGATCCTTGCCGAACATTTCCCCGGCGGCCACCTTGAATACCAGGTGGCTGGCGATGCTACCGGCGGCTCCGGTTACGGCAATACGGATGGGTCTGCGCATATCTGTCTCCTTGAGGGCAGTATTAGACTTCTGTATTACGCTAGGGACCCTCTGAATAACTCAGTGCCCGCTCTGGCTTATCGGGATGGTGATGAATCACGAAGCCGGTTTGATGGCATAGCGGGCTACGTCAAAAACCGGCGACACAGAGTCATCACCATCCCGAAAGCCCCGAAGGGCGCGGGCTGCATCGCATTTGAGCGGTGTTGACGAACTTGAAAAGGACTCGTCATTTCGCTGCGTTCGTCGCCTTGCTCACATGCGCTGCAGCACTCGCGCAGAGCTGTGCAGAGTTATTCAGAGTGTCCCTAGCATGCTGAATCCTGCGTATGACAGGGGTATTTCCGGCCAATCAGTATGGGTTTGGCAGATGTGTAACAGAAAAACTTCCGATTGGTGAAATGCCTTCCGCAATGTTACACCCACGGTTACAAAAGCGGCCGCCAGCAACACAACTGCCGCTCACTGTACATGCCCAGCCTGATCAATTGACGAGCAGAGCCATCAAAATGCCATCGAACATTCCGGAGAGAAAGGCTCATATCCGGAATGTTGCGAAACCGGATGAGAGGGATTGCAGACAGTCATGGCATCTGATTCAAGAGTTATGGGCTTTATAACCGGAAATATTTCATAATACTTTGGTATACAGATGGAACGCGTTTAACAGGTGTCAGACAAAGGACCCGACCGTCCAGAACCTGGACGCGTACCAGCGAGCCCACCAGGAGACCAATCCCCCATGTTCAGACGCACCAAAATTGTGGCCACACTTGGCCCAGCCACCAACACTGATGACAAGATCGAACAACTGATCCTGGCCGGTGCCGACGTATTCCGCCTCAACTTTTCTCACGGTGAAGCCAACGATCATCGCGAACGTGCTGCCATGATTCGCCGTGCCGCGGCCAAGACTGGCCGCTTTGTTGCCATCCTCGGTGACCTGCAAGGCCCGAAAATCCGTATCGCCCGTTTTGCCGACAAGAAAGTGTTGCTGCAGGTAGGCCAGGCGTTTGCACTGGATGCCACTCTGGGCAACGAAGCCGGTGACCAGGACCAGGTCGGTATCGACTACAAGGCGCTGATTGAAGACGCCCGTGTTGGTGACATCCTGCTGCTCGACGACGGCCGTGTGGAACTGGAAGTAACCGCCACTCACCCACACAAGCTGGATACCAAAGTGCGTATCGGTGGCTGGCTCTCCAACAACAAGGGCATCAACCGTCTGGGTGGTGGTCTGTCGGCCAAGGCGCTGACCGACAAGGACAAGGAAGACATCAAACTGGCTTCCGAAATCGGCGTGGATTACCTGGCCGTTTCGTTCCCGCGTGACGCTGCAGATATGGAAGAAGCCCGCAGCCTGCTGAACGCCGCAGGCGGATATGCACACCTGGTGTCCAAGATCGAACGTGCCGAGTGTGTGGCCGACGACGAGATTCTGGATGGCATTATCCGCGCATCCGACGCCGTCATGGTGGCTCGTGGTGACCTCGCGGTTGAAATCGGTGATGCCGAGCTGGTTGGCGTGCAGAAGAAAATCATTGCCCGCTCCCGTCAGCTCAACAAGCCGGTGATCACCGCGACCCAGATGATGGAGTCCATGATTGCCAGCCCGATGCCAACCCGCGCCGAAGTATCCGACGTGGCCAACGCCGTTCTGGACTACACCGATGCAGTAATGCTGTCAGCCGAAACCGCTGCTGGTGATTACCCGGTTGAAGCCGTTGCCGCGATGGCGCGAGTGATCATGGGCGCCGAGCGTCACCCGCTGTCCAAGCGTTCCCGTCACCGTCTGTATCAGGATTTCTTCGAAATTGAAGAAACCATCGCCATGTCAGCCATGTATGCCGCCAACCACCTGCAAGGCGTCAAAGCGATTATCTCCCTGACTGAATCCGGTGCAACGCCACGTCTGATGTCGCGTCTGCGTTCCCCCCTGCCGATCTACGCTTTCGCCCGTCTGCCTGAGACCCAGAACCGCGTAGCCCTGTACCGTGGTGTTGAAACCATCCCGTTCCACGCCGACCAGCTGGAACCGGATGCGATCAACCCGACTGCCGTACAGATCCTGATCGACAAAGGCGTGCTGCAAGCCGGTGATCTGGTGGTGATCACCCGAGGTGACTACCTGAACGCCCAGGGCGGCACCAACAGCATGAAAATCATGCGCGCCTGATCCAAACCCGGCAGTACCTCCCGGTGCTGCCTCACAGAGCCTCCGGCGAGAGGCTCTGCCTCTCCCGTACACGGTTTGCTTCAGACTATTCACATGTTCTGAAATACCCGTTTAGTGAAGATTTCCAGCTACCGACTTATCGCTGCAATCGGCATTTTTGCCTGATTTTCCTGTCGTGAATGTCGACTATTGCCACTCTCTACGCCATTTTCAGGAAGTGCATTGGCACGGTTACAAACCCCTTTCTATAGTGAAGAAAACCCATCTCTTCGGAGTTGTTCCATGCTTGGCATGATCTTCACTGAACTGGTCGAAATGATCGAAACTCGCTTTTCCCCAGAACTGGCAGATGAAATCCTGAGTGAGGCCAATTTCCACCATGGTGGTGCCTATACTGCAGTGGGCTACTACGATTTCAGTGAAATAGTCACATTAGTTAGCCTGTTATCACAAAAAACCAACATACCGGTAACCGATCTCATACAGGCGTTTGGCAAATATCTGTTTGAATCCTTTACCCGCTCGCACTCAAAAATGCTGGCACACAAACATTCCCTGTTCAGTCTGCTGGAAACCCTCGATCAGGACATACATCGGGAGGTACGCAAGCTCTACAGTGCCGCCCAGTTACCCTCTTTCCGAGTAGTGTCCAGAACCGACCACAGCATGGAACTTGAATACCGCTCGAAGAGACACCTTGAACCGTTGGCCATCGGCCTGATTGAAGGTGCAGCAGAGTTTTATGGACTGGAGAAGATCAGTATCACCCTGACTCCATGCGGCGAAGACGCTACGTTAATCCAGGTTCATTTGTAATGGATTCCGCTGTGACTCATCAGCCCACCACCAATACCCTCGAACGGCGCCTGCAGCGGGAACGAAATGCCCGCAAGGAAGCCGAGCGCCTGCTCACTCAGAAAAGCGCCGAGCTGTACGAAGCACTGCAAGATAACGCTCATACCCGGCGCAAACTGGAGTTGGCGATCTGGGCTGGTAATGAGTCCATCTGGGAATGGGATGCCGAGAAACAGACTTACGAACTGCTATCGTTTCCGGAACAGGCCAGCATGGTTGAACGTTATGAGGGCACCACGGGCAGCATGTTCCGGCGCGTTCATGTCGACGATCGAGAAGTGCTGCGTATGAACTGGCACTTGTTGATTTCTGACAACATTTCATCACTCGATATTGTGATTCGTATGCGCCTGTTTCAAGGCTCTACAGACCGCCTTAGTGATCCTTACGATTCCCAATGGCGATGGATACACTGTCGTGGAAAAGTGGTGCAACGAGATGAAACAGGTCAGGCATCGCGTGTTATTGGCACCATAAAAGACATTACCCAGCAACGAAATACCGAAGAATCTTTTCGAATGATGGCCAAGGCCTTCGCAAGCTCACGCGAAGCCATGCTGGTTGTTGCAGGAAACGGCCGCATACTGGAAGCCAACCGCGCTTTTTATGATCTGTTACACCTGACGCCGGGTTCGATTCAACATCATTCAATTGATGAGTTTCTGGTATTAAAAATGCCCGACAGTGACAAGGACACCAGCAACCAGAATCAGACCACGGTATTGAAACGGGATGGTATGGGTGATGTCACCGTTCAAGCCTTGCTCAGCCGTTTCAGCCCGGACCGTTCCGGGCGCTCCTACACCATCATTACCCTGCGCGACATGCGTGAGCAGCAACAGGCACAGCAGGCGCTGGAGCACATGGCCCAGCACGATGCCCTGACCAATCTGCCCAACCGCGGCCGTTTCCACGAACAATTACAAGCTGCCCTGGTATCGCTGCCGGATGATCAGGTACAGGTGCTGATGTTCCTCGATATCGACGGCTTCAAGGCGGTCAATGATGAGTTCGGCCATATTGCGGCCGATGCCATGCTGGTGAATCTGGCCCGTCGTCTGCAGAGCGTGTTACCAGAAGGCGCCATTGCCGGACGCTGGGGTGGTGATGAGTTTGTGTTGTCGTATCGCCGTGACGACCAGGTTGATATCCCGGACCCGTTACCCGCTACCGTATTGAGAGCCATCCGGGAACCGGCGACGATTGCCGGTGTGGTGTTACGACTGACCGCCAGTATTGGCACCGCCGAAAGCAGCGCGGATCTGGCCGACGCCAACGAACTGATCCGTCGCGCCGATTCTGCCATGTATGAAGCCAAGGCTTCCGGCCGCAATCAGGTTCGTACCTTCAGTGGCAGTGGTGGCGGTCAGGCCCGCCGGGTCAGCCTGGTGTCCGCACTCAGCTCGGCGATTGAACAGGACGAGCTAGAGTTTTTTGTCCAACCCAAATTCAACCGTCACCGCCAGATTGTGGGGGGTGAAATGCTGGCGCGCTGGCAATCCGGCAGCCACGGCGTGGTATCACCCGCGGTGTTCATTCCACTGATCGAACAACATGGCCTCAACGCCGCGTTCTCCGAAGCCGTATTGCACTACGGCACCCGTTACACCGCCGCCATGACCGCCATCGACCCCAAACTGCATCTGGCCATCAACCTGTCGGCCTGGCAGTTGCTCGACGGCCAATTATTGCGCCGCCTCACCGACCAGTGCCTGAGCGCCCATGTCGCACCGGCATCACTTGAGCTGGAAATCACCGAATCGGTCTTTATGCAGCCCCAGAACAACCCGGCTGAACTGATGCAGCAACTGCGAGAACTGGGCTTCCGCCTCGCCATCGACGACTTTGGCACCGGTTATTCTTCACTCGGTTACTTGCGCACCCTGCCCCTCAGCACGGTCAAGATCGACCGCTGTTTTGTGGTGGATGCCGACCAGAACGAACGGGCACGGCGCATCCTGTCGGCAATCATCCAGATGAGCCATGACCTAGGCATGAGTGTGGTGGCTGAAGGGGTCGAAACCGAGTCGCAGTGGCAATTGCTGGCAGAACTGGATGTTGAGTTGTTTCAGGGGTTCCTGCTTGGCAAACCCATGCCATTCAGGGATTTTCTGCACCTGCTGCAGCCCCTCGACAAACGCAACCAGCGTCCTGCGTGACACCTATATCGAAAAATATTGATATAGATTGCATAGGCGTCTAATATGCCGCCCATGAATCATCCTGCTCCTGCTCTTCATCCAGCCGAACTCGACAGCGAACTGCTCGCCCGGGCCTGCAAGGCCATTGGTGACCCGCTGCGACTCGGCATTTTGCGTCTGTTGGGCCAGGGATCATTTGCGGTTCTGGAGCTGTGTGACCTGTTTGATACCAAACAGTCGAGCATGAGCCACCACCTGAAAATCCTGGCTCAGGCCGGTCTGGTCGTGACCCAGCGCGAAGGCAACAGCATCTATTACCGTCGCCCCCTGCTCAGCCAGCGCGACGGCTGGCAACGCTGGCTGTCGTCTACCCTGGTGGCCATTGATCAGAGCGTCGACGCCGACAGTGAACGTCAGCAGGCATTACAAAGCCGTTTGCAGCGCTTGCTGGATGAACGCGCCGAAGCCTGTGCCGGATTTTTCGCCCGTAATGCCGATGTATTCCGCAAGCAGCAAGACCTGATTGCTTCCTGGGATCAATACGGTGAAACCCTCGAAGCCATGCTGGTTGCCTGGCATGGCCCGGCGCTGGCCGCGCTGGAGATTGGCCCCGGTGAAGGGGCTTTCCTGCCGAGCCTGGCCAAACGCTTTGGCACCGTGGTCGCGCTGGATATTTCCAGCCCCATGCTGGAACGCGCGGCGGCGCTGGTCAGTGAACACCAGCTCCACAACGTCCAGTGCCAGCTGGGAGATACCAATGCCTTGCTGGCGCAGGGCGCTGAACGTTTTGATCTGGCGGTGGCCAATATGGTGCTGCACCACGTACCGGCACCCCGCACGATTTTTTCCGAAGTGGCAGCCCTGCTGTCACCCGGCGGCTGTTTCCTGGTCACCGACCTGTGCCGCCACCAGCAAACCTGGGCCCGCGAATCCTGCGGTGATCTGTGGCTCGGATTTGCTCCCGAGGATCTCACCGCCTGGGCCCGCGAGGCCGGGTTACGAGAAGGCCAGAGTCAGTTCCTTGGCCTGCGGAATGGATTTCAGATTCAGTTCCGGCTGTTTCACCGCCCGTAGCAACAGCCGACATTTTTAACCAGCGATCGCCCCCGGGCATCGGCAACCCGTCAGGCGCGGCAATGCCCCCTGCGGTTACTTACACGAGGACTCAGCTGATGAGCGAATATTCCGTTTTTACCTCCGAATCGGTCTCCGAAGGCCATCCGGACAAAATGGCCGACCAGATTTCCGATGCGGTGCTGGATGCCATCCTGAAAGATGACCCACACGCCCGCGTGGCAGTAGAAACCATGGTGAAAACCGGTATGGCCATCGTTGCAGGTGAAGTGCGTACCAGCACCTACATCGACCTCGAAGACCTGATTCGCGGCGTGATTCTGGACATCGGTTACAACAGCTCTGACGTTGGTTTTGATGGTGCTTCCTGTGCCGTGATCAACGCCATCGGCAAACAGTCTGCTGACATCGCCATGGGCGTTGACGAAGCCGACAACAAAGACCTCGGCGCTGGTGACCAGGGCCTGATGTTCGGTTACGCCACTCGCGAAACCGACGTTCTGATGCCGGCTGCCATTTATTACTCTCACCGTCTGGTTGAGCGTCAGGCCCAGCTGCGCAAAAACGGCGTGCTGAACTGGCTGCGTCCGGATGCCAAGTCGCAGGTAACCCTGCGTTACGAAAATGGCCTGCCAGTCGCGGTTGACGCGGTTGTTCTGTCTACCCAGCACGACGAAGGCATCAAACTGGCCGACCTGCGTGAAGCGGTTCTGGAAGAAATCATCAAGCCGGTACTGCCAGCTGAATGGCTGCACGAAGGCACCAAGTTCCACATCAACCCGACTGGCAACTTCGTAATCGGTGGCCCGGTGGGTGACTGTGGTCTGACTGGCCGCAAGATCATCGTTGACACCTACGGCGGCGCAGCTCGTCACGGTGGCGGTGCATTCTCCGGCAAGGACCCATCCAAAGTGGACCGTTCTGCCGCCTACGCTGGCCGTTATGTTGCCAAAAACATCGTTGCCGCCGGTCTGGCCGACAAATGTGAGATCCAGGTTTCCTACGCCATCGGTGTAGCCGAACCAACCTCTATCTCCATCAACACCTTCGGCACCCACAAGATCGACGAAGCCATCATTGCCCAGCTGGTGCGTGAACACTTCGACCTGCGTCCACGCGGCATCATCGAAATGCTGGATCTGCGTCGCCCGATCTACCGCGCAACCGCTGCCTACGGTCACTTCGGTCGTGAACTGCCAGAATTCACCTGGGAAAAAACCGACAAGGCTGAAGCACTGAAAGCCGCCGCCGGGCTATAAGACGTCGGGCGTCGGGCGTCGGGCGTCGGGCGTCGGGCGTCGGGCGTCGGGCGTCGGGCGTCGGGCGTCGGGCGTCGGGCGTCGGGCGTCGGGAACAAGGATGTTCTATGAATCGCAAGTATCAAAATCTGGTGGTATGGCAGAGATCCATGTCGCTGGTGGAAGACATCTATATCGTTACAGCCACATTTCCGGAACACGAGAAATTTGGCTTGATCAGTCAGATGCGCAGGGCCGCTGTCAGCATTCCCTCCAATATTGCGGAAGGCAGCGGCAGAGGAAGCGACAGGGATTTTCGACGATTCCTGTTACTGGCCCGAGGCTCGCTGACTGAACTGGATACACAGCTGATCCTGGCTGAACGCCTGGGGTTTGCGCCTTACGAATCCATGGTTCGTGGGCAAGTTGAGCATGTCTTTGCTCTTCTGAATGGCCTGATCAATCGATTGGGCAACTAAATTATCGTTGGTCGGCACTCTGGCACCAGACACCAGACTCCCGACACCAGACTTGGCAACAGGAGCCTCGTATGACCCAGTTTACTGACTACAAAGTAGCCGACATGGCACTGGCCGATTGGGGCCGCAAGGAAATCAAGATCGCTGAAAGCGAAATGCCAGCTCTGATGGCTCTGCGTCGCAAGTACAAAGAGTCCCAGCCACTGGCCGGCGCCAAGATCATGGGTTGTATCCACATGACCATCCAGACCGCCGTGCTGATCGAAACCCTGGTTGACCTGGGTGCTGACGTACGCTGGTCTTCCTGCAATATTTTCTCCACTCAGGATCACGCGGCAGCAGCGATTGCGGCGGCTGGCATTCCAGTGTTCGCCTGGAAAGGCGAGACAGAAGAAGAATTCCTGTGGTGCATCAAGCAGACCATCCTGTCTGAAAAAGACGGCGACCAGGTTTGGGATGCCAACATGATTCTGGACGACGGCGGCGACCTGACCGAGATGGTTCACAAGGACTTCCCACAGATGCTGGCCAGCATCCACGGTATTTCCGAAGAAACCACCACCGGTGTGCACCGTCTGGTCGAGATGCTGAACAAGGGCGAGCTGAAGGTTCCGGCCATCAACGTAAACGACGCCGTGACCAAGTCCAAGAACGACAACAAGTACGGCTGCCGCCACTCCCTGAACGATGCCATCAAGCGTGGTACTGACCACCTGCTGAGCGGCAAAAAAGCGCTGGTAATCGGTTACGGCGACGTGGGTAAAGGTTCTGCCGCTTCCCTGCGTCAGGAAGGCATGATCGTAAAAGTGACCGAATGTGACCCGATCTGCGCCATGCAAGCCTGTATGGACGGTTACGAAGTGGTTTCCGCCTACGTTGGCGGTGTGAACACCGGTGACGAAAGCTGCATCAACAAGGCTCTGCTGGCCACCACCGACCTGCTGGTTACCACCACTGGTAACATCAACGTCTGTGACGCCAACATGCTGAAAGCCCTGAAGAGCGGCGCAGTGGTGTGCAACATCGGTCACTTCGACAACGAAATCGACACCGCTTTCATGCGCAAGAACTGGGAATGGGAAGAGATCAAGCCACAGGTTCACAAGGTATACCGTGACAAAGGCGCTGATGATCACCTGTTGCTGCTGTCCGAAGGCCGTCTGGTTAACCTCGGCAACGCCACTGGTCACCCATCCCGTATCATGGACGGCTCCTTCGCCAACCAGGTACTGGCACAGATGTACCTGTACGAGCGCAAGTTTGCCGACCTGAGCGAAGCCGCCAAAGCCGAAAGCATCTACGTCAAAGTACTGCCTAAGAAGCTGGACGAAGAAGTGGCCAAAGACATGGTGGAAGGTTTTGGTGGTGTGATCACCAAACTGACCGATGCCCAGGCCAAGTACATCGGCGTTTCTGTTGAAGGCCCATTCAAGCCAGAAGCGTACAAGTACTGATTGATCGACGGACACCAGGCATCCGGGATGCGCCTCAGGGCGCATCTTGCTGTCTGGTGTGCTTTCCGCCTCAACAGCCCCTGTTAAAACGCCCACCCCAAGGAGCGTCCGACTTCATACGTCAGACGTCAGACCCCAGATGACTACCCTGAGCTTTGAGTTTTTCCCGACCAAAACGGATGAAGGTACCGACAAGCTGCTGACCGTTCGTGATGAACTGGCGGCCTACAATCCAGAGTTTTTCTCCGTGACCTACGGCGCTGGCGGCTCAACCCGTGACCGTACCCTGTCCATCGTGCGGGCGATTCAGGCCCGTGGTATTGCCGCTGCTCCACACCTTTCCTGTGTCGGTGACAGCAAACAGGAAATTCGCGACCTGCTGCATATCTACAAGGACGAAGGCATCCAACGCATCGTAACCCTGCGTGGCGACCTGCCATCCGGCGCCGGTCTGGCCAGCAGCGAACTGCGTTACGCCAACGAACTGGTGGAATTTATCCGCGCCGAGACCGGTGATCATTTCACCCTCGAAGTAGCGGCGTATCCGGAAATGCATCCACAAGCCAGCAGTGCTGAAAAAGACATCCAGAACTTCGTGCGCAAGGTAAAAGCCGGCGCCAACAGTGCTATTACCCAGTACTTTTTCAACGCCGACAGCTACTTTTACTTTGTCGACCGCGTACAGGGCATGGGTGTGGATATCCCGATTATTCCGGGCATCATGCCGATTACCAATTACAGCCGCCTGGCCCGTTTTTCTGATGCCTGTGGCGCCGAGATTCCACGCTGGATTCGCAAGCAGCTGGAAGCCTACGGTGATGACGTTGAAAGCATTACCGCCTTCGGAACCGAAGTGGTCACCGCCATGTGTGAACGCCTGCTGGCCAACGGCGCACCGGGGCTCCACTTCTACACATTGAACCAGGCAGAACCAAGCCTGGCCGTGTGGCGGAATCTGGCCAATCACTGACCAAAACATGACATTATTTGCCAGATCCCGGCTTTAATATTAACATCACGGCGTTTCTGCATCAGAGACGCCAAATTCAATCGATATAGATTCTCTATATCCTACAGACTGTTCAATCCTTTGGACTGCCTGATCCAGTCAAAGACAAAAAGGACCTTTGACATGCCCCCTCAGACTGTAAATCCGATCTTTTCAATACTCATGAACAAGGCGCCAATATTTATAGGGGCAATTTCAATCGCGACCCTCGCCTTTTATTTTCAAATTGACGCATTTGATCTTGGCATTTGGACTCTTGATTACAGCCAAGGATTTATCAAACGCGGCCTTGCAGGCAGCATAATGTCTGGCGCACTAGATACACCTTATACCATAGATAGCCTCAGAACAGCTTTCGCATCAATATATTTAATTCTCGCCATTGTTTTGTTTCAATTTCTCCGCTCCTCGACCATAACACCACTCCTGGCACTGACTTTTTTCTCGTCTGGATTCATGATCCAGCAAATTGGTTATACCTCCGCAAAACTGGACGGAATTCTATTAACAATAACCGTATGCGGACTTACGTTAATAAGCCACACCTCTGTCAGCAAGAGCCTAGCGGGAATAATCGCCTTGATAATTCCTGCGCTATTGATTCACGAAGCGGCTGCCCTGCTTGTTGTGCCGATTTTGGTTATTGCCATGCACATAAAGGAAACACAGCTTCGAACCCCACCGATTCACGCACTTGTTCTGCTGACAGTTTCCGTCATAACTTTTTTTACAATACTTTCAATTAACAGTACATCAGCAATATCCCAATCGGAATTGATTCAATCAAGCCAGGCAAAAATCGGATCATTAACAGCGGACAATAACGCTTTTCTGGTAAACAAACTATCAGTAACCGACAATATTAACTGGGCAATCACCAGATTACTGGCACCTGAAACACCCAGCCGCATAATGCTTAACCTGATTGCAGGATTACCTTTCATCACCATATTGACAGCCTTCTACCATCAATTAAAAAGCAAAGTCAGATATCTTGGCCTTTCCCTGTTTGTGGTAATCGGAGCATCTGCCTTTATGTATATTCTCGGAATTGACTTCTCACGCTGGAACGCCTGGATACTCACCAACACCACACTGCTGATACTATTTTCAGCACAAATAACAAAAAAAAATTTACAACCACCACGCGGCACAGTTATTTTGTCGTGGATATTTCTTTTGTGGTCCGGACCTTTCGGTGTAACTGTAGCATTACCTCAACGAGGCAGCCTGATCTACGCCATCGCAAATATTTTCTGAGAATGTGGCATTTTATCGAGCAGAGGCGGAAGAGACACCGACACAGTGAATAACACACAACGAATCAGGCCATGATTACCAAAGCAACAGAACAAACACATATCACTCCACCACTGGTTGTCGATCTCGATGGCACGCTGATCAGCACCGACATGCTGGTCGAAAGCGGACTGGGATTGTTACGCAGCGATCCTCTGGCCATTCGTCACCTGCCAGGCTGGCTGGCTCAGGGCAAGGCAGTGCTGAAACAGCGGCTGGCAGACTATTCCCTGTTCTCTCCCGCGCACCTTCCTTACAACCCGGCGGTACTAGCGCTGATTGACGAAGCCCGCCTGCAGCAGCGTCCGGTCATTCTGGCCACGGCCAGTCATGCATCCATTGCCCACGCGATTGCCGATCATCTCGGCTGTTTTGACCAAGTGCTGGCCAGTGATGGCGAGAACAATCTGTCGGCTCATCACAAGGCTACCGCTCTGCAGGAGCGCTTTGGCCAGGGAGGATTTGATTATGTCGGCAACTCCAACGACGACCTGCCGGTATGGCAGCTGGCCCGTCACGCCATTCTGGTCAACACACCCGCCAGCGTACAAGGCAAGGCCGTTGCACGGGGTAATGTCCTGCGGGTGATCGGTGACTCCCGCACACCACTGCAAGCCTGGGTGAAAGCCCTGCGCCCGCATCAGTGGAGCAAGAATGCCCTGTTGCTGCTGCCCCTGCTCGCATCCCACCAGTTTGGCAGCGTTGCCGCCGTACTGGCAACCCTCGCCGGAATACTGCTGTTCAGCAGCTGCGCCTCCAGTGCCTATCTGCTCAACGACCTGCTGGATCTGCCGGACGACCGCAAGCATCCGAGCAAATGCCGTCGGCCGCTGGCGGCGGGCAAGATACCGCCGTTGCAGGCCGCGCTGCTGTCGCCGCTGCTGGCTTTAGGTCCGCTGCTGCTGGCTGTCACCTTTCTGCCTGGCGGTTTTTCACTCGCACTGCTCTGCTACTTCGTGCTGACCCTGACCTATTCCTTCTGGCTGAAGCGCAAAATGGCCATTGATGTCATCACGCTGGCGATGCTCTATACCCTGCGCATCATTGCCGGAGCGCTGGTGATCCAGGTGCCTCTGACCTTCTGGATTCTGACGTTTTCCCTGTTCATCTTCCTCAGTCTGGCGCTGATGAAACGCTTTACCGAACTGAAACAGGCGCGCGAAAAAGGCCAGACAGCCAAGGCCGGAGGCCGTGGCTATTACCCGGACGATCTGGAAATGGTCGCCAGCATGGGCGTCAGCAGCGGCTTTCTGTCCGTGCTGATTCTGGCACTCTACATCCAGGACCCGACCACCGCCGTGCATTACAGCCATCCGCAACTGTTGTGGCTTGCCTGCCCGATCATGCTCTGGTGGATCACTCGCGTCTGGTTTTTGACCCACCGGGGAGAAATGCAGGACGACCCGGTACTGTTTGCCATTCGTGACCGCACCAGCCTGATTACGGTTGGATTGCTGGCCTTCTGCTTTGGAGTTGCACTGTGAGCGAGAGCCGCCAATCCTGGGGCCGCTACCCGGCTATCCATCAATCGTCCGAGTCGCTGCAGTGGCGGGATGAGTTACCCGCCCGACTGGCACAATGGCAACCGGGGCTGCCGTTTGGCAGGGGCCGCAGCTACGGCGACGTCTGCCTCGCCCACAACCAGCGCCTGCTCGACATGAGCTCGCTGAATCGCGTCATTGCCTTTGATCGCCACCAGGGCCGCATCCGTGCTGAAGCCGGTATCAGCCTGTACGATCTGCTGACGGTCATGGTGCCTGCGGGCTGGTTTTTGCCCGTCGTGCCGGGTACCGGACACGCCACCCTCGGCGGTGCGATCGCCAACGATGTGCACGGCAAGAATCACCATCGGAACGGGACCTTTGGCTGTCATATCGAGCGTCTGGCGCTCTGGCGCGAAGGCCAGCTGCTGGAATGCAGTGCCAGTGACAACCCGGCGCTGTTTCAGGCGACCATCGGCGGGCTTGGGCTCACAGGTTACATTCTGTGGGCGGAGATTCGGCTGCAGGCCGTGAGTACCAGCCAGATCGATGCCATCACCCACCGCTTTCATAACCTCGACGACTTTTTTGACCTCGCCGACCAGTACGATAGCAGCCACGAGTACGGCGTTGCCTGGCTGGACTGTCTGGCCAGCGGCAAGGATCGTGGCCGTGGCGTCTATTTTGCCGGACAGCACGCCCGTTATGCCGAGCCATCACGCTGGCGCCCCTTGCCGCTGGGCATGCCGCTGACGCCACCGCTATCGCTGGTCAATCCCTTGTCCCTGCGCGCCTTCAACTATCTGTACTGGCACACCAAACCGGCACGACCAACGCTGGCCCGAGGCCCGTACCAGCCGTACTTTTTCCCGCTCGACAGCATCAGCCACTGGAACCGCATGTACGGTCCGCGCGGCTTTCAACAGTACCAGTGCGTGATTCCATCCGCCCATGAACGGGAGGCCATTGCCTCGCTGCTGGATGCCATCGCCGAAGCGCGACAAGGGTCATTTCTGGCGGTACTGAAACGTTGCGGCGATGTGCCGTCGCCCGGACTCCTGTCCTTCCCGATGGCAGGTACCTCGCTGGCTCTCGATTTTCCGTCCCCGCAACGCCTGCAACCCCTGTTTGAACGCCTGGATGCCATCGTCCGCGACGCCGGTGGACGCCTGTATCCGGCCAAGGACGCCCACATGCAGGCCGACGATTTCCGCCACTTCTACCCTCGCTGGCAGGACGTCGAGCAGTGGCGCGACCAGCACATTCAATCCCTTTTCTGGCAACGGGTAACCCAATGAACAGAATTCTGATTATCGGTGCGACGTCGGCCATCGCCGCCGCCTGTGCCCGCGAATGGCTGGGCCGGGGGCCCTGCCGATTTGTTCTGGTCGGCCGCAACGAAGAACGCCTGCAGCAATTGCAACAGGATCTGCAGGCTCGCGGGGCTGAGCAGGTGGATTGCCTGACACTGGATCTCGGCGACACCAGTCGCCACGGCATCGTCATCGCCGAAGCCAGCCAGCGACTGGGCCAGATCGATATTGCACTGGTCGCTCCCGGCACCCTGCCCGACCAGAATCGCTGCCAGCAGGACGCCAGCGTGGCGGTACAGGAATTCAGCACCAACGCCACCGCCGTGATTTCCCTGCTGACCCCGCTGGCCAATCAGCTGGAACAGCAACGCTGCGGCTCGCTGGCCGTCATCTCCTCGGTCGCGGGTGATCGTGGCCGCGCCAGCAATTACCTCTACGGAGCCGCCAAGGCAGCCTTGTCGGCCTTTACGTCCGGCCTGATGGCGCGCCTGGCGAAATCCGGTGTCGCCGTCACCCTGATCAAACCCGGTTTTGTCCGCACGCCAATGACGGCCGGTTTGCCATTACCGGAAAAGCTGGTGGCGACGCCGGAACAGGTCGCCCGGCAGATCGTGGAAGGCGTTCAGCGTCGTCGCACCTGCCTGTACACCCCCGGCTTCTGGCGCTACATCATGCTGATTATCCGTCTGATCCCGGATGTCATTTTCCGCAGGTTGTCACTGTGAGTGCCGCCAGCAGTGAATGGCTCAGCGGCTGGCGACTGCGGCTGCTGATTTTATCCATCGTCGCCGCCGCCATCGGCTATGTCGGATTCTCCGTCTGGGGTGGCTGGCAACAGGTCAGCAGCGCCATCGGTCGCATTGGGGCTGGCATGATTGTGCTCGCCCTGATGATGTCACTGGTCAACTACGGTCTGCGTCTGCTGCGCTGGGGACTCTACCTGCAACAACTCGGATACCGGGTGCCGGTTGCCACCAATGTCCGTATCTATCTGGCAGGATTCGCCTTGACGACCACTCCCGCCAAGGCAGGTGAGGCCTTGCGGGCGTTACTGCTGAAGCCGCTAGGGGTTCGCTATGCCGACAGCCTGTCGGCGCTGCTGAGTGAACGGATTTCCGACCTGTTGGCGGTACTGGCCATGGCGGCCGTGGGCATCAGCCAATATCCCCATTACAGCCCTCTGCTATGGCTGTTTGCGATTATGATTCCACTGTTCTGGATACTGCTGGCCAGCAAGACCCTGCTGGAATACGGCCAACAGCAATGCCGTTTTCTACCTTCCCGTCTGGCCAATATCGGCCACAAGGTATTCAACCTGCTGATGTCGACCCGTCGTTGCCATCCACCGCACCTGCTGCTGCAAGCCAGCGCGCTCAGTCTGGCGGCCTGGTGTGCCGAAGGCATGGCGTTTTACTGGATTCTTCAACAGTTGCAGGCCGATATCAGCGTACAGACCGCACTGTTTATCTACGCCATTTCCATGCTCGCCGGTGCGGCCAGTTTTATGCCCGGAGGCCTTGGCGGCGCCGAATTGGCCATGACGGGACTGCTGCACCTCAATGGCCTGCCACTGCCGGATGCCATCGCCGCGTCGCTGGTCATCCGCCTCGCGACACTCTGGTTTGCGGTGGTGCTGGGAGGCATAGCGCTGTTGCTGGAACCGGCGCCTCAAGGCTCAACAGTGGTTCCGACTGAGGAATAAACACATTGTTGGATTACCAATCAAGGTTGTAGACTCCGCACACATCTGACTGCAGGTGCCTGAGACATGCCCAATTCGATCTACTTCGCTTCTACCATCCTGCACCTGTACGCGGCGGCGGTGATTGCTGCCGAGCGCCCGAATGAACAAGCCCATCTGATCTTTATGGATCAGCCAGAAGGCAAGCCCTATCCACTCTTCGATATCGTAAAGGACTGGCCAGAGTCTCCGTTTGTTTCGGTGCGGTTGTTTTACGGGCGCTTTCCCGGTTTGCTCAACAAGCTGAAAAAACGAAAGCTACTGTTTCAACAATTGCAGCAAGTGGTCACGCAACTACGCCCTACCAATATTTTTGTCGGCAACGATCGTCGCATCGAGTTTCAATTCAGCATGAACGTTGCTACCGAACTGGGGTGTAATCCAATCGGTCACTACATGGATGAAGGTACTTTTACTTACATAGGACGCAAGGCATCATCGGGGTTTGCCGATGCTGTGTTCGATAATGCCGTGAAAAAACTCAGCTATGGTAACTGGTGGAAAAATCCGCCAACAGTAGGTGGCTCGGACTGGATTACTCATGTCCATGTAGCCTTTTCAGAGCAGATCCACCCATTGCTGCGAGATAAAAAGGTTCATCCGCTTAATGCCGCAGGATTCACCAGCCCTGCAATGTTAAGCCTGTCGTCAGCTATTATGGCGTATTACGGTTTTGATCCCGCATCGTTAAGACAAATCGACGTACTGTTTACCCTGCCCCATGAATCGCTGTTCGAGAAGAACCCCGATTATCGTCAACAAGTACTGAGTTATATTCAACGCTTGTCTGCAGAAGGCAAACATGTAGCAGCGAAATATCATCCAAGAAACAGCGGACCAGATATTCTGCAATTAGCCAAAGACGGCGTGCAACTGCTGCCGGCCGACATCAGCTTTGAAGCAATGCTACCGCACTTGCCAGCCCTGTGCGCCATATGGGGAGATGTTTCATCAACTTTGCTGATAGCCAAATGGCTACGCCAAGAACTGGCGGTCTACTCAATGCCATCCACTGGTACATCTGAGTTTGGCGAACTATTCCGGGCATTGGGAATCCAGCCAGTGAGATCAACAGCCTCAGACTGAGCGTCGCTGAGCCATCACCAACTTCAGCCAGTGCCGATACTGGCGCACGTAAAAAGGTGATGTCGCAAAAGTTTTCGATAGCAGCAGGCGCGCCCGCTCGTAATGCCCCAACTGGGTTTCGATACGGGCCAGCGATACGAGTTGGTGCAACAGAGGCTTGGTACCAACCAATGGCTCCAGCACCTGTATCTTCAGTTCCAGCACCTGCTGTTTACGTGCTCGATTGATGCCTGTATTCGACAGGCCGCCGACCTGATAGTCTTTTACAGCGCCATCACAATCAATGAGGAACATAGGTTTTTGCACGGCCAGATGACAGAAGAAAAACCACTCCTCACCACTACGCAGTCTTTCGGTAAATACCGCATCACCCACATGTGCTGCCTGAATACAGTGCAACAAATCGCCACGAATGACCTTACCGAACATGTAATGCTGTAAATAATTCAGCATTCCATAACGCTTACAGCGTACAGTTTTGGTCGAGTCAGTCGACTGACATGTCATCGCGAACCAGCGCACGTCCGGCAGCCGCGCAATATGAGCAGCAAGGTTCTCCAGAGCATTTGGTAGCAAAAAATCATCATCATCCAACATGACCATCCAGGCATCAGGATCCAGTTCTCTGGCCCACTGCAACAGGGTATTACGAGTACCATTACAACCCAGGTTCAACGGGTTGCGACGATACAACAGACGCGGCTCGTCGTGCTGACGGCTCTGCACCCATTTCGGAGTATCATCGGATGAACAGTCATCCAGCAGCAGTAATTGCCACTCGAATACTGACTGTTCTTGCAGAGAAACCAACAGACGATCCAGCAAATGCGCACGCTGCCAGGTAGGAACAGTAATCAGAAAGCGGGGCTCGTTGGTACGAGTATCAGAAATCAACGCCAGTACTCCCGAATCCAAGGGGCCTGCCGGTAAATATCGTACGGGCCATCTATCACATCTTCAGGATCAGGCTTGCCATGAAACTGCACAATGCGAGCACCATCCGGAATAACCGCTTCACCGCGCACAGTCATCAATCCAAGCTGTCGCAGCAATACTCCAATACGTCCAAATGAACGTGGTATACGGGAATTACATTGCTTCTTGAATGAGACAACCCAGGAAGATGGCCACAATCCGGCATCGGTTACCGTCTCGGTAATCCAGTCCTGATCTCCTTTGAAGTTTTTCATGACGTAATCAGGTTGTTTCTGAAATGACTCCCAGATCTGGGCCTGACTGCCAATACGAAAACGGAATACCGAGCTGTTATAAGCACCAGTTGCCAAATCACGGGTAATCAGAAACGCTCCTGGAGCAACACTGAAAAACTCATCCAGACCACCTACGATGACAACATCCAGATCAGTGAACAGAATATCGCCCTGGAGTCCGAAAAAATCACTCTGAAAAAGACTAAGTTTATGCCACCACCCAGCCAGACTGTTGTCGACAATGGGCAGAGGGCGAATTGCAGGATGCAGCCCCTCACTATTGTCAGTAAGGCAGTACAAGACAAACTCACCATGGGTCTGACGACTGATCATATTAAAAAGGCGATTAACATAATCAGCCGGGTACTTCGTACCCCATTTCACACATACAAACTGGTACATTATTGATCCAGCAGATTCATCAGTTGGCTCCATACCTTGCTGAAACCAAGCTCGCCATAGCAGGTAGGGCTACCACCCTGTAACTTTGGGCAGATCTTCAGTCGACAAGGCGAGCATTCATAATCAGCATGTAAGTTAACCACTCGAGCGCCCATGGCACCAGTCAAAGCTACGCTGGTACTGCCAAAAATTGATACAGTCGGAACAACCATGCTGGCAGCGACGTGCATAAGACCGGTATCAACATCAACAGCTCCCGACGCTTGCGCAATAACACCGGACAAATCCCATAAATTCATCCGGGGTAAAACCGTTCCCCTGTGGGCAGCTGCTACAAGATGCTCCGCCATCGCATGTTCGTCGGCATTTCCCCATGGCAACAGCCCCCTTTCCTGCTTCTCGCGCTTGCTGCAGCAATCTGTTATGGCCAGTGCTTGGAGTCCCATGTAGTGCCATGAAAAAAGATCAGCTGTCCCTGCCATGCAGGCGGACAAGCAGCGAGACTCTGCGGATCGATGCCCAAATCCGGCTTGCCTATAACCTCATAGCCAAGAATCACTGCAAACAACTGACGCAGACGATTCATTGCATTGATATCTCCGGCGGAAGGAAAGCCCGCTTTATATAAATAGCGGGGTATCAGAGTCTGTTGCGACCTGAGCATCCAGACCATACACGGGAGCACCAAACAGCCAGGTAACACGAGCGGACTTGATTCGCCCCTGAACATCAATGACTGCATCATACTTGCAAGCTCGAAGCTCACGATAGAAGCTCACCTGCTCTGATAATGTTGAACGACTGAAACGCTGTTTCTTCCAACGCAAACGACCATAAGGGATCATTTCGTGAACAGCAGGATGCTGTCGAGCAATATGCGCAAAAGGTTCTTCATACAACCAGTCGAATTGCAAATCAGGAAAGGCCTTACACGCATCAGTAATAGCGGGGGAATGCGTGCAGGATGTCTCCCAACGCCGACATATTCATGACAAGAATACGATTTCCACTGGGAGTGACAGACGACATAAATAATCAACAAAACCTGTCAGACATACTTCAACAAACTCTGTTCAACCCTGACCATATCCGGAATAAACGCTGACTCTTCACCATCAACAGCAACTGCCATGGAATCCAGAACGCCTTTACCCATGGCATCAATTTGCTGGATTTCGGATTCTTTCACCTTCTTCAAACGCGGAATGCCCTGTACAAGCATGCCGTAGAACGGCATCTGGGAGTGGCTACCCACGCCGTTAATAACGGCAAAACGAGCGCCAGGGTTAGGACTAGGCGCTGGGGTATTGTTCAGAATTTCATAGCAGATTACCGGGATGGTAACACCGCGCCAGTTAATCCGGCCCAGAATCCAGTCAACCGCCGAGTTGGTGGTCAGCAAGTGCGAAAACGGGATAATTTCGGCCACTGTCACGTTCGGCAACAGCAGCTGACGATCACGCAGCGGGATCAACAAACAGTCGATCTGGCCTGATTTTTCAGTTTCGTTGGTAGTAGCAGGAGCCTGATTCATAACGGTACCCAGGTGTTTTTCAGTCGGTTAACCAGCTGATTGGCCAGCTGGAACGGGTCACCGTGAAAGGTAACCTTGTTGGTTTCCAGCGCACTTTCCGGCATCGAGGAGTTGGCGCAGGTTGAAGGAGTCTGTACCCAGACAGGCACGCCGGTTGCGGTGATGGTAATCGTTGCATCGGTTCCGTCATTGCCCATACCACTAAACAGGATATAGCCAGCATGAGGACCAAAATAACGATGAACGTTGAGCATTACCTGATCAATTGATGGACCGTATGAACCAGGCCATGCAGTGCCCAGTGAATGCATACAACCACGGCTATCGAATACAAATTCGGCTGTTACCGGTGCCACCATGACCTGACCATACAATAAGCGACTTCCTTCTTCAAAATTGCGCATCTGATAAGCAGAATGCCGACCAATAGTGGAGCGTAAGGTATTCTCAAAACGCGGATCGATATGCTGTGCATATACAAACGCAATCGGCAAACCCGCTGGTAGAGCATCCAGAAATGCTTTGACCGCTCCAGGTCCTCCCAGCGACGCACCCAACACCCAGACCTGGCTGGCAACCTGGCCATCCAGTCTCAGTTCAGCAAAGTTTTTGGGTAACGGAATGACATGGCGATTGGGCTGACTCGAACGCTCCAGCGTAGTAATCGTCTCGGCGGCATATTCGGCAACGGTAACCTGTTCAGGAACCAGCTCACGTAACTTTTGCAGCAAGCGCTTCTGCCAGCGAGCATAATCTTCAGCGCCTTTATGTGGCGCCTTTTCAAAGCCAACCAGAACCGGAATATCACCGTCCAGCATATTATCCAGCCAGCCCGGCAAATCCTCGTCATCGTCACGGTTGATATCCACCAGCCAGACATCCAGCTCCGGCATTTGCCGTTCGAGCAAGGCCATCCGCTGGGGATCAGCACTGATGACTACCTCAAATCCGAAATGAGCGACCGCTGTGCTCAGCAGATGCTGTTGCAAGCGGTCGTCAGCCAGAATCCCGACCCTGGGAAGGCCCATCTCAGCGTTCCTCGCGCCCCAACAACTTGTTGAGAGCGCCGAGCAGGTTGTCTTCCTGGAATGGCTTACCCATATATTCGTTTACGCCGATCGACATGGCACGGTCACGGTGTTTGTCACCGGTACGTGAGGTGATCATGATGATCGGAATATCACGCAGACGCGAGTCGTGACGTACAAGCGACGCAACCTCGAAGCCGTCCATACGTGGCATTTCGATGTCGAGCAGCATAACGTCCGGTTTGTGATCCTGCAGGGTCGCCATGGCATCCACACCATCGCTGGCGGTCAGGACTTCGAAGCCATGACGTTCCAGCAGGCGTGTGGTTACCTTACGTACCGTTACCGAGTCATCGACTACCAGTACGCGCGCCTGACGCCTGGATTTCTCCTGACGCTGTTCGGCCAGACTGCGATCCGCCAGTTTGGCTTGCTGATATTCCAGCGTCGCCTGTGCACGGATCATGGCTGGCAAGTCAAGAATGATTACCACGCTACCATCCCCGAGGATGGTACCGCCGGACACACCCATAACCGCGGCAAACTGCGGACCCAGTGCTTTTACTACAATCTCACGGGAACCCAGTACCGAGTCGACCTGCAAGGCGTACGGAACGGCACCGTTCACCAGCAACACTGGCAATGGCAGGTTCTGCGCCGCCACTTTTGGTTGTGACTCGTTTTCGAGCATTACGCCCAGATATTCCAGACGATAATCACGACCACCGTAGCGGTAACCACGTTCAGCACGCGGCCTGGAGTAGAACTCCTGCAGATCATTAACTGATACCCGCACGATACCCTGAATGTTATTCAGTGGTACCGCGTACAGATCGTCACCAGTACGTACCATAAGTGCACGGTTAACCGATACAGTGAACGGCAGACGAACCACAAAGCGGGTGCCCTGGCCTTCAACCGACTGGATCTCGACCGCACCACCCATCTGTTTGATTTCGGTGCTTACAACGTCCAGACCCACACCACGACCGGAAATCTGGGTCACGTTTTTGGCAGTAGAGAAACCGGCCTGCAGAATAAACTGCATCAGCTCGTAGTCATCTACCTGAGCATTCGGTTCAAGCAGACCACGTTCAATGGCTTTGCGGCGAACGGCTTCGCGATTAACACCGCGACCGTCGTCGCTGAGGGTCAGAACCACGTCACCGCCTTCGCGGGTAACGGCCAGTTCGATGATACCCATTTCATTCTTGCCGTTACGCATACGATCGACCGGCATCTCGATACCATGGTCCACCGCGTTACGCACCATGTGCTCCAGCGGCGAAATCATACGTTCAAGAATGGTACGGTCCAGTTCACCGTCAGCGTTTACAACGCGGAAATCGACCTGCTTGTCGAGCTCCTGACTGATCTGACGCACGATACGACGCAGACGCGGCACCAGTCGTTGGAACGGTACCATTCGGGTCTTCATCAGACCTTCCTGGAGTTCCGTGTTAATACGACTCTGCTGCAGCAACAGCGTTTCAGCATCACGGGTCTTGTTGGCCAGAGTATCTTTCAGGTCCAGCAAGTCAGATGCGGATTCCACCAGAGCACGAGACAGCTGCTGCATGGTGGAATAACGGTCCATCTCAAGCGGGTCAAAGTCTTCGTATGCCGGGCCCTGACGCTCCTGACGGAACAACACCTGGGCTTCGGTTTCGATATCCAGACGACGCAGCTGGTCACGGAGACGATCCAGCGTCATCTCCATCTCTTCCAGCGTGTGGGCAAAGTCAGTTACCTGCTGTTCCAGACGACCACGACCAATCGAGGTTTCACCCGCGAGGTTAACCAGGTCATCGAGCAAATCGGCAGAGACTTTCACCAGTTCCTGTGGCGCCTTGCGGTTAGCCATCGGGTCAGGCAAAGACAAACCTGCCAGAGACGCTGGAGCATTCACCGCAACAGCAGTCTCTTCGGCCACACGAGCCGGCGCAGCCGCCTGTGGACGCAGTGATACCACGTTGGATGGCATGGCCTCTTGCGGTACGACCTCAACCTGAGGAACAGCAAGCGCCGTTACTTCAGGTAATGCAGGATTGGATTCATGGCCAGTGGTCTCGATTCCGCTGCTGTTCAGCATGATCAGATCACCAGATGCCATGATCCGGGCAACTTCTTCAATACGGCGGACAATCGCATCCTGACGCTGATAAGCCAGATCAAAGAAAGCGTCATCCAACAAGCGGGAGCCTTGCAGCACATGGGTGATATCGGTTTCGAAATCGTGCGCGAGGTTACCCAGATCCATCAGGCCCGCAAGACGTGCACCACCTTTGAGGGTGTGCAGTACACGTTGGGTTTCAGCGGCGGCATCACGCTCTTCTGGCTGGGACTTCCAGTCATGCAGAGTCTTTTCCAGAGCTTCCTGCAGCTCCTGGGCTTCCTCAAGGAAGATTTCCAGAATCTCACGATCTGCCTCGTCAAGGCTTTCAGAGAAAATCTGATCTGCAGCCGCAACCGGCGCCGTGATCACTTCAGGAGTATGGACAATCTCAGGCTCTACCGGGGCAACGGCTTCGACAACAGGCGCAGAAGCCGGTGCCAGAGCACTAATGTTGGCAAGGCCGGAGCTGTCACCGGACATATAGGCTGACAGGGTCGCCATGATGGAAGCCGCTGATGCAGGCTTGTCACCGTGACGAATGGCATCCAGCTGACCGCCAAGGTCATCGTGAGCCGCTTGCAGCAGGTTGAACAAACCACTTTCAACGCCAAGACGACCGTTGTTGATACGTTCGTAAAGGGTTTCCAATTCGTGGCACAACTCGGCAACAGCTGGTTGTTCAGCCATCCGCGCGCCACCCTTGAGGGTATGCAGATCCCGTTGCAGACGCGCGACACTTACCAGGTTTTCCGGATCGTCACGCCAGTCGTTCAGCGTGCGTTCAACCGACTCGATGATTTCCTCAGCTTCTTCCAGGAAGATTTCGAGGATTTCGTCTACTTCAGCATCGTGTTCGCTGTCAGCCTGATAACTGGCAACCGGCTCGCTGGCAGGTGCAATGAACTCTGGCTCCGACTCAACTTCAACCGCAGATATCGGTTGCTGGCCAGCCATATGTGCTGCCATCACATCATTGAGGTTAAAGCCCGCAGTGTCTGGCATGTCGAAGGCTTCGCCATCAACATCCATCACATTTTCATTGACTTCAACCGGTTCAATGGCAAGGGGCTCTTCAACAACCAGCTCATTCGGATCTTCAGCGGCCGGTTCTTCGATCAGCAGCATGTCCTGCGCGGATACTGGCAGCTCATCCTGAACCGGAATCTCATGATCAAACGACACATCCAGCGTCAGAGCGTCATCCGCCCTATCATCGGACTCGGCCGGTTCGGCAGACAGAGTGACGTCGTCGGCATCAACCGGTTCGCTCATCAGGGAGTTGATGTCATATGGCAGGTCATAAACCAGCTCTTCAGACACCAGCTCAGAAGGTTCCTGTTCGAGAACCAGAGGCTCCTCGATCACAGGCTCTTGCAGCAGCAACTCGCTGTTGTCGACTGACAGATCGTAAACCAGCTCATCGGCGATCAGGTCAGACGGCTGCTGTTCCAGAACCAGCGGTTCCTCAACGAGCAATTCTTCAGTCACTGGCTCTTGCAGCAGCAACTCGCTGTTGTCGACTGGCAGGTCGTAAACCAGCTCATCGGCGATCAGGTCAGACGGCTGCTGTTCCAGAACCAGCGGTTCCTCAACGAGCAATTCTTCAGTCACTGGCTCTTGCAGCAGCAATTC
>NZ_JAPNOA010000028.1 GCF_026626885.1 Parathalassolituus penaei
CAAAAGCTTATTCAGAACGGCTTCGCGACGTTCAATGGAATAACGGGCCATGGTCAGTTCCTGGCCGCCCACTGTTCGTTTTAACGTGAAAAACTCATCGGACAACTATGCTGACACAGCGGGATACTCTGGTACGTCATTACGGCCAGTAGATAAAACTCTGCCATCTTCATCTGTAATAGCTGCACCAACTTGGCGGGATAAACAAGCGGATTGCAGAGATGCAAAATATGCAGTCATCATAGCTTTCTCATCCCTGCGAGGTGACATGCCCTCTGCTCCATGAATGAGTTTCACAAAACGATCGATTTCTTTATTGATGTTACGAGCGTGATCATGTTGATTTCTAATGAAGTAGTCAGCAAGAACGGCGGTTTTTTCAACTTGTTGACCAGTTTTATCTTTTTCTTTTCTGTCGCGTCTGATTATATCATCGATTTTTTCTGATTGGATTCGCTTTTCCTCTAAATGGATTCTGCGTTCTTTCTCAGTACGAATAATAGTTAATAAGTAGAAGTTTTGGGGGTAAACCAAACGGAATAAAAAAACCTCTGACGGATGTTTTAACTGGTCGATAATGTAAGCAATTCGACATTTTGTTTTGTTTTGCTCAGCATCGTTAATGATGTCTTCTTTTTCCTCTCTTATTATTCTACTTCTTTCTGTTGAAATTCTTTTTATAGCTAGTTTCGCTAGGTAGTCGGAACCGTGTTTTTCTCGTAAATGATTCCCCTTGTTTTGTAGGCTTGTTATTCTGTCCGCTTCGTTAGTTTTATCTTTTTCTTGAGGTAGCAGATCACTGATCTTGATATGTACTGTTTTATATCCTGCAGCAGTCAAACTGCTTTTTAAACTTGAGCGAAACTCTTCAGTTAAGCTGCCAACTGCTCCACACAAAGAAATGATAATTTCGGATGATATTCTTTCTTTTATTACATCATCAGTGCCTTTTCCTTTTTTATTCAAGGTGGGAGATGTTTTTTCATCACTGATTGATGATATGGCTTGTATGTTTTGCTTCGGTGCTATTGACAATTTTACATCCCTGTTGTTGATTTTCTACCAGCCGCGTTTTTGTGCTCTTTCTATCGCCTTTTTGGACGATATTATTTCTGTAATGGAAATAGCATTGCAGGGCTTATTATCAGGTGAAATTTTTTTAGATGCCTGAATATAGTTGCTTTCAGATTTAGGGGAATTTTCTGTAACATTCAGCGTTATGATAATTGCCATGGTTTTGCCCTTTTTTGTCGCGCGCGATTTTACAACTATTTACATAGATGTCTATCTGGCGCTTATTGTTTTTAGGAATAAAAAACTCTTTTAGCTGAAAATACTCTTTGATCCTAGATGATGCATACAGATCAATCCATGACTCAATAGGACTTTGAGCGAAAAAATTGGACTTTTTCTCCATTACTGACAGTTTTTGTGGTGAGGTCGAAAACAACGGATCTTGCCAGCATCAGACGGTGTGTCAGCTGGTATTTAGCGACCAGCAGCCGGAGTTGCCTCCGGCTGTTGGGGACGATCAGGCGGTGTTAACCCTGTGGTTATTCGCCTACCGGTTTCAATTTCCAGATTTCGTCGTTGTACTGGCTGATGGTGCGGTCGGTGGAGAACATGCCGCTGCGGGCGGAGTTGATGATGCTCATGGTGGTCCAGCGGTCGTGATCGCGGTAGGCATCGGCGGCGCGTTGCTGGGCGTCGACGAAGCTGGTGAAGTCGGCGAGGGTCATCCACGGGTCGGTGGAGGATTTGATGCCGGCGATCAGGTCGTCGAACAGGCCCGGTTCAAAGCGGTTGAAGTGGCCGGATTCAAGCAGGCCCATCACACACTGCAGGTTGTGGTCGCGGTCGATGTAGTCCTGTGGCCGGTAGCTGCGACGCAGGTCGGCGACTTCCGGGGTCTTGAGGCCAAACAGGAAGAAGTTGTCTTCTCCTACGGCTTCCAGGATTTCAACGTTGGCGCCATCGAGGGTGCCGATGGTGACCGCGCCGTTCATCATGAACTTCATGTTGCCGGTGCCGGAGGCTTCTTTACCCGCGGTGGAAATCTGCTCCGACAGGTCGGTGCCGGGGGCAATCACTTCCATGACCGATACCCGGTAGTTCGGGATAAACGCCAGTTTCAGCTTGTCGCCGACTTCCGGATCGTTGTTGATGATGTCAGCAACGTTGTTGATCAGCTTGATGATGTTTTTGGCGGTGACATACCCCGGTGCCGCCTTGCCACCAATCAGCACACAACGGTTGGTCCAGTTGGCGGTGTCACCACGTTTGATACGTGAATACAGGTGAATCACGTGCAGCAGGTTCAGCAGCTGACGTTTGTATTCGTGCATGCGTTTGACCTGCACGTCGAACATGGCGTCCGGGTTGAAATGAACACCGGTGTCGCGTGCCACCAGTTCGGCCAGGCGTTGTTTGTTCTGGCGTTTGACGGCGCTCCAGCGGCTGCGGAAGTCGGCATTGCCGAGTTCTTTTTCGATGCCAGCAAGCTGATCGAGCTGGGTGATCCAGCCTTCACCAATGGTGTCGGCGAGCAGGGCACGCAGGCCAGGGTTGGAGCTGGCGATCCAGCGACGCTGGGTAACGCCGTTGGTCTTGTTGTTGAATTTCCACGGCCACAGCTGGAAGAAGTCGTTAAACAGTCCGTCTTTTAACAGCTGTGAGTGCAGGGCGGCGACGCCGTTGACCGAGAAGCTGCCAACAATGGCGAGGTAGGCCATCCGCACGTTCTGGTGCTCATCAATGATCGACATGTCGCGCAGGCGGTTGTTGTCGCCTGGCCACTTCATCGATACCTGTTTGAGGAAGCGGGCGTTGATTTCGTAAATGATGTCGAGCAGGCGTGGCAGCAGTTTCTGGAACAGTTTCACCGACCAACGTTCCAGTGCTTCCGGCAGCAGGGTGTGGTTGGTATAGGCCATACAGTTGCTGGTAATTGCCCAGGCTTCGTCCCAGCCGAGGCCGTTGTCATCCACCAGAATCCGCATCAGTTCAGCCACCGCGAGGCTTGGGTGGGTGTCGTTGAGCTGGAAGACGTTGTGTTTGGCGAATTCGCGGAAGTCGCGGCCGTGGTGTTCGAGCCATTGCGCAACCACGTCTTGCAGGGAAGCCGATACCAGGAAGTACTGCTGACGCAGGCGCAGTTCCTTGCCGTTTTCACTGGCGTCGTTCGGATACAACACCATGGTGATGTTTTCCGCTTCGGCCTTGGAGGATACCGCTTCGAAGTAGGAGCCTTTGTTGAATTCGGAGAAGTTGAACACTTCGGTGGCCTGGGCGGACCACAGGCGCAGGGTGTTCACAATGCCGTTCTGGTAACCCGGAATCGGCACGTCATACGGTACTGCCAGTACTTCCTCGGTATTTTCCCAATGTACAGACAGGTGGCCGGTTTGATGGTCGCGATAAGGGCGTGATACTCCGCCAAAGCGTACTACGCGGGTGTATTCGCGGCGCTGGAATTCCCACGGGTAACTGTCGTAACCGAGCCAGTGATCCGGGGCTTCGATCTGGTGGCCGTTCTGGATCAGCTGTTTGAACATGCCGTATTCATAACGCAGGCCATAACCCATTACCGGTAGTTTGAGGGTGGCGCAGGAGTCCATAAAACAGGCGGCCAGACGTCCAAGGCCACCGTTGCCCAGACCGGCGTCGATTTCGGCTTCTTCGATATTTTCGAGTGCCAGACCGAGCTGGTACATGGCCGCTTCGGCTTTGTGTTCGATACCGAGGTTGAGCAGATTGTTGGTGAGGGAGCGTCCGATCAGGAACTCCATCGACAGGTAGTAGGCTTTTTTCTTGTCGCTTTTGTTGTAGGACGCCCAGGTCTGCTTCCACAGTTTCATCAGGCGGTCACGGACGGCGTATGACAGCGCCTTGTAGTGGTAATAGGGTTCAGAGGTCAGGCTGCGGCCAAGCATGTTGTAAAGGTAGTTGGCAAAGTCTTCCTCGATATCGGTAACGTTCATACCGATATTTTTCAGCAAGTCCTCAATACGCAGGCGTTGTTCCTCTGCAGTCAGGGGTTCCCGGGGTACAGCTGGTGTGGTCACCGACATTCGTTGCTCTCCTGCTTGAATTACTGAATGAGTTTGAGGTACTGCCTGGCGCTTTCCTGCCAGCCAAAATGCTGGGTCATGCCCTGTTTCTGTAGCTTCTGCCATGTGCGTTTTTTGCCATACAGGTAGAGTGCGTGCAGCAGGGTCGATTTCAGAGCGTGCAAGCTGGGGTCATAAAATACAAAGCCGGTGGCGGTGCCGTTGTCGATGTTTTCAACGGTGGCATTAACCACGGTGTCGGCGAGGCCGCCGGTGCAGTGCACAATCGGCGGGGTGCCATAAATCAGGCTGTAGATCTGGTTGAGGCCACAGGGCTCAAAGCGGGATGGCATCAGGAACATGTCGGAGCCAGCCTCGACCAGGTGGGCGAGGGCTTCGGAATACCCCAGATATACCAGTACCCGTTTCGGATAATAAATGGCGAGTTTCTGCAAGGCTTCGTGATGCTGGCGATCACCGCTGCCCAGCACGACAAATATGGCATTGTGCTCTTCGAGGATCTGCGGCATCAGGTCGAGCACCAGGTCGATGCCTTTTTGCCAGACCAGACGGCCGACCATTCCAATCACCGGTATATCGAGGTCTATCTCGGATTCATGCCAGCCGAAATGATTGAGCAGGGCTTTCTTGTTTTCGGCCTTGCCCGCCACGCGGCCTTTGTCGGCGCTGTAGGTGCGGGCGATCAGGCGGTCGGTGGCAGGGTTCCAGACATCCTCTTCGATGCCGTTGATAATCCCCACCAGTTTGCCTTGTGCCTGTTTGTGAGCCATCACTCCTTCCAGACCATAGGCGAACTGTGGCCAGGTGATTTCACGGGCGTAGGTCGGGCTGACAGTGGTGACCCAGTCGGACATTTCGATACCGGCTTTTAACATCGACATCTGTCCGTAGAATTCAACACCACCATGAGTTTTCCACCAGTGCCATGGCAGTTCCAGGTAACTGAACAGGCTGTGTGGGAACAGTCCCTGATAGGCCATATTGTGGATGGTAAAAATGGTCGCCGGGCGCACCGCTTCTTCACTCAGGAAGGCAGGCACCAGGCCGGTTTGCCAGTCGTTGGCCTGCACCAGATCGGCTTTCCAGCCGATGCTGTAACGGTCGAGGGCAAGGTCGGCGGCGATGCGGGCGAACAGGCCGAAGCGTTCGCCGTTGTCCCACCAGTCGTTGCCATCGGCGGCCAGATACGGGTTGCCAGGGCGATCAAACAGCTCGGGAATATCCACAATCCACAGCGGTACATCAATGCCGGTGCTGCGCGCTTCCTTGATGGCGACGCGGTAGCTGCGGAAGGCACAACGGACATCAAATTCAGCGATCTTGTGGACGTCGGTGAGTTTTTCCCATACCGACAGGTAACCCGGCAGCACTACCCGCACGTCTTCGCCGAGACGTGCATAGGCGTTGGGCAAACCACCCGATACATCAGCCAGACCACCGGTCTTGATGACGGGATGAATTTCGGAAGTAGCAAACAGTATCTTCATGAAACGCCAAAAACCTTGTTAACCCTGATATTGCAGCACCACCGCACCCAGTGGTGGCAGTGTCACCAATGCTGAGCAGGGTTGGCCCATTACGGGTTGTTCCTGTGTATAAACCTGGCCCTGATTACCGCAGTTGCTGCCACCGTAAATGGCGGAGTCGGTATTCAGGATTTCCTGCCAGCAACCCGCTATGGGCATGCCGGTCAGGTAAAGCGTGCGTGGTATCGGTACAAAATTGAGCAGGCATACCAGCTGTTGCCGGTCACTCTTGCGGATAAAACCCAGCACGGAGTGTTGATGGTCGTTGCAATCGATCCACTCGAAGCCTTTCTGCTCGAATTCGTACTGGTGCAGGGCATCCTGTTGCTGGTAGAGGCGGTTGAGGTCGCCGACCAGTTGGCGGACGCCGCTGTGGTTCGGATAGTTGAGCAGGTTCCAGTCGAGGGATTCCGCGTCGTTCCACTCGGTCCACTGGCCCATGTCGCCGCCCATAAACAGCAGTTTTTTGCCGGGATTCAGCCATTGCCAGGCCAGTAACAGACGCAGGTTGGCCATTTTCTGCCAGTCATCACCGGGCATTTTGCCCGCCAGCGATTTTTTCAAATGTACGACCTCATCGTGCGACAGCGGTAACACGAAATTTTCAGTGTAGGCGTACATCTGGCCGAAGGTCAGCTGGTGGTGGTGATGGCTGCGGTAGATCGGGTCCTGACGGAAGTAACTCAGAGTGTCGTTCATCCAGCCCATGTTCCATTTCATGGAGAAGCCAAGGCCACCCATCCAGGTCGGACGAGAGACCAGCGGCCACGAGGTGGACTCTTCCGCCATCATCAGGGCACCGGGGCACTGGCTGTGGACTTCATGGTTGAGCACCTTGATGAATTCGATCGCTTCCAGGTTTTCACGACCGCCATGGGCATTCGGAATCCACTGGCCCGGCTCACGGGCGTAATCGAGGTAGAGCATGGACGCCACGGCATCCACGCGCAGACCATCAATGTGGAATTCCTTGAGCCAGTAGAGGGCGTTGGCGATCAGGAAGTTGCGCACCTCGTTACGGCCATAGTTAAAAATGTAGGTGCCCCATTCCAGATGTTCACCCTGACGCGGGTCGGCGTGTTCATACAGGGCGGTGCCATCAAAACGGGCGAGGGCAAACTCGTCACGCGGGAAGTGGGCGGGCACCCAGTCGAGAAAAACGCCATAACCGCGCTGGTGTAACAGGTCGATCAGGTAACGCAGGTCATCCGGGTTGCCAAAACGACTGGTCGGGGCGTAATAACCAGAGGTCTGGTAACCCCAGGATTCGTCCAGCGGGTGCTCGGCAACGGGCAGCAGCTCAACATGGGTAAAGGCGGTGGCGTCGAGATAATCCACCAGACGGTGGGCCAATTCGCGGTAATTGAGGAACTTGCCCTGTGCATCCCGTTGCCAGGAGCCCAGGTGTAACTCGTAGATACTCATTGGCTTGTGTTGCCAATCGGCATCGGCGCGTTGTTGCATCCAGAGGTGGTCCTGCCACTGGTGCTGGCTCTGGAACACAATCGAGGCGGTGCCAGGGCGCATTTCCATAGCACTGGCGTATGGGTCGGTTTTCACCAACAGGCTCTGATGCTGGCTATTGAGAATCTCGAACTTGTAGAGATCACCAGCTTGCAGGCCGGGGATAAACAGTTCCCAGACGCCGGAGCCGCCACACACCCGCATCGGGTGACGCATGCCATGCCAGTTGTTGAAGCTGCCGACTACCGATACCCGTTTGGCTGACGGTGCCCAGACGGCAAACAGTACGCCATCGATACCATCAAGGGTTCGTGGATGGGCACCGAGCAATTCGTAGATGTGCCAGTGGCGGCCTTCAGCAAACAGATGCAGGTCGAGTTCGCCGATTTGCGGCGCGAAGGTCCAGGGGCTGATGCACTGATGACGGATGCCGTCACCTTCGTCCCAGCATACCGAGTAGTGCTGTGGCAGACGCTGTTTCTGGTCATCGGTCAGACGGGCGACAAAACAGGCGGAGTTCGACAGTGGTTGCAGGGCATGACCTTCGAGCCAGGCTTTGCGGGCACCGGGTATCCATACCCGCGCGACCCAGCCGTCACCATCCGGGTGGAGTCCCAGGAACCGGAAGGGGTCAAAGTGTTCGCCGTTCGCCAGATGTTGTAACTGCTGCGACAGGTCGGCGGTATCAGTCATGTAGAGCCTCTTGATCAAGCGGGGCTGGTGGCCAGAGTTATTCCGCGCTGCGTTCAGCAGCATCCACCAGGTGGGCAATCCGTTGGGCCAGGTCCGGGGTCAGCTGGTGGCTGTCATAACGCCATAACCAGTTATCCACAATGGTGCCAGGCGTGTTCATTCTGGCCTGATTATCCAGACCAAGGAAATCCTGCAGTGGAATAATCGCCATTTGTGCCGGCGACTGCAGGGCGGCATGGATCAGTGGCCATGGCATATCGCCAATGGTCAGATCGAGCTGCGACAGAATCCAGGATTTCTGGCCTTCGTCGGTCAGTGCCTGCCACCAGCCAAGGCTGGTTTCGTTATCGTGGGTGCCGGTGTACACCACCGAGTTTTCCACTTGCTCGGCCAGTGAATGCGGGTTGTCCGGCAGGCCGTTAAAGCCGAACTGCAGTACCGACATGCCGGGCAGCCCAAAGCGGTTTTTTAACTCCACTACTTCCGGGGTAATGATACCGAGGTCTTCGGCGACGACCGGCAGAGTGCTGTGGCTGCCCTGCAGGGCGGCCAGCAATTCGGCACCCGGTGCCTTGACCCATTCACCGACCATGGCGGTGGGTTCTGAAGATGGAATTTCCCAGCTGGCTTCGAGACCGCGGAAATGGTCGATCCGCACCAGATCAAACAGCTCCAGGCTCCAGGCCATACGTTGTTGCCACCAGCGGAAGCCGTTGGCCAGCATATGTGGCCAGTGGTAATGAGGGTTGCCCCAACGTTGGCCGGTTGCCGAGAAATAATCCGGTGGTACACCGGTGACTACGGTGGGCTGTAATTGCTCATCGAGCTGGAATTCGTGCGGATTGCTCCAGACATCAACGCTGTCGTAACCGACAAAAATCGGAATATCACCAAACAGGCGAATACCACGGCGGTTGGCTTCCTGACGGATCGCCAGCCAGCAGCTGATCAGGGCAAACTGCTCCATACAGATGGCATGCAGGGCATCGGCATGTTCACGTTCAACGGCGGCGAGGGTGTCGGCATCGCGGAAGCGCCAGGCATCCGGCCATTCGTTCCAAGCCTTGCCACCCGATTGCTGCTTGAGCAGGGTGAACAGGGCGTAGGGTTTTAACCAGTGTGGCGGGTTGGCCATAAAGTCGGCAAAGGCGGTTTTATCCACCGTGTCTTGCCAGTTGTCCGGCAGCAATGCCGGATTCAGTGCAAACGCCGACACCGCCTGATACGGCGACAAGCCGTCGACCGGTTGGGTTAATGGCAGCATTTGCCAGACCTTGAGGTTGGCCTCCGTCATCCAGTCGAGGAAACGCCAGACATCAGCGTCCAGTTTGCCGGACGGTAATGAGGTCGGGTGCAGCAGAACCCCTGCGCAGCGGGCGTTAGTGGTGCTCATCGTCCCTGTTTGCCTCTTAATTGCGGATCATGGTGCCGGAATGGGCGGACTGGCTACCGGTCGACTGTAACAGGTCGAGGCTGGCCGGTATCGGCAATTGCAGCAGTTCATACAAGCGTTGCAGGTGACGACGGTACATCAGAGAAAAATCGCGCACCGAGTCGGCCGGGTTGTAATCACCGAACCACCAGAACCAGTCGGAGCCTTCACAGATGGCCAGCTGGTGGGTGGCGGCCTGTTGTTGCTCGGCTGACAGTTTGCTGAATTCGCGGTCGTACGCCTGTTTGGCTTCGACCAGCAAATCCCAGCCGATGTTCTTGTCCTTGTCACCGATCCAGGTCGAAAAGCTGCCGTATACCCAGCTGCCGGCTTTTAATTCGGTCAGGCGGTTACAACGCGCACCCTGATCAAGGGCATCGCTGAAGGTGCTCATCTGTACCCGTGGATGCTGGCTGAGGGTGGCATAAAGCGTGTCGAGGAACTGGTAACCGTTGCCCGGGTAGTATTCCCACGGGTTTTCGCCGTCGAGAATCACCGCCACCACGTGTTCTTCAACCCGCTCGCCGAGGTGGTTGGCGATATTTTCGAGGTTGTGGGCGAAGTTGTTGGCGGCGTCCTGCGGGTTCCAGTTCTTGTATTCAAAGCCGATGAGGTCGGACATACCGTCATCGCGGAAGAACAGCGCACAGTTCTGGTCGCGGTACTGCATCGGCTGGTAGAGCGCGCGTTTCGAGGAAATGTCGTGCACATCCAACCGTGATGCTTCACAGGAATGACGCCATACTCCTTCACCGGACGCGGTCCAGCGCAGACCGAATTCGTCCAGCAAACCAACGGCGTCGGCCGATACCGAGCCTTCGGATAACCATACGCCGCTGGGGCGGGTGCCAAAGAAACGCTGGTAGATATCAATGCCTTCCTGCAGGTGCCAGCGTGCGCGGTTGGCACCATCCGGGTAGGCCGCGTGTTGGGGCAATTGCACGTAAGGCATGGCATCACGAGCACTGTTGAAGTCGATCAGCAGCGGCACAATCGGATGGCCATACGGGGTCATGGAGATTTCGATCTGGCCCATTTCCGCCAGAGCCCGATAACGTGGCACCAGGTTTTCGATAACATCGGCCATGATGTTGATCAGGGTGCGCTGGTCGGCACCGCTGAAGTGTTCTTCGGCAAGGCCCTTGTTAATCAGGGCATCAACGCGGCTGTCAGTATTACGTACCGACTGTCCCATCCAGGCGAGGTGATACCAGACCAGCAAGTCGGTAAAAAAGGCCGCTGTGAAATACCCGAGGCCCTTGGCGCTGTCGAGGTCGGTGAGTTTGTCGCGCTGGGCCATATCGAGCAGTTTCCGGAACGGCGGAAACACGTCAATCATGGTGGGCGCAAACGCCTTGCTGCAGGCCTGCAGAATTTCAAAACGGGTTTCGAGGTTGTCATCCACCGGGGTAACACCGGCGACCAGATTCAGCAGTGGATCACTCATCGGCTGGCTGTTGGCCAGCCAGCGCCGCATGGTGCTGGCGTAGTCCTGCAATTGCTCCAGTAATACCGGTGCAAAGTTGACCACCACCCGCGCCTGCGGGTGGTTTTCAAGGTGGGCCACCATATCGGAATAGTCCTTGATGGCATGCAGATACACCCACGGTAATCGGTATTGGCCGTCCAGACCATCACGATAGTGGGGCTGGTGCATGTGCCAGCAAATAACCAGCTTGATCCGGTTGGGCTGCATCCGCGTCCTCCTGTGGGGTTGTGCTTAACGTGTCATGTGAATGTTCTGGCCGAGCATGTCCGGTGTGACCAGCACAATGCCGGACTCATCGACGTAAAAACGCTGGCGATCGGCTTCCAGATCTTCACCAATCACGGTGCCTTCCGGGATTTCGCAGTCCTTGTCGATCACGGCATTCTGAATCCGGCAGTTACGACCAATCTCAACCTGTGGCAGTACCACGGTGTCCTTGATCAGGCTGTAGCTGTGAACCCGGCAGTCGCTGGAGATCACCGAACGTTTGATACGGGCACCGGAGATGATGCAGCCACCGGAGACCATGGAGTCGATGGCTTCACCGCGGCGACCTTCGTCATCGAAGGTGAATTTGGCCGGTGGCAGCTGTGGCTGGTAGGTCCAGATTGGCCAGTCGCGGTCGTAGAGGTTGAGGTCTGGCGAGATGCTGCAGAGGTCGAGGTTCGACTTCCAGAAGGCTTCCAGGGTGCCGACATCGCGCCAGTAAGCCGGGCCACCGGTTTCGTCGGTGAACGGGAACGCCTTGACGTTATGGCTGGCGATCACTCCCGGAATAATGTCCTTGCCGAAGTCGCGGGAGGAGTTCGGGTTGGCCTTGTCGGCAATCAGGGTGCGGTACAGGAATTCACTGGAGAACACGTAAATGCCCATCGATACCAGTGCGGAACCGGGTTTGCCCGGAATCGGCTCCGGATTGGCCGGTTTTTCGGTGAAGCGGGTGATTTTCATGTTGTCATCGATCGACATCACGCCGAAGTCCGAGGCTTCTTCAATTGGCACTTCAATACAGCCAACGGTGACGTCAGCACCGGACTGCTGGTGTGCGACCAGCATGCGGGTGTAATCCATGGTGTAGATATGGTCGCCACCCAGAATCAGTACGTAGTTCGGGGTGTGGTGACGGAGGATGTCGATGTTCTGGTAAATGGCGTCGGCGGTGCCTTCGTACCAGCCTTTGTCGACCCGCTGCTGGGCTGGCAACAGTTCCACAAATTCACCGGCTTCGTAACGCATAAACGACCAGGCGCGCTGGATATGACGAATCAGGGAGTGGGATTTGTACTGGGTGACAACACCAATCTTGCGGATGCCGGAGTTTACGCAGTTAGAGAGGACAAAATCGATAATGCGGTATTTACCACCAAACGGCACCGCTGGTTTGGCGCGCCAGCGGGTCAGCTGTTTGAGGCGGCTACCCTCGCCACCGGCGAGAACCAGGGCCAGGGTTTTGCGGGAAATATCGGCGGTCTGTTGCATATCATCGGAACGTTTGAGCATTTTCTTGTCCTCTATCCTTGGTCTGCTCCGGGCCTTGGCACGCGGAGCGACTGCCTTGGTGACCAGCTGCCAGCGGCGGCCTGGTCGAATTTCCTGTCGTTGTTGCCAACGGTGGGTCGATTGTTACGTGTCTGACGTTTCAACCAACCTGCAATCCCAAGAATCAGGCTTTCCGTTGGCCAGATCAATGGGCTGTATGCGCCTCTCTGACGCTCTTGAGGCATAACAATAGCCGGGTTTGCGGTTGGGTAATGTCCGCTATGTCAATGAATTGGTTACAGATTGCCAATCCTGTGTGACAGCCGAATGCCAATCGCGTTGTGATGTGTCGGTAAATGGCATTTATTCCGCGAGAATGTCAGCGTCAGGCAGACCTGACAGTCGTTTGAACACCCTTGCATGGATTGTTGGATGGATTGTTGCGATAGCGACAATACCAATGAAGCGTTGTTGCGGGATTGAAGCAGTCGTTAGTTGGGTGGTTAACGGGAATGCATACACAGGCCGGGTAATGGTGTGAATCTGTTGGTCCTGAAGAGTGGAGCTGTTTATGCAGTGTGGGCATCAATGCCCACAAATGCTCAATCGATTGAAGTGAATCAGACGATGGTGCGTTGTACTTGCAGGGAGCGCAGGTGGGTCATCAGTTTGGTGATCAGCGACTGGCGTTTCGGGTTGGCCGCAACCGGACGAGATTCCAGTTCGGCCGCGCGGTTCAGAGAATGGGCATAACCTGCAGCGGCGGCTGCACTGTAAAAGCTGAACACTTCGGCTTCATCGAGATCGAGAATGCGAGAGGCCAGTACCGGAGAGGTCGCACGGCTTGACAGCAGGGCGGCGATTTTCAGGCTGTTGGCGGTAGCATGCACGCGGGTGAAGTTTGGCCAGCGTTGCAGTTTTACGACGTCGTTACGGCGGCAGTTACCGATCAGATTACCTTCCGAGCCCATCAGACCCAGGTTCCACAACAGTTCGGCGACCGGGCGACCGTTCTGATAAACCTCTGTCAGGGATGTATCGCCATGTTCCAGCAGATAGGAGCGGCGAGGGTTGCTATTTTTTGCAGGGCGCACCAGATACAGGCCTTCTGTGCCGACAATCAGAATTTCCTGTTGGCCATCGGTGGTGATCAGTGCATCCATGCGATGTTCAAGATGACCCTGGATCTGATCCAGCAGCCATTTGCAGGTGTCAGCATCAAACTTCAGTGCATATGACATGTTCAGGAAACCTTCTTGATTAGGTTAAGGACGCTCTGAATAACTTTGCACAGCCCGTGCCCTTCGGGGCTTTCGGGATGGTGATGACTCTGTGTCGCCGGTTTCTGGCGTAGCTCCCAGCGCATCGGTGTAAGTGCCATCAAACCGGCTTCGTGATTCATCACCATCACGATAAGCCAGAGCGGGCACCGAGTTATTCAGAGCGTCCTTAAGTGTGGATACGTATCTGGCGCAGATTATTGTTGCGTTTTATGTCTTTAATCCCTCAACCCATCTCCTGTCAGAATCGGTAGAAAAGTTGTAATTCGAATATAACTGAACGGTGGGGGTTTTGTGAATTGATCCACAAAATTGGCGCTTTGTTGCTATCACTGACAAGAATATAGTTTTTTACTAAATCACAACCATTAGCATCTATATATCTGAATGGTCATATTTTGATACATTTTGTAATGATAAGAAGGCTTTTAAACCCGGATTGATTTGTATTTTGCAACAAAGTCAGAGAGAAATAACAGGGTTTATAAGTGACTGATTTGTCATTTATTACAAAATAAAATGCCGATGAGCTGTATTACTACATCGGCATGAAACAATGACACGGTTCAAGCACTGATTGCTTGTGGGCGCAACTTTAATTGTTTGAGCAGTTTTTGAACTATAGTAAACCTTGGGCTCGAATTGTGATCTGCCAGTTGCACCACATCTGCACGATTAACGGCCGTACTGTAACCCGCATAGTGAGCAGCACTGCAAAATTGATAGAGTTCGTCCTCGCTGATATGCAGGATGCGTGACGCCAGTACCAGCGAAGTGGCGCGACTTGTCAGTAATGCGGTGATCTTCAGACTGTTGGGAGTGCGGGTCAGACGTGAGAAATTCGGCCAGCGTTGCAGGCGAATCACGTCGTCACGACGGCAGCCAGGCAGCAATTTGCCGTCTGACAGTTGAAAGGCACAGTTCCACAGCAGTTCATCCAGTGGTCGCCCGCTCTGTTGAATGCCAGTCAGGCGCGAGTCATTGGCCTCCAGTGCCTGGATGCGCAGCCCTGCAGAAGTGGATCTGGAGCCTGGTTCGGTGATCTCTTTGTAATGGCGGTACAAGCCGTCTATCCCCGATACTACCCAGCGCTCGTTACCGAGGCTGATCAAACGGTTCAGTTGCTGGCTGCGGGCGCGACCCAGCTCTTGCAGGAACAGTTGGGCATCATTGCTAATCAGACTGGTAACGGTCATATACAACTCTCCCGGAAAACCTCAGTTCAGATGACACAAGTGTCGATACCCAGCAGTTCCGGAATCGTGGTTTCCGCAATCTGCAGGTGCTTTTTGTCGCAATAACGACGCTCCTTGTCGGTCGGGTCACTGATCAGTGCCCAGCCGGACACGGGTTCAGCTGCGCCCCAGGTGATGTCACTCATCACCATCCGTTCGGTATCGCGCTGAAAACGCATCCCCATAAACAGATACTGTTTGCCGAGTCGGTAGTCCTTGAGGAACGCCGGGATGGCAAAGCCGCCCATGAGCTCGGTGATGTAATCGACGTAGTCGGCATCGGACGCAATGTAGACAGCCTCCGGAATCGGGCTGCCCATGGGTTTGAACAGCACCGGCAGGCCGGTATCGACCTGTTGCTGGTCGATTTCCCGATAGTCACCACCCACCCGGTATTCATACAGACGAAAACGGAAGCTGCTGCCCATCAGGCGGGCGGTGCCAAGAATCAGCAGATGATCACGGTCGCGATAACGTTGCTGCAGCTGGGTGTCGCGATTGCAATCAATGATGTAGGGAGCCTGACAGTCGGCCAGCCACTGGTGCAGGGCGGACGTACTCCACTGGCGCTCACCGTAGGTGCGGGTCAGGAAACGTTCGATGAATTTACGGCCTTTCTTGTTTTCGAGATTCATGGCCGCCCGTGGGAATTCGTACATCAGGCGTGGAGCCATGGGTTTGCCGTCGTTCATGGCCAGAATCAGGCTGTCGCTGTCAGCGGGAATTGGCAGACCACTGCCTTCTTCCATGACTCCTTCAAGGGCTCCGGCACCCAGGTAGGGTATCAGGCTGCCACTGCGGATAGCGGCTCTGATCTGTTCACTGTCCGGGATCTGCACCATGTCTCTCTCCTGTATGGTATCGGGTCGTTTGTGATTCACGACGTCTGTACAGGAACGGCAAGAAGCAGGCCATTTATAACCGGTTGATTTGGCTCAATTTGTCGGGAATATCTCCGACAATATTCGCAGTATTTGCAGGCTTTACGACAATTGTGGCGGATATATGACAGGGCGTATTTGCATATAAACAGTATATCGATATGGCTGCTAAATGGTCTGTCAGAGTATGTACGATAACAACCTTATAATTGTTGTGTGTATGACACTGGCATTGTATTTGTCGTACAAATTTTGCCTTGTTTATGTGAGGCTAAAATTAAAAATCCTTATTTTTCAATAGAGTAGGTTTTTACAGCTGAGCTGGCACAGTCACTGCAATATCCATTTCGTGCTCAGGCAGAAGCAACCGTGATGGAAGCAACCGTGATGGAAGTAACGTGCCTGCCGCCCGATACCCGCTGGGGAACAGTCCTGAAGGGTAAAGGTCCTCGCTCGGAAATTTATAGGAGAACTGACTATGGCAATGCGTCAATGTGCTATTTATGGCAAAGGCGGTATCGGCAAGTCTACCACCACCCAGAACCTGGTGGCGGCACTGGCCGAAGCTGGCAAGAAGGTCATGATTGTAGGTTGTGACCCGAAAGCTGACTCTACCCGTCTGATCCTGCACTCCAAGGCCCAGAACACCATCATGGAAATGGCGGCGGAAGCCGGCACCGTGGAAGACCTGGAACTCGAAGATGTGCTGAAAGCCGGTTACGGCGGCATCAAATGTGTTGAGTCCGGCGGTCCAGAGCCAGGCGTTGGTTGCGCTGGCCGCGGTGTAATCACTGCGATCAACTTCCTCGAGGAAGAAGGTGCCTACGAAGAGGACCTCGACTTCGTATTCTACGACGTACTGGGCGACGTGGTGTGTGGCGGTTTCGCCATGCCAATCCGCGAAAACAAGGCTCAGGAAATCTACATCGTTTGCTCCGGCGAGATGATGGCCATGTACGCGGCCAACAACATCTCCAAGGGTATCGTGAAGTACGCCAACTCGGGCGGCGTACGTCTGGCAGGCCTGATCTGCAACTCTCGTAACACTGACCGTGAAGACGAGCTGATCATTGCCCTGGCGGAGAAGCTGGGCACCCAGATGATCCACTTCGTTCCACGCGACAACGTGGTACAGCGCGCTGAAATCCGTCGTATGACTGTGATTGAGTACGATCCGAAGGCCAAACAGGCTGACGAATACCGTGCTCTGGCTCAGAAAATCATCCACAACAAGAAGCTGGTGATTCCTACACCAGTGACCATGGATGAGCTGGAAGAGCTGCTGATGGAATTCGGCATCATGGAAGAAGAAGACGAGAGCATCATCGGCAAGACCGCTGCAGAACTCTGATTCGTAACGACCCGCAGGCTTTGCCTGCCGGGATCCGCTGCGGCCAGATCTGCCAGGCTCTGGTCTCTGCGGGCCCACTCGGGACAGGACAGATTGGTCCTGTCGGAACCCGCCGCACCGTACTCCCTCCACGGTGCGGCGCTCTGCGACCCGTATCCAACTTGTAAGGAGGCCCCTCATGGCCGCTATGTCACGTGACGAAGTCGAGTCCCTGATTCAGGAAGTACTCGATGTGTATCCAGCCAAAGCCAAAAAGGATCGAGCCAAACACCTGAGCCCTAACGATCCTTCTCTGGAACAGTCCAAGAAGTGCATCACTTCCAACAAGAAGTCCCTGCCAGGTGTGATGACCATCCGTGGTTGCGCCTACGCCGGTTCCAAAGGTGTGGTGTGGGGTCCGATCAAGGACATGATCCATATTTCTCACGGCCCGGTGGGCTGTGGTCAGTACAGCCGCGCCGGCCGTCGTAACTACTACATCGGTACCACCGGTGTGAACACCTTCGTGACCATGAACTTCACTTCCGACTTCCAGGAAAAAGACATCGTGTTCGGCGGCGACAAGAAGTTGGCCAAGCTGATCGACGAGATCGAAACCCTGTTCCCGCTCAACAAGGGTATTTCCATCCAGTCTGAATGCCCGATTGGTCTGATCGGTGACGACATCGAAGCCGTGGCCAAGAAAAAAGGCGCTGAACATGGCAAGACCGTTGTACCGGTGCGCTGTGAAGGTTTCCGTGGAGTGTCGCAGTCGCTGGGCCACCACATTGCCAACGATGCGGTCCGTGACTGGACCCTGGGTGCCCGTGACGACGATAACAGCTTCGCCCAGACCCCTTACGACGTTGCCATCATCGGTGACTACAACATTGGTGGTGATGCCTGGTCTTCCCGCATCCTGCTGGAAGAAATGGGCCTGCGCGTAGTCGCCCAATGGTCCGGTGACGGTACCATTTCCGAGATTGAGCTGACTCCCAAGGTCAAGCTGAACCTGGTGCACTGCTACCGCTCCATGAACTACATCTCCCGTCACATGGAAGAGAAATACAAGATTCCATGGATGGAGTACAACTTCTTCGGCCCAACCAAAACCATCGAATCCCTGCGTGCTATCGCCGCCAAATTCGATGAAACCATCCAGGCCAAATGCGAAGAAGTGATTGCCAAATACAAGCCGGAGTGGGAGGCCGTGGTGGCCAAATTCCGTCCGCGTCTGGAAGGCAAACGCGTCATGCTCTACATCGGTGGTCTGCGCCCACGTCACGTGATTGGTGCCTATGAAGACCTCGGTATGGAAGTGGTGGGCACCGGTTACGAGTTTGGCCACAACGACGACTACGACCGCACCCTGAAAGAAATGGGTGATGCCACCCTGCTGTACGACGACGTAACCGGTTACGAATTCGAAGAGTTCGTGAAAAAAGTAAAACCGGACCTCATTGGTTCCGGCATCAAGGAAAAGTACATCTTCCAGAAAATGGGTGTGCCTTTCCGTCAGATGCACTCCTGGGATTACTCAGGCCCGTATCACGGCTTTGACGGCTTCGCCATCTTCGCCCGTGACATGGACATGACCCTGAATAATCCGTGCTGGGGCAAGCTGGCTGCACCGTGGAAAAAATCCGCCGCCGCCGCTGATACCGCCGTGGCAGCTTCTGCCTGATCTCTGTGAGTGAGTCAGGCGGTGGTTGCCGCCTGACCCGGAATAATCCCGTTTACCCGCCAGACCACCGATTCGTGGCGCGGGAGGAGAATGACCATGAGCCAGTCTGTAGAAAACATCAAACCCTGCTATCCACTGTTCGGTCAGGACGAGTACAAGGATATGCTGGCCAACAAGAGGGCCAGTTTTGAAGAAGCACACGCCCAGACCCAAATAGATGAAACCTTCCTGTGGACTACCTCGGAAGAGTACAAGGAGCTGAACTTCCAGCGTGAAGCTCTGACCATCAACCCGGCCAAAGCTTGCCAGCCACTGGGCGCGGTACTCTGTTCCCTTGGTTTTGAGAACACCATGCCATACGTGCACGGCTCCCAGGGCTGTGTGGCGTATTTCCGTACCTACTTCAACCGTCACTTCAAGGAACCAATCTCTTGTGTGTCGGACTCCATGACCGAAGACGCGGCGGTGTTTGGTGGTCAGCAGAACATGAAAGACGGTCTGGAAAACTGCAAGGCCATCTACAAGCCGGACATGATTGCGGTGTCCACTACCTGCATGGCGGAAGTGATTGGTGACGACCTCAACGCGTTCATCAATAACTCCAAGAAAGAAGGCCATATTCCGCAGGAGTTCCCGGTTCCATTTGCCCATACCCCGTCTTTTGTGGGTAGCCACGTAACCGGTTGGGACAACATGTTTGAGGGGATTGCCCGTTATTTCACCCTCAACCATATGGAAGACAAGGTGATTGGCAGCAACCACAAGATCAACATCGTGCCGGGTTTTGAAACCTACCTTGGCAACTTCCGCGTGATCAAACGCATGCTGAAGGAAATGGATGTTGGTATGAGCATGCTGTCCGATCCGGAAGAAGTGCTGGATACCCCGGCCGATGGCAAGTTCCGTATGTACTCAGGTGGTACTACCCAGGCCGAGATGAAAGATGCCCCGAATGCGATGGATACCATCCTGTTGCAACCGTGGCACCTGGAAAAATCCCGCAAGTTCATCGCCAACACCTGGAAACACGAGGTGCCGAAGCTGAACATTCCGATGGGCCTCGACTGGACTGACGAATTCCTGATGAAAGTCAGCGAAATCAGCGGCCAGCCAATTCCGGAAAGCCTGGAAAAAGAACGTGGTCGTCTGGTCGACATGATGACCGACTCCCACACCTGGCTGCACGGCAAGAAGTTCGCCCTGTGGGGTGATCCGGACTTCGTGATGGGCCTGACCAAGTTCCTGCTGGAACTGGGCTGTGAACCGACTCATATCCTCTGCAACAACGGCAACAAGCGTTGGAAAAAAGTGATGGATGCCATGCTGGCCGAGTCGCCATATGGCGCCAACTGCGAAGTTCATATTGGCCGTGACCTGTGGCACATGCGCTCACTGGTGTTCACCAACAAGCCGGACTTCATGATTGGCAACAGTTACGGCAAGTTCATCCAGCGTGACACCCTGTACAAGGGTAAAGAGTTCGAGGTGCCGCTGATCCGTATCGGCTTCCCGATCTTCGATCGTCACCACCTGCACCGTCAGACCACCATGGGCTACGAAGGCGCCATGCAGATCCTGACCACCCTGGTGAACTCTGTTCTGGAACGTCTGGACGAAGAAACCCGCGGTATGCAGACCACCGACTACAACTACGACCTGGTGCGCTAAGACCCGTGGGAGCAGCCCGGCGGGTTGCTCCCGTGCCGTCCTGTACGGTTGTTGTGATACCGGTAACCCCGGATCTGAAGCCGCGTGGAACCAGGTTCTGCGTGGCTTTTTTGCTGGATATCAGGGCTTCAGACCGTGGTTACTGCCGCAGCGGATCTTCCGCGACCTGCCAATTCAGAGGGATTGACCATGCCAAACGTAATGCTGCGTGAAAACGACAAGGGAGAACTGACCTTGTACGTACCGAAAAAAGATCTCGAAGACACCATCGTTGCCATTGAACACAACCGCGCAGATGCCTGGGGTGGCGAGCTGACCCTGGCCGATGGCTCCAGTTTTATTATCGACGTGATGCCCGGCAAACCGGACCTGCCGATCACGGTACGCGCCAAACGTGGTGAGGAAGCCTGATCATGGCGGCCGCGGCGGCACTGGATGAAAGTATCGCCCTACGCATTGGTCTGGCTTGGCGCTGTTTACCGATCAGTATCAGCCTGGCCGACTTTGTTGCCATCCTGATTCGTGCCGTCGGCCAGCCGGTCAGTGCCCAGCGACTGGGGCGGTTACGGCTCAAGCGCTTGCGCGAAGCCGCTCGTGGTCGCCTGGATCACAGTAGTGATGAATCCCTGCGTACGGTTCTGATGTGGTTACGCGGTCAGGGTCAGGCGCCACAACCGCCATTACCACAACCGGTTGCGTTGGCCGCAGGGGATATGCCCGGTTCGATCCGGGTTGCTTGTGCTTCCAATCGCGCCGACCGGATTGATGGGCCGTTTGGCTCTTGTCAGCGTTACCTGGTCTATCAGGTGTCCGCTCTGGAATACCGGCTGGTAGATATTCGCTCCCCGGAGAGTGGTGGTGATCGCGCCGAACGTTATCAGCAGCGTCTTGAGTTGTTGGCGGATTGTCATGTGCTGGTGGCGTTGACCATTGGTGGCCCGGCCGCCGCGTGCCTGGTACGTGCCGGTATGCATCCGTTGCGGCTCGGCGTTCCGGCCGCCGCCCCCGATTTTATGCAGGAACTGCAGCAGGTACTTGAGTCCGGCCCGGCGCCATGGCTTCTGAAGATCATGGAAGCCTCGGCGCGCCAGAGCTGGCAACAGCAACAGAACCGACTTCGCGAGGTAATCTCATGATTGATGCCAATACGCTTGAACAGGCGCTGGCGCTGGTAGACCAGCAGGGCCTGAGTGAACAGACCATCAGCCAGTTGCGTCAGCAATTTCCCGGCTGCCATTTCACCTGGTGTATGGAAGACGATATTCATTTTCCACACAGTTACCGCGATACCGAACAGTACCGGGTCTATCTGGTGGATTCCCGCAATCACTGTTCGATCCTTACCAATGAGCCAGCGTTGGCTTCTGGGGTGGTGCTGGCCGAAGTGATGGGGGAGTAAATCATGGAAACCGAAAACCTTACTCCGGTTGGTGATTGTCGGCGCTGCCGTTATCGTTCCAGTTTGTTATTGGCTGGACGTTGTGTGCCCGGTGATATCTGTATTGCGGTTCCCAGTGGCCGTCAGATGGATCGCTTTTTGCGAGTGAATCCGGAGTTAGCCTCCCTCTATCTGCATGATGATTTCTGGGAGCGGCGTGCCATCGCGGTGCGCTATATTCCCCCTGAATTGCTGGTTGGGCTGGTGGAAGACCCGGACGAAGCGGTACGGCGCGCTGTTGCGTATCGGTTGCCTCGGGAGCAACTGGTGGTACTGATGCACGATGAAGACCGTGAGGTGCGGATTACCGTGGCGGATCGTTTACCGGTCGAGATGATCGAAAAGATGGCCGATGACCCGGATTATCTGGTGCGTGCCTATGTGGTGCAGCGTGTGCCCGCAGGCCGTCTGTTCCGCTTTATTCGGGATGAGGATCGTCAGGTGCGCAAACTGGTGGCACAGCGTTTACCGGTGGAAAGCCTGATTCTGATGGCCCGTGATGAAGAGCCGGAAATACGGGTAATGGTGGCCAATCGGCTGGAAGGGGCTGCGGTTGTACCGCTGTTGACGGATTCAGACTGGATGGTACGACTGGCGGCGGTGGCCAATGCGCCGACTGAGGCACTGCTTGCATTGCAGAATGATCCTGATCCGGAAGTTCGGGATGCGATCAGCCAGCGGCTGGCATCCCGGCCAGTCAGCTAATGCGTGGTTTCGACCTCGTCAGCCAGCATTCGTATAAAGGCAAGGTCATGCTCGGTAAGGTCATCGAGACGATAATTCATCAGCACATTCATGAAGGCCGACGCCGCTTCCGACAGGATTCCCTGTAACCGGCAGTGATTGGTTAACGGGCATTCCACTCCGGCACAATCAATCGGCAGCAATTGCGGTTCGAGGTTTTCAACAATGGTTCCGAGTGCCAGCGTGCGGGCACTGTCGGCCAGACAAATACCACCGGACTTGCCACGGGTACTGTTGATCCAGCCAAGGGATGCCAGGCGCTGACTGACCTTGTTGACATGGTTGTGGTTCATATTCAACCGCTCGGACAAATGTGCCAGCGATACTTTTTCTCCTGTCGGCATGGCACTTACGTACACGAGTATACGTAGCCCATAATCAGTGAATCTGGTTAGTTGCATATCAGTAATCTAAAAGCCACAAAAGGCCAATATATACGCGGTCAGAGTGTCCGAAAACCATATTGTCGGAACAATGGGTTTTACCGCACGAGCTATTGATATGGCTCAGGTTTTGAACTTTCTCATATAGCCTGAAAAGGTTATGGTTAAGGGTTAAATTTATGGCGTTTATGAGCGGTATATTCCTATCCGCAATCCTGGTTGTTATATAAGGGATATGCAGAGCCACTGTTAATTTGCGGGATTTACGAGGAAGAGATGAAAAAAGGCCGCTATTTGCGGCCTTTTTCATCTGACAATTCCGATCAAGGGATAAAGTTGATCGGGAATTCAGCCTTGGCGACTTCCACTTCCGGACGGGACTTGAACTGCATACGACGGCACTGGGATACCAGGCGTTTCAGCAAATCGTCGTCTTTCAGTTCGCTGCGACCAATTTCACAGGAGCTGACGGAGCCGTTCGGAGCAATGGTGGCCACCAGAACCACAGTACCAGACAGGGTCGGGTTGGTACGCAGTGCACGACGGTAGTAGGTGAAGAAGGTGCTCTGATTGCTTTCGAACACTTTCCGCATCTCTTCCTGGGTACGCTTGCTACCCGCTTCCTTGGTCTTGCGCACTTCTTCCTTCGACACGGCCACTTCGGTGACTTTACGCTCACCCAGTGACTGGCCGGTGGTTGCCGTGGTCAGACTGCCGGTATCGACACCACCAGACAGGGCAACAACAGCGTTTGGATCAACCACACTACCGGCGCTGACGGCTTTGGCGCCAACGTTGCTAAGTGCAGCATTGTTGGTGTCGAGCTTGGCGTTCGGAATAGTGGAGGCCAGTGCTGCCAGTGAGCTCATGGCATCAGTACCGAGTTTCTGTTTGGCAGATTCCTGGGCTTTCTGACGCTGTTCCGGCTTGGCTTCAACTTTCGGCTGTTGCTTCGGTTTTTCCACCGGTTTGGGTTTCTCGACCGGTTTTACCTCTGGCTTCGGCTCGGGTTTTGGCTCAGGCTTTGGCTCTTCTTTCTTCGGTTCTTGCGGTTTCGGCTTTGGCGTTTCCGGCTTTTTCTTCTCAATCAGCTTGGCCAGCTGTGGAGGCAATTGCTCCATCTGCTTGCGATCAGGCTCAGGAAGAGTAATACCCGGAATAATCACACCAGCTACCAGTACTACAGCAAGCGCTATACCCAGAATTGGGACAAAACGTTTGCCACCAGTGTCTGACCATGGCAACACGGGCTGGTAACGGTACAGAGGCGAAGTCTCACTCATGGCGTGCCTCCTGTCAGCTGGTTAACGGCCAGGGAGATATTGCCAAAGGTTGCCTTGGAGGCGGTCTTCATGACCTTCTGTAGCAACTGATATGGCGTATCCTTGTCTCCGACGATGTTAATCGGGCGACCTTCTCCGGCAGCTTCAAGATCCGGGTCCAGAGTGGTACGGGCGGCCATGTATTGCAGCTCGGTCAACAGCGGTGCCAGGGTTTCTTCCTGGGTAGCTGCTGCATCTGCTACGGTCATGATCGGACGTCCCTGCACCATGATCACTTCCTTGGTGACCACCACGACGAGGTTTTCGTTGGGTGCGTTCTGGGCAACAGAATCCGGCAGACGGATTTCCTCGCTACCTTCAATCCGGACGTCGCTCTGGTTGAACATCAGGAAGAACACCAGAATGGTGAAGATGTCCATCAGTGCGGTCAGGTTAAGGGTGGCACCGCCCTTGTTGCGCTTGTGCGCACGCTCCATCCGCTTGGCGCGACGAGATGTCTGTTTCATTTCGTCTCCTCCGCTGCGGCTACGTCAGGCGCGTTACCCAGTGAAATGTCCGGGAACAGGGTGGCGTCCACAACGGAACTCACAACCACAGCCGGATACACCCGTACGGTGTCCATCACGGTAATCAGCGTCTGATAATCAATGCCTGCTTCCGGAAGCAGACTGATGTCGCGCTTCTCAACAAAAACAGGTTCCTTTTTGAGTTCCTGCAGGGCTGCGGACAGGCCGGCAAAGTCCTGCTTGCCGTCTTTCAGCGGCAGGCTGGCTACGTCCGTTGTCTGCAGCAGGTAGCTCCAGGAAACGTTCATGCCGTCTGGACGGATCACGACCTCCAGCGTCACATCTTTTGGATCAACTATGGTGGGCTGATCGCTGTTGGGTAACTTGAGATCGAGTACCGACAACTGCGAGAACACCATGTTCAGCAGCAGTACTGGTACCAGTACGATCATCAGGTTCATAAAAGATGTAACGTTGAGTTCCGCCTCTTCACGATTACGTTGGCGTCTCATATCGGCTTACATCTCACTTGGCAGCGGTGGCTGGAGCTTGCTTGCGTTCGGTAATGATGTTCAGGAATTTCACACCGGCCATTTCCAGACTATCAATGATTTCATTGGTCTTGGTTTGCAGGTAGGTGTGCAGCAGCAGCAGTGGAATGGAAGCGATCAGACCGAATGCCGTAGTGTTCATCGCAACCGAAATACTCTGGGACAGCAGAGCTGCTTTTTCAGCAGGAGCAGCGTTGGCTACCGCGGTGAACGCAGCGATCAGACCCATAATGGTACCCAACAGACCCATCAGGGTTGCGATGTTGGCCAGGGTCGCGATGTACTGGGTGCGTTTTTCCAGCTGTGGCAGAGCTTCCATCAGACCTTCTTCCAGCGCGTATTCGATTTCTTCACGACGCTGGGAGCCAGGGATGCGGGCGATAGCAGCAGAGAAGATGTTGCCCAGCTTGCTGTTGGATTCGTTGGCGTAGTTCAGGGCAGCACGCATGTCACGGCTTTCCAGCATTGGCAGAATTTCTTCGAAAGTGTTGCGGTTGGCAGAACGCTCGCGGCTCAGGTAGAGCAGACGTTCGATGGCAATAGCCAGACCGATCGCCATAACGACAGCGATCGGGTACATGAACGCACCGCCCTCTTGAAAGAAGCGAATGATGGAATCCATAAATATCCCCCAAATGTTGGTATAAAAATCAATGACTTAAAGGTTTTGTGTTTGTGCTGCAGACTGTATACAGCAAATTGCATGCAATTGTTTGACGATCACCACAGAGATACCAGAACAGGTATCAACTGCGATGGTCAATCTTTCCTATTCCCTGGTTCCCTATCGCGTACCTTTGGTTTCCTGAGTCAGGTTGCCAATTCCTCGCTGGAAGCGCTGTGCATAGTCACTTTCCAGCTGGAATTTGCGGGGGTGCAGTGGAGTTGCATCGCTAAAGTCCTTCTGGTAACCCTCAATCGGTTCGAACGGAATTTCGATATCCGGAGTGGATTTCCAGGAGGTGATGGTCATGATACTGGTATCTTCGCTACCGCCCATAACCGAGATGCCTTCGAGTTTGACAGTGTCAGCACTCATGGCAGGTGCAGCCAGCAGCAAGCTGCTGGCAACAATCAGGAAAGATCTCATTCTGGGGAGTCCTCAGTACTGGCTTCGGTCGTCACGGCTTCTTCCGCTGTGGCTGCCGGGGTTTCTGCCGGAGACTCGCTGGCTGGTGCTGTACCGGCTGTTGAGCTGGAAGAGGCAAGACCATACCGGGTTTCAAGGTCCTGAATCCAGATGGTCAGATTGGCATCCGCCGGTTTGCTCAAACTCTGGGCAATACGATACTGCTCAACAGCATGGGCATAATCACGCAGGTAGAGGTCGTACAGAATACCCAGATTGCGGTGCAGGTCAGCATCCTGACCGTTACAGGCGATAGCATTCTTATAGGCAATTTCTGCCTTGCGGAATTGCCCCTGTTCACGGTCTACCAGACCTTCCACTCCGAATATCGGGCAGAACTCGCTATTGAGCGCACGTGCTTTGGCAAGACTGCTCTGGGCATCTTCATACTTGTTCAGATGGTACTGTGACAAGGCTAGGTTGACCCAAATTCCCGGATAATCGGGGTACTTCTCGGACATTTGTTGCCAATGAGTCAGCGCTGGCTGGTATTTGCCACTTTTCAACAGACCCAGGCCATGTTTATAGAAGCCTTGCATCTGCGGATCCAGATTGGCATCAGTTTTGGTGGTGACGGTCTGGTCGGTTGGTGCCGCCTGTGTGGTTTCCAAGCTGTCTTGACGGCTGGGCGAAGATGCACAGCCGGTCAGCAGCAAGGCAGCCATCAGGAAACTAGCGAATTTCACTGACATAGTTCACAGCCTTTTCTTCCTTGCGGTACTGGGTCGGTACCAGATCTGCCATTACCTCGAAGCTCTTCTTGACCCATTCGTCATAGATACCTTCGTAGGTACGATTGATGTTTTTCATGTGGATGTTGACCGCAGCTTCTTCGAACGGATAAGCCTGGTCTTCCAGCAGGAACTGGTACTCTTCCAGCTCCAGATCATCCATACCTTTTGGACGCTCAGACTTCAACAGTGACTGTGCCAGTTCGGTGTAGAGCTGGGCAATCTGATAAGTCGAGGCTGTAGTGTATTCCTGTACTCCGGATTCTACGGCTTCTGTGTACTTGGCTTGAGCATCCTGCAGTGCCTTGTTCTTCACTGGTACACTCTTGTTGAGTGGCAGCGTCAGACGGATGGACTCGTATATCTTGCGTTCATCCTCGGCGGATTCATACAGGGCACCAGCAGCCAGGTAACGTGAACGTTGGGTCTGGTTCGGACCAGCGTTGCGGTTCAGACGAATGATCTGATCCAGCCAGTAACGACGGTTCTCAGCGTTGTTGTCCTTGCCATACAGTTCCTGCAGCTTGTTGGCCGCTTCAATCAGTGGATCAAATGGCTGTTGATAGTTGTTGGCATAGCGTTTGTACATCAGCAAGGCATTCTTGTTATCACCTGCTTTTTCGTAGTACTCAGCGGCCTGGAAGGTGGCAATCCGTTTTTCTTCAGGACGGCTGCCTTCACGGGATACTTCTTCCAGTGCGTTAGCAGCTTGCTTCCATTTGCCTTGTTTTTCGTACAAATACACCAGCTTGGCCGGAATATCGGCACTCAGCTTGTCACGTGGGTACTTGTTCTGGAACTCTCGCAGGGCGTTTTCGGCACCCGCGTAGTCGCCGGCTTCCAGCAAGAGGGTGGCGGCGTCGTATTCGGCAATTGCGGTGTTTTTACTGCCAGGAGCAACATCACCAATACGTTTCCAGTTGGCAACGGCCTGTTCGTAGTTACCGGAAGCCTTGGCTTCTTCACCCTGTTTGTAGATCGCTGCCGCAACCTTGTCGCGCAGTTCCTGGCGGGTCTTGTTGTCGATCTTCTGATAGGTGAGGGCATCGCTCAGTGCCTGTTCCGATTCAGGGTACAGACCCAACTCGAAGGCGGAGTGGCCACGAACCAGTGCTGCACCATAACGGTGCTCGTCACTCAGGCCATCACGCATCTCCCACGCCAGACGAGATACTTCCAGTGCTTGCTGGTAGTTGTGATCTGTCAGGAATTGCTCTGCAGTTGCCACCAGAACCTGACCACGTTCCGGGTGGTTAGGGTAGTTACGAACAAAGCTCATGGAGTATTGGGCAGCCTGCTGGCGCCATTCAGCTTCTTCGCCGTCGTTCGGCTGATAACGGTTATAAGCGAGAATAATAGCGTAAGCGGCTTCGGCAGCTTGTGGGCTGTCCGGGTAGTTGTTGACGACTACCATATACTGATCGCGAGCACGTTTGTAGTTGCCCAGCTGGTAATAGATCTCGGCCAACAGGAAGTTGGCTTCAGCGGCATCGGCGGCATCCGGGAAGCTGCGAATATATTCGTCATACCATCTGGATGCATCGGCAAAGTAACGAGCGCGTTCGGCCTTGTCCTTACTCTGCTGTGCAAATCCATGGTTGAACTTGGCCAGGTCGAGAAGATAAGCGGCCAGTGGGCCTTTGATGGTTTCGCGAACTTTTTCGTCGTGGTTTTTCCAGTATTCACTGTTCATACCAAAACGCTCGATGTATTCACCCGCGTACTGGCGTTTCAGTAATGGATAACCGGCAGCATCAAAGCGGCTGACAATTTGCTGGTAGTAGCCAGGTGCACGGTCACTGTCTGGGTGGCGTTGGGTAAACGCCGTCAGGGTGGTTGCGCCTACCTGATAGTACTTCTGTTCGTAGTACAGGTCGGCCAGCTGTGCATAAATCAGGTATTCGTAGTTGCGTTCACCGTGTTTGTCGAAGAATTTGCCGACTTCCTCTGATTCTCCGATATAGGTGAAAATCACTGCCATGGCATGGACGGTATCACTCAGAATCTCACGCTCAACACCTTGTGCACGATCGATTTGTGATTGACTGTTGAAGTCTTCATCCATCACTTTGGCAAAAGCATCCAGACTGTCATCGTAACGGTTCTGTTTGAATAGCGACCAGCCGATCATATAACCGGCGTTGACATAATATTTGTTGCCGCTGCGGCCTTTTGACTGCAAGCGCGCAAACGATGCCTGGGCATCGGTGTAACGGTCTTGACGGTACAGTAACTGACCCAGGCGGAATTCACTGTCAGTGTAATACGGTGACAATGGGTATTCCTTTACCAACTGTTGTACGGTTCGCACGACATCATCGGTGCGACCCGCCATGGTGTAGGCTTTGGCCAGCTGATACAGCACTTCATCGTTGCCAGCCTGGTTCGGAAACTCTTTCAGCACCCGTTCGTAGTCGGCAATACTGGCCTCCAGCTGTACTGGATCCATATTGACATCTTCATTGGTTTCACCCATCCAGGCCGCTTCCTGCTTTTGCATTCGCATGGCCGCGACGCGACGGGATGCCAGAGCTTCCACTTCCTGGCCCTGTACCACTTCGAGATAGGCCTGATAGCGTTTGATAACGTCTTCGCTGGTCACCACCAATGGTTCACGGGATGGTGATTTCAGAGCGTGATAACCAAGATCTGCGATGTTGCCCTGATCTCGATTCTGGACGTTACTGCAGCCAACGCTGGCGAGCAGGCAGGAGGATACGGCGATCCACGCCAGTGAGCGTCGGTTATTGATCATCACCCAGACCTCCGGTTTTGGCATTACGACGCAGTTCTGTGTCATACAGACGGGCGATGGAGAGGCGGGTGGTCGCCAGATAGTCCTTCAGCCGGCTTTTCAGCATGTCCAGATGCTCTCTGGCGGTTGCAACAACGCGCATTTCCTGCTCGCTGCGCAGCTGCGCCAGATGTTGTTCAAGTTGTTCAAGTTTTGTGTAAGTGGCGGCCATACTGCTCAGATGGCTATCGGTATTGGCGTAGAAGCTGGCCATCTGGTCTTGCATGGTACGTGCAGCATTAATCTGCTCGTTCAGTTCTTTAGCCTGTTTCTGACGGGCTCGCAGGTCTGCTTCTGCTGCCGCGCGACGTTCTGGTTCTTGCTCGTGAACTTGCCATTTGGCAAGTCCGGCCAATAACATTGCACGGTTTGCTTCTCGCGCACTGGCTTCTGTGTCGGTACCCGCTTCGAGTATCAGGCTTTCAATATGGGCAATATCGGCTTTTTCACTGTCGGTAGCGAAGCGGAATGGCTGTCTGTATTCGGCACGCAGGGTATCAACACTGGCCAGAATGCTGTTATCAAGTTCATGCAGGCGTTCGGTGGCAGCATTGATATCTGTCAGCAACGCACCTTCGGCAAATCGACTGTTGTTATCACTGGCTTCAGTCTGAAGATTTTGCAGATATTGCTTACGTTCCGTTACCCAGTTTTGCATCGCGACTACGTCCTGTAGCTGTTGCTGTGCTGTAATAAACGGCGCAGTGCTGAACAGGCTGATCAGTGCCCGACTGGTTCGGTCGTCCTGCAGATTGTGCAGGGCTGGATGCAAGGCATCGTCTTCGTTACCAGATGTTTCTGGCAGACGTTTTTCCCACTGTTGAATCCACGCCAACAACAATGCGTCGTCGTTGAGGCGGTCGATCTGCTCGAGGCCAGTCAACATGCCTTTTTCAGCGTATTCGTAAACGTGAAGTGACTTGATTCCACCCTGCATCAGCTCGGCGACGTACGCCGTGGCCATCAGAGACTCCAGTACACTGAGATTGACGATTGGGTAGTTGTCCTGCAACACCCGCCATGGTTGCAGTGCTTGATCGTATTGCCACTGCTTGGACAGGGCCCAACCGTATTGCAACAGACCATCCGGAGTTGCCGAGCTATTCTTGGATACATTCCGCAGGTAGTGAACGGCTTCTGGATAATGTTTTTGGCGCATTTCGTAACGGCCAGCAGTTACCAGGAAACGATCACGCAGAGAGCGTTCGTTGTAGTCGTCCGGTGTGATGCTGATTTCGTTTTTGATGAATTCGGCCAGTTCATCAGAGCCAACGTCCTGGCGCATCATGGCCAGCATCAGGTTATAGCGGGCAAAACTTTGCCAGCGTGTGCCCGCGGTCATTTTGTCCAGTTCGCTGTGAGCTTTGTCGAGCTGGTTCTGTTGCGCGCTGGCGGTTACCTGAATGTAGTGTGCTTCCTGAACTTGATCCGGGGTCAACAAACCCGATTCAGAAAGGGCTCGGTCGGCGAGCTGGAACGCTTCTGGCCAATGGTCATTTTCAGATGCGCGCTGGGCCAGCGCAAACCAGGTAATAGCGGTACCAGGCTGGCGGGCTATTCCATTGTCGCCCAACATGGCAATTGCGTGAGACTGCATTCCAAGATCCATCAGACCATCGGGCACAGTACCCAATATGTCGGCATCCAGTAATGACAGGTCGGCGCGTGAGTCTGTCAACGCAGCGAACTGGTCTCCGGAAAAATAGTGGTACAGATAGATACGCTTGCTCAAGGCATGTTCTCGTGGAGTAGCCTTCACACCGGCAGCCACAGCTGCCTGGTTCAGTTGCTGCACCAGGTCTGAACCGGCCTCTGGGGACTCAGCAGTCGCACTGCTGGCCCAGGCCGCGGCCGATATGGCCAGAGCGAGTAATCCCAGCTTTTGCATGTGTTACCAGGTCCTGAGGGTGGCGACAGCGCTTCTCTGCGCTGCGTTATCAACGATGGACAGCAGCATTTTCAGATGGGTTTCGCCTTTACGAACGATTCCTTCGTACACCAGGTCTCGTTCCTGCTGACGTTCATCCATGCCATGAACCACAATTTTTACGCGGTGATTACCCGGTGCCATATCAATGGCTGGCAGTGGTTGTACACCACCAAACGCCAGTGCCTGAACATCCGCCTGGGTGTAAACGTAACTGATTGGAGTGATTCCCGCGCCACTGACCTTGAGAGTCAGTGGTTTGAAAAAGCGGCCGCCACTGACGGCGACATACAGTGAAGCCTTGGTGCTCACCGGGCTGACCAGACGATCCTCGATTTCGGAAATTTCATTACCGATTTCGATAACAGAGCGTTTAGCCGACTCAATTTCCAGTTGGGCATTGTCCTGGGTTTCTGCCACGGCCTGGGTCATCCCCAGTATCCACAGCATCCCTGCAGCCAAAAACTTCATAACCACCTCATCAACGTTGACGTTCCAGACCAGTGCTCGACAGCCAGGAGGCCAGAGCGCGATCGGTGAATTCCAGATTTCTGTTCAGGTTGCCGACCAGTATGCGGTCGAGAACCCCTTCCGGGCTGATCAGCATGACTGCTGGTACCGGACTTACCTTCCAGGCGCCTGGCAGGTGGCTATCGTTGATCAGCTCGGACATCCCGCTGAGGGTGTCGCGTGGATAACTGTCTCCGTCAGCATCGCGAACCACACGTACAGTCAATGATGGATAATCCTTGCTGTAACGTTTGGCCAGGGCTTCGTATTTCGGCACTGCGTCACGGCAGACAATATTGCAATCGCCAACCCAGATCAGCAGAACCGGTTTGCCCAATTGTTCGCGCAGGCTGAATCCATAACCACGTGCTGCGGGCAAACGCAGGTCACCGGGCTTGTCACCGACCAGAAGGGCAGTGTTATCCGATTCGGCTGCATTAGCCTGTGATAATCCCAGTACGGTCAGGATCAGTAATAGAATCCGGCAGTTAAGCCCCATTGCAGACCCCTGTGAGTACCCACTTTGTTAAGAACATCGTCGTTGACCCGGAAATAACGGGTGTCGATGCCGATCCAGTAGTCGTCCTTCAGGATTTGCAGTGAGGTACCAAATCCGTAGTACATACCGTTGTTGCCACCAGTGAACTGTTGACCCAGAACGGCGTCCGCGTTGAGTTTCCACGGTACGTAGGTTTCACCACCGTCGAAGCTGGTCAGACCATTAAGCAAGGTGTAACCCAGACCCGCGTTGAATACGCGGAAGGTACGACCAGAGCTCATGATAACGGTACCTGAACCATCGGTGATTTCCGGGTTGTCGAGGGAGTCAACACTCACTTCGGCACCCAGCAGGGCATCCCAGTTTTCGCTCACGTGGTAACGTGCATTGCCTGTTACCAGAGTGTGCTCACCGAAGGCAGTGGACGCCTGGCGGGCAAGACCAAAACCGATCAGACCGTTGCGGGTCGGGATGGTGTCGTTAAAGCCCAGATTACGCGGGGTTGGCTCGAAAATTTCATCGGAATCCGGACCGGCTTCACCAGACAGCAGCGGCAATATACTGGCCATTACGTCGGCGTCATCCAGCACGGATGTGCTGTTATCAGTCTCGCTCGCACCAACGGCTTCTGATTTGCGTATTTCGCCCAGCAGGCTGGCCATTACCGCAGGATCGTTCAGAACCTCGGGATTGCTATCCGGCTTGTTACCAACACCCTGCTGGGCAGCCAGCAGAGGGAACAAGCTCTGCATTACCTTGGTGTTGTCCAGAGCTGACGTGTCAGTCGGCGGAACGTAAGTATTACGCTGACCTTTGGCCGCTGCGTCAGAACTGGTTTTTTTGCCCAGCACACCCAGCAGATTTTTCAGCACTTCTGGATTGTTGAGTGTGGAATCGTCAGTCGCGGCATTTGCCAGTGGCGCTACTGCGAGAAAAAGACCCAGTACCAGACTGGATCGGTTCAGAAACGGATTTTCCATACGAGGCCCAACGCTCCATGATTTGCACTGTTGCCAGACAGGGCTTGTTGCATTTGTACCCGCGCCCCAATGCTGACTTTGTAATCGATATTCCAGTTGATGTCGGAAGTGGCAGTTACCAGCGGAACCATGATGGAATCGCCATCATTGTCCCAACGGTGTGAACCCGCGCCATTCTTGCCAACTCCAACTCCCAGAAAACCATCCCAACTCCAGTGACCATTTTCGGCAAACGGTTGGTGCAGACCAGCTTCCAGAGAATGCCAGTCACGACCCTGGTTAGTCGCACTGGTCAGACGGATGGTGAAGTCCTGCTCCAGTGCACTGAAATTCAAACCGACGCCAAGGGCATTTTCGGTAGTGATACTGACTTCCGCCTGTGGTGCCTTGTCATCATGATCGATGAACTGCAACGGTTCTGGACGGTTGATGTGTGGAGCCTTTTCAAGGTCGTAGATATTGATCCAACCTCGGTAATTACCTGCCTGCACGTACAACCAGTCGAGCTGACGTTCCAGAGGAATCAGGGCCGTATCAGAAGGCAGATCCGTAGTGATCGGGTACGAGGACGATGGACCAATTCGGAGGTGCAGTGGCTCGGCGTTCGCAGCTTGAACAAGCCCGACGGTGAGAGCCAGTGCCTTGATAAGAGTGTACAACCCACCGATGCGCGGCACGGGTTGCTGCTGTATTTCCAGAGTCGCCTGCATGTCGGCACCAGTTCCTTGTGTAAATTACCAGCTATGGCTTTGGCACAACGCGTGGGAGTATGCTCACCCACTTTTACTGCGTCAACACGTCGTGCCAATCCTGTTACCAATCGTAACTTTTTGTATATTCAGTAGCCAGCAAGTGCCGGAAATGCCGACTAACAAGCTGTTGAATTGAGAACTGCATCACATATATGTGGGGATTTTCGGTCTGAATTGGCCAGATTCTGTTTGTGTCGAATTTTGACCAGGGGTCAGTTAGCACATGGTTGGCCATGCAGTCGTGTCATGTTATTCGTAGTGTGCATTATCTCCGAGCCCTGTTACAGGATGGCGGCAGATTTTACCTGGGCCCATACCCGTTTGCCGGGCTCCAGTTGCAGGCTGCTGGCGGAATAGTGGGTCATTCGTGATAACAGCGGTGTTGAACCCACCAGTACCCGCACCAGCACAATACCGGGATCATCGGCTGCGGCGATGGCATCGACCTGACATGGCAACAAATTCACTATGCTGCTGTCGTGATATTCCGACAATGCCAGACTGACGTCTTTGGCCAGCACCTGAATCCGGACTCCGGTGCCGATGACGCGGTCGTGCTGACGAATACGCAATTCACCACCGGCAAATCCGAGCGTGGTCAGATGCCACTGGAAATCATGGCTGATGACCTCACCCTCAATCACCACGGCGGCTTCCGTCCCCAGACCGGCGACATCGTCCATACTCGACAGGGTTTCCTGAAGGGTGCCACTGGCGCGCACGCGGCCATCCTGTAGACACACCAGATAGTCTGCCAGACGTGTCACTTCCTGCATGGAGTGAGTAACGTAGAGGACCGGCAAGGAAAGTGCTTCCTTGAGGTTTTCGAGGTAAGGGAGAATTTCCTGCTTGCGTTTGTCATCCAGCGACGACAAGGGTTCGTCCATGATCAGCAGACGGGGTTTGTTGAGTAACGCGCGGGCGATGGCGACCCGCTGGCGCTCACCACCGGATAATTGATATGGACGACGGGCGAGGGTGTGGCCAATCCCCAGCATCTCGATGACCTGATGGATTTCTGCAGGGCTGACCGTGGTTCGTGCACGTTTGATGGCGTAATCGAGATTGCCCTGGGCGCTCAGATGCTCAAACAGGCTGGATTCCTGGAATACACAGGCGATCCCGCGTTGCCAGGTGGGTACAAACGTCTGGCCGGTTTGCCAGGTTTCCGTCCCGAAGCGCACCTCACCGCTGGCACGTTCCAGTCCGGCGATACAGCGCAATAGTGTGGTTTTGCCGGAACCGGAATGGCCGAACAGCACACTGACACCGCGTTCCGGGAAGGTCAGCTGTGCTTGTAGCGAAAACTCACGGCGTTGCAGATTGAGATCAACACTCAGGGTATTGGTTGTCAGGGTAGTCATCCGCGTTTACCCATTCCGGCCAGGCGCTGGCTGTTATAAAGCAACAGCAGGGCAGCAAAGGAAAAAATCACCATCAGTAATGACAGGCTGTGAGCATGGGCGAAATCCAGAGCTTCAACATGGTCGTAAATCTGGACCGAAATGACTCTGGTCTGGCCCGGAATATTGCCACCCATCATCAGCACCACGCCAAACTCACCAACCGTATGGGTAAAGCCCAGCACGGCAGCGGTGATAAACCCCGGCCGGCACAGAGGCAGTACCACGCTGAAAAAGGTATCCAGCGGCGAAGCGCCCAGAGTGGCGGCCGCTTCCAGCGGACGGCTACCCATGGCTTCCATGGCGTTCTGGATCGGTTGCACCACAAACGGCATGGAATACAGCACCGATGCAATCACCAGACCGGCGAAGGTAAAGGGCAGGGTGCCGAGCCCGAGACTCTGGGTGAGCTGACCAACCGGGCCATTCGGCCCCATGGTAATCAGCAGATAAAACCCCAGCACACTGGGCGGCAACACCAGCGGCAGGGAAATCACCGCACTGACCGGACCTTTCCAGCGGCTGCTGGTGCGTGCCAGCCACCAGGCCAGCGGTGTGGTGATGATCAGCAGGATCACCGTTACCAGGGTTGCCAGACGCAGGGTCAACCAGATTGCCGACCAGTCGGCGGCTGACAAGCCGAATTCCATAACATGTCCTTGCTACTGGCCCATATCATTTTTATGCATGGGCCATGTTTACCGTGACTGACAGGCGTTCGCCTCAGTGAGCGGCCGTCGGTTGCGCAGGCGCCTTGTGATGGCGCAGCAGCTTCAGACACATCACATTGGACGCCAGTTCCACCGCGGTAAAACCGTCGATGGTTTGTGCTGTGGTATCGGCATCGTGCCCCAGCAGCCAGGCCACCCATTCCGCTTTGCCGGCAGAGGCCGCATACATCAGTGCAGTCGCACCGTTGTCGTTGCGATTGTTGATATCAACACCGGCTTCGATCAGGCGTTCGGCAATGCGGAAACTGCTGCTGACTACCGCCGCCCACAGGGCATTGGTGCCATCCATATTACGCTGATTTACATCCACACCCGCCGCCAGCAGCTCTTCGACGACATATTCGTGGTCCATACGGCTGGCGAGAATCAGCGGGGTGTCCTGGTAACGGCCCGGTTTGTCCGGTGCGGTTGGGTCCAGTTTGTGTTCTTGCATCCATGAAACGGTTTCAGGGCTGAACGAATAGCTCATCTGTGTGCCTCCACTGCAGTTGCACTGGCAAACCCCTTGCAATCTCCAGTCCGGCGGCCGGAGGTTTGTCGATATCCGGCCGTCGGGGCCAGAGCGCTGATTTTTACGGGGTTTTGTCACGTCGTATAGTGTCGCCAGTCATGATTGGTGACATCGATTGTGCGAAATCCAACAAAGCGAGCGCGACAAATGGCCTGACTGCGACAATTTTATCCGCCAGCAGGAGATGCTTATGCTCACACATCGGATTGAAAAAGGTGATGCGGTTTACGCACTGGTCACCATCGGAAACGACGGCTCGGTTCCCAATACCGAGGCCGACGAAGTATTTGCTCGCCCCGGTGACATGGGGATGCTGATCAACACCGGTCATCTTGAGGAAGACCCTTCACAATTGCTGTATCTGGTGTCCTTTGCCTTGCCCAGTGGTGAAATGGGGCCGCCGGTAACCTGTTTGCCAGAAGAGCTGAGTGCCGAGCGCCCTGTTATGGCCTGATTATGGCCGGATTGAGAGATACGCTGGCCTGCTGCGATGATTGTTCCATGTGGAACCATTCATCGCCGCGCCTGACATCCACGGTGTTACGATTCGACCATCTGTTCTGAACCGGGGGAGCCATGAACCAGCCCGATGACCCCGCTGCGCTGACCAGCCTGTGGCAGTACCACCAACGCAGCAAACACCATCTGCAGCGTTATGCGGCAGGCCCCGACAGCATCGACTGGGATCAGCAGCCTGATCCGTTCCGTCGTTATGACGGTTGTGAGTTGATACATCTGCCCTTACAGGCGGATGCCGAAGTGTTCCCGTGGGCCGCCGTCTGGCTGCCTTGTGTCTTCGAAGCCCGCTCGTCCTCCCTGATCAGTCTGAGCCTGTTGCTGGAGCAGTCGCTGGCGCTGTCGGCCTGGAAACAGTACGGCAGCAGTCGCTGGTCGTTACGTTGCAACCCGTCCAGTGGCAATCTGCATCCGACCGAAACCACCTTGTTGCTGGCGGGTATCGATGGTCTGGCCGATGGCGTTTATCACTATCGGCCGGATTTGCACGCACTGGAATTGCGGGCTCGTCTTGGCCAACCATTCCCGTACCGTGGCATCTGGCTCGGTTTCAGCTCGCTGATCTGGCGGGAAGCCTGGAAATATGGCGAACGCGCCTGGCGTTATTGTCAGCACGATGTTGGTCACGCTCGTGCCGCCGTTGCCTTTGCTGCCCGCACGCTCGGCTGGTCGCTGGCACCTGTGAGGTTGGACGATACAAGCCTTGAACGCCTGTTGGGGCTGGCTGCGATTGTGGCTCCGGCTGAACCGGAGTGTGCCGACTGTCTGCTGGCGCTCGGCCCCGACAGTGTGGCCGTGGATTCTGCCACGCTGGTGCAGGCATGGCTGACAGCACTTGCCGATGTTGAATGGCAAGGTCGTGCCAGTGTGGTGGATGTGCGGCATCTGTATCAGTGGCCGGTCCTGGACGACGCCGTCCAGCTGGCGCGTATAGCGGATACCACTTCCCCGCAGGTTGCGGATGAGCTGTCGGAATGGCCAACACCATTAGTGAGCCACAGCGACCACACCGCCGCCCGGCTGATTCGCCAGCGCCGGTCTGCTCAGGCCTTTGATCGTCAGACCCTGATGCCGCAGGCGGATTTTTTCACCCTGCTGGACCACAGTCTGCCGCGGCCAACGCTGGCACCCTGGCACAGCCTGGCTCATAACGGCGCGGTGCATCTGCTGCTGTTTGTGCATCGGGTTGAAGGTTTGCCATCGGGTTTGTATGCCCTGCCACGTAACGGTGCGGCATTGGCGGATTTACAACAGACCCTGCGGGAAGAGTTCCAGTGGCAGCGGGTCGAGCAAGCGCCTGCCCATTTGCCGCTCTACTGTTTGCTGGAAGCCAAAGCCGAGCGCACCGCAGCGCGTTTGTCATGCCAGCAGGCCATTGCTGCTGACAGCTGTTTCAGCCTTGCCATGTTGGCTGATTTGCAACCGATGGCCGAACAGCCCTGGTGGTATCGCGAGTGTTTGCAGGAAGCGGGTGCCATCGGCCAGCAGCTGTATCTGGATGCGGAAGCCTGTGGTTTTCGTGGCACGGGTATTGGTTGTTTCTACGATGATGCAGTACATGAGTTGTTGGGGCTGACGGATGAGCGTTGGCAAAGTCTGTATCACTTTACGGTGGGGGCGGCATTGCATGATCCGAGGATTGTGAGCTGGCCTCCGTATCGGCGTTAGCTATTGGCGTCTGGCTGGGCCGCGATCGGATCGCGTCTGGCGTCTGGCGTCTGGCGTCTGGCGTCTGGCGTCCGACTTCAGACTTCAGGCGCTTTGCGGCTACTCGGCTTGTTAATTGTCGAGGCTGTTTGCCCTCTTGGGGACCTTGTCCCCCGGCCGGGTCGGCCGTTGCGGTGAATTCCGGCTCGCCCAGATGGGCATTTGGCGGCCAGCTGCGCTGGGTGAGATTAGTGTTGATTGATACGGTTCGTCCGACGTCTGGCGCTTTGCGGCTACTCGGCTTATTAACTGGCCCGGCTGCTTGCCCTCTTGGGGGACCTTGTCCCCCGGCCGGGCGGGCCTCCCCCTGCTTTTGCCCGACTGGGCTCGTGCCTCCGAAATTCACCGACAACGGCGTTTCGACCCCGACCCGATGGCACGTCCTTGTGCCAACGGGTCTGGCGGGGCATCCATGCCCCGGCCGGGTCGGCCGTTGCGGTGAATCCCGGCTCGCCCAGATGGGCAATATCGTAGCCAGCTACGCTGGGCGAAATCGGTGTTAATAAATGCTCTCTTGTAGTGTGGGCATTTATGCCCATAAAAATCCTGATCGACACCCGACACCCGACACCCGACACCCGACACCCGACACCCGACACCCGACACCCGACACCCGACACCCGACACCCGACACCCGACACCCGACACCCGACACCCGACACCCGACACCCGACACCCGACACCCGACACCCGACACCCGACACCCGACACCCGACACCCGACACCCGACACCCGACACCCGACACCCGACACCCGACACCCGACACCCGACACCCGACACCCGACACCCGACACCCGACACCCGACACCCGACACCCGACACCCGACACCCGACACCCGACACCCGACACCCGACACCCGACACCCGACACCCGACACCCGACACCCGACACCCGACACCCGACACCCGACACCCGACACCCGACACCCGACACCCGACACCCGACACCCGACACCCGACACCCGACACCCGACACCCGACACCCGACACCCGACACCCGACACCCGACACCCGACACCCGACACCCGACACCCGACACCCGACACCCGACACCCGACACCCGACACCCGACACCCGACACCCGACACCCGACACCCGACGCCCGACACCCGCCTTTCTGTCGCAGCTCGTACAAGCCTTTGTCGTAACCCTGCCATGAGCGGTCGGTTGTCGTGTTTGCAACATAACTCTTTAGAGATAATCCATTAAAAATCAATGATTTATTGGCTGGCCTCCGGTTTGCAATATTCCTTCTGAGATACCCGGCAGGAGTCGGGATGATTCGGTCGCGCAAGTGATCGGCAGCCGCGAGGGGACACCATGAAAGCAAAAGACATTGCCGAGCTGTTGGATGAACCGGCTTGTGAGCACAACAAGAAGGAGAAGTCCGGTTGTGCCAAACCCAAGCCGGGGGCGACGGATGGTGGTTGTGCTTTTGATGGTGCCCAGATTGCGTTGTTACCGATTGCGGATGTTGCTCACATTGTCCATGGGCCGATCGCCTGTGCGGGCAGTTCGTGGGACAACCGTGGCACCCGTTCCAGTGGTCCAACCCTGTACCGGATCGGTATGACCACCGATCTGACCGAGCAGGATGTGATCATGGGGCGGGGTGAAAAACGCCTGTTTCATGCCATTAAACAGGCGATTGAGGAATACCAGCCGCCAGCGGTGTTTGTATACAACACCTGCGTGCCAGCACTGATGGGCGACGATGTGGACGCTGTCTGCAAGGCAGCCGGGGACCGTTGGGGGGTTCCTGTTGTCCCGATTGATGCCGCAGGTTTTTACGGGACAAAAAACCTGGGGAATCGTATCGCCGGTGACGCCATGGTGCGTTACGTGGTGGGCACTCGTGAACCGGACCCTGTGCCTGTTGAGGCAGCTGCTCGGGGTGTTCCGGTGTACGACGTCAACCTGGTGGGCGAATACAACATCGCTGGCGAGTTCTGGTATGTGTTGCCGTTGCTGGAAGAACTGGGCATCCGGGTGTTGTGCACTCTGTCCGGTGATGCCCGTTTCCGGGAAGTGCAAACCATGCACCGGGCGCGGGTGAATATGATGGTGTGCTCCAAAGCCATGATCAACGTTGCCCGCCAGTTGCAGGAGCGTTTTGGTACGCCCTGGTTTGAAGGCAGTTTTTACGGCATTACCGATACCTCACAGGCGCTGCGCGACTTTGCCCGAGTGATCGGGGATGCCGATCTGATTGCTCGCACTGAAGCCCTGATCACACGGGAAGAAACCCGTATTCGTGCAGAACTGGAGCCGTGGCGTGCGCGTCTGGCTGGCAAGCGGGTGCTGCTCTACACCGGTGGCGTGAAGTCCTGGTCGGTGGTGTCGGCCCTGCAGGATCTCGGCATGAAAGTGGTGGCCACCGGCACCAAAAAATCCACCGAAGAAGACAAGGCGCGCATCCGTGAGCTGATGGGCGACGACGTCAAGATGCTCGACGAGGGCAGTCCGCGCGCACTGCTGCAAACCGTCCACGATTACCGGGCTGACATTTTGATTGCCGGTGGTCGCAACATGTACACCGCACTGAAAGCCCGTATCCCGTTCCTCGATATCAACCAGGAGCGTGAATTCGGCTACGCCGGTTATCAGGGCATGCTCGAACTGGTACGCCAGCTGGCGCTGACACTGGAAAGCCCGATCTGGGAAGCGGTACGGCGGCCAGCACCGTGGGATTGCCGTCCGCAGGCGGAACGGTTGGACACCTGTCCAGCGGCAGCCAGTTCTGCCAATAGTGCGCTGCCAACCCCATTGCCTGCCGCTGTTGCCAGCAGTTCCCGTATGGCCAGCTGAAACCGTCACCCCAACGGCAAGGAGCACCTTATGACCACCATCATCAAACGTAACAAGGCATTGTCGGTCAGTCCGTTAAAAACCAGTCAGACTGTGGGCGCGGCACTGGCCATGCTGGGAGTGGCGCGGGCGGTGCCATTGATGCACGGCTCCCAGGGCTGCACCGCGTTTGCCAAGGTATTTTTTGTCCGTCATTTCCGGGAGCCGGTGCCGTTGCAGACCACTGCCATGGACCAGATCAGCTCGGTGATGGGGGCGGACGACAACATTGTTGAAGCCCTGAAAACCATCTGCGAAAAAAGTGCACCGGCGTTGATCGGGCTGGTTACCACCGGTCTGGCCGAAACCCAGGGCGCGGATATCCAGCGCGCCGTCAAAGAGTTCCGGGTGGCGTATCCGCAGTTTGCCGAAACGGCAGTGGTGGCCGTCAACAGCCCGGATTTCTCCGGCAGTTTTGAAAGCGGTTTTGCGCTGGCTGTACGGGGTTTGTTGCAAACCCTGGTGGTGAGTAAGGACGCGCAGCCATGCCGTGTTGGCACCCGACCTCGGCAGGTTAATGTCTTGTGTGGTGGCAACCTTACGCCCACCGATATCGAGTGGGTGGCGGAAAGCATCGAACAGTTTGGTCTGCGGCCGTTGTTGATCCCGGATTTGTCCGGCTCGCTGGATGGTCATCTGGCCGAGCAGTCGTTCAGCCCGGTGACCACCGGTGGCGTCAGTGTGGATGACATCCGCACCGCCGCCGACAGCATCGCCACCCTCGCGATTGGTGAAAGCCTGTTTGCCACTGCCGATTGGCTGCAGGAACACACGGCAGTACCGGCTTACCACTTTGGCCATCTGATGGGGCTGGATGAAGTCGACCGCTGGCTGATGTGCCTGTCGCAACTGAGCGGCCAGCCGGTGCCAGAGCGTTTTCGTCGGCAGCGCCAGCAACTGCAGGACGCCATGCTTGATACCCATTTCATGATCGGTTTTGCCCGTATCGCGATTGCCTCCGACCCCGACATGCTGGCCGGTTTCTGTCGTCTGGCGCAGCAGATGGGGGCTGAGGTTATCAGCGCCGTTGCACCGGCTCGCGGCGCGGCGCTGGAGAGCCTGGTGGCAAGCGGTTTGCCGGTGCGTATTGGTGATCTCGAAGACCTGGAAGCCGAGGCCCGTGAGCGCCATGCCCAGTTATTACTGACCAACAGTCATGGCGTGGCCAGTGCCGAACGGCTGGGGATTCCGATCTTGCGGATCGGTTTCCCGCAGTACGACCTGGTGGGGGGTTTCCAGCGTGGCTGGTTTGGTTATCGCAATACCGCCCAGACCCTCTTTGATCTGGCCAATCTGGTGTTGTCGAACCATCACGACATCCAGCCGTATCACTCGATTTACCGCGCCGCCGAAACACTCGCAGCACAGGAGCTGTTGGTATGAGTCTGACCCGGCGCCTGACAGTGGTGGCCGATAACCAGCAGGACCTGTTTCTGAAGGTCGCGTTTGCGACCTCGGACAACCGTCTGGTGGACCAGCATTTTGGCTCAGCCAGTGCGTTCGCCCTGTATGGCGTTAACCCGGAACGGGCGCAGTTGCTGCAGATTATCGCCTTCTCTGCACAAGAGCGCGAAGAAGACCGGCTGGCCGACAAACTGGCGGCGCTGGATGACTGTATTGCCGTGTATTGCCGCGCCTGCGGAGCATCGGCGGTGCGGCAGTTGCAGGTGCGCCATATCCAGCCGGTGAAGGTTAACGACGGTGCTGAAATCCGCGATCTGCTGGCCGCCTTGCAGCAGGAATTACGTGAAGGCCCATCCAGCTGGCTGGCCAAGGCGATCCAGCGCCAGCGGCTGATGGTGAGTGGATTTGATGCCATGGAAGCCGACGGCTGGCAGGAATAAGACGGGCGGCCTGACCTCAGTTCAGGTCGCCCAGACTCAGGCCCCGAAGCACGGGCCCTATCAACAGGAGAGCCCCATGAGTGAGCAAGTTGTTGACGCCGGTAACGAGCTGCTAACCAACCCCTACGTGCGCCAGATTGTGGTGCAGCTGCGTGCCCTCGACAGTTATGGCACCTACGACACCTGGACCGATGACAAGGTGCTGGACCCCCTGATTCTGACCAAGGAACGCCGCCGAGAGATCCCGGTGGTGGGTGATCCGGATGAAACCGTGGTGGCACGGGTGAAGGCTTATTACAACGCACTGGCGGTCAGTATCGAAGCCCAGACCGGCCTGATGGCGGTGCCCTTTATCAACCTCACTCACGAAGGGTTCGGTCGGGCCCTGATCATCATCGGCAAGCTGGTGGTGCTGGATAAAACCCTGCGTGACATCCATCGCTTCGGGTTTGATTCACTGGAAAAGCTGGTTGAGGACATGGACAAGCTGGTGCTGAAAGCCGTGACCCTGACCCGTGAACACGAAGCCGTCGCCACCCTGTAAGTGACCCGCAGCAACGGAGATCTGAGCATGAGCCCTGATGACATCAAAGCCCTGAAAAAAGAAGCCAGCACTCGCAAGCGTCTGGCCAGCGACATTGCCTCGGAAATTCACGATCTGGTGGAAGACCGCTACTGGACCGAGTTTAACGATCTGCCAGCGCTGGCGGCTGAAGCCATTGCCGCCTGTGAAGCCTGGCAAACCGCGCAGACCGCTTATGAACAGGCGGCCGCCAGCGAAACCGTCTGACCCCGGCAGGGTAACTCGCGCGTGTTGAGACAGCGGCGGCCCTGGTTGGCCGCCCCTGATAATAACGGCCCGCAGAGGCCGCCGCCCGTCAGTGGGCAACCGTGACCATAACCGTCCGCCCGTGCGGACACTGCAGACAGGAGAGCCGCATGGCTGACGTGATCACCGGCCGCACCCGCGGGGGCGCACAGTGGGTGCCGGAATTTGTAACCGCCCTCAACCCGGAAACCTGCATCGGCTGTGGCCGTTGTTACAAGGTTTGTCCTCGCGATGTGTTTGATCTGGTCGACCGCGCCGACGTGCTGGATATGGACGACAGCGATTTCGACGATGACGACGAAATGAAGGTGATGACCATCGCCAACGCCGAAGACTGTATCGGTTGTGTGTCCTGCGCACGGGTCTGTCCGAAAAACTGCCACACCCACGAAGCCATGGCGGGGTAATCAGCATGTCAAAACCGGAAATCCACGTATTTGTCTGCGGCCAGCAACGTCCGGCCGGACATCCACGCTCCAGCTGTGGAGAAAAAGGCGCGGCGGCAGTGCTGCAGATGTTCTCCGAGCGTCTGATCGCCCGTGGCCTGTTCAACAAGGTGTCTCTGGTGACCACGGGGTGTCTGGGGCCCTGTCGGGCCGGTGCCAACGTGTTGGTGTATCCGGGCGGCACTCTCTACATGGCGGTCAGCAAGGACGACATTGAACAGATCATCGACCAGCACCTGATCGGCGGGGAACCTTATCTCGACAAGGTCGCCCCGGATCAGGTCTGGGGTTAGGAGCCGGTTATGAATATCCACGCTGAACAGGTCACCCTCGCCGAACGCGTGCAGCAGGAGAGCACCCGTATCCGGCGTGTACAGGATGCCCTGCTCGATGAGCTGGAGCGTTTTGGCCTGCAAATCCATGGTGAGGGGATTCGTCAGCCATTCGCCAGTGTGCGCTTGCAGGAAGACCCGTTTGATCATTCGGTAGCGCTGATGGGGCAGTGGCGTAATCCACTGGGGATGAATCAGGGCAGCATCCAGATTCTGGAAAACGGTCAGGTGTTTGCCGAATTTGATGTGCTGGTGGTGCATCCACAGCGCCCCGCCTGGTTTATTGAAGCGGTGACCGCCTGGGGAAACGACAAGGGGATAAAGGCTGAATTACGGCTGATTCCGGTGCCGGGAGCCTGAAGATGACGGCGCAGGATCACCCGCATCCTCCATCCCTTCTGGCCAGCGCTGCCGATTGGTGCGGCTGTTATGCGCGCATCGAACAGCAGGCGTTGCAGATCGCGGCGGATGCCGTGGTGGAGCGGGTAACCCTGGGACTGAACTGGAGTGTGGTGGATATTCGCCAGCACGACCGGCTGGCCACCGGCATCTGTTTCAGTCCCATTGATCCGCCCCGTAATTTGCCGTGGCCGGGCAGTTTGTGTGGTCGCCCGGTGGCCGAACTGGCAGGCTGGTTAACACACTGGGACAGCACCGAAGCCGTAGTCGGCACCGCGGTGTGTAATGCTGCCATCAATCTGGCAACACCCTCGCTAACATCGAGGATTTCCCTCGACAACAACGCTCCTGGCCATTTGCGGGTGTTTGAGCATTTTGCGCCGCAACTGGCAGGCAAGCGGGTGGTGGTGATTGGCCGTTATCCAGGTATGGAGCGGTTTTCCGGGCGTTTTGACTGGGACTGCATTGAACGCAAGTCCAGTGATCAGAGCCTGCCCGACAGCGCTGCCAACTTCCTGATTCCATCGGCCGACTGGGTGTTTGTGACGGCCAGTAGCACTGCCAACAAAACCCTGCCACACCTGCTGATGTTATGTGCCCAGGCGCGACGTACCCATACGCAAACGCTGGTGCTGATGGGGCCAAGTTTGCCCTGGATGAGTGATTGGGCTGAATGGGGCGTGGATTACCTGGCCGGAGTTCGCGTGCAGGATAACGGCAGGCTTCACAGTATAGCCGCTGAAGCGGGCGGCACCCGGATATTCGAGCAGGCAGTGGGGTATGAATTGCTGAAATTGTAATGCTCTCTCCTGGCTGATGCGCTTGTGGGGTTTTGAAATGGTTTGTCCTGAACGGAACCCGATGAATGCCGACAAAGGTCGATTTCTAACCAGCATCGGGGTTGTTATAGTCAGCGCATCCCCATCCAGGGCAACAAGGAGCTCGCCATGAACCATCTGCACGTTCTGATCACCGGAGGGGCCAGCGGTATTGGTCTCGGCATCGCGGAAACACTGGGCCAGAAAGGCGCCCGCATCACCATTTCAGACATCAGCCAGGAAGCACTCGACCGTGGTGTTGCCCACCTGAAAGAACTGGGCATCGACGCCAAAGCCGTCCAGGCGGATATGTCGAAGGTGGAAGCCATTGATGCGATGGTGGCCAGTCTGGCGGCGGACCCGGTGAACGTGGTGGTCAACAACGCTGGCCTGCAATACGTATCGGCACTGGAATCCTTCCCGGCCGACCGCTGGAAGCTGTTAATCGACGTGATGCTGGTTGGTCCGGCCATGCTCAGCCGCGCTGTGTTGCCAGCCATGCGCGACAAGGGCTTCGGTCGTATCATCAACATCGGTTCTATCCACAGCCTGGTGGCATCACCGTACAAATCGGCCTATGTCGCCGCCAAACACGGCCTGATCGGCTTTTCCAAAACCCTGGCGCTGGAAACCGGTGATACCGACATCACCGTCAACACCATCTGCCCGTCCTACGTAAAAACCCCGCTGGTGGAACAGCAGATCGCCGCCCAGGCCCGTGAAAACGGCATTTCCGAAGACGAAGTGATCGAAAAAATCATGCTGGCACCAATGCCGAAAAAGCAGTTTATCGACATCAGTGAAATCGCCGAAACCGTCGCCTTCCTCGCCAGCCCCGCCGCCCGCAACATTACCGGCCAGGCCATTGTCCTCGACGGCGGCTGGACCGCGCGTTAATTCCAACTCCGAGTCGGATAACGCCTTCGGTCGGGCGGCGCTCCGCTCTTCCGACCTACGGTTGGTAGACTGATGTAGGTCGGAAGAGGCCGCGTAGCGGGCGTTATCCGACGCCATGCGGTTTTTCTCTAATTGGTGACCCCTTTTGGTTTAACCCGCCATCGGCCATTCCGGATTACCAGTTGGTGTTTTTAATCGTAGGTCGGAAGAGCCCGCGTAGCGGGCGTTATCCGACACCATGCGGTTTCCTCCAATCGGTGAGCCTTTTGGGTTTTCCATCGCTTTTTGTCTTTCCGACCTACGTGAATATGGGTTAGCCGGGATATGTTGGCGGCGTGTACTAACAGGGATTTTTGTATGCGCTATCGACGTTTTTATGTGTCGGGTGGGACATATTTTTTTACTGTGAATCTGGCGGATCGGCGTTCGCTATTACTGGTGGAACGGGTCGCCGAGTTGCGGGAGGTGGTGCGTCGTGTGAAAGCGTTGCGGCCTTTTGTGATTAACGCCTGGGTGGTACTGCCGGATCATATTCATGCTGTCTGGACGTTACCCGCAGGCGATTCCGATTTTTCCGGGCGCTGGCGGGATATCAAAACCCGCTTCGCCAAAGTCATCCCTGCGACTGAAGCTTTATCGGCAAGCCAGCACCAGCGCCATGAACGTGGTATCTGGCAGCCTCGCTTCTGGGAGCATTGCATCCGTGACGAGGAGGATTACTGGCGGCATCTGGATTATGCGCATTGGAATCCGATGAAACATGGTTATGTGCAACGGATTCAGGATTGGCCATATTCCAGCTTTCATCGTGCGGTGACAGAAGGGTTGTATCCGCGTGATTGGTGCGGCGAGATACTCGTGCGCCCGCCGGTCAGATAACGCCTTCGTTCTTCCTCCTGGTCGGATAACGCCTTCGGTCGGGCGGCGCTCCGCTCTTCCGACCTACGGTTGGTAGACTTATGTAGGTCGGAAGAGCCCGCGTAGCGGGCGTTATCCGACGTTTACCCCGCCCTTACCAACAGCCGACGCGGTATCCATACCAATACACCGAGCAGGCTTAGCAACAGCAGCAACCACTGCGGTACCTGCATTGCCAGATGGGCGAGCAGGTCCATCAGGTTACCTTTCCAGGCCATTTTGCTGGTGCGACTGACAATCAGGGTGAAACGCAGCGCGCCCAGTTGATCGAGCATACGCAAACCGTTCTGGCCAAAGGTGGCCGCCAGTTCAACGGCCTGTTGGCCGTGAAGCGCCGCGAGGCGGGTCAGTTCTTGTGCAGAGTTGCCCACCAGGCGATACAGAATCACGCTGTTGTCACCGAAGGTGCGGGCGAAGCGGGCCATATGGCTGAGGTTGTCGGCGTTGCTGGTCTGCTTTAACAGACGCAGGCCGCCGGGGGTGTGGGCGAGGGTGCTGACGTCGCCTGCCAGCCCGGCCAGGCTGGCAATACTGCGCGATTCACGGGCAGCGCGGGCGCTATCCAGCAGCGCATTGCCCAGCCATTTTGGCAACATACCAAGCTTGTGGGCGGCCTTGACGGTCGCCAGTTCGGTTTTGGTCGAGGTGGTGGCCACCGCAGCCGGTGCGGCGGCGCCAGCCGATGCAACGGTTCCAGCGCTGCTGGCGGCCTGGGCGGCACTGGCAACAACGCCGATGCTGGCCAGGGCGACCAGCACTTCATCCACTTCCTCACCTTTGGCCAGATGCAGGCCTTCGCCAGCCAGATCGCGAATATCCCCAATCACAAACAGGTCGCTGGCGACCCCGGCCACCAGGCCGAGGGTTTCATCACTGGTGCCCGTCAGCAGACCTTCACCCACTTTTTTGAGCTGATAACCCCAGCTGTTGCGAACCTCGTCGATCTGGCGCGCCAGCGTCTGCGCCTGCGGATTAGCGCTGACGTAGTCGTAATGCATAAAGAAACCCAGATATTGCGCGGCTTCGGCGTAGTGGTCGGTATTTACCAGCTCACGGGTGTGTGGCAGTGGATCGGTTTGTACCAGTGCATCCAGCCCCAGTGCGTATTTTTGCCAGAGGGCTCCGGCGGCAACAGCGGCCAGTAACAGCAGGGTCAGTTTTAACAGCAGGCGCAACATCGGTACAGAACTCCATTTCATAAAAGGCCTCCGCAGTGTAACGCCAGTGGGCGACAGGGGGGATGTTTGTGTTGGTCGGCAATTGCTGTTGTCTGCCTTTGTTCGGTGTTGTCGTATCCCCGACAAAGCTTTGCTCTGGTGGTTTTTGCGACACCTGATGTCGTGCTTGCTACAAATTCAACTATTTGAATTTAAAAGACTTTTATCTGCCTGGTCGGCTGGCACCGGGGTTGCACTGTCTAATTCATACGGCTCCGACAGAGGGCCTCGAACTCAGCGAAACAGTGCATCAAGGAGATACCACCATGCTCATCATGACTGACAGTGCGGTTTCTGCAGTACGTCGTTTTATGGACAGCACCCAGGCTCCGATTGTGGGGTTGCGGATCAAGGTCGAAGGCGGCGGTTGTTCCGGTTTCCAGTACGGCATGAAGCTGGAATCCCAAGCGGAAGATGCCGACGAAGTGTTCGATTTTTCCGGTGTGAAGGTGTTGGTGGATACCACCAGCGCGCCTCTGCTGAACGGTGTCACCGTCGATTTTGTGGATGGCCTGGAAGGCAGTGGCTTCAAGTTCCACAACCCCAATGCCTCCAATAGCTGCGGTTGTGGCAAGTCCTTCAGCTGCTGATCCCCGGGTTGTCCCGTAACCCGTAACCCCAATCGAATTCGCGGAGCCAATACCATGTGGGATTATTCCGAAACCGTTAAAGAACACTTCTACAACCCGCGTAACGCCGGTGCTGTGGCGGAAGCCAACGCCGTGGGTGACGTGGGCTCCATCAGCTGTGGTGATGCCCTGCGCCTGACGCTGAAAGTGGAGCCGGATACCGAGGTGATCCTCGATGCCGGTTTCCAGACCTTTGGTTGTGGTTCTGCCATTGCCTCGTCTTCCGCTCTGACCGAAATGGTAAAGGGCAAAACCCTCGATGAAGCCCTGACCATCACCAACCAGGACATCGCCGATTTTCTCGGTGGTTTGCCACCGGAAAAAATGCATTGCTCGGTGATGGGCCGTGAAGCCCTGCAGGCCGCGATTGCCAACTACCGCGGTGAAGAGTGGGAAGACGACCACGAAGAAGGCGCTCTGGTGTGCAAGTGTTTCGCCATCGACGAAGTCATGATCCGCGACACCATCAAGGCCAACAACCTCAGCTCCATCGAGGACGTCACCAACTACACCAAAGCCGGTGGTGGTTGTTCTTCGTGCCATGAAGGCATCGAAAAAATCCTCAGCGAAGAAATGGCGGCTCGTGGTGAAACCTTTGTGCCGGGTGCGGTGGGCAAGAAAAAAGAAGGGGTGGTGAAACTGAAATCACCCAAGCCGGAAGCTGCACCAGTGGTGGCCGCTGCCAAGGGCAAACTGACCACCGTTCAGCGTATCCGCGTGATCGAAGAGGTTCTGGAAGGACTGCGTCCGGCTCTGAAGGCGGATGGTGGTGACGTTGAGCTGATCGATGTCGACGGCAAGAACATCTACGTGAATCTGGTGGGTGCCTGTTCCGGTTGCCAGATGGCGGCCATGACCCTTGGCGGGGTGCAGCAGAAGCTGATCGAAACCCTCGGTGAGTTTGTAAAAGTGGTGCCTCACAGCGAACGCCCAGTGGCGATTGAAGGAGTCTGAATCATGGCGGATATCTACCTCGACAATAACGCGACCACCATGGTTGATCCGGACGTAGTGGCCGCGGTGATGCCATTTTTCAGCGAGCAGTTTGGTAATCCATCATCGCTGCACAACTTTGGCAACAAGGTGGGATTTGCGCTCAAGCAGGCGCGCCAGTCGGTGCAGAACCTGCTGGGGGCTGAGCATGAATCGGAAATCATCTTTACCTCCTGCGGTACCGAGTCAGATTCCACGGCGATTCTGTCGGCTCTGAAGGCCTATCCGGAGCGTAAGGAAATCATCACGACCGTGGTGGAGCACCCGGCCATTCTGAACCTGTGCGACAACCTCGCCAGCGAGGGTTACACCGTGCACAAGCTCAAGGTGGACTCCAAAGGTCGGCTGGATCTCGATGAATACGCCCGTCTGCTCAGTGACAAGGTGGCGGTGGTATCGGTGATGTGGGCCAACAACGAAAGCGGCACCCTGTTTCCGGTGGAAAAAATGGCCGAGATGGCGGAAGCCGCCGATGTGCTGTTCCACACCGATGCGGTGCAGGCGGTGGGCAAGATTCCGATGAACCTGCAAGACACCAGCATCCATATGCTGTCGCTGTCGGGCCACAAGTTGCACGCTCCAAAAGGGGTCGGGGTGCTGTATCTGAAGCGTGGTGTGCGGTTCCGGCCGCTGCTGCGTGGTGGTCACCAGGAGCGTGGTCGTCGTGCTGGTACGGAAAACACCATCGGTATTGTGGGGCTGGGCAAGGCCTGTGAACTGGCCCTGCAACACATGGAATACGAAAACACCACGGTGGCGGCTCTGCGTGATCGTCTGCAGGCCGGCATTCTGGCAGCCGTGCCACATGCGTTTGTCACCGGTGATCCGTCTAACCGCCTGCCCAATACCCTCAACATTGCGTTCGAGTACATCGAAGGTGAAGCCATCCTGCTGCTGTTGAACAAGCAGGGGATTGCGGCGTCGTCCGGTTCGGCCTGTACCTCCGGTTCGCTGGAACCTTCCCACGTCATGAAAGCCATGGGCATTCCCTACACCGCTGCCCACGGCACCGTGCGTTTTTCCCTCAGCCGTTACAACACGGCGGAAGAAATCGAACGGGTGATCGAAGCGGTGCCGCCGATTGTGGCGCAGCTGCGCAAGTTGTCGCCGTACTGGGGTGCTAACGGTCCGATCGAAAATCCGGAACAGGCCTTTGCACCCGTCTACGCCTGATCCTGTTTTTCTATCCCCCGTACCTGGATGACTGTCACGGTCTCTGGATGGCAGTACCTGTACGGAAACACTTTGATGGCAGTACTTGATGGCAGCACTTTGACAGCAGGCAGGTGATGTATGAACCAGCAAACGCCCAAACCGGCCGTGATTATCGACGATACCACCCTGCGTGACGGTGAACAGAGCGCCGGGGTGGCGTTTACCGCCGAAGAAAAACTGGCGATTGCGCGTCAGCTGGCAGCGGTTGGGGTGCCGGAGCTGGAAATCGGAATTCCGGCCATGGGCGCGGAAGAACGCGAGGTGATGCAGGCCATTGCTGGTTTGCATTTACCGTCGCGGCTGCTGGCCTGGTGTCGCCTGTTTGATGCCGATCTCGACGCCGTGTGCGGCATTGATGTGCATATGGTGGATCTGTCGATTCCGGTATCGGACCAGCAGATTCGCCACAAGCTGGGGCGTGACCGTGGCTGGGTCGAAAGCCAGATCACGCGGCTGGTGCGGGCCGCTCGCGAGTTGGGATACGAGGTCTGTCTGGGTTGTGAAGATGCCTCGCGGGCCGATATGGATTTCCTTTGTCATCTGGCCGATGTGGCGGCTGCGGCCGGTGCCCGCCGTCTGCGCTTCGCCGACACGGTCGGCATTCTGGAGCCTTTCACCGTGCTGGAGCGTATTCAGCGCTTGCGCGCCCACAGTGATCTGGAGCTGGAAATGCACGCCCACGATGATTTCGGTCTGGCCACTGCCAACACCCTGGCGGCAGTACGCGGTGGTGCCACTCATATCAACACCACCGTGAATGGTCTTGGAGAACGCGCTGGTAATGCGGCGCTGGAAGAGTGTGTGCTGGGGTTAAAACACCTGTGTGGTATCGACACCGGCATCAATAGTCGCGGCGTACCGGAGTTGTCGGCACTGGTCGAACGGGCGTCCGGGCGTGCGGTTGGCTGGCAAAAAAGCATTGTTGGCGAAGGGGTGTTCACCCACGAAGCCGGTATTCATGTGGACGGCCTGATGAAAGACCGTCGCAACTATCAGGGCCTTGATCCCGATGAGCTCGGGCGTCAGCACCGACTGGTGCTGGGCAAACACTCCGGCAAACACATGCTGGAGCGTTCTTATCAGGAGCTGGGTATCGAGCTGCAAGGCTGGCAAGCGCCGGTGCTGTTGCAGCAGGTGCGGCAGCTGGTGACTCACCAGAAACGCAGTCCGTCCGGCGCTGAACTGCTGGCGCTGTACCAGAATTTGCAGGCACTGGCGCTGGATGCCGTGCCACTCAACCTTGATCGTCAGGGGGAGGGCAGCCCATGTCCGTTGCAATCACTCGCCAGTTAAAACAGCCGTCGCTGTGGGCCCAGTGCCGCGACGATATTGCCAGTGTGTTCCAGCGTGATCCGGCTGCCCGCACCCGTTTTGAGGTGTTAACCACCTATCCCGGTGTGCATGCGGTGATCGCTTACCGGGTTGCCAATCGCCTGTGGATACGCGGCTGGCGTTACCCTGCGCGCTTGTTGTCATTCCTGGCGCGGCTGCTCAGCAATGTGGATATCCATCCCGGTGCCACCATAGGTTCACGCTTTTTTATCGACCACGGTGCCTGCGTGGTGATTGGTGAAACCGCCGTGGTGGGAGATGACGTCACCCTTTATCACGGTGTCACCCTCGGAGGCACCAGCTGGAACCGTGGCAAACGTCATCCGACCCTCGAAGACGGCGTAATGGTGGGTGCCGGGGCCAAGATTCTCGGCAATATCACCGTTGGCAAACACTGCCGCGTCGGAGCCAATTCGGTGGTGGTGGAAGACGTGCCGGAAGGCTGCACCGTGGTCGGCATTCCCGGCAAGGTGGTGAAACTGCGTGAAGTTGGCAGCCTCAATCCCTACGGCATCGACCTTGATCATCATCTGATTCCCGATCCGGTGGGCAAGGCCATCAGCTGTTTGCTGGCACGGATCGACAGCCTTGAGGCACGGCTCGACCAGCGCAGCCGCGTTGAGCGTTACAGCGGCTGTGATATCGACAACAGCATTTGTGATCAGGACTGCGCGGGGGGTGAAGTACATCGCCTGAACCCGCGTGATCTCAGCGGTTTTCGCCAGGCGCGCAAATAACAACAGAGGAGCCGCCCACCATGGATCTGCAGGATTTTGAAGGTCAGGCAATGTACTTCGATGAGCCGATGCCCGCGGCGGTCAGTTCTCTGATCGAGGAAGCATCGCGCCGTTATGCCGATGGTATGGCCGAACCCTGCCTGCAGCGGGCGTATGCGCTGGCACCGGTAAACCTGTCGGTACTGGTGGCCATGTACCGGTTTTATTACTACCAGCACCGTCTGCGTGAAGCCATTGGTGTTGCGGAACAGGTGATGGCGGTGGTGGCACCGGGAATTGGTTTCCCCGAGCACTGGCGCAGCCTCTGTTTTAACGATCTCGCCAACGGCCTGATGGTGTCGTTCACGCGGGTGCGTTTTTACCTGCTGGCGCTCAAGGGCGCGGCTTACCTGCAGCTGCGGATTGGCAATATCGCCACCGGCGTTGAGATGCTCAACAAGGTGGTGGAATTCGACAGCAATGACCGCCTGGGTGCTCGTGCCCTGTTGCAATCCATGGGACCGGCGCTGATGCACGACGACGATGAACAAGCGCGCCAGCCGGCACCGCTGATGAGTTGTTAACCACATTCAACCGTTGACTACGGCCTGTTTCTGATGAGGAGAACACCAATGGAAATGTCGCTCGATATGGTTCGTGATGAGTCGATGGCGCTGGAAGACGCCCTTGATGAACTGGAGTCTGCGGAAGACTTCCTCGACTACTTTGGCATCCCGTTTGACCCCCGGGTGGTGCAGATCAACCGCCTGCACATCATGCAGCGCTACCACGACTACCTGACCAAAAGTGCCAGCTCGCTGCAACAGCATCAGGAGGATGAACCGGCTCTGCGAGCGGTGTATCAGGTGCTGCTGGAGCGAGCCTATCAGGACTTTGTTGATTCCGATGCTCTCACCGAAAAGGTCTTCAAGGTGTTCCGGATGCACGAACCACAAACGTCGTTTGTGTCCATCGACAGCCTGCTGGGGCCATAAGGGTTATTGGCGACTGGGGATAAACCGGGGCCGTAGCAACGCGGCCTGGCTCAACAGGAGAACCGCATGAAACCTGTGTATGAATACGGCGACGAGGTTCGTCTGATCCGTAATGTCCGCAACGACGGCACCTTTCCCGGCAAGGATGTTGGCGAGCTTCTGATTCGCCGGGGCGCTTGTGGTGTGGTGTACGACGTTGGCACCTATCTGCAGGACCAGCTGATTTACCGGGTGCACTTTCTGAATGACAACCGCACCGTGGGTTGCCGCGAGGAAGAACTGATCCCGGTAACAGCCCCCTGGACTGACAGCCGCTTTGAGTTCCGTGATGCCATTGTGGCTCGGGTGCGAATGTTCAGTGCTGGCCAGCAAGTTGTGGCTCCCGGTGATGCAGGGGAAGTGGCGCGGGTTATCCACGAAGACAACGGTGATCTCTGGTACTTCGTCAGTTTTGCCGACTACACCTTCCGGGTGCCGGAAGCCGCGATTGTTACCGCGGCGGAATGGACTGCCGAACAGGCCGACATCACCAACCCGGCGCTGGAGCACTGATATGAAACATCCGACATCCGACGCCTCCGTCAGCGATCCGGCCTTGCTGGCCTATCGGTTGTTACGCATTGCCGGAGATCGCTTCGGCTGCAACCCGCAGGAACTCGACAGCCAGCAACGCCAGGCCGCTGAACGTATTGCCGAGCGTGAGCAGCAGCTGGAAAAACTGGTGTTATCCAGTGCCGAAGCGCGCCAGGTGATCGTGAATCAGGCTAGCCTTGAACAGGCGCTGGAAGAAATTTGCCGCCGTTACGACAGTGTGACCGAGTTTCACGCGGCACTGGCCAGCCAGCAGCTGGAAGAAGCTGACTTGCGCCGGGTGCTTGATCGTGACTTGCGTATGCAGGCGGTGCTGGAGCTGGTGGGCAGTCGCGCTGCCGCAGTCGATGAAACCGAAGCACGGCTGTTTTATTACCTGCATCCGGAGCAGTTTGTTCGCCCGGAAATCCGCACTGCCCGCCATATCCTGATTACCGTTAACGACGACTACGCCGAAAACCGTGCGGATGCCGCCCTCAAGCGTATTCAACAGATTGGCCAACGCCTGCGCAAACACCCGGAGCGGTTTGCCGAGCAGGCCCTGAAACACTCCGAATGCCCCACCAGCCTCAACGGTGGCCTGCTGGGCGATGTGCGCCGTGGCACCCTGTTTCCGGAACTGGAAACCCGTCTGTTCCGTATGGCGGCGGGCGAGATCAGTGAGCCGGTGGCCAGTGAAATGGGCTGGCATCTGCTGTTGTGCGAAGCGATCCAGACGGAAGAACAGCTATCGCTGACCAGCGTCTTGCCACAACTGCTGGAACAGCTGCAGGAACGCCAGCGCAACAAGACCCGCAAAGAATGGCTGCAGGCTCGCATGGCGGCCAGCCAGACCAGACAGCCCAGTGACACGATCGCCTGATCGGATACCAAGGAGAGAGACATCATGTGCAGCGCTTCTGCCAATCCCTGCTGTTCCTTCTGCGGAGTCGAGAAAACTCCGGAAATGCCGCTGATTGCCGGTAACAACGGCCATATCTGTGAGCAGTGTGTAAAACTTGCCTATCAGGTGGTGCACAGCTGGGGGCAACGCAGCGTCAAGGTTCAGCCGGAGTTAAAAACCCCGGCAGCGATCAAGGCCTTTCTGGATGACTACATCATTGGTCAGGACGACGCCAAACGCACCCTGTCGGTGGCGGTATTCAACCACTACCTGCGCCTGTTGAATCAGGGCAAGGGAGATACCCGTCTGGGCCTGGCCAATGACCCGGAAGCGGTTGAGCTGGAGAAATCCAACGTGCTGATGGCGGGGCCATCCGGCACTGGCAAAACCCTGCTGGTGAAAACCCTGGCGCGGATTATCGGTGTGCCGTTTGTGGTCGGTGATGCCACCACCCTGACCCAGGCCGGTTACGTGGGTGAAGACGTTGATACCCTGCTCAAGCGTCTGGTGGATGCCGCCGAAGGTGACGTGCAGCTGGCGCAGTGGGGCATTGTGTACATCGACGAAATCGACAAGCTCGCCAAAAAAGGCGCGGGTGGTGCCAGCGTACGGGACATTTCTGGCGAAGGTGTGCAGCAGGCATTGCTGAAAATGGTGGAAGGTTCGGAAGTGAAAGTGCAACGCTCCGGCCGCCGCGAGGGCGGTGACGATGCCGTCATCAACACCTGGAATATCCTGTTTATTGTGGGCGGCGCGTTCCCCGGCCTCACCGAGCTTATTGGTGGTCGCCTGCGTCCGAAAAAAACCGGTATCGGTTTCAGCGCTGCCCTGAACGACGATCAGCACCCGTCCAGCGCGCGTCTGCTGGAAGCCCTGCAACCGGATGACTTGCAGGCGTATGGCCTGATTCCGGAATTTATTGGCCGCTTTCCGATTATCACCTTCCTGCAGGATCTCGATGTCGCCAGCCTCAAACGGATTCTGACCGAACCCCGTAATGCCCTGACCCGCCAGTATCGGCAGCTGTTTGCGTTCCAGAATGTTGAGCTGGAGTTCAGCGACGAAGCCCTGACCCTGATTGCCGAAGAAGCCGTCAAACGTGGCACCGGCGCTCGCGGCCTGCGTTCGATTATGGAAAACCTGCTGCAAAACACCATGTTCGACTTGCCGGGCCGGCCTGAACTCAGCGCTTGCCGGGTGCATGTTCAGGAACAGGAAGACGGCCCACGGCTGGTGGTTGAGGAGGTGCTGGTAGCACTGGCGGGGGAGTCGGGTGATGTGCCGATGAGTATCAGCCCGGCGTTGTCGGAGCGGCTGGGCAGCGAAGCCTGACAGGGAGCCCTGACCTACATTCACGCTGTTGGTGCAAAGATGTCATCCGGGCTTGCCCCGGAATGACACGTCCATTGGTACTATTTGGTACTATTTGGTACTATGATTTCACATTCATCCTAGATGTCCAACATAAGTGACACACGCTCTTTGGCTAAAAACTCGTACGGACTCCAGTAACCCAGTGCCTTTCTTGGGCGACAATTGATCCTGAACTCCAGTTCCTTGATAGCCTTGGTTGTCAGCTTGCTAATCTCGCTGCCTTTTGGCAAGTATCGGCGTAACAATCCGTTGGTATTTTCATTCAACCCTCGCTGCCACGAATGATATGGCTTGGCAAAGTAGCACTTTGCTCCCAGCTTCCTCGCAATACCTTCATGGCCTGCAAATTCACCACCATTATCAAAGGTGATGGTCTGGCACAGGCTCTGATAGGGGTTCAGCAGTTTGATGATGGCACGACTGACCGAGAGCTTGGTTTTACGTGGCACTCTCGCCACCAGAAACAGCTTGCTCACACGCTCCACCAACGTCACCAGATAACCATCCGGTGCATGAACAGTGTCCGCTTCCCAGTGGCCCATTTCGATCTTGAGATCAACGGAGGCAGGCCGTTCATCAATATCAACCCGATTAGGGATCAGGTGAGCTCCAGCAGTGTCTCCAGGGCGCTTACGATAGCGCTTGCCAGATCGAGGGAGACGGCTCTGCTGACCCTTGGCATGAACCCAGCGATAGATTGTTTGAAGACCGATGACGTGCTCACCTTGTTCCAGCTTAAACCGGTTGGCTATTTGCTCGGGAGAGAGATCCAGGCTCAGCAACCAGTCTATCTGTTGCCAGAGCGGCCGACTTTTTACTGAAAACTTGTGTGCGGTCACCCGGCACTTAATTGCTCGCTGTTGTGCATCGCAAGCCCGGTAGTCTGAGTCTGAACGTTTAAGCTCTCTGGAAATGGTTTTGTTGGAACGATTGAGTCGAGCAGCAATCTTCCGTGCAGACCAATTCAGTTCATGTAGTGCCTGAATCTGATATCGTTCATCCAGAGTCAGTTGGTTGTAGTGGTTGCCCATAGGTCACCCAGGCTGTTTGTGTGAGAGCTCATAGCCTACGGCCAACTGGCTCTCTTCATTAACACCTGTGTGTCACTTGTTCTGGGAATCTAGGCATCACTTCTATTGCGCTCTGTAGCCCTTCATAATTTCGGATAATATAAGTGCACCTGAAACCAATAATAAAAAGCCAATGTCCACTATTCCCAAATATGCCCTTTACGGTGAGAATCCAGAGCAGCGCTGGGCGCAGTCATTACATTACGAGCGTATCGCCCGCCGGGCCCGCCATTATCAATGGAAAATCCATCTGCATCAGCACGAAACCCTGATTCAGGTGTTATACGTTGAGGAGAAACACGGCACGGTGCATATGAACGGCCAGGCCATCGAGTTCTGCGCGCCCTGTTTTATTATTATTCCGGCCCATGTGGTTCATGGTTTCGATTTTGCGCCGGATATCGACGGTTATGTGATTACCGCTCTGCAGTCGCCACTGGAGTCTTCGTTAAAAATTACCGCCGCCGGTGCCCTTTCCATTTTTTCCCGTGGCGGTGTTATTGATGCCCGTTCCACCGAGCGTTTTTTTACCGAATGTGCCAGCCTGTTCGATATGATCAGTCGCGAGGCATTAACCACCTCGCTGTATAACGCCTCATCCGCCAATCTGCTGCTGTCGGCACTGCTGGTGAAATTATCGCGTCTGCAACAGACCGAAGAACTACCGCAGAAAAACGCGCAGAGTTCCCGCAAGACTGAACAGATCGAACGTTTTCGTCTGCTGGTACGCAAATCCCTCGGCACGCTGGTCAGCGTCGAACGCTACGCGTCGGAAATTGGTATCACCGCCAGCCAGTTGCGGCGGGTCTGTCAGGAGGTGCTGGGGGAGTCGCCGCTGAATATCATCAACGCCGAGATTATCCATTCCGCCCAGCGCGATCTGGCTTTTTCGACCATGACAGTGCAGGAGATTGCCTATTCCCTGGGCTTTGATGACCCGGCCTATTTCTCGCGCTTTTACCGCAATAAAACGGGCCAGACTCCTTCGGAGTTCCGCGAGCAGGTGCAGCTGCAATTGGAACACAGTCGTCCGGAGGCTGGCCAAGATCCACTCTGACCCTGACAGGACCAGTCAGAGTGGATTGAGAGCGCGGAAACCGCGCTGCCGGACGATCAGAAGCTGTATTTCGCCATCAGCTCGATTTGCTGACGATCCTTGAAAGAATTGCTGGTATCCGTCGGGTCGAGATCCCGCTTGCGCCATTCCAGACCGGCTTCCATGCCCTTGAACAGGGTATGAATCAGGTTGGCGTGGATAGAACGGTAGGAGGTATCGGCGGCGTCATCGACCTGCACGCTGGTCCACTTCACCGAACTGCGCCAATCAGCAGCCCAGACGTGGCGATACGACAGGTTCCAGCCTTTCTGGGCAACCTTGTCGCCATTCTCGACATCCGCACCGACACCGGTGAAAACGGCCAGACCGTGACCGGCATGGGCGTTGAAGCGGAGGTCATCCTGACCCAGCATCACCTTGGCAGCAACGCCAATCCCGGTGCCGTTTTCGTCGTTTTCCATCTGCCGGGAGCTGACCAGCAGGTTGAGCTGGGTGCCACCATCAAGGCTGAAACGATGGCCAATGGCCATATCAGGATATTCGGCATTGACGTTGGCCGGGTTCTGCAGCGAAATCCGGGTACCACCAAATTCCTGATGCACCAGGGTGGTACGGAAGGATGCCGCCGCCAGACTGCCGACATCGCCAGAGAAGTCGAGCAGGTCCGAGCCGATCACCCCCAGAAACTGGCCGGTCCAGTACTGGCCCATGGTGGTGTTATCCACCTTGACGTAGGTGTGGCGCATACGCCAGGCGCCGTTGGTGCCGTAAAAGTCACCCTCAATAAAGCCCTTGACCTGGTGCCCTTCCACCTCGGACAGCAGGGTAAAATTGAAACGGCTCTGGCGGCTGGTGGCAGCAAAACTGGCGCTGCCGACTTCGGGCTGGGTTGATACTGCCTCGGTCTTGATATAACCACCAAACGCCAGACGGGTGCCGTTATATTCACCCAGATCCAGTGCCAGTGCCGGAATCGTCAAAACCGAAAGCGCAGACAGAGCTGCCATACGGGAAAACAGTTTCATATGGTTTTTTCCTCTTGTTTTTATGCCGGTTTACCGGTTTTTTTGTTATTACAGCGGTCGTTACACTGCATAATGGCAAGCCCCGATCCTTCCGGTATATGTCACCGGAATACCAGCAGCTGCCGATATTGCGAACCTGCGCGTTATCAAATCGCCCTGCTATATTGGCAACCGATATACCGAATAATGGCAGTAGTAATCCTTGACAGACGGTTGATTACCGCTACCACATCGCTATTTATTCGACGTATATAGTTGCAGGGTGAGTCGATCAGTCCTGTATTCAGAGTGTCCTTAATTGCCCGTTGTCGGCCATACCTTCAACCCAGCGATTGAGGTCGCCCGCCGGTCGCACCAGTGAATTCTGCTGGGCCACAATATAGTCACCGGATGCTGCCAGATAGGCCGGAAAATCCGGATGACCATCACGGGCGGCACTGCGCTGCTCATAATCGGCCAGCGAGGCATATCCCCACAGGTGCACAAACTGGTTGATATCGCCAACGCTGGTGACATAACAGCCAAGCGGATGGCCCAGCGTCTGTTTCAGTACCGGCATGGCGAGGCGATCAAATACCTCAATAAACGCCTGCATCTTGCGCGGTTTGATGGTGTAGATCCGGACATCAACCAGCGGCATGGTCATGAGACACCTCCCCGACCGGCTCTGGTAAATCGGCAATGCCACCGATATGACGGCCAGTGATGTAACCAAAGGTCATGATCGGCCCTAGGGTAATGCCAGCCCCCGGATAATTGCCGCCCATCATGCTGCGCCGGTCGTTGCCGACCGCATACAGGCCCGGCACCGGCGCCTGGTTATTGGCCAGCACCTCACCGTAAACACTGGTACGAATGCCATCGAAGGTGCCAAGATCCCCCATCAACACCTTGACCGCGTAATACGGCCCCTTGCGCACCGGTGCCACGCACGGATTGGGGCGATTTTCCGGATCCGCCAGATAGCGGTTGAAACTGGTGGTGCCACGCCCGAACTGCTGATCCTGGCCTTCACTCGCACCGACGTTGTACTCACGCACCGTCTGTTCCAGCGTCGCCGCATCGGCGCCAATGGCGGCCGCCAGCTGGGCCAGGGTCTGACCGCGTTTGAGGTAGCCATTACGCAGGAACGGAGTAATCGGCATCGGTGCCGGTTTGACAAAACCAAGCCCGTATTTGCGCAATGCGGTCTGGTCGCAGATCAGCCACATCCAGGTGTCCTTGCCACGACGACTGGTGCGAATCATGTCGACACCGACATCGTGGTAGGAATTCGATTCATTGCAGAAGCGCTGACCGTCCGGTGTGACACCGATAATGCCGGGTTTGTAGCGGTCCAGCAGATGCGGAAAAACCGCCGTCTGGCCGCCCTGGGTTGGCACCAGTGACACCGGCATCCAGGCCGCCGCCTCCTTGAACACACAGTCAACCCGCACGCCCAGTTGTTCCACCATGCGGGCGCCGTCACCGGTATTGGTGGCCGGTACCGGCGAATGGTGTTCGCCACCGGCGCGCAGGTGCGGATAGGTACTGGCGAGACGCTGAACATCGTGGGAGAAACCACCGCAGGCCAGCACCACCGCACGGCTGGCGACAATATCCCGCTCACTGCCGTTGACCTTGACCCGCGCCCCGGTGACCCGGCCATTCTGCTCCAGCAGGCGCACCACCGGCGTCGAGGTAAAAATCGGAATCCCCAGATCCAGCGCTGATTTCGCCAGCCGTGCCGCCAGGGCATTGCCACTGGTGACGTTGGTGCCACGTCCGTATAACAGCAACTCCTTGATATGCACCCCCAGACGCTTGACCACGTACAGGAATGAGGTCAGCGAGCGGGTCGCGTTAAAGAAGTGTTTGAGATCCGCATTCGACGAATTGAACATCATGCCGATAAAGGTGATGGTCTTTAACGGCGGCCGCATCCGCTTCATGTCCTCACCCAGCTCTCGAATATCGTAAGGCGCCGCCAGAATCGAACGACCGATATCAACACCGCCAGGGGCATCCGGGTGATAGTCCGGATACAGGGTCGGCACAAAGGCAACGCGGGTATGGTCCTCGAAAAACTCCACCATCTCCGGCCCCTTGGCCAGAAACGCCTCTACCTGACGGGCGTCATAAAACTCGCCGGTCTCGTGGCGCAGATACTGGCGGGCCTTGTCTATGCTGTCGTCGGGTGCCTGCTTGCGACCGTGGCGATTGCCCGGTATCCACAACACCCCGCCTGAAAAGGCCGTGGTGCCACCAAATACCGCGTCTTTCTCAACCACAACGACATTCAGTCCCAGTCGACGGGCGGTAATGGCGGTGGCCAGACCACCGGCACCGGCACCGATCACCAGCAGGTCACAATTGCCTGGAAGTTCACTCATATTGTTCTCCTTGCTGCTCAGGCTTTGGCACTGAAACCGGGACGCGGAATCAGGTGCATCAGCATGTTGTCGAGGCCACCATCCACCACCAGCTCGGTGCCATTGATATAGGATGAGCGTTCGGAGAGTAAAAACAGCGCGGCGTTGGCGATATCCTCAGGGCGACCGATACGACCGCAGGCGGTCATCTGTTCACGGGCTTCGGTAATACCGGGATGGGCGTAGAAGGGTTCTGACAAGGCGGTACGGATCATGCCCGGACAGATCACATTGCTGCGAATCCGCTGCGCTGCCAGCTCCACGGCCAACTGCCGCGACAGCAGCGTGACCCCGGCCTTGCTGGCGCTGTAGGCACCGCTGCGTGTTTGTGGCATCAGCGCCGCCACCGAGGCGATAAACACCAGCGACGCCGCCCCGGCCTGGGTCATCAGAGGCACCAGCGCACGGGCACACATCAGCGAACCGGTGAGGTTGACCTGCAACACCCGGTTCCAGTCATCCAGACTGACCTCCAGCAGCGGCCCGGCCCGCAAAATACCGGCGCAGTTCACCAGCCCGTCGAGCTGACCAAAACGCCCGGCAATGGCAGCAGCAGCACTGGCCACTGACGCTTCATCGCCAATATCACAGCCCAGCACCAGGCTGCGCTCGCGGGCAGTCTCCGCCTCGACCAGGCTCTGGCAACCGTCGGTATTGAGATCCAGCAGTGCCACCCGCGCCCCTGCCTGCAACAGCTGACGGGCGACTGCCGCGCCGATACCGCTACCGGCACCGGTCACGGCATAGGTGCCGGACGCCAGCCCCAGCCACTCGATCTTGTGTACATCACTCATGATTATTCCTCTTGATATGCCTTTGGCGGCCGCACGAATCCGGCACGCCTGTTGGAATGCACGACATTTTTTATCAGTGATTATGGATACCGGCCGTCAGGGCCGAATATATCCGGATTAAATACGGATCAGCGCGATAACATGCCCAGCGCCAATACCGGAAACATGACCAGCAACGCCAGCCGGACAATATCCGACAGCACAAACGGAAATACCCCCCGGAATATCCGTCCGACCGGCACATCCGGCAGCATGGATTTGATAACAAATACGTTAATACCCACCGGAGGGGTAATCAGCCCGACCTCAACGGTAATCACCGCCACAATACCGAACCAGACCGGATCAAAACCGGCATCCAGGATGACCGGCAATACCACCGGAATGGTCAGCAGCAACATGGCCAGACTGTCCATCACGCAGCCCAGAATCACAAACAGCCCAAGCACCATAAACAGCACGGCATACGGCGGCAGCCCGAGTCCGCCCACCCACTCGGCCAGGAAAAACGACACCCGCGACACCGACAGGAAATAACCGAAGATCTCGGCCCCGATGATCATGAAAAAGATCATGGCCGACAGCGACAGGGTTTCTTCCAGTGCCTCCATAAAACCGGGCAGACGGACGCCCCGGAACAAGGCGATCCAGAAGGTGATAAAGGCACCCACCGCCGCCGCTTCGGTCGGGGTAAAAATACCGCTGTAGATGCCCCCGATAATCAGGGCAAACACCCCCATAAAGGGCATCACACCGCGCAGGCCACGCAATTTTTCGCCCCAGCTGGTCGGTGTACCCGGTTGTGCCAGATGCGGATAGAAATACACCAGCAAGGCGATGGTGACACAGTACAGCAACAGCCCGACCAGCCCCGGAATCAGACCGGCCATAAACATCTCACCGACCGACTGCTCGGTAATCAGGGCATACAGCAACAGCGCAATACTGGGCGGAATCATGATGCCGAGGGTGCCACCGGCGGCCAGCGTACCGGTCGCCAGGGAGTCGGCGTAACCATGCTTGCGCATTTCCGGCAGCGCCACTTTCGACATGCTGGCAGCGGTCGCTACCGACGAGCCGGAGATGGCCGAAAACACACCACAGGACACCACCGCTGCCAGCGCCATGCCACCGCGCCAGCCACCAAACAGGGTGCGGGCAGCGTTGAACAGCTCACTGGACATATTGGCCTTGGAGGCCAGAATCCCCATCAGGATAAACATCGGAATCGGGCTGTAACTGTAGTTACTGAGCACCTCGAACGGACCCGCCTCGAGAATGGCCACCGCCGGTTCAAACGCGACGATCAGACCAAACCCCAGCAAACCGGTGGCCGCCATCGCCAACGAAATCGGACAGCGCAAGGCAATAAATACCAGCATCGCCGCCATACACAGCAGCCCCAGCAATGGCGCACTCATACATGCACCTCCTGATGGTGTTCACGATGACGCAGCAGACGGATACCGGCCAGCACCGCTTGCAGCGCCACCATCACCAGAATCAGCGCCGCCGGACCATACAGCCACTCCAGTGGCCACTGCAGATCCTGGGTTTTTTCGGCATTCAGGCGCGCCATTTCAGCAGCATCGGTAAAACGCCAGCACAGCAAGGCCGCCAGACCACCAAACAGCACCAGATAGATACCATCGAGAATATCCCGATAACGGCTGTTCATGGCCGCCGTAAAGATATCCACAATAATCTGGCCTTTATCCACGGCATGGGGAAACGCCAGCAACATGGCAAACATCAGGCCAAAACGGACCATTTCGATACCACCGGAAAAGGTCATATCAATGGCGCCATCGCTGATACCAAACAGCCAGCGCAACGTTACGTCAGCGCAGATAATCAGCATAATCACAACCAGTATCAGGGCCGCCAGCCGGTACATCAGTAAGGATATATATCCGGGTATTTCTGCAATATTCATTTGAATTCACTCCCGATATGGGCGACCACGCCAAAACCATTCCTGCCAGCCCGAAGGCAGCATAAATCACAAGGTTTGACGGGGTCGCGGGATCAGTTCAGGGAAATAGAACGGTCGCCGGTATCAGGACTCACAACGGTCCGACACCTGCAGGGCATGCTGGTAGATTTCACCCACCTTGATGCCCTTGCTCTCCAGCTCAGTGGCGTAATGTTTGACGGCAGCATCGACCACCGGTTTCCAGGCCGGATTTTCCACCCCGCCTTCAACGGTATGGATTTCGTGACCGAGGGCGCGCGCCTGCTCAACCCCGTTGATATCCAGCACATCGTAGGCAGCACCGAGCTTGCGAGACCACTCGACGCCGGAGTTACGGTCAATCACGGCCTTGAGATCGGCCGGCAGGCGCTGGTAGGTGCGGGAGTTCATGGTGGCAACAAAGGCCAGAGAATAGAGTCCGATTTCCGTGTGTTTATCGGCCAGCTCGTTCAGCCGGAACGACGTCATCGCCTCCCACGGCAACGCCACACCATTGATCACCCCACGCGACATGGCGCCGTACATTTCCGGTGCCGCCAGCCCCACGGGTTCGGCGCCCAGCCCTTTCAGCAGCTCACCGGCAACCACGGTCGGCCGCCGGATCATCATGCCTGCAACATCGTGCGGCTCCTTGACCAGTTTGCCTTTGGTGTGAATATGTCCAGGGCCATGGGTGAACATGAACAGCACATGGGCATCGTCGTATTCGCCCTTGAAAGTACCTTCCTGATACAGATTCTGGACCACACAGGAACCCTGCTCACCGGTCTGGACAATACCCGGCAGCTCGACAATCTGGGTGATCGGAAAACGGTTGGCGGTATAACCCTGAATCGACACCCCGACATCGGCAATACCCTTCACCACCGAATCATAGGTCTGCACCGCTTTGGCCAGAGTCTGGGCCGGGTACATTTCGACACGGATACGACCGTTGGAATCGGCCTCAACCTGTTTGGCCCAGGAATCCAGGGTTTTGGCAATACCTGAAGTTGCAGGCCAGAAATGGGCAAAACGCAAATTAACTTCCGCTGCCGTCGCCGCTGAGGACCAGCCAAAGGACGAAACCGACAACACCGAAGCAACCACGACCGACAGTTTTTTTATTGTACTTTTCATATGAGACCCCGCGCCCGATGGCCAGCCACCGGGACACTCTGATTATTATTCTGAAGCCCTGAAAACCGGGGCAGCCTTTTCGAGCACTCGAAAAACCCCATGAATACTGGACCAACGGAGACTGCTCACCAACATCAGCAACAAGTAGCGTCGGGCAGTACGGCTAATCTAGAGCCAGACAGCCAATAGCAAAATTCACAAACTACGCGTTCAACAGGATTTTTCGCGCATGGCTTGTTTTGATAACGATAACAGCTGGAAGAGATGCAACAGAACAGGCCAGCGAAAACTGGATAAAAGCCAGAGCGGGGCGGGAGATTGCTATGAGAGGGGCTTTGGCGGTTTCGGGAATACACTCTCACCGGCAAACACTGAATATCCGGCATTCAAAAATGAATGGCCGGTTTCCCGGCCCTTCAGGATAACTCAGGCGGGCAGTTTGAGGTCGGCGGCAATCATTTTGAGCCAGACGTCAAGGCGTTCTTCGGTCTGGCCGGACTGGTTGTCGAGGTCGAGGGCGAGGCCGACGAATTTGCCGTTACGGACGGCTTTGGATTCGTTGAACTCGTACCCTTCGATTGGCCAGGCGCCCACACAACGAGCGCCGCGTTCGCTGAAGAAATCGTACAGTTCGCCCATGCCATCCAGAAACTCGTCCGGATAACCGACCTGGTCGCCTAGTCCAAAAATTGCAACTGTTTTGCCCGTAAAATCCATGTCTTCGATTTTGGGTAGAAATTCTTCCCAGCTTTCTGCCTCACAGTCGGCAGACAGGCCGGGAAGTTCGCCTTCTCCGAGAGTAGGAGTGCCAATCAGCAGATAATCGTATGCCGCAAAGGCTTCCGCCTCGGTACGATTCACATTAAGCGGTGCGTCCATGATCTCGTCGTCGAACTTCTTCTTGATCATTTTGGCGACCTTGCGGGTTTTGCCGGTGTTGCTGCCGAAGAATAAACCAACCTGGGCCATGGCTAACTCCTTGTGATGGATTCAGAAACAAAAGCGGGAAAGACGCCGGTTAAACGACCAGTCTGTCATTACTCCCCGTGTGTAATCTGCTTTTGCACGTGCCATGCCACAATCTGACCGCATTGATCACTTATAAGTATCTGATTTATTTGTTATTTTGAGATTCGTTAAAAATATTTGTCGGTGATGCAACAAGCGCTGTCGCGGTGCCGGTGGCTTTCTGTGCGGAATACGACAGAAATCATGAGTTGTTGCGGATTTTCACAGTAAGGTGACCGCCATGTGCGCCACTCTCTGGTTATGTGTGCAAAATAGACACAAGAGTCGTAGGTTTAACCGGTTATTTTTGTCAAGATTCAGCATTCCTGTTACATAAGTTAACAAATAGCGCGTTAATATAAATGCCACATCTGTTCGCACATCAGGTCGTTTTGTTCCGATAGCTGAATACCCAACTGCAATACCCGTTGAAAGGAATCTGTATGACCAACTCTGTGTTTGCTGCCCGTCAGCGCTCCTGGTCGGGGGTTGCCCTGGTTTTATCCGGGTTGTTAGCTATTGCTTTATTGATACCCTCTACGCGCTTTCAGGCCTGGCATGCCTGGTGGCTACATCCGGTGCCAGCGTTCTGGATTCTGGTTGCGCTGCTGCCAGCACTGGTGTTGCTGGTGATCCTTATTTCCCATCGTTATTACGCTCTGCGCGACCGTGAACGGCTGGCACTGCTGGATAACATCGTGGATTCCATGCCGGATGTGGTGTTTCTGAAAGATCTGGATGGTGTTTACTGCATTGCCAACCAGCGTGCTCGCACCGGGACGGGCATTGATCCACTGAACAAAACCGATTTTGAACTGTTCGAGCCCGATGTTGCTCGTCGTCACCGCGATGTTGATCTGGAGACCATTCGTCTTGGCAAAGGTCATCGCAATGAGGAATGGGTCAGCACTCGAGATGGCAAAAAACTGCTGCTGGAGACCAGTAAAACGCCACTGTACAACGCTATGGGCCGTTGTATAGGTGTTCTGGGGGTCAGTCGCGATATCACCGAATTGCGCAAGGCCCAGAACAATCTGGAGCATATTGCTCATCACGACGCTCTCACCGGGCTCGCCAACCGTACCCTGCTAAGCAAGAAATTCGATTTTGCCTTGCGCCTGGCCCGTCGTCGCGATGAGCCGTTAGCGGTAATTTTCTTCGATCTTGATCGCTTCAAGGACATCAACGACACCCTTGGCCACGACGTGGGCGACCTGTTGTTGCAGGAAGTGGCGCTGCGTCTGCGTCGTAATCTGCGCGACTCCGACCTCTGTGCCCGTCTGGGGGGCGATGAATTTATTCTGGTGTTGCCAGGCTCGGGTGAACGAGAAGAATTGCAACGCAAGGCCAATCAGCTGCTGCGTGCAGTGTCGCGCCCGTATGAGATCAAGGGCCATGTGCTTACCGTGTTTGCCAGCGCCGGTATCAGTATCTTCCCGGAAGACGGCCGTGATGTTGAAACCCTGATCCGCCATGCCGACGCCGCCTTGCATCAGGCCAAGGAAAACGGCCGCAACGGCTTCTTCTTTTATGAGCGTTCCCTCACCGATAGCCTCTATTCCCGTATGACGCTGGAGCAGGACCTGCGCCACGCCCTGGAGCAACGTCAGTTCACCATGGTATATCAGCCGCAGTTCCGTCTTGGTGAGGCACGTCCGCGGCGTGTCGAGGCTCTGATGCGCTGGCACCATCCACGTCGTGGCAATATTTCACCGCTGGAATTTATCGCCATTGCTGAAACCACCGGCATGATCATCGAGATTGGTGAATGGGCGATGGAAACCGCCTGCCGTCAGTTCCTGACCTGGCGTCAGCAGAACGTGCGACTCGACAAGATTGCGATCAACGTGTCAGCCATCCAGATCAACTCCGGCTTTGCCGACCGGGTGTTGCTGCTGTTGAAGGAGCTCGATTTTGATCCGCGCAGTCTGGAGCTGGAAATCACCGAAACCGCCATGATGAGTGGCATCATCGAAGTGAACCGCCAGATCAACCAGTTGCGCGCTCACGGTGTTGAGTTCTCCATTGATGACTTCGGCACCGGTTATTCATCGCTCAGCAAGATCAAGTCGATGCCGGTCTCGTTGCTGAAAATCGACCAGTCGTTTGTGCGCGACATCAACGACGACATCAACGACTACGAAATCGCCCGTGCGGTGATCCTGATGGCCAAGAGTCTGGGTCTGACCGTGGTGGCGGAAGGGGTTGAGAATCAGGCCCAGGAAAGCACCCTGCAGCGACTCGGTTGTGACTGGGTGCAGGGTTATCTGTACGGCATGCCTCTGACCGGCGAAGCGTTTGTGGAAACCTATCGACAGAGCTGAGTGCAAACACACGCCCGTCGCCGCTACTTCCCCTGCGACCAACTGATTTGGGTGCAGTGATTGTCCTGATGGTGTGAGTCAGTCACAATCGCTGCAACTTCAAAGCAGACATATCCGAATTCCATGACGCAAATCCGTTACAGCGACGATGGTGTAGAACGCCAGACGTTGCGCCAGTACACCGAAAGCGCCTATCTCAACTACTCCATGTACGTGATTCTCGACCGTGCCTTGCCGCATATCGGCGACGGTCTGAAGCCGGTTCAGCGTCGTATTGTGTACGCCATGAGTGAGCTGGGTTTGCGTTCCACCGCCAAGTACAAGAAGTCTGCGCGTACCGTCGGTGACGTTCTGGGTAAATACCACCCGCACGGTGACAGTGCCTGTTACGAAGCTATGGTGCTGATGGCTCAGCCGTTTTCGTACCGTTATCCACTGGTGGACGGTCAGGGGAACTGGGGTGCGCCGGATGATCCGAAATCCTTCGCTGCTATGCGTTATACCGAATCCCGCCTGTCGGCGTTTGCCGATGTGTTGCTGGGTGAACTGGCACAGGGCACCGTCGATTGGCAGCCAAACTTCGACGGCACCATGGATGAACCGGCGACGCTGCCGGCGCGTTTGCCACATGTGCTGATCAACGGCACTACCGGTATTGCTGTAGGTATGGCCACCGATATTCCACCGCACAACGTGCGTGAACTGGCCAGTGCCTGTATTCATTTGCTCGATAATCCGGACGCAACTCTGGGGGAATTGTGCCAGCTGGTGCCGGGCCCGGATTATCCGACCGATGCCGAAATCATCACCCCACGTGACGAAATGCGCCGCATGTATGAGTCCGGCAAGGGCTCAATCAAGATGCGTGCCGTGTACAGCGTCGAAGACGGTGAGATCGTGATTACCGCACTGCCACACCAGACCTCCGGTGCGCGGGTGCTGGAGCAGATTGCGGCGCAGATGCAGGCCAAAAAACTGCCTCTGGTAACCGACCTGCGTGACGAGTCCGACCACGAAAACCCGACCCGTCTGGTGGTGGTGCCGAAGTCTGGCCGTGTGGATGTGGAAGCGGTGATGGCGCACCTGTTCGCCACTACCGATCTTGAGCGCAACTACCGTGTGAACATGAACGTGATTGGTCTGGATGGTCGTCCACAGGTGAAAAACCTGCACACCATGCTGACCGAATGGCTGACCTACCGTACTGCAACGGTACGTCGCCGCTTGCAGTTCCGTCTCGACAAGGTGCTGGCGCGCCTGCATATCCTCGAAGGTTTGCTGGTAGCTTTCCTCAATATTGACGAGGTGATTGCCATCATCCGTCATGAGGAAGAGCCGAAGCTGGAGCTGATGAAGCGTTTTGGTTTGAGTGAAACCCAGGCCGAAGCCATCCTCGAACTCAAGCTGCGCCACCTGGCCCGTCTGGAAGAGATGAAAATCCGTGGTGAGCAGGACGAGCTGGAAAAAGAGCGTGATTTTCTGGAGAAAACCCTCGGCTCCGAGCGCCGCCTGAAAACCCTGATCAAAAAAGAAATCAGCGCCGATGCTGAACAGTACGGTGATGATCGTCGTTCGCCGCTGGTGACCCGTTCCGAAGCGCGCGCCATGACCGAAGCCGACCTGGTCAGTAACGAGCCAGTGACCGTGATCCTGTCGCAGAAAGGCTGGATTCGTTCGGCCAAGGGCCACGATATTGATCCGGAAAAACTCAGCTACAAGTCGGGCGACGGCTTCCTGCAAGCCCTGCCGGGCAAAAGCAGTGAACAACTGGTGCTGCTCGATGACACTGGCCGCAGTTACAGCCTTGCTACTCATACCCTGCCGTCGGCACGAGGGCAGGGTGAACCACTGACAGGCCGCCTGAACCCGCCTGCTGGTGCCTCGTTTGTGCAGATGGTAATGGGTCAGGATGCCGACCAGTATCTGCTCTGTAGTGATGCCGGTTACGGTTTTGTCAGTACGCTCGGCGATATGCAAAGCAAGAACAAGGCAGGCAAGACCCTTATCAGCCTGCCGGACTTCGCGAAGGTGTTACCGCCGCTGAAAGTACCGGCGCTGGACGATCTGTGGCTGGCAGTGGCCAGCAACGATGGTCGCCTGCTGGTATTCCCGCTGGCGGATGTGCCGCGACTGGCCAAGGGCAAGGGCAACAAGCTGATGGCCATCAACACGGCCACGTCTGCCGAGCGTGAAGAATATCTGGTGGCAGCGGTGGTGTTCTCGGCGGCCGACACTCTGCTGGTGCATGCTGGCAAACGCCATCTGAAGCTGCGTCTGACCGATCTTGAGCACTATCAGGGTGAGCGTGGTCGTCGTGGCAACAAACTGCCACGCGGTTTCCAGAACGTTGAACGGATTGAAATCAGCAACGCTGAGTAATATTCGGCTCAGATAGGCAGGGCCGCCGGATCGGAATGATCCGGTGGCTCAGGCCAGATTCCCCAGATCTTCATCCATCCGGAACATGACCACCTGATTACGCCCGCTGTTTTTGGCGGTATAAAGGGCGGTATCGGCCTGGCAGGTTATAACATCGACTGACACCGTTTGGCGCAGTGGACTGATCGCAATCCCGGCGCTGATCGACATACGGATTTCCAACCCCTCGTGCTGTAACGGTGTGCCGCTGATATCGGCACGTAGTCGGTCGACATGTTCGTGTATCGATTGCAGATTGGCATCTGGGAAAATCAGGGCAAACTCTTCACCGCCGTATCGAGCGATACAGTCGCTGCTGCGCTGACACAGGCGTGACAGTTGATTGGCGATCCAGCGCAGGCATATGTCTCCTACCGGGTGTCCCCAAGTGTCATTCACCTGTTTGAAGTGGTCGATATCCACCAGAACCAGCGCCAGCCGATTGTTGTTGCGCCGCGCCCGCTGTAATTCCCGCTCCATATGCAGATCAAAATATCGGCGGTTGGCGACACCGGTCAGGGCGTCGGTGACGCTGAGATTGGCCAGTTCGCGGTTGGCTTGTTCGAGGCTGCGGGTCAGCTGTTGCAATTCACGAGTACGTTCACTGACCTTGAGTTCAAGCTCGCGTTTGGCCGTCTGTTCGATCTCCAGCATCCGCGCCTGGGCATTCAGTGCTGCCTCCCGTTTTTCACCAATTTCTATTTGTAGTTGGTAAGCCTGTTCGAGCGCGCTATCGCGTTTTGTGCGGTCTTCGTTGATGCGGGCTGCCAGCGCCACTGCCAGCAGGATACTTTCGGTCACGAATCCAACAATCACCGAATACTGCGTCAGTGTTGTATAGGGCAGGTACCCCTTGAGGCTTATCAGGGAAATAAAGGTGGTTACAATCAGAGTGATCCAGGCCACCATAAAATAGGTCGCGGCGATGATCCGACGGCGGATCAGCGTTGCAGTCATCACTAATGAAGCCAGTAATGACACCAGCGCCAGTAGATCAACGATACGAGCACTGAAGTCGAAGCCGACCAACAGTAACAGCAGGTTGAGACTCCATACCATTACAAACAGGTCATTGGTATTGAGCCAAAAATGGCTGTGCTGGCGCAAGTCGAGAAAATAACGGACAAACAGTGTTGCAAACAAAAAGCAGGCGTTGATACCAATATCGTATGCATGTCGCGACCACCAGTCGTGCCCGCCCCAGATCATATAATGGCCAATACCGGTGACGGCCAGCAGGTACAGCAGTACCGAGGCCATATAACAGCAGTAGAAGAAATAACTACGATCGCGGGTAAACAGGGTGACGGCAACGTTGTAGAAAAACAACGCCATAATCATTCCCAACGCCAGTACATAAAATGCCAGGTTGGACAACTGATAACGATTGAAGTCTTCTTCCGGCCACAGGTACAGGGGGGCAAATAGCAAATGGCTGGATTGTACTTGTAACAACACATCTCCGTGGCTCTGGGCATCAATCACTACGGGGAACAAAATCGTGCTGTTATTCATAAATAGTTGTTCTGGTGGTACGGAAACACCTGCCTGGTAATGGGCAACATCGGTTACCTGGTGGCTGTATGAGGACTCACTATTGGCGCGAAATGCCTGATAAAAATCAACCCGATAGAGGTTGTTCCAGCGTACTTCCAGTAACCAGGTCTGGCGCGTTGGCTGTGGGTTAAAAAATCGTAAACGCACCCATACCTGTTCATGACTATTACCAAAACTCAGGCTGGGGGTTTGAGGGGTTTGCCAGTTCATAAAGACTTCGTTATTGAAGATTTGCAGTGCTGATGTGCTCTCTTCAAACGAATACTGGACCTGGCTGGGGAGGATTGTGATCATTCCAGGCTGATTAACAGCAAAGGTCTGATTGGCCGTCGGAATATCCGGTAGCCCATCTTCCGGATGCTCTTCCGGATGCATTACCAAGGCCTGTACCTGCAGCACGCTTGTCAGCAACAACAGTAGCAGTGTTACGCTCAGGGCAGAGGGTCGGGTCACAGGATCAGCCTCTGTTCGGGACTCCTGATAGCATAGCCCTTTTGCTGTAATGTTAAATCCTCACCGACGGTTGGTCGGAATACAGATCACTTTTCGGTATCTGTGCCTGGTACTTTTGTTTCCTGTACTTCAAACAGGCGGAAACAGAATTCCTTGGTGGTCTTGTTCTTGCGTTCGTACCAGTTGGCCGGGATCACCAGGGTCAGCGCTGTTTCATGTTCCATATAGACGACGGCACCCGGCAGCAGGGTCAGCTGGTCAATCGCGGGTTGCAACAGGCCGCAGTTGAAGGGGGGGTCGAGAAACACCAGATCCCAGGGTTGTGGATGCTGGGCCAGCCAGTGCAGGGCATCACCAGCCCAGACCTGGGCATTACGCGCTTGCAGGGTTTGAAGGTTTTCCCGCAGCTGCAGGGCCGCTTTCGGGTGTTTCTCGAGGAATACCACCTCACGTGCCCCTCGTGACAGGGCTTCGATGCCCAGCGCACCGCTGCCGGCGAAGGTATCCAGCACACGTGCACCTTCGACGTCGAACTGTAACCAGTTGAACAGGGTTTCACGAACCCGGTCGAGGGTCGGACGCAGGCCGTCGATGTCGGGAAAACGTAACCGGCGGGAACGCCACTGGCCACCAATAATGCGCAACTGTTGGGAAGGTAGTTTGCTCAACGGAACACTCGTTTACTGCTGAAATCGCGATTTCGTCGAATGGTAGGGAAGCTGTATCGGAATGTCGAATCTTCCTGCACAGACTGTCCTGTTCCGACAGATAAAAAACCCGATGGCGTTCGAATGGTGGTAGCATACCGCGGTTTCGGAAAACCGGCCGTTTTGTACGGTAGTTTGACCGGATTTTCAGCCGTTCAGGACAATCTACACCATCCAAGCTGACAGAATTTATCATGTTCGATTTTTTCAAACGCAAGAAAAAAGCGGCCGCCGAAGCCGCCGCCGCGGAAGCTGCTGCCAAGGCAGCCGAAACCGCTGCTGCTGCTGAGCAACCGCAAGCGGATAACAGTGCTGCGGAAGAAGCCGCCGCCGCAGAAGCCGCCGCCGCAGAAGCCGCCGCCGCAGAAGCCGCCGCCGCAGAAGCCGCTGCCGCCGCAGAAGCCGCTGCCGCCGCAGAAGCCGCCGCCGCTGCAGAAGCTGCTGCCGCCGCAGAAGCTGCCGCTGCCGCAGAAGCTGCCGCTGCCGCAGAAGCTGCTGCCGCTGCCAAACCTCGTGTCGAAGAGCAGAAAAAACCGGGCCTGTTTGCCCGTATCCGCGCTGGCCTGAGCCGCACTCGCAGCAGCCTGACCGATGGTCTGGCCAACCTGCTGCTGGGTAAAAAGGTTATCGACGATGACCTGATGGAAGAACTCGAAACCCAGCTGATCATGGCCGACGTGGGGGCCGAAGCCACCGCTGCCATCATGGCGCGTCTGACCGAACGCGTCAGCCGCAAGGAGCTGGGTGATTCCGACGCACTGTACAAGGCCCTGATCGAAGAGCTGAAACAGAGCCTTGATGCCGTTCAGCAGCCGCTGGTGCTGCCAAAAGACAAAAAGCCTTACGTTATCCTGATGGTGGGTATCAACGGTGTGGGTAAAACCACCACCATTGGCAAACTGGCTCGTCAGTTCCAGCTGCAAGGCAAGAGCGTGATGCTGGCCGCTGGTGATACCTTCCGTGCCGCAGCGGTTGAGCAGCTGCAGGTCTGGGGTGAGCGTAACAAGGTGCCAGTGATTGCCCAGCACACTGGTGCGGATTCTGCGTCCGTACTGTTCGACGCCCTGCAGGCCGCGAAGTCTCGTGGTGTGGATGTTCTGATTGCCGATACCGCCGGTCGTCTGCATACCAAGGACAACCTGATGCAGGAGCTGGAAAAAGTGGTGCGGGTGATGAAAAAACTCGACCCGGAAGCGCCACATGAAGTCATGCTGGTGCTGGATGCCGGCACTGGCCAGAACGCCATCAACCAGGCGCGCCAGTTCCAGCAGATTGTCGGTGTAACCGGTCTGACCCTGACCAAACTCGATGGCACCGCCAAAGGTGGTGTGATTTTCGCTCTGGCCAAACAATTTGGTCTGCCAGTGCGCTACATTGGTGTAGGTGAGGGTATCGAAGATCTGCGTCCATTCAACGCCGACGAATTCATCCGTGCCCTGTTTCAGCGAGATACCCAGGGAGACTGATTACGGTGAGTATGGTGCGCTTCGACCAGGTTGCGAAACGTTATTCCGGTGGCAAGGAAGCCCTGGCTGGCGTCAGCTTCGAGCTGGAGCGCGGCGAAATGGCCTTTCTCACCGGCCATAGCGGGGCGGGTAAAAGTACGCTTCTGAAGCTGATGATGCTGATGGAGCGACCGTCCCGTGGCCAGATCTTTGTGGATGGCCAGAATCTCAACCGCCTGACCCCTTCCCAGATTCCTTACCATCGCCGCAAGATCGGTGTGGTATTCCAGAATCACCAGTTGCTGTTTGACCGCACGGTCTACGACAACGTTGCCTTGCCACTCCTGATTGCCGGTTATAACCATATGGACTGTGCCCGCCGTGTGCGTGCGGCGCTGGATTCCGTGGGTTTGTTGGGCCTTGAAGGCCGCAAACCGGTGGAGCTGTCTGGCGGTGAACAACAACGCGTGGGGATTGCCCGTGCGGTGGTCAATAAACCGGCACTGTTACTGGCCGACGAACCAACCGGTAACCTCGATCCTGATCTCTCCGAAGAAATCATGGATCTGTTTATGCGCTTCCAGCAGGTTGGTGTAACCGTACTGATTGCCACGCACGATATCAGCCTGATTGAGAGTATGAACAAACGGCGCCTGATTCTGGAGCACGGCATGATTCTGGAAGATCGCCATGTCTTCTAATCGTCGTAACGACCCGCGCGCGCAAGTCGGTGCATCACTGGCAGAACGTCCGGCAGAGACCCGCTCCCGTCCGGAAAGTGGCCCCGGTGCCTTGCAGCAGCACATCGGCTTCAAGGACAAGCTGGTTGCCGGATTCCTGCATCACCAGATGGTGGCGGTGGAAACCCTGTTGCAGCTGCTTGCGCATCCGGCTTCCAGCCTGATGACCTGGCTGGTGATTGCCATTGCAGTGACCTTGCCCGGAGCATTGTGGATGTCGGTCAGCAACGTTGAACAGCTGAGTGGCAGCATTCGCGAATCGGGTCGTATCACCCTTTATCTGAATGACACTGCGTCCAACGAGCAAGGTCGGCAACTGGCAGCTACGCTGGAACGGCTGGAAACCATCGACGAAGTCATTTTTATCAGCCATGAACAGGCGCTGGAGAACTTCCGACGTACCAGTGGTATGGCAGACGCGCTGGACCTTCTGCCAGGCAACCCGTTGCCGGTGACCTTGGTTGTACAGCCAGCCAGCTCCCTTGATGCGACCTCCATTCGGAGCTTGAGCGAACGCTTGCGTGAGTATCCGGATGTAGCGGCGGCGCAGCTGGATATGGCCTGGCTGGAACGTCTGCGCGCCTGGCTGGTGTTGGTGCAGCGTATGGTCTGGGTGCTGGGTGGTCTGCTGGCGCTGGCGATTCTGCTGGTGGTAGGGAATACCATCCGGCTGGCGATTGCAGCTCGGGTGGATGAAATCCGGGTCAGCAAACTGGTGGGTGCTACCAACGCCTGGGTGCGTCGTCCTTTCCTTTATACAGGTCTGTGGTACGGCCTCGTGGGCGGCCTGATGGCCTGGCTGATGCTGATTGTACTGTGGCTGTTGCTAAAACAACCGGCCGCTGATCTGGCCAGCCGTTATGGCTCCGGTTTTGAGCTGGCCGCACTGGAACCGGCAGCGGCCATGGTGTTGCTGATTGGCTCCATGCTGCTTGGCTGGGCCGGTGCATGGTGGTCAGTGAGCCATCATCTGGATGAAATTGAACCCTGATCAAGGTTTTTTTGCCTTCACTGTTTCATTATCGGTGTAAATAGGGAACCAGTGTGGCGCTTGGAAGTCTGAGCTTACGAGTGCTACACTGCATCGCAGCGTTTAACCTGTACAAGGTTTATTCAGCTGTTGATGCAATCGAAAACGTGAGATTTCATCTCTGGAGTGTTAGTTAAATGAGTAAAGGTTTGCTGGCCGTTAATGCCTTGTCTCCTGGTGCCAACCTCGAGGCGTACATTTCGACGGTTAATGCGATTCCTGTGCTGACTGTCGATGAAGAGCGCGAGCTGGCTGATCGTCTTCACTATCAGGAAGACCTCGAAGCTGCCCGCCGTCTGGTTATGGCGCATTTGCGGTTTGTGGTTCATATCGCCCGCAGTTACTCCGGTTACGGCCTGAATCAGGCGGATCTGATCCAGGAAGGTAACGTTGGCCTGATGAAGGCCGTCAAGCGCTTCAACCCGGAAGTGGGTGTGCGTCTGGTCTCCTTCGCGGTGCACTGGATCAAGGCCGAGATTCACGAATATATCCTGCGCAACTGGCGTATCGTCAAAGTGGCGACCACCAAATCCCAGCGCAAACTCTTCTTTAATCTGCGCAGCCAGAAAAAACGCCTGGGCTGGTTGAGTCTGGACGAAGCCAATTCCATCGCCAACGATCTGGGTGTTGAAACCCGTACCGTGTTCGAGATGGAAGGCCGTCTGCATGCTCATGATGCCGCGTTTGATGCCGGTGTGGATGACGATGACGAAACCGCCAGTCATGCGCCGGCGTATTACCTCGAAGACAAGAGCGCCGACCCTGCCTTGCAGGTTGAAACCGACAACTTCGAATCGGATGCCAGTGAGCGTCTGAGCAGCGCGCTCGACAAGCTGGACGACCGCAGCCGTGCGATTCTGCAGCAGCGCTGGCTGAATGAAGAAAAAGCCACTCTGCATGAGCTGGCGGCGATTTATAACGTGTCGGCGGAGCGTATCCGTCAGCTCGAGAAAAACGCCATGAAGAAGCTGAAAGATGCCATGGGCGGGGCGCTGGTTCCGGCATGAGCCGACCGTTGTCAGCCTGTGAATAAAAACCACCTTCGGGTGGTTTTTTTATGGGCGTTTGGTCGCGCTGCGATCAGATCGCTCGTGTTTCCATGCTCCCGCGTGGGAATGTCAGGCGCTGCTTTTCTGTCTACGCGGCTTGTTAACTGGCAACGCTGAATGCCCTGCCTGGGGGACCTTGTCCCCCGGCCGGGCGGCCGTCCCCCTGCTTTTGCCCGCTGGGCTCGTGACTCCGGGTTTCACACACAAGGCCGGTTCGACCCCGACCCGATGGCACGTCCCTGTGCCAACGGGTCTGGCGGGGCATCCATGCCCCGGCCGGGTCGGGCCTTGGTGCTCACCCCGGCTCGCCCAATGGGCATTTGGCAGCCAGCTGCGCTGGGTGGCGTTGTGCTGGAGGTTTGGTGCTGAATAGATGCTGCTCGCCCGACGCCCGACGCCCGACGCCCGACGCCCGACGCCCGACGTCACAAACAAAAAAGCCGCTCATCAGAGCGGCTTTCTGTTGTTGCAAGAAGACTGATAAATCAGTTCTTGCCACCACGCATGGAGTCGAAGAACTCATCGTTGGTCTTGGTCTGACGCAGTTTGTCGAGCAGGAACTCGATACCCTGTACGTCTTCCATTTCAGACAGCAGACGACGCAGGATCCACAGACGCTGCATAGCAGCTTCATCAAACAGCATGTCTTCACGACGGGTGCCGGAACGACGGATGTTGATGGCCGGGTAAATACGCTTCTCGGCAATCTTGCGATCCAGGTGCAGTTCCTGGTTACCGGTACCCTTGAACTCTTCGTAGATAACCTCGTCCATTTTGGAGCCGGTATCCACCAGAGCGGTAGCGATAATGGTCAGGGAGCCGCCTTCTTCAACGTTACGGGCAGAACCAAAGAAACGTTTTGGTTTTTCCAGAGCGTTGGCGTCCACACCACCGGTCAGTACCTTGCCGGATGACGGGATAACGGTGTTGTAAGCACGGGCCAGACGAGTGATGGAGTCGAGCAGGATCACCACGTCGCGCTTGTGTTCAACCAGACGTTTGGCTTTTTCGATAACCATTTCGGCTACCTGAACGTGACGGGCTGGTGGTTCGTCGAAGGTCGACGCAACCACTTCACCACGCACGGAGCGTTTCATCTCGGTTACTTCTTCCGGACGTTCGTCGATCAGCAGTACGATCAGGTCGCTTTCCGGATTGTTGCGGGTAATAGACTGCGCAATGGTTTGCAGCAGCATGGTTTTACCGGCTTTTGGAGGCGCTACGATCAGACCGCGCTGGCCTTTGCCGATTGGGGCAATCAGGTCGAGAACACGGGAGGAGAGGTCTTCGGTGGAACCGTTACCGGCTTCGAGTACAAAGCGCTGGTCCGGGAACAGAGGGGTAAGGTTTTCGAAGAGAATTTTGGATTTTGCGTTTTCTGGTTTGTCGTCGTTGATGTCAGCGACTTTCAGCATCGCAAAATAACGCTCGCCGTCTTTAGGAGGGCGAATCTTGCCGGAAATCTTGTCACCCTTGCGCAGGTTGAAACGACGGATCTGGCTCGGTGAAACGTAGATATCGTCAGGGCCGGCAAGGTAAGAGCTGTTGGCGCTGCGCAGGAAGCCGAAACCATCCTGCAGGATTTCCAATACACCGTCTCCATAGATATCTTCGCCGCTTTTCGCGTGGTGCTTGAGAATTGCGAAGATGATGTCCTGTTTACGGGTACGGCTTACGTTCTCGACATTCATCTCTTTGGCAATTTCAAGGAGCTCGGGAACGGACTTCAGTTTCAGGTCGGAAAGATTCATAGGAGAACTTGTTGCGTTATTTGGATGATATTGGGGCGGAAGCTTGATGAGGCATCAAGGAGAGAAGTGCGATGGAGACCCAAGGCGTAAAGGCACTATAGACCCAATGATTGGGGGTGTCCAGCCATTACAGAATCGGCTGTTACAATTTATGTCAAGCTTTGAAATGCCTTGAGGCAGATCAATAATTAAACAGCATTTGCTCAGCAGTCGTGCTGCTGGTGGGTAGAGGGCCGACATTCATCGACCCCCGACGAGCAATTACAGAGCCTGCTGAATAAACGCAGTCAGTTCAGATTTGCTCATGGCGCCAATCTTGGTGGCTTCTACCTGGCCGTTACGGAACAGCATCAGAGTCGGGATGCTGCGGATACCGTATTTAGGAGCGGTCGCTTCGTTGTTGTCGATGTTCAGCTTGGCGATTTTCAGCTGGCCTTCGAATTCTGCAGCGATTTGCTCCAGAACCGGGGCGATCATTTTGCACGGACCGCACCATTCAGCCCAGAAGTCCACCAGCACTGGCAGGTCGCTGCCCAGTACGTCGGTTTCAAAAGAGTCGTCACTAACTGTCAGAATGAGATCGCTCATGTTTTCCCCTGGTTGGATTCAAGCAATTGATCTTCATTGTACGCTGACGAGAAGGGGAATCAATCGCCCGGCTCGTCCAATATCTACTGGACGGACGCGCTTGTGCGCTGCATATTCCGGTTATAGCTGAAAAAAACGATACGCGGGACAAGTATTATGACAGACACCTCTGCCCCGGCTGGCGACCTGATTGCCGCCGTTGATCTGGGCTCCAACAGCTTCCATATGGTGGTAGCGCGCGAGTTTCTGGGCGAATTCCGAATCCTTGAACGTCGTGGTCAAAAGGTCCAGTTAGCCGCTGGACTGGATGATAAGTTCCAATTATCTGAAGAAGCCCAACAGCGTGGTCTGGAGTGTTTGCGCGAGTTTGGCCAACGTCTGCAGGGGATGGACCCGCGTCGTGTCAGTGTGCTGGCGACCAACGCCTTGCGTGCTGCGCGTAACCGCCAGGAATTTATCGACCGTGCCGAAGAAGCGCTGGGTTATCCCATCGAAGTCATTGCCGGTCGTGAAGAAGCCCGCCTGATTTATCTGGGTGTAGCCCACACGCTGGCCGATGACCTTGGCAAACGCCTGGTAGTGGATATTGGCGGTGGTAGCACCGAGTTCATTATTGGTGAGCGTTTCGAGCCGAAGGCGCTGGAAAGCCTGCACATGGGCTGTGTGTCCTACACCAAACGTTTCTTTCCGGATGGTCGTATTACTGAAGCGGCATTTGAAGATGCGGTAGCGGCGGCTCGTCAGGAACTGCTGAATATCGAAACCGACTATAAAAAGCTGGGCTGGCAAAACGTGGTAGGGTCGTCCGGCACTATTCGTGCGGTGGAACAGACCCTGTCGGCGTATGGCTGGCTGAGTGATGGCATTACGGCTTCTGCCCTGAAAAAGCTGCGCAAGCAGACTCTGCAATTTGCCACCCTCGATGACGTTAACCTGCCGGGCGTGAAGTTCGAACGCCGTCAGGTGTTTATTGGTGGCTTGGCTATTCTGGTGGCGGTGTTTGATACCTTCGGTATCGAGAACATGGTCTATTCCGATGGTGCCCTGCGTGAAGGTGCACTATGGGATCTGGTCGGTCGTTCCGACCACGAAGACGTACGCCAGCGCACCGTGCAGTCGTTAAAAGAACGTTTCTTTGTGGATCAGGAACAGGCCGAACTGGTACGCACCACGGCGCTGGAACTGTTTGAACAGGTGCGTGGCAGCTGGGGTCTGGATGAAAACTTTGCCGGTTGGCTCGGCTGGGCGGCTGAATTGCACGAAGTTGGTCTGAGCCTCTCGCATACCGGTTTCCACAAACACGGCGGTTATCTGCTGCAGCATGCCGATATGCTCGGTTTTACCCGTCAGGGCCAGGCCAAGCTGGCGGCCATGGTACGTTGCCATCGTCGCAAGTTGGCAGTAACGGAATTTGCCCGTATCACCAGCAGTCGTCGTCAGCAGATTCTGCATATTACCCGTCTGTTGCGTCTGGCGGTGGTGCTGAACCACAGCCGTGGCGCACATCCGGTGCCAACACCCGCGGCCCGGGTTCAGGGTGATGAACTGATTCTGAACCTGCCGGAAGGCTGGCTGGAAGCGCACCCGCTGACGGCTCGTGACTTGCAGATTGAAGTGCAGTTCCAGCGTGATGCCGGTATGGCGCTGACCATTGCCGGTTAAGCCTGCGGCTTGACGGTTACCGAAGCAAAAACCGGCTGTGGCTTAATGGTTAAGCAGCGGATTGCTGCACGATTTCCATGGCTTGTTAATTGGCACAGCCGGATGCCCTCTTGGGGGACCTTGTCCCCCGGCCGGGCGGGCCTCCCCCTGCTTTTGCCCGACTGGGCTCGTTTTCCCGAAATTCCCCGACAACGGCTTTTCGACCCCGGCCCGATGGCACATCCCTGTGCCAACGGGCCTTGCGGGGCATCCATGCCCCGGCCGGGTCGGCCGTTGCGGTGAATCCCGGCTCGCCCAGATGGGCATGGCGCAGCCAGCTGCGCTGGGCCAGTTCGGTAATCCATCCATGATGGGGCTATCGCTGCGAGAATGTATCGAGTACATCGTTGTATGCCCGGCATTCTCATGGGCATAAAAAAACCGGCTTGCGCCGGTTTTTTTATCACTGCGGTTTACACACCATAACGACGCTTCAGGGCTTCGATACGGGTTGGCAGTGGTGGGTGGGAAGCAAACAGGGCCGACATCTTGCCTTCGCCACCGATACCAAACGCCACCAGTTCACCATTCAGCTCAGAAGGCTGGTCGTAGGTTTGCTGCAGACGGGCAAGAGCGTTGATCATGGCTTGCGGGTTAACCAGATCAGCACCGGCCTGGTCGGCACGGAATTCACGGTAGCGACTGAACCAGGCCACAATCATGGAGGCCAGGAAGCCCAGAATGATTTCAGCGATAAAGCTGGTCACGTAGTAGGCGATACCTGGGCCGGTGTAGCCTTCTTCGCTGTTGCTGGACAGGGCGCGGTCAACGGCGTTACCGATGATGCGGGCGAAGAACATCACAAAGGCGTTTACCACACCCTGAATCAGACTCAGGGTGATCATATCACCGTTGGCAACGTGGCCAATTTCGTGGCCCAGCACCGCTTTGACTTCTTCACGTTCCATACGCTGCAGCAGGCCGGTGGATACTGCCACCAGAGCGTTGTTGCGGTTCCAGCCGGTCGCAAAGGCGTTTGGCTGGGCAGAGGCAAAAATCGCCACTTCCGGCATACCGATACCGGCTTTGTCAGCCAGCTCTTTGACGGTGCTCAGCAGCCATTGTTCGCCAGCGTTGTGTGGCGTTTCGATCATTTGCAGACCCATGGTCTTTTTCGCCATCCATTTGGACAGGAACAGCGAAACCAGCGAGCCAGCCATACCGAACACCAGGCAGAATGCCATCAGGTTACCGAGGTGCATGCCTTGAGAGTTCATGTAACTGCCAACCCCCAGCAGGGACAGCGTAATGCTGGCGACCAGCATGACCGCCAGGTTAGTGGCCAGAAACAGGATGATGCGCATCATGAAAGGATTCTCCTTGAATTCGTCAGGCGCTTTTTCTTTATCTACAGACAACAAGATTGAGCAATTTACTCAGTTTTTCAAGGTTCAATCCGATGGTTACCGGGTAACCTGCGACGTTTTACCGCAGGTTGTCAGTGTCAATCTGTGCCGGAGTTGATCCGTGTGTCTCAGAATCCAGCCTTTGAGCCTTGACAGATATATCCGACCAAAGTTCTCGGCCATTGGTTGTATAGAAAATATCCGTATAATAGCGGTCGTCCCAGGGGGTGGCCCAACAGGCCTGAGATGCGCAGCGCGAACCCCTCGAACCTGATCCGGTTAGTACCGGCGTAGGAATGGGCGAGAGCGGCACCTTGAAATAGCCGTCCCTCCGAATCCGGGTCTGGCATCACCAGACCTCTACGCAGTCGCCGGGTCTCCTTTGCAGTTAATGAGGAAACCCATGATCCACACCCGCAAGCCCCTTTTTCTGGCGTTGATGGCCGCATCCGCTCTGGTGCAGGCTGAGTCAGCCGCTGATTCCGCTATTGAAGAAGTCGTGGTTACCGCCGATTTTCGTCAGACCGATGTTCAATCCATTCCGGAAGCCACCAGTGTGGTCGGTGCCGATGTGATCGAGCAGCGTTCTGCTGACAACCTCGAAAACGTGCTGGCTCTGGCGCCGAACGTGAACTTTGCCTCTGGCGCATCCCGTGGTCGTTATATCCAGATTCGTGGTATCGGTGAGCGCAGCCAGTTTGTGGATCCGGTGAACCCGTCGGTGGGCCTGCGTATTGATGATATCGATATGACAGGTCTGGGCGGCGCTGCCACCCTGTTTGACGTACAACAGGTTGAAGTACTGCGTGGCCCACAAGGCACCCGTTTTGGTGCCAACTCGCTGGCCGGTATGATCAATATCGAAAGCAACGCGCCAACCGCTGAATCGGAAGGGTATGTGACCGGCAAGATCGGCAACTACAACACCCGTCAGGCCGGTCTGGCTGTAGGTGGTGCGCTGGCTGATGATCTGCAGGGCCGTATTGCGGTATCGAAAAACGTCTCCGACGGCTACATGCACAACACTTACCTGAACCGCGATGACACCAACAATATTGATGAAGGTGTGATTCGTGGCCGTCTGCACTACGACGCCAACGACCGTAACCAGCTCGACCTGACCCTGCTGCACATTCGTGTGGATAACGGTTACGACGGTTTCTCGCTGGATAACACTCGCACCACCTATTCCAACCAGCCGGGCCAGGACAAGCAGAAAACCACTGCCGCTGCGCTGACCTGGACGTCCGAAGTCAGTGACGCTGCCGATCTGCGCGTGCTGATGTCGGGCAGTCATTCCGATACCGATTATGGTTATGACGAAGACTGGGCTTACGGTGAATACATCTGGATGGATGACTCCGTCACCTACACCCCGGACCCATGTGATACCACTCAGGGGGCCTGTCTGGCCGATGCTGATGGTTACAGCTCTACCGACCAGTATCTGCGTGATCACGACCGTCGTGAGCTGGATGTGCGCCTGACCTCGGCTGAAGCCGGGCGCATCTTCAACAACAGCACCGACTGGGTGGTGGGCGTTTACCACATGCGTCGTGATGAAGACATGACCCGTTATTACACCTGGATTGATGGTCCGTTCAGCAGCCAGCTGGATACTGAATCACAGGCGTTTTACGGCGAGTTGTCATTCCAGGCGACCGATGATCTGGTGCTGACCGGTGGTCTGCGTACCGAACGTTGGGAAACCGGCTATGTCGACAGCAATGGCATTCGCAACGACCGCAGCGAAGACCTCTGGGGTGGCAAACTCACCGCCGAGCTGCTGCTCAGTGATGCCCACATGACCTATGGCTCGGTCGCCCGTGGTTACAAGGCCGGTGGTGTGAACACCGACCCGGATATCAGCGAAAGCCACCGTACCTTTGATACGGAATACAACAACGCCTATGAAGTGGGCCTGAAATCCAGCCTGCTGGATGACACCCTGCAAACCCGTGTCGCGGTGTTCTATATCCGTCGTCTCGACCAGCAGGTGAAAACCTCCTATGCGGTTGCCAACGGTCAGGGTGGTTTTACTTTCCAGGATTACCTCGACAACGCCGCGTCCGGAAAAAACCAGGGTGTTGAGCTGGAATCCAGCTGGGATCTTAACGAGCAGCTGAACTGGACCTTCAGTGGCGGTTATCTGAAAACTGAATACACCGATTACCAGTACACAACGGATGATGGTGTGGTCGATATGACTGGCCGCGCCCAGGCTCATGCACCGGAATACAGCTTTGCCAACGCCCTGACCTGGGCGGTGCTGGAACGTGTCAGCCTGACGCTGGAAAACGAAGCCAAGGACAGCTTCTACTTCTCCGATAGCCACAATGAAAAATCCCGCGCCTATGTGTTGTGGCACGCCCGTGTTGCTTACACCAATGGCCCATGGCAAACCGCCCTCTACGGTCGCAACCTCTCCGATGTGGATTACGAAGTGCGTGGTTTCCACTTCGGCAACGACCCGCGTGACGGTTACACCAACCAGCGTTGGGTGCAGTACGGCGATCCACGTCTGATTGGCCTGGAAGCCAAATACTCGTTCTGATCCTTCTTATCTGTGCCGGCCATCAGGGGATGGCCGGTCTGAACTCTGGAGCCTGTTATGGAACTTTCGGTAGAAATCAGCAAATACCCGCTGGCGGACGAATACAAACCTGCCATCAAGGACTTCATTGAGCGCCTGCAGCAGGTCGAAGGCCTGAGTGTGGTGTGTAACACCATGAGCACCCAGGTGTTTGGTGACTATGATCTGGTCATGAGCACCCTGGCCGCAGAAATGAAGCGTTCGTATGAAAACTGGGGCAAAGCCATTTTTGTCTACAAGATGATTCCCGGTGTGAATCTTGATCCGGCCCTGAATCCTCATGGCTGATCAGTCCGTTGTACTGGAGGCCGTGCAAGCGGCCTGGCAGGCCATGAGTGTGGCCGAAATCATTGCGGTGGCGCTGGGTCTGGCTTACCTGCTACTGGCGATGCGTCAGAACAACGCCTGCTGGTATGCCGCCTTTGGCAGTACTGCGATATTCAGCTGGCTGTTCTGGGACGTCAGCCTGGTGATGGAATCTGCCCTGAATGTCTATTATCTGGCGATGGCGGTTTACGGCTGGTGGGCCTGGCGTCATGGGCAGGACAGCGAACATGTAAGCCCGTTGCCGATCACTCGCTGGAGCTGGCATCAGCATCTGCTGGCCATGACCGCGATGATAGGCCTGACGGTGTGTAGCGGCTGGTTGCTGGAACAATTCACCGGTGCCGCGCGTCCGTGGCTCGACTCTTTCACCACCTGGGGTGCCGTGATTACCACCTGGATGGTAACCCGCAAGATCCTCGAGAACTGGTTATACTGGCTGGTAATTGATAGCGCCGCGATTGTGTTATACGTCGATCGTGAGTTATACCTGACCGCTGTCTTGATGGCACTTTACGTAATATTGGCAATTACAGGATGGTTTTTGTGGCTGGCCGAGTATCGGCAGCAGCAGAACAACGAGTCGCAGGAGCGCATTTGGCAACAAGCCTGAGTTGGCTGGATACCGTCTGGCGAAGTTTTATCTCCCGGGAGGGGCCCAGTATCAAACCGATTCTTTCCCAGTGGCAGCAGTGGGGGCTGTGCTCCCTGCCACCGGAAACCCATTCCTTGCTGCCGATGACGGGTGGCCTGACCAACCGTTGCTGGCTGTTACACCTCGACTCCGGTGAGTTTGTGCTGCGAGTCAGCGCTGCCAACCGCCGTGAACTGGCGATTGATCGTGAACAGGAGTTCCGCATCCAGCAGCGTGCTGCACATCATGGTCTGGCGCCTGCGATCCGTTTTCGCGCCAGCAACGACGAATACTGGATCATGGAACACGTGCGTGGGCGTCATCTGGCAGGGCCGCCACCGGTCGATGATCTGCCCGATGTCGCCAGTGCTATTCGCCAGCTGCACCAGCTGCCGTGGGGTTCTGACCTGCCGGAAATCTCAATCGCCGAAAAAGCCGCGCATTACTGGCAGGGTATTCAGAAGCGCTGGCCGGAAGATGACTGGAGCCGTTTACAACAGCCCTTGCAGGAAATGCTGGCGGCGGCACCCGGCCGGGAACGTTCGATCTGCCATATGGACCCCAACCCCAATAACTGGCGCAAGTCAGCTGCTGGTTGGCGTTTGCTCGATTGGGAATATGCGGGGATTGGCCATCCGTTATGGGACATCGCCAGTTTCAGTCTGATGGGGGAGTTGCCAACCACCCGCGAACGTTACTGGTGTCAGCTGAATCATGTGGATCAGCAGGGCACCGCGTGGATGCGGGCCCGGCTGCAAATGACCTATCTGAACGAACTCTGGTTCGGCGTGCAGGAGCTGCACAACCGCCAGCGTTTCCTCGACAGCATGAACCGTCTGATCGAAGACAGCCGGCTGCTGGTCAGTCGCGAGAATCCTGACGTCTGAGCTGCAGCTTGTGGCGCAGTTCGGCGGGGTCCTTGCTGATGGCCATTTGGCCACTGTTACCCGGCTGTAACTGCTGGGCCTGATGTTGGCGGGTTAACAGGCGGCTGAGCCAGAAGCGCAGTGCGGCGGCCCGCAGAGCGTTATGCCAGTGGGCCTGTTCCAGCGCGTTAAACGGGCGAACCGACTGATAACCGGCTAACAGGGCTTCACGTTCGGCCACTCGCCACTCGCCAGTCTTTTCACAACACCAGTCATTGGCGGTAATCGCCAGATCATAGATCCAGGCATCCTGACAGGCGTTGTACAAATCCAGAATTGCGCCCAGTACCGGCTGCTCACCTTGCTGATCAAACAAGGCGTTATCGTGGAACATGTCGCCATGAATCCAGCCGTGTGGCAGTTGTAACCACTCACTGCGAATGGCCTGCTGATGGGCCAGTTCGTCGGCCAGCAGGGCCTGCTCGTCAGCGCTGATCTGGCTGCTGACCTGGGCTGGCATCTGCAACCACCAGTCGTAACCACGATTGTTCGGACGCTCCAGCAGCAGGCTGGTGCCCGCCAGATGTAACTGCGCCAGCGCCGCACCAATGGCATGGCAATGGGCAAGAGCCGGACGTTCGACATGATCACCGGGCAGGCGATGGCAAATAATTGCCGGTTTCCCGGCCATTTCATGCAGCCATTGGCCACTGCGGTCGGCCAGAGGGCAGGGCACCGGCACCGGGCCGGTGTCGCCCAGATGGCGGGCGAACGCGACAAATTGTTCAACTTCTGCCGCCGGATGGTGCTCGAACAGGGTCAGTACCAGCTGTTCCTGATCGGTGGTGACAAAATAGTTGGTGTTTTCGATACCGGCGGTAATGCCGCGGTATTCAACCAGCTGACCCAGTTCAAACCGGGCCAGCAGTTCGACCACTTCTGTGGCGCTCAGACTGGTGTAAACCGACATTCACAATTACCAGCGGAAAATAACCCAGGACGGTACAACAATGTCCGGGTTGTCCTTGCGCATGAATTCAGTGCCTTCCGGGTTCGCTGGCACCAGGTAGTAGGTTGGGCCTTTTTTCGGCACAACCTTGATTTCCACCAGTTCGCCGTTGATGCGGAACTCGTAGAAGGTGTTATCGCCATCGTTACGGATGGTCACGGTTTCGCCGGTGATGTCTTCAGCCTGAACGGCTGGCACCAGCAGGGTGGTACTGCCCAGCGCCAGCAACAGGCTGGCAACCAGTACTCGGGAAGTCTTCATGCTAGACTGCGCCTCATTCACAAAATTTACCGAACCACTGCATGTCCGGCTCCGGAGCATTGTACGCCGCTGGCGCCCAATCCCCCAGTCTTCCGGCTATCCGGCATGCCCTGTCGCAAGGAATTCTCTATGGCCAGGCCCGTCGTCCTGATTGATGGCTCTTCGTATCTGTTCCGGGCGTTCCATGCCCTGCCGCCGCTGACCAACCCGTCCGGCCTGCACACCAATGCCATCAAGGGTGTGATCAGCATGATCCGCAAGCTGCAGAAGGATTATGCCGACGCCCAGCTGGTGGTGGTGTTCGACGCCAAGGGCAAGAGTTTCCGCAACGACATCTATGCCGACTACAAGGCCCATCGCCCGCCGATGCCGGAAGAACTGCGCGAGCAGATTGCGCCGATTCACGCGATTATCCGCGCCATGGGCCTGCCGCTGCTGATCATCGAAGGGGTTGAAGCCGACGACGTGATTGGCACCCTGGCCCGTCAGGCCGAAGCTCACGATTGTCAGGTGATTATCTCCACCGGTGACAAGGACATGGCGCAGCTGGTGGACGACCACGTCTCCCTGATCAACACCATGACCAACACCTTTATGGACGCCAGCGGGGTGGTGGAAAAGTTCGGAGTGCCACCGCAGCACATCGTTGATTACCTGGCCCTGATGGGCGACAAGGTCGATAACATTCCGGGTGTGCCGGGCGTGGGCGAAAAAACCGCTGTTGGTCTGGTGGCTGGCCTCGGCAGCCTTGAAGACATCTACGCCAACCTCGACAAGGTCAAGGATCTCAGCTTCCGTGGCGCCAAAACCATGGCCGCCAAACTGGAAGAACACAAGGACGCCGCGCTGCTGTCGAAAGTGCTGGCGACCATCAAATGTGATGTGGCGCTGGAGCAGAACCTGTCCGAGCTGGTCAGCCAGCCGGCTGATATCAACGGTCTGCTGGAGCAGTTCCGCGAACTGGATTTCCGCAGCTGGGTAACTGAGTTACAAGCCGATGGCGCTCAGGCTGTTATCGCGCCAACAGCCAAAACCGCCAGCCCAGCCACCAGCAAAACGGCCAGTGCGGACAGCGCAGCCACTAAAACGGCCGCTGTTACCGAATTCCCGCCGGTGTTCAGTGGCGACGGTGAATATGAAATCGTGCTGGAACAAGCCGATTTCGACCGCTGGCTCGAAGCCCTGAAAAACGCCGAGCTGTTCGCCTTTGATACCGAAACCACCTCGCTCAACTATAAGGAAGCCCGCATTGTCGGGGTTTCGTTTGCCGTCGAAGCGGGCAAGGCGGCCTATGTGCCACTGGCGCACGACTATCTGGGCGCTCCGGCCCAGCTCGACCGTGAGACAGTGCTGGCGCAGCTGAAACCCTTGCTGGAAGACGAAGCTGTGAAAAAAGTCGGCCAGCATATGAAATACGACACCCACGTGCTGGCCAACCATGGCATCCAGCTCAAGGGTGTGGCCTTTGATACTCAGCTCGAAAGTTACATCCTCGACTCGGTAGCCAGCCGTCACGATATGGACAGCCTGGCGCGCCACTATCTGGATTACACCACCACCAGTTTTGAAGACATTGCTGGCAAGGGTGCCAAACAACTGACCTTTAACCAGATCAACCTCGATCAGGCCGGTCCGTACGCCGCCGAAGATGCCGACATCACCCTGCGTCTGCACCAAACCCTGTGGCCGCGCCTGCAGGCCGAGGGCGCGCTGGCAGCGGTGTTCAGTGATATCGAAATGCAGGTCATGCCGGTACTGGCGAGCATGGAAAGCACCGGAGCCCTGATCGATGCCGACCAGTTGCACGAACTCAGCCAGCAGTTTGAACAGCGCCTGCAGCAGCTGGAGCAAAAAGCGCACGACGTTGCCGGTCAGGTGTTTAACCTCGGCTCGCCCAAACAGCTGGGCGAAATCCTGTTCGAAAAGCTCAGCCTGCCGGTGAAAAAGAAAACACCAAAAGGCGCACCGTCTACCGCCGAAGAAGTGCTGCAGGAACTGGCCGATGAAGGTTTTGAGCTGCCCGTATTACTCATGGAACACCGTGGCCTGTCGAAGTTAAAAAGCACCTATACCGACAAGCTGCCGACCATGATCAACGCGGTTACTGGTCGTGTGCACACCTCCTACCATCAGGCAGTGGCCGCCACCGGGCGTTTGTCATCGACCGAACCGAACCTGCAAAACATCCCGATTCGCAACGACGAAGGCCGCAAGATTCGCCAGGCGTTTGTGGCTCCGCAAGGCTACAAACTGGTGGCGGCGGACTATTCGCAGATCGAACTGCGGATTATGGCGCACCTGTCCGACGACGCTGGTCTGCTCAACGCCTTTGCGGGTGGCCACGATGTGCACCGTGCTACCGCTGCTGAAGTGTTTGGGGTTGCCGAAGCCGAGGTCAGCTCCGACCAGCGCCGCAGCGCCAAGGCCATCAACTTCGGTCTGATCTACGGCATGTCGGCGTTTGGTCTGGCCAAACAGCTCGGTATTGGTCGTGGTGAAGCCCAGGATTATGTAAACCTGTACTTCCAGCGGTATCCGGGTGTGAAAGACTACATGGACCGCACTCGCGAACAGGCCAAGGAGCTGGGTTATGTCGAAACCATCTTCGGCCGTCGTTTGTACCTGCCGGAAATTGGCTCCCGTAACGCCGCTATGCGCCAGCACGCTGAACGCACCGCGATCAACGCGCCGATGCAGGGCTCGGCTGCTGACATCATCAAACGCGCCATGATCAAGGTGGCGCAGTGGCTGCCGGAATCGGGTTTTGACGCCCGCCTGATCATGCAGGTACACGACGAACTGGTGCTGGAAGTCAAAGACGATCAGGCCGAAGCCTTTGCGGCGGCGCTGAAGCAGCAGATGGAACAGGCCGCCGAGCTGAAAGTGCCGTTGGTGGTCGAAGCCGGAATCGGCATCAACTGGGACGAAGCGCATTGATGGGGCAGACTGCGGACTCAATTAAACTGACATAATGGATTGGCTGATAACACGAATCGACAGGGTGGAAGAGTGGCTCAGAAGTTTCCGATTACCAAAGCAAGTACTTCGCTTATTGGTTGACTCAGGCGGGTCAGCAGCAGGATCGCATCTCCAAAACCATGGCGTCTGCGCGTGTCGATATGAACCCTCATCAGGTGGATGCCGCCTGTTTTGCCTTGAAGTCGCCGCTCCAGAAGGGGGTGTTGCTGGCGGATGAGGTCGGACTGGGTAAAACCATCGAGGCCAGCCTGGTTATTGCCCAGAAATGGGCGGAGCATAAACGCAATATTCTGCTGGTCGTTCCGGCCTCATTGAGGAAGCAATGGTCCCAGGAACTGGCTGAAAAATTTGAGCTGCCTTCCATCATTATCGATAGCAAGATCGCGGCCGATCTCAAAAAGGGCGGGGTCAATAATCCGTTCCGGCAAGAGGATCAAATCGTCATCGCCTCTTACGAATATGTCGCTCGCCAGAAAGATCGCTGCCGCTTGATTGACTGGCATCTGGTGGTGCTGGATGAAGCTCACAAGCTTCGTAACCTGTACCAGAAAAAAGGCAGTCAGCGTGCCAAAGACATCGTCGCCGCGACCGATGGCACCGACTTCCGCTTGTTGCTGTCCGCGACACCGATCCAGAATAACCTGATGGAGTTGTATGGTCTTAGCAAGGTCATTGATGAACATTACTTCGGTGACGAAAAGTCGTTTCGCTCCGCGTACATCAATCGTCGTAACGACGCAGCCGACCTTCAGGATCTGAAAGAACGGATCGAGCCCCTGTGTCATCGCACCCTGCGTCGTCAGGTCCAGGAAGAAGGCGGAATCAACTTTACCCGTCGTTATTCGTTGACCCAGGACTTTACCCCATCGGATGACGAATGGCAGTTATACCGGCAGTTTTCCGAATACCTGCAAGACTCCCAATCGCTGGCCATTGCGCCGCAAGCCCGGCAGCTGGTGTGTATGGGCTTGCGCAAGATTCTGGCATCGTCTTCGTTTGCCATTGCCGGAACCCTGGAAACCATGATCCGACGCCTGACCCTGGAGCGTCAGGAGGTGCTGGACGAAAGTCTGCTGGACGATCTGGAAGAGGCTGATGACTGGCTGGATGCCGGATTTTCCGGTGACGACGACCATGAGAACGACAGGGACGGTCTGGCCAGTCCATCATCGGAGCGGTTGGGTTCAGACATGGAGCCTCATGCCAGGGCACAACGCCTGGCTCAGGAAATTGAGCAGCTGCAAGACTTCCGGACTCTGGCAACCGGCATCTCCAGCAATGCCAAGGGAAGCGCCCTGCTGACCGTGCTGGATAAGGCTCTGACCATGACCGATAGCCTCGGTGGCCAGCGCAAAGCGGTGGTCTTTACGGAGTCTTGCCGCACCCAGATGTATCTGCACAGCTGCTGGAAGCCAATGGCTTTGCAGGCAAAACCGTTCTTCTGAATGGCACCAACAAGGATGCCAGCTCCAGCGCTATTTATCAGCGCTGGAAAAGTCGGCATCTGCATTCCGGGCGTATCAGTGGTTCCAGAACCGCTGATATGAAAGCCGCCATTGTTGAACATTTTCGCAGCGACGAAGCGCAGATTCTGATTTCCACCGAAGCCGGTGGCGAAGGTATCAACCTGCAGTTCTGCTCGGTTCTGATCAACTATGATCTGCCCTGGAATCCACAGAAAGTGGAACAGCGTATCGGCCGGGTCCATCGTTATGGCCAGAAAAATGACGTCGTGGTGGTGAACTTTGTTAACGGTAAAAACCCGGCGGATCAACGTGTGTTTCAGTTACTGAATGAAAAACTGAATCTGTTCGAAGGTGTCTTTGGGGCATCGGATCAGATTCTGGGCGCTATATCCGGCAACATTGATATTGAGAAGCGCATCTTTGCTATTTTCCAGAACTGTCGAAGTGACGAGGACATAGAGCGCGAATTTGATCGCCTGCAAGCCGACATGGCGCCCTTGCTCGAAGTTAAAGAAGAAAATGCCCGTCAGGCACTGCTGGATCACTTTGATCGTGACGTAGTGTCCAACCTGAAAACGTTGCGCGATGAGAGTAACGACTTCCTGCGAGAGTACGAACAGGTCCTGCTTGATCTGGCCTCTGCCGAGCTGGCGGATGCCGAGATTGGCCGCAATCATTTTTATTATGACGGCAGGCGCTTTGATCTGAGCTGGGCCAATGTCCAGAGCCATGACTCCGAATTTTTCCGGCTGCAGGCCAATGAACATCACCTGGCCTGGGAACTGATCCGGCGCGCCCGGCAGAGGTCTCTGCAGCCTGCCCGCTTGCAGTTTCATCATGAGCAGTTGCAGGGCCAATACGCCGACCTTCAACCCTGGCAGGGTCAGCGAGGAACCCTGCAGCTGGTTAATCTTTGCTTTTCCTTTAACCATGGGAAATCGCAGGAAACTCATCTGCTGGTTCTGGCCACCACTCACGATGGCCAGCATTTGCCACTAAAAACCGCGGAGCACCTGTTACGGGTTCCGGTAGCGGCTGTTGTTCCTCTGGAATATGTTGATGATTCAATATTCCAGGGCTGGCTGAACTTCGAGCAGGAGCGTTACCGCCGCCAAACCGAGCAACAACTGGACGAATATCTGGAGCAGGAAAGCTACAAGCTGGAACGCTGGGCCGAAGATAAACGCAAGGCATTGATGTGCGAAGTCGACGAGCTGGATGACAGGATCAAAGCCTTCAAAAAAGAATCCCGCAGCCTGCCTTCTACCAGGGAAAAAGTCGAAGCCAAAAAACACCTGCGAAAACTGGAACGCCAACGTGACTATGCCCTGAGCCGCTACCATCAGGCCAAAAAAGACATCGAACAACAGGAAGACGAACTGCTGGACGATGTCAGTGCCAGACTGGAACTGAACAGCCGTGCCGAGGTGCTGTTTACCATCGAATGGGAACTGCGATAATACGCGGTCTGGACTGCGGCAAGTTCGCAATGTTTATCTGAATCGCGTCACGAGAGCTGCTGCCATGATTAGCCGAGAACAACTGGCCAAAGATCTGCTGTATTACGTTCGACTGGGAGAAGACTCCAGCATCAAATTCAAGGCGGTGCTGTTTTCTTCGGATAACGGTAAGGGCAACAAGCCGGTCGCTCCGGATAAAGACAAACTGGCCAACGAAATTGCCGCTTTCGCCAATGGCATGGGTGGGCGCATGGTGCTGGGGGTCAACGATAAAACCCGCGATGTTGAAGGTATCGACGATGACAAGGTTGCGATGACTGAAGAATGGATCGTAACCATCAGCCAGCAAAAGATTGATCCACCGGTACGTATCCACACTCGTCGGGTGCAACTGCCGAACCGCGCAGGTGACATGAAAACCGTCATCTGTGTGGATATTCCACGCAGCATTTCGGTACATCAGAGCGCCGGTCGTTACTACCAGCGTATTGGTTCCACCAAGCAGGAAATGCGGCCGGATGTGCTGGCGCGCCTGTTTCAGCAACGCTCCCAGTCACGCCTGATCCGCTTTGATGAAACCCTGGTGACTGATACCAGCCTGGAGAATATTGACCCCGGCCTCAAACAGCGTTTCCTGCGTACCGGCACCCCGGAGCATCAGCAGTTTCGCAAATTGCACCTGACCGCCGAAGATGACTTTACCCCGCTTGACTCGCCAGAGCGCTGGGGCTTGTCGTTATGCGGCGTGCTGTTGCTGACCGCCAACCCGACGGAATGGCTCAGCAACGCTTACATTCAATGTGTTGCCTACTCGGGACGCGAACGCGACGCCAACGACCAGCTCGACGCCCAGGATCAAAGCGGCCCTCTGGATCAGCAAATCAACGCAGCCTTCGATTTTGTGCGCCGTAATATGCGGGTTGCTGCCACCAAGGAAATTGGCCGTATCGATATTCCCCAATACGATCTGGGCGCTGTGTTCGAAGCGATCGTTAACGCCGTCGCTCACCGCGACTATTCCATGACGGGGCGACGTATCCGTTTGCACCTGTTTGCCGATCGTCTGGAACTGTTCAGCCCCGGCGCATTGCCCAACAGCCTGACCCTCGACGGCCTGATGGAAAACACCGTTACCCGTAACGAAGCGCTGGTCAGTTTACTCAGTCGTTATTACAGCGCTCGGGAAGAAACGGGTCGGCAAGCCCTTATTGAGCGACGTGGCGAAGGCGTTCCGAAAATTATCAACAACAGCCTCCGACTCAGTGGCCGGGAACCGCAGTACCAGCTGATTGATGACGAACTTAAATTGACCATTTGGGCTGCTCACAAGGACATTCATTCATGAGTCTGCATACCCGGCTGCAATCGCTGAAAAAAAATGAACTGATCCAGTTGATCAAGGATATAGCCAGTCTCGATCCTGCTGTAGAGGAGATGATCCATGCTTTGATCAAACCGGTGGCGGACACACAGGAGTCAGAGTCGTTGTTCAAAGATGATCTGCCAGATCTGATTTTGCACGAGCTGGACTGTTGGCAAAACATGGCAAACGACCGCAGGCCGCGACGCAGTTCAGCATCAGACCTCCAGGCTCTTCATCGTTTACTTGATCAGATCAGCACCTTGTCTGATCAGCTGCAGGCTTTTAAGTGCATTGAACGCTTTTTGCAGCTGCAACATACCTTGTTTGCCCGCATGAATGATTCTGACGGCATGTTATTGGATCTTTTTGGCGACGCAGCGGATCTGTGGCTGGATATCGCTACCCGACTGCGCAAGATCCATCCGCAATCCATTGATTGGCAGGAGCGCGTTACCTACCACTTTGAGCATAACCCCTTCGGTTGTCTTGACCAGCTACTTCCCAACTCGGGCGGTTTGCTGAGCGTGGCTGAACTGCAACAGCTGGCATGGCGATTTGAAAAAGACCTTCGTGCATCTATCCGGAACTCGAACGCAGTAGATGATACGTCTCTCGATGAACTGAGTACGGCGATGATCGGGTTGCAGTCAGTTGGAATGGCCCTCAAAGACTTCTCGCTGGTTGAAAAATCCGTATTACTGTCTGGAATAAAACCCAACGACGAGCAATTGACCGTGTTGGTGCATACGGCGATTGCGCTGGGATCTCGTGAGCGAGCGGAATACTGGCTCAGACCTGAACACTGGCAAATGCAGCAGCAACGACAAGAAGCAGAAAAGCTGCTGCAGGTTGCGCAGGCTGTTGCGTGTGATGCCGATGAGATTTGGCATGATTTCGAGCGCGATCCGGAAACTGGCGTTTTGCTCTCATGGTGGGAACGAGTGGATGAGGAAACTCGCAAGGCCAGACAACCCGTGATCAACAAACATATACGGCAGCATTCTCTGTTAAGTGAAGCGGTGGATATGGCGATCGTCACCGGCAATTATCCGTTGGCGGCTGAGATCATGATTCAGCAAGACAAAGACATGGACCGCCTGCGTTATGCACAGGTACACATCTGGCGGGAAGTATTTGAGTATAGCCAATACTGGTTGGCAGCAGCGCTGTGTTATCGGATTCTGATTGATGACATTCTTCGTAATAGCCGAACCGCGGGTTATGCCCAGGCCGCCGGGTATTTGCTTAACGAGCAGAAACTGGCAAAACGTATCAAACGTTATGCGCAGCATCCGAATGACAAGAGCTATCTGGCGCAATTAAAAGATCAACACGGCCGCAAGAAAAGTTTCTGGAAGCATGTGCCGGGCTTGTAATTCAGGAAATGGATTGATTATGACGAACCGAACCGAACCGAACCGAACCGAACCGAACCGAACCGAACCGAACCGAACCGAACCTGTTTGACGGCTCTTCGCTGAATATCAGCGAACAACGCAAGCAGGAACTCAGGCAGCTGTTCCCGGGTGTCTTCACCGAAACCCGCAACGCCAGCGGCGAGCTGGTGCACGCCATCGACTTCGAGCGGCTGAAAGCTGAGCTCGGTGAATTCAGCGAAATTTATGACAACCACCGTGAACGCTACGGCATGGAATGGCCAGGTAAACGCGATTGCCTGAAAGTGATCCAGCAACCCAGTCTGGCCACGCTCAAACCCTGCCGATTGGGCTTTGGTTCTGGAGGATGACAAGAAGGTCTATCTGATTCGGGAAACCAAATCGACTCACGATGCTGACCTGCGGCGTCGCGATGAAAACCTGAAAATCCGCTGTGGAGAAGCACACTTCCGAGCATTGGATGCGGTTGATTACCGCGTTGCGACGTCGGTTGCGGAGGTTCTGGAGCACGGTTGAATGTACATCAAGGAGTCGAGAAGAATGCAAAAAAAGACCCGGACGTCATTGGGGGCAAACGGCCGGGTCAACTTCGGATTCGGGGGAATCATCGAAGGATGAACTACCTATGAAGAGATGAATGGCTACACCACTCGGTTCCAGAGGGAACACTTTTACTATAGTCGGTTTGCCAGAGTTGGCCGGGTTTGTGTGCAGTTTTTTCGGGGATTTTTGTAACGGGCTGCTTCGGTATGTGAACGATCGTTAAATTCACAGAGCGGCAGGTGAGGCGGAATAATTGCCGGGAGACGTGGTGGGGGATAAAACCGCACGGATAACACCACTAGCGATGTTATCCGTACAGGAATCAGGCTTCTGGAGTCGGATCGCTGTTGTCTGCGGCAGGTGCTTCCGCTGCGGCGTTGTCGGCAGCGGATTCTTCAGCAACGTCTTCCGCTGGAATAAACCAGCTGTTCAGGCGGGCAACCAGTTCCTGGGTACCATCACCGTCCTGTGAAGAGAAGGTTTGAACCGTGACCTGTTTGCCAAGAGAAGCCACTGCCTTGCGTACCGATAGCAAGGCTGCCTTGGCGGCACCGCGTTTGAGCTTGTCGGATTTGGTCAGCAGCAGGTGCAGCGGCATGCCGGACTTCTTGGCCCAGTCGATCATGGCGTTGTCGAATTCGGTCAGCGGATGGCGAATATCCATCAACAGAACCAGACCGACCAGCGCATCCCGTTTTTGCAGGTAATTGCTAAGCTCTTTTTGCCAGGCGTTTTTTACACCGACTGGTACTTTGGCATAACCGTACCCCGGCAAATCGACTAGTGCCAATGGACTATCACCCAATTGGAAGTAGTTGATCAGCTGCGTGCGACCGGGAGTTTTACTGGTGCGCGCCAGTTTCTTTTGGCCAGTCAGACGGTTCAGAGCGCTGGATTTACCAGCGTTTGAGCGCCCTGCAAAGGCCACTTCACGGAAAATTTCCGGCGGGCACTGGCTCAAGGTAGCGGCACTGCGCAGATAATGTGCCTTGGTATAAGTCAATGAATCCTGATTCGACATAGGGTAAACGTAATGACCGTCCGGTTTTTGATGATATATAATGCTGGGCCTTTGAAGGTGCGACCAGTCTAGCACAGGACGCGGATTTCAGGGCCGGACTCATTTTCAGCAGGTCGAAATGGTCTGCTCGAAAAGGTTTGTTCATAATTCGACCAAAAAAAGAGAGAGATTCACATGACCAAAACTTTGGCTCTGATGGCTGCTATGGCCGCTGCAACCCTGTCCCTGAACGCTAATGCAATCGACGCTGAAGCAAAATTCAATCAGGCTTGTGTATTCTGTCACGCTCAGGGTGTGGCGGGTGCTCCGAAAGCGTTCGACGCCGCTGCATGGGCTCCACGTCTGGAAAAAGGCATGGACACTCTGGTCGGTAGCGTGACCAACGGCCTGAATGCTATGCCAAAGGGCGGCATGTGTAATGACTGCACTGCTGACGATTACAAGGCGCTGATCACCTATATGTCTACTGCCAAATAATCGCCGAGCTGCGAAGAAGAATTCACTCACTAACTGGATCTGACGATGAAAAACCTGTTGATTAGCCTGATCGTATCGGCTGGACTGATGTCCGCTGCCCACGCTGGTGATGCCGAAGCTGGCAAAACCAAGTCTGCTCTGTGTGCTGCGTGCCACGGCGCTGACGGTAACAGCATGGCTCCGAACTTCCCGAAAATTGCCGGTCAGGGCGAACGTTACCTGATCAAACAGATCACCGATGTTCGTGAAGGTCGTCGTCAGATCCTGGAGATGTCTGGAATTGTTGCCAACCTGAGCGACGCTGATATTGCTGACATCGCTGCCTACTTCTCTTCCCAGAACGCCACTGGTGGTGGTGCCAAGGAAGAACTGGCTGAGCTGGGTGAAAAAATCTACCGCGCTGGTATTGAGTCCAAGGGCGTTCCAGCCTGTATGGCTTGCCACGGTCCAGACGGCAAGGGCGTAGCTCTGGCTGGTTTCCCACAACTGTCTGGTCAGCACGACGCCTACACTGCCAAGCAGCTGCATGCGTTCAGCATGGGCGAACGTACCAACGACGGCGACAACAAGATGATGCGTGACATCGCTTCCCGTCTGCACGAGAAAGAGATTCAGGCAGTTTCTTCCTACATCCAGGGTCTGCGTTAATCGTTTACCCTCGGTAGTATCAAAAAAGCGGCTTCGGCCGCTTTTTTTGTGTCTGTTCAATCGCAAAAATGCTCCTGCCGTTTGATCCTGTGCTTGCAACAGGCTGTCACTCGGGTGTGCGGCTGGGAACCTTTGTGGGAGAATGAATCCAATAGCCAACTGAACCCTTTTGGAGATTTGTATGACTGCGCTGCTGAAGCGATGGATTGCCGCCTCTCTGCTGCTGATTGGAAGCCAGGCGTTTGCTGAAGGTTCCCAGCCTTACGATGTATTGCCTGAGCCTGTACCCGTCATGGCCGACGGCAAGGTGCACGTGGAAGAAGCCTTCTGGTATGGCTGCCCGCACTGCTTCCATCTGGAAAGCACGCTGGAGCCCTGGGTAAAAAACCTGCCAGCGGACGTTGAGTTCACCCGTGTACCTGCCATGTTTGGCCGTGCCTGGGTATCTCATGCCCAGATGTTCTACACCGTTGATGCCCTGGGCCTGCAAGACAAACTGCATACCGCCCTGTTCCGTGCGCTGCACATCGACAAGCTGCGTCTGCTGACCCAGGAAGAACAGCGTGATTTCGTGGTGAAAAATGGCGGTGTATCAGCCGAAGACTTCGACAAGGCGTACAACTCGTTCACCGTAAAAAGCCGTATGAAACAGGGCGACCAGCGTATCCGTTCTTTCAACATCAGCGGCGTTCCGGCTCTGATTGTTCAGGGCAAATACGTTGTGAGCGCTTCTACTGCTGGTGGTCAGGAAAACATGACTTCTGTGGTCGACAAGCTGATCGAACAGGAACGTGCTGCCCTGAAAGGCAAATAAGCGCAGCGTTGTGCTTTGGAATGTTCCCGACGGGTGGCTCAGGCCGCCCGTTTTTATTTCCGCCATTCCGTCGTGGCAGCCCTGCCTGATGGCCGTCTTTTCCATTCCTGACGCTCACCGCCCGGCAGCCCCGCGACCAACTTCTATACTCTGTCTGAGTTCACACAGGCAGGTGGTATGGTGACCCGAAACGAGCCCGACCGGTGGCGCGACAAATATCTGGCCTTGCTGGAGCAGCAGGAAGCCTCGGAGCAACAGGTACAGAACATCCAGACCCGCTTACGGCGGGCCTTGATGATGGTAAGCCTGCTGGCCGAAGGCCAGGACGACCAGCTTGATACCCGCTTGCGGCAATTGCGTGACAGTCTGCGCCTGGACGGTTCCGACACGGTGCCGTTATTGCCCGATACCCTGCTGGAACAACTGGAACAACAGATTCGTCAGTCGGGTGAGCAGAGTGAACAACAGCATCAGCAACTGCTCGACTTCATTGATCGGGCCTGTGAACAACTGCTGCAGGCGCCACTGCCTGCTGCGCTGAAACGTCAGCTCAAGGGCATCCGTAAACGCGCTCGCCAGTGGCAGGGGGATGCCAATGGCTGTCGCCAGCAGTTAAAGGACTGGGTGAGGTTCAGTTGCCAGCTGGTGCGGCCGGAACAAGAAGGCGATGTTGCTGGTAACCAAAGCAGCAACGAGCAGGCTGATCAGAATGGTTGGCTGGAACAGGCCAGTGGCTGGTTCGGCCGCTGGTTAACCCCGCGCCCGGCTCCTGCTGGCCATTCACAACCGGAACCCGGTTTTTCCCGTATTGCCCGTGACGTCACCGCAACCTTGCAAGGCCTGATGCAACGACTGATCATTCCCGGCCATCAGCAACAACAGGCCAATCAGCTCAACCAGCGCTTGCAGCAGGATCTCAACTGGTACGAACTGGTGCCCGTACTGGAGCAGGCATCGGCGCTGGTCTTTGCCTGTATTGAACACGGCCAGCAGGGGATGGAGCATTTCCTGCAAAGTCTCGATCAGCACTTGCAACGGCTGCAAGGCCTGGTGGCGGACAGCAGCCATAACAGTGAGAGCCGGGTGCAGTTCAGTCTGGTGTTAAACGAGCGGGTGGAAGACATTCGTTCGCTGGTCACCGGTGGTGGTGATCTGGCCCTGATGGGCGCGCGGGTACAACAACAGTTGCAGCAGATTCTGCTGGCCATGAATGACTTCAGCGAGCAGGAACAGCAGCGCGAACAATACTGGGCCGGGCAGGTGGCGCAGATGCAGGAACGCCTGCAAAGCCTGGAGCAGGAATCCGGGCGTATTCGGCAGCAACTGGCGCGCCAGCGGCACCAGGCTCTGCACGATGCCCTGACCGGTTTGCCCAATCGGGCTGCCTGGCAGGAACGCCTGCGGCGCGACTGGTATCAGTTACAACAAGGCCACCCGCTGCGGATGGCCATCGCCGATATCGACCATTTCAAACGCTTCAACGATACCTGGGGCCACCAGACTGGCGACCGTGTGTTGCAACTGGTGGCGCGGACGTTACGCCAGCAGCTGGCTGACGGTACGTTTTTGTGTCGTCTGGGCGGCGAAGAATTCGCCTTGCTGCGGGTCGGTGGTGACAGCGCTGGGTTTACCGAGGCGATTGAACAGCTGCGGGCGGCTATCGAAGCGGTACCCTGGCATTTTCAGGGGCAGCGGGTCAGTCTGACGCTGTCGTTTGGTATTGCCCGCGCCCGTCCTGATGAACAGCCACAGCAGCTGTTCCAGCGCGCTGATGACGCTCTTTATCAGGCCAAAGCCAATGGCCGTAACCGCCTGATGGTGGCACCGGACTGATCCATCACTGCTGCCAATGGGCAGTTGTTGTAATGGTGTGCTCTGGTATGCTGTCGCCTTCTTTGAAACGAAAGAAGGCTTTCATGTCGAAACTTTCTGCCGCTGACCGCCACCAGTTTATTCTCCAGCAACTGCAACAGCAGGGACGAGTACAGGTGGAGTGGCTGGCCCAGCAGCTCAATACCTCGGAAGTGACCATTCGCAAGGATCTTTCTGCCCTGGAGCAACAGCGTCTGCTGGTGCGTCGCCATGGTGGTGCCTGGCCATGGCAACCGGCTGTGGAAACCCCGGCGTTGGCGTCTTTGGTCAGCGATATCAGCCCCGAGCTTTCGGCCCGAAAGTCAGCTATTGCAACCCTGGCGGCCAGTCTGGTGACCGACCGTCAGCGTATCCTGATCGACTTCGGCACCACCACCGCTGCCCTGATTCCACATCTGGCCAACAAACGTGGCCTGGTGGTGATGACCAATTCCCTGCGGGTGCTGAACCCGGTACTGGCGCTGGGTAACGATACCACCCTGTTGTTAACCGGCGGCACTTTTGATCCGCATTCCGAGTCTTTTCAGGGCCGTATCGCCGAACAAGTGCTGCGTTCCTACGATTTTGACCGTCTGTTTATCGGTTGTGACGGTATCGACCTTGAACGTGGCACCACCACCTTTAACGAACTGTTGGGGCTGAGCCAGGTGATGGCAGATGTCGCCAGAGAAGTGGTGGTGATGGCGGAGTCGGCCAAACTGGGGCGTCGTATCCCCAACGTTGAACTGCCATGGCAAAAAATTCATTGCCTGGTCACAGACGACGGCCTGCCCGAGGCAGCACGTCGTACCCTTGAATCCATGGGAGTGCGGGTACTCTGTGCCAGCATTTCCACCCAGTCTGCGTGAATGGAGTTAAAGCATGTGTGGCATTGTCGGGGCGGTTGCCCAACGTGATGTAATCGAAATCCTGCTGGAAGGTTTGCGCCGCCTGGAATATCGCGGTTACGACTCGGCCGGTGTGGCCGTTCTGGATAACCATGGCCAGCTGCAGCGCTTGCGCCGGTTGGGCAAGGTACAGGCACTGGCCGATGCCGCCGCCGAAATCGGCGTGCCGGGTGGTCTGGGCATTGCCCACACCCGCTGGGCGACTCACGGCGAACCATCGGAAGCCAACGCACACCCGCACGTGTCGGGTGACATCGCGGTTGTCCACAACGGCATTATCGAAAACCACGCCAGCCTGCGTGCCGAGCTGCAGGCGCAGGGTTACGTATTTACCTCCCAGACCGACACCGAAGTCATTGCCCACCTGGTTGCTCGTGAAGTCAGCGCCGGTGCCGATTTGCTGGTGGCGGTACAGAACGCCCGTCAGAGCCTGCACGGCGCGTACGGCATGGTGGTGCTGAATGCCCGTGAACCGGAGCGTCTGGTTGCGGCCCGTTCCGGCAGCCCGCTGGTGATCGGTTATGGTATCGGTGAACATTTTATTGCCTCTGACCAGCTGGCGCTGCTGCCGGTGACCCGTCGTTTTGCCTTCCTCGAAGAAGGTGACGTTGCCGACATCAACCGCAAGCAAGTCCAGATTTACAACCGCCAGAACCAGCCGGTCCAACGCGAAATCAGCGACAGTACGGTGGAACACGACGCCGGTGACAAAGGCGAATACCGCCACTACATGCTTAAGGAAATCCACGAGCAGCCACAGGCGATTATCAACACCCTCGAAGGTCGTTTGCACAACGGCCAGATCAACGCCGAACTGCTGGGTGACCTCAGTGATATTGATCAGGTCCAGATTGTGGCCTGTGGCACCAGTTATCACGCCGGTATGACCGCCCGTTACTGGATCGAAGCGCTGGCCGGTGTCGCCTGTAACGTCGAGATTGCCTCCGAGTTCCGTTACCGCCAGCCCGTAGTGCGCCCGAACAGCCTGCTGGTGACCATTTCCCAGAGTGGTGAAACCGCTGACACCCTCGCCGCCCTGCGTCGTGGCAAGGAGCTGGGTTTTGCCCGCAGCCTCACCATTTGCAACGTACCGGGATCGTCACTGGTGCGTGAATCCGACATGGCACTGATGACCCGTGCCGGAGCCGAAATCGGCGTGGCCTCCACCAAAGCCTTCACCACCCAGCTGACCGCCCTGCTGGTGCTCACCGGCGCTCTGGCCCGTGGCCGTGCCGGTGCTGAACAGGCCGAAGCCCGCATCTGCAGCGCCCTTGCCAGCCTGCCAGCGTTGGTGAAACAGGCCCTGCGTATGAGCCAGTCAATTGAACAACTGGCCGAACGTTTCGCCGAAAAACAGCATGCCCTGTTCCTCGGCCGTGGCGACCAGTACCCAATCGCCATGGAAGGGGCACTCAAGCTCAAGGAAATCAGCTACATCCACGCCGAAGCCTACGCCGCTGGTGAACTCAAACACGGCCCGCTGGCACTGATCGATGCCGATATGCCGATTGTGGTGGTAGCCCCCCACAACGACCTGGTGGAAAAGCTCAAATCCAACATCGAAGAAGTCCGTGCCCGTGGTGGTGAACTGTTCGTCTTCGCCGGCGAAGCCGCCCAGATCGAACCAGCCGCCAACATGCAGGTACTGGCCATGCCACACTGCGACGACCTCATCGCCCCGATCGTTTACACCCTGCCATTGCAGCTGCTGAGTTATTACGTCGCCATTATCAAAGGCACCGACGTCGACCAGCCGAGGAACCTGGCCAAGTCAGTGACGGTGGAGTAACCGCTTTTCAAAAGCCTCGACAGTCTGTTGTCAGCCGTTAAAAATAGGTGGTTTATGGCCGGGTCATTTACCCGGCCGCGCCTGTTTTGACGGAGTGTTATGAAACTTACTCTTGCCCGCCTTGAAAGCCTGTTGATGGCTGCCTGTGATGACCTGCGTGGCAGCATGGATGCCAGTGAGTACAAGGAATACATTTTTGGCATGCTGTTTCTCAAGCGTGCCAGTGACCTGTTTGATGAACGTCGTAATGCCATGCGGGCCGAGCTGGAAGCTCAGGGCATGGACGCCGACGACATCGAAACCGAACTCGATGACCCGGATAACTACTCCGGCAAATTTTTCTACGTGCCGCCGCGTGCGCGCTGGAATGAAGGCTGGACGGAAGAAGTCGTCGAAGGCGGTGGGCGCCGTCTGGTGCAGCGCCCGGCGTTGAAACACGTCAAAGAGAACGTAGGCAGCGCTCTTAACAAAGCCCTCTACGCCATTGAAGAAGCCAACCTTGATGCCCTGCAAGATGTTCTTACAGGCATTAACTTCAACCGCAAGATCGGCCAGCGCACCCTCGATGACGATACTCTGGCTGACTTTGTTCAGAACTTCGAAAAAATCCCCCTGCGTGATGCCGACTTTGAATTCCCGGATCTGCTGGGTGCCGCTTACGAATGGCTGATCAAATACTTCGCTGATTCCGCCGGTAAAAAAGCCGGTGAGTTCTACACCCCGGCAGAAGTGGTGCGTTTGTGCGTAGAACTTTGTGATCCTGACGAAGGTATGCGGGTTTATGACCCGACCTGTGGCTCCGGCGGTATGCTGATTCAGATGCGTGACTACCTGCTGGAAAAGGGCGGCAACGTCAGCCAGTTACCCCTGTACGGTCAGGAAAAGATCGGCACCACCTGGTCAATCTGCAAAATGAACATGCTGCTGCACGGCATCTCTCATGCCGATATTCGTCAGGAAGATACCCTGCGCGAACCGCAACACATGGACGACAACAACGAGCTGCGCCGTTTTGATCGTATTGTTGCCAACCCGCCATTCAGCCAGAACTACATCAAAAAAGACCTGAAATTTTCAGGCCGCTTTCCGGTGATGATGCCGGAGAAGGGCAAAAAGGCTGACCTGATGTTTGTGCAGCACATGCTGGCGGTGCTGAAACACGATGGCCGTCTGGCCAGTGTGATGCCTCATGGTGTGCTGTTCCGTAGCGGTGAAGAGCGCGAAGCGCGCCAGTATTTTATTGAGCAAGGCTGGCTCGAAGCCGTGATTGGCCTGCCATCCCAGCTGTTCTACGGCACTGGCATTCCCGCCTGTATTCTGGTGATGAACAAAAGCGGCGCGGCCACGCGGGATTCGGTGCTGTTTATCAATGCCGACCGTGAATACCGCGAAGGCAAGGCCCAGAACCATCTGCGCCCGGAAGACATCGACAAAATCATCAATGCCTACCGTAACGGTGGTGATATTCCCGGTTATGCCCGTGCTGTGCCGGTCTCCGAGATCAAGGCCGAAGGCTACAACTGCAATATCCGTCGTTACGTCGATAACGCGCCGCCGCCAGAGCCGCAAGACGTGCGTGCTCATCTGCACGGTGGTGTGCCAGTAGCGGAAATCTCCGCCCTGCAACACTACTGGGATAACTACGCTGGCCTGCAACATAGCCTGTTTGTGCCCCGTGATGGCCAGTATCAGGATTTTGCTCCGGCACTCACCGACAAGCGCGATATTGCCGCGCTGATCAACGACCACGACGGTGTGGTGATGGCCAACGACGCCCTGATGGCCCGGCTGGAAAGCTGGTGGCAATCCAGTTTGAAAATTGTTGAGGCGCTGGCACCGGATGCTCCGCAACAGCCGGGCATGCCGCGTAACGTCTATGTGATGCGCCGCCAACTGATCACAAGCCTGGAGCAGCACCTGCAAGGTCAGACCCTGTTAACCCCGTTCCAGATTCGTGGTGCCATGGCCAGCTATATGGACGACCTCAAGGCCGACTTTAAATCCATTGCCTCCAGTGGTTGGGGGCCAGAGCTGATTCCGGATGATGAAATCCTCAAAAGCCAGTACCCGGAGGTGCTGGAGAAGGATGCTCAGGATCGCAGCCGCCTGAACGAACTGGTGAGCCTGTTTGCCGCCGCCAGCGAAGAGGACTTTGAAGACAGCGACGACACCGGCGTATTGCCCGCCGACGAAGTGGCCAGCAAAAAAGACGAATTAAAAACCCTGACCGCCGACTGGAAAGCCCAGCTCAAACAGATCAAGGCACTGGCGGGTAATCTGTTTACCGAACTGAATAGCGCTGGTCTGATCCCGAAAGGTAACGCCAAAGGTTATTACTGTACCGAGGGTCTGGGCCTGAAAGACCTGCAATTCAGCAACGGCCTGCGTATCGCCGAGCTGGCTGAACAGAAGCTGTATCAAAGTGAATATGTCGCCCAGCTACAATTCGCCGTCGAACAAGGCCAGCGCGCTTACCAACGGGCACAAACCATCGAAACCAGCCTGGCTAACCACAAAAAGCTGGAAGACGAAGTCAAAACCCTGCGAGCCGATATCAAGGCCACCGCCAGCAAACGTGAAGAACTGGTGGATGCCGCCCGCAAAAAAATCAGCCAGGCCGAGGCCCAGCCACTGATCAGCGCCCGCCTGAAACGCCTGTTGCTGGCTATTTATCGCGACTACCTGAAAGCCGAACAGCGCCAGTGTATTCGAGCGGTGGAAAACCTCTGGAACAAATACGCCGTCACCGCCAAAACCATCGAAGCCGAACGGGATCAGGCATCACAGCAATTGCAGGCGTTTTTGCAGGAGCTGGGGTACGACGTGCAGGATGCACTAGTGCCGCGAGGGCAGGGATGCCCAGGAGCGGCGGAGTGATGAGGTTGAATACAATTTCGTTAGGAGCCATCGCCAATATTACGATGGGACAATCTCCAGACTCTCAGGATGTAAATCACGATGAGAAAGGTGTCCCATTCCTACAAGGTTGTGCGGAGTTCGGTCGGCAAACACCCGTTGCAGAAGCTTATTGTGCACCTCCATTGCGGACATCACAGCCAGATTCAATATTGATAAGTGTTCGAGCACCTGTTGGAACTCTGAACTGGGCTGAACAGAAATATTGTATTGGCCGAGGCTTGGCAGCGATTAAAGCTATCCCTGCTTTAGCTGATACCGCGTTTCTGTTTTATGTTTTGCAAAGCGATCCGTCATTCCTGCATCGCCGAAGTCAGGGATCAACGTTTTTAGCTATATCCAGCCATGATTTACACAGCTTTCCTGTTCCCGACTTTCCTCGGTCAACCCAACAAAAAATCGCCCGTATTTTGCAAACCGTCGATCAGGCGATTGAGAAAACCGAGCAACTGATCGAGAAATACCAGCAGATCAAGGCGGGTCTGATGAACGACCTCTTTACCCGAGGTATCGGAGCCGACGGCCAACTGCGCCCGCCACGGGAACACGCCCCGGAGCTGTATCAGCATACCCCGATTGGATGGATACCGAAGGAGTGGGAGTTGAGTTCAGTATTAGAGCTTTTCGAAATCGACTCTGGTATCACTCTTGGAGCACACCGTCGTCCGTCAAAAAGCCCTATGCCTTATCTGAGAGTGGCGAATGTATACGCAGAAGAGCTAAGACTAGATGACTTGGCCTTACTTGAAGCATCAAAGGACGATTTCTTACGGTATCGACTAAAACGGTTAGATTTATTAATTGTTGAAGGCCATGCAAATGTTCAGCAGATTGGCCGGTGTGCAATTGTTAACCAAGATGCAGAGGATTTGTTGTTTCAGAATCACCTGTTCCGTTTACGTAGTTCCGTAATGGCACCTATGTTTGCAATGTATTTTTTTAATTCCTTGTATGCGAGAAAGTATTGGGAAAGAAGTTGCTCGACTAGCTCAGGGCTAAATACGATAAATCGAACGATGTTAGGCTCGATGCCAATATTGCTTCCCTCGACTGAAGAACAATCAATGGTCGTTGCAGCTATAGAGACTTCGGTGAATAGAATCGAACGAGAAAAAGAGCTTCTTCAAAAACTCCTCAAACAAAAATCCGGCCTGATGCACGATTTATTAACCGGCACGGTTCCGGTTTCCATCGATTCCGCCAGCGAGGTAACTGCCTGATGACCACGCTGGATTCCACCCAGATACCGGACTGGCTGCTGGATTTATCGGAATCCAGCGAGCTGGAGTGCAAAAAAGCGGCGGGCAAAGACGGCCAGGGCCAGATTCCTCACGACGTCTGGCCGACCATCAGCGCCTTTGCCAATACCCACGGCGGCGTGATTCTGCTGGGTATCGAAGAAAAGCCCATCGGCACCTTTCGCCCTTATGGCATCGCCGAACCGCAAAAACTGATCACCGAGCTGTTTAATAACCTCAATAACCCGCAAAAAATCAGCTGCTGCCATCTGGTGACGGATCAGGATGTTGAGGTGATGGAGGTTACGGGCAAGTCGATTATCAAGATCACCGTGCGCCCGGCTACCCGCCATGAAAAGCCGGTGTCTGTGGGGCCGAATCCGCTGGGCCACACCTACCGCCGTTTGCAGGAAGGCGACCGCAGATGCTCCGACGAAGACGTGCGCCGCATGCTCGCCGAGCAGGTGGAAGACTCCCGTGATAATAAAATCCTCACAGGCTTCGGCCTCGACGATATCGACAAGCGTAGCCTGAATATCTACCGCCAGCGTCTGAGCGCCAGAAGTCCGGGGCATCCGTTTTTGAACGAGGATGATTTGGGCCTGCTAAAAATGCTCAAAGGCTGGCAGCGTGATCGCCAGACCGGTGAAGAGGGCCTGACTCTGGCCGGGGTGCTGATGTTTGGCACCTGGGACGCCATTCAGGATGCTGTGCCCCATTATTTTCTGGATTACCGCGAATACGCGGGTAACGACGAAACTGAGCGCTGGATAGACCGGGTGGTGCCAGACGGTACCTGGAGCGGCAATCTGTTCGATTTTTATCTCACGGTGTATACCAAGCTGACCCATCCGGAGTCGCTGAAAGTGCCGTTTTTGCTGAAACAGGGCCAGCGTCAGGACGACACGCCGGTGCATGTGGCGATTCGTGAAGCGCTGGTGAATACGCTGGTGCATGCGGATTACACCGGTACCGTGTCGGTACTGGTGGAAAAACACCCGGATTTCATTCGCTTCCGCAACCCCGGCAATATGCGCATCCCCCGCGAGCGGGCGCTGGAAGGCGGCGATTCCGACTGTCGTAACCGCACGATGCATCAGATGTTTCTGATGATTGGTTTGGGCGAACGGGGTGGCTCGGGTATTCCGAAAATCATTGAAGGTTGGCGCAGCCAGCACTGGCGCGCCCCGGCCTTGATGGAAATCGATAACCCGGCTCAGACCGTGTTGATCCTGAGTATGCTGGAGCTTCTGCCTGCTGGTGTGCTGGAGCGGCTGGCAGCGCAGTTCGGGGAGGCGTTTTTATCTCTGGGCGAGCTGGAGCGGATTATCCTCGCCACTGCCGCCACGGAAAAAACCGTTTCTCACAAGCGTATTACCGAAATCAGCTCGGATCATGGCCACGATATTACCCTCTGCCTGCGCGATCTGGTGCGGCGCGGCTTTTTGAGCATCGCTGGTCACGGGCGCGGTGCGGTTTACCACCTGACCGGCCAGGATCTGCCAACACCTGAGCAGGTGTTCGGCACTGCCGGGGCTTCGGGTGTGACCGCCGCCAATGATCTGCTACACAGCTCCGAAGGTTTGACGGTCAGCTCCGAAGATAACGAAAAAATCAGCAGCTCCGTAGATAACGAAAAAATCAGCAGCTCCGTAGATAACGAAAAAATCAGCAGCTCCGTAGATAACGGAAAAATCAGCAGCTCCGTAGATAACGAAAAAATCAGCAGCTCTGTAGATAACGAAAAAATCCGCAGCTCTGTAGATAACGAAAAAATCAGCAGCTCTGTAGATAACGAAAAAATCCGCAGCTCTGTAGATAACGAAAAAATCAGCGGCTCTTTAGCTAACAACGATTCGGTGTTCGAAAGTCAGTGGGATGAGTTCGGCAGGCTGGTTTCTGAATTATTGCCAGCTCCGGTTGTGTGCGACCTTTCCCGGTTGGAGCCTTCCTTGTGGTCGCGTCTTGAACAACAAGCGCAGTTACCTCGTCAAAAACAACGAATCAAGCCAGAACTGATGCAACGTGTGATTCTGGCTCTTTGTACCGATCAGTATGTCACCCGTTCCTGTCTTGCTGAGCTGGTTGCCCGAGAGCCCGATAGTTTGCGCAATCAGTACGTGAACCCGCTGATAAAGAAAGGCCATTTGTTAATGGCATTCCCACAGAATCCAACCGATCCAAGACAAGCCTATATCGCAAGTTCGAAGCCCTTGGCCGCCAATGATGAGGAGTTACCGGGTGTCTGAATACACGGAAGTTGAACAGCCCTTTTTGCAGCAGTTGCAGGAGCTGGGCTGGAATGTGATTGATCAGGGCCAGGAGATTCCTTCAGACCCATCAAAAAGCCTGCGCGGCAGCTTTCGGCAGTGGCTGTTGCCGGAGGTGTTTAACCGGGCGTTAGCAGCGATCAATCCGGGTCAGACGGCAGGCAAAACCTGGCTGACGGACAAACAATTACAGGATGTGCAGGAGCAACTGCTGCGCCAGCCCAACAAAACCCTGATGGAAGCCAACGAGGCGATCCAGAAATTGCTGTTTAAAGCCCAGGTCGACGTCAACGAAGAAACCGGCGAGCAGGACCCGGTGGTGCGTCTGATCGACTTCGCCAACCCTGAAAACAATCACTTTTGGGCGATTAACCAGTTCCGTATTGATACACCGGGGGCGGTCAAGCAGTTCATCATTCCGGACATCGTACTGTTCGTGAACGGTATTCCGTTGATTGTGGTGGAGTGCAAAAAAGGCGGGCCGACTTGCGCTAATCCGATGGCAGAAGCCTACGCACAATTGCAACGTTATATGAACCGTCGCCCGCAGACATTAAAAGATGGCCTGCGCGAAGGAGAGCCACGGCTGTTTCACAGCAGTCTGATGCTGATTCGCAGCTGCGGCTTACAAGCCGATTACGGCACCATTACCTCGGGGGAAGAGCACTTTTACCCGTGGAAAACCCAATGGCCGCAAGCAGACAGCACCGCTGACAACCTGAACCAGCAACAGCAGCTGATCAGTGGCATGCTCAACAAGCCCAATCTGCTGAACATTCTGCGTAACTGCTCGGTGTTTATGGATACCGATGGCGGGCCACGGATCAAGGTGGTCAGTCGTTATCAGCAGTTCCGGGCGGCCAACAAGATTCTGCAGAAGCTGCGCACTGGCAGCAACGCTGAAGAAAAAAGCGGTGTGGTCTGGCACACCCAGGGTTCCGGCAAGAGCCTCACTATGGTGTTTGTGGCGCGTATGCTGCGTTCCTCGAAAGACCTGCACGATTACAAGGTGGTGCTGATCAATGACCGCACCGATCTGGAAGAGCAGCTCACCGAAACCGCTGCCCTGATCGGTGGCCGGGTCAATGTGATTGAATCGCGTCATGCCTTGAGAACTGAGCTGTCCAGTGATACCTCTGATATCAATATGGTGATGGTGCACAAGTTTCAGCTGGCCGATCAGAGCCTGCCGCTGGCGGTGGCTGAAGCCCTGGGGACGTATCAGGCAATACCGGGGAAAAGCACCTTTGGTGTGGTGAACGATTCCGACCGCATTCTGTTGATGATCGACGAAGCGCACCGAACCCAGGGCTCGGATCTTGGGGAAAATATTTTTGAGGCATTCCCCAATGCCGCCCGCATTGCCTTTACCGGCACACCACTGATTACCGAACGCCACGGCGAAAAACGCACAGTGAAGCGTTTTGGTGAGTACATCGACAAGTACAAGCTGATGGACGCAGTGGAAGACGGCACCACCTTGCAGATTCTGTATGAAGGCCGCACAGCGGATACCGCGCTGAACGAAAAGCATCAGTTCGATACGGCGTTCGAGAATTTGTTCAAGGATCGAACCGATGAGGAGCTGCTGGCGATCAAGAAGAAGTACGGCGCCACTGGCGACATTCTTGAGGCGGAGAAGCGTATTGAATCGACTGCCAGAGATATGGTGAAGCATTATCTGGCGCATATTTTTCCGAATGGTTTCAAGGCGCAGGTGGTGTGTCATTCCAAGCTGGCGGCGGTGCGTTACCAGAAGGCGATTCATAAGGCTCTGGCTGAACAGGTCGAGGCCCTGAAGGCCGAAGCCGCGCCGGATCAGGAGCAAATAGGCAAGCTCGGTTTTCTGAAGGCGGCGGTGGTGATTTCCAGCGACGGCACCAATGAACCGGCCTATGTCACCGAGGCCCGCAAACAGGCCCGAGCCTGGAACGCGGTGGATAACTTCTGCAAACCGTTCGCCTTTGATGATCCTGAACAGCCGTATTCCGGCATTGCGTTTCTGGTGGTGTGCGACATGTTGCTGACCGGCTTTGACGCGCCGATTGAGCAGGTGATGTACCTCGATAAAAAGATTCGTGAACACACCCTGTTGCAGGCCATCGCCCGAACCAACCGGGTCAAAAAGGGCAAACAGCGCGGTTATGTGGTGGATTATGTTGGCCTGACCAACAACCTGACGGATGCCCTCCAGCTGTATGCCGCCACTGATGAACAGCAGGAGCTGGTGGATGGACTGAAGAATATCCAGTCTGAAGTGCCGGTGCTGCAAGAGCGTTATCAGCGCATTCTGACCTTGTTTTCACAGAACAAGGTGGCGTCGGTCAAAGAGTTTCTTGAAGGCAAACTGGCGGATGTCAAAGCCGACGCCGCCGTGGTGCATGCCGCTGTTACCTTGCTGAAAGACGAGAAGCTGCGGGCTGACTTTGATGTCTTCCTGAAGAAGTTCCTCAGCAGTCTGGATATCATCCTGCCGCATGTTGCGGGGCAGCCATATCGCGTTCCGGCCAAACGTCTGGGTTATATCCAGCGAGTCGCCAAAGAGCGTTACAAGGATTCATCGCTCGATCTCGGGGATGCGGGTCAGAAAGTCCGTGACCTGATCAATGAGCACCTGATCAGCCTGGGGATTAATCCCAAAGTGCCGCCGGTTGAACTGCTGTCGGAAGATTTTATTGAAAAACTGAACCAGCATGCTGGCGGTAACAGCCAGGCCAAGGCCAGCGAAATGGAACATGCCATTCGCAAGCATTGCACGGTTCACCATGACGAAGACCCGGCGTTTTACCAGAGTCTGTCAGAGAAGGTCGAACAGTTGATCGACCAATATCAGGAGCAATGGGACATATTGGCTGCCGAACTGGAGAAGCTGCGGACGGTGGCGATTCAGGGGCGTGCGCAGGGTGAAGGCGGCATGAGCAAGGAGGCGACCACCTTCTATGAACACATCGCCAACGAAGCCTTTGGCGGCACCGTGCCTGACGACGCCAGGGCTAAAATGAAAGCCCTGATGGAAGCCGTGGTTGAGGTGCTTCAGCAGAGCATTGGCAGTATCGACTTCTGGGAAAACAGTGATATGCAGAAGCAGGTACGCAGTGAAATCAAAAAGGCTCTGACGCTGACAGGGCTGGCTGAGTTAAAGCAAAACCGTGAGCGAGTGGCCGTTGAAATCATGAAGCTGGCCAAAAATCGTCACGATGAATTACTGAAAGGTTTGGGCACATGATCCGGCGACGAGTTCGGGATATTGATTACCAGCTGATGCCGGGGACTCCACGGCAGACCACTGACATTGTTATTGAACGAGATGGTTCGGTGGTGGTTCGTCCGCCACAGCACTATAGCCCGGAACAGGTGGATGCGGTCGTTGATAGCAAACGTCTGTGGATCTATCGTAATCTGGCGGAGTGGCGTGATCTGAATGCTGCCGCTGTCGCTCGCGAGTTCGTGGGCGGCGAGACGTTTTTATATCTCGGCAGTTCGTATCGTCTGGCGCTGGTGTCGGAACAGGATGCGCCGCTGATGCTGAAGGATGGACGTTTTTGTCTGAGCCGTTCATTGGTTGAGTCGGGTGGGCTGGAGCAAGCCCGCAAAGCGTTTCAGGATTTTTATACCGATAAGGGCGTTCAACGGTTTGAACAGCGGGTCGCGTATTTCAGCCCCAAAGTGGGGGTGACACACGGGTCTATCAAGGTGAAGAATATGGGCTTTCGATGGGCCAGCTGCGGCGCGGGTGGCTCTTTGAATTTTCACTGGAAGTGCATGATGGCCCCGCGCAAAGTGGTCGATTACATCGTAGTTCATGAGTTGTGCCATCTGCATCATCGTTCCCACAACGATGCCTTCTGGAACGAGGTCGATAAGGTTCTTCCCGATTGGCGCGAGCGCAAAAACTGGCTGCGTGACCATGGAGCAAGCCTGGATATCTGAGCGGGTTCTTCTTCACACTGAATACTGCTCCAATTCCTCCAGTGCGATATGCAGCCGCGTATCGTTTTTAAATCTCTCCAGCAAATATTCCACCGTGACTTTTACCCGTGGGGCGATGAGTGCCCGGTGCGGGTATTGGATCACCATGTCGAGGCTGCCGTGGGCGAGATGCTGGGCTCGTGCCATTGCTGCTGACGGCATCCTTACCTTTCTTTGCCTGCGGGTATGTCAACCGTTGCCGGTTTGTATCGTTAGTCTGTAAGGAGCCACGTATCCGCTTGTGCCGGATGTGGACGGAATTGACCTTGCAGGAGTCTTGCTAATGGTAAACAAGCAGTTGGAACTGTGGCGGCGGATGCTGCTGGCGTTGGTATTGGGCTGTTCGGTGGTGTTGTCGGCTTGTGGTGGTTCGTCATCCTCGACCTCGACGGTGAGCGAGGATTCGTCTTCTACTGATGATTCAACGACCACCGATGACTCAACAACGACCGATGACTCAACGTCTACCGATGATTCAACGTCTACCGATGATTCAACGACGACCGATGATTCAACGTCTACCGATGATTCCACCACTACCGATAATTGCAGCAGCTCGGTGTATGTAAACCAGCTGGTGTGTGCCGTAGATGCGTTTCTGGCCACTCTGGATAGCAGCGAACAGGCCAGTGTGCTGTATGACTGGTCGGATTCTGAAGCCCGCACCATCTGGTCGAACCTGCCTACCAATAGCGTGCAGCGTAATGGTCTGAAGTTCGGTTCCCTCAGCAGCACCCAGCTGGCAGCGGCGATGGCGCTGGCCAAGCTGGCGCTCAGTGATGAAGGTTATGAAGACCTCACCGGTATCATGACCGCTGATGATTATCTGCGCAGTCAGGGCGGCGGCAGTGTTTACAGTTCGGATAACTATTACATCGCCATTTTTGGTACACCGGCGGTATCCGGCAGCTGGGCCATGCAGATTGGTGGTCACCATGCGGCTTATAACTTCACCTGGTTAAGTGGCAGCGGTTATCCGATGCCAACCCTGACCGCAGCGGAACCAAAAGGCAGTTTTACCTATAACTCCGAAACTCTGGCACCCATGAAAGAAGAAGGTGATGCCCTGACCGCAGTGTTTAATGCTCTCAGCAGTGATGAGTTGAGCACGGCCTATCTGAGCGGCCAGAGTTTCAGTGATGTGCTGGTGGGGCCGGACAACGGCAGTGGTGAGTTGCCAACCGATTACCCGACTGGCAGCAAGCGTGATGGTTTGCTGGTGTCGTATCTGAGTGATAGCCAGAAGGCGCTGGTGATTGCGGCGATTGAGCAGTGGGTACGGGATTTCCCGGATGAGGTGGCCGATGACCTGATGGCAACCTATACCTCGGATGCGGCGTTTGCCGATACTTACATTGCCTGGGCCGGTTCCAGCTCGTCGTCAATCAACACCGACCGCTCCGGCACCTATATGCGGATCGATGGTCCGCGCTTGTGGATCGAACTGGCCTGTCAGGGCGGTATTGTGCTGAGTGGCACTCACTACCATACCATCTACCGCGACAAGTCGATGGACTACGGCAACAGCCTGTAAACCCTTGATCACACACAGGCGCTGGCGACCAACGTCAGCGCCTGTCTGCGGTTGTGTGGCTGTCTGCGGTTGTGTGGCTGTGTGCGGCTGTTAGGTGAATCTACCGGGCGGACTTACCGCGTCACACTGGCGGGTGGGCCGAAAATCTGGTCAAAACTCCAGCTGAATACCCAGCTGTACAGCAGGAAAAACAGCAACAGCCCTCCTTCCAGCAAAAACGCCTGCCAGAGGCTGATACCAAACCACCAGGCCATGGCCGGAACCAGAATCAGCACCAGTCCACCCTCAAAACCAATGGCATGGCCACAGCGACGCCAGAAGCTGCGCTGGCCGCGATGTGTTTGTGGATAACGACGCTCCCAGGCTTCAAAGATCAGGTTCCAGCCCCAGTTCCAGCTCACCGCCAACAGAGTTACCAGAGCGGCAGCAGCACCGGATTCTTGTGGGTTTTTGCCCATATAAAGGCACACGGCACTGGTCAGAAACCAGGCAATCAGTTCGTACAGGCTGACATACAGCAGTAAACGCAAACGGGAATTCATTCAGAGTCATCCATGGCAACAGGATCAGGGAGGTGCACTCTATGGCAGATTTTCTGATATAAAAAGTAAGAATCTTTCAATTTTTCTGATAGGTTGCCATGGCTTTTAATCGCGACAACGTGCGGGTCTTTCTGACGGTGCTGGATGAGGGCTCGTTTTCGGCGGCTGCCCGCAAATTGGGCAAGGTGCCGTCGGCGGTGAGTATGGCCATTGCCCAGCTGGAGGCGGAACTGGATCTGCAATTGTTTGATCGCAGCAGCCGTGAACCTCTGCCAACGGCAGCGGCCAGAGCATTGGAGCCGGGTGCTCGGCAGTTGGCGTGGCAATGGCAGCAGTTGCTGGTGCAGGCGGCGTCGTTACATGCCGGTCTGGAGGACTGTTTGCGGCTGGCGGTCGCACCGGAACTGATCGGCAGTGGCTGGGATGCACCGCTGGCCGAGCTGGCGCAAATGTATCCACAGTTGCCGGTGGATATTCGGCTGGCCCCGCAGGAAGATGCCTTACGCCTGTTACACGATGGTGAGGTGCAACTGGCGGTGGTGTTTGAACGGCCGCTACTGGATGAGCGGGAATGTTTTCAGGAAATCAGTCAGGAAACCCTGATTGCGGTTGTCGCTGCCAGTCATCCACTGGCGCAACGTTTGCTCGGCCAACAGGAATTGCTGGTCGAGCGTCAGGTGCTGGTGGCCGGACGTGACTTGCAGTTGCACCATCCTGTATTGCTGCAGTCGCGTTGTTGCTGGCGCAGTGATAGCCATACGGCGGCTCTGAAGCTGATTGAACAGGGGCTGGGTTGGGCGTTTTTGCCACAATCGCTGGTAGCACCTGGACTGGCGAGTGGTGAGCTGGAGGCGCTGCAGTTTGCCAATATGACCAACGCCATTCCGCTGTGGGTGGATCTGGTGTGGTTGCCGGAGTCACTGCAAGGTCTGGCTGCCAGTCATTTTGTGGCGGCCATGGAGGGGTTGCACGGCAGCAGGCCGCCGCGTGCGCCAGTTGGCAGTGCTGGATTGGCGGGGCCAACGGGCGCCGTCTAAGGTTATTCTGTTAAGGATGCAGGCTGCTCAGGAGGTGTGCTCTGGCTGGCAAGATTCGTTTGTTGTGTTCGATCTGTAATCGCTGGGCGCTATTGAGTCTGCTGGCGGGATTACTGCTGAGCCTGATGCTGGCCTGGCAACTCGAACTACGCAATAACGAGCGTATTCATCAAGCAGTCGAGACGGAAGCGCAGCGTGTGCTCGAGCAGGTGATGGAGCGCATTAATCTTTACCAATACGGCTTGCGTGGTGCTCGTGGTGCGGTTCAGACCGCTGGCGAATATGGTATTAACCGCGAGTTGTTTGTGCGTTACAGCCGCACCCGCGATATTGATACCGAATTTCCTGGCGCCCGCGGTTTTGGTTTTATTCGCCGAGTGCCGCCGACCTCTCTGGATGCTTTTGTCAAAAACGCCCAGGCCGATGGCTGGCCCGAATTTTATGTCCGTGAGCTGGGCGACCATTCCGGCGATCATTTTGTTATCCAGTATATCGAACCGGTGGAGCGCAACCTGCAAGCGGTCGGGCTGGATATCGCCTCCGAAGTGACCCGCCGCAGTGCGGCGGAAGCCGCTTTGCGTACCGGTGATGTGCAGCTCTCTGGTCCTATCACCCTGGTGCAGGCGACGGGAAATCCATTGCAGTCCTTTCTGATCCTGATGCCTATTTACCGGAATGGTATTACTCCACCGACCGAGGACGAACGTCTGCAACTGGGATTTGGCTGGAGTTACGCACCCTTGCTGATGAAAGAAGTGCTGGCTGACCTCAGTATCAATCCGGTGCTGGCGCATCTGGAGCTCATAGATATTACCGATCCCACTAATCCCGAGGCTTTTTTTCGCAGCGAGGATGTAGAGTCAGCAGATCTGCACACCCACATAGAACAGCATGCGGTGTTCGGTCGCACCTGGGAATCACGCTTCAGCGTTCATCCGGCGTTTATTCTTAACATGCATCTGACATCGCCACTGATCAGTGCGGTGCTCGGAGCGGTGATCAGTGTGCTGTTTGCTGCCCTGATTGGCACTATCAGTGCCGGTCGTCGTCATCGTCGTCAGATTCTGCAGGAGCAGGCCAAACTGGCGGCCATAGTGGAAGGTTCTGCCGATGGCATTATCGGCTGTGATCTCGGTGGTATGGTGACCAGCTGGAACCGCGGTGCCGAGCACCTGTTGGGCTACCGTGCAACAGAAGCGCTGGGGCGTCCGATTCTGGAGCTGATGGTGCCGTCAGAGCTGCAGGATGAAAACCTGGATATTCTGCGACGTATCGCTTCCGGCGAACGTATTCCACACTTTGAAACCGAGCGCCTGCGTAAGGATGGCTCACGAGTCAGTGTGTCGCTGACGGTATCACCCATACTCGACTCTCTGGGGCTGGTGGTCGGTGCTTCCAAAACCGTCCGCGATATTTCCCAGCAGAAAAACCAGGAAGCCTGGATCATCGAGCTGAACAGTCGCCTCGAAAGCCAGGTGATGGAGCGTACTGCCGAGCTGGCGCGTATGAACATGCTGTTTAACAACATCATGAGAGCGGCTACCGAAGTCTCTATCGTAGCAACTGACACTGATGGCGTGATTCAGGTGTTTAACCGTGGAGCCGAACGAATGTTGGGCTATTGGGCAGAGGACATGATCGGCCGTACAACTCCGGCGTTATTCCATATGCCATCTGAGGTTACTGCACGTGCCAGCGAATTGCGCAAAGAGCTGGGACGTGACGTAACCGATTTTGAAGTTTTCACACTGAACGCTGCCCGTAATGGATTTGAGTCCCGTGAATGGACGTTTGTGCGCAAGGATGGCAGTCATTGTCCCGTGTCGTTGGTGATTACAGCCATGCGCAATGATGGCGGTGAGTTGGTCGGCTATCTTGGTATTGCCGCTGATATCACTGCCCAGCGTCGTCATTCCGCGGAAATGCTGGCGGCACGGGATCAGTTGCAAATGGCTGCAGACATTGCCGAGCTGGGCATCTGGAGCTGGACGTTGCATGACAACCGCCTGCAGTGGAACGACAAGATGTTCGAGCTGTATCACCAGCCGCTCAGCTTGCGCGATACCGGTTTGCAGTATCACCACTGGAGTGAACGTATTCATCCGGATGATCGTCTGACGGTAGAAGATGCCCTGAATGCCGCCGCGCGTGGTGAGCGTGCCTACAACGCAACGTTCCGCATCCTGTTGCCAGATGGCACCCTGCGTTACATTCAGGCAGGTGGTTATTCTGAACGTGACGATACTGGTCGAGTCTATCGTGTCCTCGGCATCAACCGCGATATTACGGCTCAGCGTGAGTTGGAAAGCTGGTTACGCCATGCCAAGGAGCAGGCAGACGCTGCCAGTGCCGCCAAGTCCACCTTCCTGGCCAATATGAGCCACGAAATCCGTACTCCGATGAATGCCATTCTGGGAATGTTGCAACTGGTACAGCAGACTGACCTCAATAGTCGTCAGAATGACTACATAAGCAAGGCGCATACTGCTGCGCGTTCATTGCTGCGGCTGCTGAACGATATTCTCGATTACTCCAAGATTGATGCTGGCAAACTGCAATTGGATCGTCATCCGTTTGCGCTGGAAAGCCTTATGCAAGAACTTGGAGTTGTGCTGGCAGGAAATCAGGGAGATAAACCGGTGGAGCTGGTGTTCGACCTCGACTCGCGGTTGCCGGTGCGGCTGCTGGGTGACCAGTTGCGCTTGCAGCAAGTGCTGATCAATCTTGCCAGTAATGCCCTCAAGTTCACGGAGTCTGGCGAAGTTCGGGTACGGATCCAGCAGATGGGACGTGATGGTGGTCGTTGTCAGATACGTTTTGAAGTAGAAGACACGGGAATTGGCATCAGCGAAGCTCAACTGCAGCGCATTTTCGACGGATTCAGCCAGGCCGAAGCATCGACCGCGCGTCGTTTTGGTGGTTCCGGGCTGGGTCTGGTGATCAGCAAACATCTGCTGGCCATGATGGACAGCCAGTTGCAGGTACAAAGCGAGGTAGGTAAGGGCAGCTGTTTCAGTTTCAGTATGACTTTGTCGATGGCAGATGCCCGGCCGTGGCTGAATCAGCCTATTTATCCAAATCGGAGTTGGCGAGTTTTGCTGGTTGAGTCCAATGAAAATAGTCGCCAGGTGCTTTGTCGTTATCTGGCAGAACTGGGAGCGGAAGTTCTTGCAATGGCATCGCTGGATGATGCCGTGCACCTCTGGCAACAATCAGACCAGCAGACTTTTGAGCTGATGGTGCTGGATAGTGATGCAGTGCTGGCAGGAGTGGAGCCACTGGCCCATCGACTGATGCAGCAAGGGTGTGAACGACTGCTGCTGTTGAAGCGTAATGGCCGCAAGGAATGGTTGCTGGCGAATGAAGGTGTGGTGGAAAGGGTTCAGTATCGACAATTGTCGCGGCCGTTAACTCCAAGCCAGTTGGCGCGTTCGGTGAGGGCACTGTTACGTGGTGAGCAGGAAAACACTGATAATCAGGTTGGTCAGAATGAGTCGAGATTACCGGGGGTGCGCCTGTTACTGGTGGAAGACAACGCATTCAACCGTCAGGTTGCTGCCGAGTTGCTGAGTAACGAGGGCGCTGATGTCACTCTGGCCTGTGGTGGCCTTGAAGGCGTGGAGCGAGTCAGCGAAAATCCGGGCGGTTTTGATCTGGTGCTGATGGATATGCAAATGCCGGACATCGACGGCATGGAAGCGACTCGTCGTATCCGTGCACTGTACGATACTGCGACGTTGCCGATTCTGGCGATGACCGCCAATGTGTCGTCTGACGATGTGAATGTCTGTCTGGCCGCGGGTATGAACGATCATATCGGCAAACCCATCGAGATCAACCAGATGGTGCGCACCATCCAGAGCTGGCTGCCATCCTGTGCTTATCGTGGGCTGATGGAGGCTGGAGCCAAACCGGTGGTGTCATTGCCGGTAGACGTGGATGCTCATGCGGCTATTCAGGCAAACCTTGATGAAGAGGTGCGCGAACACCCGTCGACAGAGCCAATGCTGCAGGACTCCGCAGTCGTCAGCGAGGTCGAGAGACTGCCGCTGGCGGTTGCCCTGACGCCTCTGGCGGAACATCTGCATGCGGTGCTGGCTGAGTATTTCGGCGGCGATAGGGATCTGTTCTGTCAGATGCTGGAGCTGTTTGAGCCCAACGCCCAGGAGTTACTGGAGCAATTGCAGCGTGGGCGCCAGAACAATCAATCACAGGTAATGCAAAATGCCCTGCATACCCTCAAGGGCACGGCGGCAACAATGGGTGCTCGCCGGTTGGCGGCTATGGCTGCGGAAATGGAGCAGCGTCTGAAACAGGCGCAAACGCCCGATTGTGCGCTGGTGCCTCGTGTTGTTGATGGACTGCTGCAACAGCTGTTGCAGGAAGAACTGGTGGAGTTATCCGCCGCGATGGCGGATATCCTCGCCAGTGATGAGTCACTGGCGGCTCATAACGATGGGCCGGAGCAGCATTTTTGAAACACTGCTGATCCGGCCCATATGGGTTTACTCCGCCAGCGCTTTGGTGCCGGATTTGGCTTTGAGTGCGGCCAGAGCGGCCTTGCTCAGGGGTTTCATATTCAGACTGGTGGCAGCGGTTTCTGACACACTCTGGATGGCAACGGTAAAGTCGACACCCGTCTTGTCAGCGGTGGTCAATACAATGCCGGAAGGCTGTGCCAGCGATGGGTAGCTGCCACAGGTTTCGCCGCTATCACAGATGATGTTATCCACATCCACGTCCGAACCGGCGTACAGTACATAAGTACCCGGACTCAGTTCCAGGCTGTAGCTGCCGTCTTCCTCCGCAATCGCGCCATCCACATACTCACCGCTAGCATAGTCATAGGCCAGTACGTACTGGGTGGTTAACTCACGACTGTCACTGGCGCTGCCTACCAGCATGGTTACACCCACTTCAAGGCTGGTATCACTTTCGGTGCTGAAGGTGATGGTGGCACTGTAGCTACCGGCAACCAGATCGGTGCGGTCGGCAGTCAGTGTATAGGTCCCCAGTCCATTGGCGTTCACATCGGTGGCGGCAACGGTCAGCCAGCTGGCGCTGGAGACAACGCCGCTGATCAGCGGGTCACCACCACCGGTGTTGCTGATGGTCAGGCTTGAGGTGGTCGAGCTGCTGCCCAGACTGATACGGGCTGGTGAGGATTGCAGTACCACCGGCAGCTCTACTTCGGCACCACTGGCCAGTTGGGAGGCAATGGTCACAGCCTTTAGGGCGTTGATACGGCCATAACCGTACTGGATATCCTTGCCGCTGCTGCCGAGGTCGTCACTGATCGAGCCACTGCTGATCAGCGACTCGACTTCGGATGGCGTTAAAGCCGGATAAATCGCTTTCATCAGCGCCAGTACACCGGCTACGTGTGGGGCCGCCATCGAGGTGCCGTTGTAGTAGTAATAAATCGGCTGACGACTACCACTGGCATCACTGACCAGCGTACTGAGTACACCGTCACCGTTACCATCGTGGTTGAGGTCGGCACTGGTGTCACCACCTGGTGCCGCCAGGTCGATGTTGGAACCGTAGTTGGAATAGTCGGTGAGGTTATCGGCGTAATCCGTGGCAGAAACCGAAATCACATGGTTGTAGGATGCCGGGTAAGACGGTGAGCTGATGCCATCGTTACCCGCCGCTGCCACCACAATCACACCGGCATCGTAGAGTTCGTTCATCACGAGTTGTTCAGACGCCGAGTAACCGTACGAACCCAGGCTCATGTTGATGATATCGGCTTTCTGGGACGGCACGGTGCCGCTGTCGTTTTCAAGACCAGCGGAATAATACAGACCCTGAATAATGTCGTAGCTGGTGCCACCCCCCACACCCAGTACCCGCACTGGCAGGATTTTTACGCCCCACGACACCCCGGCCACACCCACGTTGTTGTTGGAGGTAGCACCAATGGTGCCGGCCACGTGAGTGCCGTGCCAGCTGCTGTAACCACGCTGGGTGCTGTCGCCCGGATCATCCGGATTGCTGTCGATACCGTTGCCGTCGTTGGACATGCTTTGTGATGACACAAAGTCATAACCGCTGAGCAATTGGCCGCTCAGGTCCGGATGCGCCAGATAAACGCCGGTATCCACCACCGCCACCACCACATCTTCACCATCACTACGCGTACCGGTGCTGATATCCCAGGCAGCAGGCAGATTGATATTGGTGTAGTGCCATTGACGGCTATAGTACGGGTCGTTCGGGGTTTTTAACGGCTGGCGAATATAGTTCGGTTCAGCAAATTCCACATCATTGCGAGCTGCCATGTCCTTGATGGTCATCAGGGTGGCGATTTTTTCCGCTGCAGTCGGGTTATGGCTGGCAATATCCGCCAGCATGGCCTGGCGTTCACTGGCTTTGCCATTGGCACTGGCGGTTTGGGCGGTGCTGATCGGACTGGCAAATTCCACCTTGGCCGGATGTTTCTGGCTGTTGCCAGTAACGGCACGAATGGCAATGCTCTGACCGTCAGCACTGCTGATACTGGCCTGGCTGCTGAGGCTCTGATCACGGGTGCGGACCAGCATCTGGTTCGGAACAAAGTCGGCGCTCAGTTTGCTGGCAATGCTGCTGGTGCTGTCGGCAGCCCCCAGTTGCAGAACGTAGCGAGAAACACCCGAGTAGGCGTAAACAACAACATACCAGGTGCCCGACTCGGGAACCGTTATCTCTTCATAGAGCCCTGCGCCTTGTGACGACTCAATTGCTTCGCCGGTATCCGACAGCAGATACAGATCCAGGTCGCCCGGATAGAGGTTGCGATTGCCGTTGGTATCGTAATCGCTGACTTCGAGACGGATGGTCTGGCCGGCTTGCAGGCTGGCACGGTAGTAATCCACCTGGTCGGCGCTGTTGGCAAAACGCTCCATGCTGCTGGCACCCGACAACTGGCCGCCGCTGGCCGTTTTCGAGGCGAAGCCATGAATCGTTACCAGGTTCTGGACATCCTGGGCATTGGCCATGGTGTTATTGCTGGCATAGGTGGCATACACGTCGTTGGTGTCGGAATCCACCGCCGTGGCGGCTTCGGCGCTCAGCGTGCCGGACAAGACCAGAGTGGTCGTACCACTGTTATTGCCAGAATCATCACCACCGGCATTATCACCGGAGTCATTATTGGAGCTGGACGAGGATGAACCGCCACCACTACAGGCGGTTAATAATAGCGATGCCAGCAGAACTGGCAGAGTCTTGCGTGGATACGGCAACATCATGATGCGAACCTGGGGATTATTGTCTTTTAAGGATACAGACAACCCTGTTGTCCTATCCGGGTATTTCACAAACGTTAACATATGGCCTGATACGAGGCAGGTACATTGATCAACTAATCAGAAAAATCGGCGAGACTTTTGGCAGTGGCGTGTCTTTGTGCGCCGAAACGGATATTTATGCAGGGAATGCCTATGTCACTCGCCCGAATCTACAGTCGTGCCCAGACCGGTGTTGAAGCACCGGATGTGCTGGTCGAAGTTCATTTGTCCGGTGGTTTGCCATCGTTGTCACTGGTCGGAATGCCGGAAGCCGCTGTCCGCGAAAGCAAGGATCGGGTGCGCAGCGCGCTGATGACTTCCGATCTCGAATTCCCGGCCAAACGTATCACCATCAGTCTCGCGCCTGCCGATTTACCCAAAGATGGCGGTCGCTTTGATCTGGCCATCGCCCTCGGCATTCTGGCGGCATCCGGGCAAGTGCCGCCGGAGCGGCTGGATAACTGTGAGTTTATTGGCGAACTGGGGTTAAACGGCGATTTGTTGCCGGTAACCGGTGCCTTGCCGACCGCGGTGCAATGCGCCTTACGTGGCCGCACCCTGATTGTGCCAGTGGCGAATGGTGGTGAAGTGGCGCTGTCGGAGCGTTGTAACAGTCGGATGGCTGCCAATCTGCGCGAGGTCGTGGCTTATTTGCGGGGTGAGGTTGAGCTGCCACTGGCGACGGCTGATGTGGATTCACCGCTGACTGCGCAGCGCAAACCTGCCGACTTGCGTGATGTCCGGGGCCAGCCGCAGGCGCGACGGGCGCTGGAAATTGCCGCCGCCGGAGAGCATAACCTGCTGTTTATTGGCCCGCCGGGCACCGGTAAAACCATGCTGGCCAGTCGTTTGCCGGGCATTCTGCCGCCCATGAGTGAAGACGAGGCGCTGGTATCGGCATCGGTGTATTCGGTGGCTGGCACCGGCCGTGACTGGTTACAGCACTGGCGTGAACGCCCCTTCCGGGCGCCACACCATACCGCATCGGGCGTGGCGCTGGTGGGCGGTGGCACCCGTCCACGGCCGGGGGAGATTTCACTGGCCCATGGTGGCGTGCTGTTTCTGGATGAGCTGCCGGAGTTTAGCCGGGCGGTGCTGGATGTGTTGCGCGAACCATTGGAAAGCGGGCGTATTGTGATCAGTCGCGCCCAGCGCACCCTGACCTTTCCAGCCCGTTTTCAACTCGTGGCGGCCATGAATCCGTGTCCCTGTGGTTATTTTGGTGATGCTTCCGGACGTTGCCGGTGCAACGAAGAACAGGTACGGCGTTACCAGAGCCAGACCTCCGGGCCATTGCTGGATCGCATTGATCTGCACGTGGAAGTGCCGGCCATTCCCACCGCGTTGTTACAGCAGTCACAACCGGGGGAGAGCAGTGCTGAAGTTCAGCAGCGGGTACTGGCGGCGCGCCAACGTCAGCAGCAACGTCAGGGCTGCAGCAACGCCATGCTCGAAGGTGAACAACGTGACCAGATGTGTGTGCTGGGCAGCGCCGAACAGGCCTGGTTGTTACAGGCCTGTGAGCGCTTGCAGATGTCGGCGCGTGGTTATCATCGGGTGTTGAAGCTGGCGCGCACCATAGCGGATCTTGCTGGCGCCGAATGGATCGGTCGTGAGCATCTGCTGGAGGCGATTGGTTACCGCAGCCTTGATCGTTTTTCCGCGCCAGCTCGTCAGGATAACGGTGGATAAGTGGCAGAAATACTGGTCCGGGGCCAGACTTTAATCAGCACGCAGCTGAATAGAGGAACGGCCATGAACAAGCCTCCTGCCGGAAACAACAAGGTCATTCTGGTCATAGTCCTGATCGTCATTGCTATCCTTGTGTACATCATGAGTGACTTTCACCTGTCGCGTGAAAGCCCATACCAGAATGAACTGTTTTTTGGCCCGATTGAAAAACCGGTGCCCGAAACGTCAGCCACGGCAGCAGGCAAAACGAAGCCCTGAGGTGCAGGCAAGTCCTGATTTCCCGAGCTGACTTGGCTAGAATACCGGGCCAGCTCAGAGGACAAGCCGTGGTCGATTTATCCCAACTTAATCCCCGCCAGAAAGAAGCCGCCAAATACGTGGAAGGCCCACTGCTGGTGCTTGCCGGTGCCGGTTCCGGCAAAACCAGTGTGATCACCCGCAAGATCGCCTACCTGATTGATGCCTGTGGTATCAAACCGCACCACATTGCGGCGGTGACCTTTACCAACAAGGCCGCGCGCGAAATGAAAGAGCGTGTGATGTCTCTGGTGGGCAAGGGTGGTGCCAAAGGGTTAACCGTATCGACCTTTCACAACCTTGGCCTCAATATCATTCGTCAGGAGCTGGAGACCTCCGGTTATCGCGCCGGTTTCTCGATCCTCGACCAGGATGACTGCAAAGGCATCATCCGCGATGTGATGCAGCGTGATCACGGCGGCGACGACGGCGATATGGTGGAAATGGTGCAGAACACCATTTCCAATCTGAAAAACGACCTGATCACCCCGGAGCAGGCCATCAATCAGGCCCAGAGTCCGCAGGAAATGCTGATTGCGCGCACCTATTCGGTGTATCAGCGCATGTTGAAGGCCTATAACGCGGTCGACTTCGACGACCTCATCATGGTGCCAACCCTGCTGTTCATGAATCACTCCGAAGTGTTGATGCGCTGGCAGCGCAAGATTCGTTACCTGCTGGTGGACGAATATCAGGATACCAACACCAGTCAGTACGAGCTGGTGAAATTACTGGTGGGGCATCGCAGTGGCCTGACCGTGGTAGGCGACGACGACCAGTCGATTTACGCCTGGCGTGGTGCCCGACCGGAAAACCTGGTGTTGCTGAAGCAGGATTTCCCAAGCCTCAAGGTGGTCAAACTCGAACAGAACTACCGTTCCACCGGCCTGATTCTGAACGCTGCCAACAAGGTGATCGACAACAACCCCCACGAGTTTGAAAAGAAACTCTGGTCCGACATGGGGTATGGCGATCCGATCCGGATTCTCAAATGCAAAAGTGACGAAATCGAAGCCGAGCGTATTGCCTCCGAGATTGTTGAGCGTCGTTTGCGTTATGGCTGTGGTTATCGTGATTTTGCGGTGCTGTATCGCGGTAACCACCAGAGCCGAGCCATCGAAATGAAACTGCAGACCTTTCAGGTGCCTTACAAACTCAACGGTGGCCAGTCGTTTTTTGGCCGCAACGAGATCAAGGATCTGATGGGTTATCTGCGTTTGCTGATCAACCCCAGCGACGACGCGGCATTTCTGCGGGTAATCAACACGCCACGGCGCGAGATTGGCCCAACCACCATCGAAAAGCTCAGTGAATACGCCAGTATGCGTGACACCAGCATGCTGGCGGCCACCACCGAAATGGGACTCGAACAGCTGCTGAGCCCGAAATCCCTCGATCGTTTGCGCCGTTTTGGCCACTGGCTGGAAAACATCACCCGCAACGCCTATACCGGTGATCCGATTGCCGCGATCAAGGAACTGATCTCGGATATCGACTACGAAGGCCACCTGACGCAGACCTCCAGTTCACCGGGGCAGGCCGAACGACGGATGAAAAACGTCTGGTTCCTGGTGGATTCGATTCAGAAAATGATCACCAAAGCCGAAGAACTGGGTGATGAATGCACCATCGAAGACGCGGTGGGCAAGCTGTTGCTACGCGACATGCTGGAGCAGCAGGAACAGGAAGACGAACTGGATCAGGTACAGCTGATGACACTGCATGCCTCCAAGGGTCTGGAATTCCCGCATGTCTACATCATGGGGATGGAAGAAGAGCTGATGCCTCACCGCAACAGCATTGAAGCCGATACGGTTGAGGAAGAACGTCGTCTGATGTATGTGGGGATTACCCGCGCCAAACGCACCCTGACTCTGACGTACGCCGCCAAACGGCGTCAGTATGGTGAATCAACAGACACCACTCACTCGCGTTTCCTCGATGAGCTGCCGCCAGATGACGTGGAATGGGAAGGCAAAACCGAGATCTCGCCAGAGGCCCAGCGTCAGCGTGGCCAGGAGACTCTGTCGAGCCTGAAAAACCTGTTGGGTGATTTCTGAGCGGTTAGCCGAGCGAAGCCGACAAAGCGTGTCGACCCGATTTGTGTCATTGTCGCCGCGACAGGCCTGTGCCTAATATGGATCACAGTTCTGTTGCAGCGTTATGACGCCGGAGGTGCGTATGAAGCAATTGACCCGAATCAAGGCGAAACTGGGTGCTGGCTTGTTGTGGGCATTGTGTTCCACGGTATATGCCGCTCCACCCGCCTGGTTATCTGCCGACGCTGCCAACGAACCTCCCCAATTGCTGGTGCAAGCTCAGCTACGCGAACTGAATTACCTTCCTGAAGCCTATGTGGCGATGTTTTACCGGCAAGCGGCTGCCAGCCCAGGCAGCGACAGTAGCCAGACCATCCAGTTGCAAGTAGTGTCCGAACGCATCAGTGGTCGTGTGCTGGCTATGAACCTGTTTGATAGCGTTGGCATTCTGGTGCCCGAGGAAGAGTTCCTGGCTCTTGAAAATCGTCTGAACGCCATGGTGCGCATGCTGGATGGCAAACTGGAACGTGGTGATGCCATTGAAATCCGTTACCACCCGGACCGTGGCTCCGAAATCACGGTGCGCGGTGAGTTCAAAGGTATGTTGGCAGGCAAGGACCTGTTCGATGCGGTCAGCCAGGTCGCCATGGTGAATCCGCTGGCATCCCTGATGGAGTCTGCTGACAACGGTAGTGTTGCTCCTGTCGGCAGCCCAGCCCCCGCCGACACGCCGACGAGTATCTGATTCTCTTTATTCCTGAGTGGGGGCTGGCAAACCAGCCCTGTCTTGTCACCGCCTGAACGCAGTTGTGGCCGCGCCTGACGGATTCTGATTGTGTTTCCCTTGCTGATAACCTACGTTTCCATACGGAAACTTACAGTTGGCAAGGACGTTCCCTTCATGTTCAAAACTTCTTCGGCGACCCTGCTCGCTCTGTGTCTGGCTGGTTGTGGTGATGGTGATCCGGTAGTTCCGGTTGGCCAGGACATTTCGATCACCACCAGTTTGCAAAATGCCTCGCCATCTCTGAGCCGTGTTGACTGGTCCGGTGATGATACGGATGTTGCAAACGGTGAATCCGCTCGTGGTTCCCTGCGCAGTGATGCCGAACAGCAGTGGTTATATACTGCCACCGCCAGCGGTTATCTGACGCTGGTGCTGACGGGGCCGGAACGTGCCGACTTTGACCTTGCCGTCGAAGACCTCGACAGTGACTATAACAATGACTCCCAGAATGACGGTGCGGATGAAACCCTGATTTTGCGAGCGATTGCTGGTCACCAGTACCGGATTACGGTGAGTTCGTATTCAGGCTCCGGTGATTACCAGCTGGCGGTAGCGGCTCCATCGCGGCGGATTTTGGGGATGCACGACAAAGAATATCTGACGCTGTTTTCGTTCAGCTTTTCCGGCACCTGTACCGACTCCAACAGCTGGTACGGTGCGTATTCTCCTACTGTGTGGGAAGCCAGCAGTACGGTATTCCTTTATATAAACTTTGCCGATGGTTATGTGCGCACTCTGGATGGCACTCGCCATGGTATGAGTCGTGTGAACGAACGTGAGATGGCTGGCACCATTGAGTTTTCGGGCGATGAAATCGTGACTGAAAATGGCACTCGCTACCGCGCCCGTTTTAATGACGAGTTCCGCTTTGGTGGCTCCTTTAATAGCAACCGTTCTCGCGCGGCTCTGGATACTCGTGAAATCTATTTTGACGAGTTTACCCGCCAGTCGGATGGTGCCTGGATTCGCAGCGATTGTGATGCCAGAGGTTCTGGCCGCGCGGATTTCCTGCTCTGAGCCTCGAGTGTGGCATTGATCTGAGGGAGCTCTTTCTTTGCGTTGCTGAGTGTTGGCACAGTGAAGTCGTGTATTAAAAATACGTTTGCACAAATCTGGTGCAATATCGTTCAGCTCCGGCGTTGCCCATGTTTCTGCCAGGGTAATATCCCCAAAAACAGCATCGAGGCCCGTACGCTGTTGTTGGCTTCTTGTGGGGCAGATCGAACGCGTATTGGTAGTTCATGGTGCATTTTTGCGGACCTGTTACTGCACAAGCGTTCCGCAAAAGTCTGACAGAATCAGGTCTGGTGGGGCGTTATCGGAATTGTCAGGAGTGCGAGCCAGCTCTCGGCAAGCTGGCCTGCTTCTTGCGAATATCAGGGTATGGGGCCGGTTTCGAGGGTTCGTCCGGTTCCAAACAGTTTCAGTCTAGCCGAAACGGATGTCGGCCCCCCTTATTTCTCCGCAGCTGGGTCTTCGGGAGCTGCCGGGCAGGAAGCCTGGTGATCGATCAGCGCATTCAGACGCTGTTCAAGCTCCTCGAGACGCAGGCGTGTGCGATTCAGTACTTCCGTCTGGGCTTCAAACTCTTCCCGTGAGACCAGATTGGCTTCCTGTAACAGTTGGCCGAGCCGTGATGTGAGCATCTGGCGGGCAGGTTGGCTGAAGTCTGCCAGTGGCAGCTGATCCAGCATCTGCTGGAAACGACCGATCAGATCTTTCGGATTCATACTTTTCTCCGTTCTGGGTGCTTCATTCTGCACCGCATAAGAGCCCGAGAAGGTGCATGGCACCGTCCTGGAACCTGTCTTTGGCTATTTTTGCCTTTTCATGGTGCATCACCCCTGTGTGTCGCCCTTTTTCTGAGCTGCCTGGGTCGGGTGGCAAGACACCAAAGGCTGCGATTCTAGCAGCAAAGCCCGTAAATGCGGGGTTTTCAGAGTTGGCACGCAGGATGCTAAGGGACTTTCACAGAATTAAAACGGTGCATAAGCCCTTCCCAGGGTTATATGACTCCGGACAAGAAAGTCTAGCTTCGCTAACCGATGAAGGAAAAAACGATGAAAAAACTGTCCCAAGCGATCGTTCTGGCCAGTGCTCTGACTGCCGGCCTGGCTGCAGTTCAGTCTGTTAACGCTGAAGTATCTGCTACCGCTTCTGTGGCTACCGAATACCTGTGGCGCGGCCAGAACCTGAGCGGCACTTCTGGTGCCCCAGCGTTCTCCGGTTCCCTGGATTACGCTCACGAGTCTGGTCTGTACGCTGGCGTTTGGGCTGGCTCAGGCGATGCGGCTCTGGGTACCGAAACTGACCTGTATGTTGGTTTCGCCAACGAAGTGGAAGGTTTTGGCTACGACCTGGGTTACGTAACCTACATCTACAGTGAATCTGCTGCTGATGAGTTCGATGATGCTGCCGAATTCTACCTGGGCTTCTCCTACGACCTGGCTGGCGTGAAATTTTACAAGTCCAGCGATTCTGACGTAGATGGCCTGTACACCCTGGTGTCTCTGGACTTCGATCCAGTTGGCGTTGCCATCGGTAACACCTCTGATGTGGAAAACGAATACACCCACATCGACCTGAGCTACGCCTATAACGACAACCTGACTTTCACCTATAGCAAGATTGTTGACCAGTCTGTCGATTTTGAAGATGGCGGTCTGGATAAATCCGGTCGCTTCGTAGTGGGCTACAGCCTGCCTATCGAGCTGTAAAAGGCATACAATGGTCCGTGCCCCCGCACGGGCCATTTAATCTCCCATAAGCACTTTAGTAAGGAGTTTTCCATGAAACTCATCACTGCAGTAGTAAAGCCGTTCAAGTTGGACGACGTGCGTGAAGCTCTGTCCGAAATCGGCGTTCAGGGTATCACCGTGACCGAGGTAAAAGGATTCGGCCGTCAAAAAGGTCACACCGAGCTGTACCGTGGCGCTGAATACGTGGTGGATTTCCTGCCTAAGGTCAAGATTGAAGTGGCCGTGGCCGGCGATCTGACTGACAAGGTTATCGAAGCCATCACCAAGGCTGCCAACACCGGCAAGATCGGCGATGGCAAAATTTTCGTAACTTCTCTGGAACAGGTAGTTCGCATCCGCACCGGTGAAACCGGCGCTGACGCACTCTGATTCCTGATTCTGTAACACTGTATTTTTAAGCCTGATGCGGGGGGCTTGGAATGGAAAATAACGTATACGAATTGCAATACGCCATGGACACCTTTTATTTCCTGGTGTGTGGCGCTCTGGTTATGTGGATGGCGGCTGGTTTCGCCATGCTCGAAGCTGGTCTGGTGCGTGCCAAGAACACCACCGAAATTCTGACCAAAAACATCGCCCTGTTCGCAGTGGCCTGTACCATGTACCTGGTGTGTGGTTACTCCATCATGTACGGCGGTGGTATCTTCCTGAGCGGTATCACCGAGATCGATACTGCATCTGTTCTGTCTGATTTTGCTGCTCGTGACGGCGGCTTCCAGGGTGGTTCCATCTACTCCGGCGCTTCTGACTTCTTCTTCCAGGTTGTGTTCGTTGCAACTGCCATGTCCATCGTTTCCGGTGCAGTTGCCGAGCGTATGACCCTGTGGGCTTTCCTGGCGTTTGCCGTGGTTATGACGGGTGTGATTTACCCGGTTGAAGGCAGCTGGACCTGGGGTGCTGAAGGTCTGTTTGGTATCAACCTGGACGACAGCTTTGGCTTCAAGGACTTCGCTGGTTCAGGCATCGTTCACCTGGCAGGTGCTGCTGCTGCTCTGGCTGGTGTACTGTTGCTGGGCGCTCGTAAAGGCAAATACGGCCCTAACGGTGAAATCCGCGCTATCCCTGGTGCTAACCTGCCACTGGCTACCCTGGGTACCTTCATCCTGTGGATGGGCTGGTTCGGCTTCAACGGCGGTTCCGTTCTGAAACTGGGCGATATCGCCAGTGCTCACTCTGTTGCTGTGGTATTCATGAACACCAACGCGGCTGCTTCCGGCGGTCTGATTGGCGCGATGATCATGGCTTTCGCCCTGTTCCGCAAAGCTGACCTGACCATGGCTCTGAACGGCGCTCTGGCTGGTCTGGTTGCTATCACTGCAAGCCCAGATACCCCAACTCCACTGGTTGCTACCATCATTGGTGCTGTGGCTGGTGTACTGGTTGTGATCTCCATCCTGAGCCTGGACAAAGCCAAGATCGATGACCCGGTTGGTGCGGTTTCCGTACACGGTGTGTCTGGTTTCCTGGGCCTGATGGTGGTTCCATTTACTGCTGAAGGTACTACTTTCTTCGGCCAGTTGGCTGGTGGTCTGGCGATCTTCGTATGGGTATTCGCTGCTTCCTTCGTCGTATGGCTGGTCCTGAAGGCTGTGATGGGTCTGCGTGTATCCGAAGAAGTTGAATACGAAGGTGTCGACATCTCCGAATGTGGTATGGAAGCTTACCCTGAGTTCACCTCCAAGAGCTGAGTTCAGCGGGATTCGATCCTGACACAAAAAAGACCGGCAATTGCCGGTCTTTTTTTATTGGTCTATTACAGGGTTTGCAACCTGCGCTGGCAGGTTAACTGCGCTGCATTACGGTTTGTCGTAGAGTGCGACGTCATCACCCAGCAGGTTACGCATGCGTTTGCGTTCCAGATGTTCTTCAACAGCCCGGCGAGCGGCCAGCTTGCGCTGACTGACACTGCGGGAGTCAGTGGCTGCACCGGTAATGCCGGTGGCGGTAGCAGTAAGATCGGCAATCGCGCGATTGAATTCGGTATTCATGTCAGCAAGCTCCAGTCAGGCCAGTGTCTGACCGGAGCTTGCCAGAGTGCTGTTGCAGGTGTGTGACAGCTCAGTGAGGTGCTTCACCGTTACGCGGTGGATAGCCGACAAATTCACTGCCTTGTTCGAGACGTAACTGTTTGATGCTGCGCTTGATGGCATTGAGGTGACGGGCGAATTCCGGACCGCGGCGCTGAGTTACGGCAACCGCCAGCATATCGATGATCATCAGGTGGGCAATCCGTGACGTCATGGGCGTGAATTGCTCGGTGTCTTCTTCAATGTTGATATGAATCGGCAGGTCTGCCGCCAGACTGACCGGCGTATTGGCCGGAGCCAGGCTGACTACCTGGGCGCCGTGCTGCTGGGCCAGCGCAATCGAATGCAGCAGATCCTTGGTTCGACCACTCTGGGAGATCGCCACCACCACATCGTCCGGCCCCAGTGTTACCGCTGACATGGCTTGCATGTGGGGGTCACTGTAGGCCGCCGTTGCAACCTGCAGGCGAAAAAATTTGTGCTGGGCATCGGTGGCAACCGCACCGGAGGCTCCAAAACCGTAAAACTCGACGCGGGTCGCGCGGCTCAGGGCGGTTGCTGCCTCACCCACCTGGGTGGGCCGCAGCTGGGATTTCACCTGATGCAGGCGCTGGATGGTGGTATCGGCAATTTTTGAGCAGATGTCTTCAATGTGGTCGTCATCGGCAATGGCGAACTGGCCAATATTATTAGCAATAGCCATTTCCTGGGCGATGCGAACCTTGAACTCCTGAAAGCTGTTACAGCCAATCGCCCGGCAGAAACGCACGATGGTAGGCTCGCTGACCTGGGCCTCCTGAGCCAGATCGACGATCCGCATATGCATAACCTGTTGGGGTGAGCTCAGCACGTACTCAGCTACCTTGACTTCGGACTTGCGGAGGCTAGGGATAGCGGCGGCGATCTCGGACAGAATCGGACTGTTTGGCACAACAATACATCCGTATACATGAATTTCAGGAAAAGATTATAGAGGCAACCGTAGCAGGCGTCGCTGCAAATCTATGCTCTCCCGTGGTCCGGTGAATCTGATAAACTGCCTGCATGGACATTTCACTCATCCTCGATCAGCTCAACGACGGCCAACGCAACGCGGTGGCAGCGTCATCTCCTCACCAACTGGTACTGGCTGGCGCCGGCTCGGGCAAAACCCGGGTGCTGGTGCATCGTATCGCCTGGCTTCTGAAGGTAGAAAACGTCTCACCTTTTGCGGTGATGGCGGTGACCTTCACCAACAAGGCCGCGCGCGAAATGAAAGGCCGTCTGGAACAGATTCTGGAAGTACCCGCCAATGGTATGTGGGTTGGTACGTTCCATGGTCTGGCGCACCGTTTGCTGAAGCAGCACTGGCGCGAAGCGCGCTTGCCGCAGCACTTTCAGGTGCTCGACAGCGACGACCAGCAGCGGCTGATCAAGCGTCTGATGAAAGACAACAACATCGACGACAGCCGTTTCCCGCCGAAACAGGTGCAGTGGTTCATCAACGCCCAGAAGGACGAAGGTCGACGGGCGGCCCATGTGATTCCATCCGCAGACCCGTTTATGGCGACCCTGCAGCAGCTCTACCAGTGGTATGAGGACAACTGCCAGCAGAACGGTATGGTCGATTTTGGCGAGATTCTGCTGCGCGCCCATGAGTTGTGGCTGCACAATCCGGAGCTGCTGGCGCATTACCAGCAGCGCTTCCGCAATATTCTGGTGGATGAGTTCCAGGACACCAACAACATCCAGTACGCCTGGATCCGGTTGCTCGCTGGCAACTCGGTATCCGTGATGGCCGTTGGCGATGACGATCAGTCCATTTACGGCTGGCGGGGTGCCAACATCGGCAACATCCGCGCTTTCCAGCAGGACTTTCCCGGTGCCGAACTGATCAAGCTGGAACAGAACTATCGTTCGACCGGCAATATTCTGGCAGCCGCCAACGCGGTGATTGCCAACAACCAGGGCCGTCTGGGCAAGGAATTACGCACCGACGGTGAGCCTGGCAGCAAAATTCTTCTGTACCGTGCCTTTAACGAGCAGGACGAAGCCCGTTACATCGCCGATCTGGTCGATAAATGGCACCGCAAGGGCCGTGAACGTCGCGAGATGGCGGTGTTGTACCGTTCCAATGCCCAGTCTCGCACCCTTGAAGAAGCCATGTTGCGAGCCGGTATCCCGTATCACATCTATGGTGGCCAGCGCTTTTATGAGCGTTTGGAAATCAAGAACGCCACAGCCTATCTGCGGCTGTTGCTGAACCGTAATGACGATGCCGCCATGGAGCGGGTGATCAACGTTCCGGCCCGAGCCATTGGTGAAAAAACCCTCGATATTCTGCGCAGTTTTGCCCGTGATCAGGGCTACTCCCTGTGGCAGGCCGCCCGCGACGTGGTGGATCGGGATTTGCTGCCCAAACGTGCCGGTGGGGCGGTGGCGTCCTTCCTCGATCTGGTTGATGAATTGGCGGTGGGTGCTGAAGAAGCCGAGTTACATACTCTGGTTGAGCATGTTATTCACCAGAGTGGCCTGATTGAATTCCATCGCAAGGAAAAGGGCGAAAAAGGTCAGGCCCGGGTCGAAAACCTTGAAGAACTGGTCAACGCTGCCCGCAGTTTTGCCAGCGAGGATAACGAAGACGGTAGTCCGCTGGCACAGTTTCTCGATCGTGCCGCGCTGGATGCCGGTGATGGCCAGGCCGATGAATACGAAGATGCCGTGCAGATGATGACCCTGCACTCTGCCAAGGGCCTTGAGTTCCCGCAGGTAGTGGTGTGTGGCATGGAAGAAGGTCTGTTCCCGCACAAGATGTCGATGGACGATGCCGATGGCCTCGAAGAAGAGCGTCGTCTGGCCTACGTGGGTATCACTCGTGCCATGGAACAGCTGATTATGACGTTGGCGGAAAGTCGCCGTTTGTACGGTCAGGAAAGTTTTGCCACACCATCGCGGTTTATTCGTGAAATTCCGACCGATCTGGTCGACGAGGTACGTCTGCGCAATAGCGTCACCTTGCCGTTGTCAGCGCGTGAAAAGCCAAAGATGACATCAATGTCAGGAAAACCGATTGTGGACCAGACCTGGCCGTTTGCGCTGGGCCAGCGGGTATTTCACGAGATGTTCGGGGAGGGCACGGTGCTGCAATACGAGGGGCAGGGCAACGGGCTGCGAATTCAGGTCAATTTTGATGACGCCGGCAGCAAATGGCTGGTAGCGGCTTACGCCAAACTCACAACACCGGACCAGTACTTCTGATCCGGCATCAGTGACCCATCAACGTGGCACCCGGCGGATTCGACCGTTATCGTCGATAGCCACGTACACAAATACGGCATCAACTACCTTGCGGCGTTCGTGTTCGTTGGGGTTCTGGGTCCAGACCTCAATCGCAATGCGAATAGATGAGGAGCCGATTTCCAGCAGACGAGTGTAGAAACATACGGCGGCGCCAATGCGAATCGGGGACATGAACACCACGGATTCCAGTGCCACGTTGGCAATACGGCCCTGGGCCACGCGGGCGGCAACGGTTTCAGCAGCATGATCCATCTGGGCCACAACCCAGCCACCGCTGATATCACCATGGATGTTTGATTCGCCCCGCGTGGGGATCAATCGTAACGTCAACTCCCCTTCGGGCGACGGCTCGCAATCATCTTTCGATTTGGCTCGCATACAGGTCAGACCTTGTTTGAATTATTTGGTCGCAGTTTACTGCTTTTTGCTCGTTGACAACACCAGCGTTTTGGGATTTGTGACCATGTGTTCGTTAATCGTCAACCTTGTCGGGCGAGATAAATTTCGCGCAACGGGGGCCTCAAAAAGAAAATTATGGCAGAATTGCGCCGCCGTCATGAAACTGAAACATTACTGCAATAAAAAGGCTGCGAGTCAGTTGATTTGCAGCATCCCATGTTTCGTTCAGGTGCTGTTATTCAACGGAGTTTGTTTACTGAATTTCCTGATTAGGGTAACTGTATGAAACACATTGTCGCCGCTGGTGTTGTGCTGCTGGCTTCTGCCGTAAGTTCCGTTGCTTCTGCTGAGCGTAGCTACATCAGCATCGTAGGCTCTTCCACTGTATATCCGTTCTCTACCGTTGTAGCTGAGCGTTTTGGCAAGGCTTCCGGTTTCAAGACTCCTAAAGTTGAGTCTACTGGTACTGGCGGCGGTCTGAAACTGTTCTGCTCCGGTGTAGGCGAAGCAACTCCAGACATCACCAACGCTTCCCGTCCAATCAAGGATTCCGAGAAGCAACTGTGTGCTTCCAACGGCGTGAAAGAAATCGTTGAAGTAACCATCGGTTACGACGGTATCGTGCTGGCCAACGCTGCATCTTCTCCACGTATGGAGCTGAGCGTGAAGGACATCTTCCTGGCTCTGGCCAAGGTTGTTCCATCTGCTGATGGCAAATCCCTGATCGAAAACCCATACAAAACCTGGAAAGACGTTAACCCGGCTCTGCCAAACGTTGCCATCAAGGTAATGGGCCCACCACCAACTTCCGGTACCCGTGACGCGTTTGCTGAACTGGCGATGGAAGGCGGCTGCTCTCAGATCCCAATGATCAAGGAAATGAAAGCAACCAACGAAGAAAAATTCAAAGCCGTATGTATGGGCGTTCGTGAAGACGGCGCTTACATCGAAGCTGGCGAAAACGACAACCTGATCGTTCAAAAGCTGGGTGCTGATCCAGAATCTTTCGGTATCTTCGGTTACAGCTTCCTGGAACAGAATGCTGACAAGGTACAAGGCTCCAAGATCAACGGCGTTGAACCAACCTTCGATGCGATCGTTGCTGCTGAATACCCGGTTAGCCGTTCCCTGTATTTCTACGTCAAAAAAGCTCACGTTGGCGTAATCCCTGGTATCCAGGAATACCTGGCTGAATTCACCTCTGCAAAAGCAATGGGTGAAGAAGGCTATCTGGCCGACAAAGGCATGATCCCGCTGACTGAAGCGGACCGTGCCAAGGTAGAAGCTTCTACCAAGGCTCTGCAGACCATCGGTATGTAATGTACCGATCCCGGTCACGGAAGTCCGGGTAATCTGACAGTCAATTGCAAGCCGCAGATCCATGTCTGCGGTTTGCGTTTAAGTGAGTCCCACAAAAAACGTTTTATCAGGCCGGAACTATGACCCATGGCGTCTTGCTGATTGTCGTATCCCTGCTGTTTGTAGTGGCCTATTGGCTCGGCAAACAACGGGCGCGAACCACTGCTGCTGAAGGTAGCAAACTGAACTCCCTGCCCGAGCACTACGGCTCGCTGGTTGCTCTCTGGACTGCCTTGCCTGGTCTGGTTCTGTTATTGCTGTGGTCCCTGGTTGAGGGCCCGGTGGTTGATAATCTCCTGATTAACAAGCTGCCAGCGGAAACCCAACAACAGGGTGGTACTGCCATCCACCTGGCCTTGAGCAAGGTACATAACCTCGCCAATGGTGCCCAGGTAGCGGAAGACCCACTGCTGATGCCGGCGGTGCAACATCTGCTGGATCTGCAAGAGCGTACTCTGCTGCTGAGCAGTGGTATCGTACTGGCACTGGCGCTGGCGGGTATGGCCATCGTCTGGCGTCGTATTCACCCGGACCTGCGTGCGCGTACCGAGGTGGAAGGCATTATTCGCGGCATGCTGTTCTGCAGCTCCGCCATCGCCGTACTGACAACTGTCGGTATTCTGTCCAGTGTTGTGTTCGAATCCTGGCAGTTCTTCGGCAAGATCAGTCCGATTGAATTCCTGTTTGGTACCAGCTGGTCACCACAGATTGCCCTGCGCCCGGACCAATCCGGCTCTTCTGGCAGTTTTGGTGCTATCCCGCTGTTCACCGGCACCTTGCTGATTTCCCTGATCGCCATGCTGATTGCTGTGCCGGTTGGTCTGATGTCCGCCATTTATCTGTCTGAGTATGCACACTACCGCGTACGTCAGTTCGCCAAGCCAGCTCTGGAAATCCTGGCTGGTATCCCGACTGTGGTGTACGGCTTCTTTGCGGCTCTGAGTGTTGCACCATTTATCCGTGAGTCCGGTGCAGGCATGGGCCTGGAAGTGTCCTCGGAAAGTGCGCTGGCCGCCGGCCTGGTCATGGGCGTAATGATTATTCCATTTGTGTCATCGCTGTCGGATGACGTGATCAACGCGGTTCCACAGTCCCTGCGTGATGGCAGTTATGGCCTGGGTGGCACTCGCAGTGAAACTGTATGGCAGGTGGTACTGCCGGCTGCTTTGCCTGGTATCGTCGGCGCCATCATGCTGGCGGTTTCCCGTGCGATTGGTGAAACCATGATTGTAGCGATGGCTGCCGGTCTGGCCGCCAACCTCACCGCTAACCCGCTGGACAGCGTCACCACGGTAACCGTCCAGATCGTAACCCTGCTGGTGGGCGACCAGGAATTCGATTCACCAAAAACCCTGGCGGCGTTTGCCCTTGGTCTGGTGCTGTTCCTTGTAACCCTGAGTCTGAACTTTGTTGCCTTGAAAGTGGTACAGAAGTACCGGGAGCAATATGACTGATCAACAACTGACAACCCGCGCCAAGGTTGAACGTAGTATGACGCGTCGGCGTCGTGCCGAAATGCGCTTCCGCGCCTACGGTGTGATGTCGATTGCGTTTGGCCTGCTGTGCCTGGTGGTTCTGTTTTCCAATATTCTTGGTCAGGGCCTGTCGACCTTCCGTCAGACCGTGCTGGAAGTAAACCTTCACATTGATGGCGATGCCCTGGGGATTTCCCGTCAGTCCAGCGAGGCTGAGATCTCGGCGGCTGATTATGAAACCCTGCTGAAGAATTTCATGCGGGAAAAAGCTGGCGCCACCAGCCGTGACGATCGTCGCCTGGCAGGGACGCTCGTCAGTGTCGGCGCGCCATGGCAGATTCGTGATGCCGTGCTGGCCAACACCGATGTGATTGGAGATCACCTGCGTCTGGAAATCATCATGGATGACGACGTTGACCAGTGGTACAAGCATGATCGTGATATCGGTCAGCCTGGTCGTCTCAAGGATAACCAGATCAAGTGGCTGGAAAGCTGGATTGCCGATGGTTCATTGCACACTCGCTTTAACACCACCTTCTTTGTGAATGGTGATTCCCGTGAGCCTGAGCTGGCGGGTATTCGTGGTGCGATAGCCGGTTCCCTGCTTACCATGCTGGTAACCTTCCTGCTGTCGTTCCCGATTGGTGTGGCGGCGGCGATTTATCTGGAAGAGTTTGCGCCACGTAACCGTATGACCGAGATTGTGGAAATCAACATCAACAACCTCGCAGCTGTACCGAGTATTACGTTTGGTCTGCTGGGTCTGGCGATTTTTATCGGTCTGTTTGGTGTGGCCCGTTCGACCCCTCTGGTGGGTGGTCTGGTGCTGACCCTGATGACCCTGCCAACCATCATTATTTCCGGCCGTGCCGCGATCAAGGCGGTGCCGCCGTCGATTCGTGAAGCCGCGTTGGGTCTGGGTGCATCCCGTATGCAGATGGTGTTCCACCACGTTCTGCCTCTGGCTCTGCCAGGCATGCTGACCGGTACTATCATCGGTATGGCGCAGGCGCTGGGTGAAACCGCACCACTGCTGATGGTAGGTATGATCGCGTTTGTGGTCGATGTTCCGAACTTCATCAGTGACCCGGCGACCGTGCTGCCAGTACAGATTTTTCTGTGGTCCGACAGCCCGGAACGTGCGTTTACAGAGAGAACCTCAGGTGCCATTATCGTTTTGCTGGCATTCCTGATCGTTATGAACACCGCCGCTGTTTGGCTGCGTCGTCGCCTTGAGCGACGTTGGTAAAAGTATTCTGGCTCTGGCCAGTGTCTGAGACAGGAATATCGGGAGCTTCTGATGCCGATTATCAAAGACCACAAGACTGACGGTTTGCCCTTCAGTGACAGTCCGAAGTTGAAAGCACGTAACGTCAACGTATTTTATGGCGAGAAACAGGCCATTTATGACGTTAGCCTCGACATCGGTGCCAATGAAGTTATTGCCCTGATCGGCCCGTCCGGCTGTGGCAAGTCCACGTTCCTGCGTTGTCTGAATCGCATGAACGACACCATCGAAATCTGCCGCGTGGATGGTCAAATCCTGCTGGACGATGACGATATTTATGGCTCAAAAGTCGACGTGGTGCCGCTGCGCGCTCGCGTGGGCATGGTGTTCCAGAAACCGAACCCGTTCCCGAAATCGATTTTTGACAATGTGGCGTATGGCCCACGTATTCACGGTCTGGTTGAACACCGTGATGAATTGCATGAGATTGTGGAAAACAGTCTCAAGCGTGCTGGTCTGTGGAACGAAGTGAAAGATCGTCTGCATGCGCCAGGCACCGGTTTGTCCGGTGGTCAGCAGCAGCGTCTGTGTATCGCTCGTACCATCGCTGTGGATCCGGAAGTGATCCTGATGGACGAACCGTGCTCGGCACTTGACCCGATCGCAACCGCCAAGATCGAAGAACTGATCGATGAGCTGCGCGAGAACTATACTATTGCTATCGTGACGCACTCCATGCAGCAAGCCGCGCGTGTTTCTCAACGCACCGCTTACTTCCACATGGGTCAGCTGATCGAAGTAAACCCGACGGATCTGGTCTTCACGACCCCTCAGCATTCCCTGACTGAGGCCTATATCACTGGCCGCTTCGGCTAATTTTGGAGGTACATGTATGGAAATGAACTTCAGCCAGCACATCTCCGGCCAGTTCAATACCGATCTGGAAGCCATTCGCAGCCATATGATGGCCATGGGCGGGCTGGTTGAACGGCAGGTAGCCAACGCCATTGAAGCCATCACCTCCGGTGATACCAGTCCGGCTGACGAAATCATTCGTCGCGAAGACGACGTGGATCGTATGGAAGTGGCGATTGATCGTGAATGCACCCAGATTCTGGTGCGTCGTCAGCCAGCCGCTTCGGACCTGCGTATGGTTCTGGCCGTATCCCGCGTGGTGCGTGACCTCGAGCGTATTGGTGACGAAGCCCAGAAGATCGCTTTCCACGCGCTGGAGATCGGTGGCAGCGCCAACTCCGGTTTTTGCCAGCAAGCGATCCGTTACATGGGTGCGGAAGTCTGCAAGATGATCTCCGGTGCTCTGGATGCCTTTGCCCGTCACGACGTGGATGGCGCGATTGACGTGGTTCGTCATGACAAGCTGGTCGACCAGCAGTACTCAGCCGCCCTGCGCGAACTGATTACTTACATGATGGAAGACCCACGTTCCATTGGCCAGGCGATCAACATCCTGTGGATCTTGCGCGCAATTGAGCGTATCGGTGACCATGCCCGTAACATTTCCGAACAGGTTATTTACGTGGTAAGTGGTGCCGACGTGCGTCACTCTTCCCTGACTGAAATGGAAGAGCGTGCACATCCGGATAACGCCGCTGAAGACTGATTTTGTGGGCGTTTTCTGAAAAAAGCGGTTGACCTTGATCGCTTTGATCTATAGAATTAGCGCCCATCAAAGCCGGTATAGCTCAGTTGGTAGAGCAACTGACTTGTAATCAGTAGGTCCAGGGTTCGATTCCTTGTGCCGGCACCAGATAAGTACAAAAGGCCCGTAGAGCAATCTACGGGCCTTTTGTCGTTTCAGGGCATCGTTTTTTCATGACGTTTTGCCGCCAGTCTGTCAACAGGTTCCATCTTTCTGCTACCGGTTTTACATCGGCTGTTTGCTAGGGACCCTCTGAATAACTCGGTGCCCGCTCTGGCTTATCGGGATGGCGATGAATCACGAAGCCGGTTTGATGGCATAGCGGGCTACGTCAAAAACCGGCGACACCGAGTCATCGCCATCCCGAAAGCCCCGAAGGGCGCGGGCTGCAGCGCATTTGAGCGGTGTTGACGAACTTGAAAAGGACTTGTCATTTCGCTGCGTTCGTCGCCTTGCTCACACGCGCTGCAGCGCTCGCGCAGAGCTGTGCAGAGTTATTCAGAGTGTCCCTAGCATTCAGGGCTCAATCTGCATGCATCGAGGATCGTGCAGGGTAAATGGGAGCAACAACCGATAGTATGTGGCAGACTCTTGCAGGCTTCTTACGCCCGTTTAACAGCGATATTGCCCTGGCATGGGTAGCAACCCTGCTGGTGATCTATGGCGACAGCATCAACGGCTTTGTACGCAATCTGGTTCGAAGGCAGATGGTGGTGGTACGGATTCTGGTGTTTATTGCGCTGTGTACGTTCGGGTATGGCGCATTAACGGTGTGGGTAGTGCCGTTTGTGGCCCGATTTCTGAGTCATCAGCCAGCGAATCTGTATGTGATTCTGGTGGTGGGGGGATTTGTGTTGCTGGGGATAATGGCGGAGCGTTTTAACCGGCGCTGAAAAAATTAAGGCGGCTGGTACATCCTGTCCGAGCCGCCGCAGCACCCTGGAATCATCCGGATTCCAAGCATCATCCATGGTCAATCCTTTGAAGAAATTCCCTTGGCGTCCTTCGCCAATGTCATCCGTGGCATTTCGATCAGCCTCCCTGGCTGACTCCTTCAATTCTGAAGTCCTTGCGTATCCATTCTGGCGATCCTGCCAGTCGACATCCTGTCGTTTGCTATCCCTGTCATCCTCTCATTCCCGTGTGTCACTCCTGTGACACCTTGCTTCATTCCTGAAGCGTCTTCCTTGCTGACCTCTCCTGGTCGGCTGTGCATCCTGCGCAGCCTTGCTATCCCTGCCGCCGACTTCCCGTCGGTGTTCCTCTCCTGTGGCATTCCGGTTGCCGATCATCCCTGGCGATCCGTGCGGCTCCTGCCTCCTGATCGTTATCCGTAACGCTCCTGTCCGATTATTGATCACCCTGACCATCACAATCATTCCATCTGGCCTCCCCGTCCGGGGAAGTTATCGTCCTGATGAGATAACTTTACCAAAGTAAATCGATGAAAAAGGGCTGTTACCAACCGGAATACTTGTTAACGTAATGCAATGAATTTATTAAACTGTTTAAAAACAATGGCTTATGTTTTTTGGTGGTAAAACAGGCGAGGATTTTGAGGTGATATGCCGATATTTCGCAGTTGCTTGTAAGACATGTCTTACAAGGATCGGGAGAAAAGTCTTACGGCAGGATTGTTGGACGATTTGCGCTTGTGAGACGCTGATTTCTGTAACGGTTTGCCCGCGGGAGGATTAAACCACAAATGCGGTATTCATCCGACACCGGAGTTTCGGAGTTGATCAGCTGGAGGGGAAGAATGTGAGCGCAAAAATGCCGACTCTGAAAAGAAATAAGGCGGCTGTACATCCTGTCCGAGCCGCCGCAGTACGCTGAAACCGGGAGATTTCAGTGATCTTCCGTGGTTAGTCCTTTAACAAATATCCCTTGCTGTCCGTTTCCTGTGTCATCCGTGGCGTTTCGATCAGCCTTCCTGGCTGTATCCTTCGATTATGAAGTCCTTGTTTATCCCTTCTGGCTACCTTGCCAATCGACATCCTGTCGTGTGAGTCTCTGCATCCTCTCATCCCTGTGTGTCACTCCTGTGACACTGCACATCATCCCTGAATCTGCCTCCTGGCTACCGTCCTGGTCACTCCTGTGACATCGTCCTGGTCGTCCCTGAGATTCCTGTGCCTGCCTGGCTGACCGCTCCTGGTCGGCTGTGCATCCTGCGCAGCCTTGCTATCCCTGCCGCCGACTTCCCGTCGGTGTTCCTCTCCTGTGGCATTCCGATTGCCGATCATCCCTGTACGATCCGTGTGGCTCCTGCCTCCTGATCGTCGTCCTGACGCTCCTGCCCGATTGCTGACCAGCCTGGCCATCACAATCATTCCTTCTGGTCTTGTCGTCCTGACAAGTCATCGTCCTGATGTGTGTTCACTTTACCTGAATGTAAGTATTTGTGGGGGGATGGCGTCAGCACTGAAGTCGCCAAAAACAGAGATGAGAAAAATAAAACCTATATAAATCAAATGGTTGCTATTTTTCTTGGTATAAAAAGGAGATTAACCAGAGGTGATAACACGAGATTTCGTATGCCCTTGTAAGAGATGTCTTACAAGGGCGAGGGAGACTGTCTGTCAGGGGAGCTTGCGGACGCTGCTGCGACCATTGATCTGGCGCGAAAATGCCTGTGGATCGAGCAGTTCACCGCCCTCGCTGATCGCAGGATAGGCGAGGTTGTATTTGCGGCAGAGCTTGGTCACGGTCGGCTGGCACCATTCAAAAAACAGTTGCTGGCGACGTTCTTCTGGCAAACGTGGCTGATCGAGCATGCCTGCACGCTGACGCTGGCGTAGTGCTTCTGACAGGATAATGGCCGCTGCTACCGATACGTTTAACGACTGTACCATACCACACATAGGGATGATCAGATGCTGGTCGGCAAGGTCGGATGCTTCCTGACTGATACCTTCCCATTCCGCGCCCAGCAGCAGTGCTGTTGGTTGGGTAAAATCGTAGTCGCGGTAATCTATAGCGCTGTCGCTCAGGTGGGCGGCACAGACGCGGAAGCCGCTGTCTTTCAGATGCTGGATGGCGGTTGGGGTATCCGGGTGACTGTTCACCGTTACCCAGCTGTCGGAGCCTGCAGCGGATGCTGATTTGAGGCGATATTCGGATTCTGGCGAAATGTAGTGAACGTCCTGGATGGCAAAGGCGTCACAGGTACGGGCAATGGCCGACAGGTTGTGAGCCTTGTAGAGCTGATCCATCACTACGGTCAGATCCGGCTGGCGCTTGTTGAGGGTGCTGGTAATACGTTCCAGACGCTCGGGTGTCATGAGCGGTATCTCTTGTCGTGTTGGAATAAGAAAGGCCGGTATTGTAGTAGAAGCTTTCAGGAGGTTGTTCAGGATTCTCTATGTTCGATCGATTTTTTAAAGGTGCAGGGTATTTTTTTCAGGGGCTGGGGCTTTTGAATCAGAAAGGCATTCGTCGTTACGTCTGGGTGCCGGTGCTGATGAATATGGCCTTGCTGGTAATCGCCGTGCGCCTGATACAGGGCTGGTTTGCCAACTGGCAGGGATTTGAACAGGGCTGGTTAAGCTGGGCATCCTGGCTGGTGGTGCCGCTGCTGGTGTTGCTGGTCATAGTGGTATTCGGATATTTCTTCAGTGTGCTTCTGGTGGCCATTGCCAGTCCGTTTTATGGCTTGCTGGCGGGGGAGATAGAGCAACGTCAGGGCGTTGTTGCGGCGGATGAACCACTGTGGCATCTGGTTGGCCGCACCTTTCAGCGTGAATGGAAGAAGATCCTCTATTTTATACCGCGTTATCTGCTGTTGCTGGTGTTGTCGTTTATTCCGTTGCTGAACCTGTTGATGCCGTTTCTGTGGTTTGTGTTCGGTAGCTGGACGCTGGCGTTGCAGTACCGCGACTACAGTCTGGATAACCTCGGTGTATCGTTCCCGGACAGTCGTCAGCAACTGGCCAGGGACCGTTGGGCCGCCGTTGGTTTTGGCGCAGTGGTATCGGTGCTGATGCTGGTGCCGATTCTGAATTGTTTTGTGCCTCCGGCTGCGGTGATTGGCGGCAGCTTGTGGGCGCTGGAGCAACGACGCGAAAAAGCCCTGCCGCAATAGCGGCCGCCAGTGCGTGCTGGCGGGCATGATGGTCGGGACTGGACTAGGCTGATAGCTCAGGCCCGGTTCCGGACCATCCTGACCATTGAGGCGAGGGTTTACATGGCAGAGCTGACTTTCCTGCTGGTTGATGATGCAGCGTTTATCCGCGATCTGGTGAAAAAGGCCGTGCGCAGCGTGTATCCGGGCTGTGAGTTGCTGGAGGCTGTTAATGGCCGCAAGGCGGTCAGCCAGATGAACAGCCATCAGGTCGACGTGGTGTTATGTGACTGGGAAATGCCGGAGATGTCAGGTCTGGAAGTGCTGCAGTGGATGCGCTCTGACGTTCGTTATAGCAAGACTCCTTTTATGATGATCACCAGTCGGGGTGATCGTGATCACGTAGTCGCTGCGGTAGAGGCTGGTGTCAGCGACTATATCGGCAAGCCTTTTACCCGCGATGCGCTTGTGACCAAACTCACCAAGCTGGTCTATCGACATCTGAAAATCAAACCACCAACCGGTGCCGAGGCAGGCCCGGCTGCGATTGCCGGTGATCGCAGTGGTGCATCGGTACTGATGGGAGCGGCGGGTGCCGCTCAGGCACGCCCGGCTCCACGGGTACAGTCGGTTGATATGGCCGCGGCGGCCCCACCATTACTGAAGAAAACGGCTCCCGCCAGGGCTCCGGCTGCGTCGGGAGGACGCACCATGGCACAGGCGACCGTACGTTTCGCGTCGGGCCTGGAAACCGCTCTGGTGATCAAGGATATGAACCTGCAGGAGCTGATCGGCATTTTCCGTCGCGAAGATCTGGTGCCACAGTTGCTGGAACAGGTGGTCGTAGACGTGCTGGACCCTGCGAAAGACTCGGTGGCGCGGGTAAACGGCTTTGTACGCATGATGCAGGCACAGGAGCCACATCCGGATGCCGAGACTATCCAGATCCGCATCCGTTATGTGGATGATGATCCGGACAAGCTCGAAACCCTGTCGCGTTTTATTGCGCGGATGGGGCGTTAAGCAGGCAACGGGCCGGGAAATCGCACAGGAATGTACTGCCTTTGCCGGTCGCGCTGGTGATGCGTAACTCGGCCTGGTGATGGCCCAGTACGTGTTTGACGATGGCCAGTCCGAGACCGGTGCCGCCGGTTTCGGCGTTACGGCTTGGGTCGACCCGATAAAAACGTTCGGTCAGACGCGGAATATGGTGTGGCGCAATGCCAATACCGTTGTCTTCAACACTGAAGCAGCCGTGATCCTGGCTCATGTACCAGCGAATCACCACTTTTCCACCTTCCGGTGTGTACTTGACGGCGTTAAACACCAGATTCGAGAACGCACTGCGTAATTCGTTATAGAAACCGCTGATGTCCTTGTCGCTGTCAATCTGCAGCTCTATCTTGTGGCGACCGCCGCTGAGTGCGACGGCATCGTTATGAATGGCGGTCAGCAGTTCGGATATCTGTACCCGCTTCGGTTTGTCGTTATGGGTGTTTTCGAGGCGCGACAGAATCAGCAGGTCCTTGATGATATTGCCCATCCGGTGGCTCTGTTCATACATTTGCTGCAGCATGCGTTTCCAGCGTGGTGGCAGTGCATCAGCGCCCATTTGCATGGTTTCGATATATCCCGACAACACGGTCAGCGGCGTGCGCAGTTCATGGCTGACGTTGGCGACGAAGTCCTTGCGCATCTGTTCAAGGTGTTTCAGACGGGTCACGTCATGCACCATGATCAACCGATCCTTGCGGCCGAACAGGGTGATATTGAACTGCAGGAACATGTGCGGATTCGCCGGGGAGGTAATCACCAGCGGTTCCTGATACTGGGCCTTGTCGAAGTAATTCTTGAATTCCGGATTACGGATCAGGTTGGTGATGGGCTGGCCAATATCCACCGGTGTGCGCAGGCCAAGATAGCCCTGTGCCGCTTCGTTCCAGAATTCGAGAGCACCGTTGGAGTCGACCATCAGTACAGCATCCTGCAGTGCAGCGGTGGAATCCTGAATGCGGTTGATGATGCTTTGCAGCTGTTGCTGGCTTTTGATGTTTTGCTGGTGACGGCGCTGGGCATCGCTGAACAGCTTGCCCCAGGCGCCCATGGCGTGTGGCAGACGGTTAACCTGTTCCTGGTCGAACCAGCGTTGCATTCGTGCGAGGTGGAGGATGTGCCAGCCGTTGCCGGCGACCAGGAGCAGTATCAGTGCTTCAATGGGATGCCCCAGATAATATCCGAGGCCTGTGCCAGCAATGGTAATCAGAACAAAACGGCGCAGTTCACTGCGCCAGACGGGATACATGTGTTCAGGACGCCTTGGTAGAGAATCGGTATCCAGTACCGCGGACGGTCTGGATCAGGTGCTCGTGAGATGCACCCAGGGCCTTGCGCAAGCGACGAATATGCACGTCTACGGTGCGTTCTTCAACATAAACATTGCCGCCCCAGACCTGATCCAGCAGTTGGGTGCGCGAATAGGCACGCTCCTGGTGGGTCATAAAGAACTGTAGCAGACGATATTCGGTTGGGCCGATTTCCAGCGGTACTTCGTTGGCGGTGACGCGGTGACACACAGGGTCCAGCAGCAGACCGCTAACTTCGATCGGATCTTCAACACCTTGAGGCGTGGTTCGACGCAGCACGGCTTTCAGACGGGCGACCAGTTCGCGTGGTGAGAATGGTTTGGTGATGTAGTCATCGGCACCGGCTTCCAGGCCTTGTACCTTGTTATCTTCTTCACCTTTGGCGGTGAGCATCACAATCGGAATTTCGCTGGTGATGTCGTCGCGTTTGATTCGACGGGCGAATTCAACGCCGCTGGTGCCAGGCAGCATCCAGTCCAGAATCATCAGATCCGGTTTGCGATCGACGATCAGCGAGTGGGCTTCCTGGGTATTGGCGGCTTCCAGGCATTCGTAGCCAGCCATTTCCAGAGCGACAGCGATCATTTCCCGGATCGGCGCTTCATCGTCCACAATAAGAATGGTTTTTCCTGCTTTCGTCATGGTTGCCCGTCACTCAATGGTCATAAACTGGTTTGCCCGGGTATTACACTGACGTAGTGTTACAGAAATGTGACATGCCTGTCCCCCCGTGGGAGACAGACAGGTCTTATTGGCTCATTGAATACCAGTACTGGCCACAATGCCCAGCAGAATGATGAATCCATACCAGTGGCTGAGACGGAATGCGCGGAAACAGTGCATGCGATCACGGCTGCGGATCGACCAGACTTGCCAGCCCATATAAGCACTACCTACCAGCCATGCCAGATAAAACGGCCAGGCCAGCTTGGCAAGGCTCGCCACCAACAGCAGACTGATAGCCGTTAATACGTACAGCAGGCCAATCATCAACAGATCCAGCTCGGCAAACAGCACGGCAGTGGATTTGATACCAATCTTGAGGTCGTCATCGCGATCCACCATGGCGTACATGGTGTCGTAGCCGACCGTCCAGGTCAGGTTGGCGATGTACAGCAGCCAGCAGATGGCCGACAGGGTTTCTGACTCCGCTGCAAACGCCATTGGAATTGCCCATGAAAACGCGGCGCCCAGAAATACCTGCGGCAAATGGGTGTGGCGTTTCATAAAAGGATAAATAGCGGCGAGAATCACGGCGCCAAACGACAGCAGGATGGTCATCAGGTTGGTGAACAGCACCAGTACCAGGCCAGTCAGGCATAACACCACAAAACCGGTGAGTGCTTCTTTCTCACTCAGACGACCCTGGGTCAGCGGACGCTGGCAAGTACGTTCAACATGGCGGTCAACGTGGCGGTCGGCGTAGTCATTAATGACGCAGCCTGCAGAGCGCATCACAAACACACCCAGTACAAAAATTACCAGATTGGCGAACGACGGCGTACCGTCCGCCGCAACCCACAGCGCCCACAACGTAGGCCATAACAGCAGGTAAGAACCGATCGGTTTGTCGAGGCGGGTCAGAAGAACCCAGTCATGCCACTTGGGCCAGAGGCGGTCGAGAGTCCGGGACAGGGACATGGTCATCTCCGGGAATTGCTGTGAATCCGGTGCAGTGGGCGCTGGCTGCGAGAAAAGCCGCTCCACTCACTATTAAAAGCTTCAGTAACCTGCAGTGGCTGGCCCTGAATGGTAAAAATAGAACGTCGTGCCCATTGCTGGCGATGCTGGCCATCGGCTGCCCAGCGATACAGACGCAGGGTAGGACGTTTCATACTGGGCTGACTGAACAGGAAGGTTCCCAATGAACGGTTGCCCAATCGGGTCAGACCACAACGACGCGCCAGCCAGCTGTTGAGCGGCACCACGGTGCGAGCCAGGACAACCTCCTGATCATCAATCAGCAAGGCGACTTCACGGAACCAGACGCTACGGCCATACGTCAGACCCAGATCCCGACATTCCATGGCGCTGGCAAACCCGTAACCCTGTTGCCGAAGTTGTACGCTAAAACGTCCAATGGATTGCAGGCGGCGCGTTAATGACCCTTTGTCTTGCAGCCAGTTTTTCCACAGGCGCGGCACGACCGGGCGGCTACACTGATAACGGTTGCTCCAGCACGGTGCCGACGGGCACAGACGGGAGCGCAGGGAAGTGGCAGGCATGTTTACAGGGTCTTTCGGGAAAAACAGGCGCCGGAGCATGAGGTAAATCGGGAAATCAGGCAAGCAGATGTGTCATCAGGCCTTGCATGGATTGATTTTGTTGGTGCTGATAAGTAGCTTTAGCGCCTCGCGATCATCGCAGGAGAAAACGGATGAAACGTTGGCAATGTGTGGTGTGTGGCTGGATCTACGATGAAGCCGAAGGGGCTCCAGAAGAAGGTATTCCGCCGGGTACCCGCTGGGAAGATGTTCCAGCCGACTTCATCTGCCCGGATTGCGGTGTGGGCAAGGACGATTTCGAGATGATCGAAGTCTGACCACTCTTCGAGCCGTTTGCCCCGGGGCCAATAACGGCCTTATGGGCGGCGGCTTTCTGTACCTGTGACTTCGATGGTCACAACGACCGACCAGGCTGGGCATCAAGCCCGATTTCAACATTAGAGGATGCATGAGAATGCGTAAACCTGAACTGGCAGCAGCGATTGCTGAAAAAACTGATCTGAGCAAAGACAAGGCAGCCGAGATCATCACCATCATCACTGATCGTATTGCCCAGGCTCTGAGCGAAGGCGACAGCGTAAGCCTGATCGGTTTTGGTACTTTTGAAGTACGCGAGCGTGCTGAACGTCAGGGCAAGAACCCACAGACTGGTGAAGCCATTACCATCGCTGCTGCCAAGGTTCCTGCATTCAAGCCTGGTAAAGGCCTGAAGGATGCGGTGCAGTAAGTGAAGGACGCTGCCTGGCTGACCCGTGAATGGGTATCCCGGCTGGTGGTGGGTGAGGGGCTTTGTCCCTTTGCTCACCCGGTTATGCAACAGCTGCGTATCGAGGTCTGTGAACTTGAAGACCTCAATCGGGTAACTGCCCGGTTTATGGAGTTGTTGGGTGAAGTAGCCGATGCTGATCCTGCCCAGCTGCCAACCGCCCTGTTTGTGGCCCCCAACGTGACCCCGGATTTCGATGAATACTGGAACTGGGCCATGATCTGTGACGAACTGCTGTTCCAGATGGGCTACGAAGGACAATTGCAAGTCGCGACGTTCCACCCGAACTATCGCTTTGAAGGTGAAGCGCCGGATGACGCCAGCAACCTGACCAACCGCTCACCATTTCCGATGCTGCACATCATCCGCGAAGCGGATATTGAAAAAGCCCTGGAGTCGGTCGAGTTTCCGGAACGTATTCCGGAGCGCAACCAGCGTCATATGCGACGCTTGGGCACGGACGGCCTGCTGGCCCTGATGCCTGAGCTGGCGGATACCGCCATTTTTCGCAAGACCCTGCCCTGAGCGAGCCTTCAGTAGTTTTAGCCTGATACGCTGTGCGGCCGTCTGACGGTCGTACGGAGTATTCCTCAATACGACGCCAAATTTTCGGTGCGGCTGCTGATTGGCCGGTATTTCAGTTGCCTAACGCCTGAATCAGCTCACTGAGCTCGTTCATATGATCGATCAGCTCATCGCAGCTTTCGGCAACCTGCTCCTCGGTCAGCGCCAGTGCTTCCAGAACATCCGCAGACGGGGTTTCCAGTGGGCCGTCACCATAACCGCGCTGACGCAAGGTTCGTGAGGCTACATAGAGAATATGAGCATATTGGCAATGCTGTTCATGATAGGCCGGATTGTGCTGCTGGCGAATGGCCGTAACCACTTCTGCGGGCATTTGCCACTGCTGTAACAGACAGGCTGCAATCTGTTCACGAGTCAGGCCCAGTAAATGACGCTCAATATAAAAACGGTTGATGTGCGGGTTGGCCTCGATGTGACGGTTGATCAGGGAAAACTGTGGTGGGAACACCTGACCCAGTACCAGAAAACCGAAGTTGTGGAGCAAACCACACAAATAGGCGATGCCGGTATCCGGACGTTTTTTCATCTTGCTGCGACGCGCCAGATCCTGGCTCAATGCCGCTATCAGAACCGCCTGATGCCAGAACGCGATATAACCGGCCGGGCCTTCGCGTGGCACACTCAGTAGTCGTCCCAACGACAACCCCAGCGCCAGATTCATCACCAGATCAAACCCGAGCACGCGGCTGACTGCGTCTTCTACGGAGCGGATTTCACTGCGTGAACGGTAATAAGGGGAGCGCGCCCAGCTGATGATCTGGGCGGTCATGGACGGGTCCAATTCCACGGCGTGTGCCAGCATCACCGCATCGGCATCGGGATCGAGGCGCAGGTCGATAATCCGGCGCGCGGTGTCCGGCAGTGGTGGTAGATCCAGAGTGTCTTGCAGGCGTTGCTGAATGCGCAGCGGCGTGAACTGTTTGACCGCCATATGGATATCGCCGAGATCCGCTGTCGTGGTCTGATGCAGGACATCCTGCTGCAGCGGCGAACTGAAATGGCCAACCAGTGAGTGTTTGGTCAAGGCCCGAAATTGGTCCGAGGGCAGGCGCAGCCAGGTACGATTACGACCCGACTGGATATACAGCTCATCCTGATCCAGCAACGAACGATCGACCAGGCTTTCAATACGGGTCAGCTGTGGCAGCGCCGGAAAGTCATCCAGCCCCAATGCCTGTTTCATGCGCATCAGCTCTTCCGGCGCCAGTGCCGTGAACTGACGACCAAACTGGTGGGCGAGCTGATTGAGATCCAGCAGGCGATTTCCCGGTACCACGACCTGAATCTTGCCGATGCTGTCCTTGAGAAACACGACGCGTGCGGTATTGGCAGCGCTGACGGGGGATCCGGTTGTGTTCATGATTCGCGTGGGTCCTGTTGCCTCAGTCATTGAGTACACCACATTCCATTTGGCCAGCACCTGCTGTACGGAGACCGGTAGTGCCATGGTCGCTCCCTGGAGAAATCGTTAGGTCTTTTCACTATAGACCAGTGCAACAGGTTTGCCGGGAGTCTGCACTCTGAGTGGAGCGGGGTTACACCGCCGCGAAACGTTCGGCGTCTCCCAGCCAGCGTAAAATCAGGGGATCCACCTGATTCCTGTGCTGATACCACAGCTGTTCTGCCATTTCGCGCACCATGGGAATCAGGTCGGCGTCGCGCTGCAGATCGGCCACTCGCAACAGCTGCAGGCCGGTCTGGCGAGTGCCGAGCATTTCACCGGGGCCGCGGATCATCAGGTCCTGCTCGGCGATATAAAAACCGTCCTGACTATCCCGCATCACTTGCAAACGCTGTTTGCTGGTGAAGCCCAGTGGTGTTTTGTAGAGCAAGACACAGCTGCTGCGGACGCTGCCACGGCCCACCCGGCCGCGTAACTGGTGCAGCTGGGCGAGGCCCAGACGTTCGGGGTTTTCGATAATCATCAGGCTCGAATTGGGCACGTCGACACCCACTTCAATAACGGTCGTAGCGACCAGCAAATCCAGCTCATGGGCCTTGAACGCGGCCATTACGGCGGCTTTTTCCGCCGCTTTCAGACGCCCGTGAACCAGCCCGATACGCAGGTGCGGCAAGGATTCACGCAGGTCCTGGGCGGTCAGTTCGGCGGCTTGGCATTGTAACGCTTCACTTTCCTCGATCAGGGTACAGACCCAGTAGGCCTGCGCGCCTTCACGGCAGGCGTTATCGACCCGCATGATGACTTCCGGCCGCCGGGTATCCGGAATCGCAACGGTCTGGATCGGACTGCGCCCCGGTGGCAACTCATCAATAATCGAGGTGTCCAGCTCGGCGTAGGCACTCATGGCCAGTGTGCGGGGAATCGGTGTGGCGGTCATGATCAGCTGATGGGGAGCCAGACCGTCGAGGTGGCCTTTTTCCTTCAGTGACAAACGCTGGTGCACACCAAAGCGGTGTTGTTCGTCGATGATCACCAGTCCCAGGCGCTGGAAGTGAACATCCTGCTGAAACAGCGCATGGGTGCCAATGATCATGCGGGCCTCACCACTGCTGATCTGCTCCAGACTCTGGGTGCGAGCCTTACCACGGCTTTTGCCGCCCAGCCAGGCACAGTTGATTCCCAGTGGTTCAAACCAGCGCCCGAGGTTCACAAAATGCTGCTCGGCCAGAATTTCGGTGGGGGCCATCAGGGCAACCTGAAAACCGGCCTCCAGCACCTGAGCGGCCGCCAGAGCGGCGACCAGGGTTTTGCCGGAGCCAACGTCGCCCTGCACCAGTCGTAACATGGGAAGTGGTTTGGCTAGGTCAACAGCTATCTCTGCGACCACCCGTTGCTGGGCGCCAGTGGGCGTAAACGGCAACCCCCGCAACAGCGCTGCCGGTAATTCACGGGCCGGTGGAATGGCCGGTGCCCCCTGGGCCTGAATGCCGGCACGCAGGCGTTGCATCGACAGCTGGTGGGCCAGCAGTTCTTCCAGAATCAGACGGCGCTGGGCCGGGTGCTGGCCGCTGGCCAGCTGGTGCTGCTGGACACTGGCCGGCGGCCGATGCAGGAACAGCAGGGTTTCTTCCAGCCCCGGCAAACGCCAGCGTGCCCGCCAGTCGAGTGGTAACAGGTCGGTCATGGGCAGTTCACCGGCTTGCAGCATATCCAGCGCCTGATCCATCAACTGGCGCAGACGCGGCTGGCTGATACCTTCAGTGGCCGGGTAAACCGGCGTCAGGCATGCTTCCGGCAGAGCTTCGTCTCCACTTTCGAGCAGGTGATATTCGGGGTGATAAATCTCCAGACCACTGGCGCCACGGCGGGCTTCGCCATAACAGCGGATCAGGTTGCCAGCCTTGAACTGGTTCTTTTGGGCGGCCGAGAAATGATAAAAGCGCAGGGAGAGGGTGCCGCTGTTGTCGTGTAATTTCACCAGCAGGCTGCGGCGTTTGCCCATGACAATATCGGCACTGCGCACCGCACCTTGTAACACCGCCGACTGGCCTGGTTGGAGGCTGCCGATGGGCACAATGCGACTGCGATCCTCATAACGGAACGGCAGGTGAAACAGCAGGTCAGCAATGCTGTTGATATGCAGACGCTGCAGCTGTTCGGCCAGTTTGGGCCCAACTCCCTTGAGACGAGTCAGGGCCAGCGGCTCGGCGGCGTTTATGGTTGAACCCGGCATTGGCGTGCGGTATCCAGCAACAGATCAACGGCCTGACCACGCGGGAAGCTGGCACGCCAGGCAAGGGCAACGGTACGGTAAGGTGCCGGACTGGCAAATGGTCGGGTAATCACCAGATTGAGATCGAGGTTACTGACCGCTGATTCTGGCAGTACGGTAATCCCAAGCCCCGAGGCCACCATGTATTTGAGGGTTTCCAGCGAGCTGCCTTCGGTCACACTGCCGAGACGGGTGTGATGACGACGGGCCAGCGCCGGGCAGTGTTCGAACACCTGATCGCGGAAGCAGTGACCTTCACCCAGCATCAGCAGGTCTTCATCGGCCAGCTGTTCAGGTTCGATGGTTTCCTGATTTTTCCACGGATGGTTTTTTGGCATCACCACCACGAAGTTTTCGTCGTACAGCGGGCGGGTCAGTACGTCGGGCTCGGTGAATGGCAGCGCCACAATAATGGCGTCGAGTTCACCGTCGCGCAGCTGGCGACGCAGCACACCGGTGTAGTTTTCTTCCAGATACAGCGGCATGGTGGGCGCGCGCTGGTGAATTTGTGGCACCAGATGCGGGAACAGATACGGGCCGATGGTAAAGATAGCGCCGATTTTTAACGGCGAGCTCAGCTGGTCCTTACCGGCGTTAGCCAGCTCACGTATAGTACGGGCTTCTTCCAGTACGCGTTGAGCCTGGGCCACGATTCGTTCGCCCATTGGCGTGACCGCAACCGAACTCTTGCTGCGTTCAAAAATGGCGATGTCCAGTTCGCTCTCGAGTTTCTTGATGGCCACACTCAGCGTTGGTTGGCTGACAAAACATTTTTCGGCCGCCCGGCCAAAATGCTTTTCCTGCGCCAGAGTCACAATGTATTTGAGCTCGGTCAGCGTCATGATTGTCTGCCTGTATGGTGGTCTATGATCCGATTTAGCTTACCTATGATTCGGCGTGAGTGAAAGCGCACTCAGTGCTGCGTTTTGACGCTGGCTCTGAAATACCTCCACAAGCTGTCGGATGTTCGGTAAGGCGTTGACTGAACCGCTATTCTGATAACAATGGTGGGGCCGGGCAGCCCGGTTCTGGAATTCAGGAGATTCTGATGGCACGTATTCTGATTGTGGGTGCGGGCGATGTAGGCGGTAATCTGGCCGCCTGTCTGAGTGGCAAGGGTCATGAAGTCTGGGGTGTGCGACGCACTGCCCAGACCTCGGCGGACGGTACGTGCTGGTTACAAGCCGACGTGACCAATCCGGAAACTCTGGTGAATTTGCCAGTGGCCTGTGATGTGGTGGTGTACAGCGTAGCGTCTCCGGTGTTTTCCAAAGAGGGTTACCACGCCTATTACTATCAGGGCCTGTGTAACGTGCTGGCGGCTCTGCAAGGCCCGGCGCCGAAGCGGGTGATTTTTGTATCGAGCTCCAGTGTTTATCACCAGACTGGTGGTGAATGGGTCGACGAAACCTCGCCAACCGAACCAACTTCCTTTGCGGGCAAGGAAATGCTGGCCGCCGAACAGGCGTTGCTGAAGCACGAATTCCCTGGCACATCCGTGCGTTTTACCGGTATTTACGGCCCTGGCCGTAACCGTCTGATTGAGCAGGCGCGCCATGGTGGTCATTGTGATCCGGAGCCACCAATCTGGACCAACCGTATTCACCGTGATGACTGCGTGGGCGTGCTGGATCTGATCATCAGCAAGGTACTCGCCGGTGAGCCGGTGGATGACCTCTATCTGGCCACCGATAACGAACCGGCACCGCTGTTTGATGTGCTGGAATGGTTAAAAGACCGTATTGGTGACGTTGATCCCGACCACGACATGCCGGAAACCTCGCGCCGCGCCAACCGTCGTTGCAGCAACAAACGCCTGCTGCAGCTGGGTTACCAGTTCCGCTTTAATCATTACCGCGAAGGTTACGATGTGCTGCTGACTGAAATGGGAATCGACTGACCCTGATCCTCTGTTTCGCACGCATAAAAAAACCGGTTGTGTTGCCACAACCGGTTTTTTTGTTTTCAGGCCAGAACGTCTCAGTCGACGATCAGGATGCCGTCCATTTCAACCGCCGCACCACGTGGCAGCTGGGCTACACCAATAGCAGCACGCGCCGGGTAAGGCTGTTCGAAGTATTCCGCCATGATGCTGTTAACGGTGGCGAAGTTGGACAGGTCGGTCATGAAGATATTCAGCTTGGCAATCTGCTGCAGGGAGCCGCCAGCGGCTTCACACACAGCGCTCAGGTTACGGAACACCTGATGAATTTCGGCTTCGATACCGGAAGCCATTTCCATGGTGGCCGGAATCAGAGGGATCTGACCAGACAGGTAAACGGTGTTGCCTACCTTGACGGCCTGAGAGTAGGTGCCAATGGCGGCTGGTGCGTTTTCAGTAGCAATGATTTCGCGGGACATGCTGATTCCTTGACGATCCGTTAGTGTTTGATACGGGTGATACGAATAACCCCGTTGAGCAGACGCAGCTTGCGGATAACGCGGGCCAGATGTTTACGACCACGGACACTGAGTTTCAGATGAAACACGCTGGTCCGGGCGTCACGTTCTTCCATACTGATCTTGTCGATACTGGCATCAGCAAGGTTAATGGCACCGGCGAGGTCGGCAATACTGCTGCGACGAACTTCCATGTACACCTTGAGGCTGACCGGAAATTCGTTCTCAGTATTTTTATCCCAACTCAGGGTTACGCACTTTTCCGGATTGTGCCGGAATTCTTCCATATTGCGACATGCTTCGGTATGAACCACCAATCCCTTGCCGGTACTGACGTGGCCAATGATCGGATCACCCGGAATTGGCGAACAGCAACGGGCAAAACTCACCACCAGACCTTCTGTGCCCTTGATGGCCAGATCTTCTTCACCAACGCTGTCGCCATTGGCTGGCAAGCTGCTGCCGGTCAGGCGACGCGCCAGCAGCGGTGCCAGGCGATTGCCGGTACCGACATCTTCGAGCAGGTCATCGAGGGTTTTCAGGCCGGTTTCGGTCAGAACCTGGGTCAGCAGCTCCGGACGGACGTCGTCGAGGGATTTGCTGAAGGCACTGAGGGCCTTGTTGACCAGACGTTCGCCCAAAGCGCGGGACTCGGAATGACGCTGGTTCTTGAGGTAACTGCGAATGTTGGAGCGGGCCTTGGACGACGCTACGAAGTTGAGCCAGGCCGGGTTCGGCTGGGCATTCGGCGCGGTCACAATCTGCACGGTCTGGCCGCTTTGTAGCTTGGAGCTGAGCGGTGACAGCTGGCGATCAATACGGCAGGCAATACACTGGTTGCCGACATCGGTGTGTACCGAGTAGGCAAAGTCGATCGGCGTGGAGCCGGCCGGCAGGGTCATGATCTTGCCTTTTGGTGTGAACACGTAGATTTCGTCCGGGAACAGGTCGACTTTTACGTGCTCAACAAATTCGAGTGGACTGCCCGCATTCTTCTGCAGTTCCAGCAGGTTCTGAACCCACTGGCGAGCACGCTGGGAACCGCTGGCCTGGTCGGATTCCGACTTGTAGAGCCAGTGCGCGGCAATACCGTAGTTGGCCATGGCATCCATTTCCTCGGTACGGATCTGGATTTCAATGGGCACATTACCGGCGTTGAACAGCGTGGTGTGCAGAGACTGGTAACCATTGGCCTTGGGAATGGCAATGTAGTCCTTGAAGCGGCCGGTCAGAGGCTTGTACAGCGCGTGCATGACACCAAGGATGCGGTAACAGGTATCAACGCTGTCGGTGATGATGCGGAAGCCGTAAACATCCATGATTTCATCGATGTCTTTTTTCTTCGAACGCGCCATCTTGCTGTAGATGCTGTACAGGTGTTTCTCGCGTCCTACCACCCGGGCCTGGATGCCACATTCGGCCAGACGGTTACGAATGCTGTTGGCGATCTGGCTGATAAATTCGATGTGACGACCACGGTGATGACGAACGGCCTTGCGGATCAGGTCAGAGCGCATGGGGTGCATGGCTTCAAAACACAGATCTTCCATCTCGACGCGCATGGCGTTGAGGCCAAGACGGTTGGCAATCGGGGTATAGATATCGAGGGTTTCGCGGGCGATACGGCGACGTTTGTCAGGGCGCAGGGAGCCGAGGGTGCGCATGTTGTGCATGCGGTCGGCGAGTTTGACCAGAATAACGCGGATGTCTTTGGCCATCGCCATCGCCATCTTCTGGAAGTTTTCGGCCTGCTGTTGCTCTTTGTCTTCGAAGTGGATGTTGGTGAGTTTCGACACACCATCCACCAGATCGGTGACTACATCACCAAACTGTGAAGCCAGAGCCTGTTTGGGAACACCGGTATCCTCGATCACATCATGCAGCATGGCGGCCATCAGACTCTGATGATCGAGGTGCATATCGGCGAGGATACTGGCTACCGCCAGCGGGTGAATAATATAGGGTTCACCACTACGACGGCGTTGGCCGTCGTGAGCCTGTTCGGCGTAATAATAGGCACGCCGAACCTGCTGTATCTGCTGCGGTGTCAGATATTGGGCCAGGCGTTCGGACAAGGCATCCAGTGTAGGCATGGTAGCGTCCTCCCGTTATGACCCGGATGGATCAGTAACGATCGCGGGCAGCTTCTTCCTGGGCGGCTACAGTCGCTGGAGTAACCAGCTCAGCAGCGATTTCGCGCAGGGCGATAACGGTTGGCTTGTCGTTCTCTTCCGGAACCAGTGCTTCTGCACCACCAACGGCCAGTTGGCGAGCACGTTTGGTAGCCAGCATGACCAGCTCAAAACGGTTATCAACGTTAGTCAGACAATCTTCGACGGTTACGCGTGCCATAAGGGTTCCGTATTGTTGAATTCGGTGGACCGGAAATACTACCTGATATTGGCTGAATTGGAAGTCCGGTTTGGTGCCAGTTGTCGTGTTGTCACTCTTTGACTCTCGAATTCCGGCCAGGTTTTGTCAGTACGGGTAAAAGTACGAAAAGTGAGCGCCGGGGGAGTTGCTGAGGCTGACAGTGGCTGCGATAAGCCCGGAAGGTAACCGTCTGTGGGCGGTTGCCGGTTTGCCTCACCCTGACATTATGGCAACTCCCGGAGCGTTATGCCCATGAACAAACTATTCCAACAGCCCGCCCAGAGGCTGATGCAACGCCGGCGTTTTTTAACCCTGGCAGGCCGCTATTTGCTGGCCACCCCGTTATTGTCGTTACCCGCTTGCGGCGGATCGTCGGGTTCATCGGTGGTGTCGTCGACATCCGATAGCAGTAGCGATACCTCAACCGACACCGACAGCTCAACCGATACCAGTACGGATACCTCCAGCTCGGGCTGGGCCACCGGTGGTACCTCGTCGATATCCGTGGAGTACGAGAATCCCTTTGCCGACGGCAATGGGGATGTCTGTGTGCTGACCGAAGCGACCACTGAAGGCCCCTGTTACTCCGGCACAGAAGACCGTGAGGATATTTCCGAAGGTCGTGACGGTTTGCCGCTGCGTTTGTGTTTCCGCATCGTCGACAGCAACTGCGAACCGGTGGAAGGTGCCATTCTGGATATCTGGCATTGCGACCCGTACGGGGTGTATTCCGGTGATGACATGACCGCGGTGAATTTCTGCACCGGTGGTGACAGTTATTACACCAGCAATAACTTTTTCCGTGGCCGTCAGACCAGTGATGCCGATGGCCTGGTGTGGTTCAGCACCTGTTTCCCTGGCTGGTATGCTAGCCGTGCCGTGCATATTCACTTCAAGGTGATGGTTGGCAGCCGCACCTGGGTAACCTCGCAGGTGTGTTTTGATGACAGTCTGTGTGACGAGATTCTGGCCAACGAGCCGGTGTACAGCAGCCATGGCGAGCCGGATACCCATAACTATGACGATACGGTGTTTCCGTCGTCGGGTTATGAGGAGTACATGATGTCGACCGAGCAGATGAGTGATGGCTCGATGCTGGCCTGGAAGGCGCTGATGATTAACGCCTGACACTGAAACACAACAGCCGTGGTTATTTCTGAATAACCACGGCTGTTTTTTGTTCGATCACCAAAAGGCGGGGTGATTACTCCGCCAGCAGGCCTGCCAGTGTATCGGCGTGACGTACCTGTTGGGCCTGCAGACGGTGACGACGGGCGATCACAATGGACTGCAACTCCAGCAGGGTGTTGTCGAAGTTGTCGTTGATGATCAGGTAATCGTATTCGCCGTAGTGGCTCATCTCGGAACGGGCATCACGCATACGGCGTTCGATGGTGGATTCATCGTCCTGACCACGACCTTGCAGACGCTGACGCAGGGCTTCGATCGACGGTGGTGCAATAAACACCGAGACCGCATCCGGCATCAGACGACGTACCTGCTGGGCACCCTGCCAGTCGATTTCCAGAATCACATCACGGCCAGCGGCCAGTTCGGACTCAACCCAGCGCTGCGAAGTACCGTAGAAGTTATCAAACACCTGGGCATGTTCCAGAAACGCGCTTTCACCCACCATGGTCTGGAATTCTTCAACGCTGACAAAGTGATAGGCGACGCCATCCACTTCGCCCGGACGCGGTTTGCGAGTGGTGTGGGAAACCGATACACCAATGTGTGGAGTGGATTTCAGCAGAGCTGTCACCAGGCTGGTCTTGCCGGCACCGGACGGGGCGGAAAAGATAAACAGGGTACCAATCATGGCGAGCCTACCTCAGGAATCAGAAAAAACAGGGGCGGTAGTATAGCGAACTTTCGCGCCCGGCTCAGCTGGTGGGCGCACCCAGCCACCACACCAGCGCACTGACCAGCAGGGATACCGGCATCGACAGCAGGATCATCATCGCCACTTCAGCCGCCGGGCCCTTGTAACGCACCGTCAGCATGTAGCTGATCACCGCCATTGGCATGGCGTGTTGTACCAGTATGGTCTGTTTTTCAACAGCTGTCAGAGGCAGCCACCAGACCACTGACAAGGCCACCAGAACCCCGGCTACGGGGCGCCATACCGAAAACAGCAGGGCACGGCTGAGCATCGAGCGATCGGTCATGGTCAGCTGTGCCAGTGAGTGGCCGAGCATCATCAGCATGATGGGCAGGGTAATGCCGCCAAGCATCTGCACGGTTTTCATTACCGGCGCGGGCAGTTGCAGGTTGAACGTCATCAGGATGGCACCGGCGATCAGCGCCAGCACCGGGCCGTTGTGCAGTATCTGGCGCGGCGCAAAACCGCCCGACATACAGCCAACCCCAAGGGTGAAATGGCTGATCTGCACCACCGACGAAATCACCACCGCTGCCGCCAGACCTTCGTTACCAAACAGTGCGTAACAGACCGGAATGCCGAGGTTGCCGGTGTTGGGGTTCACCAGTGGCGGCAGGTAATAACGCGGGCTGTGGCCCAGCAAGCGCAGGAACCCCCAGGTGACCAGAGCCATCAGCGCCAGAATCAGCACCGTGGTGCCAATCAGTTTACCCATACCCAGCACGTCCATATTCATGGTCAGCACCGAGTTCAGCAGCAGCGCCGGTACACCAATACTCGACACCATGGTGCCCAGTGAGGGGTTGGATAACCAGTCGGTTTTGCGGCTGAGCACAATCCCCAGCAGGATCAGCAGAAAGACCGGTGTGAGGGCGCTCAGCAAGGATTGCAGCATGGTAACAGCATCAGACCAGAAGACAGGAACAACAGCCGCCGGGCTGGCAAAGAGCCCGACTGGCAATCAACAGGGTATTACAGCGGCCGGATTACACCGGTTGGGTGGCCACCACGGACGGGCGTTCGGCAAAGCGGTTTACCGCCGCCTGCAGCGCCGGGTAGGTATTAAAATCCAGCAGCTGGCGGAAACGTGCCCAGTCGTACAGGCAGATCAGGCAAATGGTTGGGTAATGCCAATCATCAAAGGCACCGGTGCGGGCGGTTTCTTCCAGCCAGGCGAGGCTGTCGGTAATCCGTTCGCGTTGCAGGGTAAACATCAGGCGATCTTCCTGTACCGGCAGGTCGGAACGTTTGCCCATCAGCAATACCACCAGCGAGTCACAGACAGCGTCAATCACACTGATCTGGTTGTACTGATCAATGGAGAGATCTGGCAGGCCGAGGGTGCGGGACAGATGCAGTTGAATGGTGTGGGAGTCAAAAATGCGCTGGCCGTGGTCATCCAGTACCGGCATCTTGCGAATCGGCGTAATGGCGGCAAACAGGGCGCGGGTATCCGGCTTGAGAACATCCACTTCACGTAGTTCGTAGTCGATATTTTCCAGCAACAGACGAATGCGGCGGACAAAGGGAGAGGCCAGGGAACCGTATAACACACGCGACATTGTTCAACTCCTTCGACAAGACGACAGAAGTGACCACTGTGCCTGTGTTACAGGCCGCCCGTAAAGGGCGACCTGTGCAAAAGTGCGTTGGCAAAAATCGGGAAAGACAACGCACCTACATCGTTCTATCGGTCGTTCTATCGGTCGTTCGATCAGCCGGCGACGGCTGCTTTTACCAGTTCGCTCAGGCTGGTGGTCGGACGACCAATCAGCTGGCTCAGGGTTTTGCTGTCATCAAACAGGCCGCCATGGCTGGCACCGGTGTCGGACTCGGCCAGCAGGGTGGCCAGGAAGTCAGGCAGACCGGCATCCAGCAGCGCTTTGGTGTAAGCCTCTTGTGGCAGGTTCTGGTACGCCACCGGTTTGTCGGCCGCGGCAGCAATGGCAGCGGCGAATTCAGTCAGGCTGTAGGACTCGTCACCGGCCAGTTCATACACCTTGCCTGCTTGTGGTTCGCTGCTGGTCAGAACGGCAGCAGCAGCGGCGGCGTAATCGGCACGGGCAGCGGAGGCGATACGGCCATCGTTGGCACAACCCAGTACCACGCCGTATTGCAGGGCAACCGGTACGCTGGCCAGATAGTTTTCGGTGTACCAGCCGTTACGCAGGATCACGGCCGGAATACCGGCTTCGGCAATCGCTGCTTCGGTCTGTTTGTGTTCGAGTGCCAGTGGCAGCGGGCTGCTATCGGCTTTCAGAATGCTGGTGTAGGCGAGCAGACCCACACCGGCTTGTTTGGCGGCGGCAATCACGTTCAGGTGTTGGGTGTAACGCTGGCCCACTTCGCTGGAGGAAATCAGCAGTACCTTGTCGGCACCGGCAAACGCCGCTTCCAGGGTTTCCGGACGGGTGTAGTCCGCTTCTTTAACGGTTACACCCAGCGCCGCCAGATCAGCCGCTTTGGATGGGGTGCGCACGGCTGCCACGATGTCGCTGGCAGGTACGGTTTTCAGCAGTTCGTTAATAACCAGTTGGCCCAGTTGGCCGTTCGCGCCGGTAACTACAATCATGATCAGACTCCCGTTTGGGTGATGGGTATTGGTAGTGAATGACAACAGGCTACTACCCATGCTAACTTTTAGTAAGTAAATACAGAAAGGTAAGTATGAAAATGTCGGTCAACGTCACGATTCCTGTCTCCGAAGCGGAAACCCTGACCGAGCGGTTGCGGCGTGGCAACCTGTTCGCAGGTCCTTGTCCTTCAAGGGATATTTTAAAAAACGTCAGCAGCCGTTGGGGGGTGCTGATCCTGATTTCATTGCGCGATGGAACACACCGATTCAGCGAACTCCGTCGTCGTATTGGTGGTGTCAGCGAAAAAATGCTGGCCCAGAGCCTGCAAGCACTGGAAGCCGACGGCTTTGTGCAACGTATTGCTTACCCGGTGGTGCCGCCGCATGTGGAATACAGCCTGACAACCAGTGGAGAAGAGATTGCGCGGCTGGTGGCGGCGCTGGCAGACTGGATTGAGGTGCGGGTGCCGGAGGTGATGACGCATCGGGCGGAGTTTGAAGAGCGCTTGCAGGGCGGGGAGTGAGGGCCGGTTTTCCCGGATAACGCCTTCGGCTTTTCCGGGCTACGGCTTATATAAGTATCTATCGACTGTTCGATTTTAGATCGGCAAGCCGCGGAAGTGCCAATCGTGGCTGCCCATGCGGTTGAACACGGCTTCGCGCAGGGTTGGGTCGATGTCCGGTGAGTAGGGGTCGTAGAGGCCACACAGGCGCAGGGCCTTGTGAATATCGATCTGCGGGCCGAGGTATTCGTAAATCACGCGGGCGCAGCAGGGCATACGCTCACCACTGCCGGATACCCCAATACGCAGGCCCGACAGGCGGGTGATGCGGTTACGGAATGACGGGAACAGGATGGTCTGGGTCATTTCGTTGCCGGTGATGGTTTCGTAGTCCGACATAAAAATACGGTCGGTGAGGAAGTGCACCATGCCGAGATAACGGCCGTGGCTGACCTTGCCGTCGGTTTCTTCACGCAGGCGTTCGGTACGCTGGTAATAGACCTGGTCGCCCTGACGCTCGATGCAGATGAGGGTGCGTAGCAGTTTGCCGGGGCAGGCCATCGACAGGTAATACTCGAAGTAATAGCCCAGATATTTGTCGAGCGGCGCGCCGCTGTACTGGCGCAACGACTGCAAATGCGGGGTTTCTGGCAGCTCCTGTGGTGTATTGCTCTGTTGCAGCTGCAGTTTGGGACGCACCCGGATCAGGCGCTGGAACTGATCATGCGGCATGAGAATTTCGTGTTCCTCGACACCAAAAAAGTCACATAACTGGCGCATGGTACTGGTCGATGGTTTGCCTCGCCCGGCCAGATAACGGTTGAATTGTGGGCGATTAAGTTTCAGCAGCCGACAGACTTCCGCAATCGATTTGTAGTAGCTGCACAACAGTCGCAGGTTGCGGCAAAAGTCTTCATTCATGAGCAGGATTTCCCCCTCAGGCGTGGCAATGGTGGTTCTGGGAGGCTGTTCGTACTCGCGTATCGTCGCTGTCAGCGCAACACTCTGCTTACCTTAACACGACAACTGGCGCTACTTGATGCTGATAAAGCGTCTTTTTGCGTCAGATAGCATCAAGGCGACAAGTTTAACAGCAGTGCTGGCTTTGTTTGAATAATCGCATCCCAACAAGAACAAAAAACCGACCTGGATCGGATAGGAGGCGATATGCTCGACTTTCTCAATGATTTGCTGTGGGGCAAGGTGCTGATCGGTGTACTGATCGCATTAGGCCTGTGGTTTACCGTGGGTTCACGGTTTGTGCAGTTCCGTTATTTCGGAAAGATGTTTGGCATCCTGCGTTTGAGTCAAACCAAACGCGACAAGTATGGTCACCTCAGTTCCTTCCAGGCGCTGCTGCTGTCCGTTGCTGGTCGTGTGGGGGGCGGTAACATCGCAGGTGTGGCCGTTGCGATTACACTCGGCGGTCCTGGTGCAATCTTCTGGATGTGGATGGTTGGTCTGATGGGTATGGCAACATCCTATCTGGAATGTACCCTGGCCCAGGCTTACAAAAAGTCTGAACCGGATGGTACTTACCGTGGCGGCCCTGCTTACTACATTACCCGTGGTATGGGTGCCAAGTGGAAGTGGTTGGGTGCTCTGTACTCCGTACTGCTGCTGATCACCTTCGGCTTCGGTTTCACCGCTCTGCAGTCCTACTCGGTTGCGACTTCTTTCAATGATGCGTTCGGCATTCCTCCTATCTACACCGGCCTGTCTCTGGCCATGGTGGTGGGTCTGATCATTTTCGGTGGCGTGAAGCGTATTGCTCAGGCGTCTGAAGTGATGGTTCCGGTAATGGCTGTGGGTTACCTGGCGATTGCTGTGGTGGTTCTGGGTATGAACCTGGACCGTATTCCTGATGTGTTCGTCCTGATCGTGAAGAGTGCCTTTGGTCTTGAACCTGCTATCGGTGGTGGTATCGGTGCAGCAATCCTGATGGGTGTGAAGCGTGGTCTGTTTTCGAACGAAGCCGGTCTGGGCAGTGCCCCTAACGTGGCGGCGGTTGCTTACGTTCCGCATCCAGCCAGTCAGGGTATCGTGCAGTCTTTCTCGGTGTTCATCGACACTCTGATCCTGTGTTCCTGCACCGCGTTTATCATCCTGCTGAGCGGCATCTACGATCCTGCGACCATTGCTGGTCAGGGTGGTGTGGCGCTGACCCAGGCGGCTCTGGCCGATCACGTGGGTGAATGGGGTCGTGTATTTGTAAGTCTGGCGCTGTTCCTGTTTGGCTTCACCACCATTCTGTACAACTACTACCTGGGTGAAAACAGCCTGAGTTTCTTCCGTGGCAACAGTCAGAACCTGTTCAACGCCTACCGTGTTGCCAGCATCTGTCTGTGTGGCTGGGGCGCTCTGACTGACCTGGGTACCGTGTTTGCCTTCGCAGACGTCACCATGGGTCTGCTGGCACTGGCAAACCTGTTTGCTCTGGCCATGATGTTCAAGACTGGTATGCGTATCATGAAAGACTACGATGACCAGATTGCCGAGGGTATTGAGACCCCGGTATTTGATTCCCGCCGCTTCGCTGATCTGGATCTGGATCACAAGGCGTGGGACCTGGAGCCGGATCACAAGGCCCAGATCGAAGCCCGTAAACAGCGCAAGACTGCCTGATTACCCGCGGCTGATCGGCCGGTGCCCAAGGCACCGGCCAACCGACCCCGTATCGAGTTGAGATTATCCGTTGATTTGCCCCCGGAGGGCCCTGCTCATCCCGACGTTTATGGAAAACGCGGTAGCAGGGTGCTGGTGATGACGCTGAATCAAGCCTGATGCCTGCCAGGGTTCGCAGGTCTCTTACTGAGCTGCATGAAAATATTATGAATACACGTTTGGAACACGATCTTCTGGGTGACATGGAAATACCGGCAGACGCCTGGTACGGCATCCAGACCCAGCGCGCTGTGGATAACTTTGCCATTACCGGTGTACCGATCAGTCACTTCCCGGAACTGATCCGTGCTCTGGCACTGGTGAAGATGGCCGCCGCCCGCGCTAACCTCGACCTTGGCAATATTTCCGAAGCACGTGCTGACGCTATCATTGAAGCCTGTCAGGACGTTGCTGGCGGTTACCTGCACGACCAGTTTGTGGTTGACCTGATCCAGGGTGGTGCCGGTACCTCTACCAACATGAACGCCAACGAGGTGATTGCCAACCTGGCGCTGGAAAAACTCGGTTACGCCAAAGGTGACTACCAACACCTGCATCCGAACGATGACGTGAACTGCTCACAGTCCACCAACGATGCGTACCCGACCGCTGCTTGCCTGGCGATCCAGTTCGCCGCCGAGCCGCTGGAAAAAACCATCACCAGTCTGGTTGCTGCCCTGCGCGCCAAAGGTGAAGAATTTGCTGATGTTGTGAAGATGGGTCGTACCCAGCTGCAGGACGCGGTGCCAATGACTCTGGGTCAGGAGTTTGAAGCCTTTGCCGTTAACCTCAGTGAAGACATCGACCGTCTGCACGAAGTGTGTCGTCTGCTGTGTGAAGTGAACCTGGGTGGTACTGCGATTGGTACCGGCATCAACACTCACCCGGACTATGCTGGTCTGGCGATTGGTTACCTGGCGGAATTCTCCGGTAAACCAATGGTGCCAGCGGCCAACCTGGTAGAAGCCACCTCTGACATGGGCGCCTTTGTCATGTTTTCTGGTGTGCTGCGTCGTTTTGCGATCAAGCTCAGCAAGATGGCCAACGACCTGCGTCTGCTCTCCAGTGGCCCACGTACCGGTTTTGGTGAAATCAGCCTGCCAGCGATGCAGCCAGGCTCTTCCATCATGCCGGGCAAGGTAAATCCGGTGATTCCGGAAGCCGTAAACCAGACTGCCTTCCAGGTAATTGCCAACGATCTGGCCGTTACTCTGGCGGCCGAAGCCGGTCAGCTGCAGCTGAACGCCATGGAACCGCTGATTATTTATAACCTGCTGAACTCCATGAGAATGCTGGGTGCCGCCTGTACAATGCTGGAAGACCGCTGTATCAAGGGAATCGAGGCGAACCGCGAACGTTGTGCTGAACTGCTGAACATCAGCATTGGCAGCATCACCGCGCTGGTTCCACACATTGGTTATGCCAATGCCTCGCGTATTGCACAAACAGCCCTGCACTCCGGCAGCACCGTGCGTGAATTGGTGTTGGCCGAAGGCCTGCTCGATGAAGCTGAACTGGAAAACCTGCTCAGCCCGCAATCGATGCTGGCACCGCAAGGCCGAACCAGAAGCAAAAAGGCATGATGAAAAAACGCGTACTGATTGTGTATACCGGCGGCACCTTTGGAATGGTGCCTTCCGACCAGGGCTATGTACCCATGACTGGCCTGGCGGATCGCCTGGTCGCACGGTTGCAGGTGTTTGGTCTGGACGACTTGCCGGAGTTCGAGGTGCTGGAGTTTGGCAAGCTGATCGACAGCTCCAACCTGACACCGGCCGACTGGACACGGATTGGCAATTGCCTGCGTGACCATTGGGCCCAGTACGACGGTTTTGTGATTCTGCATGGCACCGACACCATGGCCTACACCGCTTCGGCGTTGTCGTTCATGCTGCAGCCACTCGACAAGCCGGTGATTATCACCGGCTCGCAGATTCCGTTGGCCGAATTGCGCAATGATGCCGATATCAACCTGATTACCAGCATGCAGCTGGCGGCTCGTGATGATATTCACGAAGTCTGCATCTGTTTTGGCAATCGTATTCTGCGTGGTAATCGTGCGGTCAAGGTCAATAGTATGGATCTTGCTGCATTTGATTCCCCGAATATGGCCTGGCTCGGTTCGGTGGGTATTGATATCAATATGCGTGATGATTTGCTGCTGGAAGCAGGTGTGCCCGATATCCAGGTACCGGAATATGATCCGGATGCGGTATTGGTGTTTACCCTGTATCCGGGTGTGAATCATCAACTGCTGCAAGCCATGCTGGATATCAGTCCGCGTGCGCGTGCACTGATTATTCGCAGTTACGGTGTTGGTAATCCGCCGGATGCCAACCAGGAACTGATGCAGTTGCTGGAGCAGGCCTGTGCCCGTGGTCTGGTGGTGGTCAATCTGACCCAATGCCAGCAAGGTCCGGTGGTGCAAGGCGCGTATGCAACCGGCGCAACCCTCAACCGCATTGGTGTGGTGGGTGGTTCCGACCTGACACTGGAAGCGACCTTTGCCAAGCTGCACTGGTTACTGGCAACCCGTTCCGACCCGCAGGAAGTACGTCAGTTAATGGCGACGCCGCTGCGTGGTGAATGCCGTTGCTGATACGGCACCGCTGAAATCTGATGGATTTCAGTACTCCGGAAATGTTTGTTCCGGTTATCTGATTTGCCCCCTGTTGCTGTTGTCCCGATACATGCGGGAGGGGATTGGTTTTGCTGCATTCTGTATATCCCGCAATATATGCAGGATGGAGCACATCGGGTAGTTCTGAGAAGGGACTTCGTCTCTCACCATTTGCCGTGCCGTTCCCGGAGGTATATCCGGGACGGCGCGGATTTTTTTACCGAATTTCTGATATTCGCACGGTGCGGATATTGAATGATCCGGCGCCCGCCGGAGGCTCGCCTGCGAGCCGCTGAAGTAAAAGCGTTGTCATAACGGAGAATAATTATGAAAAAACACCTGCTTGCGATTGCCGTTGCTGCCGTGACCGCCCTGCCAGCCGTGGCTGATATGAACACCACCGTTTACGGTTCCCTGCGTATTTACACCAGTGCTGGTGATCAACAGGATCTGGATATCTCCAACGATTCTTCCCGTATCGGTCTGAAAGGCACCGTGGATACCGCCCTGACCAACGTCAAGGCGCTATACCAGGTTGAAGCCCAGGTTGGTACTGACAACGGTGTGGACAGCAATGCCGCCCAGAACGAAGCATCGTTTGGTGTGGATGGTCGTCTGGCCTACGTTGGCCTGAGTGGCGATTTTGGCCAGGTGACTGCTGGTCAGCAGTGGACCACCATGTACGACATGGTTACCGGTACCGCCGACCTGACCATCAACGTCAGTGCGGAAGCCCAGCAGTTTTTCCGTATGGACAGCTCCGTTGCCTACGTTTCTCCGGAAATGAACGGCCTGCAATTCGGCGCGTCTGTTTACGCCGACAGCGAAGTGGACAGCGGTGAAGACACCGATCACTTCCAGCTGGCAGCCAAATACAACACCGGTAACCTGACGCTGGCCGCTGGTCTGGATCGCGCATCCGCACAGGAGCTGCCAGACGTACAGGCGCTGTCAGCCACTTACGTGGTGGATAACCTGACTCTGGTAGCACTGGCTGAGCGTCTGAAAACCGACCTTGCCGACTCCGAAGCCAGCTACCCGTTTGAACTGGGGGCTTCCTGGAACTTCGCGCCCGACCAGACTCTGGTGCTGACCCACTACAATCTGGACAACGCCACCGACGACAACGGTTACAACCTCGAGCTGCGCAGCGGTCTGGGTAAAGGGACTACCGTTTACACCAACCTGCAAGCCGATAACGTTGCAGATGAAGATGTTCTGGCTTACGGCCTCGGCCTGAAAGTCGATTTCTGATACCTGTTGATTCAGCCCCGGCAGTGACTGGCCGCCTGCCGGGGTCGATCAGAGTTTCGACAGGGTTACCAGCAACACGCTGGTGACAATCAGGCCGCCACCGATCCAGTGGCGGCGCTCCATCACTTCCCCGAAACGGGTTTTCGAAAAATACAGGGTGCCGAGAATCTCGACCTGCCCCAGTGTTTTCACCAGTGCCGGGTTCACCAGCGCAAAGCCGGTAAACCAGCCGATTGATCCCAACGAACTGAGAATCCCGACCTGTACCGACAGGCGACGATTACCCCGCAACGGTGCTAACCAGTCACCACTGCGAACCATCTGGATACCCGCCAGCAGCACGGCCTGCATACCCAATACCCATACCAGCGTTACTGCCGCCCGGCTGGCCACATGACCGTCGAGGCTATGTGCGGCCATCGCCGCGGTTACCGAGGTAATGGCAAAACAGAAACCGCTACCAAGCCCGGGCCACAACGAGGCATCACGATGCAACTGCCGCAAGGTGCCGGGTTTTACACTCATCACCAGCGCTCCACACATCCCCAGCACCACACCCAACCAGGCGCTGGCCGACAAGACAAAATCCAGCAACGGAATCGCCAGCAAGGCGGCCATCACCGCTTCGGTTTTGGCCAGCAGGGTGCCGAGCACAAAACTGCCGGATTCGAACACCCGTAACATCAGCCAGGTGGCGAGAATCTGGGCAATCGCACAGAGGCTGGCATAACCCACAAAGGCACCGCTATTGGCGACTGTCACTGGCCCGGCAATCAGCCAGCACAGCAGCAGATACAGCAACACCAGCGGCAAACCATAGAGCGAACGTGCCATGGTGGCGTGCAGGACACCCATCTCCCGTGACAGGGTTTTCTGGTACGCCGTACGCATCGACTGGCAGGCGGCGGCCATCAGGGTAACAACAATCCACATGACGATTTCCTTGGTAAACAAGCCGGGTTCCGGTTTGCCTGTCCGCCAGTCAAACGGTTGCGACTGAGTGGGCGGGGCCGGAACGAAGCGCCATCATGCGGTCTGGCGCTTTATGTGTAAAAGGAATGATTTTTATAAAAACAATTCCCAATGGGACTTTGTATGTCAGGCCCGTGTTTGCGACTTGTTTGCAGTTCCTTAACCGGCCGTTAACCGGGTTGTTGATAACCTGCTCGTATCATCACCCATTCCGGATAACGGCTGGAGCCGGAAGCCGGGTGACCTTTTCCATTTTTGTCCCACACCGGCCCCTGCAGAGGAATATCCTGGTTATGAAAGCTCCCCTCCTGCTCAGCACCTTGGTGGTGTCCCTTGTTCTCGGTGGCTGCTTCGGTTCTGAACCTCAGGCTGGTGCCAAAACCGGTGCGGCTGGTGCTGCCCCCGCCACCGAAGTAGGTGTGTTTACGGTCGAACATTCTTCCGTGCCACTGACCTCCGAACTCAAGGGCCGCACCGTGGCGTCCGGCACTGCGGAAGTGCGTCCACAGGTGGGCGGTGTGATCAAACAGCGTCTGTTTGAAGAAGGCTCGGAAGTGAAAAAGGGCCAGTTGCTGTATCAGATCGACCCGAAACTCTACGAAGCGGCGTTTAATCAGGCTCGCGCTAACCTGCGCAGTGCTGAATCCACCCTCGAAAGTGCCCGTCTGAAAGACACCCGTTACGCCAATCTGGTGAAAATTGAGGGTATCTCCAAGCAGGAGTCCGATGACGCCCATGCCGCCTATCTGGAAGCGCAGGCCAATATCGAAAGTTACAAAGCGGCACTGGAAACCGCCCGTATCAACCTCGCCTACACCAAAGTAGTGGCCGAGATTGATGGTCGTATCGGTATTTCCAGCGTAACGCCGGGTGCACTGGTAACCGCCGACCAGAGCACCGCGATGGCGACTATTCGCAGTTTTGACCCGATGTACGTTGACCTCACCCAGGCCAGTCGTGAACTGCTGAACCTGCGCAAACTGCTGGCCCGTGACAGCGTCAGTGCTGGTACTACCGACGTTACCCTGATTCTCGAAGATGGCAGCGAATACCCGCTCAAGGGCCAGCTGCGTGCCCGTGAACTGGCGGTCGACGAAGCCACTGGTTCGGTGACCTTGCGTGCTGAATTCCCGAACCCGGATGGCCTGTTGTTACCGGGTATGTTTGTGCGTGCGGTACTGAGCGAAGCGGTGGATAACCAGGCGATTGTGGTGCCACAGCAGGGCGTGGCGCGTGATAACCAGGGTAACTCCTACGCACTGGTTGTGGGTGCCAACAATCAGGTCGAAAAACGGGTGGTGAAAACCGAACGGGTGATCGGCAACAGCTGGCTGCTCAGCAGTGGTCTGCAGGATGGTGATCGTCTGATTGTGGAAGGCACCAGCAAGGTGAATCCGGGCAGTGCGGTGAACCCGGTGGCGGTAGCGGTGGATCAGGATGGTCGTATCCACGACATCGCCTCTGCCGATGACGAAGGAGCCCACTGATTATGTTTTCAAAGTTCTTTATTGATCGCCCGGTATTCGCCTGGGTGATCTCGATTGTGATCATGCTGGCAGGTCTGGCATCGATCCTGAATCTGCCGATTGCCCAGTATCCAAACGTGGCACCACCATCGATCCGGATTGGTACCACCTACAACGGTGCCGATGCCCAGACCGTTGAAAACAGCGTGACCCAGATTCTGGAGCAGCAGCTCACCGGTCTCGATGGCCTGCTGTATTTCTCATCCAGCAGCACCTCCGATGGCAAGGCCGATGTATCCGTGACCTTTGAACAGGGCACCGATGCTGACTACGCCCAGGTACAGGTGCAGAACAAGGTGCAGCAGATTACCTCGCGTCTGCCGGAGTCGGTGCAGTCACAGGGTGTTACTGTGACCAAGTCGCAGAGTGACTTCCTGCTGATCGTGGCGGTTTACGACAGCAGCGACAAATCGAATGCCTCGGATATTTCCGACTACATCGCTTCCAACATGCAGGACACCATTGCCCGTCAGGAAGGTGTGGGCAGTGTACGGGTGTTCGGTTCCCAGTACGCCATGCGCATCTGGCTTGATCCAACCCGTCTGGCGGCGTACCAGCTGATGCCATCGGATATCAGCAGCGCCCTGTCACAGCAGAACGTGCAGGTAGCGGCCGGTAACATCGGTGCCATGCCAGCCGCAAGCAGCCAGGAGCTGAATGCTACGGTCACTGCGCAATCCATGCTGCAGAGTGTTGACCAGTTCAAGAACATCATCGTCAAACACAACACCAAGGGCGCTGACGTCCTGTTGTCGGATGTGGCGCGGGTGGAAATCGGCAGTGAAAGTTACAGCGCGGTGCCCCGCCTGAATGGCCATCCGGCCTCCGGTATTGCAGTGATGCTGGCACCGGGTGCCAACGCGCTGGATACCGCCGAAGCGGTAAAAGCCACCGTGGAATCCCTGAAATCATCCCTGCCTGAGGGATACGAAATTGCTTATCCGCGTGACAGCACCCAGTTCATCCGTATTTCCATTGAGGAAGTGGTACAGACCCTGATCGAAGCCATCATTCTGGTGGTGCTGGTGATGTGGATTTTCCTGCAAAACTGGCGCGCCACCCTGATTCCGGCGATTGCGGTGCCGGTGGTTCTGCTGGGCACCTTCGGGGTGCTGGAGATCTTCGGGTTCTCGATCAACACCCTCACCATGTTCGGTATTGTGCTGTCGATTGGTCTGCTGGTGGACGACGCCATTGTGGTGGTCGAAAACGTTGAACGTCTGATGCGCGAAAAACACCTGTCGGCCCGTCAGGCCACCATCGAATCGATGTCTGAAATCAGCAGTGCGCTGGTGGGTATTGCGGTGGTGTTGTCGGCGGTATTCCTGCCAATGGCATTTTTTGGTGGCTCCACCGGGGTGATCTACCGCCAGTTCTCCATCACCATTGTGTCGTCGATGGTGCTGTCGGTGATTGTGGCCCTGACCCTGACGCCAACCCTGTGTGCCAGCCTGCTGAAGCCTGTGGATCATCACGGTCAGAGCCGTGGCCTGTTCGGCTGGTTCAACCGTAACTTCGACCGTATGAACAACGCCTACAGTGGTCGTGTGCAACGTCTGCTCCGCCAGCCGGTGCGCTGGATGCTGATGTACGCCCTGATTGTGGGAGCGCTGGCGGTGCTGATGACCCGTCTGCCGGGTGGTTTCCTGCCGGATGAAGACCAGGGTAACACCATGGTGCAGTACAACCTGCCAAGTGGTGCCTCCATCACCCGTACCACCGAAGTGGCCAAGAAAATCGAGGACTACTACCTCAACCAGCAAGCTGACAAGGTTGATGGCATGTTCACGATTTCCGGCTTCAGCTTTGGTGGCAGTGGCCAGAACGCCGGTATGGGCTTTGTTACCCTGAAACCGTGGGATGAACGTACCGCTGAAGGTACCAGTGCCCAGGAAATCGCCATGCGCAGTATGGACGCACTGTCGAATATCCGTGATGCCCGCGTGTTTGCCATGTCGCCACCGGCGATTCAGGGTCTGGGTCAGAGCAACGGTTTCACCATGGAACTGCAGGCTGCTCCGGGGACTTCTCGTGAGGAACTGGCGGAGCTGAAAGACCAGCTGGTGGCCAAGGCGCGTGACAGCAAACTGCTGAGCGGTGTACGTGAAGGTTCGTTGGCGGATACCCCCCAGCTGAAGATTGATATCGACAACGCCCGTGCCGTGGCTCTGGGCCTGTCCCTGAGTGACATCTCCAGCACCCTGAGTTCGGCCTGGGCAGGCAGTTACGTGAATGACTTCCTCGACCGTGATCGCGTCAAGAAGGTGTACATGCAGGGTGATTCCGAGTTCCGTTCAGCACCGGAAGACCTGTCGCGCTGGTATGTGCGTGGCACCAACAGTGACGGTGACACCACCATGACCCCGTTCTCGGCCTTCAGCAGCATCGACTGGAGCTCCGGCCCGCAGAACCTCAGCCGTTTTAACGGTATGTCGTCTTACGAACTGCAAGGTTCCGGTGCTGACGGTGTGAGTTCCGGCGACGCCATGGCGGAAATGGAACGTCTGGTGGGTGAGCTGCCAGCGGGCAAGGTGCAGTACGCCTGGAGCGGTTTGTCCTATCAGGAAAAACTCGCCAGTGGCCAGTCCTTCATGCTGTACGGCATCTCGATTCTGGTGGTGTTCCTGGCGCTGGCGGCCCTGTATGAAAGCTGGTCGGTGCCGTTCTCGGTGATTCTGGTGATTCCGCTGGGTGTGATTGGTGCGGCGCTGGCGGCGACCTTCCGCGGTCTGGAAAACGATATTTACTTCCAGGTAGCGCTGCTGACCACCATTGGTCTGTCGTCGAAAAACGCCATTCTGATTGTGGAGTTTGCCGAGGCGGCTTATCAGCGTGGTAGCAATCTGCTGGAAGCCGCTCTGGAAGGTGCTCGTCTGCGTCTGCGTCCGATCCTGATGACCTCGCTGGCGTTTGTGTTTGGTACCTTGCCACTGGCGATTTCCACCGGTGCTGGCGCCAACAGCCGTATCTCCATCGGTTCCGGTATTGTTGGTGGCACCATCACCGCTACCTTGCTGGCGATTTTCTTCGTACCTCTGTTCTTTGTGCTGGTACGCCGCCTGTTCCCGGCCCGCAAGCCGGTTTATGACGACATGGTTGCTTCAGGAGTCTGATATGCGTGTGATTTCATCTACTTCCAATCGCAACTCATGGCGTCTGTTACCGCTGGCCAGCCTGCTGTTGCTGGCCGGTTGCAGCACCCTGGCGCCGGACTACCAGCGCCCGGATGCACCGGTGCCACAACAGTGGCCAGAGGGTAAAGCCTATGCCGCCAACAGCGGTGATGCCAAAGCCGCTGCCGAGCTGCCATGGCAGGACTTTATTCGCGATCAGCGTCTGCAAACCCTGATTCAGCTGGCGCTGGATAACAACCGCGACCTGCGCCAGACCCTCGAAGACGTGCAAGCCGCCCGTGCCAGTTATCTGGTACAGCGTGGCGGCGAAATGCCAACGGTGAATGCCGGCCTGTCGGCCAGCCGTTCGAAGGTACAGGCGGGTACCACCTCCAACAGTGCCCAGGCGACCGTGGGGATGAGTGCCTATGAAATCGACCTGTTCGGCAAAAACCGCAGCCTGACCGAAGCCGAACGCCAGAGCTGGCTGGCCAGTGAGGAAACCGCGCGCGCAGCCCGCATCACCCTGATTGGTGAAATCACCAGCGCCTGGCTGACCCTGGCGGCCGACCGTAACCTGCTGACGCTGGCCGAGCAGACTGCCGAAAACGCCCGCCAGGCGATGGAAATAACCCGCAAGCGTCTGGAGATGGGCGTGGATTCCCGGGTCGATCTGAGCAGTGCTGAAACCACCTGGTATTCCGCCAAGGCCGATATCGCTTCCTACACCACTCAGGTGGCGCAGGATCGTAATGCCTTGTGGCTGCTGGTGGGGCAGAACTTCGACGACAGCCTGTTACCAACCGAACTGCCCGCCAGTACCGGGTTGCTGGCTGACATACCAGCTGGTTTGCAGTCCGATGTGCTGTTGCAGCGCCCGGATGTACTGGCCGCTGAACACAGCCTGCAATCGGCCAACGCCAGTATTGGTGCGGCCAAGGCAGAACGTTTCCCGAGTCTGAGCCTGACGGCTACCGGTGGTCTGGCCAGCTCAGCGATGGCGGATATTTTCACCGGTGGTGCCAGCACCATCTGGACGCTGGCACCGTCGTTGTCGATGCCAATCTTTGATGGTGGCAGCAGCAAGGCCCAGGTGGCTTACAGCGAAGCCGAATACCGCAAGGCGGTTGCGGCCTGGGAAGGTACGGTGCAGTCGGCGTTTGCGGAAGTGGCCGATGCACTGGCGCGGCGTGGCACCATCCAGCAACAGCTGGATGCTGAAACCTCGGTGGTATCCGCGGCCCAGCGCAGTTATGACCTGTCGCTGGCCCGTTACCAGAACGGAATCGACAGCTTTAACGATGCCCTCGACTCCCAGCGTACGCTGTACAGTTCCCAGCAGGGGCTGATCAACACCCGTCTGGAAGATCTGGATAACCGGGTCACCCTCTATCGGGTGCTCGGTGGCGGCCTGGCGGAACCCAACACCACCGCTGATTCAGAGCCAGCTGCAGCGGTCAACGGGGCAGCTGGCGGCTGATAATCTCCGTATTGGCACCCAACAAAAAGCCCGCGCTGGTTAAGCAGTGCGGGCTTTTGTGTTTCTGGCGAGGAAAAGCGTTTGGCTTATGCCACGTCGATGGCTTCACCAATCGCATAAAAACGGCCACCGGCAACATAGTGCAGGCTGCGCAGCGCCGGATCAGCGTCTTCAAAGTGCCAGTGACCATCGCGGAATACGCGGGTATCGGCCCAGGCCGCCACCACTTCACCAATAAACAGGTCGTACACGGCCTGATTCCACGGCTCATCGACTACCTTGCACAACAGCCAGCCGCTGCAACCATCGACCATTGGCTGGTCGTAGTCGGGCATACGGAACAGCTCAACACCGGCTTCGGCCAGCTTGTTGGGATGATCGGCCAGGCTTTCATGACCAACCTTGTGCACCATGGCCGCTTGCGCCACGGTCGGAATCTGCAGCACAAACAGGCCGCTCTGTTCGATCAGGGCCCGGGTACGGGTGCTTTTATCCAGAACCACAGTGACTTTGGCTGGGGAAAAATCGAGAGCACAGGCCCAGGCCGCCGCCATCACGTTATCCACACCTTCGTGGCAGGCGGATACCAGCACGGTTGGACCGTGGTTCAGCAAACGCCATGCCTTATCGAGAGCAACCGCTTCAACTGATGGATTCACAGCATATCCTCCGGAAAACGAAGCCGAGATGGTAATCCCGGCCTTTGCTGATCACTATCAAATTAAGCGGGAAAGACCGTTGTCTTGACCACGGTCAGGAACGGCTCAACCTTTGCGCACCCGCAGCAACACCAGCACTGCCAGCAGCAGTGGCGCCAATGACGCCCACAACACCGCATTCCAGCCCCAGGCGGTCAGGACGCCGCCAGACGACAACGAACCAATCGCCATCAGGCCAAAAATGATGAAGTCATTCAGGGACTGTACGCGGTTCTTTTCTTCTGCACTGTGGCACTGCAGAACCAGCGCCGACGCACCCAGAAAACCGAAGTTCCAGCCAACACCCAGCAGCACCAGCATGGCCCAGAAATGCATAATCTCGATACCCATCAGGCCGACACCGATCGAGCCGAGCGTTAACAACAAACCGGCCATCGACACTGGCATGGCACCCCAGCGTTCGATCAGGCGGCCGGTAAAAAAGCTCGGCGCGTACATGGCAATCACATGCCACTGGATACCGAGGTTGGAGCTGGATTGTGGATAACCGCAGAAGTGCATTGCCAATGGCGCAGCGGTCATCACGAAGTTCATGACGGTGTAAGCCACCGCGCCACAAATCACTGCGGTGATAAACAGCGGCTGGCGAATCACTTCCGACAGCGGGCGGCCCGCGGCGGTCTGACCGGCCACCGGGGCGGGTGTTGCTGGTAGTTGCACTCCGGCCAGCACCAGCGCCGACAACATGGCGACCAGTGCCTGAATCAGAAACGTGCCAGCAAAGGTATGACCCGGCCACAGGTTCATGGTGAAGGTCACCAGCTGGGGGCCAATCACACCGGCGGCGACACCACCCGCCATCACCAGCGACAATGCCCGCGCCTTGCGTTCCGGCGCAACCCCGTCAGCGGCAGCAAACCGGAACGACAACACCACGGCGGCATAGGCACCACCCAAAAAGGTCGACAGGCACAATAGCCAGAACGAGGTTTGCATCACCGCCAGTACGGCAATCAGGCCAGCCAGCGTGCCACACAGGGTTCCCGCCATAAACGCCGCCTTGCGGCCGTAATAACGGGCCAGTACCCCCATCGGCCAGATACAGGCGGCCATCCCCACCACAAAAATGGTCACAGGCAAGGTCGCCAGTACCGGCAGCGGCGCCAGCATACTACCGAGAATGGCTGCCGTGGCAAAAATCACGATAGCGTTGGCACCGGCCAGCGCCTGGGCAATCGCCAGACGCCAGATATTGCCCTGCTGTACGGACACCGGCAGAGTTTGGGAAGGGCTGTTCATGGCAGTATCCATTCAGGGAGACAGAAAAGGGTTGGCCTGTACCGGTGGCAGGTTCAGCTGCGACTGACAGGGCTGGGTATTCTGCAGGGGCGTTGTTGAGGTCACAATGGATATCTGATCATCATGATCATTGCTACGCAAACCTATTGCTTTGTCAATGTTCATCTATACCTGATCAGCCCTGCAGTATTATGATTTTGCAATTATGATGATATGTCTCCTGGCTCTGGTTTTCGCTTGATTGTCTGGATAACCGATACCGGAGCTTATTGAATGGAACTGTTTATATCTACGGAGCAGGCATTGCAACAACTCAGAATTGGTGTTATTGGCGGATCAAACAGCGCATTGAAAAATGGTTATGTTCCATTAATGGTAAAGATGCTTGAAGAGAGTGGTGTTGTTGTTGATCTGGAGAATCACGCAGTTGGTGCAACCAACTCTGTGAATGGATTGGCCGTTCTGAAGAATACGGAGCTGGCTGGCAATGTTGATATCTTGCTGGTGGAATATACGCTGAATGATGCAGCCAGCTTTTCACGTCGTCCACAGTTATTCGGATTCTGGGCAAAAGCATATGAGGGGATGATTCGCATTGCGCTGGATAAAAACCCTGATCTGATAATTATCCCGATAATATTGAAGATGCGAACCAGAGAGGGAGCTGGTTACCTTTGTCCTGTTTACAGCGGTAGTGTTGGACTGGCAGCCCGCTATCATCTGCAACTGGTCGACATGGTTGCGGAAGAGGCTGTGAGTGGTCCGGATCCAGAGACTCTCTATAGCGATGAAGCTCATTACTCCATCAATAGTGGTGCACCCTGGATTGCCTCACATGTTTCGCGAGTCATTCTGGAAGTTCTTCGTCAGCGGCCATGCCAGACAGTGACGAAGCCAGTTGATCCAACCTGCTTTTCGAATGTGAAGTACTGGGCTGATGTTTCAGCGCTGGTACCTGAATGCAAGACCAGGCATTTCATCAACTCAATGGTGGATGTAAATGCGTATGTGTTGGCTAATAAAGATCCGGTTCGATTCAGACTTTGGGGGCGTATCCTTGCGTTACAATTTGTTTCAACACCTGACAGTCCAGCGATCCGAATATCGGTAGGCAAGGAAAGCTATATCCAGAATACAGTGCGCTCAACATTCAGGAATAAAAAATTCCCTTTCTTGTTGAGTACTATTATTCCGGTTGTGCATACAGGCGTTGATTTGACCAGTAATGGTTCTCTGGTCTCGATTTCGCATACTCCGCCCGACAACAAGGATGATTCCTCCGCCGGGCTTTCCGAAGCGACAGGGGCATTTATACCCTCTGTTGAGCCAATTTCTGGTCCGTTCCATCTGGTTGGCATTTTATACTCGGGCGGAATTCAGCCCATGTAAGGACCGTCTGCCAAACCAGGAGGCTCACGCCTGTGAATCTCCAGGGACACTTTGAATAACTCTGCACGAGTGCTGCAGCACTTGCACGGGAGCTGTGCAGAGTTTTTCCAATTGTCTCTGCATCTGATGTTTGTTGGCTGTTGTCAGGAAAAATTAAAAGCTTCGTGTGATTACTCACTCAATATTCTGCACCTGCTCACGCATCTGCTCGATCAGCACTTTCATTTCTACCGCGGCCTGGGTGGTGACGCTGGTGAGGGCTTTGGATGACAGGGTGTTCGCTTCGCGATTCAGCTCCTGCATCATAAAGTCGAGGCGGCGGCCAATCGGTTCGTTGCGTTTGAGGATGCGGCCAATCTCGGTGATATGGGTGCGCAGGCGGTCGAGTTCTTCGGCAACGTCGGCTTTCTGGGCCAGAATCACCATTTCCTGTTCGAGGCGTTCCTGACTGGCGAGGTTTTCCTTGCCATCCAGCATGTCGGTCAGACGGTTCTGCAGTTGCTGGCGTTGGGCGGCGAGGGCTTCCGGCAGGTGAGTCTGTACATCCTTGACCAGTGCGGTCATGGCATCAATACGCTGGCGAATCAGGTTGGCCAGCTCTGCACCTTCACGGGCACGGGTGTGCTGGGCGACGTCCAGACACTGACGGAAACCGTCGAGGGCCTGCTCCAGCAGCATTGGCTGGTCGCTGCCTTCGTTGCGCAGAATACCGGGCCATGCCAGCAGGGCTAGGGCATCCGGGTTACTGCTGTCGGGAATGGTGGCGCGAATCTGATCAAGTGCGCTGGCCAGTTCATTGAGGCGATCAGTGTTCACCGACAGGCTCTGGTTGCTGTTGTCGGTCTGCAGTTTGAGGAAACATTCGATCTTGCCACGGCTGAATTGCTGCCGCAGGGCATCGCGCAGGGCGGGTTCCAGTTCTCGCAGGCTGTCGGGCAGACGGAAGTGGGGTTCGAGGTAACGGCTGTTAACAGTGCGGATTTCCCAGGTCAACTGACCCGCCTGACTGTTACTGCTGTGGCGGGCGAAGGAAGTCATGCTGTTAACCACGGGGCGCTCCTGTGCTGTCTCGAAATTGTCTCTCCATGATAACGGCGCAGGCCGTTAGTCGCTATTCCGATGGCGAATACCGCTATAATGGCGGCCATACCAAGACGAGATAGCAAAGAGGATTACCTATGAGACCGAGTGGTCGTGCCAATGATCAGTTGCGCGAAGTACGGATTCAGCGCGGATTTACCAAACATGCCGAAGGATCGGTGCTGATCGAGTTTGGTGATACCCGGGTAATCTGTACCGCCTCCGTGGAAGCCGGTGTGCCACCGTTCCTGCGTGGCAAGGGCCAGGGCTGGATTACTGCCGAATATGGCATGCTGCCACGTGCCACCGGTTCCCGTAACCAGCGTGAGGCCGCCAAGGGCAAACAGCAGGGCCGTACGGTGGAGATTTCCCGTCTGATTGGTCGCAGTCTGCGGGCGGCGGTGGATCTGAACGCGCTGGGTGAAAACACCATCACCATCGATTGTGATGTAATTCAGGCCGACGGCGGTACTCGCACCGCGTCCATCACCGGTGCCAGCGTGGCATTGGCGGATGCCATCAAATGGCTGAAAGCCAACGGCAAGGTCAAGGGTGAACCCCTGAAGCAGATGATTGCTGCGGTGTCGGTGGGTATCTACAAGGGTGAGCCGGTTCTGGATCTGGATTATGCCGAGGATTCCAGCGCCGAAACCGACATGAACGTGATCATGACGGACACGGGCGGTTATGTAGAGGTGCAGGGGACTGCCGAAGGTGAAACCTTCCAGCGTGAACAGCTCAACGCCATGCTGGCGCTGGCTGAAAAAGGCATCGCTGAACTGTGCGACATGCAGAAAGCGGCACTGTCAGCCTGAGTGGCTGAATCCTTTCAACAGCCCCGTCTGTGATCACAGGTCCGGCACTCGCCGGGCCTGCTTATTCGTCGTCGAACTCGTATTCCACCATCACCGCAGCGTGATCACCAAACTTCAGGCTGCTGGTTTCAATACGGGCATCCACCACAAACTGGCGTACGCCAGGGCTGCAGATCTGGTAGTCCTTGCGCCAGCCATTCTGATTACGACGGGCGTTTTCGGCATCTGGCCACCAGGTAAACTGGTTTTCACCAAAGTTGGCTTCGCGGAAGGCGTCGGTGTAACCGGCCGGACCAAAGATCTGGTCAAACCATGCACGTTCTTCCGGCAGGAAACCCGGTGTGTTCTGGTTGGCTTGCCAGTTCGACAGGTCGATGGTCTTGTGTGCGGCTTCGAAGTTGCCACAAATAATAAATTCGCGACGTTTGCGGCGGTTTTTCTGCAGGTGATCCAGAAACTGCTTCTGGAACGCCAGCTTGTCTTCGAGGCTGTTAAAGGCATCGACCGGCGGAAACATGATCGAACCCACGCTGACATGCGGGAAGTCGGCCTGAATGTAACGACCTTGCAGGTCGCATTGCAGGAATGACAGGCCGGTCATGATGGCCTTCGGAACTTCCCGGGTCAGAATGGCAACGCCGGAATAGTCGTCGGCGTCGGCATCAAAAAAGTAGGCGTTGTAGCCTGGCGGGTAAACCGCGGCATCAGACAGCTGATACTCTTTGGCACGGATGTTCTGAATGGCTACCACGTCGGCATCGGCGCTCGCCAGCCAGGTGTAGAGCCCTTTGCTCACCGCCTGTTCCAATCCGTTTACCTGTAAAGTGATAACTCGCATACGTGGTTCCCAACTGATGATGCGTGTATCATAACCCATCACTCTGAGTGCAGGTAAACAGCCAGCTGTTCCGTTATTTCGATTGTCGTCGATTTTTATGGGCAGAGTGGCCTTGTCGCATGATTTTGCCTCTCTCAACCTGCCACCAAAACCGTTTTTTCCCCTGCGCTGCCGCGCGATGTTGACCTCAAGGTGTTAAATGAAAGCTTATCAGCAAGAGTTTATTGAATTTGCCATTCGTCAGGGCGTACTGAAGTTTGGTGAGTTTACCCTCAAGTCCGGTCGTGTAAGCCCTTATTTCTTCAATGCTGGCCTGTTCAACACCGGCGCGGCGCTGGCTCGTCTGGGGCGTTTCTACGCTGCAGCTCTGCAGGATTCCGGTGTGGCTTACGATGTGGTGTTTGGCCCGGCGTACAAGGGTATTCCGCTGGCAGCCTCCATGACCGTGGCGCTGGCTAACGACTTCGATCGTGATGTGCCATACGTATTCAACCGCAAGGAAGCCAAGACTCACGGTGAAGGTGGCAATCTGGTGGGGGCACCACTGCAAGGTCGTGTGGTGATTGTCGATGACGTGATCACCGCTGGCACTGCTATCCGTGAAGTGATGGGCATGATTGAGGGTACTGAAGGTGCTCAGGCCGTCGCAGCCCTGATTGCTCTGGACCGCCAGGAAAAAGGTCAGGGTGAATTGTCGGCCATCCAGGAAGTTGAGCGTGACTTCGGTATCAAGGTAGTGAGCATTGTGTCCCTGAACCAGGTTCTGGACTACGTGCTGAAAAAACCTGAACTGCAAGTGTATGCGCCGGCTATTCAGGCCTACCGCGCCAGCTACGGTGTAGCCTGATGCGCGCTGCCAGTCTGCTGGTTCTGTTACTGGCCGGACTGGCAACCAGTCCGGTTGATGCCGCCACCAAAAGCGGCATGAAAATGTACCGTTACAAGGTCGATGGTGTGCTGGTAATACGCGATAACGTGCCACCGGAATTTGCCAAGCTCGGTTACGAGGTGATTGGCAAAAACGGTATGGTGATCGAAGTTGTGCCTCCAGCCCCTTCAAGCGAGGAACTGGTCAAACGCCATGCCGCTCAAAAAGCTGAAGAAGATCGTCAGGCTCGTATTAAGGTCACCAAAGATCGTGATAGCAACCTGATGCGTCTGTACGAGCGTCCGGAAGACGTTGAACGTGCCCGTTTGCGCAAAGCCGAGGAAGTGAACAGTTATATTGCCCTGCTGGAAAAGCGTCTTGATAATTTCCGTTCCAAACTCGAACCTCTGAATGCCCAGAAAGCCGGTGCCGAAGAACACCAGCGGCCGTTACCGCCGGGTCTGGCTGAAGAAATTGCCGGTCTCGAAAAGGGTATTGCTGATGGCGAGAAGGATATTCGTGATCGTCGCGATGAACTGAGCCGAATCACCCGTGATTACGCTGAACAGTATGAGCGGGTACGGATTCTGCAGGTGTACCCGGCAGGTACTCTGGAAGAAGAAGTAGACTTTCAGAAGCTCGATGCCGAGTTGGCCAAACGCCAGACGACTCAGCCGGGTAACGGCAACAAGCCGAAGCAGTAATCTCCGGAGTGTGTGGGGTGTCAGGTCAGACCTGGCGCTCGCGCAACAGGGCTGGCTGTAATAACTGCCACTGCTCATCCCAACGGCCGGTTGGCGGCTGTTTGAATTCGCTGCGAACATATTGGCGAATACGCCCTTCAACCACTGCCGTCAGCAGGTTGGCCGTGGCGCTGGCGGTAACCATCGTCAGCTTGCCTTCATGTACTTCCGCATCGCGCAGAATCTGGCGCAGCTGGGTTTCCAGACGTTCAAATACCTGATGAATACGATCACGCAGACGGTCGGTTTCGCCGGACAGAGCGTCGCCGGATAACAGTCGGCACATGCCGGGATTTTTCTCGGCAAAGGTCAGAATCAGGGTCAGGGTGTGTTCTATCCGGCCCAGCGCGTCAGGGACGTCGGCGAGAATGCGATTGATACGGGTGAAGATCACTTCTTCGATATAGCTGATCAGGCCTTCGAGCATTTTGGCCTTGCTCGGGAAGTGACGGTAGAGCGCGGCTTCGGACACGCCAACCTCGCGAGCGAGGTTGGCGGTGGTGATGCGGGCACCCGGTTGGGTCTCCAGCATGTGCGCCAGGGATTGCAGGATCTGGTCCCGTCGCGACAGCTTTTCTTCCAACTTGGTCATGCCCGACAAACTCCTGTCAGCCTTTACGATTGGTAATCAGTGTACCCACACCTTCGTCAGTGAACAGTTCCAGCAGGGTAGAGTGGGCAACACGTCCGTCAATAATGTGGGCGCTGGTAACACCAGCGTGTACGGCGTCCAGAGCACACTGGATCTTCGGCAGCATGCCACCGTAGATGGTGCCGTCGGCGATCAGGTCATCAACCTGCTTGGTGGACAGACCGGTCAGAACCTGGCCCTGTTTGTCCATCAGACCAGCAATGTTGGTCAGCAGGATCAGTTTTTCCGCTTTCAGGACTTCCGCCACCTTGCCAGCCACCAGGTCGGCATTGATGTTGTAGGAAGCGCCGTCTTCACCCACACCGATTGGTGCAATCACCGGAATGAAGTCACTGTTGGTCAGCATTTCCAGCACCTTGACGTTAATGCTGGATACTTCGCCAACGTGGCCGATGTCGATGATTTCAGGCTTTTCCAGATCCGGAGTCGCTTTGGTTACGGTCAGCTTGCGGGCGTGCAGCAGCTGGCCGTCCTTACCGGTCAGACCGATGGCATTACCACCGTTCTGGTTAATCAGGGTCACGATGCTCTTGTTCACCAGACCGCCCAGTACCATTTCTACCACATCCATTGTTTCAGTCGTGGTGACACGCATACCGTTTACGAAGTGGCTCTCAATGTTGAGCTTGTTCAGCAGCTCGCCGATCTGTGGGCCACCACCGTGAACCACAATCGGGTTGATACCGATCAGCTTGAGCATAACCATGTCACGCGCGAAGCTGCTCTTCAGCTCCTCGTCGATCATGGCGTTGCCGCCGTATTTGACCACAATGGTTTTACCAACAAAGCGCTGCAGGTACGGCAGTGCCTGGCTCAGTACGTTGGCGGTGTTGACGGCAGCATCACGGGTTAATGGCATGGTTGGCTCCTGACGAGGGGCAAAAGGCAATAAATCAATGCGGGCCGGAGTATAACGCGACCCTGAATGGGTCGCTATGACCCATGCCCGGCTTGCGAATTGGCAACGGCCGGGCGTTTCAGTCAATGCTCAGTGGCGACCTGAGTGGCCAAAACCACCGGCACCACGTTCGGTAGCGGTAAATTCCTCGACCATCTCGAACTGCGCCTGAATGACAGGTACCAGTACCAGCTGGGCCAGACGTTCACCGATATTGAGGGTGAATGCATCCTGACCACGATTCCAGCAGCTCACCATCAGCTGACCTTGATAGTCGGAGTCGATCAGGCCGACCAGGTTCCCCAGCACGATACCGTGTTTGTGGCCCAGACCGGAGCGCGGCAGGATCACCGCCGCCAGTGACGGATCTTCAATGTAGATCGCCATGCCGGTTGGAATCAGCACGGTTTCGCCCGGCTGGATCACCATCGGCTCATTGATGCAGGCACGCAGGTCGAGGCCGGCGGAACCCGGGGTGGCGTATTCTGGCAGCGGAATGCTGTCGCCCAGACGTGGGTCGAGAATTTTCAGTTGCAGCTTGTGCACATTAGTCTCCGAGAACGGCAGTGTAGCGTTGGGCAATGGCCAGGATCAGTTCACGCGCCAGTGCCTGTTTGCTCATGGCGGCAAAAGCCTGCTCACCATCGGGCCAGTACAGGGTGACGGCGTTGTCGTCACTGTTAAAACCGATGCCCGGTTGGGACACGTCGTTGGCAACGATCATGTCGAGATTCTTGCGCGCCAGTTTGCCTTTGGCATAGGCCGCAACGTCAGTGGTTTCGGCGGCAAAACCGACGGTAAAAGGGCGTTCGGCATGGCTGGCGATGGTGGCAACGATGTCCGGGTTTTTCACCAGCGTCAGCTGGATTTCATCACCACTTTTCTTGATTTTCTGCTCGGCCACGGCGGCCGGGCGATAGTCGGCCACGGCGGCACTGGCGATAAAAATATCGCAATCACTGACCACATTAAGCGCCGCATCGAGCATTTCCAGTGCACTGCTGACATTCACCCGCTGGCAACGATCCGGCGTGGTCAGGGTAACAGGGCCGCTGATCAGGGTGACCCGGGCTCCCGCTTCCTGGGCCGCACGGGCGAGGGCGTACCCCATCTTGCCGGAGCTGTGGTTGCTGATGTAACGCACCGGGTCCAGCGCTTCGCGGGTCGGGCCTGCGGTAATCACCACATGACAGCCATCCAGCACAGCGGATTCAAACTGGCGCTCCAGCAAGGCGGTAATGGCTACCGGTTCCAGCATCCGCCCTGGGCCAATATCACCACAGGCCTGTTCACCGGCGTCCGGACCAAACACACCCAGACGTTCGCCGCGCAGGCGGGCGAGGTTGGCCAGATTGGCCTGGTTGGTTTCGGCGGCCCACATTTGCTGGTTCATGGCAGGCGCCAGGAACAGTGGCGCCGGACTCGCCAGCACCAGGGTGGTGAGCAGGTCGTCGGCCATACCGGCGTTCAGACGGGCAATCACATCGGCGGTTGCCGGGGCGATCAGAATGGCATCCGCCCAACGTGCCAGCTCGATATGACCCATACCGGCTTCTGCCGCCGGGTCGAGCAGGGTGTGGTGCACCGGGTTGCCGGATAAGGCCTGCAAGGTCAGTGGCGTAATAAATTCCATGGCACCGGCGGTCATCACCACGCGCACATCGGCACCGGCCTTTTTCAGTAAGCGCACCAGTTCGGCAGACTTGTAGGCAGCGATACCGCCGCTGATGCCCAGCAATATGCGTTTGTTGACAAGTGTTGGCATGTTTTTCCCTGCGGAGGCTGACAGGCGGTTGTTAGACTGGCGCGCAGTATAACGTAGAGCCGTGCCGGTACGAACCGCAGCGGCCAACACAGGGAGGTGTGGAAATGGCGATTACGGATTGGCCGTTGCATGAGCGGCCGCGTGAAAAACTGCTGCATCAGGGCGCTCAGGCGCTATCCGATGCCGAGCTGCTGGCGATTTTCCTGCGTACCGGCTTGCCCGGCAAAAGCGCAGTGGATCTGGCTCGTGAGCTGTTGCAGGAATTTGGCAGTTTGCGCGGGTTGTTAACCGCCGATCAGCAGAGTTTCTGCAAACCGGCTGGGCTGGGCACGGCCAAGTTTGCGCAACTGCAGGCGGTGCTGGAAATGGCACGTCGCCATCTGGCCGAACAGCTGCAAAAGGGCGATGCCCTCACCAGCCCCGATCTGACCCGTCGTTACCTGAGTTCGCGTTTGCGCGATCGTGATCACGAGGTGTTTGTGTGCCTGTTTCTCGATAATCAGAATCGTGTGATCCGTTACGACGAGATGTTTCGCGGCACCATCGACGGGGCGGCGGTTTATCCGAGAGAAGTTGTCAAACGTGCCTTGTCGTTGGGTGCTGCAGCCGTGATTCTGGCCCATAATCACCCATCCGGGGTGGCTGAACCGAGCCGTGCTGATCGTAGTATTACCGAACGTTTGCAACAGGCTCTGGGGCTAGTGGACATCAGGGTTCTGGACCATTTGGTGGTCGGTGATGGCGAGGTAGTTTCGTTCGCCGAACGGGGCTGGATTTGATACGTGGCACCACTGGTCAGACATTGCAGAAAATATGATCGTTTTGTGAGCTCTTGCTTGCCTGCCCCTGCTGGTTCTGGTATAAAGCGCAACTCTTTTCAGCCCGGGCCGGAAAAGTCGCCGCTTGTGAGTGGTGGCCAACGCCCACGGTTGCTAACGAATTAGTGTTGTTCGAACAGAATAGAATCGGGGCTAGATCCATGTCTAAGTTTTGTCAGGTTACCGGCAAGGGGCCGGCAGTTGGGAACCGCGTATCCCACTCACAAATCAAAACCAAGCGCCGCTTCCTGCCCAACCTGCAATACCACCGCTTTTGGGTAGAGAGCGAGAATCGCTTTGTACGTCTGCGTGTATCCGCCAAGGGTATGCGTATCATCGACAAGAAAGGCATCGATGCGGTGCTGGTTGAGCTGCGTACTCGCGGCGAGAAAGTCTGAGGAGCCTGAATTATGCCACGCGATAAAATCCGTCTGGTGTCCAGTGCCGGTACCGGCCACTTCTACACCACCGACAAAAACAAGCGCACCATGCCTGAGAAAATGGAGATCAAAAAATTTGATCCTGTTGTTCGTCAGCATGTGATCTACAAAGAAGCCAAAATCAAATAAGGCTTGTTTGTTGCTTGAAAAAAACCCGGCTTGCCGGGTTTTTTTTCGTCTGTCGTTTATTCCGGCCGCTGTTTTTTGCACAGTTCAGGTCGTCGCCCTTATCTGTTTCAGTGGAGATCCGGGAATGCCTGAATTACCCGAAGTCGAAACCACCCGCCGAGGCATTGAGCCCTGGCTCGCCAACCAGACCCTGCAAGCCGTTATGATTCGACAGCCGTCGCTGCGTTGGCCGGTGGATGAAACCGCCATGCAGGCGCTGGTTGGACGTTCGGTGCAGTCGGTGCAGCGTCGCGGCAAATACATTCTGGTCGGTTTTGACAGTGGCACGGCAATCTGGCATCTCGGTATGTCGGGGTCATTACGATTGGTGCAGCAGGATGAGCCGGTGCGTCTGCATGATCATATCGACTGGCAGTTGGCGAATGGCATGACCTTGCGTTACCACGATCCGCGGCGTTTTGGTGCCCTGTTGTGGCAACCAGAAGGTGAATTGCTCTCGCAGCTGGCCAGCCTGGGCCCCGAGCCGCTGGAGCCTGCGGCAGACAGCGGCCTGACCGCTGACTATCTGTATCAGCGCAGTCGCGGCAAAAGCCAGGCCATCAAGACCTTTATTATGGATTCCGCCGTCGTGGTGGGGGTTGGCAACATCTACGCCAACGAAAGCCTGTTTATGGCGGGTATTCGTCCGACCGTAGCGGCTGGCAAGATCAGTCTGGCCCGTTACGAGCGTTTGCTGGACTGTATTCGCGACGTGCTGGCCAAGGCTGTCACTCAGGGGGGGACCACTCTGCGTGATTTTGTGAACTCTGATGGCAAGCCGGGCTACTTTGCCCAGCAGCTGCAGGTATATGGTCGTGGCGGTGAAAATTGCCATCAGTGTGGTGGCATTTTGCAGGAAATCCGGCTGGGCCAGAGGGCCACGGTTTACTGTGTTCGATGTCAGCATTAGTGGCCAATTGAGCCGTTTGCAAAGCGCCGTCTTTGCCGTCAAGGAGTGTCAGTGACGAGCCATATAAGGGCTGATATAGTCGCCGCAATTCTCACATGGAGCCTGGAAGAGGATTCATTATGGCGGCACATTTGACCCCTGTTCGCGCTGGACTTGCCACTGCCTTGCTGGTGCTTACCCCGTTTGTAAATGCGGAAGTTGTTGAAGACAAACCCAGCGTTGGCGCCATGGTGGCCGATGTGGTTCTGGCTCGACCTCTCTACTTTGTGATGTCCCAGGCAGGTGCCGTTCTGTACACCGTGACCCTGCCGTTTTCGGCCATGGGCGGTAACTCGGAAGAAGCCGCTGAAGCCATGGTGATTACGCCGCTGCAAGCGACCTATACCCGTTGTCTGGGCTGTGGCAAATCACCGAATACCGTGGGTGAGCTGAAAGAAGGCGAAGGCAAGGAAATCGACAGTTTTGTGCTGTTGTCTGGTGGTCGTGTGGCCATGAGTGCTGACGGTGATGACAGTTCCGATCTGGGGCTGGGGATTTATTACGGTTCGCATTTTGCGCTGGCAGACAAGAGCCGTTTTGATGTGATGGCCGGTTACAAGGATTTCGGTAGTGTGAAGTTTGATACTACCCTTGGTACGGCGTCTGAAGACCTCAGTTCCTGGCAGGTGATTACCCGTGTTGGTCGTGCGCTGGATGCCAAATCCGACGTGATGTTCAAGTTGGGTCTGCACCGTTGGACTCTGCGGGAAGAACTGGCAGGTACGTCTGAAACAGCAACCGGTTATGGTCTGCTGTACGGTATCGGTCTGGATCATGAGATTGACCAGAACTGGCGTGCGGGTGTCGACTTCACGTACTACAACATCGAAGACAGTGGTCTGGATATCAAGGCAACGGTCACCACGCTGGATGCCACCATCGGTTATTACTTCTGATCAGCCAATAACGGCTGCAGAAACCAAAACGCCCCGCATTGCGGGGCGTTTTGGTTGGTGCTGCCCAGAGCGGTTATTGCGCTACAGCCGTTGCCGGTGCTGGCAGTTTGGCTGCCATCCCAATACCACGAGGGTCTGACGCCGCTGTAACCTCGCCAGAGCGCTTGTCGAGCAGAATGGCCTGCATGTTGCCATACTGACGCCCGGCTGAGCGTAAAACGTGTCCCATGGCTTCCAGAGCCTTTTGTTCGTCATCACTGAAGGCGCCGGGTTCATGCTCCAGCACGTCGGGCAGATACTGGTGATGGAAACGTGGCCGTGCGACCCAGTCTTGTACCGGTTTGCCTTGCAGGTGTTCCAGCATTCCCAGCAATACCATGCTGATAATCCGGCTGCCACCCGGTGTGCCGATAATGGCAGCGTCATCATCGGATACCAGAAAGCTCGGACTCATACTCGACAGCGGACGTTTGCCGGGAGCAATGGCATTGGCGTCGTTGCCGGTCAGGCCGTAAGCATTGGCTGTCCCCGGACTGGCCGAGAAGTCGTCCATTTCGTTATTGAGCAACACCCCGGTGCCCGCTGCGGTAAAGGCCGAGCCAAAGGGCAGGTTGATGCTGAGGGTGGCGGATACCATATTGCCCTGCTGATCGATGACCGAGAGATGAGTGGTGTGGAAGCCCTCGTCCTGCTGCACGGGTTGTCCCAGCTGAACACTGGGGGTGGCCTGTTGCAACGGAAGGTCTTTCAGCCAATGACGAATATGGTTGGGCGACAGCAGTTGTGAGGTTGGCACGGTGACAAAGTCAGGGTCACCCAGATAGTGGGCGCGATCGTAATAACCACGGCGCATCACTTCGGTGAGCAAATGCACCTGCTGGATCGGGCTCTGATCCTGCCAGTCGAGGGCTTTCAGCATTTGCAGGGTTTCTCCCAGCACAATACCGCCGGATGACGGTGGTGGTGCACTGATCAGGGTGTGTTCACCGAGGCGCACAATAATCGGCGAACGCTCCACAACCCGATAACTCTGGAGGTCGTGCAGAGTCCAGTCGCCACCGGCATTTTGAACCGCGGTGACCATGGCTTCGGCAACCGGGCCTTCATAGAATCCGGCTTTGCCTTCGTCGGCCAGTCGCTGCAGGGTATTGGCCAGATCAGGCTGGCGAATGAGGCTGCCCTGAGGCGGAATACTGCCATCTGCCTGCATAAACTGGCTGACACTGGCCGGGTAACGGCGCAGGGCATCCTGACGGAAGCCGAGCATTCGTTGGTAATGTTCTTCTACCGTAAAACCGTCACGGGCTTGCTGGATCGCAGGTTGCAGACTGGTGGCCAATGGCAGTTTGCCCCAGTGGGTGGCCAGATAATCAAAGGCGGCAGCCTGACCGGGAATGGCAGCAGCGGTGGGGCCGTTGATCGCACGATCGCGGTTTACCTCGCCGTTGCTGTCCAGATAGTAGTTGGCATGGGCGGCGGCGGGTGCGCGTTCGCGAGCATCAAGAAAGCGGTATTCATGCTGATCCGCCAGATACAGCAGCCAGAAACCACCACCACCGATACCGGCACTGTAAGGCTCAACCACGCCCAGACTGGCGGCTACGGCAATCGCAGCATCAATTGCGTTGCCTCCCTGGGCCAGAATATCCAGACCGGCTTTGGTTGCTTGCGGGTGAGCGCTGGCAACAGCGGCCTGATTCGGGGTATGGGGTACCGTGAGGGTATCGTCGTTCATGCTGCAGGAGCAAAGCCCTGCGACGAACAGTGGCAGCAGCCACAGGCGTGAGGTCGTGCGGATCTTTCCGGCGAAAAGGGTCATGCGTTTCCGACTTCCCTTCGAGGGAGCCGCTCCTGTTTCGGGGGAACGGGCAGTGTGATGATCGGGCCTTGCAAGGGCAAGACCCGATATCTGAACAGACCTTTCGGTCTCAGGAAACTTTCTTGCCAGTCAGACGTTCGTACTTGGCTTCCAGTTCTTCCTGGGTTTCCATGCGGTCCGGATCCTGCGGAATGCAGTCTACCGGGCAAACCAGCTGGCACTGTGGCTCATCATAGTGACCCACACATTCGGTGCACTTGGATGGGTTGATTTCGTAGATTTCTTCGCCTGCGGAAATGGCCTCGTTCGGACATTCAGGTTCGCATACGTCGCAGTTGATGCACTCGTCAGTAATAATCAGAGCCATGGTGTTTCTCTCCGTCAGGGTTAATGCAATGGGACGCAGGCCTGCTGTCAGAACGGTCTGATCAGGCCTTTGGGGTTTGGGCCTTGTTTTCGGCTACTTGCCGTTGTAAGGCTGCCGCTACCAGCGGATGTACAAAATTGCCCACATCACCTTCCAGTGATGCAATTTCGCGCACCAGTGTGGAAGAAATATAGGAGTGTTTTTCCGCCGGGGTCAGAAACATGCTTTCGACTGTTGGCGCCAGCACGCGGTTCATATTGGCGAGCTGGAATTCATATTCAAAGTCCGAAACCGCACGCAGGCCGCGCAGAATGATATTGGCATTACGCTGACGTACAAAATCGGCCAGCAGATTGTTAAAGCCGGTGACTTCGACGTTTTTCAGGTGTGCCAGAACATCGCGAGCCAGATTCACGCGCGTATCCAGATCCAGCATTGGACGCTTTTTCGGATTATCCGCAACCGCCACAATAATATGGTCAAACATGCGGGCAGCCCGTTCTACCAGGTCGGTATGGCCATTGGTAATAGGGTCAAATGTCCCCGGGTAGACAACAGTATTCATGGCTCTGGCCTCTGAGGTTTCAGGGTGGCGGCATAGTAAACAAAACCCCGCCTGCTCACAATAAAACGGCGGTGGCTGGTTAAGCTTTCATTATCAGGATCAAGGTTGGAGCGGTTATGACAGACCACAAATTGACCTTTATCCGCAGCATAACCCGTTGGCGTTTGCCATTACTGGTGGCGTTGTTGCTGGTGGGGGTTATATCGGTGCTGGCACCGGTTCTGTTACGCCAATGGTCGGATCTGGCCTGGATGATGGAATACCAGCAACGATTGCAGCGCGTGCTGGAACAACCTCTGCCAGTTGTTGAGGTGGCCCAGCCGCCGTCGTGGCCGGGCAGTCGTGCCCTGTTATTGCCGCTGGCGGATGCTGGCACGATCAATCTGATCGAGTTGTTGGGGATTCGTGAATGTGAACTGGCGGAAGCACTGGGTCGCCATAACAGCAGTCTTGGCAAGGTCGCAGGCAGCAGTGAGCAGTGGCGGCAAGCTGCGGAGTTTATACGGCTGGCTCCGGCCTGTATCCATCAGCTGCAGGCGTCAGATCCGGCGTTGGCGGGTCGTTTGCAGCAGGCGCTGGAGATCAAGCAACAGCAGCGCTTGCAGTACTGGTGGAATGCCTGGATCGCCGGGCCGGAATGGCAGGCGGCGGCCAGCCTGGCAGTGCCAGTGATCAGTCGGGAGGAAGCACGCCGGGGGCATCTGGCGGTCACACTGGCGACGCTCGATCAGGCGTTGGGCCAACAACAGCAGTGGTTGCAGGGCCAATGGCATGACGACGGCAGTCTGAATGATCAGTTGCAGGCTCTGCGTGAAGGCGAATCGATCGGACGCTGGCTGGTAACACAGGCGGCGTTAATCCGCAGTCTGGTGCAGATCAATCGCTTGTTGGCGGAACAGGGTGAACAGGTCTGTCCGCGCGGGCAAAAGACACCGCAGGGGGAAATCCTGCACAACGTGTTGCTGAAATTCTACGTGGCGCAGCTGCAGCCCTATCTGAGTGCCAACGACCGTTTTGGCAGCGTCTTGCTGGAGCGTCTGCAACAGGTGTGGCCGGGACCGGGACAACCTCCCCAGGCCTGGTCTGACTGGCTGGCGGGGTTACAACAGGCGCGCCAGCAGATGCTGGCGGCCAGTCGTGAACATGTCCAGCGCATGAGTGCCATCCTCGGTCGTTGCCAGCTGGTACCAGCTGCCAGCGACTAGGCTGCCGTCATAACCTGTTTGAGCAATGCATCGGGCATGGGTGTTTCGAGAATGGCGGCTAGGGTGCGAATCAGGTCGAACTCGATATCGCGCACTTCACCATCGGCCATGGCGCACGCCACCAAGGTTTTCAGCAGGCGCGCTTTCAGATGCGGATAGGCTTCGCGTAGCTGGGTTAACGCCTTGTTGAGGGATTGCAGGTCTTCTGTGCGTGGTTGTAGCTCCAGCCCCAGCGGCCCGAACGCGCCGTTGGGCAGCGCACTCTTGAAGGCTTTTTCGGCAGCCGACAAACCGTCGACGGTATTGTCATGGCCGTAATGTGCCAGCCACGACAGTACACAGGCGATAGCATCGGCAATCTGTTCCGGTTTGCTGTAACGCGCCTGTACCGGCATCACCGGATCAAAATGGGGTGCCAGATACTGCAACAGCAGGCGATACAGGCACCACTCAAACAGGTCAACATGGCCATCGGCCTTGGCCAGTTGCAACACCAGACGGTGGAATTGCAGATACTGGTCTGATGACATCTGTTTCAGGGCCGGAATCGACTGCTCTACCAGCAACAGGCGCATCCGTGGTGTCAGCCCCAAAGGCTGGCGCAGACACCGCAAAACGTCACGATACAGCAGCTGATCATTGCTGCGCAGAATCAGGTCGAGCTGACGCTCCAGTACGGTGTTGTTGTCTTTCGACAACAGCATTACCAGCACCAGTGCTCGCGCCTCGCTGGTCTGGCGTGCCATTTCGTGCAGCTTTTCTGGCAAACCGCCCACCGAGGTGCTGTTGCTGACGGTGGCTCCCGCCAGAGTGGCGGTGATGGCCAAGGCTTCAGCCTGACGATCAGCGGCCGGTCTGGCTGCTGGCACCTGCGGTTTTTCCACCATCGGTCGGGGGGGCAGAAAACGTCCATCCCAGTTGGGCTGAATGCGGCGAATACGTTCTTCCAGTGGTGGGTGAGTGGCGAAACCGTCGAAGCGGAAACGCATCACCTCGCCAAAAAACAGGTGGGCGGTTTCTTCCCGTTGCGGGCTGCTGATATGTGTACCCGACCCATAACCGATCACCTTGAGGGCACCGGCAATACTGTCCGGATTACGGGTGAACTGCACGGCGGATGCATCGGCGAGAAATTCACGCTGGCGTGATACCGCCGCCTTGATCAGATTCCCAAAAAACACGCCGATATAACCCAGCACCATCATGCCAACACCCAGCAGCATAAACAGCTGGCCGTTTTTGCGGTCACGGCTGCCGCCGTCAAGCAGCATGCGGCCAATCAGGGCGATAAACAGGATGCCGTGGAGGGCGGCGATGAGGCGAATGTTGAGGCGCATGTCACCATTGAGGATGTGGCTGAATTCGTGCGCGATCACACCTTGCAGCTGGTCGCGGTCGAGCTGTTGCATACAGCCGCGGGTGACACCAATCACGGCATCAGACGGCTGATAACCGGCAGCAAAGGCATTGATACTGGTATCCGGCAGCACATATACAGGTGGCACTGGCATACCGGCGGCGATGGCCATTTCTTCCACCACGTTGAGCAGGCGACGTTCATCCGGGTTGGTGCTGTCCGGGGTCAGACGGCGGCCACCCAGTGACTCGGCAACCGCCCGCCCACCACTGCGCAGACTGACCCATTTGAACAGGCTGACCAGACCAATCACCAGTAGCACAGCGGCGGCAATGGTCAGCCATTGTTGCAGATTAAACAGTGCCCACAGGTCGGCCGCAGCGGGCATGCCACCACCCGGATTACCCGAAGCCGATACGTAACGCTGGTAGCCTTCAACCGTATGGCGGTTGGTAAACCACAGAGTGGCGGCAACCAGCAGGTTCAGCAGGACAATAATCCCCAAAACGGCCAGACCAAACAGCAGAACCAGGCGGCCCGTGCGTTTACGGGCCTCGTCCTGGTGATTGAAAAAATCCATAGCAGGCTCTCGCAGTCAGCTGGCCGGGTTCAGAAGGCAACCTTGGGAGCTTGCTGGATCTGGGCGCTGTCGGCGAATTCCAGCAGGCGGGCATTGGTCGGGTGGCCAAACGCCGACGCCAGCAGTACCGGTGGGAAGGACTGGCGGTAACTGTTGTAGGCGGTTACTGCATCGTTAAAGGCCTGACGGGCGAAAGCGACGCGGTTTTCGGTGCTGGTCAGTTCTTCCGACACCTGCATCATGTTCTGGTTAGCCTTGAGATCCGGATAGGCTTCCATCACCACACTGAACTTGCTCATGGCACCGCTGAGGGCGGTTTCCGCACTGGCCAGCTGTTGCATGGCGGCGGCATCGCCCGGATTGGCGGCGGCGGCCTTGAGTCCGGCGGTGGCTTCGTTACGGGCCGCGATCACGGCTTCGAGCGTGGTACGCTCGTGTTCCATGTATTTTTTGGCGACTTCAACCAGATTCGGAATCAGGTCGTAACGACGCTTCAGCTGGACTTCGATCTGGGCGAAGCCGTTTTCATAACGGTTCTTGAGGCTGACCAGCTGGTTGTAGATAGACACCAGATAAACTGCCACAACAGCAATCACTACCAGCGTGATAATAGTCGACATATCCATGTTTTCCTTGAAATAACAATAAGATGGCGATGATTACTTACGGTTCCAGCTGCCGCTGGTGTCCTGATAATAAATGCCTTCTCCCATCGCCTTGGTGACCAGCTTTTCACCGGCAATGCGTTCAATATTGCCCAGTGCAGTGTTCTGCTTGTTGGCAATTTCCTGGTAGTGCTGCTTGCGCTGCTGGTTGATGGTGACCACCAGAGCGGCGGCTTCCTTGTTGCTGGTCACTACCAGACCAACATAACCATCGGGTTTTTCACCTACCAGACCCTGCTCACGAGCCTGGTCCAGATCGAGAGCCTGACAACCCACAGATACCAGCAGGGCAGTAATAGCGATCAGCAATGCTTTCATGATGTTTCCTCAGAACAGGCCGTCTTTTTCTTCAAACAGGTTATCGAGGTCTTTTTCGACCTTCACCCGCACTTCGTGTTCGATCTTGACGTTCAGGTTGATCGTGATCGGTTTTTCCGGTGCTGCAACCTTGAGAGTACAGGCGCTGAGCAACAGAGCGGCACAAAGCACCGTCAGCGGCATAACCTTGCCTGGCAAACGAACTGATGTCGGCATGATGGCTGTTTTCCTTATTCGTGATGTTCTTACTGTAACGACAGACGGAGTCAATGCAAGGACATAGCACGCAAGCCGGTGCAGGTGGCGGCCGCTGAGGGGCTGGTCTAGGGTTTTGAGGTTGAACTGACGGGAATTCTGCCGTGTTTGCCCGATTTCTCTTGCTGTTATTACTGTTGTGGAATGCCAGTTCGCTGGCCGATGTGGTGCGGATTGCGGCCGCGCAATCGTTGCCGCCCTATATCATCAGTGAATCCAATGCCGGTGCCGAACTGGATGTGGTGCGGGAAGCTCTGGCGCTGGTCGGGCACGAACTCGACCTGGTGTATGTGCCGTTCGGGCGGCTGGGAGCAACCCTGGGAACGGGCAGTGTTCAGGCTGCGTTCCCGCTACAGCCGGGTATCGGGCACGAGAATTTCTATTTTTCTGATGTACACATGGTATACGCCAACGCGGTGTACGGGCGGGCTGACCGGGAATGGGTGATTCATAACATTGCCGATATGGGCTGCTGTTCGGTGCTGGCTTTTCGTCAGGCCAAGATCATTCTGGGTGACGATTTCGAGAAAATGGCTATGCAAAATACCCGCTATACCGAAACGGCATTACAGCAAAGCCAGGTCGAAATGCTGGTCAGTGAGCGTATTGATCTGCTGGTTATGGATGAGAATATATTTCATTATTATTTGCGCCAATATCAGCGCCGCCAGTTTGATAAACGTGCGATACCGGAATTGGTAAGCCTTTATCGCTTTGATCCATCCCCTTACCGGGTTGCCTTTCTGGATCTGTCATTACGCAACGATTTTAACCATGGGCTGCAAATGCTGCGGGATAGTGGGCGTTACGATCTGATTTTGCAGCGATATTTCCAGTAATCCAGGAGCCGTTCCGGCTGTTCGACAGAACTAATACGATCGTCTCTTGCTTGTGGTCATGGCCATTGATTTCAAACCCCCGACAAATACCGCTATAATCCGTGCGATTTTTTTACTCGTGCCTTTTTCGCATTCAAGAGGACAACCCTGTGAAACAACTGCAAGCACTGATCCTGGCAGCCGCTACCCTGCTGTCGGCTCAAGCCTTTGCCGCTACTGCGGACGAAAAAATTGCCGAGCGTATCAAGCCGGTAGGTGAAGTATGTGTGGGTGCCGAGTGTGGTGGCGCGGTAGCCGCTTCTGCTGGTCCACGTTCCGGTGCTGACGTGGTTGCCGGTGCCTGTAACGCCTGTCACGGTTCTGGTCTGCTGGGTGCTCCGAAGATTGGTGACAAGGCTGCCTGGGATGCCCGTCTGGAAAAAGGTCTGGACGCTACTCTGAAAAACGCTATCAGCGGTATCAACAGCATGCCACCACGTGGTACCTGTGCGAGCTGCTCTGATGACGAACTGCTGGCAGCTATCAAGCACATGGCTGGTCGCGATTAATTCGCCGGACTGCTGTACAGCTGTTTGAAAGAACCGCCTTCGGGCGGTTTTTTTATGGGCGGCGTTTGGGGAGTCTGGCTGGGCCTCGATCGGATCTGGCGTCTGGCGGTGACGCGGCTTGTTAATTGGCTCGGCTGTTTGCCCTCTTGGGGGACCTTGTCCCCCCGGCCGGGCGGGCCTCCCCCTGCTTAGCCCTGCTGGGCTCGTGTCTCCGGAATTCCCCCGACAACGGCGTTTCGACCCCGACCCGATGGCACGTCCCTGTGCCAACGGGTCTGGCGGGGCATCCATGCCCCGGCCGGGTCGGCCGTTGCGGTGAATCCCGGCTCGCCCAGATGGGCAATTAACGGTGGCCAGCTGCGCTGGGCTAAATCTGTGTTAATTGATACTGGTCACCCGACGCCCGACGCCCGACGCCCGACGCCCGACGCCCGACGCCCGACGCCCGACGCCCGACTTCAGACTTCAGACACCCGACACCCGACACCCGACACCAGACACCCGATCAGTCGTCTCCCATGCCGAGGGCGCGGCGCATGAACTCTGGTACGGCGAGGGCGGCGGCGTGGATTTCGGCGTTGTAGTACTCGGTGCGGAATGGTTTTTCAGCGGAGTCTTCGATGCGGAAGCTGGTGACGTCGAGGTCCTGGCTGGCCATGGTGCAACTCCACCATCCGGTCGGGTAGATCGGCTGCGGGAATGGCACGGTGTGGCTGCTGCCGGCTCCGGCGTTGGACAGGTCGATGTGCATCTGTTTGATGATGGTGTTGGTGTGGTACAGCGGTGACTCTGATTGCTGCATCAGCAGGCCTTTGCTGCCGAGGGCGCGCAGGCAGTCACGGTAGAAGTCTTCGGCGAACAGGCCTACGGCCGGGCCGACCGGGTCGGTGCAGTCAACAATGATCACGTCCAGAGAGCCGGCTTCGCAGTCCTTGATCCACTGGATACCGTCGGCAAACATGATGTTGGCGCGTGGGTCGTGGTTGGATTCACACAGCTCCGGGAAGTATTTTTCGGACATGCGGGTCACCATCTCGTCGATGTCGATCTGCCAGACTTTCTCGACGGTCGGGTGTTTCAGCACTTCGCGCAGGGTGCCGCAGTCACCACCACCAATAATCAGCACACGACGTGGATCCGGGTGGGTGAACAGGGCGGTGTGGGCGAGCATTTCGTGGTACAGGAAATTATCGCGGGTAGTAACCATGTTACTGCCGTCGATTACCATCAGCTTGCCGTAGGTTTCGGTATCGTAGATTTCAATCAACTGATACTTGCTCTGCACGGAGTCCAGTTTCGCGGTCACCTTCAGGGAAAATGTGGAGCCATGCTCATGCATGACTTCGCTGGACCAGCCTTCTGCAAATGGTTGTGTCATATTGATTCTCGTAACTGTAAATCGGTCGGTGAGTACTGCTGTGTTGCTGGCGCAGGATCAGGAGCGGTTTTTGACCGGGGCAGGTGATGCCGTTACCCTGAAATACATTCCTGAAGGAACCTCACCGCGTTAATCGGCCTCAAACCTTACCCCATGAGTCGTTGAGCGCCAAGCCATTCGCCGACCAGGAGGTCATATGTCTACTGCCAAACGTCACTCCCATCCCGATCGTTATAATCTGCCGTTCTGGAGCGAAGGTTACGTCCGTATCAACGATGGCGGACACCTGTGTGTGCATCCGGATACCTCGTTGAATGGTGGTCTGGAACTGACCGGACTGGTGCGGCAGATTCGCGCCAATGGCTTGCGTTTGCCGGTGTTAGTGCGTTTTCCCGGCATCTTGCATCACCGTGTAGGGGTGCTGGTGGAAGCCTTTGCCCGGGCTCGCAGTGAATTCAGTTATCACGGCCAGTTTACGCCGGTGTATCCGATCAAGGTGAACCAGCAGCAACCCGTGGTGGAGCAGATTGTGCGGGGCCAGCAAATGGCCGGTATCGAGCGTATTGGTCTGGAAGCCGGTAGCAAGCCGGAGCTGATTGCAGTGCTGGCGCAGGCCCGTGATCACAAGGCCACTATCGTCTGCAACGGTTACAAGGACGCCCATTTTATCCGGCTGGCGCTGATGGGTGAAAAAATGGGTCATCAGGTGTTTCTGGTGATCGAGAAAATGTCGGAGTTGCCGTTGATCCTGCGTGAAGCGGATCGCCTCGGGGTAACACCGCGACTGGGTGTCCGCGCCCGTCTGGCTACGGTTGGCAAGGGTAACTGGCAGAACACCGGTGGTGAAAAATCCAAGTTCGGCCTGTCGGCTTTCCAGATTCTGAAAGTCATCGATTCATTGCGGCAGTTGGGCAAACTCGATGCCCTGCAGCTGCTGCATTTTCATCTGGGTTCGCAGCTCGCCAATATCCACGATATCCAGCACGGCCTGCGTGAGTGCAGCCGGATTTTCGCTGAACTAACCCATCTGGGCGTCAAGGTTCGCTGGGTCGATGTTGGTGGTGGTCTGGGGGTCGACTACGAAGGCACCCACTCACGCAGTTATTGCTCGATGAACTACAGCATGGACGAATACGCCCGCAAGGTAGTGGCGGCCATGAAAGACATTTGCCACGAAATCGGTGCGGAAGAGCCCAATATCATCAGTGAATCCGGCCGCGCCATGACGGCCCATCATGCGGTGTTGCTGACGGAAATCATCGACCATGAACGCCCGGACGAAGGGGTGATCATTCCCATCAATGAGGATGATCCGGCCTGCCTCAAGGGCATGTATCTGAGCCACGATGCCCTCAAGGAAACTCGCAGTTCTGGCGCGCTGGTGGAGCTGTATCACGATGTTCAGCACTGGATGGCCGACGCCCAGGCTGGTTTCAGTGCCGGGGTGCTGAATCTGACCCAGCGTGCCCGTATGGAAACCCTCTACGCCCGTTCCAGCCGTTTGTTATTGCAGCATCTGAATCCGGCCAACCGTACCCATCGGCCGTTAATCGACGAGCTCAACGAACGTCTGGCCGAAAAGGTCTTTGTGAATTTCTCGTTGTTCCAGTCGCTGCCCGACATCTGGGGTATCGAGCAGATTTTCCCAATTCTGCCGATTGATGGTCACGGCCACACCATGCGTCACCGTGCCGTTCTGCAAGACATCACCTGCGATTCTGATGGTCGTATCGAGGCTTATGTCGACGCCGAAGGGGTCGGCAGCAGCCTGCCGCTGCCGAGTGTCAGCAAGGGGGAGGTACTGGCGTTTTTTATGGTCGGCGCCTATCAGGAAATCCTGGGTGATCTTCACAACCTGTTTGGGGATACCGATTCGGTCGACGTGGTGGCCGACGATGACGGCAACCCGGTGCTGCGTAACATCCTGCAAGGCGACAGCGTCGCCAAGGTGCTGGATTACGTGAATTTTGAGCCGGACGACATACGGGCTGGTCTGATCAGCATGGTGGCGGCCAGCGATCTGTCGGATGAAGACAAGAGCCTGTTCCGTCATGAGTTATCGGAAAGCCTGTCGTCCTACACTTACCTGCAGCCGCACTGACCGGTGTTGCCGGTGATAGCGGATCATCCGCTGATCGCTGAATATCCAACGGGCCGGAATAGTCAGAATATTCCGGTTCGGGGGGATTGACAGTCAGGACATTTCGGGAAAATGTAGCGCCGCCGGTCGCCCCGGTGGCTGGCAGAATTCGCTGTATGTTCTATATGTATTGGCACAGGACCCGTTTGGGATGCAAGAAGAGGTGAACACAATGTCTGATGATGAATTTGAATCCCCGGATGACGAGATTGAATCGGACGAAGAAGCCGTCCTTGAAGAGGGCGAAGAAGACGAAGGCAGCGAAGAGCGAAATGCTGCCGTGGTTGCTGCTGCAGAGCAGACGCTGACCTCCACCGCGGCGCATCGCAAGTTACGCGAATCGCTGGCGAGTGATATCGAAGCGTTCCTGTCCCGTGGAGGGCAGATTCAGCAGGTCGACGATAACGTGATGGCCGACCCGCCGAAAAAACCACAATCCAATTATGGTAGTCGCCCTATCTGAGGCGGCTGGGCCGGGTTGTCAGTCGTGGGTTTCCAGACTGGCAACCAGCCGGGACAGCAGGGAAGGCAGGTCTCGCCAGTGATCCAGTTGCCACTGCGGTGGCAGCTGGTTGTCAGGCCAGGACTGGCCAAGCACGTTGACCCACAGGGTTTGCATACCCAGCTTGCGCGCGGCATCGATATCCTGTTCAGGATGATCACCGATGTGCAGTACTTCGTGAGCTTCCACGCCCGCGTGTTGTAACGCGGCCAAAAACAGATCGGGTGCCGGTTTGGCCGCGCCGGTTTGTTCCGCATTAAAGTGTTCGACCAGCAAATGGCGGATACCGGCCTGTTCCGTGTTGGCGTTGCCGTTGGTCAGGGCAATCAGCGGATACTGGTCACTCATCAGCTGCAGGGCTTCCAGCGCCCCTTCAAACAGATCGAGACGGCTGCGTTCGGCATAGAACACGGCAAAAGCTTCATCGGCAATGCGGGCGGCTTCATCGCGATCACAGCCTATTTGCAGGCAGACCCGGCGCAATGTTTCGAGGCGCAGCTTGCTGACCTGATGGCGCAGTGACGGATAACACTCGGCCAGATCCTTGCGGTACTGGTTAAAAGAATCGGCGTCGTAGAGGTCGGCCACTGCCGGACAAGATTGCACCAGATAATCGAAGCTGGCTTTTTCCGCCCGCAGGATCACCGGATCGGTTTCCCACAGGGTGTTATCAAGATCCAGGGTGATGAGTTTCAGTGCCAAGGTATGCTCCGGAGTTGAATCAGCGAGCCACCGGGGTCTGTTGCAGACGCAAGGCGAGTACATCGCAGATGTAATCGAGGAAAAGGGTGTCCATTGAGGTGCGATAGTGGCCAGGGTTGCTGCTGCCGAGGCTCAGTACACCAAAGTTGTCCTGACCACGGATCTGGGCCGATGCCACGGAACGCATGGTGGTGGTGTCCTGACCGAGCAGAGTAGCGATATCGCGGTTGTCGAGCTGCCCACAGATGGCACGATGGCCCTTGAACAGACGCAGAACGGCGCGTTGTTGTTCGTGGCTGCGGATGCCAATCAGTGGTCGTTCGATATTACGTTCAGTGAAGTGCAGCATGGCCCAGCTGTCGACGCCAAAGTCATTACGCAGGCTGTCGTCGAGGGCCGCTTGCAGGGCAAGCCAGCTGTCAGCTCCAATCAGCGCCAGAATCAGGCGGCGTGTCTTGCTGAACAGCTGGTCGTTGCGGCGGGCGTTTTCCAGCAGATCTGACAGGCGCTGGCGCAATTCGATATTCCGATCACGATGCACCTGTAACTGGCGTTCGATCAGGCTGGTGGCGGCGCCGGTTTCGTGGGGAATACGCATGTCCGCCAGCAGGTCGTCCTTGCCGATGAAAAACTCAGGATGATCCTGTAGATACAGTTCAACGTCGGCGTCCGTGAGTCTTGGCTGCTGGCTCATGCTGATCTTCTACCCTGTCTGACCGTTAGAGGTTGATACGTCCTTCGAACACGGTGACCGCTGGCCCTGTCATCAGGACGTTGGCTGCATCACCGCTCCAGTTTATCGTGAGGTCGCCGCCGGGCAAGGATACCTTGACGCCAGGTTGCAACCAGCCACGCAATTGACCGGATACCACGGCCGCACAGGCGCCGGTACCACAAGCCAGGGTTTCACCACTGCCACGTTCGAATACGCGCAGACGGATATGGTGCGGGTTCACGATTTGCATGAATCCGACGTTAACCTTGCGCGGGAAATATTCACAGGCTTCGATAATCGGGCCCCATTTCTCCACCGGTGCCGTGTCGACGTTTTCAACGCGGATCACCGCGTGCGGGTTACCCATGGATACTGCACCAAAGCGCACTTCACCGATACCGTTGATTGGACGACGGTACTCCGGCAGAAATTCTTCTGCCAGGAACGGAATCGCAGATGGGGTCAGAACCGGCTTGCCCATGTCGACCGTCACCTGACCATCGTCGGTCAGGTGCAGCTCCATGATACCTGCAGCGGTTTCAACCCGAATGTCGCGCTTGCCGGTGAGGTTCTGGTCGTAGACAAAACGGGCGAAACAACGGGCACCGTTGCCGCAGTTTTCCACTTCGCTGCCGTCGGCATTAAAAATGCGGTAGCGGAAGTCGACATCCGGGCGGGTCGGGCGTTCGACGATCAGCAGCTGGTCGAAACCGATGCCGAAGTTACGGTCGGACAGTTCACGTACCCGTTCCGGACGTACACGACCGGTCTGGGTGACCAGGTCGATCACCACAAAGTCGTTGCCGATGCCATGCATTTTGCTGAATTTGATACGCATGAGAATCAGCCTGGCAGTACAGACTCGCCCTGGAACAGCGAGGTCAGGGTTTCACGTTCACGCACCACAAACGCCTGGTCACCATCAACCATGATTTCAGCGGCACGACCACGGGTATTGTAGTTGGAAGCCATTACAAAACCGTAGGCACCGGCCGACATCACCGCCAGCACATCACCTTCGGCGATGGCGAGGTCACGATCCTTGCCGAGGAAGTCACCGGTTTCACACACTGGGCCAACCAGATCATAACGACGCACCGGCGCAGACGATTGTTCGTTTACCGGTTTGATGTCCTGCCAGGCTGAGTACAGCGCAGGGCGGATCAGGTCGTTCATGGCGCCGTCGATGATGGCGAAGTTCTTGTGTTCGTTGAGTTTCAGGTATTCAACGCGGGTCAGGAACACACCGGCATTGGCGGAGATAGAACGGCCCGGTTCAAAGATCAGTTTGAAACGACGCTCGCCCAGACGCTCCTTGATGGCCGCGATGTATTGCTGCGGAGATGCCGGAGTTTCGGCGCGATAGGTAACGCCCAAACCACCACCGAGGTCGAGGTGTTCAATCTCGATGCCTTGGGCTGCCAGCTCATCAACCAGCATCAGGACCCGGTCGAGGGCATCCAGGAACGGGGAAATATCGGTCAGCTGGCTGCCGATGTGGCAGTCAACACCAACAATTTTAACGCCTGGCAGGGTCGCCGCGAGGGCGTACACGGCTGGCGCTTTCTGGATGTCGATACCGAACTTGTTGTCTTTCAGGCCGGTAGAAATGTACGGGTGAGTCTGGGCGTCAACGTCCGGATTCACACGCAGGGAAATGTTCGCCACCTTGCCGAGGCTGCTGGCAACTTCGCTCAGACGCACCAGTTCGGCTTCGGATTCAACGTTGAAACAGCCAACACCAACTTCCAGTGCGCGCACCATTTCGGAAGCCATTTTGCCAACACCGGAGAACACCACTTTGGAAGGTTCACCACCGGCGGCCAGAACCCGTTCAAGTTCCCCCTGGCTGACGATGTCAAAACCGGCACCCAGACGCGCCAGTACGTTCAATACCGCGATGTTGGAGTTGGATTTGACGGAAAAACAGACCTGGTGTGGCCACTCGCCCAGCGCTTCGTCATAAGCCTTGAAATGGGCTTCAAAAGCGGCACGGGAGTAGACATACAGCGGCGTACCATGCTGTGCGGCCAGACTGGCCAATGAGGTTTGTTCGGCGTGCAGGCTGCCCTGCTGGTATGTGAATACTGACATTTACTTCCGGGGTTCCGTAGCAGGTTGGTCGGGCAGATACAGGGGGCCTTTCTGGCCACAGGCAACTGTGCCCGCCGTGGCTGCCAGCACAATCAATAACAGGTACAGGGGGCGCAGTGACATATAGGGTATCTCCGTAATGCTGGCCATTATACGGTTACCTTGTCGTGCTGTCTGCGCTATCGCTAACAGAGCCTTAGTGGCCTGGCAGAAGGGGATGCTGGTTGCCGCGCAAGGCCTCTGCCAGCTGTTGTTCAACCTGCTGTTTGTGTTGCCAGAGCACCAGCAAACTGGCGCTGTGATTCAGTTGTACGTCACTGAGATAACAGGGATAGGTTTCGCGCTGGCTGCGCAGGCCGATCACTCGTTGCGCCACCGCTGGGTACAACTGCTGGCCATATTGCCAGATGCTGAATTCCTCATGATTACAGTAGAGGGTTGGCTGCTGGTCGTGATCAAAAATGGCCGTGAGTTCAATCGGGCTGCTGCGGCTGTCGAGGTCCGGTAATTGCCGTGGCAGGCAGGTCCAGCCATCGGCGGAGAAGCGCAATTCAAACAGGCGCAGGCTGTCGATACTGGTCTGGCGCAGCAGGGGCCAGCGTTGCTGCAGGCGCATCAGAAAGCGCAGGGTTGGTAACAACCAGTGGGTCAGTTCGTCGTAACGAACATACTGTCGTAGTAGCGAGCCACATTCATCGGCCAGATAAAACGTCAGCAGGGTGCCTTCGCGTTGGTAAAACAGTTGCCAGTGGCGGCTGCTCAGGTGCTGGCAAATGATAGTGACCGGCAAGCGGGTTTCCAGCCAGCGATCAAATGCCGGTGGATGAAAACCGCGACGCTGTTGCTGTTGCAGGCGTGGCCACAGGTCTTCTTCGGATTCCAGACGCTGGCACTGGCCAGCCTCCGGGTCGGTCAGGGATTCCAGAGAGCGGTTGTCGGCTGGCGGATTCAGGCACCACCAGTGTTGTCCCAGCGCAAATACAAAACGCCCGGCATGGCGGCGTTGATGGCCAAGAATACTGGTCAGCAAACCTAACACCCGTTGGCGAATGCGGGCTGGGCGATTGGGGTTAAAGCAGTGCACTTCCAGACTTGGGCGCGGACGGTTGGCCAGTGAAGCCATGACCATTGGCAAGGCATCGGCGAGGGCTTTGGGCCCTTCAAGGCGTTGTACGTGCCACTCGTTCCAGCTGTTGATACTGACCATGTCGATGCTGGCGACCAGATTGTGGTGGCTGGCTGAAAAATTCAGCGGATCGTCGAGGTCACTGAGTTTTTGCAGACCTGCCCGGCTGTATTGATCCAGAGGGTCGCTGGCAACGTTCAGAAACAGGTGCAGATGGCGCAGACGTGGTAATTCCTGCCAGTCGCCAGCACTGGTGTGACGTTGCACCAGTTGGCGCAGGCACAACAGCAGTTGTTGTAGTTCCGGCTGGGTAATGGCGTCCGCATTGGGCACGGTGTGCAGACTACTGCCGCGTTGCCACAATTCGTTATGCAGGCAGAACAGCAGTAACTCGACCAGGCTGGGTGACTGTTTGATGATCTGGCGGTCGGGTGGTGGGCTGTTCCAGCGCCCGGTGGCCAATTGCCAGACACCGGGATAACGCAGCAAGGTCAGTTGTGGTTGCTGCAGGTTGCGGCTGATACCCGGATTGATACGGGTGATCTTGCCCGGCCGGGCATCAAAGGCCGCCGCCAGACGGTTGCCGAGCAGGCGCAGGTCGGTGGCATTGATGTGTAATTGCAGCTGATGGCGTTGGCTGAATAACGATAACTGGCGGTACGTAGCGAGCATTTCCGCCACCAGTTCATTACGCTCCTGAAACACCCGTTGTGGCGACCACTGGTCACGGCAATCCAGCTCGGTGAGGTCGGCATCGCTCCATTGCCATGCACGGATCAATGCCTGCAAATGCGGGCGTCGCCAGTCATTCTGATCCTGTTGCTGGTTGCTGAGCTGAAGGCCTGTTTTGTAATAAAACGCCCGCCGCAGCAGGTTGTTGTAACGTTCGTTGGCAGGGTGGGACGCGGTAATGCGTTCAACCATCAGAACGTAAGCATCACACTCATACCATTCGGCATCAGGGTCGTTGCCGGGGTTCTGGATACGTTCCTTGAGGTCCCACGCCAGTGGGCGAATCTGGGGGTACTGCTCGGCATAGTGGCGACATAACGCCAGTTTCAGCAGCGACTTGTAGGGACTGCTGAGGCTTTTGCTGAGTTGCCAGAGGGCCGCGCCGATAAATTCATCGGCAGGAATACCTGGCAGATCGCCAATATCGAGCCAGTAGTCGGGGTGAGTCAGGTGGGCGTTCAGTAACTCGTCCCAGTATTCCTTGCCACGATGTTCCTCATGCACTGGCACCAGCCACCACCGTGGCCAGCGTCCGGCCAGCCACAGGGCGCTGCGGTAAAACTCATCCAGCAGCAGCAGGTACTGGCTGCTGCCGCAGTCTTCGCCGTCGGAGTCCTTGTGTTGGCCGAGCCGGAACTGCGCCAGATCCATCACAAACAGGTGCAGCTCCACGCCCTGGGTTATGGCCCATTGTTCGATACGCTGGCATTTGCGCTGCAGGCGTTGATGGTGCTCGGGTTGCAGGGCCTGTTGCAGACATACCCAGACATCGAGATCGCTGCTGCGGCTCTGGGCCAGTGATCCAAGGCTGCCCATCAGGAACAGGGCGCTGATGGCCTCTCGCGTTTGTTCCGATGGGCGGTCGAGGTTGGGGCTGTTGGGCAATAACGAACGGGCGGCGCGGATGGCTGCAGGTGGCGGGTTATAGCGTTCGATACCGGCCGGGGTTTCCCGGTCTACAAAGCCCGGCAATTGGGCGTGATTGACGTGCAGCAGTAATGGCAACAGCTCCAGAACACGCTGCTGTCGAGGTGGCATCAGGCTGCTGGCCTGAGACAGTCGCTGTTGATTCAGGCGCAGGAAGTCTTCCTGCCACTGGCGCAGCTGGTGATTGTCGGGAAGGAGGTTTGGCATTGGCATGACACCAGTATAGGAACTGTGTCGCCGTTTGCCGGATGCCGGATTATCCCGGGAGGGATAATCCGGCCAGGGACATCAGCCAGGCTGACGACGGTAGACCATGCGGCCATCCACGAAGGTGGCTTCCACGCGGCCTGCCAGTTCGCTGTGATCCAGTGGCAGGTTGCTGCCTCGGGACAGGATCTTGCCGCCAACGGCTTGTGGATCAATCAGGGTGGCACTGAAGCGGTGACCTTGTACCAGACCGTGTTCCAGACCCAGCACCGCGGCTGGTTGGTGGCACAGGGCGCTTATAGCCGCAGGCAGATGCAGTTCACCCTTGCGTACCAGTTCCAGCAGCAGAGGCATAAAGCAGTCGTACATGCTCATGCCGGCCGCTGCGTCTGCAAACGGTGCTTTTTTGGCCGAGATTTCGTGCGGCTGGTGGTTGGAGCAGATCGCCAGTTCACCACGGTTCACTGCAGTCAGCAGGGCCTGACGGTCTTTCTCGCCGCGCAGTGGTGGCTGCACGTGGAAGCGGCTGTCAAAACCGGACACTTCACGGGCGGTGAAGACCAGGTTGGCCAGCGCAACGTCAGCGGTTACACGCAGGCCACGGGCGCGTGCATCGGCCAGCATTTCGAGGCTGCGAGCGCAGCTGATCTGGCTGATATGGGCGCGTACACCGGTCTGTTCGATCAGCAGCAGCAGCTGGGCCAGCGCGATGGTTTCAGCGGTTTCTGGAATACCGGCCAGACCCAGACGGGTGGCGGTTGGACCTTCGTGCATGACGCCGCTGGCTGACAGGGCGCGGTCGTCCGCGCTCAGGAACAGCAGGATGTCGTAGGTCGCAGCGTATTCCATCAGACGACGCAGAACGTAGCTGTCCTTGACCGGCTGGCGGGCGTTACTGAGTGCACGGCAACCGGCATTACGCAGGCTCACCATGTTGGCCAGTTGGTCGCCATCCAGACCCTGGGTCAGGGCGCCAAGTGGCAGCACGCGGGCATAACCGGCGGTTGCTGCTTTTTCCTGAATCAGCTGGATAACTGCCGGGCTGTCAGCCACCGGTTTGGTCAGTGGCTGGGCACATACGTGGCTGAAACCGGCCGACGCGGCGGCGCGGGTTTCAGTCTGGATGCTGCCTTTTTGCAGATAACCCGGTTCGTTCAGGTAGGTGCTGAGGTCAACCAGACCTGGCAGCAGCCATTGGCCCTGGGCATCCAGGGTTTCTTCGATGGTGCCACCGGCCGGCTTCTGGCCAATCGCACGGATCTGGCCTTCAGCGACATAAAGGTCGAGAACGTCATCCAGCCCTTGTTGTGGATCGAGCAGGCGGGCGTTACGAATGTGCAGATATTTCATACCGGATCCTCCTCCTGGCTGTCCTGCTGGGCTTGCTGTTGCATGGATTGCTGGCCACTCATGGCCATCGCCATCACGGCCATACGTACGGCAATACCATTGCTCACCTGATTGAGGATCACGGATTGTGGGCCGTCGGCAACCGCGGATTCGATTTCAACACCACGGTTAATCGGACCCGGGTGCATCACGATGGCATCCGGTTTGGCCAGTGCCAGTTTTTCGGTGCTCAGGCCGTAGAGTTTGTAGAACTCGCTTTCACTTGGCAGCAGGGCGTTTTGCATACGCTCTTTCTGCAGACGCAACATGATGATCACGTCGCAGTCACGCAGGGCCAGGTTAAAGTCGTAATAGGCCTTGGCACCCAGTGCTTCGATATCACGTGGCAGCAGGGTCGCGGGACCAACAACGCGGACTTCGGCGGCGCCGAGGGTCTTGAGCGCGTGGATCTGGGAGCGGGCAACACGTGAGTGCAGGATGTCACCCACAATCGCCACTACCTTGCCTTCAATCTGGCCCTTGTGACGACGGATCGTCAGCATGTCCAGCATGGCCTGGGTCGGGTGCGCGTGGCGACCGTCACCGGCGTTGATGATGGCTACGTTCGGGGTCACCTGGCTGGCGATGAAGTGGGCTGCGCCGGAATCGGCGTGGCGCACCACAAACATGTCGCTGTACATGGCTTCCAGGTTCCACAAGGTATCCATCAGGGTTTCACCCTTGGCGGTTGCGGACTTGGAAATATCCAGATTCAGAATGTCGGCGGACAGACGCTTGGCTGCCAGCTCGAATGTTGAACGGGTACGGGTACTGTTTTCAAAAAACAGGTTAACCACGGTTTTGCCGCGCAGCAGAGGGACTTTCTTGACGTCGCGTTCCTGGGTACTGATAAAGGAATCGGCGGTGTCGAGAATTTCGGTCAGCAGCTCCTTGCTGAGTCCTTCGGTGGTCAGAAAGTGTTTCAGCTTGCCGTCAGGGGTCAGCTGGATCTGGCATGGATCTGTGTTCATAAGTCGCCGTTGATAGCCGTTTGAATCGCCACAGGGTTAAAAAATCAGAGCAGGGTCAGTTCCAGCGGATCGGGACCGCTGAGTTTGACCAGTTGGCCGGGTTCCAGATCCAGCACCAGACCACAGAGGTCAGGCTGGAGAGGCAGTTCCCGGCGGCCGATATCGACCAGAGCCACCAGAGTGACAGATGCCGGTCGGCCGTAATCAAAGAGTTCGTTCATGGCAGCCCGTACGGTACGGCCGCTCATGATGACGTCGTCGACGAGAATCACGTCGCGGCCTTCGATACTGTCAGGCAGGTCGGAAGACGCTGCTTGTGGATGCAGGCCACTGCGGGTGAAGTCGTCGCGGTAAAAGCTGATATCCACCGAGCCCAGCGGGTCGGTGAGTTCCAGACGTTTGTGCAGGTGTTCGGCAACCCAGACACCACCGGTGCGGATTCCGACCATTACAGGGGCGCTGATATTGCGATCAGACAGATAGGATTTCAGCTGCTGCGCCAGTTGCTCGCAGACCTGATTCATGTCCGGCAGTGTCATTCGGTTACTCTCCCTGCGGTGCAGAACCACTGGCTTCGGTCTGGCGCGGATGGGCTTCCATCCAGCTTTCCAGAATCAGCCGGGCCGCCAGCCCATCGACAGAATGGCGACCAAAGTCCCGCTCGTTGCTGTTGGCCATCACGATGCCTTTGGCTTCATAGCTGCTCAGACGTTCGTCATGGGTGTAAGAAGGTTTGTGCAAGCGGCCTTCCAGTTTGCGAGCAAACTTGGCAGCACGCAGGCTCATCTCACTGCTGGTTCCATCCATGTTGAGCGGCAACCCCACCACAAAGGCATCGGGTTTCCATTCTGCAACCAGCTTGTCGAGCACATCCCAGTCGGGAACGCCGTCTTTGGCCTTGAGCGGTGATAATTCACGGCTGCTGCCAGAAATGCGCTGACCTACCGCAACACCAATGCGTTTGGTGCCGAAATCGAAGGCCATCAGACTGAGAATACGATCAGGAATATGGCTCATCAGGCGTGTCCACTGAAGCTGTTAAGGGCGCTGGAGCTGATGCCAAGACGCGCCAGAGCGGCCTTGTACAGTTGCTCTGGCGGCGTATTAAACAGCAGTTCAGTATCCGCCGGTACCGTAAGCCAGGAGTTTTCGAGGATTTCACGATCCAGCTGGCCGCCTGACCAGCCAGCATAGCCAAGTGCCAGCCGATAGTGACGAGGACCGTTGGCAGCCGCAATGGCCGCCAGAATGTCGCGCGACGAAGACAGATGAACCTGTTCATTCACGCTCAGGGTCGAGCCCCAGATGCCCTGTTCCTGATGCAGGATAAAACCCTGTTCGGGACTGACCGGGCCACCATTCATCACGGCCGGATTAACACCGGACAGCAATGGAATATCAAGCTGTTCACAGACTTCTTCGAAGGTTACCGGCAGGTCACGGTTGAGCACCAGGCCCATGGCACCTTCTTCATTATGTTCACACAGATAGGTGACGGTTCCTTCGAACCAGGAGTCACGCAGTTGCGGCATGGCAATCAGCAGGTGATTGCGCAGGCTGTGCAGATGTTCCATCAGTTGCCTTCCGACAAGTAGCGGTTACCTTTGAACTGCCAGGTACGAATAATTTCAAGAATGTCGGTGGTGGCGCGCATTTCTTCAGTAAACGGAGCAAAAGGGGCAGCCATACGAACAATTCGCAGGGCGGCATCATCCAGAACCTTACGGCCCGACGATTCCAGAATCTGCAAATCGTTGATGGTGCCATTCGGGTTGATCGAAACCAGAACCCGCAGACGGCAATCGTTGAAGCAGTTTTCAGCTTCTTTCGGATAATTCAGGGTGCCCATTTTCTCGATCTTGTCGCGCCAGTTATTGACGTAATAAGCGTCACTGGCACTCATGGTGGAGGCCGCAGTCAGGCGTTGGACGCGAGGACGCTTGGCATAATTCTGGCGCAGAGAATCGAGTTTTGCCTCCAGACTGGCCATTTCGAGGCTGCGTTCGAGTAATGGCTGTTTCGGGCCTTCTTCAACGGGCACATCAGGAGTCTTGTCCGGGGCTGCCGTGACATGGGCGGTAGTGCGGGCTTGTGCAACCGTGGTGACTTCACGACGTTCAGTCGGCTTTGGTTTGGGTGCCGTCAACGGACGCTCCTGCGGCGACGCAGGATTGATGTCGTTGCTGTGGAATGGGGCCTTGACGTCCGTGGTCAGCATTTTGGCCTGGTCTTCAGTGCCACTGCCTTGCTGGTTGGACTGGGCCAGAAAATCGGCTTCGTCGGGAGCCTTGTTCTGTTTATAACTGGCCAGAGTGACTTCGAGAGTCGTGGAAACCTTGTTGCGGTCGTTTGGCGCAAAGGTTACTCCCAGCAGAATCACCGCGTGAACCAGCAGAGCCAGGAAAACTGCGAAGGTGAAACGGTCCGAACTGTTGACTACGGCTACTGCGCTCATCTCTATATCTGTATCTGCTGTTTCGGGTGGCTGTCCGTGGTCAAGCCGGAACTGCGCAAGTCTGCGCTGATCCGGCCAGTTTGTCCACCGCCAGCCCGGCAGACCCTGATCAGGTTCGCATTTGTAACAAAGTACTGATGAATTGGGCTGCTACATCAATGCCACTGTCGCGGGTGATTTCACGCACACAGGTCGGGCTGGTGACGTTGATTTCCGTGAGACGATCACCAATCACATCAAGACCCACAAAGTAGAGGCCACGGGCACGCAGCTCAGGACCAACCTCTTCGGCAATGCGACGATCAGCATCGGTGAGTGGGCGGGTTTCACCACGGCCACCGGCGGCCAGGTTGCCTCGGGTTTCACCGGAAGCCGGGATGCGCGCCAGACAATAAGGCACCGGCTCACCGTTGATCATCAGGATGCGTTTGTCGCCGTTTGTAATCTCCGGGATATATTTCTGTGCCATGATCTGCTGATCGCCGTGAGCGGTCAGGGTTTCGATAATGACACTGACGTTCGGATCGTCCTGCTTCAGGCGGAAGATCGATGAACCACCCATACCATCCAGGGGTTTGAAGATGACATCTCCGTGTTCGCGGTGGAATGCCTTCAGCAAATCGGCTCGGCGGGTTACCAGAGTTGGTGTCATCAGATGCGGGAAGCGGGTGGCAAACACCTTTTCGTTGCAGTCACGCAGACTGCGAGGGTGATTGGCAACCAGAACGCCGGCTTCCTGGGCCAGTTCCAGAATATAGGTGCTGTAAACAAACTCGCTATCGAACGGAGGATCCTTGCGCATTAGGATGATGTCGAGGTCGGCCAGTGGTCGGGACTCTTCGGAACCCATTTCGAACCAGTGCTCAGGATCCATGAAAACCTGCAATGTCGCCATTTGCGCCATGGCTTTTCCTTCACGGATATACAGGTCCTTCTGTTCCATATAAAAAAGCTCACACCCCTGCTGTTGTGCCGCGTTTAATAACGCCAGAGTGGTGTCCTTCTTGAAGTTTATGTCAGTAATCGGGTCCATGACGACCCCGAGTTTGATGGCCATTTACTGCTCCGGAATTAGGATGGGCGAGCATCACATTCTACATTATGCCCGGTTGCGTCAATGAAACAGATTTGCAAGATTATCGTCCTAGCCTGCTTTGATAATGTGTGATACAAAAGTGCACCGTAGTCTCACCAGCTTGCGGTCTAGGCCCGAACAGCAAACTCAGATTGGATGGTTAAGGCCCTTCTATGGACGACAATTTTCAGAATATTAAAGTGATGGTCATCGACGACAGTAAAACAATTCGTCGCACGGCCGAAACCCTGTTACAAAAGGTCGGCTGTGAAGTTATTACGGCCACTGACGGTTTTGATGCCCTGGCCAAGATTGCAGATACCAATCCTAATATTATTTTTGTCGATATCATGATGCCTCGCCTGGATGGTTATCAGACTTGTGCACTTATCAAGAATAATTCACGATTCAAGTCTACTCCTGTCATCATGCTTTCCAGCAAAGATGGTCTGTTCGACAAAGCCAAAGGCCGTATCGTTGGTTCAGATGAGTATCTCACCAAGCCTTTCAGCAAGGATGAACTGCTCGGCTCTATCCGACAGTACGTCAAGTCCTGAAATCGTAGTACGCGAAGCATTATCAAGGGGTAAATCATGGCTCGCATTCTGGTAGTAGACGATTCTCCAACCGAAACCGAAGTGTTTCGCAGTATGTTGGAGAAAAACGGACACGTAGTGCTGACCGCAGAAAACGGCGCTGATGGTGTCGCACTGGCGCGTCAGGAAAAGCCGGATGTTGTGCTGATGGACATTGTTATGCCTGGCCTCAATGGCTTTCAGGCAACCCGCCAGCTGACCAAAGATCCGGAAACTGAAAATATTCCGGTTGTTATTGTGACCACCAAGGATCAGGAAACTGACCGTGTATGGGGCAAACGTCAGGGTGCCAGTGGTTATCTGGTCAAGCCGGTTTCGGAAGCAATCCTGTTGTCTGAAATCAACTCGGTAATGTCCAGGTAAGTCATGAAGCCTTTTGAACTCCTTTCCGATATCGCGGCGCGCAGCCGTCGTAACGCCACTGACCTGCCACAGCAGATCGAAGCAGTTACCTATTGGCGGGGAGTAGGCTTTCAGTTAGGTGGCAAGGAATATCTGGCCGACATGGGCCAGGTCGCCGAAATTCTGCAACCCCCACGTGTTACCAAGGTTCCAGGCGTACGCAACTGGGTGTTGGGTGTAGCCAACATTCGTGGCCGTCTGGTCCCAGTGATGGACCTCGCTGGCATGCTGGGGCTGGTTTCCAAGGCCAGTTGGCGTTCCCGGCGAGTGCTGGTAGTAGAACAGGGTGATTTTCTGACCGGTTTGCTGGTAGATGCCGTTCTTGGTATGCAGCAATTTCCGGTCGACACCATGCAGGCTGTAGAAAATGCAGAATCTGCATTGGCTCCGTATGTCAGTGTTGGCTTCCGCCGCTCTGACCGGCTGTGGGGTGTGTTTCGTATCGACGAGTTGGTGCAATCCCCAGAGTTTTTACAGATTGCGGTTTAGCCGGATCTGTGGCGTAACGACAAATAAGGAAACGCCGTCCAAGGCATGCAGTGAGTTGGAGACAAGGGCATGAATGCGAAAGCAGGTAACTCCGTTTCGACGGTTTTTAAAAATGGGATCAACGGTGTACTGGTCGTTTTGCTGGTGTGCTCGTTCGGCCTGTTCCTTGGTTTGACGTTTTACGTTAACAGCCTTCAGGAGCGTGACGAGCAGTACGTTGAGCACGCGGGTGAATTGCGGGTTCTGTCTCAGGAAATTGCAACGAACGCGGTAGAAGCGGCTTCCGGTAACAAGGAAGCATTTGCCCAGCTGCGTACTGCTCGTGAGCGTTTCGACGAACGCTGGAATTTACTGGTAAACGGCGATCCGGAAACAGGTCTGGAACCTGCCGAAATGGCATCCATGACCAATGTTGCTCAGGTGTGGGATGGCGTTAAGCAAAACGTAGACCAGATCGTTCGCTCCCAGGACGTGATCCTGTCGCTGCACGAAGTAGCAGCAACCCTGTCTGAAACCATTCCTCAGCTGCAGGTTGAATACGATGAAATCGTGGAAATTCTGCTGGATAACGGTGCTACTGCAGATCAGGTTGTAGTTGCACAACGTCAGTCATGGTTGGCAGAACGTATTGTACGCTCCGTTGGTAAGGTACTGACCGGTGGTGAGGACGCGGTAATGGCCGCTGACGCATTCGGTCGTGACGCCTCCCTGTTCGGTCGTGTGCTGAACGGTATGCTGCAAGGCAACCAGGCAATGAACATTCAGAAAGTAACCGATGATGAAGCGGTTGCTGCTCTGACCGAAGTATCCGAACTGTTTGAATTCGTATCCGGCTCTGTAGACGAAATTCTCGAAACCTCTCCAGAACTGTTCCAGGTACGTGAAGCATCTGACTCCATCTTCGTAAACTCCCGAGTGTTGCTGACCCAGACTTCCAAACTGTCTGAAAGCATTATTCAGGAATCCGGTGCTCGTGACGTTCTGCGTGCAATCCAGTACGCCTCCGCACTCTTGGCTGTGTTGCTGCTGGCTGGTCTGGGTTACACCAACCACAAATCTACTCGTCGCGACCTGGCCCACACTGAATCCCAGAACCAACAAAACCAGATGGCTATTCTGCGTCTGCTGGACGAAATCGCTGACCTCGCGGATGGTGACCTGACCGCTTCTGCAACGGTAACCGAAGACTTCACGGGCGCGATTGCGGACTCTATCAACTACGCGATTGACCAGATGCGATCTCTGGTATCGGCGATTAACGAAACGGCAGTACAGGTATCGTCCGCGGCCCAGGAAACCCAGGCCACTGCGATGCACCTTGCCGAAGCTTCTGAACACCAGGCGCAAGAAATTGCCGGTGCTTCTGCTGCGATCAACGAAATGGCGGTCTCCATTGACCAGGTATCCGCGAACGCTTCGGAATCCTCCGCGGTAGCGGAACGTTCGGTAGCCATCGCCAACAAGGGTGCCGAAGTGGTACAGGCGACCATCAACGGCATGGATAACATCCGTGAGCAGATTCAGGAAACCTCCAAACGTATCAAGCGTCTGGGTGAATCCTCACAGGAGATCGGTGACATCATCTCCCTGATTACGGACATTGCTGACCAGACCAACATTCTGTCTCTTAACGCTGCGATTCAGGCATCCATGGCGGGTGACGCCGGTCGAGGCTTCGCGGTGGTAGCGGACGAGGTACAGCGTCTGGCAGAACGTTCAGCCGCTGCAACCAAGCAGATCGAAGCGCTGGTTAAAACGATTCAGAACGACACCAACGAAGCAGTAATCTCGATGGAACAAACGACCACCGAGGTGGTACGTGGTGCTCGTCTGGCGCAGGACGCCGGTGTGGCTCTGGAAGAAATTGAAAACGTATCGAAGAACCTTGCCGAACTGATTCAGAACATTTCCAACGCTGCTCGCCAGCAAGCTTCTTCAGCTGGTCATATTTCCAACACGATGAACGTTATTCAGGAAATTACCTCGCAGACATCTGCAGGTACTACTGCTACAGCGAAGTCGATTGGTAACCTCGCGGAAATGGCCAACAAACTGCGTGAATCCGTGGCGGGCTTCAAACTGCCGGAATCAGAGCTGGAGCAACATCAGGTTCTCTGATAGTGGAGTATCTGACAGCTATAGAGTCTCTGTATGAATCATCCGATTCGGCCCGCAATCAGCTCGTTATCCGCACTGGATAACGAGCAGTTCAGTCGCTGGCAGGCACTCCTGGAAGAGCGCACTGGCATGTGTATGCCAGAGCAACGCCGGACGTTTCTGCAAACCAGTCTGGGTATCCGGATGCGTGAAGTCGGGGTTACTGACTATTCCGAATATTACAATCGGGTAGTTGATGGCCCGGCAGGTGCCATAGAATGGAACACTTTGGTTGATCGGTTGACCGTTCAGGAAACCCGGTTCTTTCGCGATCCGGATGCGTTTGCATTTGTAGAAAATTTCATATGCAATCAGCGCTCGCAATTGTCGGATAAAAATCCTTTGGAAATCTGGAGTGTGGGTTGCTCGACTGGTGAAGAGGCTTACAGTCTGGCCATGCTGGCAGATCGTCAACTGACTCCATTTCACATCAAATATGCAGTTACTGGAACAGACATATCGACCTTTGCATTGCGCAAGGCCAAGTCGGCCAGTTATCCAGAAACTGCCATCAAATGGTTCCCGCAGGAGTTCCGGACCGATGCCATGTTGCATGCGGAGCACGGCAAAAAACTGCAGGTCAGTGACATCATTCGTCAGCGTTGCTGTTTTACCCAGGTAAATCTGCTGGACTTAAAAGCATTTCCTCTGCAGTCACAACACATTATATATTGCCAGAATGTGCTGATTTATTTCCGTCGCTGGCGTCGTCGCGAGATATTGAATGAATTGGCCGAACGGCTGGTACCGGGTGGAATTCTGGTGATTGGACTCGGAGAAATAGTCGACTGGCGTAATCCATTACTGGAGTCGGTCGGTGGCGGTAAGGTAACCGCTTTTGTTCGCAAGCAAACCAATACTAACAGGGAGACCGAAAGGCGATGAGTCAGGACTACATCGCCCTGGAATGGGTGAAAGGGGAAATTCAGGAAACGCTCCAGCAAGCCCAGCAATCTCTGGAGGCTTATGGAGAGAATCCTCAGGACAAGAGTCGGCTGAAGTTCTGCTTCAGTTACCTCCACCAGGTCCGTGGCACTCTGCAAATGGTCGAGTTCTACGGTGCTGCCCTGTTGGCCGAAGAAATGGAAGCGGTTGCCGAAGGCCTCTCTGAGAGTAGTCTCGCCAGCGAACATGACGGTCTGCAGGTATTGATGCAGGCGATTATCCAGCTCCCGCACTACCTTGATCACGTCAAGGTTGGTCGCCGTGACCTACCGATTGTACTGCTGCCAATCCTGAACGAGCTGCGTTCCGTGCGTGGCGAAGCACTGCTGTCGGAAACAGCACTGTTCAGCCCACGCATGGTGCGTCGTGCCGTATTGCGCAGCGATCAGCTCAAACGTTTCCGCACAGAAGAGTTCCAGCAGTGGATCCGCAAGGTCCGTCAGATGTTCCAGACGGCTACCTTACAACTGTTTCAGGGGAAAGATGCTGCGGCTGCGAAGGATTATCTGCGCAAGGTATTCGAACGTCTGCACACGACTCTTGGCCACACTCCAAACGGTGTTATCTGGCAGCCAGCCATGGCATTTGCCGAATGGCTGGTTGGTCAAAAATCCATTCCTGGCAGCGCCAAGCAACATCTGCGTGATATCGACCTGATGTTGAAAGCCCTGATTCTGGAAGGTGCTGATCAGCTGAATCAGCCAGCCCAGGATGAACTGGTCAAGAACCTGCTGTTTTTTGTGGCCCGTACCAAGGTTAATGGACCGGCGATTCGTGCCGTGCAGGAAGCCTTTGCTCTGGAGAATGCTCTGCCTAGCGAAGCAGAAATTCAGAAAGAGCGTGATGCCCTGGCGGGTCCTGACCGTGCCACCATCAGTCAGGTGCTATCGGCGCTGATTGAAGAAATTACCGCCATCAAGGATAAACTTGACCTGGCCGTACGTGATACCGGCTCTCGTGCCGTACTTTTGCAGGAAGCGCAACCGTCTGCCAAACAGGTCTGCGACACCATGGCCATGTTGGGCTTGGGTATGCCCCGTGATGTTATTCAAGAGCAGCTGAATACCTTGAATAGCATGATCGCATCTGGTAACAGCCATGATCAGCAGTTACAGGATATCGCTGGTGCTTTGTTATACGTTGAAGCCACGCTGGCCAATATGATTCGTGAGGGGCAGCTGGATCTGCGTGTAGCAGCTGGCTCCCTTACCGAAGAACAAAAAGCAGTTCTTCGTGAATCACGCAATGCGTTGGAGCAGGTAAAAGACGCCATTATTGCTTACGTTGCCAATCAGTGGGATGCCAGCGAGCTACGCTCTGTTCCCCAGCTGTTGCGGTCGATCGCTGGTTCGCTGGGGATGGTACCGCTGGACTCAGTGAGTTTTGTATTGCGCCATGCCGCACCGTTTGTTGAAGATATTATCCAGAACGGTACTCGTATCGACTGGACGACGTTGGATAACTTCGCCGACGTCTTGTCGGGTGTTGAGTATTATCTCGAGCGTTACTCTGAAAATCCGCACAATGCCGGTGAAGATATTCTGAGCCGTGCCAACGGGGCTCTGGCACGTTTGCCAGGCGTTCAGTTGCCTAAACCGGAGCCCGTTGCTCCTGCTGTCGAAACTGCGCCTGCAGAAAAGCCAACGGTAGCTCAAACGCCTGTTGCCGCACCAAAACCGGTAGTGGTTGCTGAAGAGCCAACTGTTGTGGTTGCTGAAGAGCCAACTGTTGTGGTTGCTGAAGAACCAGCTGTTGTGGTTGCTGAAGAACCAGCTGTTGTGGTTGCTGAAGAACCAGCTGTTGTGGTTGCTGACGAACCGGTTGTGGTTGCTGACGAACCGGTTGTGGTTGCTGAAGAGCCGGTTGTGGTTGCTGAAGAGCCAGCTGTTGTGGTTGCTGAAGAACCTGCTGTTGTAGTTGCTGAAGAGCCAGCTGTTGTGGTTGCTGAAGAACCGGTTGTGGTGGTTGCTGAAGAACCGGTTGTGGTGGCTGAAGAACCAGCAGTTGTGGTTCCAGCTCCGGTTGCTGCGCCAGTGCGTTCTGCAGCACCAGCTTACGACATGGTGAAAGCTCCTTCGGTTGCCGAACCAGAAGACAGTGATCTGATTGATGATGAAATCATCGAGATTTTCCTGGAAGAAGCCGAAGAAGTAACAGCAACTCTTGATGAATACTGGCCACAGTTCCGCGCTAATCCGCAGAACAATGAAGCCATGACCACCGTGCGTCGTGCATTCCACACTCTTAAAGGTAGTGGTCGCATGGTACAGGCGATGGTGATTGGTGAACTGGCCTGGTCCATTGAAAATATGTTCAACCGTGTGATCGATAAAACCATCAATGTTTCTGACAACATGATGGATATCGTTCAGCACGTTCTCGAAAATCTGCCGCTGTTGATTGATGATTTCCGATGCCGTCGTGGTACATCCATAAATACTCAGCCTCTTATGGATTACGCGTTTACCATTGCCGCCGGTAAGCCGGTTCCTGCTCTTGAGCAATACCTCAAGGTCGATGATGTACCGGTGGCAGATGCACCGGTTACAGCGCATGGTCGTGAATCAGCTACAGCATCAACGCGGCCCGATGGCAGCGGTGATGCCGAAGAGGACGATCGGACAGCTCAGTACGAAGGATCGTCAGATACTGATACTTCTGTCGTTTCTGTTGATACGACTGAGGCTGCCGCGGAATTGCCATTGGCGGAAGCCATTGTTGTTGATACATCTGTATCTGAGCCTGAAATCGTGGTGGGGCCAGAGGCTCTGTCTCAGCCGGTTGTTGAACAGGTTCTTGGAACGGAAGAGTCTGACGACGATCTGGCCCTGATCGACGTATTTGTCCAGGAAGCCAATGGGCATCTCGACGTAGTTAATCGCTTTGTTGCCGAGTCTGCGGCTGCCAACTATGAAAACCCGCTGGGGGATCAGGTGCAGCGCGCCCTGCATACTCTGAAAGGCAGCGCCCATATGGCGGGCATTTCTGCAATAGCCAACCTGGCTTCTCCATTGGAGCGATTAATCAAGGAGTTTCGTGCGTATCAGGTTGGTAACAGCCGTGACCTGACAGAGCTGGTTCGTGACGGTGCCGCGATGATTGGTTCTGCGCTGCGTGACAAAGTACGTTTGCACAGTGGCATGATTAGCGGTAATCAGACCTATCTACGCCGTATTGAACAGATTGAGCGAACTCTTCTTCTTCCTATTATGGAAGAAGCGGACCGTGCCGATAACGTTCCGAATCCACAGGCTATTGCCCAGTTTCTCGAGCAGGGAATGGATTCTTTGCTGGATGCCGAACAGCTGATCCGTCGCTGGCAAGAAATGGGCGATGACACTGTATTGTCTACTTTATGTTCTGATCTGGTAGCTGTGGCCGGTGGTGCGGAGCAAGCGGAACAACCTCGTATTGCTGAGTTGTGTAGTGCTCTGTATGAGTTCTATCGTGAGATATTGTCGTCTGGCCTATCGCCGCGTCCGGAATGGCTGAGTCTGGCCTTGAATGGCCAGGAAGAACTGTTGAACATGATGGACTGTCTGGCAGCTGGCCAGGTACTTGAAGTCCCGGAAGTTCTTGAGGCGATTCGTGCGGTTGCCAATCAGTTATCTGTTGAAAATCTGCTGAAAGTTCCAGCTCCGGCTATCTCCGAAGAGGACGGCCTGGACGTACTGAATGCCATTCTGGATGACAGTACCGACGATGGTGCTCATGCTGCACTGCTGGGTCTGTTGGATGCCGACGACGATCGTATTGCTGACGAGGCTGATTCTATCGGGCCTGATGCGCTTACCGAGAATAATCAGACATCTGACTGGACCATATCGGTTTATGACACGCCTGTATTGGGCTCAACTGAACCCGTAGCAACTCCTGCCAGTACAATTGATGCAGACATTCAGCGTTTGTTGGATGAGCAGGCTGATGGGCAAACAGATGCTGCTGATTCCCAGGTCGATGTGCAGACTTTTGATGCTATACATTTTCCTGATACTGAACCTGTTATCACCAACGAAGCAATCGTTCAGGAACCGGAGCAGATTGAGCTGGTATCCGACGAGCCTGAGCATGATCTTCCTGTCGGCATACTGACTCAAGAACTGCTTGTTGAAGAAGCAATGGTTCTGGAACAGCAGCCGTCTGACCTGATCGCCGATGAGCTGGTCTACGACCTGCCAGCCGACAACAGCGAGTTGCTGCTGCAAGAGCCTGTGACTGACGA